>NZ_MUGW01000050.1 GCF_002217285.1 Flavobacterium hercynium | reverse complement strand
GGTTTTTGTATTGATCCTTATTTTAATAGCCTTCTATTTTTTAATTCTGTTAACATTTAAAAACGAGCTTTTATTATAAAAAAAAATCACTGTAACTCAGAGAGCTACAGCGACTAACTAAAAAAACCAGTTCAATGTATTTTTAAATCTTTGCAAAGATGTTTGTATAGTATTTTTTTCCGGCACTATCCGTCGTTACCGACAATCCAAAATGGGTATAATCTCCATCTAAATTTTCTTTATGTCCAGGACTTTCAAGCCAGGCTTTTAAAACGCCTTCACCTTCTTTATAATTGTACGCTACATTTTCTGCAACACTTTTAGCTTTTAAGGCTTTTACAATATTTTTAGTGCGAACGTCAAAATCATTATGATTAACAACTGTATTGGCGATCATATATTTATTATGATTCTGGCATTCGACAGATATAACTGAACTTGCAATCAAGGCATTCAAACCAACACTTACGCGATATTCATTGATCACCTTCATCGTTTCTAACTCTGAATCGCTATACGTATAACCTACTTCTTCAATTGGCGGAGTAGTTTTTCCATTTTCCTCGGCATTATCCGATGAACATGAGTTTATTGTAATCGAGATTACAATAAACCCGAACATGTACATCATCTTTTTCATAACAACAATAGTTAAATTCTAAAGTAGATTGTGGGGCAAAATCTTTAAAATATCTTTAATAACCTTTCTAATTCTGGGATCAAATATATTTACTAAATCGTTAAAACACAAATTTTATCGATGAAATACATATAAATTTTAACAAATGAATAATTTTTCTTACAATTAAGAAGATAATCGCTCTATCTTCCATGTAAAATCAGACTGACTCTGATAGCGTATTCTGTCGTGAAGTCTGTTTGGTCTGCCTTGCCAAAATTCAACTTCTAATGGTGCTACTATAAAACCACCCCAATTATCAGGTCGCGGAATTGATTTACCTTCGTATGCTGTTTCAAGCTTTTTTAAGTTTTCTTCTAAAAAAGTTCTGGACGGAATGACTTCGCTTTGATTGGAAACAATAGCTCCCAGCTTACTTCCGTCAGGACGGGAATCAAAATAACCGTCGGATATATTCTCTGATGTTTTTACTGCTATTCCTTTTATAATAACCTGACGTTCCATTTCCTGCCAGAAGAATGACAAACAAACATGTGGATTGGCTGTAATTGCTTTTCCTTTTTCTGAATTGTAGTTGGTATAGAATATAAAACCTTCTTCAGAAAATTTCTTCAATAAAACTACTCTGGATTTTGGAAACCCATCTAATCCAATGGTTGAAACGGTCATGGCATTTACTTCTCCGCTTCCTCCAAAATTTTCTACTTCATGAAACCATCTGTTGAATAGATTTATTGGATCTTCAGGAATATTAGTTTCTAATAACTCACTTTTTTCGTAAGATTTTCTATAATTACTTAAATCATTCATATTTATTAGATTTTTGGATTGTTAGACTTCTTAGAATTTTAGATTGTAGACTTTAGATTTTAGATTTTTTTTTAATCTCTTTGCGCTCTAATTTCTTTGTTATCTAATTTTTCAGTCTTTTAAATTTTAGATTGCAGACTTTAGATTTTAGATTTTTTTAATCTCTTTGTGCTCTAATCTTTATGACTTTTAAATTTTAGATTGCAGACTTTAGATTTTAGATTTTTTTAATCTCTTTGCGCTCTAAACTTTATGACTTTTAAATTTTAGATTACAGACTTTAGATTTTAGATTTTTTAATCTCTTTGCGCTCTAATCTTTCAGACTTTTGACTTTATGACTTTAAAGAAACTCAAAACTCACGCCATCATCTCCTAATAATACATTTGGGAAAATGGTTTGCGCTTCTTGCTTAAAACGTTCAATTCCGTCGTATCGTGTAGAGTAATGTCCTAAAACAAGTTGTTTGGCGTTTGCTTTTAATGCGATTTTTGCGGCTTCTATTGCTGTTGAATGCAATGTCTTTTGTGCTAAAGCGGCTTCTGACTCTAAAAAGGTTGATTCGTGATATAAAATATCTACATCTTGTATAATCGGAATTATATCTTCATTGTAAACGGTATCGGAACAAAATGCGTAACTCAAAGCTGGAATTGGATCAAAAGACAATTCTTTATTCGCCACTACTGTTCCGTCATCAAGTGTTACATCTCCGCCATTTTTTATCTTTTGATAGTAAGCGGTATGAATATCGTATTGCTGAACGGCATCGACATTTAATTTTCGCTCGCCTGCTTTTTCCTGAAACAAAAATCCGTTAGTATAAACGCGATGTTTAAGCGGAATCGTTTTTACAATTACTTTACTATCCTCAAAAATCACTTCACTTTCCTTCGATTCTAGTTCGTGAAAGAACAAATCATAAGTAGTCCAGGAATTTGATAATTTTAATTGTAACGTTATAATTTCTTTTACTCCTTTTGGACCATATATATGTAAGTCTGTAGTGCGTCCTAAAAGTGCAAAAGTGGATATGGTTCCAATTAGACCAAAGAAATGATCTCCATGTAAATGTGAAATAAAAATGTGATTAATTTTTGAGAATTTAATCTTGTTTTTACGCAATTGTACTTGTGTACCTTCTCCACAATCAATTAAAAATAATCTGTTTTTAATTTCTAGAACCTGTGCAGTAGGATTTGTAATTGTTCTTGGGGTTGCGGCATAACAGCCGAGTATTGTTAGTCTCATTTTAGATTTTAGATTGTTGATTTTAGATTAATGCAGACCTAAAATTAAAACTGATTAAACGAGTTTTTTTTCAATTTTAGATTTTAGAATGTAGATTTTAGATTATTGCAATTCTAAAATTTTAAATTTACTCAGCAATAAAAAATCTAAGATCTAAAATCTGAATTCTAAAATCTAAAATCCAAGGTCTCTTTCAATTTCTTCCATTTCGATAATGTCATGTGCCTCCAGAAGAGACGGAACTACAGTCAATTTATCTGAAACAGCGTTAAAATCAAAATCATCAACAACAATTACGAATGATTTTTTAGCTTTTTTATGCTGTTTTGCAAGGGGTAAAAAAAGTTTCAAATCCTTGTCAGTCAAGTTAGAATCAGCTAATAAATCGATTATAATGTTTTGTTTTTCAAAGGTTTTATATTGTTGCGTTACATTTTCAAGAAATGAATTAAAATCTCCCTGAGTGTTCTTTATTGTAACTGTATGTCCTTTTTGATCTACTTTCATCTTATAATATTTGCTCTTAAAATTCTATATCTCCAAAGCGAAGGTACAAAGTTTTTTTATTTTTAGTTTTTTTGTTTCACGTTTCAAGTTTAATGTTTCAAGTTTTGAAAGACTTAGTAACGAAACGTGAAACTTGAAACTTGAAACAAAATTAGAACTATTGAATTTTAGAAGCCAATAGATAGATAACCGCCATTCTGATTGCTACTCCGTTTTCTACCTGATTCAAAATCACGGAATGATCTGAATCTGCAACTTCTGAAGTTATTTCTACTCCTCTGTTAATTGGTCCCGGGTGCATGATCACAATTTCTTTTCCAAGAGAATCTAAAAGTGGCTTGTCTACTCCGTATTGTTGTGCGTATTCACGTGTTGACGGAAAAAAATTCACATCCATACGTTCGTTCTGAACACGAAGCATATTCGCAACATCACACCATTCTAAGGCTTTACGCAAATTTGGTTCAACCGTTACACCAAGCGATTCAATATATCTTGGAATCAATGTTTTTGGTCCGCATACTTTTACTTCGGCGCCTTGCATTTGCAAAGCATATATGTTTGACAAAGCTACTCTCGAATGCAAAATATCACCTACAATAACTACTTTTTTACCAGCTACATCTCCTAATTTTTCTCTAATCGAATAGCTGTCTAATAAAGCCTGAGTTGGATGTTCGTGTGCTCCGTCTCCGGCATTAACGATACTTGCTTTGACATTTTTGGATAAAAAATAAGCCGCTCCGGGATTGGAGTGGCGCATTACTACCATGTCTACTTTCATGGAAAGGATATTATTTACAGTATCAATCAGGGTTTCTCCTTTTTTAACAGATGACTGCGCTGCTGAAAAGCTAATAACATCTGCCGATAATCGTTTTTGTGCTAACTCGAATGAAAGTTTTGTTCTGGTACTGTTTTCGAAGAAAATATTAGCAATGGTGATATCTCGTAATGAAGGAACTTTTTTAATGGGCCTGTTAATGACTTCTTTAAAATGATCGGCAGTTTCAAAAATCAGGTTAATATCATTCTCATTGATGTATTTTATTCCTAATAAATGATTTACGCTTAATTCTTTCATTTTTATTTCTTTAATATTTATTTGTCAAATTCTTGAATTCCTGACATACTCAGTCTTTCAATGCTGCTGCAAAGAGCAACTATTTTATTGAAGCATTCTGTCTACAACTTCACTGTAATCTTGGAGATCTCTTGCATCTTCATCAAAAATCTTCTGCCATCTGAAACCTGGAATTTCGATTTTAGTTCTAGCTGAACCATCCCATTTTATTCTAAAATCGTTGTTTATTAAAACCTCAGCAACTACTTTCCCTACTTCTATTGTTGTTGCGTCATCAGTATTATCTACTTTCTGAAAAGCGATAAACAAACTCGAATCTTCTAAAGCGATAGCTCGTGCTAAATCTTGTTCATGGTAAAAGCAATATCCATCAGATTCTACTTCATTCTCTCTTAGATCTCTTTCTACCTCAACCACTTCGTATTCGCCATCTGATGTGGTGTAACCTGCATTGTGAAGTGCAATTATATTTTTATCCGCTAATTCATCAAACGCTTTTATTAATTTTTCTGTATCTGTCGGGCTTTTCCATTGTTTACTTTCTGAAAGTAACTTTTGGTTTTCTTCTCTTATTTTATCAAAAGCCCATTCTTCAGAGATTTCATCTTCAAATTCGTTGTCTTCAATTTCTTCCAGTATGTTTTCCTGAATCTCATCAAGAGACAAAAATCCCATTCTAACCTGGTTAAAAATTGATTCATAAATAAATTCTTCGTTCTCTGTCATTTTTATGTTTATTCGTTTAACTGTTTATTTGTTTAATAGTTTATTAGCTTAATGATTAAGTCTGTTTAATCGTTGATTGTTTGATTATTTAATCGTTTGTTTCTTCGATTAAACAG
Source organism: Flavobacterium hercynium (assembly GCF_002217285.1). Lineage (GTDB taxonomy): Bacteria > Bacteroidota > Bacteroidia > Flavobacteriales > Flavobacteriaceae > Flavobacterium > Flavobacterium hercynium. The sequence goes on along the minus strand of NZ_MUGW01000050.1, from coordinate 61,242 downwards.
TTAAACGACTTAACGATTCAACAAATTTAACGATTCCACCTAATTCGTTATTAAATGAACGACATCTTCGCCTTCATTTTCTTTCCAGCTTACTTTTACTTTTTCACCGTTGATTGCATCTACCTGACGACCACGATAATCGGGTTGAATTGGCAAATTACGGCTGAAACGTCTGTCGATTAACACTAACAATTCTATCTCTGATGGTCGCCCAAAAGACTGAATTGCGGTCAAAGCAGAACGAATGCTTCGTCCTGTAAACAATACATCATCTATAAAAATGACTTTTTTGTTTTCGACTATAAAATTGATTTGTGTTTTATTGGCTTCCAGCGGTTTATCAGTACGGCGAAAGTCATCTCTAAAAAAAGTGATGTCCAGATATCCTAACGGGATTTCAGGAGTTTTGTATTCGCTTTCTAGTATTTGTTTTAAACGTTCAGCTAAGAAAACACCTCTCGGCTGTATACCTACTAAAATAGTATCGGAGAAATCTAAGTGTTTTTCGATTAACTGACAAGCCAAACGATGGAGTATGATAGTAACTTCTTTTGAATTAAGTAATACTTTTTGGCTCATAATTAAGTGTAATGTTTGGTTGGGCAAATATACAAAATCAGAATTTATTTGTTGGGGTGTTGAGTGGGGAAATATTTTTTTTGATTTGTAAAAGAATTTGAATCAAAACACTTGTCCTTATTAATTACAAAAATATAATTTCCTACCTATAAATTTTATTTTAAAATTATATTTAAATTAGTAGCTATTCTTAATCTAAATTTAAAATATGCAATCAAAAGAAAAATTTAAAATTACAGTAAGAGAAATTTCAGATTTAGCGTTTTCAAATGCTATAAATAAATTAAGAAGTGAAATCACTAAGAATCCAGATATAAGAAAATGGAATGAAAAATTGAGATCAAAATTCAAACATTTTGTACATGATGGTTTTAAAGGTGCTCAATTAAAATTAGTTGAAGAAATTTCAAATTACCAAAAAGTATTAATAGAAAATAAGGCGAAATTAAAACAAGCTCGCATTACTAAAGATAAAACATCTGAAAAAGATCACAGAAATCAAATAAATGAAATTGAAAATCGATTAAAAATTTTATTCCATATTGGCGATGGCATTGCTTGGCAACTTTTTGGGGCACAAGTATATAGAATTAGACGTTTTTACATAAATGAAAGCCAAAAGACATTAGACGAATCAAATATTAAGCATGCATTGGAAATAGCCTCTGTAATTAATAAAAATCCTGATGACTTTGCTTTAATTACTGACATAACAAATTTCATCCAAATTAGTGATTTAATTGTCTTAAAAGATAATCAACTTGGAATTCTTGAATTAAAAGAAGGAAAAATTAATGATGAATTAATTAAACTTAAGAAAGATCTTTTCGCTGCAGGTAAAGTTGAAGAAAAAATTAAAGAAATTGGAGGAAATCTTAATCCTAAAATGCTTGAACAATTTTTTAGAATGATAAGACAAGAAATAAGAATGATTCAAACAGTTGAAGTGCTAAATAAAGATAAAGGAACAGATGTAAAGACTGGGAAAGAAATTAAAATATTGAATCCAAAACACATTACAGAAACATACTCAAATAAAATTGCTGAAACATTTTCTAAATTGAAAGATCAAAACTGGGCTTACGATATTGACAGTGGTGGAATAATTCATATAGGTGTATATAAACCGGAAGCTTATATATTATCTACCGTCGCTATACCTTCTCTTTTAAACGAGTGTAAATTTAAAGTAATAATAGATTTCTCTTCAATTCAAAAAAACCTATCAGAACCATTATTTGCTAAACCTTTCCCTCCCGAAGTTATTAGTGATTTATTATTTGATGATATAAGAATCATATTAGGTTTTGATTTAGATAAATTCTTCAATGATTTCGAACATTTTTTTAAGGTAAAAACAAAGGTTTTGAGCAGAAAGGAGACCATGAAATTAAAAGAAATAGACAAAGTAAATTCAAAAAATATTTTTGAAATAAAAAATCAAGCTTTTGAATTAACAGATATAGAAACAGGAAATTCTATGATTTTAGGTGGTGGAATTATTTCAAAACTAATTTATGACAATATTTCTCCATTAACACTTTATCTTAATATGAAAGAGACCCTACAAACAAACCTAAATCAATAATAATTTTAAAATATTACAATTATTTTATTAAATGTTTTTATTTTTAAAATATAAAATCAATTTATTATTTCAAACATCGTAATTCAATAAACTTACTAATTTGTGTTTTTTTTTTAGAAAAATAATTTTCAAATAATTATGACTAATTAACATTATCATTTCTTTTCGACAAAGGATAAGTCAAAGACAAAAAATTAAAAGTAATGAAAGCAAAAATCACATCAATTCCAGTTCTTGATCAAGAAAAGGCATTACAGTTTTATACGGAGAAATTGGGTTTTATAAAAAAGCATGATGTGCCTTTAGGTGAAAATAATAGATGGTTAACAGTAGTTTCTAAAGATGAACTTAATGGCGTTGAAATTTTATTAGAACCATCACCTAATCATTTTGAGCCTTCTAAAATTTATCAAAGTGCACTTTTTGATGCTGGAATTCCATACACGCAATTTAATGTAGAAGATCTTCAGGGAGAATACGATCGTTTAATGGCTCTTGGTGTTTCATTCAGTATGCAACCCACTGCAATGGGGAATGTAAAAATTGCTATCCTAGACGATACTTGTGGTAATAAAATTCAGTTAATTGAAATGTTATAAAAATGACAAATAAGCAAATTGAAAACAAAAAAGAAAAACTGATTAAAGAATTAAAGAAAGGCGAGAAATCAGAATTTGTAAAGCGCTTTGATCGTAATACTTTTATTAAAGACCTTCACAAAAAACATATAAACTGCAAATAATCTAAATCATAGAACTTTTCGACCAAATTATATAAAACTCTTTTTTGCTGTTTAAAGTAATTTTATACTAAGATAATTAGAATACAAAATTCTTTTTAAAACAATTAAAACAGCAAAATCATGCAAAAGAACATTACACGTTTGTTAATGGTATTCGTTATACTATTTTCATTTACAAGCTGCGAGTTAGTAGGAGATATTTTTCAAGCCGGAATGGGTGTTGGAATTTTTTTAGTGGTTTTTGTAATCGCAATCATTATCTGGATCTTCGCTAAATTTTTCAGAAAATAAAAGACATAAAAAATCCCGATAACATTTGAAGCTATCGGGATTCTTTTTTATCTAAAAAATATACTATTTAGCATACATTTTTGTTCTTAATTCCTGAATTTTTTCATCATCAAGATATTCATCAAACGTCATGTAACGGTCGATTGCTCCGTTTGGTGTAAGCTCTACTACTCTGTTACCAACTGTTTGTGCAAACTCGTGGTCATGTGTTGTAAAAATTACGGAACCTTTGAAGTTTTTTAATGAGTTGTTGAATGCTGTAATCGACTCCAAATCTAAGTGATTCGTTGGTTCGTCCAGCATTAGGATATTTGCACGCTCCATCATCATTCTTGATAACATACAACGTACTTTTTCTCCTCCTGATAATACACGGCTTGTTTTTAGTGCTTCTTCTCCTGAGAAAATCATTTTCCCTAAGAATCCTCTAATAAATACCTCATCACGCTCTTCTTCTGTTTTAGCGTATTGACGTAACCAATCTACTAATGTTAAATCGTTTTCAAAGAAAGAATGGTTTTCTGCTGGTAAATATGCCTGATTCGTTGTAATTCCCCAGTCGAAAGTTCCTGCATCTGCAGTTTGCTGACTGTTTAAGATTTCGTAGAAAGCTGTTGTAGCACGTGAATCTTTTGAGAAAAGAACGATTTTATCACCTTTTGCCATATTCAGGTTTACACCTTTAAATAATAGATCTCCATCTACAGAAGCTTCTAAATTTTCTACATTCAAAATTTGATCTCCTGCTTCACGATCCTGATCGAAAATAATGGCAGGATAACGACGGCTTGAAGGTTTGATATCTGAAATATTCAATTTAGAGATCATTTTTTTACGAGACGTTGCTTGTTTTGATTTTGCAACGTTGGCGCTAAAACGACGAATAAATTCTTCTAATTCCTGTTTCTTTTCTTCTGCTTTTTTATTCTGTTGTGCACGTTGTTTTGCCGCTAATTGGCTAGACTCGTACCAGAACGTATAGTTTCCTGAATAATGGTTTATTTTTCCAAAATCGATATCTGAAATATGTGTACAAACCGAATCTAAAAAGTGACGGTCGTGTGATACTACAATTACAGTGTTTTCATAATTGGCTAAGAAGTTCTCTAACCAAGCGATGGTTTCAAAATCCAGGTCGTTGGTAGGCTCATCCATAATAAGCAAATCAGGATTTCCAAATAAAGCCTGCGCCAAAAGCACACGAACTTTGATTTTTCCCTCTAAATCGCCCATTAATGTATAATGATGTTCTTCTGTAATTCCTAAGTTAGACAACATCGAAGCGGCGTCTGAATCTGCATTCCATCCGTTCATTTCTTCGAACTGAACCTGAAGTTCTCCAATTCTGTCTGCGTTTTTATCGTTATAGTCTAAATAAAGTTCATCCATTTCTTTTTTAACAGCGTACAAAACTTTATTTCCCATCAAAACGGTTTCCAAAACAGTATGCTCATCGAACATGTTGTGATTTTGGTTTAAAACCGACATACGTTTTCCCGGTTCTAAATGAATGTGACCAGAAGTTGGATCGATGTCTCCTGAAATGATTTTTAGAAAAGTTGATTTTCCAGCACCATTGGCTCCAATAACTCCGTAAATATTTCCGTGTGTGAAAGTTGTATTTACTTCGTCGAACAAAATACGTTTGCCAAATTGAACTGATAAATTATTGACTGTTAACATGAATGTCTTTTTAATTAATTTTGTGCAAAAGTACGGAAAAAGGTTCAGAGTTGCAAAGGTGTAAAGTCGCTAAGTTTTTGTACCAGCAAGATTTTTCACGCAAAGACGCGGAGGCGCAAAGAAAATTAATTTACATCTCACCTTTTACAATTCACTTTTTACATCTTACTTTTTACATCTTACCACTTACAACCTGCTTTCTTTTGCTAAGGCGACTTCTAAACTTTCGAAATTAGATAGTACTTTTGCGATTTTGCCTTCTTTATTAAGAATGTTTTCACGCAAAGACGCAAAGACGCAAAGAAAATTAGTAATGTGTGGATTTTTTTTCAATGCAAGAGGTATAATGTCTTATTCTCTTCAGTAATATTTAACTTCTGACTTTGACCTTTTTACATCTTAACTTATTACATCTTAACTTATTACATCTTACCACTTACAACCTGCTTTCTTTCGCTAAAGCGACTTCTAAACTTTCGAAATTGAATCATACTTTTGCAATTTTGCCTTCTTTATTAAGAATGCTTTCACGCAAAGACACAGAGACGCAAAGAAAATTAGTAATGTGTGGATTTTTTTTTCAATGTAAGAGGTATAATGTCTTATTCTCTTCAGTAATATTTAACTTCTTACTTTTACCTTTTTACATATTAACTTATTACATCTTACCACTTACAACCTGCTTTCTTTTGCTAAGGCGACTTCTAAACTTTCGAAATTAGATAGTACTTTTGCGATTTTGCCTTCTTTATTAAGAATAAAATGTGTTGGGAATGAATTAAGTTCTAAGGCTTGATTCATATATTCTTTCATGTTTGGAACTACGGCGTATTTTAAAGGTTTCTTTGCTAAGAATATTTTTAATTTATCCGGAGCATCTTCGGCAAGGCTTATAAAAACAATGTCTTTTCGGTCTTTGTATTCTTCTGCCAGCTTGTTTACCTGAGGAAATTCTCTTATGCAAGGTGCGCAGTGAATGTACCAGCATTTTATAACGATGATTTTTCCTTTCATGGTTTCGTTAGAAATCAGATTATCGTTTAAATCTTTAAATGAGAATTTTGGAAATAAACTTCCTTCCATCTTATAGTTTTTATAAGCGTCGAAAGCAATCTGATTCATGCTTGCTTTTATACTGGTGTCTGATTTGGGCAGAATTTTGAATAACTTATATGTGTAAATTGCTGGAGCAGATTTTAATCGAATTGGAATGAAGTTTCCGTTTGCTAACTGATCCAGAAATGATTCTTTGGTAATTTCTTTTGAGTTAACATCTAATGCTGTAAAATCTACTGAAAGCATTATGTTTTTGCTTTGATATGCAGACCAATCGGTATATGATTTTTGAATTTGATTGGGATTAACTTCCAGGGTTTCTTTGTTGGATTGTGCGAAACCTGAGGTGAAGATTATAAATGCTATTATTATAATTGATTTTTGCATGATATTTTTAATACGATTGCTGAAATTCAAAAGTACTTAAAATAGTTTAAAAATTAGGGTATAATTGTAGGGAAAGGGTACGCTGATGGGGCTGATTCGCTTTGCTAAAACACGGATTTGTACGGATTTTTTCTACTGGCTTACTGAATGCTTCTTATATCGAATTAAATGAAACTTATTAATTTCTTTATGAAAACAAGTTCCCTAGCCCTGATAGAAGTGGTATCCTTTTTCTTGCTTCTTTAGCAAGGAAAAGATACAAGCGGATAGCAGGAAATAGCTCCTAAAAACAATACATCATTTTATAAAAACAAAAAACCTGGCAATAAAAATTGCCAGGCTTATAATGCGCTTCCTTCAACTGAAAACCAAATAACAAATCAGCTGAATTTGGCGCATTTTAGAAATAAAAATCAGATTAAAAAATTAAATAACCAAACTCAATTTTAACCGTCTCATTTTTTTATTTCAGTTTTCTTTATTCATCATAACTCCATTAAAAGAAGTTGGTTACTTTGTATGATTTTCTGTTTCCGGCTTTGTCTGTAACTATGACAACAAACAATTGTTTTGTTGAGAAGTTTTGGTTTTGAAGCTGGATTTCTTTATTGTTTTGAATGTTTCTGTGGTTTACTAATGATTGCCCAATGGTGTTGAAAACATCTACCTGAGCAACTTCATCAGTATCACTTGTTACTTTTAAAGTATTGTTGTCAAAGTAAACTAAAGTAGTTCCCTTTGCTTCGATCTTATCAAGTGCGAGCATTTTTGCTGATTGTGAAGCAAAATAAGCTGCATAAGCATTCGAGAATTGGTAACCTGTTCCGCATGCTGCATCCCAGTTGATTGACCATGTCATAACTCCTCTCATGTTTGGATAAGGTCCGCCTTTTAAAGTGTACGCTCTTCCTGAGAAAGTGGTTCCGAATCTTAAATAGTTGAATGCCTGAATTCCTTTTTCGGGAGTTAAATATCCTCCTGCCGGAGCTGCTCCTGCACAAGCCGGAATAGCGATCACAATTTTTGATTGTGGCAATGGCGGGAAATAAAATCCTGTTGAAGCAACGTTAAATCCTTTCATTAATATGTCTGACATGGAAACTAAAAAGTCTGGTGTTGCCTGAGAATAAGCTGCATTATCTAATCCAAGAACGGATCCTGTGTTGTACAATTGTACCATTAGAAGGTCTAACTCATTACGTAAATTGTGAATTACAGGAAGGAACGAACCTGCTCCGTCTGAGTATACTGAATATCCTACTTGAACATAGAATGTTTCTGGTGCTGAAGTAAGGATGAATCCGCTTCCGTAGCTTGCTTTTAGTTCTTTGAAGGCATCTACAATATTTTTTAGTTTTGGATAGGCTGAAATTGCTGAATAAGAGAAATCTTTTAAGGCTCCTGCACCAAAATTCATTGATCCTCCTTCGAAATCAATATCTACTCCATCAAAACTATACTGATCTACAATGGCTTTTAATCCGTTTACAAAAATGTTCTTTTGTGCTACAGTTTGTAGTTCTACGTGACCATTTTGTCCTCCAATAGATACGATTACAGGAATACCTTTGTCTCTTAAAAACTTAATATCATTTTTAAGTAATTGAGGATTAAAGACTCCGTTTGTCATATATCTTGGCTCGTTTACTACCAAAATTGGTGTGTAACCGTCTCTGTTTTGAGTTTCGATGAAAGAATATACAACTACATTGAATTTTTTATCTCCTAATTGATTAAAGTATAAAAATGGTGCGCTGGCATTGTCCCATCCGTGTGCGTAACCTACAATTACTTTGGCTGGCAACGGATTAAATGTTGATGTCGAATTCGTGATAGTTAACGATTGGTTGAAAGTTTTTACTCCACCTGCGTTATCTGTCGCCGTTACTACAATTGCATACCCTTTATAGGCATTTGGAGTAAAAGTATAATTGTAAGCGCTTCCGGTTCCTTTTGTCATAGTAAAAGAAGTTCCGTCGATGCTGATTGAAACGGTTGAAATAGTACCGTCTGAATCTGTAACGTTTACACTAACGGGAACAGCCTGAAATCCTGCTGGCTGATTAATTGACGTTGTTGCTGGTGTAACCCATGCAATTACCGGCAATGAATTAGGGCATGTTGCTCCTGAACATTGTAAATAGAACGCTTTTGTATTTTCGGCAGTTATACCGTTTGAAGCTGTTACAGTTGCTTTCAACGTGTAATTTTTGTTGAAATCTGCTACAACCGGAGTCCAGTTTGCTACATATTCTGATCCTGAAAGTGCTGCTGTGATATTTTGTCCGTTGATGTTGAATACAACTGATGAAATCGTTAAGCTAGCGTCTGCACTTGCCGTTGCTTTAAGCTGAATGGCTGTTCCCGGAGCAATGGCTACAGTTGCCAATGATGGACTTGTAATAGTAACCTGAGGCGGTGAAACGGTGTTTGTATTGAAGTTATAAACCTGCGGTGATGTTGGTACTGCAAAGTTGGCCAGGTTATTTGGATAATAAGCTGTTTCGCCATTTTGCCATGAATTCAATTTCAAACTTAAAACTTGTGTATAACCAGTCACTACTGAATTATCGAAACTGTAATTTCCTTGTGCATCTGTTGTTGCAAGAACGCTTTTCCAGTTGTGTGTATTATCTGTCCAAGGTAAAACCAATTCTACTTTTGCTCCAGATACAGGATTCGATCCGTTTTTAACGGTTCCGCTGATTAGATTTGTGCTTGCTGCAAGTCTTGCTGTAGATGTTGTATTAAAATTATAAACCGTTGGGTTTGCAGGAACTGCAAAGTTGGCCAGATTATTTGGGTAATAAGCTACTTCCCCATTTTCCCATGAATTCAATTTTAAACTTAAAACCTGATTGTAACCTGCTACAACGGAGTTATCGAAACTGTATTTTCCTTGTGCGTCTGTTGTTGCCAAAACACTTTTCCAATTGTGTGTGTTATCTGTCCAAGGTAAAACCAGTTCTACTTTAGCTCCAGCTACAGGATTAGATCCGTTTTTAACGGTTCCGCTAATTTTATAAGTTCCAATTACAACAGTATCCTGAGTAAAGTTTAATGTTTTATTGGCAACTAAATTGGTATAGACAGTTGAAGCTGGTGTAAACGTCTGTCCTGTCAAAGCAGCCGTTACGGTATAGTTTCCGCCAGAAGGTACACTGATTGTATATGCTCCGCTAGCGTTTGTTGTTCCTGTAAAATTACCTCCTGTTGAAGAAGCTGTTACCACAACACCTGAAACTGCAGTTGCATTGTTCAAAACTGTTCCGCTAATGGTATAATTAACTACTGGAGCACCTTGTGTGAAATTCAATGTTTTGTTCGCATCGATTGCATTGTACACTGTCGAAGCCGGCGTGTAAGAGAATCCTGTTTTTGCAGCTGTAACTGTAAAATTAATACCTGCTGTCAGACCTGCTACACTGTAAGCTCCACTAGCATTAGAAACGGCTGTTAGAACTGTTGCCCCTGATGTTGCGGAAACTGTAACGCCGGAAACTGCTGTTGATCCGTTTAGAACTGTTCCGCTAACAGTGTATGTTGGCTGAGTTCCTAAAATTACAACACCTGTTTGATTGGTTGTAACATTGGTTAAATTTACTGGAGTAAATGTATAGGTCGCTTTTAATGCGGTTAACTTATAATTTTGTCCAGCTGTTAAATTGTTGAATGTATAATTTCCGGATGTAGAAACTACTGTTTGCAATACTACATTGGCTGCATTACGCAATTCTACTGTTACGTCTGTAACTAAAGTGGTTCCGTTTTTTACTGATCCTGCAATACTTACTGTTCCCGGAGCAATGCTTCCAAAAGATGTATCTACTTGATTTAGTAATGCATTTGCAACTGAACCTCTTGTATCCTGAGAAAGTTCCCAGATCATACCTCCACCAAGATTTTTGGATTTGATGTATTGTACTTTTAAATCTATGGATTGTTTATCTTCATAGCTGATAAACTGCTTTAAGGTTGAATTGTACAAATAAGGAACTTTTGTGGTGTTATCAAAATATCTTGCCCATCCTGCAGATGCAGCTGTTGAAGTTACCAACATGGTATTGGGATCTAGATAAGCATGAGAATTTGTTACCGGATTCCCTACTAAATCGCAAATTTCGATACTTCCGGAACGTTCGCAAGCGCCTGAACCGTCCCACGTTCCGATTGGATTTTGTGGATTGGTACAACCCGGAACTACATATCTTGGTGCTGCTACAAATAATCCTGGAAAATTAGGGTTTGTGCCGTTGTTGGCGACATTATCGAATTTCTTTCCGTAGAAAGGTAATCCCATTATTAGTTTGTTTGCAGGAATTCCAACTACATTCAAAAACTGACTCGTCAATTCGTCCAGTGATTCTGATTGTGTTGCTCCGTAAAGCGGGTCATTGGTATTTCCGCTTGCATAAAGTGGCGCGTTGTAGCATGTTTTATCGTACCAGTTTCCTCCAAGATCATACCCAAAATAGGTAATGTAATCGCAATAAGTCGAAATATCCTCTGACATTCCGTATTGCGATCTGTTATTTGGTCCCAGATATTGGTCTTTAACTTTTCTAACGTTATTTCCCGCTGCAATAGTAACCAATTTGTTCGGCATTGCCTGACGCATCGCTTTTAATAAATAAACTAGGTTTTTATTGTCATCCGGACTGTATTTTTGTGGAGGAACCGGAGATCCGTTTACGATTTCAGTACCGTCTGTTCCTCCTGATAGCGGATATTCCCAATCGATATCAAATCCATCGATAAAAGGATATTTGGTAATGAAGTTTACCATATCAGCAGCTAAAGCAGCTCTTGCAACAGGACTTGCTGCAATTGGAGAAAGATCCTGACCTTTTGTCCATCCTCCTACTGAAATAAGAATTTTTAAATGTGGATACTTTTCTTTTAACTTCATTAAGTCATAAAAGTTTCCTTTTACCGGAGCATCCCAAGGAATTCCGCCTTCCATATGCTCAAAATCAGCATAGGTATCCAAACATAATAATTTTGTATTCTCCGGATGGGCAGGATCAAAAGTTGTCCCATAAAAAGAATAATTCAAATGCGTCAATTTATTTCCATCAATTTTCGGAACATTATAATCCCGGGCATAAATAGACCATTGCGCATAATACCCTACTACTTTTTTTCCGTGAGCCGGTTGAGCTAACGCAAGTAAGGGAAACAATAACAAAAAGAGTAATCTGTAATAATGTTTCATAATTAATAATTATTGGTTAATAGAAAGTGAATGTTTCAATTATCGCGCATACTTACTGCAAAGCAGTAGATAATTACGACAACAGCTTTTCTATAAATGGCAAACAAAAAATTTGCAACTCATAGAAATCAATTCATATTACTTCTACAAATATTACTACCGATTTCCTACCATAAGGATTAGTAAATAGTACTGCATAATATTTATATGTAATTCTTTTTTAAAAAATTAATTCTAAATACAAAATGATAAATTTGGGGAAATTGATTCATCAATCTTAATACTTCTTTTTTGTCATGTTTTTGGATATTCTCTTAATTTGGTTTTAAGTGTTGTTAAATATTTTATGTGGTATTTGTTGGTTATTTTTTTTTGTTATTTCTTCTCTCTTTTTGATCTGATATTCTTATTTTTTAGCTCCGTTTTTATTCAAAAATGATAATTATCTCTGCCAACTTTATTTGGCAGAGACAATCAAATTCTGCAATAATCATGGTAACTAAAAATCAATAAATACTAATTCAAACCAAATTCTTTATATTAATTTCTTTAAGCTTTCGTATACGGACAATTCAACATCAGCGTGGACTTTGGTGTTGCATTGTTCTACGAGCTCTTTTAACTCACTTGTTTTTATATTCGATTTATTATCTAATACATTCAATATTTGTTCTGATGCATTACTTAGTTTTTTCGCTAACGGCAAAAGAGATTGTACTAATGGTGCCTTAGTACTTAATGCAATCAAATCCTTGTTTAAAGTAATCCACTTGTTTAAAAACTGGCTTACATTTGCCTTATTCTCAATTGATTTGTTTGCTAAATATTGTTTTACTGCTTCATCAAACAATAAAGAATCTTTTGCATCCGGCGTACAGGCATCAGCAAAAAGTGTCAAAGGAGAATACATCTGATATTCTGTTCCTCCAATGTTTCTTGTGTATCCTTTTAATGGTTCGCACACATTCGAAAATTCTTCCAATGCTGCTGTATTTTGATTATTGGCTACATTTCTAAGAATAACAGCTTTATAACTTATATGTGTTAATCCCAATTCTTCTAATCTAAAAGAAACTACTTCAAGACGCTTGCGCATATTGGCAACATCAGTAATATTTTCTGCCGACCAAAGTCGCTCTGCAATGGCTGCTGTTCTTGGCCAAATTCTTGAATCTATTGTTAACGGCGATGCAAGTTCTGTCCACATTGGTGCTTCCCCACCTAGTATTCTGGCTTTTTCTTCTGCTGATAAATTAGCTCCTTTTGGCATTGGGTCATTTAGGTAATGACTTTCAATAGGATACATCAAATCAATATAGTATCCATTTGACAATACTGTTTTATATCCTTTTTTTACTGCATCTATCAACGATTGTCCTGCTACAACACCTTCATTTGGCCCTCTCCAGGAATGAATGATGGCATCTTTAGACATATTTTTGGTCATAATTTCTTCCCATCCCATCAATTGCTTTCCGTGTTTCTTAAGCATCGGGATTAACTGCATGGTAAAGTAAGTTTGCAATTCATGATTGGTTGCTAACTTGTTTTTCTTTTTAAATTCCTGAATTTTAGGATTTGCGTCCCAATCTTTCCCTTCGTTTTCATCTCCCCCGATATGAAAATAAGACCCGGGAAATAATGGGCACACCTCATCAAATAATTCACTTAATAATTGATACGTTTTAGGATTTGAAGGATCTAATGTGGGTGAAAAAATACCTGCATTTCTTTCAATTCCATAGGTCGCAATTGCGGTTCCCTGAATATTTTTTTCCGAAGTTCCTCCTGTCAGTGTAATCACCTTACTTCCTATTTCAGGATATGCCGTAAGTATTGCTGATCCATGACCTGGAACATCTATTTCCGGAACAATCAAAATACCGCGCTCATCAGCATATTTTACGATATTTTTTATTTCCTCTTGTGTATAATACATTCCGTCTGATGCTAATTCGATCAGTTTCGGATGTTTTTTCATTTCGATTCTCCATCCCTGATCATCAACAAGATGCCAGTGAAAAACATTCATCTTCATCGCTGCCAATCCGTCAAGATTTCTTTTGATAACATCAATTGGCTGAAAATGTCTTGCAGCGTCAATCATTAAACCTCTCCAGGTAAATCTTGGAAAATCAGCTATTTTTGAAGCCGGGAAATAAAATGATGTACTGTTATTTTGTAACATTTGCAAAAGCGTTTCAAGTCCGTGTAGTGCACCTAAATCGCTGGTTGCGTTTAATGTAATTTTGTTTTTTGTTATTTCCAGATGATAACTTTCGTCTTCGTAAAGTCCAATTTTACCGCTTTTGGTACAATTTATTTGTAATTCAGCATTTGGAACTTCATTCAATTTTGCAATAAATCCCTGTTTGAAAAAAATACCGGTTCTACCATCTAAGCGGCGTAAGAAACGAGTAACCCCGCCAAAAATTCTTGGGTTTGGATTTCCGGTGATATTTACTTCAAAATTTTTGCTTAAAGTAAAATTTCCTTCGTTTACAGCAACACTTTGAGGCCAGGGCATAAGATTTAGCTGCTCTTTAGGAGATTGAGCACTAGCAATTAGACCTGTAAATAATAAAACTAATATATATTTCATTTAATTTTTTTTGAAAGATGTTATCTGGAGATAACATTAATAAATACATAAGAACAAAATTCAGAAAGCTCGTATTGAACCTCGCTACTCAGTAAGAGATCATTCTGAATTTTGTAAGGTTGATTCGCTCTCACCCGAATCTTTTAAAAAAACAACTGCTAATAATCAAAGCGTTTAAAGGCTTCAATTGCTTCATATTCAGCCAAACCTAAATCATCATATAAGATGGCTGTATTTTTATTACGGTCTTCTGCTCTTACCCAGAATTCTCTTGAATCATTTCCCTGAAACATCACTCTGTCTTTTTGAGACTGGTGATATAAAATCGCATGACGTTTTAATAATACTTCTGATGGAGAAAGCGGAACGGCCATGTCTATTTCATGAATATCCCATTCGTGCCAAGCTCCGCGGTACAGCCATAGCCAACAATCATCCATGTACGATTTCGATTTTAATTCGCCCATTGCTGCAAAAATAGCATTCAGACAAACTTCATGAGTACCATGCGGATCAGCAAGATCACCGGCAGCAAAAACCTGATGTGGTTTTATTTGCTCAATAATATCTTTGACAATAGCAATATCTTCAGGACCCAAAGGATTTTTCTTTACTTGTCCTGTTTCATAAAATGGAAGATCTAAGAAATGTGTATTTTCATCTTTCAATCCAATGTATCTTGTTGCAGCATAGGATTCTCTTCTTCTTATAAGTCCTTTTAATTTTCGAACTTCTAAAGAATCGATTTGATTTTCTGATTTGCTGTTCAGGAAGTCGATAACCGATTTAAAATTAATTTTTACACCTTCATCACTCACAAAATCACTACAAACTTCAGCAAATTTTAATGCTTCATCATCTGTAACGGCTATATTTCCAGAGGTTTGATATACAACATGTACATCATGACCTTGTTTTATCAATTTTGAAAAAGTTCCTCCCATAGAAATCACATCATCATCAGGATGTGGACTAAACAGAATCACTCGTTTTTTAGCAGGATTGGCTCTTTCAGGACGATGTGAATCGTCTGTATTTGGTTTTCCACCCGGCCAACCTGTAATGGTATGCTGTAATACATTGAACATGTTTATATTCAAATCATAAGCAGAACCTTCTAATGCCAAAAGATCAGACATACCGTTGTTATTGTAATCACGGTCTGTAAGTTTTAAAATAGATTGTTTTGTTTTTTGGCACAACCAAACAATAGCTTTACTTTTTAATTCTTGTGTCCAAATACATTCTCCAACTAGCCAAGGTGTTTTAAAACGTGTTAATTCTGAGGCCGCTGATTGGTCTAATACGAAAGTAGCATTAGGGTGATTTTGAAGAAATGTAGCCGGAACTTCAGAACTAATATCGCCCTGAACGGTTCTTTTTATAATCTCTGCTTTGTTTTGTCCCCAAGCCATCAATACGATTCTTTTAGATCGCATAATGGTAGATACTCCCATGGTAATAGCTCTTTTAGGAACATTGTCTATACCATTAAAATCTGATGATGCATCTACTCTTGTAATGTGATCCAGTGTAATGATTCTGGTTCCTGAATTGATGTGCGATCCCGGTTCATTAAAACCTACGTGACCTGTACGGCCAATTCCTAATAATTGAAAATCTAATCCTCCTGCGTTTTTAATATTCATTTCATAATCAATACAATATTGATTTAATTCATCAATAGCGATTGTACCATCCGGAATATTAACGTTTTCCGGTTTTATATCAATATGATTAAAAAGATGCTGATGCATGAAATAATGATAGCTCTGATTATTTTCTTTTGTCATCGGATAATATTCATCCAGATTAAAAGTAATAACATTGCTAAAACTCAATCCTTCTTCTTTGTGCATTCTCACTAATTCAGCATATACCTTTATAGGAGAAGAACCTGTTGCCAAACCTAATACACAAGATTTATTTTTTTCTTGTTTAGATCTAATTAATTGAGCGATTTCCTGCGCTACAATTACGGAAGCTTCTGCTGAACTTTTGAAGATTTCGTTATGGATTTTCTCATATCGGGTTTCTTCAAACTTTCCGGCACTTTTATAGCTGATATCAGGTTTTATTTCTAGAGCACTTTTCATTTTTTTCTTTTTAGGCGTTTTTCTAGATGATTTTTTAAAATGGTATAAGCAACTCACGTTACTTATACCATTTAACAACCAAACTTATTTCTTTATCTTTTTGTTTTTGGATTAGAAGTTAGGCGCAGTAGTATCCCACCAAACTCTTGTTCCGCCATTATCTGGCCCACCTAGTTTAGCAACTCCTGTAGCAACTCCACCAACATTCGTTGCTTTTTCAGATTGAACGAAATTAACTCTTCGTACTCCTAACTCTGTTGTAATGGTTCCTGCACTGTAGTTTTTAAGTACCGGGAAAAGTTTAGGATAACCTGTTCTTCTATAATCAGACCAAGCTTCCTGACCTTCAGGGAAACCGGCAATCCATTTTTGAGTAATAATTTTTTGCAGTTTTAATTCATTTGTACCAGCAGCATCCCAAGCAATTGTTACATTATTTACTGCCGGTGAATTATTTACTGTAAAACTAGGATCTACATAAGCTTTAGGCGTTTTAATGTTGTCTGCAATATAATTAGCAGCACCAGAAGCACCACGTTGTTCAAAAGAAGCAGCAATACCTTTTTCATAAAACTCTTGGGCTGTTCCACCCATATTCCAACCTCTCAATGCACCTTCAGCTCTCAAAAAGTAAGCCTCTGCAGTTGTAAATAAAACAATCTCTCTTGAACGAGCTACTGCGCCAATACCTGAAAAATCCTGGTGATCAGACTTAGCTGCAATTTCAATACCCGTACGAACTCCTTTATATTGATCAGGAAATTGTTTTGACGTATCAAAATAAGTTGCTAATCTTGGATCAGCATATCCACCCATAATAGATTCCATATCAGCTGACATACGAATGTCTAACCAAGAACCACTAATAGTTGCAATTGGATTAGTGTAAACTGGAGAAATAACTTTAAATAAATCTGCATTTGCTGTAAAAACTCCAAATTTGTGTGCTACAGCTTTTTCAGCCTCTGTTTTTGCTAATGCAGGATTCACTTTTACAATACGCATTGCTAATCTTAAACGCAAAGTATTTGCGAATTTTACCCACGCTTTGTAATCACCTTTGTAATCTGATAAATCTGTTGAAGCAAAAGTTGATTCTTCATTTGCGTCTACTCTCGTTGTTAAATCAGCTACTGCAACATCTAATTCTTTAAACATCTGATTGTAAACTTCTTCTTGTGAGTCATAACCAATTGTAGTATCTGATGTACCAAACTGAGAATAAATGATAGGACCAAAAGTATCCGTAATTCTATGCATGCCCTCAACTTTTAGAATTAAAGACAACGAATAAAACTGATCATATTTACCCTTTGCTTTATTCGCAATATCATAAGCATTAAACATTACATTTTGATAACCATAATCCCAGATAAATCCATTCCAGTTATCCATTAAAAAATAGGTTGAATTATTTATTCCACCTTCAAAACCTGTAGGTGTAGCCATATATCCTGACCAAATATCTGAATTTAAACCTTGTTGCAATTGATAAACCCAATCCGGATTTAATACAAGAATATTATTAAACATCGGAGCAAATCCAAGTTTCACATGATTAAAATCCTGCTCTAATTCTACTGGTGTAAATCCATTTGGATTAGTATTAATTTCCTCAAAATCACCTGTACAACCCACTGTCGCGAGTACTAACATACAGATTGTTGCTTTTGTTATTTTATTTAGTTTCATGTTTTTAGAATTAGAAAGTTACATTTAAATTAAGACCGATACTTCTTGTAGATGGTAAACCATAAATGTCAACCCCTTGTAAGCCCTGACCTGTACTTAATGCAATATTTGGATCGAAAGGAGCATCTTTATAAATAAAGAATAAGTTTCTGGCAATTAATGAAATACTTGCTGTTTGAATAAATGGTACTGCTTTTGGATTGAAGTTGTATCCGATAGTAACCTCTCTAAGACTAACATTAGTAGCGTCATAAACATACTCTCCTGTAATTCCTGCTCTTCCACCTACTTGTGTGTAGTATGATTGAGCATCCATCGTAGCAACTGCTGTTCCATCAGGTTTAACTGCATTTACAACAACACCACCAGCATTTCTTGCATCTCCTGAAGCTTTAGAAACTCCGAAAGAATCATTTTGAGCTTCTGTTAAACTCATAACATTACCACCAAAACGACCATCAATTAAGATATTAGCAAAGAAAGCTCCAAATTTAAATGAGTTTGAGAAACCAAGCATGAAGTCAGGATTAGAATTACCAATCTCTTCAAAATCTGTTCTTTGAATTGTTCCATCATCATTCAATAACATTCTTCCCTGAGCATCTCTTTTGATATTATAACCTTCAATCACACCATAAGGTCTACCTTCAATCAAAGAATATCTATAGCTATTTACTCCAGATTCTGTCAAAGTAACTCTTTTCCCAATATTATCAGGAAGCTCTTTTACTGTATTCTTATTTTTTGAAAAGTTAACCGATGCATCCCAAGAAAACTTCTGTGCTCTTACAATACCTGCATTCAACACTGCTTCAAAACCTTCGTTAGCAATACTTCCTGCATTAAAACCGTAATAAACAACTCCCTCTTTATTTGCTTTTGGTGCAAGAACTTGTAAATATTGATTTTTAGTTTCTGAATTATAATATGAAATCTCGAAACCTAATCTATTATTAAACATTCTCCATTCTGTACCAAATTCAAACTCTGATTTTAATTCAGGTTTTAAAACAGTTCCTTCCTTAGGACCAGCATTTGGTTTAGGGTCAGTAACATTAGGAGTAAAATAAAATGTTGGAGAAGTAACAAAAGGATAAACATCATTTCCTACTTGAGCATAAGTACCACGAACTTTTGCGAAATTAATCCATTCTGGTAAAGTCGTCATTTCACTAATCAAAGCAGTTACCCCAACAGATGGATAAAAGTATGATTCTGCTACTGTAGAAGACCAGTCATTTCTTCCTGCTAAATCTAAGAATAACATATCTTTATAACCAAAAGTTGTTGTTGCAAAAACAGATTGCACTTCTCTTCTAGCGTCAATTGTCTGGTAGTTTCCTGAATTATTAACGAAATTGGACAATGTAAACCAGTTTGCGTATCTCAATCCAGAGCTAATTCCTGAATCTAAAATTGTTTTTTGATTTGTTAATGTATTTGTTATACTTGTTCCAACGTTAGCATTAAAATTAAAATTTTCTCCAATTTTAGTATTAATTGTAGCAATTAAATCTGCATAACGCTGTGTACTTAATGATTCTTCATTAATGTAACGACCATTCATGTGCGAAAGAGTTCCTTGCGTTGTAGCATATATTTTCTTATCGAACGAATTGCTTATTCTGTTATAGCTGTAACGAGAAGCTATTGTTAACCAATTTGTTGCTTTATAAGAAAGAGATAAAGCTCCATTGAAGAAATCATTTTTATCTTCAGATTTATTTCTGTTAATTGCCCAATATGGATTTTGCATAATATCTCTATTTGTCATCCAGTTTTGCGCCATTAAATTTCTAGTTTCGTCAAAAGTTTCGAAATTGTTTTTGTACTCGTTAAAGTCATTTCCTCTTGGCATTAAATATACTCCTGTGATTGGATTAAAGTAAAATCCATTTACTGGTTTGTTATTAATTTTTTGGCTTGTGTAATTTGCGTTAGCTGCAAAAGATAATTTATCTTCAAAAAACTTAGCAGTCTGACGAATACCAAAGTTGTTTTTCTTTAAACCATTTCCAGGAATAATACCTGAAGCTGTAGTATTTGCATAAGAAAATGCAGTAGAAGAATTATCAGAACCTAATGAGTACCCCACAGAAGTAATTTGTGTAGTTCCTGTGTTAAAAAAGTCTTTTACATGATCTTTAGATTTTCCGGCTGCACCCCAAGATTCATCTGCTCCCGGAGCAGCAATATAATCTGTTTGAAATTTTGGCATGTAAGCAGCTTGTTCAAAAGTAGTAACAGAAGAAGCTGTAATATTAGCTTTTCCTGCTTTAGCTTTTTTAGATGAAAGCAAAATAACACCATTAGCTCCTTGTGAACCGTATAATACAGAAGCGGCAGCACCTTTAAGAACTGTCATTCCTTCATAATCATCTGGATTTACTAATGAAATAACATCTCCTCCATCACGGTTACCTCCTGCTAAACTACCAAATGCATCATTTGGCTGACCTGCACCTGAATTTAACATCGGAATACCATCAATAACATATAATGGCTGGCTATTAGAAACAGATGAGTTTCCACGAATTACTACTTTTGTAGATCCACCTGTACCACCAGAACTTTTAGTTACGGCAACACCGGCAATTTTACCAGCAATTGTATTAATAACGTTGGCATCTCTTACTCTTGTTAATTCTTCACCTTTCAACTCCTGCGCTGAATAAGTCAAAGATTTTCTGGTTTTCTTGATACCTAATGAAGTTACAACAACTTCGTTAAGTGAATTCGATGCTGCTTGCTGCATTTTTACATTAATTGTAGCATCATCTCCAACAACTATTTTTTGTGTTTCAAGACCTACATAAGTAAAAATTAATGTTTGTCCTTTTTGTGCTTCAATTACATACAGTCCGTCAAAATCGGTTGTAGAACCTTTTGGACCTCCTTGTACAGCAACAGATGCCCCTGGTAACGGCATCCCATCAGCATCTGTAATCAGACCTTTGATGTTCTTAGACTGAGCAAGAGAAACTTGCGTCGTAAAAACAATCATAAAGATTAAGAAAATTTTTTTCATGTTTATTTATTTTGTTAGTTATGATGTAAATTTATTCTTAACGTATTGTTAAAAAAAATAATTTATACAAACGGTTCTAAAATTTAAACCAACGACATAAAACAATCAATAATGCGTTACACGAAAACGTTTTCAAAAAAATATAGTAAACTGTTTTTAGATTTTTATAAAACTTTATTCAAAAAAATTGTGTTTTACCATCTAATTGTTTAAAGTTGCAAAAAAATAATTCAAAACTAATCCGGCCTTAACCTTACTCACAGTTGAACGAAATTAAAAAACTAAAATTCGACATCAAACTTCAAAATCATATCTGGTTTTGGGGCGGTTACTTTACACTAAACTTTTTAAGATGGGGCGCTTATTTTAATGATTACCCTTATTCCTTTAAATCGAACTTAGTAGAATTTTCACTTCACATTCCCTTGGTTTATTTTAATCTTTTCGTTTTGGTACCTAAATTGGTCTTAAAGCAGAAATACATTCAATACACCTTTGCATTAATTCTAAGCTTATTTGGCGTTTATTTATTAAAAACGGCCTTAACCTATTATATCATATCCGAAAACATCTGGCCGGAAGCTAATCGTGAATACCATTCTTTTGAGATAAATCATATTGTAGCCGTTTGTATCGGAGAATTGTACGTGTTAGCAATGGCATCTTCCGTATACCTTACTTTGACATGGTTGCGAGAAAGAGAACGAAACAGATCTTTAAGAGAAAATCAATTTAAAATAAAACTGAAATATCTCGAGAATCAAATACAGCCACATTTTTTCTTCAACACCTTAAATAACTTATATGCATTATCATTAGAATCCTCTAATAAGGTTCCGGATGTAATTATTAAATTATCGAATCTAATGGAGTATGTGCTGTACGATGTAAAAGGAACCAAATTTGTTCCGCTCATAAAAGAAATCGACTACATTCAAAATTATATTGAAATCGAAAAATTACGTTTTGAAAATGTAGAAGTTACCATAAATCTGGAATCTGATATTGAAGATATAGTTGTGCCGCCACTCATTTTTATTTCATTAGTTGAAAACGCTTTCAAACATGGCGGAATAAACAATCGTAATCTAAAAATCAAAATAAACTGTAAAGTTACCGACAATAAAATGTTACATTTTGAAATCTTAAATAATTTTGTACTTTCACAAAATCTAAATCCAAAAAGTGGTATTGGATTAGTCAACACCAAAAAGAGATTGAAGTTAATTTACAAAAACGATTTCAGCTTAAAATACAAAACGAAACTAAATTACTATATAATCCGTTTGCAAATACCTATTCATAATGAAAATTAGATGCGTGTTGATTGATGATGAGCCTTTGGCTATCAAAGTTTTGCAAAATTACTTTACCAATTTTACCGACTTTGAAGTTATTGCCACATTCAATAATTCTTTAGAAGCGCTTGATTACATAAACAGTACAACTGTCGATGCTGTCTTTCTAGACATAAATATGCCTATGATGACCGGATTTGAATTAATTAGCCTGGTCGAAAACAAAACCAAAATTATTATTACAACAGCTTTTAGAGAGTTTGCAGCAGAAAGCTACGATCTTGATGTTTTAGATTATTTGGTCAAACCAATTCCGCTTCCGCGATTTATAAAGTGCATCAATAAAATTACAACAGAGTATAATTTAAAAAACAATATTAAAGTAGAAACCACAAAAGGTGATTCTCATATTTTTATCAAAGTAGATAAAAAGATGATGAAGATTAATATTGAAGAAATTCTTTTTGTAGAAGGAATGAAAGAATACATAAAAGTCGTAACACCTGATAAAACCTACATTACACACAAATCTTTAACATCATTATCAGACGAATTACCGGCAGATCGCTTCCTTAGAATTCATAAATCATACGTGATTGCACTTAATAAAGTAAAATCTATAGAAGGAAACCGTATTCAAATACAATCTTACACTATACCAATAGGCAGAAATTACAGTAAAGAAGTAAAAAATAAAATTCTTGAATAAAATTTAATTCTATTTTTCGTTTTCTAACTCGGTTAAAATTAACACATTGTTGAAAAAATCGTGTCGTTTATTTAATTTTAACATTATTTGTGGCATTTTATTTTTTTTTAATACAGTTAACAAATATATTTACTGTCTTCAAAAAACAAATTTAAAATTAACCTTATCACAATTATGAGTTCAGAAAATGTACAAACGAAGTGGGGACAGTTTATCCCTCTTGTCATCGTATTCTTCTTTTGGGGATTTGTTGCTGCAAGTAACGACATCCTGATTCCTGTATTTAAAACAGCATTTAATCTATCGCAAGGAGAAAGTCAATTAGTATCTCTCGCTTTTTATATTGCGTATACAGTAGGATCGCTAATCTACATGGGAATCTCTTTTTTAATAAAAGAAGATTTAGTGAACAAGATAGGATACAAAAACGGTCTCTCTCTGGGTTTACTTATTTCTGCACTAGGAACATTATTGTTTTATCCGGCAGCAAATACAGGATCTTTTCCTTTAATGTTATCCGGATTATTTATTGTTGCGCTTGGTTTTTCGTTACAACAAACTGTGGCTAACCCTTTAGCTATTGCTTTAGGTCCAATTTCAACAGGATCACAACGTCTTACATTAGCAGGAGGAATCAATAATTTAGGAACTACAATCGGACCACTTATTGTATCTTTTGCTATCTTCGGATCTAGCACAGGAGGATCAACATTAAGCATCGAAAGTGTAAAAACACCTTATTTAATTTTAGGATTAGCCTTTTTATTAGTTGCTATTCTACTAAAATTCTCTTCATTACCAGACAAACCCGCTTTAATTGAGGAAGAAGTGGTAACGGATGGTTCAACAGCAAAAAAATCAGCTTTACAATATCCACAATTAGTAATGGGAATGATCGCCATTTTCCTTTACGTAGGAGTTGAAGTATCTACAGCAAGTAACCTACCTGCATACATGGAAAGCAAATTAGGCTTTCTAACGCACGAAGTTGCACCATATATTTCATTATACTGGGCTAGTTTAATGATCGGACGTTGGACAGGAGCTGTAGAAGCTTTTACACAAAAAGCAAGCTTACAACAAATATTACGTTTCGTAGCACCATATTTAGCATTTGGAGTATTTCTTGCCGTTAATGCTATTGCAAAACACGATTTAACACCATTCTATATCTACGGATTAATAATTTTAGTATTAATTGCAGCAGATATCGCGAGTAAAGGAAATCCAGCGAGAATGTTATTAATATTTTCAGCATTAGGAATCATAGCTTTAGTTATCGGAATGTCTACAAGCGGTATGGTAAGCGTTTATGCCTTCACAAGTGTTGGTTTATTCTGTAGTACGCTTTGGCCATGTATCTTTACATTAGCAGTAAGCGGATTAGGCAAAAACACAAGCCAGGGAAGCAGCTTCCTTATCATGATGATCATGGGTGGTGGAGTTATCAGCTGGGTACAAGGATTTGTATCTGAATCTATTGGTATTCAAGCAAGTTATATCGTAGGTGTATTATGTTTTGCTTACTTAGTATTTTATGCTTGGAGCGTAAGCGGAATCCTTAAAAAACAAGGAATCAGTTTTGACAAAAAACTTTCAGGAGGTCATTAAAAAACCAAAATACAACCAAATAAAAATGTCCCGTTTTCATGTAAAACGGGACATTTTTTATTTAAAACAAGGCATAAAAAAAACACCATCTTTTATTAAAAATGGTGTTCTTAAAATATCGTAAGTATATATTATTTATTTCCTTTTTCGAAATCAGCAACAAACTGCGCTAATCCAATATCAGTCAAAGGATGTTTCAATAATCCGTAGATTGCAGAAAGAGGTCCGGTCATAACATCAGCACCAATTTTAGCACAATTTACAATATGCATTGTATGACGCACAGAAGCTGCTAAAATTTGAGTTTCATATCCGTAATTATCATAGATTTCTCTAATTTCCTGGATAAGGTTTAAACCATCAGTAGAAACATCATCAAGACGACCAATAAACGGAGAAACGTAAGTTGCACCAGCTTTTGCAGCCAATAAAGCCTGACCAGCAGAAAAAACAAGCGTTACATTTGTTTTAATTCCTTTATCAGAAAAATATTTTGCAGCCATTACACCTTCTTTAGTCATTGGTAACTTAACTACAATTTGCTCATGTAATTCCGCTAGTTCCTCACCTTCTTTGATCATTCCATCATAATCCAACGCATTTACTTCAGCACTAACATCTCCTTCAACAAGATTACAAATATCTACATAATGCTTCAGGATGTTATCTTTTCCGGTAATACCTTCTTTTGCCATCAATGATGGGTTAGTCGTTACACCATCTAAAACACCTAAAGCCTGTGCTTCTTTAATCTGAGCTAAATTAGCTGTGTCAATAAAAAATTTCATAATTATATTTATTTAATTGTGTTCTTAATTTGGGCGTTCCACAAGTGTCGGGCTATTCACTAAATCTTTTATTTTTCTAAAGAAAAAAAATAAAAGGATACCGTTTCTATCCCTAACGCAAATCCTGCGCAAAATTACAATTTATAATGATTCATTAACATCTTTTCATACATTTTATCCGGAAGTGCGCGCTTCAAAACAATAGAAAATTTCTGCATAAAAACACCAACTTTATAATGCACCTTTGGACTCTTCGCCTGCATGATTTTATATACTGCCTCTGCCATTTCATTTGGATTACTTCCTGCATCAACATGTTC
Organism: Flavobacterium hercynium; assembly: GCF_002217285.1. Classification (GTDB taxonomy): domain Bacteria; phylum Bacteroidota; class Bacteroidia; order Flavobacteriales; family Flavobacteriaceae; genus Flavobacterium; species Flavobacterium hercynium. The sequence continues at coordinate 35,557 of NZ_MUGW01000050.1, read as the reverse complement.
ATTCATCGTAGCAAGCGTATCACCGTATACTTTTTCATAAGCTGAGCCACTTACAACCGGCGCATGATAGCGTCCGGAAGCAATATTTGTTGCAAAATCACCGGGAGCTACGTTTGTTATATCAATTCCAAAAGATTTCACTTCCATTCTCAAAGCTTCGGTAATAAGCTCCAAAGCTCCTTTAGAAGCAGAATAAACACTTCTGTATGGCAAGCCCATATAAGCTGCAATCGAAGTAATATTAATAATAAGTCCCGATTTTTGCTCACGCATTTGTGGCAAAACCGCTTTCATTACTTCAATAGGGCCAAAAAGATTTGTTTCAAAATTATTCTTGATTTCCTCCATCGGAATTTCTTCCAACGGACCCGTAATTCCAACTCCGGCATTATTAATAACAACATCAAGACGTCCGGAAGTTGCAATAATTTTTGCTACAGCCGCATGAATAGATTCCGCATTTCTAACATCCAAGGCCACAAGCGGAAAAACAGAATTCACCACCCGATCCGGATTTCTGCTCGTTCCATATACTACAAAACCTTTATTGTGCAGAAACTCTCCAATAGATTTTCCAATTCCTGATGATCCTCCGGTAATTAAAACGACTTTACTCATGGTTTTTTATATAAATTGTGAATTGTAAGTTGTGAGTTGTGAATTATAAATTATGAATTGTGAATTTATATACTTTGCGCTCATTTATAATTAATCGACGCTATGTATAACAAAGTAAATTAGTTCATATAAATAAAAGAATAGAAAATATAAATTAAGTTCAATTCAAAACTCATAATTCACAATTCATAATTCAAAACTGTTTCCAAACGTTCAAAAATAAAAAAATCTCCCCTAAGGAAGACCACTTTTGTATTAATTCTAAAAAGAATTCGATAAAATAAAAAATGGCAAGCGACCTACATCGCACCGCTCAACCACGTACCCTTGCTATGTTCCCATCCTGGGGGAGTCTGCAGGAGCTGGTCGTGTAGGACTTGCCGATGCAAATATACAATCTTTTTATATTTTTGCAAGACCTTTGTTGCTATAAAATTATCGTCGTATATTGGCTTATTCAAATTTTAAACTATGAAAAAATATAACTTCCTAAGCATCATTTTATTAGGAATCACATTAATTGGATGTGGAGACACAAAAAAAGGTGAAAATTCTTTGTTTAACATCGATGATTCTGCTTTTCAGGCTCATTTTTTACAAGAAGAAGCTGTTTCGATCGCTATTTTGAACCCAAATTCGAAGGAAATTGACAGCATTGTCTACTTCGTAAACGATAAAAAAGTGGGAAGTCAAAAAGGAGCTCAAAAATTCAATTTTCCATTAAAAGATCAAAAATTAGGATACCAATATATAAAAGCTACCGTTTATTACGGATCTAATTCTTCTGATGCTACAAAACGAATCGAATTAGTTTCTAACGTTACGCCTAAACCTTTCAAATATAAAGTCGTAAACACCTACGAACACGATGCTAAAGCATTTACAGAAGGTTTGGAATTTTACAAAGACACTTTATACGAAAGTACAGGACAAGAAGGCGCTTCTTTCATAAAAAAATACGATTATAAAACAGGTAAAATCTACAAGCAGATTGATCTTGACAAAAAATACTTTGGAGAAGGAATTACTTTTATAAACGACAAATTGTTTCAATTGACGTATCAAAACAAAGTAGGTTTTATCTACGATGCCAAAACATTAAAACTGGAAAAAACTTTTAACTACGAAAAAGAAATTGAAGGTTGGGGAATGACAAATGATGGCAAATACATTTACCAAACAGACGGAACAGAGAAAATCTGGAAAGTTGATCCTGCTACTCAAAAAATGATCGACTATGTAAATGTTTATTCAGGAACATCAAAAATTAAAGCTATTAATGAACTGGAATGGATTAACGGAAAAATCTATACCAACGTTTGGTTCAAAGATGCTATCGCTATTGTAAATCCGGATTCCGGAGCTGTTGAAGGAATTTTAGACATGTCAGGTTTACGTAAACTAATGACTGGTGTAAAAACAGACGACGTTTTAAACGGGATTGCTTACAACCCTAAAACTAAAACCATTTTTGTAACAGGTAAAAACTGGAACAAAATGTTTGAAATATCAGTTTCAGAATAAAAAACAAAATAAACAAAACCCGAATTTCACAGACATTAAGAAGCAATTAATAATGTCTGTGAAATTCGGGTTTTACAATACTATCAACAATGATAACATTAATTACAAACATAAAAGAATTACTTCAGGTTCGTGAAACTTCCATTGACAAAGTTTCAGGAGCAGAAATGGCAATTCTTCCCACGATAAAAAATGCTTTTCTGATTCTGAATGACAGTATTATCGAAGATTTCGGAACAATGGAAAACCTTCCGGACATCAAAGCTGACAAAGTTATAGATGCAACCGGAAGAGTCGTACTTCCATCCTGGTGCGACAGTCATACTCATATTGTGTATGCAGGAAATCGCGAACAGGAATTTGTAGACAGAATTAATGGTTTCTCGTATGAAGAAATCGCGAATCGTGGTGGTGGAATCCTAAATTCGGCTAAAAAACTCAACGAAACTTCAGAAGAAGAAATCTACAAGCAATCTAAAATTCGTTTAGAAGAAGTAATGCATTTAGGAACAGGAGCTGTTGAAATAAAATCAGGTTACGGACTTACAATAGAAGGCGAGTTAAAAATGCTGAATGTCATTAAAAAACTGGCAGAAAACTATCCTATTTCCATAAAAGCAACATTTCTAGGCGCTCATGCCTTCCCTGTTCATTACAAAGAAAACAAAGCAGGATATATTGATGAAATTATAACAAAAATGATTCCGCAGATTGCCCAAAATCAATTAGCAGATTATATTGATGTTTTCTGCGAAACGGGCTATTTTTCAGTAGAAGAAACAGAAAAAATAATGGAGGCAGGAATCGAACATGGTTTAATCCCGAAAATTCACGTCAATCAGTTTAATTCTATTGGCGGAATACAAGCCGGAATTAAATTTAAAGCCCTTTCTGTGGATCATCTTGAAATTATGAACCCGGAAGACATTGAAGCATTAAAAAACACCGAAACGATGCCGGTTGCATTACCTTCCTGTTCTTATTTTTTGAGCATTCCATACACACCAGCCCGAGAAATGATAAAAGCCGGTTTACCTTTAGCTTTAGCCACTGATTTCAATCCAGGTTCTACTCCATCAGGAAATATGAATTTTGTGGTAGCAACTGCTTGTATCAAAATGAAAATGACTCCGGAAGAAGCCATAAATGCTGCCACTATTAATGGCGCTTACGCAATGGGAATTTCAGAAACACATGGAAGTATTACAAAAGGCAAAAAAGCCAATTTAATCCTGACAAAACCTATTTCATCTTACTATCAAATACCGTATGCATTTGGAAGTAACCTAATCGAAAGTGTTTTTATAGAAGGAAAAATTTTAGCATAAAAAAAGAGGCGTTTAAAACGCCTCTTTTTTATAGAACAAAATCATTGCTTTCTTATCTTAAAGAAAAACTAGTTTTAGAAACTAACTCATCGTTATCGAAAACATTGATAAAGTAAGTTCCTTTTGCGAACTCTTTACCTTTCAAATCTTCAGTAACATTTACAGTTTTGTTTTCATACTGTACAGTAGTTTTAAAGCTGTAAGTTAAAGTGTTATCACCAAAACTTTCAGTCTTTTTATCACCTAAAACATTGTTTTTAGCATCGATAACCTGTACATAATACGTTTTGTCTCCTGATTTAGCAATTTGATTTTCAGCAATCGTGAAGCTAATTTTCAAAATATCAGCACGGCTCGCTTTATCTGTTTCAATTTGTTTTCCTGAGCTTCTTAATTTGTAAGCTGCAGTTTTAGTATTCAAAATTGTTAATTTAGCACCTTTTTCAACAGTTTTAGCCAACTCTTCGTTTTGACCAACTAAAACTTCATTGAATTTTTTAGACTCTCCCAAAACAACAATTGTACTATCTCTCTGAACTGTCAAAACACCGTTTTGTTTTTTCAACTCATCGTTTTCAGCAACTAAAGTTTTCATTTTAGCTTGCATCCCTTGCACTTGATTTCTGTATTTAGTTACATCTCCTTTAGATTTATTTAAATCATCCATCAAAGCTACAACCTTATCTCTCTCCTGAATTAACTCATCAGACATAGACGTATTCTCAGCAATTGCAGCATCGTAAGTTGCTTTCAATTCTTGCAAATCTTTCATAACAGATTCTTTTTCTGTTAGAGTCGTCGTAAGCTCTGTCTTAACTACATCTGTATCAGATGATAATTTAAAAATATACACTAAGCTACCAATTAGTAGGACTGCTAAAACTGCGATTACCGCTTTTAGACTTGAATTGTTTTTCTCTGGGTTTTCCATATTTAATGATTTTTCTTTAAAACAAATTTAAGAATTAATATAATCGTTATAACGTAACTTAGTAAATTATATTATTTTTGAGCAATATTTTTTTTTATGGAAAAACTAATCCCTTTTACTATTAATGATTTAGCCAAGGTAACAAATCATAGAAGTGGTGAAATAAAATTTGGAGAAAAAATGATCATCATCCCAAAGGATGCTGACAAAATTGAGTTCATCAAAGAGAGCGAAGCGAAGTATGTATTATTAGGAATTCCGGAAGATATTGGCGTACGCGCTAATTACGGAAGACCCGGAGCTGCTTCTGCCTGGGAAAGTGCTATAAAAAGTATCGCAAACATTCAGCACAACAGGTTTTCAAAAGGAAGTCAGATTATTGTTTTAGGTCAGATAAATGTAGCAGAAGAAATGCGCGATGTTGAAAATCTTGATTTTAATGATATCGACGATCGATCCAAATTAAGCCAGCTAGTCGAAAAAATAGACAAAGAAGTATCTCATACTGTATTTAGCATTATTAAAGCCGGAAAAACACCCATAATCATCGGCGGAGGTCATAATAATGCCTACGGGAACATCAAAGGATCAGCCTTGGCAAAAGGTAAACCTGTAAATGCCGTTAATTTTGATGCTCATTCTGATTTTAGAATTCTGGAAGGCCGTCATAGTGGTAATGGATTCTCCTACGCTTACGAAGAAGGTTTCTTAAAAAAATATTTCATTTTTGGTTTACACGAAAATTATACTTCTAAAAGTGTTCTTGATATTATCAAAAAATTAGAAGACCGCGTTCGCTATAATACTTACGACAGCGTAAACATTCGCAAAGAGAAGGATTTTTACAGAGAAATGGTTGCTGCATTAGAATTTATCAAAACGGATGCTTTTGGAATCGAAATTGACTTAGATGCCATTCCTAATATTGCCAGCAGTGCCATGACAATTAGTGGTTTTTCAATAGAAGAATTACGTCAGTTCGTATCGTTTTTCGGTCAGCACAGAAATGCTGCTTACTTACACATCTGCGAAGGTGCACCAGATCTGGACGGATCACCAAACAATCATTTAATCGGCAAATTAATTGGCTATTTAATAACTGATTTCATAAAAGCCAATAACGAAAAAATTTAATACGCAATCCCAATAACTAAGAAGAAAATTAAGCTGTTAACCAAATAAACAGCGATTCCGAAAAACGATTAACCGAATAAACCTATCTTTGTGCAGAATTTTAGTGACTAAAACTAAAATTCTTAATATTTAAGATATGTTATTCGAAGATTTATCACTTTCAAAAAGTATACAAAGAGCCGTATTTGAAGAAGGCTACCTAAACCCTACTCCTATTCAGGAACAATCTATTCCGATCGTTCTTTCAGGAAGAGATTTAATTGGTTGCGCTCAAACAGGTACCGGAAAAACGGCTGCATTTGCAATTCCGATTATTCACCAATTGCACCGAATCGTAGGTTCATCAAAAAAAGCGAAACAAATTCGCGCTCTTATCGTTACGCCAACTCGTGAATTAGCTGTTCAAATTGGACAAAGCTTTGATACGTACGCAAAATATACCAACTTAACACAATTGACAATCTTTGGTGGAGTATCACAAAATCCACAAGTTGACACGTTAAAGCAAGGAGTTGATATTTTAGTAGCAACCCCAGGAAGACTATTAGATTTACAAAAACAAGGATTTCTTGATCTTGATCATCTGCATACTTTGGTTCTTGACGAAGCAGATCAAATGCTGGACATGGGATTTATAAACGATGTAAAAAAGATCGTTAAGTTAACGCCTAAAAACAGGCAGACTTTATTATTTTCTGCTACGATGCCAATCGCAATTCGTGAATTGGCCGAAATGTTTTTAAGAGATCCTGAAAAAGTAGAAGTTTCACCAGTTTCTTCAACTGCTGAAAATGTAGAACAACGTATTTACTTTGTAGAAAAAACAGAAAAAAGAAATTTGCTTTATCATTTAATCAAAAATGAAAACTTATCTAACGTCCTTGTGTTCTCAAGAACAAAGCACGGAGCCGACAATGTTGTAAAAGCACTTCGTAAAAAAGATATTCCTGCAGAAGCTATTCACGGAGACAAATCACAAAATGCAAGACAACGTGTTCTTGATGCTTTTAAAAATAAAGAAGTGGGCGTTTTAGTCGCTACAGATATTGCAGCAAGAGGAATTGATATCGATCAATTGCCTTTTGTAATCAATTTTGATTTACCAAATATCCCGGAAACTTACGTACACCGAATTGGTAGAACAGGTCGTGCCGGAAATGGCGGAATTGCGATTTCATTTTGCAGCAAAGACGAACATCCGTATTGGAAAGACATTCAAAAACTAATCAAGGTTGACGTAAAAACGATTGCAGACCATCCTTATCAATGGCACGCAGGCAGCCCTGAAGCAACGGAAGAGAAACCTAAAAATTCAAACCGAAGCGGTGGTGCTCACAAATCAAGAAAATCAAGTGCTTCTAAACAAAACAAAAAACGTTGGTATTAACCAACGTTTTTTGTTTCACAAATTAAGTAATTCATAATTTTAAACAACTGTACTGGCTCAAAAGGTTTAATTATGATATCGTTCATACCAGAGGACATTGCTTCGTCCTTTATTTCATCCTTATCAAAAGCCGTTAAAGCAACAATTGGCGTATCTATTCCTAATTGACGAATTCTTTGTGTAGTTTCAAATCCGTTCATTAATGGCATATTGATATCCATTAATATCAGATCAAATTCAACAGCAGTCAAGAGTTCCAAAGCTGCAAAACCGTCGTCTACAACTTCACACACATAATTATTTTTCTCAATTATTTTTCTTGTAACCAATTGATTAATAACGTTATCCTCTACAATTAAAATTTTATAGACTTCATCTGATGTTAAATCAACTTCAATTTCTTCAATAATCGTTTTAGTTTTAACAGGATCATGCTCAAAAGGAATCATAAAAGTAAAAACGGTTCCTTTGCCAATATCACTTTCTAATTTTATCGTAGATCCAAAAAGCCCTAACAGACGCTTTACAATACTTAAACCTAATCCAGTTCCCTGATAATCCTCATCTCTTCTGCCAACCTGAACAAATTTCTCAAAAATTTTACTTTGATCGTCAACAGCAATTCCCACTCCATTATCCTTGACATGAAACTCCAGAAAATATAATTTTCCTTTAATGCTGTTCAAATTAATAGAAATATTTACTTCTCCGTTTTTAGTGAATTTTAATGCATTACTAACTAAATTCATCAGGATTTGTGCAAGTCTCAACTTATCACCAATTAAGTATTCCGGAATTTTAGGATCGATATAAACCTCAATTCTATTATTATTATTTTGAGATAAAAACGACAGAGAATTTTTGATCATTGCTATTTCATCAGAAATATTAAAAGTCATGTTCTCCAGTTCTACCTTATTTTCTTCGATTTTATTAATCTGAAGAATATCGTTTACAAGCGTTAGTAAATATCTTGCCGAAAACTTCAATGAACTTAAATGCAAACTATTCGATAATTCTTTATGTTCTTCGAGCAACATATTCGTTATACCCACCACACCATACAGCGGTGTACGCAATTCATGACTTATAGTCGAAATAAATTGCGTTTTGATAAGCGAGGCTTGCTCTGCAATTTCTTTTGCTTTTAAAAGCTCTAAATTGTGTTTTTTCTTAAAACCGATATTTTTAATTAACGTGATAATCAATAATATCAAAACAAATGAAATCAGTATAAATAATATAACGATAACCCGGGATTTTTTCAAACTTTGATATTGTGATATCTTTTCATTTTCAATTTTATCAATCTGTCTTTTATATTCGTCAAGTTCCAGATTAAACCCGGCAAGTGACGCTTTTTTTAATTTTTCGAGATTGTATAGTTCTTCCGTAATTTTATTAAATTCCAAAAGATTTTCATACGCTTCTTTATACCTTTTACTTTTGGTCAAAAACTTAGAATATTCTAAATGTGCGTATGACAAATCCGATTGTTCCTCGCTATTTTTCCCTATCTTTATTGCTTCTAAAAAATGATTGGCGGCGACATCATTATCTTCTTTATAAGCAGCATACATACCGTTCAACATATTCACTACAATCTCTGTAGAAGCATCACCATACTTTTTTTCATTATTGTTTACAAATTTCAAATACGAATAACCATCATCAAAATTTCCACAATCAAAATAGGCCCAGGCAATATTTACATTAGTAAAATACACTTGGTTCAAATCGTTAATTTTCAAACCATAGGCAATAGATTTCTTGTAGTATCCAATTCCTATTTTAATTTGTTTTTTTTCGAAACAATAGACATTTCCTAAATTGTTATATAAGCTATACTTCAAAGAATCATTGTCTATTTTATTGGCATAAAATAAACTTTTATGATAGAAAAAAATGGCTTTATCAAATTCTGATAGTTCATTAAAATTAACTGCGATAACTTTATAAGATTTCGCTATTAACTGATCGTTCTTTAGGGTTGTAGCATAGTTTAAAGCTACTCTGGAAGTAAGCAGGGACTTCTCAAAATTAGAAACTTTGTATTCTGACCATGCCTGTTTTACAAGTGCATTAATTTTAGCATCTGAAATAGCTTCAGATTGCGCCATAGCAGCGTTAGTCATACTAACAAGCGATAGGAGTAGAAATAAAAAAATCCGCATTTGGGGCATAAATCGGCTTTATTTCATCAAATATACGCTTAAAAATAAAAAAAGCTGTATTAAATACAGCTTTTTAGTTTTTTAGATGAAAACTTATAAAAATTATAAGTTTATTTATTTTAAAAATTTACTCCAAATTAACTTCAGATGGAGTTTCAAGATCTTTCCCGTTTTCCCATTGTCCTACTACTGAGGTTGCTAAAGCATTTCCTAATACATTCGTAGCACTTCTAAACATATCACAAAAGTGATCAATTGGTAAAATCAAAGCAATTCCTTCGATTGGAATATCAAACATACCACAGGTTGCAGCTACGACTACCAAACTTGCTCTTGGTACACCCGCTATTCCCTTACTTGTAAGCATTAAAACCAACAACATTGCCATTTGTGTTCCCAAATCCAAATGTACACCGTAGAACTGTGCTATAAAAATACTCGCAAAAGTCATGTACATCATACTTCCGTCCAGATTAAATGAATAACCAAGTGGCAACATAAATGAAACGATTTTGTCTTTTACACCAAAATTTTCTAATTCTTCTGTTAGTTTAGGAAAAACAGCTTCGCTGCTTGTTGTTCCAAAAGCAATCGCTAATGGTCCAACGATACGTTTTAATAATTCAGTCATTCTTCCTTTCAGGAAAATATAACCTACCACAATTAAAACTACCCACAAAGTACTTATTCCAACTAAAAATGATCCGAAAAACTTGAAGTAAGTAATGACCAATTCCTGAGCATCTCGTATAGCAAACACTCCTGCAATAGCTCCAAAAACTCCAATTGGAGCGAAGTTCATCACATAATTTACCATTTTCAAAACGATATGCGACATTTTATCTAAAGCATTTATCACTGGCTTTACAGAGCTTCCAAGAGATGCAGCAGCTAATCCGAAAAAGATAGAAAATATTACGATTTGTAAAATTTCATTCGTTGCCATTGCCTCAAAAATACTTTTAGGAACGATATGCTCAACAAAATTTTCAAAAGTCAAAGAAGCAGTTTTTCCAGTTACTTCAGATGCTGATGCCATATCAACATCATCCAATTTCAATCCTACACCAGGCTCTAAAAGGTTTACATAAAACAAACCAATTAGTAATGATATAAAGGAAGCAGTAAAAAACCATCCAAGTGCCTTTCCTCCGATTCTACCAACGGTTTTTATATCTCCTAATTTAGCAATTCCAACCACTAGAGTTGTAAAAACTAACGGAGAAATAATCATTTGCACCAGCCTAATAAAGACGGTAGCAAGCATTTTAATTTTATTACTAAAAGATACTGCTGATTCAGGCGAAAGAGAATTATGCAATATAATTCCTAAAGTCGCTCCCAGCACCATAGCAATTAAAATTTGTCCCGTTAATCCTGAAAGAAATGATTTTTTTTTGGTTTCTGTTACTTGCATTAATTTATTTTTTATTTATAATTAAAATATAAGACCCTCACTGTCTTACCTTTTATTAATATGTTTTGTTGATCAGATAAAAATCTGCCAAAACAATCGCTGCCATTGCTTCAACAATTGGCACTGCGCGAGGTACAACACAAGGATCATGACGTCCTTTTCCTGTCATTGGGGTAATGTTACCTTTATTATCTAATGAATCTTGTGTCTGCATAATCGTTGCAACGGGTTTAAAAGCAACTCTAAAATAAATATCCATTCCGTTACTTATTCCTCCCTGAATTCCTCCGGAAAGATTTGTCTTTGTAGTTCCGTCACTATTGTATAAATCGTTGTGTTCACTTCCTTTCATTTCTGAACCTGAAAAACCGCTTCCGTATTCAAAACCTTTTACAGCATTAATAGAGAGCATAGCTTTTCCTAATTCAGCGTGTAATTTATCAAACACAGGCTCACCTAATCCTACCGGAACGTTTTGAATCACGCAGGAAACAACACCGCCAACGGTATCGCCTTGTTTGCGGATCTCACGAATATATTCTTCCATAATTGCTGCCGATTTTTCATCCGGACAACGAACAGGGTTACTTTCTATTTTCGAAAAATCTAAATCCTGATAAGGTGTATCTAAATGAATATGTCCCACAGACGAAACATAAGCATTAATTTTTATTTCGGGCAACATTTGCTTTGCAATAGCTCCTGCTACTACTCTGCTTGCTGTTTCACGTGCAGAACTTCTTCCTCCTCCACGGTAATCACGAAAACCATATTTTTGATCGTAAACATAATCCGCGTGACTTGGTCTGTAATTGTCTTTTATATGCGAATAATCATCCGATTTCTGATTTGTATTGGGTATAATAAAACCAATTGGAGTTCCTGTAGTTTTACCTTCAAATATACCGGATAAAAACTGAACACTGTCCGGTTCTTTTCTTTGAGTTACAATTGCTGACTGTCCGGGCTTTCTGCGGGACATCTCAACTTCAATCGCTTCTAAGTCAAGCTCTATTCCTGATGGACATCCATCTATTATTCCTCCTAACGCTTCGCCGTGAGATTCTCCAAATGTTGTAACTTTATATAAGGTGCCGAAGCTATTTCCTGCCATTTTATTTTGTTTTGAGCAAATGTAAGTTTTATGAATTAAATTAAAAAATTTAAAATTGTTAATATTAAATAAAGATTAATCAGATTAAAAATCACAATTTATTAAAATTGTGTGCGATTTAATAACCTTTTAATAAAACATGTCCTCATTAAGTTTCTTTTATTTGTAAAACTTCAAATCAGGAAAAATTGAAAAAAAGAAATGTTGAACTGGTTATTATCTCAGATGTTCATTTGGGAACTTATGGTAGTCACGCCAAAGAACTAAACAACTATTTATCAAGTATAAAGCCCAAAACACTAGTCTTAAATGGTGACATTATAGACGCTTGGCAATTTAGAAAATCCTACTTTCCTAAAAATCATTTAAGGGTTATTCAAAAAATAATCGGAATGGCTTCTAAAGGGACAAAAGTGTATTACATAACAGGTAACCACGATGAAATTCTGAGAAAATTCAGTGATATGAATATGGGGAATTTTGCTTTGGTCGACAAACTAATTTTAGAACTTGACGGTAAAAAAGCCTGGATTTTTCACGGAGATGTATTTGACGCTTCTGTTCAACACTCCAAATGGATTGCGAAATTAGGTGGTTTAGGTTACGATTATCTTATTCTTTTGAATCGTTTTATCAATTGGGTTTTATCTAAATTGGGTCGCGAACCTTATTCGTTTTCTAAAAAAATAAAAGCTAGTGTAAAGAAAGCAGTCAAATTTATATCTGATTTTGAAACCACTGCTACTGATCTTGCTATCGAAAAAAAATACGATTACGTTATTTGCGGTCATATTCACGAACCTAAAATAATTGAAAAAGAAAACAAATACGGATCAACCTTATATTTAAATTCAGGTGACTGGATCGAAAACCTGACTGCTTTAGAATACCATAAAAAACGCTGGAAATTATATTCATACTCAGAATCAAATTTTACAGAAGAAGAAAATCTTTTTGAAATGGAAGACATTTTAAGCAATCATTTAATCAACTCCATCATCAAACAAAAATAAGCGCTAAAAACCACACTTAGCGCTTTCATACAAAGGTTATATTTCAAAATCGCATCAATTCTGTTTCATCTGAAATGTGAATTATGCAACAATTTTTTAAAATCCTGTACGTTAAGGAATAACATCAATTGTACTTTTGAAAAAAATTAATAACCATTTATATGAAGAAAATTATTTTATCAGCCATAATGCTACTAGGATTAGCATTTACAGCTCAATCACAAGAAATTGCTAAAAATGCACTTGGTTTGCGTTTAGGAGATAATAACGGATTTGGTGGAGAAATATCATACCAAAGAGGTTTATTTAAAAATAACAGACTTGAGTTTGATTTAGGATGGAGAAACAGCCGCGATGTTGATGCTATCAAAGGAGTTGCACTTTATCAATGGGTTTGGAATATTGATGGTGGCTTTAACTGGTATGCTGGTGTCGGTGGTGGTTTAGCTGCCTGGGACTATGATTATCGTTTTAACAACTCAAACTATAGAGATAGCGGAACTTATGTTTTCGCAGCCGGAGATGTAGGTATTGAATACGGATTTGACAACGTGCCAATTTTATTATCATTAGATGTTAGACCTGAAATTGGTTCAGGATATTACGATAATGATAACTTTGGATTCGATGTTGGTTTAGGAGTTAAGTTTAAATTCTAAACAAAAAATAAAAAATAATTGTAAAAAGAAACCTGTCGTTATTGCGACAGGTTTTTTTTATTCACACTTAAATTAAGACTATTACTTAACTACGATTTCTTTCTTAGAATTCACTTTTACAACTGTGTAGGGATAGCTAATCATCTGCATCACCATTGCATCTTTAGCCGGACTAATTTCTTTTACCGTGATAATGATGTTTTTATCTGTTTCTTCTACTTTTTCAACTTCAATAGCATATCCACTCGTGTTTTTCTCTCCCATGTTCAAAATAACAAAATTAGATTTACTGCTATCACCTTCTTTAACTTTATCAGCTAAAAGCGGATCATTCTGAAGCATCTTGATTTCATTTGGTTCCGTCAAAATTTCAAAAAACCTGATATTTCCCCCACCGCTCGACTGTGTAGTTAAAACTTCGTACAATGCTGTTGAAGATTCTGTAGTTTTTTTTGCTCCGCAAGAAACTAAAGCAAAAACTGCTAAAACCGAAATTACTTTTTTCATTCTATATTTTTTAAAGGTTAAAACTGCTAATTTTTATAATCATCTATCGCTTTTTGATACAAAGCTTCGTATTTAGGCAATATGTTTTTGATGTCAAATTTCTTGGCAACTTCCAGCGCATTTGCCTTAAACTGATTCAAAACTTCATCATCTTTTAAGATTTTAATCGCATTTGCAGCCATCTCATCTACATCACCTACATTACTTAAATACCCTGAGATACCATCAAAATTCACTTCAGGCAAACCACCTGAATTACTCGAAATTACAGGAACTCCACTTGACATTGCTTCCAATGCTGCCAAACCAAAACTTTCTGTTTCAGACGGAAGCAAAAACAAATCTGTTAGGCACAAAATCTTGTCAATTTCATTACTGTTTCCAAAAAAGATCACTTTATCGTAAATTCCAAGTTCCATACAAAGCGCTTCGGCCTTTTCTTTTTCTGGACCATCCCCCACCATCATTAATTTGGCAGGCATTTCTTTTTGAATATTATAGAAAATCTTAATGATATCCGGAATTCGTTTTACTTTTCTAAAGTTACTAATATGTGTAACGATGCGCTCATTTTCTTTTGCCATAACATAACGATGACAAGGAGCAAGCGGGTCTTTTTTGACTTTATCTACCTCAATAAAATTCGGAATAACTTTAATTTTATTCTTGATTTTAAATAATTTTAAAGTATCGTCTTTTAAACTCTGCGAAACCGAAGTTACGTAATCCGATTTATTAATGCTAAAAGTTACTGCCGGTTTATAAAACGGATGATTTCCCACCAACGTAATATCTGTTCCGTGAAGCGTCGTAATCATTGGAAGATTAATTCCTTCATTCTTCAGCATTTGCTTCGCCATATAGCCTGCATACGCATGCGGAATAGCATAATGCACGTGCAGTACTTCGATTTTATACAGTTTTACCATATCAACCAATTTACTTGACAATGCCAATTCATACGGCTGATAATGAAAAAGAGGATATTCAGGAACGTTTACTTCGTGATAATGAACATTAGGATTCAAAAGTGCCAGTCTCACGGGCTGACTATAGGTTATAAAGTGTATTTCGTGTCCGCGTCTGGCTAATTCAAGACCAAGTTCTGTAGCAACCACACCACTACCACCAAAAGTTGGATAACAAACTATTGCTATTTTCATGTATTAAATTTAATTCTACGAAAATACTCAAAAATAGCGTCTAATTGAAGTTTTAGAATGTTAGATTTTTGCAAATATTTATTTAGCTGTATTATTAGATTGTTAGATCCCTTAAAGCTTTTCAGAAGCAGAAAATTCATTTTCAAAAGAACCATTCGTCCCGCTATCCGCTAAATCTTTTTCTTTCCGCATTAGCGGACAGAAAAAGGATACCGCTTCTATCGGGGCTAAATTAGAGGTCTCGTTTTCAAAACAAAAAAAGGCACGAAATCAAAATTTCATGCCTTGTTATATATTTCTTAGATACTATACCTCTTAGAAAAATCTACTGTGCCAGCTATCAGCAGCAGGAACTTCCCAAGACTCGTTGTATTCTTCTATATTGTTAACCAGATTATTAAAAACAATCGTGTTTTCAGAAACGGATTTATCTTTAACCATTTTTTTAAAATCAATTAATGGTTTGTGTGCGATATGCTCTCCAAGCTTAAAGGTAACGTTCATTTTATCAAGCAAATCAACATTGTACTTTTTTTCAAGTCCCTGAATAAATTCAACCGAACTGTCAATAGAACATCCAGTTGCAGCCTGAACTTCCTGATTTACGGCTAAAATTATAAATCGATTGTATTTTAACTCAAATGATGCTTCTAAACTTGTTCCGTGTGCTGCCCATTCTTCTACGAAAGCTTTAAGGTCAGTTTCAATTTCAGAAAATTCTTCCTCAGAAAACTTTCTGTTTGATTGATAAATCCAAATTCTGGATTCACCAGGTAAATTTTCGAAAGGTATATACATTTTTAATTTTAGATTTTAGATTGTAGATTTTAGATTGTAGATTTTTGAAGGTTTCAAGTTTCACGTTTTTCTGTTTCAAGTTATAAAAGCTAAGTACCTTAGTACCTCAGAACCTTAGCAACTTAAAAAAAACTAAAGATCCTGTGCATTAGCGATTAACTCAGCAATGTCCATTACTTTAACTTGTCCTTCTTTTTCCTGATGTTTGATACCATCAGTTAACATCGTATTACAAAACGGACAACCAGCTGCAATAATATCCGGTTTCACTTCAAGTGCGTCTTCTGTACGTAATACATTGACTTCTTTGTTTCCCGGTTCAGCATCCTTAAACATTTGTGCTCCACCTGCTCCACAACAAAGTCCGTTTGCTTTCGAGCGCTTCATTTCGACTAATTCAACATCTAATTTCTCAATTAAATCTCTTGGCGCTTCGTAAACTTTATTTGCTCTTCCTAAATAACAAGGATCGTGAAAAGTAATTTTCTTTCCTTTAAACTGACCTCCTTCTACAGTAAGTCTTCCGTCATCCATTAAGGACTTTAAAAACTCCGTATGGTGAATTACGTCATATTGACCTCCTAATTCAGGATATTCATTTTTTAACGTATTAAAACAATGTGGACAAGCAGTTACAATTTTCTTTGCTTCGTATGCATTCAAAACCTCGATATTCATCATGGCCTGCATTTGAAACAAAAATTCGTTTCCAGCTCTTTTAGCAGGGTCACCAGTACAACCTTCTTCTGTCCCTAAAACCGCAAAAGAAACGTTAGTACGATTTAAGATACGTACAAATGCTTTTGTAATTTTTTTTGCTCTATCATCAAAACTTCCTGCGCAACCTACCCAAAACAAAACTTCTGGTTGTTTTCCTTCGGCTAGCATTTCTGCCATTGTTGGTACTACTAAACTTTCTGACATCTTTTTATTATTGTTTAATCGTTTATTTGGTGAATCGTCAATTTGGTAAATCGTTTAATCGTTAATTTGACGAAGCGCTTATTTTGTTGAATCGTTTATTTGTTGAATCGCTTATTTGTTAAACCGTCAATTTGATAAATCGTTTAATTGTTAATCTGACGAACCGTTTATTTGTTTAACTGTTGATTTGGTAAATCGTTTAATCGTTTATTTGACGAACCGCTTATTTGTTTAACTGTTGATTTGATAAATCGTTTAATCGTTAAATTAGCTGAACCGCTTATTTGGTAAATCGTTTAATCGTTAATTAGATAATGTTTATAATTACAAAAAAGTAAACAATTTAACAGTAACAGTTCAGTGTTTTATCGATTAAACAAATAAACGATTAAACAGTTACAGCGATTCAAAAACAAAACTAGTTTTCGTTTTTCCAATTCAATCGGTCTTGCTGATTGTATTGCCAAGGTGCACTGTTGTTCTCAATATTGGTCATCATAGCGTTCAATGACATTGGAGCCGCACTTTGTTCCATTACCAAATAACGTCTCATATCTATGATAATAGATAACGGACTAATATTTACAGGACATTCTTCTACACAAGCATTACATGATGTACAAGCCCATAATTCTTCCGGAGTTATATAATCATTTAACAACGATTTGTTATCCGGAACAAAAACACCTTTATTAGCATCTATATTATTTCCCACTTCTTGTAAACGGTCTCTTGTATCCATCATAATCTTACGAGGAGACAATTTTTTTCCTGTTTGATTTGCCGGACATGCAGAAGTACAACGACCACATTCTGTACAAGTGTAAGCATTTAAAAGCTGTACCCAGTTTAAATCCTGGACATCACTTGCACCAAATTTACTTGGAGCAGCATTTTCATCAACAGGTGCCGCTGCAAAAGGATCAGCATTTGGATCCATCATCAATTTTACCTCTTTTGTAACAGACGCCAGATTATCAAACTTTCCTTGTGGATTTAAATTAGCAAAATACGTATTTGGAAAAGCCAAAAGGATATGCAAGTGTTTTGAGAAATATAAATAGTTCATAAACACTAAAATACCTGCTATATGCAACCACCAAAAAATTTCAGACAATACCATTACCAATTCATTCGACAATCCATTAAAAATAGGAGCAATAAACTGGCTCACAGGAAAACTTCCTGCTTTATGAAAATGTGAGAATCCACCGGGAACATTCTGTAAATGCAAATCAGATGCGTTCATTAATAAGAACAAAGTCATTAATACCATCTCGAAATACAAGATGTAATTCGCATCACTTTTAGGAAATCCTGTCAAATCTTTATTAATGAATCGTTTTAGTTTAATAACATTTCTTCTGATCCAAAAAACGGATACTGCTACTAAAACTAAAAGTGCTAATATTTCAAAAGAACCTATTAATACATCATAAGCTGTTCCTAAAAAAGCAAATACTCTGTGTGTACCGAATAAACCATCAATAATAATTTCAAGTAATTCGATATTAATAATGATAAATCCAAGGTAAACAACGATATGCAGCACTCCCGCTACAGGACGTTTTACCATTTTTGACTGCCCAAGAGCAATCATGGCCATATTTGACCAACGCGCTTTAGAATTATCTTTTCTATCTACGTCTACTCCTAAGTTAATGTTTCGGATGATCTTTTTTACACTCTTTGCAAAAAAACCAAAACCAACTATAAGAAGGATTGCGAATAAAATATTATCTAAATAGCTCATACTTAATTATTTTTTCGTAGTTGAAGTTGAGTCTTTCGGTGCAACGTATGGCTTGTTTTTCTTTCCAAAAAGAGAAACATTTACATAACGTGTTGGATAAAGACGAACGTCTTGTAACAATAATTCTAATTCTTTTGAAGTCTTAGATAAGTTATTATACAAAGCATCATCGTTTAGCAATTTACCGGCTGTACCTTTTCCTGAGTTTAAATTCGACATAATACCATCAACTTTAGCTAAAGTCTGGTTTAGGTTTCGTACTGTTTTACCTAAATCAGCTTTATTTAAAGAATCCGATATTTTAGAAAAATTATTAGACATCTTATTAAAGTTCGTTACAACTCCATTAATTTGTCCTTTGTTTGCATCTAAAATTGAATTTAAAGTTTTTGAAGCCTGATGAAATTGTTTCAGGGTATGATTTAAGTTTTCCAAAGAATACTTAAGATCTTCCTGACCTTTTTTATCCAGAACATTGTTTACTCCTAATACCAAAACATCAACATCACCTAATAACTTATCAAGTTTTTGTTGAAGAGGCTGAATTTGAGTTCCTAACCTATCTGTTAAGCCTAGCTGTACGTCAGCTTCTAATGTCTGACCATCAACGGCTTCTTCCTTATCAGCAAAATTAGGCAGGATTGCAATTTGCTTTCCGGAAATTACTCCTGGAGAATACAAAGATGCTTTACTGGTTTTAGAAATTAAGAAATCAGTTTTTAACTGTAATTCTATTAATAATTTTCCTGTAGTTTCATTGATCGAAATTTTAGTTACTTTACCTATAACTAGTCCGTTTAAAGTAACCGGAGCTGAAGCTGCTAAGCCTTCAACATTATCATATTCAACATATAACGTTTTATAATTTGTAAAAAGGTCTCTCCCTTTTAAAAAACTGTAGCCCCAAATAAATAATAGAATTGAAGCGATGACTAAAATAGCCGTTTTAATTTCTCTTGTTATTTTCAAAATTCTAAGTGTTTGTACAAAATTAATATAAATATTCGAACTTGTGGTTAATTATTTGATTGCGTCCTGAATACTTATTTTTTCCCCATCTTTAAAAGCAATCAAAAAAGCATTGTTATACCCTTTACTTTTAGCCTCTTGCAAATATTTTTGTGCTGCATTGTAGTCAGAAGTTTCCTCGTAGAAATACTTATATATATTGTTTTCAAATAGCACTGATATATTTTTTAGTCCTTTAAAGTTTTTAGGATTTAATGATGTATTATTAACACTTGCTAAAAGTTGTACTTTAAAGAAAGTTCCCTTTGGACTGTTTTTAACTACTGTGGCGGTTTTTGGTTTGGTGGGTGTCGACGTATCTTTTGCTGGTCTTACATCTGACATATCCGGAGTTCCGGAACCAAAATATTCTCTTTTATAGCTAAGAATTGCTTCGGCAATAGCTTTTGCAACATCATTTTGTCCTTCTTCAGAATTCAAAATATTCCCTTCTGTCGGGTTTGATATAAAACCAGTTTCCACCAAAACTCTTGGCATATAAGCTTTATGCAATACCATAAAAGGAGCTTGTTTTACACCTCCCTGACGCAATTTTTTACCTAACTTTTCAAAATTATGCTCAATATAGGTAGCAAGCGAAATACTGTTGTCCAGATATTCCTCCTGCATAAGTGTCATCCCTATTAATGATTCAGGAGAGTTAGGATCAAAACCTTCATATTTTCGTTTATAATCTTTCTCCAAAGTAATAACCGAGTTCTCTTTCTTCGCCGCTTCAAGGTTTGATGCTACTTTACTTAAACCCATAACATAAGTTTCTGTTCCGTCTGCTGCAGTATTTTTGTTTGCATTACAATGTATAGAAACAAAAATATTTGAGTTTGCTCTGTTGGCAATGTTTGCTCTCTCGACAAGATCTATAAAAACATCTGTCTTACGAGTATAAATTACATCAACATTTGGACTTGCTTCCAAAATTTTTCCAACTTTTAAAACAATAGCCAAAGCAATATTCTTTTCTATTCTACCGCTGTAAACTGCACCAAAATCATGATCACCATGTCCTGCATCAAGAGTTACTTTAAAAACATTAGTCTGACTATAGGAGCAAAAAAATGTTAGCATAAGAAAAAAACTAAAAGTAAATTTAGTTTTGTTAAATATATTCATAAATATAAAAGTTAATTTTAATAAAATGCAACTACTATAATTTTTATAATTGATTATTTTTGCCAAAAAATTATATGTAAGTTTGACATGTCAAAAAACACGCCATACTTTTACAAAAATAGCATTTATACCTTTGCATACAAACTTATTTAATATCGTTTTAATATCATTTTTCCTAACCTTTGGTTGTGGTGAAATATATTCGCAGGAAATAAAATCAAAGAAAACTCCGTTAAAAACTGTAAAACAAACAGATAAACCTGAGATTATACCGGAAATTATACCTGCTGACACTGTAAAAGTTGATAGCGTTAAGCCAAAAAAAGCTTTTCTGGACGGAAAAGTAAAATACAGAGCAAAGGATTACGCTAAAATTGATCAGAAAAATAAAAAAATCACACTTTATAATGAAGGTGAGTTGTATTATAAAGATGTCGAACTTAAGTCAGGAATTATCGTTCTTGATTATGAAAAAGACGAAGTTTATGCCGGAAGAATAAAAGATTCTACCGGAACTCTAACGCAATATCCTAATTTTAAACAAGGCGCAAGTGAAGTTCAGCCCGATTCCATTCGATTTAATTTTAAAACTCAAAAAGCTTTAATTTACAATTCAAGAACGGAACAAGGAGAGTTTAAAATAAAAGCTGCCGTGACCAAAAAAGAAAATGACTCTGTTTATTTTCTTAAAGGTGCGCGATTTACTACTTCAAAAGATATTGACAATCCGGAATATTACTTTCAAACAAATAAGGTAAAATTTATTCCCGGAAAAAAAGTAATTACAGGTTTAACCAACATGGTTATTGCTGATGTGCCAACACCTTTGGCATTGCCTTTTGCTTATTTCCCAATGAGTCAGGAAAAAAGCGTATCAGGAATTATTCTTCCTAGTTATAACGACTCTAACACGCGTGGATTCTCTCTTCAAAACTTAGGTTATTATTTTGCATTAAGCGACAATTATGACCTTACGGCCCTAGCAGATTACTACACCAACGGTAGTTATGCTATGCGTTTTGAATCTTCGTATGCCAAAAGATACAAATACAGAGGAAACATAAATGTTCGATACAAAAACTTAATCAACAGCGAGAGAGGTTATCCGGATTACTCGAGACAAAACATTTACAACATTCAGTGGTCGCATGCTAAGGACACTAAATCGAATCCTAATTCGACTTTTTCTGCGTCTGTGAACATGGGTAGCAGTAAATACTTCAAACAATCTATTAATCAGGCGAACGTAGGTTCTAATTTGAACAATACGTTGAGTTCGTCGATCTCTTATAACAAAACTTTCAACACTGTTCCGCAAGCCAGAGTATCGCTTACAGCAACACACTCTCAAAATACACAAACAGAACAAATTAACATGACCCTTCCATCGTTGCAGGCGAGTATTGATCGTGTCTATCCGTTTGTTGGAAAAGATGGTGTGAAAAAAGGATTCATTAAAAACATCAATTTACAATATAATCTGAGCGGTAAAAACAGTTTTACAACAACTGACTCTTTATTCTTTAAACCTCAAATGTTCAAAGATGCTCAAATAGGAATGCAACACTCTATTCCAATTAGTACAAACTTCAAACTATTTAAATATTTTAGCGCCGGTGCTTCAACAAACTTTCAGGAAACATGGGTTACTAAAACGGTAGAAAAAGAATATAATAACGATTTAAGCAGTGTTCAGACTACAACGATAAATGGCTTTGATGCTTTTAGAACATACAATTTCAGCACGAATTTAGGAACTACCATTTATGGTACTTTTAATCTTGGTGCCGATAAAAAAATACAATCTATTCGTCACGTCATGCGACCTTCGATTACGTACGCATACACGCCAAGTTTTGAAAGATATTACGACACATACGGAACAGATGCTTCAGGCAGAATAACGACACAATACACGCGTTTTGAGGGTGGTATTTACGGCGTACCAAGCAAAGAGAACTCCAACGTCGTTGGCTTCTCTTTAAGCAATACATTTGAAGCTAAAGTAAGAGATCGCGACAGTACAAAAACGGAGCCTAAAAAAATAATGCTGTTAAACAATTTAAATTTTGCTACCTCCTATAATTTCAATGCAAATGGTAAAGAAACTTTAGCATGGTCACCTGTCGTTGTGAGCGGTGGAACTCAATTCTTTGACAACAAAATGAATATGAACTTTGGCGCTACTTTAGATCCTTATGCTATAGATAATTCCGGAACACGTATGAATATGTACAATATTGAAAACGGCGGAAGTTTATTCAGAATGACAAGTGCTAACGTAACAATGAACTATTCGATCTCGAATAAGGGAACAAAAGAAACTAAAAACCAGCAAAGCGAACGGAATGGTGGTCGAAATGATGATTTATTCGGTACCAATACCGACTTGAATGACACCAGAAACAGTCAGTTTAACAGTGAAGATGACGAGAGCGAAAATGTCATTACAGAGTTCTTTAATTCAAAGATTCCATGGGATATGACGCTTGCCTATTCGCTAACCTACTCTAACGTAAATCGCGAAAACAAAATATCAGGAAATTCTATTATGATTTCCGTAAACACCGATATTACTCCAAAATGGAAAGGTGGTGTTTCTACCGGTTACGACTTTGTACAAAAAGGGGTTACATTTACTCAATTTCGTTTTGAAAGAGATTTGTTAAGCTGGAGAATGGCATTTAACTACACACCACTTGGTGTTAACTCTAACTGGAATTTCTTTATTGGAATTAAATCCGGTATGCTTAGCGACATTAAATGGAACAAAAGAAGTACTTCTAATCGATAAATAATCGTAAATTAGATTAAAATCTTTGCAGCTGTTAAGAGTATTTATGTGTGACTATCATACATTCTTCAACAGCTGTAAATATCTATTTTAGCATTTTTAAAAAACAATTATTATGAAAAAAATCATTTTTACCGACAAAGCTCCGGCTCCAATCGGACCTTACAATCAGGCTATATTATCAGGAAATACTCTTTATGCATCAGGACAAATAGCAATTAATCCAACTTCCGGAGAACTTGTTACCGAAAATATTAATGATGAAACACATCAGGTAATGCAAAACATTGCTGCTATTTTAGAGGCTGCAAATATGACTTTTGAAAACGTGGTAAAAGCAACCATTTTCATCATGGATATGAATAACTTTGGCGCTATCAATACTGTTTACGGATCATACTTTGACGAAAAAACAGCACCAGCCCGTGAAACTGTTCAGGTAGCTTGCCTGCCAAAAAATGTAAATGTAGAAATATCTGTAATTGCAGTACAATAAAAAATAAAATGATATGCCGTTGCTTTGTAGAAAAACAACGGCATATTTAGTACACTTCCTTTTTATAAAAACAATTATCTGTTGTTTTTCTTCTCCTTATCAATGGATTAGCATAAAAAAAACCGCTTCAGCAATTGAAACGGTTCTTTGAATAATTTAAAAACTTGTGGTATTTTTCTATAATTGTAATGCAATGGCATTTAATAACAATTGTGCTGAAGCCTCATTAGTGGCTAACGGTACATTATGAACGTCGCAAACGCGAATTAGCATGTTTATATCTACTTCATGAGCGTGACTGGCTAAAGGATCTTTAAAAAAGAACACCATCTGCGTTTCTCCAACTGCTACACGAGCAGCAATCTGAGCATCACCACCCAATGGTCCTGATAACATTCTTTTTACTTCAAAACCGGCTTCTATTGCCTTGCTTCCTGTAGTTCCTGTTGCGATTAGTTTTATGTTTTCCCTAATAAGAAGTTCTTTGTTTTTATTTAAAAACTGAAGCATATCTGCCTTCTTTCCATCGTGAGCAATTATAGCTATTTCCATATATTTACTTATTGATTAGCAACATGGTACGCAATCAAACCATCAATTGGTCTTCTTAAAACATTTCCTAATTTAAGTTCGTATTTATCAAAAGTTTCCTGTAATTCATCTTTAAGGTAAAATGCAATTGAACCTACGAAATGAACTGGCACTTCCTGACAATTATCAAACTGTTTGATATAATTTTTAACAAAAGACTTCATCCCTTTGAATATAATCTTTCTACAAAATTCTGAATCTTTATGTTTAATTAAGAACTTTGCAAAAGTCGCTAAATACGCATTAGGGTTTGGTTCTTTGTATAATTTATTCTTGATAAAATCAGCATCCAGGTTGTATTCTTTTTCAAATTCAACCGCTAGTTCTTGTGGCATTTTATTGAAGTAGTATTTTCTAATCAATTCTTTACCAAAAACATTTCCGCTGCAATCATCCATGGCAATATAACCAAGAGATTGTACTTTTTGATGCAATACTTTTCCATCAAAATAGCTGCAATTAGAACCTGTTCCTAAAATACTAACGATTGCCGATTCTCCTTTTGGAGTTGTAGCATATACCGCTGCATAAGTATCTTCGTGAACTTCAACAATTGCATTGCTAAAGTATTCCTGAAAAATTTGAGAAAGTGCAGTCTGCATTCTTTCAGTTCCACATCCGGCTCCGTAAAAGAACAAATGTGTAGCATTTTTTTTATTTTGCAGGATATCAAAACGATCGTTTAATCGTGAAACGATTTCAGGACCGTCAAGAATTTCAGGATTTAATCCTAGTGTTTGTGTTGTGAATAATACTTTTCCATTATCATCAATTGCAATCCAATCGGCTTTAGTAGACCCACTATCAACTATTAATTTCATTTTATTTAGTTTTTGGATTAGTTTTTTCTAAAATTAATCCAAAAATAAACTTTTATAGATTAATTATAGGCCAAACAAAATAAGAAAATCCCGTTACACTTAACCGGCAACGGGATTTCGCAAATTATAAGCTATTATTTTAAACCTGCGATATGCACAGATAAATCGATCAATTTGCTTGAGTATCCGTACTCATTATCATACCAAGATACTAATTTGAAGAAAGTTGAGTTTAAACCAATTCCTGCAGTTGCATCAACAATTGAAGTTCTTTTATCAGAGATAAAATCTTGAGAAACAACAGCATCTTCAGTATATCCTAAAATACCTTTCAATTCGTTTTCTGAAGCTTTTTTCAAAACAGCCATAATTTCTTCGTAAGAAGTTTCTTTAGCTACTTTTACTGTTAAATCTACTACAGAAACGTCAGCAGTAGGAACACGGAAAGACATTCCAGTTAATTTTCCATTTAAAGCAGGAATTACTTTTCCAACAGCTTTAGCAGCTCCAGTTGAAGATGGGATGATGTTGATGCTTGCAGCACGTCCACCTCTCCAGTCTTTTCTAGAAGGACCATCAGCTGTCATTTGAGTTGAAGTTGTAGCATGAACAGTAGTCATTAAACCTTCAACAATTTCGAAATTATCGTGAATAACTTTAGCTAAAGGAGCTAAACAGTTTGTAGTACATGAAGCATTAGAAACTACTAAATCAGTAGCTTTTGCTGATTCGTGGTTTACTCCCATTACAAACATTGGAGCATCTGCAGACGGAGCAGAAATGATTACTTTTTTAGCACCACCTTTAATGTGCTCATTTGCAGTTTCGATTGTTGTAAAAATACCAGTACATTCTGCTACTACATCAACATCAACTTCGTTCCATTTTAAATCAGCTGGATTTCTTTCTGCAGTGATACGGATATTTCTTCCGTTTACATAAAGTTTTCCTTCTTTTACTTCAACAGTACCGTTAAAACGTCCGTGAACTGAATCATATTTTAATAAGTAAGCTAAGTGATCAACATCTAACAAATCGTTAATTGCAACTACTTCTACATTATCTCTATTGAAAGTTTCTCTAAAAACGATTCTTCCGATACGTCCGAATCCGTTTATTCCTAATTTTACTTTTGACATTTTTCTTGATTTTTGCTTTTGTTTTTATTACACTATTTTAAAGTCTAATTTCCTCACAATAAACTTTTTTCTTTTCTACACTTTTATTTTATGTTGACATTATATCAGATACACGCAACAATTCTCTATCTATTTCAGATTTTCCTTTAATTGCTTGTTCCAGAGGAGTTAATGCCACTTTATCTGCTTGTAGTCCAACCATATAGTTTGACTTACCTTCGATTAAAGATTCTACTGCTTTTACACCTAAACGGCTTGCCAGTACACGATCAAAACACGATGGAGAGCCACCACGCTGCATGTGCCCTAATACTGATACTCTTACGTCGTACTCTGGTAAATTAGCTTCAACATAATCTTTTAGTTCGAATACGTTTTTACCAATTTTATCTCCTTCAGCAATAACAACTATACTTGATGATTTTCCTGAAGCTTTACTTTTTTGAAGAGAATCTAATAATCTGTCTAAACCTAAATCTTCTTCAGGAATAAGAATTTCTTCTGCTCCTGCTCCAATTCCGGCATTAAGTGCTATATGTCCTGCATCTCTACCCATAACCTCTACAAAGAATAGACGGTTGTGTGAACTTGCAGTATCTCTAATTTTATCTATACAATCTACGACAGTATTCAAGGCTGTATCATATCCTAAAGTATGACTAGTACCGAAAATATCATTATCAATTGTACCTGGAATTCCCATTACCGGGAAACCGAATTCTGAATTAAAAATTAATCCTCCGGTAAAACTACCATCTCCACCAATTACTACAAGAGCATCTACTCCTGCTTTTAAAAGGTTTTCATGTGCTTTTTTTCTACCTTCCGGGGTTCTAAACTCAACTGAACGCGCCGATTTAAGGATCGTTCCACCTTTGTTTACAATATTATTTACGCTTCGAGGTCCCATTTCTTTGAAATCTCCTTCGATCATTCCCTGATACCCTCTATAAATTCCGATGCATTCTATATTGTGGTAAGCGCATGTTCGAACAACTGATCGTATTGCGGCATTCATTCCTGGTGAGTCTCCTCCTGAAGTAAGAACACCAACTTTTTTTATTGTTTTTGGCATTATTTAAGTATTAAAGTGTAAATCTAACAAACATTCACCACTTTTCAGGTTATGTTTGTACTAAATTAATAAAAAATGTTAAATTCAAACGTTTTCGTTAATAAGTTTTTATTCCTTAAAAAATTCATTTAAAATAATAAAACGTACTTTTTTTGATTAAATATTTAAAATTAACAATAGCTAAATGAAGTGTTATAAAATTGAATAAATTCCGGGATTTTTGAAAAACGTATATTTCTCTAAAATTAGCATAAAAAAAACCATTTAAAAAATGGTTTTTATAAAGTTAACAGTTTTTCAACGTTTATGCTAGTAATCATTATCAGGAATTAAGCCCTGATTGTTTTGTTGTTTGGCTTTTTCCTGCTCTTCTTTCTCTGATTTTTTCTTATTCTCCTTCTCATTATCTTTTTTCTCCTTTTCTGCCGCTTTTTTATTTGTGAAATTAATAAAATCCGGATTTAGATAAGAATCCTGTACATCATTAGAAGAACTTTTTAGCGATCGTTCTATCTTATTATTTTTGAAGATTTTATTCACCAGCTCGCTAAAAGTATCAAAATCTACTTCATACGAAATACCTACACCTTGTGTATATCCTATTCCCTGTCCTATATAATTAATGTCGTTCTCTTTATTAAATAAACGAAGGTTCATCGTTCCGTCTTCATTTACCCTGTAAAGCGCTTCAATATCTCCCACAACTCCGGCCTGAGTTACACCGCCGACAGGAACCCCAACCTTACCATTGATTGTTATTCTTTCGTTTACCTGAGATGTAATATTAGCCACAAATTGACCATCTGCTTCTTGTCCAATTCTTCTATCTGCTGAAATGTAGTTCAAATTAATATTAAACTTATCATTGTCAGACTTAATGATACCTCCTAATAAACTTGCTGCTGTTTCAGCAAAAGTTCCTGATAAATCACCCTGACTAAAACCATCCTGACTCATAAATGAACCTGTTGACAATAAATACAATGCCTGAGTCTGACGAATATCTTTATCATCAAGCTTGTATTGTATCTCCGATTTTAAAACACTACTTACAGACGGAAACTGAATATCAAAATTAGGATCCGGGCTTGTCAAATCTCCTCTTAATCCAATTACAACTTCTACCGGTACTTTTTTATTAAATGACGAATTGTTTAATAATACTGATGGATTCGCAGATGTTCGGTAAACGGCTTCAAGATTCAATTGCGCTTTCATAGGGTTTCCTTCCCAAATGATAGATCCTCCTTTTTTTACTGCAAATTTCTTATCTACAAGTCCACCATACTTAAAGTTATATGTTCCTTCATAAGCCTGGAAATCCCCCCACATATTAAATTTACCTAAAGTATTGATCTTAAACAACAATGACCCGTAACCTTTACCTTTCATACCATGACCCGAGTTTCTATCCAGAATTACTTCAACCTCGGCATCAGGTGTAATATCAAAATCAAACTCTAATTCGAGTCCTTTATAATCTATGTTTCTCTCGGCAATACCATTTGCTAAATTGTACTTTTCTGTTGGCGTTACAAAATGTATCCAGCTGCTTTCGCCAACATCCTGAGCATTATTAATAGGTATTTTGACTTGTGTCCCTTTTTCCGATTTTGCATCTACTTTGATAAACAATCCAGATGTTGGTCCTTTAATACTTGCTGTTCCATTAATGAATGCTGTACCAAAATAAGCAGCATCATCACTATCTTTCGTATCAAGAGCTAATAATCGCTTAGAGGTAATTGTTAAGTCTAATTTCCAATCTGTAAAATTATTATGCTCAATGCTTCCGTTCAGCAATCCTTTGGTTGCAAACTTAGTATCTGTTAACTGATTGTTTCTAAACAAGAATTTTTCATTCGTTAAATCAATAACTGTACGATCACTAAGTTCATAATCTACATTAAGGTAAGGAATTGTCATTCCGGCTTTTTCTACATAAAGACGACCGTTTATCTCCGGTTTTTTCAGATTACCAACTACAGCTGCATTTCCGGAAACTGTTCCTCGAATATTAGATAATACGTCACCTCCAATGGTTCCCAAAGTAGCAAGATTAAATCCTTCGAGTTTTACACTCATATCCAAAACTGTTTCCTTATTTTCTACCGCAAATGTTCCATTTGCTCTAAAAGATTCTGTAAAACCATTTTGTATCGATGAATTTACCGTAAACTTTTTAAAACTTTCATCTCCAGCAATATCAAAATTAAGCGTTCCTAAATCTATTTTATTCAGGTTAAGATGATCGATTACAATAGACGCCGTTGGCTGAAAAACATCTTTATTCTGCTTGTAATTTACACTTCCGTTTAAGTTACCATTGAACACAAAAGAGGTGTTTAGCGGCGTTATTTTATTAATATCTACGTCTTCGAAATTAAGAACGATATCTTTATAATCACTTCCTTTTAAAATACCATTCAAATCGATTTTTTGTTCTTCGTGTGATAAAACAATATTATCGATTGTGAAGTTTTTGAAGTTTTTATCGAAAATAATTTGGTTGTCCTTACCGGCTTCTTCGTTTAAGTACCACAAGTAGTCTTTAAACTTCATTTCCGATTTCTTGATACCCACAACGTTATTCTTATTTTTATCAATGGTATGGTACAAATCGAGATTATAATAATCCTGACCTTTTTCACCACCTTTAAATTCTGAACGAACAAACAACGTATCTTTTGAGGTTACGTTAATTAAATTAAAATCACGAATCTTATAATACGGTGTTTTTATACTATCAAGTTCAACATAAGCATTATAAAGCGGATTCTTATTATCTACACTAATTCGGATATTATCAAAAGTATTATTTGCTGCTGTAATTTTCTTTGATCTGAATCCAAATTTAAATTCCTGCAAATCAGAGTCAATTTTTCCGCGTACCACAGTACTCGAATCAATGTTAATTTCAGGATATAACATTTCGACTACCTTATCATACACATTAAAGTTAAAGCGTAAAAACTGTCCTTTCTTTAATTTGTATGGTTTGTAATTCGTATAAAGACTTCCAATAGAATTCATTACCAATTTGTCTAACTGAGCAAACTGAAACTTTCCGACAATCTTACCATTCACAACATCATTTGAATTTATGGTGATGGTACGTAATTTATCTGCATCAAACTCAGAACTAACCGTTAACAAATCAAATGCATACGTAGATTTTGGATTTTGATAAACAGCATCTTTAATAAAAATATTCCCTTGCAGGTTTTCAATAGAATTTCCGGTTAACTGAACAACAGCGTCACCTTTAAAAATTGAAATGGAATCTTTTAAAAATTTAAGCTTTCGTAAATCGGCATTTTCAACATTAATATGGAAATCATATCGGCTTTCACGTTTACTTAAATCAACTAAACCGTCAAATGTTAGCTTTAAATTAGGATCATTTATTGCCAATTCTCCTTTATAATATGGCAGCTTAAAATTACCATTCACTACAATATTGTGATACGTATATTTATTGTAATCTAATTTTGAAATACCTCCTCTGACAATAGTGTTCAAATATTTTTCTGTAAAACCAACACCATCAACATTTAAATTCAGACTCGTTCTGCCGAGATCTTTTCTGCTTAATAAGGCTCCAACGTCAAAATTATTTAAAACAATATTTCCGGAATACGAAGCTTTATCAATGAAATCCATATTATCCATCTGGAGATCAACCTCACCGTCTCCCAGATCTGTTATCATTTTAAAATTAGCATCCAAAGCGGTCGTTGATACTTTTGTTTTACCAATAATATTAAACTTACCTACTCTTTGAAGTTGTTTCGGAAGGCTTTTACCTAAAACACCAGGCAAAATAGCGACCATATTATCATAGCTTGAAATCAATCTGTCAAACTTTCCTTCCATAGAAAACTTTTGCTCTTCGCTTCCTAAAAGATTTTTAAAATTGATATTTCCTATAATTCTGGAACCATTTGTATCACTTAACCTAAGCGATCTTAGATTCAGGTTATTAAGTGTTCCTTTTAGTTTTGTTTTAATTTTAAAGTGCTGATTCTTACCTAATCCGTCGTAGAAATAACGAATATCATTTGATGCAATCGAAGCTGAATCCAGTACAACATCAAACTTCACTTTATCAGTAAAATCCAAAAAGTCTTCTACTTTATAATTTAAAATTGCTTTTCCATAAAGTGATGATCTTTTGGTTTTAATCGCTAAGTCTTCGAGCTTAATCTGTTTTTTAGTGTAACTAAATTTTCCAGCCAGATTTGAAACATAAAGTCCTCTGTGATCTAAAAAAGAAAACCTGTGTATTATTGTATTTACCTCAGGCCCATATAATTTAAAATCACTGATGTAAGCATTAAGATTTTTAAAGTCCAGAAACTGCTGTGTCTTTTTATTTTCATCTACAACAGAAAAAGCACCTTTATCAATGTAAGCGTTTTTAGCTGTTAATAAAAAATGTTTATTGGTTTTTGAAGGCTGATCAGAGTCAAACAAAGCAATAAATTTATTGATATTATTCTCATCCTCTTCTTTATAGGTTCGCAAATTAAAAACAACACCCGTTAAACGGATATCACCAAAAATTAAATCACCATCTAATAATCTTTTTATGCTTAAAATATCCGTTGCTATAATGTCAGAATAAATTAAAGTCTTTTTATGGTGATCTAAAATCAATACTTTTTTTAGTTTGACTCCACCAAAAATATTGATTGCTACTTTATCTACGGTAATATCAGTTTTAAAATCTGTATTTAAAGTTTCCGTAATATATTTTGCGATTTTTGTCTGTACAATAGGTAGTGACAGCGTAATAGCAATTGCCAGCAAAAGTAAAATTAACCCAATTAGGGTTCTGGATATTATTTTTTTTACTTTTTTGATAGCTGCTTTAATTTTAGTTTAGTTTAAATTTAGTTTGAACAGACAAAGAACTGCTGTTTTTGATAAAAATTCTTTAATTTTGGCTCCTCCATACAAACAAAGAAAATTTAAAATTTTATTTGTCAAATATAATTCAAAATTCGTGCCTTTATATGCAAAATTCAGAGGTTTTTATTCTTGCCATCGAAAGTTCCTGCGATGATACTGCAGCCGCGGTTTTACATAACGACAAAGTACTCTCAAATGTTGTAGCCAATCAGTTAATTCACAATCAATATGGTGGTGTAGTTCCTGAATTAGCCTCCAGAGCGCATCAGCAAAATATTGTTCCCGTTATTGATGCTGCACTACGCAAAGCAAATGTACAAAAAGATCAACTAACTGCTATTGCCTTTACGCAAGGTCCGGGCTTAATGGGATCATTATTAGTCGGCAGTTCTTTTAGCAAATCATTGGCATTGGCATTGAAAATTCCGTTAATTGCTGTAAATCACATGCATGCGCATATTCTGGCTCATTTTATAGACGAAGAAGGATTTGACAAACCTGAGTTTCCTTTCTTAGCCCTTACGATTAGTGGCGGACACACACAAATCGTTAAGGTCAATGGTTTTTTTGATATGGAAATTATTGGCGAAACAACCGATGACGCTGTGGGTGAAGCCTTTGACAAGAGTGCTAAAATTCTCGGACTTCCTTATCCCGGAGGCCCTTTGATAGACAAATATGCACAATTAGGAAATCCAAAGGCTTTTGCATTTACAAAACCAAAAGTACCCGGATTGGATTTTAGTTTTTCGGGACTAAAAACAGCCATTTTATATTTTATTCAGAAGAAAAAAGCAGAGAATCCAAATTTCATCGAAGAAAATCTAAATGATATTTGCGCTTCTATTCAATATACAATCATCGAAATTTTAATGGATAAATTAAAATTAGCGGTAAAAGAGACGGGAATTAATCAAATTGCAATTGGTGGCGGTGTTTCTGCCAATTCAGGAATTAGAACCCGATTAAAAGAAAGTGAGGGCAAATACGGATGGAAAACTTTTGTTCCGAAATTTGAATACACAACAGATAATGCTGCAATGATTGGAATTGTAGGTTATCAAAAATATTTATCAAGCCGATTTGAAAACGCATCAGTAGTTTCTAAAGCAAGAATTCAATTTTAATTATGCAATTATTTTACAATCCCGATATTAACGAAACTACCGAAAGCTTTTCTTTTGACAAAGAAGAAAGCCGTCATATTATAAAAGTTTTACGAAAAAAAGACTCTGATATCCTGCACGTTACGAACGGATCCGGTCTTTTGTTTGAAACCGAAATCACATTGGCTTCTGATAATAAATGTACCGTACAGATTCTGTCCATAACAAAAGCTGACAAACCTAAATTTCACCTGCACTTAGCTGTAGCGCCAACCAAAATGAATGATCGTTTTGAATGGTTTCTGGAAAAAGCTACTGAAATTGGTATTCAGGAGATAACGCCAATTATATGCGATCGCTCAGAGCGAAAAGTAATCAACAAAGAACGTTTTGAAAAGATCATACTTTCTGCAATGAAACAATCTAATGAAACGTTTCTGCCAAAACTGAATGATCCCATTTCGTTTAAAGAATTTATTAAACAGCAAAATGAAGGTTTACAATTGATTGCGCATTGCGAAGAAACCGACAAAAAAACATTAAAAGAGATGCTAAAACCCAATGAGGATGTTACATTACTAATTGGACCTGAAGGTGATTTTTCTGAAAAAGAAATTGCACTGGCTTTAGAGCAAAATTACAAAGCGGTAACATTAGGAAATACGCGTTTGCGTACAGAAACTGCTGCCTTGGTTGGTTGTCACAGTGTTGTGTTTTTTAACGAAAACATCTAATTAAACGAATTCTAGACTGTTATGAAAAGAATATTTTACTTACTATTACTCGTTTCTCTTTCTTCATTTTCACAGGAAATTGCTTTGCTAAAATATAGTGGCGGAGGCGATTGGTATGCAAATCCTACTTCATTACCCAATTTAATACGCTATTGCAATTCGACAATTAACACGCGAATAAAAGCAAAACCATCAACTGTAGAACCAAGTAATCCTGATTTGCTTTCGTATCCGTTTGTACACATGACCGGACACGGAAATGTTGTTTTTAGCGATGCTGATGTAAGTAATCTTAGAAATTATTTAAATGGTGGCGGCTTTTTGCACATTGATGATAATTACGGAATGGATCAGTACATCCGAAAAGAGATCAAAAAGATATTTCCTAATAATAATTTAGTCGAAATTCCTGCCAATCATCCTATCTTCCAAAAACCATTTTCGTTCCCTAACGGATTACCAAAAATTCACGAACATGATGGAACACGCGCTCAGGCTTTTGGAATTTTCATTGAAAACAAACTCGTTTTACTTTATACCTACGAATGTGATTTAGGTGATGGATGGGAAGATGCAGAAGTGCACAACGATCCACTTGTTGCGAGAGATAAAGCCTTAAAAATGGGTGCTAACATTATCAACTATATTTTTACCAATTAAAATTTAAACAGTGCAGCTTACTCACGAAGAAAATCAGTTTCAGCGAAAAACATTTCCGATAACTGTTGTTTGCGACAATATTTATTTTCAGCAAAACATAGGTTCCATTTTTAGAATTAGTGAGGCTTTTGGTGTAGAAAATATTTTTTTTTTAGGTAAAGATATTCCATTAACGCCACGGAAAATAAATAAAACGTCGAGGAGCACACATTTGCATGTACCACATTCAACGATAGAAAAAACAAATGATCTTGCCGAATACCTACTTCAAAATAATTTCGAAATTATTGCGTTAGAGATAACAAGCAATAGCAAACCTCTGAAAGAAGTTACTATACCAAACGATAAAAAAATAGCACTTTTGATAGGAAGCGAAATTGATGGCATTTCAGAAGAGCTTCTTAAAATTTCACATCAGATTGTTCACATCGATATGTTTGGAAAAAATAGCAGTATGAATGTCGTACAAGCTGCAAGTATTGCTTTATACGAGTTAACATCCTCTTAATTTCTTACGTAAATTTACGTGACACTTTACAATGTTTTAACATATTTTTTACAACTTAGCTTACATCGTAAAAAATAATTTAAGAAAAACCATATATTGAATCAAAATTAAAGTCCGAAATATTCAATTGTAAGAA
>NZ_MUGW01000005.1 GCF_002217285.1 Flavobacterium hercynium | reverse complement strand
TGTGCCCAAAAATTAGTTTCAAAAGATATTTTATTTTTTTTCATGCGGAAACGGTATAAAGCGTTTTCCTATCCCTATAAAATGAAAAATTATTCATAATATTGGATAAGTTAATTTTACGTTTGTTTGATTAGCTACGGTCCTCTATACTCGTTTGGCGACAGGGTAGAGGGCTTTTTTTATGGGTTAATTAAGCTTTTTATAAGTATAAAGAATATAAAATTTTATTTCACATATATAAATTTTAAAAGGTTCGAATTTGTTATGCGAAACTTAAAGCAAAACTGAAGGAATTCCACTAAGAATCTAATTAGAGCTTTGAGCATAAAAAAGGCGTGGAACTCAGCTTAAACGTTTCAGAGGTACTGGTATACCTTACACACGAATAAGTGAGCCCACGCCAATGACGTGAGCATCTTACCTATCTTCTCGTGTGTTAAAAATTACCAGTTTTCTGAAACGAGATTCTAAGCGAATGCTTCAAATATTTTTAGTTGAAGAATCGCAAATATATAATACTAAACAAATATAACAAAATTAATTAAATATGGACTATAGTCCGTTGAAGATTATTGAATAAAGTTGCCAATTTGTATAATCATGGAAAACAGTTTAGCAGAAATAGAAAAATATATTATCCAAAGGGTTAGAGTCATCAGAAAAGAAAGAGGCCTTACCCAAGAGCAACTATCTCTTAAATTAGATAAAGGAGTAGGTTTTATAGGAGATATTGAATCACCATCAAAAAAAGCTAAGTACAATGTTAAACACTTGAATGAGATTGCAAAAATTTTCGAATGCTCACCAAAAGATTTTTGGCCAGAAAAACCACTTTAGTTTTCTTGATTTTACGTTATTACTTTAACGAAATTATCAAGCTTATCTCTTTTTCCTGCTAGTGCGAGCAGAGGCGAAATTGCTTAAAAACATAATGAAATGGAATTAAATGCAGATTTACAAAAATCTATAGGAAGAAGAATTTCTGAAATAAGATTAAAAAATAATCAAACACAACAGGATATTGAATTTTTGACAGGTATGGATTCTGCTGAGATTAGTAAATATGAAAATGGAAAACGAAATTTAACTTTAAAAACTTTAATGAGGTTTGCTAGTGCTTTACAAGTTCATCCTAAGGAATTGTTTGATTTTGATATAAAAAGATATAAAGTTGAAGAGTAAATAGACCATTGCTATCGCGAGCATCTTGTTCGTGAACGCAAAGATTGCGAAAACTTGGCTTTTTGTAATACGTAGATAACGCAGATTAACTCTGTGACAACGCTGATTTATATAGATTTGTTCATCGTTTCTAACCTGCAAGGTTTTCAAAACCTTGTAGGTTTACATAGAATTGATCGATGGTTATACATTAGGTTAAATAAATTCTATACCTACAAGGTTTTGAAAACCTTGCAGGAGAATTAAAAGCAAGAATATTAAATCTTCCCAGGTTTGCGTTAGGGATAGAAGCGATATCCTTTTTGTTTTTTCTTTAAAAACAAAAAGATATAGCGGATAGCCCGGCCGTAGGAAACGCCCAAAAATAAATACAGAAAATAAAGTATAAAAAATCCGCATAAATTTGTGTTTT
Organism: Flavobacterium hercynium; assembly: GCF_002217285.1. Lineage (GTDB taxonomy): Bacteria > Bacteroidota > Bacteroidia > Flavobacteriales > Flavobacteriaceae > Flavobacterium > Flavobacterium hercynium. The sequence continues at coordinate 87,712 of NZ_MUGW01000005.1, read as the reverse complement.
CGCAGATCAAATCTGAGTCATCTGCATGTAATATGAAAGCCTGATGTGAGCGGAAATCAGAATAAAAACACACAATTATTAGACAAATAAAATATTTGTAACTTTGGTGCACAGATAACCAAATCAGATTTTAACAAGTACAAATTTTTTATTTATGAATTACATTCTTTTTGACGGTCCCGTTCGGAATGCTTTACTCCCCTTTACTTTTACGAGACCTGTTGCAGATATATTAATCGGAATAATGACCATTCGTCAAAAATGGGAAGCGCGTTTAGGTTCGACCATTACTACGATAACCGAAGATTATTTGTCAGAGAAGTTCCCGATGGTAGAATTAGAAGAAAATGTAATGATTAATGCAGCGTATTTACCAAATGATACACTTGCAGAGATGGTTTCTGATCTAACTACCAATCAGGCGATTTTTAAAGGCGATGATGTAATTGCTTTTTTTACTACTGAGAATCAGGAAGAAGTAGATTTTGATACCTACGAGATTATTCAGTACGAAGGTGATGCTTTGACAGTGGAACATACCTGGGATATTTTTGCTAAAAATGATGCTGCAATTCGTGAAGATTTTAATTTCCTAACAGAAGACAGAAAATCGCAGCCTATTCCTAAAAGTGTAAACGTAATTGCGCCGGAGAATGTTTTTATTGAAGAAGGAGCAAAGCTAGAGTTTGTAACTTTAAATGCTTCTACTGGTCCTATATATATAGGTAAGAATGCGGAGATTATGGAAGGAACCGTAATTCGTGGTCCATTTGCTTTATGCGAAAACGGACAAGTAAAACTAAATGCAAAAATTTACGGAGCTACAACGGTTGGTTTTGGATCAAGAATAGGAGGAGAAGTTAAGAATTCTGTTTTGTTTGCGAATTCGAACAAAGGACACGACGGATTTTTAGGTGATTCTGTTTTAGGAGAATGGTGTAACATTGGTGCTGATAGCAACAATTCGAACCTGAAAAACAATTATGAAGAAGTGAAGTTGTGGAGCTACGAAACAGAAGGATTTGCGAAAACCGGACTTCAGTTTTGCGGTTTAATGATGGGAGATCACAGTAAATGTGGAATCAATACGATGTTTAACACCGGAACTGTAGTGGGTGTAAGCGCAAATATCTTTGGAAGTGGTTTTCCTCGCAATTTTGTTCCGAGTTTTTCTTGGGGTGGAGCGGCTGGATTTTCTACTTATGTAACTAAAAAAGCTTTTGAAACGGCAAGATTAGTTATGGGAAGACGAAACATTGATTTTGATGCTACCGAACAAGCTATCTTGGAACACATTTTTGAAGAAACTAAAAAGTGGAGAAAAGACTAAAAAGCAAAAACCCCGATTTCTGAAAATCGGGGTTTTGTTTTTTATAGCTTAGTTGTCGACTTTAAGAAAATCGCCTTTCATGTTGAATTTTAGTTCCAGACCGTTTGTAAGTTTTGTTTCGTAACCTGATTTTTCTATTTCAATCTTGGTTATTTTTTCTTTAGAAAAATTTGATTTTACATACGAAATGATTTTTTTCGGAATAATAGAAGTGGGGATTTTAGATCCTTTTCCGTCAACTTCTTTCCAATTTCCTTTTTTGTCAAATTCGATTTCAATGGTTTTGTTGTATTGAACTTTGTATTCTGTAGAAAGCAATTCTTTATCTTCGATGATATAGCTTGGTTTTTTGGTTCCAAAGTGACTTTTTAAGAACGTTTGCGCATTTGCCGGTAAAGCTTCTTTTGCAATAACCGTTTTTTGTGCATTTGCAGATAGACTAAATAATATTCCTGCGATCAGACCAATAGTCAGTTTTAAATTCGATCTCATATTTTACTGATTTTTAAATTCTTATACAAGATAAGCTTAAAATTTGAAAATATATAAGGAGATTGGTGTAATTTGATAAAACTGATGATGTTGTAATCTAAATTATATTGTCTAATACTCTAATTAATCTATCTTTGCGCTTTCAAAAAATACTCGTTTAGAAGTGTAAAAATCTAAGCGGCCTAAAAATCTAAAAATCTCAATGATTACAGTTAACGATATTTCAGTTCAGTTTGGTGGAACTACCTTATTTAGCGATGTTTCTTTTGCTATAAATGAAAATGATAAGATTGCCCTTATGGGTAAAAATGGTGCGGGAAAATCTACCCTGCTAAAAATTATAGCGGGTCAAAGCAAACCTTCTACCGGAAGTATCTCGACTCCAAAAGATGCTGTTGTGGCTTACCTGCCTCAGCATTTGTTAACAAAAGACGGATCGACTGTAATGGAAGAGGCTTCTAAAGCTTTTGGAGAGATTTTTAAAATGAAAGCGGAAATCGATGAAATCAACGAGCAATTAACGGTTCGTACAGATTATGAAAGCGATGCTTACATGAAACTGATCGAAAGAGTTTCTGATTTAAGCGAGAAGTTTTATGCTATTGAAGAAGTAAATTACGAAGCTGAAGTAGAAAAAATATTAATTGGTTTAGGTTTCGAACGTGAAGATTTTACGCGTCAGACTTCTGAGTTTTCAGGAGGATGGAGAATGCGTATCGAGCTGGCAAAAATTCTTTTGCAAAAACCGGACTTGATCTTACTGGATGAGCCAACCAACCACATGGATATCGAAAGTATTCAGTGGTTAGAAGAGTTTTTGCTGACTTCGGCAAAGGCGGTTGTGGTAATTTCGCACGATAGAGCATTTGTAGATAACATTACAAATCGTACTATCGAAGTTACAATGGGAAGAATTTACGATTACAAAGCTAAATATTCTCATTACTTAGAACTTAGAAAAGACCGTCGCGTGCACCAGCAAAAAGCATACGATGAGCAACAAAAAATGATTGCAGACAACAGAGCGTTTATTGATCGTTTTAAAGGAACTTTTTCTAAAACGGATGCGGTGCAGTCGCGTGTTAAAATGCTTGAAAAACTTGTTATCGTACAAGTTGATGAAGTAGATAATTCTGCTTTGAAATTAAAATTCCCTCCGGCGGCACGTTCAGGTCAATATCCTGTGGTGGTGAAGGATTTGTCTAAATCATACGGAGATCATGTGGTATTTAAAGATGCTAATGTGGTAATTGAGAGAGGAGAGAAAGTAGCTTTCGTAGGTAAAAACGGTGAGGGTAAATCGACTATGATCAAAGCAATTATGAAAGAAATTGGTATCGACGAAGGAAGTGTCGAGATCGGTCATAATTCACAAATTGGTTATTTTGCTCAGAACCAAGCTTCTTTGCTAGATGAAAACGCAACTATTTTTGAAACGATCGATGCTATTGCAGTTGGAGATATTCGTACGCAAATCAAAAATATCTTAGGAGCATTTATGTTTCAGGGTGATGATATTACCAAAAAAGTAAAAGTACTTTCAGGAGGAGAAAAAACACGTTTGGCAATGATCAAATTGTTGTTGGAACCAGTTAACTTATTGATTCTGGATGAGCCTTCGAATCACTTAGACATGAAAACAAAAGACATTATCAAAGATGCGTTGCGTGATTTCGACGGAACGTTGATTCTTGTGTCTCACGATCGTGATTTCCTTGACGGATTAGCGACAAAAGTTTTTGAATTTGGAAACAAACGTGTGAAAGAACATTTTGAAGATGTGGCTGGTTTCCTTGCTCATAAAAAAATGGATTCTATGAGAGAGATCGAAAAGTAATACATAATTAAATATATAAGAAAACAGTCGCAAAAATATTTTTAGCGGCTGTTTTTTTTTGTGAAGGATTTTAAAGTGAAATAGCTTTTTTATATTTCTGTAAATAGAGAAATAAAATGCATTTTTGCTAGAATTATCGGGCTTAGAAATCATATTGATAATGACTTAGTAAGATTGATAAAATTTTATAACAAGATAAATAGTATAAAGCTAAAATATTTTTTTAGATAATATTATTGCGTTTTTTCTCGTTATTTTTTTTGTAACTAATTCGTTTTTTGTTACATTAGTTCTGTCTTTGTTAATTTGCTTGCTTGATCCTTAGTTAAATAGGGGAATGTCTTGTAAATAGGAAGCTTAACTTAATAAGAATTTATGAGTGACTTATTACGATTGAAAATTATCATTTTCATTTTTTTAATGCCATTTTTAAGTACTGCTCAGACTTCGACCCCGGAAGCCGCAGCTAAAGATGAAGATGGAGTTCAGTATCCGCAATATAAATTTAAAGGACTTTTGCAGGTTCGCCATTTAGAAAGTTTTGGGGACAATGTCGATGCTATGGGAACGCATCATTCCGGTACCGATTTTACGCAAAGTACTTTTGATATTAAAAGAATGCGTGTTGGGCTAAATACAAAATTAAGTGAAGCAACTGAGGTTGTGGTGTTAGTGAACTTGGCAGATTTTAAATCTGATACCAAAGGAAAAGTTTTGGAAAATGCTTATGGAAAATATACCTTCAATAAATATATTGCTTTAACAGGAGGTCAATTCAGACCCGCTTTTGGACTTGAAGAGTTGGTTGCTGTAGATATCATTAAATCATTCGATTTCTCTAATCAATATTATGAATTTGGAAAAAATGGCTGGACCAGTTTTCAAATTGGAGCTGCTGCAGGCGGGGCTGTTGATATTGGAAAACTTCCTATTAGTTATTTCTTTTCTGCTGTAAACGGTAACGGAAAGAATCAGGCAATGGACAAAGATAACGGAAGGCAGTACTCCGGAAGATTGGTTTTTGGATTGTCTAAAAAACATAAAATCAATTTAGGATTAAATGGTGGTATGGGAAAAGTTTTTGATGAAAAAGTCTTTGCTATAGGTGCTGATATTACTAGTGATTTTAAAATTACAGATCAGCTTGCTTTTGATCTTCAGATCGAATACAAACTGGGAACAAATCACAATTTATATTTCTCTTTGCCTGCTGATACAAGAGTTAGAGGACTTGACGATTATCTAATGCGAGGTATTTACTTTCTGCCTAATTTCAGATACGTTGTAAATTATAAAAAATTAACGGCTTTAGAAATTTCTTGCCGATATGAAACTTTTGATGCCAATTATAAAGTAGATCCTAATGTAAAGCAGACGTATACGCCAATGGTGAGTCTTGAATTTGGACATGCTTATACAGGTCGTATCGAAGCAGGTTTCCAAATCGATCGCTTTGATAAAAACATTCCTAATACAGCATTCTACAACAACGAGGTGTTCTTGATTCAATTACAACTCCGACTTTAACTTAACTAACCTAACCTAATTCCTATTCTTATGAACGAAGTAAAAATTCCTCAATCCCTCATTACACTTGCTGTTGGAATTGCAATCTGGCTTATACCTGCGCCCGATGGTGTGGTAATTGAAGCCTGGCATTTGTTTGCCATTTTTGTGGCTACAATTTTAGGAATTATTCTTAAGGCGGCTCCAATGGGAACAATGTGTATGGTTGCAATTGCTTTAACGGCCTTTTTTCAGGTTTTGGCTCCGGGTGATCCGGGAAAATCAATAACCTTAGCGCTTCGAGGATTAGGAGATAAAGTAATCTGGCTGATCGGAATTTCATTTTTTATCGCAAGAGGATTTATTAAAACAGGTTTAGGAAATAGAATTGCATTTTTGTTTGTTAGAATCTTCGGGAAAAGCTCGCTTGGTCTGGCTTACGGATTAAGTCTGGCCGATTTGGTTTTGGCGCCTGCTGTACCAAGTAACACTGCCAGAGGAGGAGGAATCGTATATCCGATCATGAAATCTATGGCGATGAGTTTTGGTTCCATGCCAGACCAGCCCGAAACGCATCGAAAGTTAGGAGCCTATCTTACTTTGAGCAGTTACAATGCCAATTTGATCGCTTCTTCTATGTTCTTGACAGGAACAGCGAGTAACCCAATGTGTCAAAAATTTGCGCTTAATTTAGGAATTAAGATCAGCTGGATTTCGTGGGCAACAGCGGCAATCGTTCCGGGTTTGGTAGCCTTTTTTGTGATTCCGCTTGTACTGTATAAAATTTATCCGCCAGAACTTAAGAAAACAGGTGATGCGCCTCAGATTGCAGCAGCCAAGTTAAAAGAAATGGGGCCAATAAGCCGTAATGAATGGTTGATGTTACTGACTTTTTTTATTCTTTTATTTCTTTGGATGACGGGCGACTTGTTTTCTATTGATGCTACTACTACAGCATTTATTGGTTTGATTGTTTTATTACTTACTTCTGTTTTGACATGGGAAGATGTAAAAGGCGAAAAAGGTGCCTGGGATACGATCGTTTGGTTCGCAGTTTTGGTCATGATGGCGAGTTCACTCAACGAATTGGGTTTTATAGGCTGGTTTAGTAATTTGATAAAAGTACAAATAGGAGGATTAAGCTGGGAAATGGCTTTTCCTATTATCATATTAGTGTATTTCTTTAGTCATTATCTTTTTGCAAGCGCAACAGCACACGTAGCAGCTATGTATGCTGCATTGCTTGGTGTTGGAGTTTCGCTGGGAATTCCAGGTTTATTGCTTGCTTTTATGCTTGGTTTCGTGGGTTCTATCTACGGAACTTTAACGCATTATGGTCACGGTCCGGCACCCGTTTTCTTTGGGAGCGGCTATGTTGATTTAAAAAGCTGGTGGGTCAAAGGTTTAATAACCGGATTGGTAATGTTGTTTATTTACATGGTTATCGGTGGACTTTGGCTCAAACTTATTGGTGATTTTTAAAATTTAAATTCTAATGCCCGGAGGAAGTAATTCCTTGTAAGTTGGATTTTTTTTGATGAACTGGACAATTTTTGGATGAATAGGCATTAACCTGAATTTTTTTTCTGCGATTATCGTCATAATGCTTTTAAGAACAGCATCGATTACGGTTTGATTGTCAAAGCCTTCAGGAGCATTAATTTTAGTTAGAAAGATTTTCTTTTCCTGAAAGGAATATTCGACAGAAATTAGTCCTTCAGGGACTATGGTTTGAAATTGTCTTGCAAAGGTATTGTCTTTAATTTCCATAGTTTCAATAGATTCCATATTTGTCATGTTTTGGGGTGGAGTTAAAAAATAATAGAAAAAGAACGGTAAATAATCGTATGCAATAGTTCTTTGTAAGAAGCTGTTGTATATGGTTATTGTGACTACAAAGGTAATCATTTGATAATCAATATGAAATTATTTTTTAGTTCGTTAAAATAGAAGTAGGTTCTTACTTTTTGTTTTTTGGTCTAATATTAGCTGTAAGATTTGTTAAGCATCTTAATAAAAAAAAGTAATTTTAGCTGAAAAATAAAAAGTAGTCACTCCTAATTCCTTTTCTGTCAAATGAGTAAAATCGCTGTATATTTTATGCCTGGCTTGGCAGCTAGTTCTGCAATTTTTGAGAGGATTAACCTCGATGAAACTGTTTTTGAAATGTGTTTCTTAGAATGGGAAATTCCGCTGGCAAAAGAATCGCTTTCGGATTACGCAATTCGAATTGCAAAAAACATCAAACATCCGAATCCGGTTTTAATTGGTGTTTCTTTTGGTGGCATTTTAGTGCAGGAAATTGCGAAACATATTGAAGTTCGAAAAGTTATTATCATTTCGAGTGTTAGAAGTGCTGTAGAATTTCCGAGAAGAATGAAAATTGGAAAAACAACCAAAGCTTATAAACTGATTCCGATGAAAATACTTTTGAACATCGAGAAATTGGCAAAATATTCTTTTGGCGAAAAAATAAACAAGCGTATTCAGTTGTATGAAAAATTCTTATCCGTTCGCGATATACGATATCTGCAATGGGCTGTAGAAACGGTAATACGATGGGACAGGAAAGAGATTGATGAAAAAGTAATTCATATTCACGGAGATCACGACGATGTTTTTCCTCTAAAATACATTAAAAGCTGTATCATCGTAAAAGGAGGAACTCATATTATGATCCTGAATAAATACAAATGGCTAAACGAGAATTTGCCTTCTATTATTCTGGAAGAAGCTAAAGGGTAAAAACATAAAAAAATCCGTCTTAATCAGCGTTTTCGCTTAGCGAATCCGTATCATCTGCGTCTCATAGAAATACAACACTGACAAAAACCACAAAAAAAATCCCAAACTACAATTGTAATTTGGGATTTGAATATTTATAAAGAATCTTTAGATTTTCTTCATTTGTTCTTTCATCATTGAGATTTGCTCTTTTAGCATACCTTGCTTGTCTAATTTCTTAGCTTCGTTTAACAAGTTGGTTGCTTCAAGTTTTCTTCTTCTTGACATTGCAACTCCTGCAAGGTTCAATTTTGCTACCGCTAAGTCCATATCCATAGATAAACCAAGTTCGATTGCTTTTTTGAAATGTTTCTCAGCTTGGTTGATGTTTGTTTGTGATAACATGATACCGTGTAAGTAATTAAAGTATCCTTGTTGTTTCCTTACTAATGCCGCTTCCGGATTTTTAATGTAAGCTAGCCATTTTTTTGCTCCTTCGAAATCTTGTTTTCTTAATTTAAGGAAGGCTAAAAGAATAAATTCGTTCTTAAAGTAGAGAAAAATAGGAATAGCAGTTAATAAAATTAGGAAAATTCCGTTCCCGATATTGCTCTCTGTAAATTGCCAAATGGCAGCAACTACAAGAAGTCCAGCCAAAATAAGTTTAATATTTTTATGAAACATAATTATTGTAAATTTGTGATTGCAAATATAGTAAAATGAATTAAAAATATTTTTATAAAACTACTTGCGAGAAAAAAAAGTCTTTGTATATTTGCACTCGGTTTTGGAATAACAACATTCTAAAACAGAAAATAGATATTAGATACCATTTTAAAGATACAAAGCAATGAGCAAAAGAACATTTCAACCATCGAAAAGAAAAAGAAGAAATAAGCACGGATTTATGGACAGAATGGCTTCTGCGAATGGAAGAAAAGTTCTAGCGCGTAGAAGAGCAAAAGGAAGACATAAATTAACTGTTTCTAGCGAGCCTAGACACAAAAAATAATGTTTGTATAAACATAAATAAGGCGTTACTTTTTTAGTATCGCCTTTTTTTATACCTTGTCAGTAAAAAATTATGCAACATTCTAGTTTTTAAAGCACTACGAATGTTTTTTTTGAATACCTTATATAACTACACAATACAGATAAAATGCCGAAAGACACATCAATTAAATCAGTTTTAATAATAGGATCAGGACCTATTGTTATTGGTCAAGCTTGCGAATTTGATTATGCAGGATCTCAATCTGCCCGATCTATTCGTGAAGAAGGAATTGAAGTTATTTTGATTAACTCCAATCCAGCGACTATCATGACCGACCCAACAATGGCTGATCATGTTTATTTGAAACCACTAACTACAAAATCGATTATTGAAATTCTAAAGGAGCATCCGCAAATTGATGCTGTTTTGCCTACAATGGGAGGACAAACAGCTTTGAATTTATGTTTGGAAGCAGAAGAAAAAGGGATTTGGCAGGATTTTGGGGTAAAATTAATTGGAGTTGATGTAAATGCAATTAATATTACAGAAGACAGAGAGCAGTTTAAACAGCTTCTTGAAAGAATTAATGTGCCAACTGCACCTGCAAAAACAGCTACTTCATACTTAGAAGGAAAAGAAATTGCACAGGAATTTGGTTTTCCACTTGTAATTCGCCCTTCGTTTACACTTGGAGGAACCGGAGCTGCTGTTGTTTATAAAAAAGAAGATTTTGATGAGCTTTTAACAAGAGGTCTTGAAGCTTCACCAATTCACGAAGTTTTGATCGACAAAGCTTTGATGGGATGGAAGGAATACGAATTAGAACTTTTGAGAGATAAAAACGATAATGTGGTAATTATCTGTTCGATTGAAAATATGGATCCAATGGGAATTCATACTGGAGATTCGATTACAGTTGCACCGGCAATGACATTATCTGATACTACTTTTCAAAAATTACGTGACTATGCAATCTTAATGATGCGCAGTATCGGAAACTTTGCAGGAGGTTGTAACGTACAGTTCGCTGTTTCTCCAGATGAAAAAGAAGACATTGTAGCGATCGAAATTAATCCTCGTGTATCACGTTCTTCTGCATTAGCATCTAAAGCAACTGGTTATCCAATTGCTAAAATTGCTTCTAAACTGGCTTTAGGATACAATTTAGATGAATTGAAAAATCAAATTACAAAATCTACATCGGCTCTTTTTGAACCAACTCTTGATTATGTAATCGTAAAAATACCACGTTGGAACTTTGATAAATTTGAAGGTGCTGACAGAACGTTAGGACTTCAGATGAAATCTGTTGGTGAAGTAATGGGAATTGGACGCTCGTTTCAAGAGGCTTTGCATAAAGCAACACAATCTTTAGAAATAAAGAGAAACGGACTTGGTGCTGATGGTAAAGGATATAAAAATTACGAACAAATTATCGAGAAACTGACTTTTGCAAGCTGGGATCGTGTTTTTGTAATTTATGATGCAATTGCAATGGGAATTCCGTTGAGCCGTATTCATGAGATTACAAAAATCGATATGTGGTTCTTAAAACAATATGAAGAACTTTATACGCTTGAAAAAGAAATTTCAAACTATAAAATTTCAGATTTACCAAGAGAACTTTTGCTTGAAGCGAAACAAAAAGGTTTTGCCGACAGACAAATTGCACACATGATGAATTGTCTGGAAAGTGAAGTGCATACTTTACGTATGGATCAAAACATTAACCGTGTTTTTAAACTGGTAGATACTTGTGCGGCTGAGTTTAAAGCAAAAACACCTTATTACTACTCTACTTTTGAGGCAGAAATAGAAAAAGCAAATGGTGAGCGTTATGTAGATAACGAAAGCATCGTTACAGATAGAAAGAAAATTATCGTTTTAGGTTCAGGACCAAACAGAATTGGTCAGGGAATAGAATTTGATTACTCTTGTGTACACGGAGTTTTGGCAGCTAAAGAATGTGGTTACGAAACTATTATGATTAACTGTAATCCTGAAACGGTTTCGACTGATTTTGATACAGCAGATAAATTATACTTCGAACCTGTTTTCTGGGAGCATATCTACGATATTATTCAGCATGAAAAACCAGAAGGTGTTATCGTGCAATTAGGAGGTCAGACGGCTTTGAAATTGGCTGAAAAACTTTCTAAATACGGAGTGAAAATCATTGGAACTAGTTTTGATGCGCTTGATTTAGCAGAAGACAGAGGACGTTTCTCTGACTTGCTAAGAGAGTTACATATTCCTTTCCCTCAATTTGGAATTGCTGAAACGGCAGATGAAGCTTCTGCACTTGCAGATACTTTAGATTTTCCATTATTGATTCGTCCTTCTTATGTATTAGGAGGTCAGGGAATGAAAATTGTAATCAACAAACAAGAATTAGAGGAACACGTTATCAATTTATTGAAAACGATTCCAGGAAATAAATTGCTTTTAGATCATTATCTGGCTGGTGCAATCGAAGCTGAAGCAGATGCGATTTGCGATGCTGATGGTAATGTTTACATCATTGGAATTATGGAGCATATCGAGCCTTGCGGAGTTCACTCCGGAGATAGTAATGCTACATTGCCTCCTTTTAACTTAGGAGAGTTTGTAATGCAACAGATAAAAGATCATACTGAAAAAATTGCGAGAGCTTTAAAAACAGTTGGTTTAATCAATATTCAGTTTGCGATAAAAGATGATACAGTTTATATTATCGAAGCAAATCCTAGAGCTTCGAGAACAGTACCATTTATTGCAAAAGCATATGGAGAGCCTTATGTAAACTACGCTACGAAAGTAATGTTAGGACATAATAAAGTGACCGATTTTAAATTTAATCCGCAATTGAAAGGATACGCGATCAAGCAACCGGTTTTCTCTTTCAGTAAATTTCATAATGTAAACAAAGCATTAGGACCTGAAATGAAATCGACAGGAGAAAGTATTTTGTTTATTGATGACCTAAAAGACGATCAATTCTACGAATTGTATTCAAGAAGAAAAATGTACTTGAGTAAATAATCTAAAGTCCTGATATAGAAAAAGCTCCAGAAATGGAGCTTTTTTTGTTTATAAGAGAAAAGTAATTTTCTTTATGCCTGATGATCATTTGGAAAAGACATATTATCTCTTGTGTTTTTTTGTACTGAAATAGCACCAAAAAGAGACAATAGAAAAGCAAAAGCATAAAAACCTTTTTCGCTTGGAAGAATAGTAGCATTCCAAAGTCCAACAGCTAATAATACAATTGATAGAAGTGTTCCAAACCAGCAAATACCGTAGTAGATATCTGTTACCGGAAGATTTTCTAATCTGTCTCTAACGCTTTTTTGCAAAGAAACAACGGCGAACAATCCGAACATTAAAACTGTAAAGTAATATCCTTTTTCGTTCAAAAGCATTTCCGCTCTTGCAAGTCCAACGATAAAACCGACCATTCCCGCTCCAAGAGCTACCCAAGATGCCGCTATAAAGGCATTCGATGTTTTTTGTACCATGTTATTAAATTTATTACTTATTGTTTTGGTTAGCCACAAATATAATTAAATTCATTTCAGATCAAAGTAAAATGAAGTCATTATGCAGTATAATCTTTCACGTTTTTTTTATACTATTGTTAGATTCGTGATTTTAAAGTTTCTAAAGCTTTTATAATTACAGGATCTTTTTTGTTATCAATATCTTTTTCGGTGTTTTTGACTTCAATTTTAACGGGTACACCAATATCTTCTAGTAGTTTGTTTTCTGTAGAATAATATCTTTGATTCGATAATGTAAAGGAAACGTTGTTCGAAAGATCTCCTCCAAACATGTCTGATAGCATACCGGATGTATTAGTTCCTATTGTAGTTACGTTTTGTTGCTGGTACAATGAAATGGTGAAATCTTCTGCAGAACTTGCTGTCCTGTCATTTGTTAATATCACAATTGGTTTTAAATATTGAACACCATTATTGGGCGTTATGTAGATGGGTTCGGGCGTTGTAAAGTTTTCATAGCCGCCTTTTTGTCTTATGGCTTTGTAGTGTGTTATTATTTTCTTCAAGGCAAATCGGCTGGCGAGATCATCGCCACCGTGACCTCCTCCGTTAGAACGAATGTCTATTATGATGCCTTTTGTATCTGAAAACGAATTTAAAATGCTGTCAAACAAAGTAAGCATAAGTTTAATGTCTTCTTTTTCTTTTTTATCATCAAAAAGACTTTCGGGATTTCCAAAACAGCGTGAAATACGAATATATCCTATGTCAGGATTTTTGGCAACGTTGTACAACGGTATTTCTTTAAAAACGGGACCAACTCCTGTTGTTTTGGAGAATCTGTGATTTTGCAGTGTGGTATAACTTGTCTCCCATAATTGGTGTTCAATTCCTTTAAACTCTTCGTAAAAGTCAGAATGTTTTCTCACCTTGTATAGGATCTTGTCTCCTTTTGAAATGGTAATATGACCATCTTTTAGCGGAGTAACCATTTTTTCGAAAATAGAGATTAGTTCTTTTTCTTTTGTTTTACTGTTTACAAGAGGTCGGAATGTTTTATAGGTTTCGTCCCAATTGACTTTTTTGAGTTCAAAAAAGGCATAATTGTCTTTAAAGGTTGTCCAAAAAGTTTCAAAATCATTTTCAGGTTTGCTTAGCTTTTTATTCGTTTGACTAGTAACTATAAAGCAACTAAATAAGAGCAATAGTATTGCGAAGTGGTTTGGTTTCATTAAGGCGGTAGGTTAGTAGTTTTGGTGTAGTAAATATATCAATTCTGTTTAATTTAGAATCAATTCGTTAGAAATAAAAAAAGCTCCAATAGAATGGAGCTTTTTTTGATTAAAGTAAGATGTATGTATTATTTTAGTAACTGTTGCAATGGCTTTAATTGATCCATATTTACTTTTGATTTTTGCAGAATCCCCATCAGCATAATAATATTGTTGGGATTCATGTCTTTTCCTAAAACGCGAACTACTGCAAAACCAGTCTCTTTTCTATTAGCAAAAACAACAAATTCTTCGATGTTTTCGTCTGTACCAACAAAACTAATTGCTCCACCTTCCTTGCCTGAGCCAAATTTTATCAGTTCCTGATATTTAGGATCTTTTAGAATTGCTTTTACTTTAGCTCTTTCTTCTTCAAATTTTGCCCCATTTGTAGCATTAGCCTTAAAAGCTAATATGTTCATTTTGTCAAAAGAATTCAAAGCTTTTGTTTGCTCTTCAGTTAGTGTCGTCTTTTCTAAATTTAAAATAGAAGGAGAAACATCGATAGCAATAAAATCTTTGTTTTCAGTATTGGTTACAAAATATTTTTGCAATGTTGGCTCTGATTTGCAGCTTACTAAAGTAAGTAAAGCTAAAAGGGCTGAGGTAAGGATATTAATTTTCATGTTGTTTGAATATTATTTTTTAGACTTAGAAGCTTTTTTTAAGTCAGCACCACCAGGAAGCTGCATTTTGTCTGTAAGAACTGAAATCTCGTTGATGTCAAAGTTTCCTGTTAGTGATAATAAAACTGTTTCGTTGGTTTTAGCACCATCAATAAACATCAATAATTCTTTTACCTGAGAATCTGTTGCTCCTGATTTTACAGAAATTTTCACATTTCTTCCTCCGTCGTTTACACGCATTAATTCTTCTAATCCTGCAGTTTTGATGTATTTGTCTGCAGTGTTTTTCATATCTGCCTCAACTTTAGAATTTTTTGTTGTAAATACTTTTAGGTAGTCTAATTTTTTAATCAGGTTAATGTATTGTTGCGTTTCTTTGTCAGAAGCATCAACTTTTACTTTACTCATTAAATCAAACATCTTTTTGTTTACAATTACTGATGTTACATCGTCCTGACCATCAAATTTGTCAAATGCGCTTTGTGCATAAAAAGCTTGGCTGGCAAGTGCAAAGAATAAAGTGATAATAAAATTTCTAGTCCACATGTTGCTGTTATTTTTTCTATTTTGTTGAATTTGTGATTTCATTTTGTCTAAAATTATAGTTTAAAAATTTTCTTTTTTGAATGTTCGTATTCCTTAATGTAGTGTACACTTTCAAGTCCTACATTAACATTGTTTGAGACCATTGCCAAAGCTTTTTGCGTTGCCGCAAGTGCTTCTTCCGGATCGTCATAGGTTCCCAGTTCTGTTTGCGCTACAGCAGGAGCTGCATCTTTTTCGCTCACAAATAAGTAAGTTCCTATTCCCAGTAAAACAACAACTGAAGCTGCAATTGATAACCACGCCACATTTCGTTTTTTAGTTTGTAGTGGAATCGTTTCGCTTTCCTGAACAGGAGTTTTAATTTCCTGTGTCGATTTTTGCTGTTTTACCTGAGAGAAATAACCAAAGATTGGTTTGTATTGCTCTAAATGCTGCGCAACATTTGGTGAAGAAAAATAGTTTTTTAATTCATTTTCTTCTGCAATAGTAGTTTCTCCCTGAAAGTATTTTTCTAATATATCCTCGATTTTATTTAGTTCCATATTGGTGTGTATTAAGCATTGATTCTCTAATTTTTTTTCTCGCTCTCGAAAGGGCTACCCGGATAGCCGTTTCATTCATGTCTACAATTTTTGCAATTTCATCAAATTCATATTGTTCGACATCGCGTAACTGAATTAATATTTGTTGCTGTTCCGGCAGCTGACTCATTATTTTTTCTACCCATTCTAAACTGTCTGCATCTTCCATTTTTTTATCTAATCCAGCTTCTCGATCTGTAAAATTGTTGTGTACTATTTTAAGATTCTCTGCTCTTTTAGATTTTAACTGATCCAGACAATAATTTTTTGTCATGGTCATGGCTAATGCTTCGACACTATTGTACTGGTTTAGATTCTCTTTTTTATTCCATAATTTAACCATTACTTCCTGAGTTGCATCTTCTGCTTCTTCCGTACTGGTAAGCAATCGTTTTGCAAGACGAAAAATTTTGTCTTTAAATGGATTTATTATTTCTATAAACACAATCTGATTCATGTGTACTTGGTTTTGTTTTTCGATTGACGTTGTAAAGAATACTATTTCGAAGCTTTTTTTGGTCGATTTAGAATCTTATTTATAATGTAAATCAAGGTTTTTTGGTTAGGTTATATGATCAAGACGAGGCACAATTATTTTTGTTACAGGCAAGTTGTTATTTTTTTTATTGAAAAAAAACAATAAACTGATTATAGTTAAAACTAAAGGTATTATTTTTACGTTAATACTACATCGAAACATATTTTTATGAAAACACTATATAAGAGTATTCTGTTGTTGTTTTTACTTGCCTTTTCTTTGCAATCTTGTGAAGATCAGGATGATGTTGCGCCTTCTGGTGGACTTCAGGTAAATGACTTTATATGGAAAGGACTCAATCAATATTACCTTTATCAGGCCGATGTACCTAATTTGGCCGATGATCGTTTTGCTACACAGGATGCTTTAAATTCTTTTTTAAGAGGATACAGTAAACCTCAGGATTTATTTGAGGATTTATTGTATAAACCAAGCAGCAAATTCCCAACAGGACAGGCAATAGACCGTTTTAGCTGGATTGTTGAAGATTATACAGTTCTGGAACAAGAGCTCCAGGGAACATCTAAAAACTCCGGAATCGATTTTAGGCTAAGCTATAAAAAAGGAAGTTCAACAGATTTAGTTGGATTTGTACGCTATGTAATTCCTAATTCTGATGCAGCGGCGAAAGGTATGAAACGTGGTGATGTTTTTACAGGCGTTAACGGGACACAATTGACAGCATCAAATTACAGACAGCTGCTTATAGAATCTGATAGCTTTACATTGAACTTAGCAGATGTTAATGCAGATAATGTAGTAACTCCAAATAATAAATCAGTTTCATTGGTAAAAACGATTTTAGATGAAAATCCAATTTTAATCAACAAAGTTTTCGTTGAAGATAATCATAAAATTGGCTATTTGATGTACAATGGATTTTATGCCAACTACGATACGCAGTTGAATGAAGCTTTTGCACAATTAAGAGATCAACAAATTACCGATCTTGTTTTGGATTTAAGATATAATGGTGGAGGATCTGTATTAACGGCTACTCGTTTGGCAAGTATGATTACTGGCGATTTTACAGGGCAGATTTTTGCAAAACAAAAATGGAACGACAAAGTCAATGCTTTTTTTGAAAGTGAAGAACCGGAATCGTTAATTAACAGATTTACAGATAAAATCGGGGATAAGGATGTTGCCAAACTTAGATTACCTAAAGTTTATATTCTGACAAGTAGTGGAACAGCATCTGCAAGTGAATTAGTGATAAATGGTTTAGCACCTTATATTTCTGTAGTTCAGATTGGAGATGTAACAGTAGGTAAAAATGTCGGATCGATAACATTGTATGATTCAGAATCGTTTACTAAAAATCAGGTAAATCCGAATCATAAATACGCGATGCAGCCATTGGTACTTAAAATTGTTAATGCAAGTGGCTTTGGAGAATATACAGATGGACTTCAGCCTGCATACAAACAATTAGAATATGTGTCAACTTTAGGTGTTTTAGGAGATAAAGATGAGCCTTTATTAAATAAGGCTATATCTGTAATTACCGGAAAAGCTACTACTCAAAAAATACAGCAGGATAGTAATAAAGCATTACGTGCTTTTGTCGATTCTAAAGCGATGAGCGGAATAGGAAATCAAATGTATGTAGACAAAGCACCAGCAGGTCTTTTAAGAGCATTACAATAAAAAAGGAAAGGCTTTCAGATACTGAAAGCCTTTTTCTTTTTCCAAAAAAAATATAAAAAAACTAATAATGATTAATTTCTAAAAATTAGTCATTAAAATAAAAACCGTTTGGTGCAATACCAACAGTAAAATCTTTAAGTAAAGCTCCGCTTAAGTTATAAACGAATGCTTTGCTGTTTGAAGCATAGTCTCCTGAGTCAGAAACATAAATTTTGTCATCTTCTACTGCGAAACCGTAAATTGAACCATCTGTAGAAATAGCTGCAGTAAAGATTGGTGTTGTTGAAGCAGCTGTTGCAGAAGTGCTCATAACGTATACATCATTATTAGCAGTGTAATAAATCTTGTTATCTTCGATATCTAAGAATCCTTGTCCGCTATCTAAAGATTCAGGGAAAGTAATTTTAGCAATAGTTTTATCTGATAATTTAACTTTTACGATCTCGCTTCTGTCTGAATAAGAATTTTTTAAGATATATAGGTATCCGTCTTCTTCTTCCATACTGTTAGCACCAAAACCTATTTCTACAGAACCTTCTAAAGCTTTTGTTGATGGATTTAAGATTAACAATTTGCTATTGCTGGCATCTGTGATGTATAATTTGTTATTCTCTTCAATAATTCTGTTTGCTGTTGAATTCAATGCAATTTTAGACTCTACCTTATTAGTAGTCAAATTAATTACAGCAACATAATCATCAGTGTCGCCAGTAGCAGGATTAGAATAAGAATAAGTATTAGCATTGGTTACATACGCTTTTCCGTCTTTTACAACACCATATCTTGGATTTGCAAGATCAGAATCAATTTTGGCAATCAATTGAAAAGTATATCTGTTCACCACATTAATTACATTTGAACCTCCGGAAATGATATAGGCTTTATCTCCATCAAAAAAGATGTTTTGAAGATATTTACCAACAAAATCAGCTCCATTAACTGTTTTGTAAACATCTGCATTGAAAGTCGAAAGGTCTTCGCCTACAAATGAAACAGAACCCCCATCGGCACTTCCTTCATTTAAAATAAAGAATCCATCATCATAAACTCCTTTTGGATTGTCAGAGTCGTCATTCGAACAAGAAACAAAAAGCGATACGCTTAATGCTAGAAATAAAAATTGGGTTATTTTCTTCATGGTTTTAAAATTTAAAGTTTAAGTATATATTAAAATTTCTTCCTGGCATGGGTCTGCTTTCAAGGCTTTCGTAATTTTTATTGAAAAGATTAAGAAGCTGAAAACCTAATTTAAATGAGTTCAAAAAATTAAAATCATAATCGACTCCAATGTTTGAAACAGTATAGTCTTTAACAATTTTATCGGGATCATTATCTGTTTGCGTATAAACGAAACCATTATATAAAAATTGGTAATAAGCTGATATTTTATTTCTGGAATAAGAAACAGCGCCAGTTGCTTTATGAAACGGAACAAAAAACAGTTGATTTTTAGTCTCCAGATCTTCAGAAATAGTGTAGGCATAAGTAGCACTCGCAGTAAAATGATTCTTGCCGTATTGTTTGTTCCAATTCAATAACGTTTCAGATCCGTAGCTGTTTACTTTATCCGTGTTTTTTGGAGACCATATTCCGCCACGACCGGGAACCCATTGTAATAAGTCCTGAATTTTTATGTAATAAAAAGTCTGGGTAAGTGAAATGTTTTTAAAACTAAAAACATTCCCAATTTCTGCCTGATAAGAACTCTCTGGTTTTAAATCTGGATTTCCACCTTGTTCCCAATATAAATCATTGAAAGTCGGAATTCTGAAGTTTCGAGAAACATTGACTTTTAGATTGTACAGTTCACTAAACTGATACGAAGTTCCTAAAGAAAACAAAACCGGGGATTTGTAATTTTCTGTAAACTCTTTACGAACACTTAATTCATTTTTCCAATCGGTTGAGAAATCCTGTTTTAATAATAGTGCAACAGAACTTATTTCACGTGCATGATCACCAAAACCGCTTCCGTAACCTTTCGTTTTGCTGTAATCTGCAATTGCATTTAATTGTGTCGATTTGGATAGTGAATATCCTATGTCAGCTTTTGTAATAAGGTTTTCTGTTTTTCCAAAAGTAAACAGATTTAAGCTGTTGTCTGGAAAATACTGAAAATCTTCAAATATATAAGCAGCTTTTAGATTCGTTGTCAGCTTGCCGAAATCGCCATCGTATTCTAATAGATTTCTGTTAAAACCACTTTTGTATTTCGTCTTTATTTCGGATTCCGTTAGTAAGGACGTATTTCTGTCTGTGTTAGAAGCCTGAGTGTATAATTTTAGTCTGTTTTTAGCATTAAATTTATAACCTGCATTCGCATTCACAGTAATAATATCGTATTGACCGTTTTGGTTCCAGCGTTGTTCGCCTCGCCAGGTATATCGATTTAAGTATTTGTAGTCATTGGTAGAACTATTTTTCGAAAAGCCAATTTGCGTGCTCCATTTATCATTAGAAATATTGGTTTGATAATTAATTCCAATCGTATTGAAACTACCATAATCTAATCGCAGTTTGTTGGTGAACTTATTATCGAACTTCATATCGTTATTAAGGTGAACAGTTCCTCCAATAGCACCGCTTCCATAAAGAACACTTCCGCCACCTGCTTTAACACTTACTGAATTATAGTCAGTCCCTGAGATTGTATTAAAATCAGTACTGCCATTCATCTGAGAATTGATATTAATACCGTTCCAGATCACGGCTGTCTGAGATGCAGTTGTTCCTCTGAAGGAAACGGTGGAAAGCATTCCTCGTCCATATTCTTTAAAATAAATGGTAGAATTAAAGTTTAATAAATCAGTAAGTAAAGGCTCATTCTTGTTGATAATAGAATCGTTGAGCTTTAAAACCGATTGCGAATTAGAGTATTTTATAAGATTAGCATCTGAAACAATAACTTCTTTAAGATTTGTAATAGTATCGCTTTGCGCCCAAATAAATTGGCACAGGAATAAAAAACAAAAAGAAAAAAGTTTTTTTAAAGTCATAATCTTCTACACTCTTTTTCCCGAGAGTTCGATGTTTTGTTTCAAAGGCAGGTCTCCTGGCTTGCGTTTTGTTGTTTACCTTCCCATTCGTTTTCGCGAGCAGTGGTTTGCAGTTAACAACAATCATTCTTTTTCAAGAACTAAGCTTACAGTTGCGGGTACAGCTCAAGATTATAAAACATTCAAAATGTATTTTGAAGATTTTGACTTGATTCCCTTTTAATGTGTTTTTGGTGTAACACAACCTTAATTTAATTCAAAGATAAACTTAAAGTTATTGATTATTCAAATTTCGATGTCTTATTCTATCATATTCTAAACGTAAACGGGTTTAAAGTACTATTTTTATTACTTCAATAAAATTGATATTACACTGAAAAAGGCATTTTGAAAAGTGAAAGTTTCAGGTACTGAAGAATAAAAATTTAACTTTAGATATAAAAGGCTAATAAGGGCAATGACGGCAATTGTTTTCGCAACAATGTCCTCTTTTTAAATGAAACCAGGCTTTGAAAACATAATTTCCATTTTCGATGTAATAATCAATATCCTCAATTAGTTTTTCAGTTTTTGGTAAGGACGCAATTTTGTTTTCAGACGCTTTTTTTGGATCGAAAGTTTCTACGTAAGCGTCGATTTTATCAGTACAGGCTTCTTTTAAACAATCGGGACAAAGACAATCTCCTCCTTCGGATAAAGTAAAAATAGGAGGAAAGTCATTACACCAACAATTACGCTCTGCTGAAACAGCTCCACAATTAAAAGAAGATTCACAATTGGAGCAAATTTTTGTCGTCAGTATTGTCATTGTATGCGAAAATTGCGTGTTTAATTGTGTAAGAATAAAAGTAAACAAAAAAAATAGAAATTGCGTTACCTTTGTCGCTATGAAAACGTAAATTTAAATTTGCAAAAGTTTCAAATTTGCGAACAATTATAATGTACTAATACAACTATATCACCTACTATATGAAACACATATTGCCTAAATTAGTTTTTATTTCTACTTTTTTTCTTTTAATAGGATGTAAGAAAAATGAAAGTGCAGAAGTTACAGCTTCGATAATTCCTCAAAATAGTATTGAGTTTGCCTCTAATCTTTCGATTGTTAAGCACGAAGGATATGCTGTAGTTACTGTTTCAGATCCCTGGCCAAATGCCAATACAAAACTAACTTATGTTTTAAAAGAAAAAGAGGCAAAAGTTCCGGATAGTCTGCAAAAATACACAGCGGTAAATGTTCCTTTAGAATCTGTAGTAGTAACATCAACAACTAACATTCCTTTTCTCGAAATGCTGGGTGTAGAGGATAAATTAGTTGGTTTTCCGCATACGGATTATATTTCTTCAGAAAAAACAAGAGCATTAGTAGATAAAGGTGCTGTGAAGAATGTAGGCGAAAATGAAAAATTAAACATTGAACAATTAATAGAATTAGCTCCCAATTTGATTGTGACTTTTGGAGTAGACAACAATAATACGGCGATTGAGAATTTAAAGAAAAGTGGATTAAACGTTCTTATTCAGGCTGACTATATGGAACAATCACCACTTGGTAAGGCAGAATGGATAAAACTGTACGGCGTTTTGTTTGGAAAAGAAGAAGAAGCGAAAGAGTTATTTGATAAAATTGTGACGAGTTATAATCAGGCAAAAAAACTAGTAGCGGATAAACCGAATTCTGCAACTGTTTTATACGGTTCTATGTATGAAGATATTTGGTATGTAGCAAAAGGAGACAGCTGGGCAGCACAATTTATGAACGATGCGCATGCCAATTATTTATGGGCAGATTTAAAAGGAACCGGAAGTGAAGGATTGTCTTTTGAAAAAGTTTTGGTTAAGGCTAAAACGGCTAATTTCTGGATTTCAGCAGGTACGTTTAAAACATTAGAAGAGTTCGGAAAAAGCAATCCTCATTATACACAATTCGATGCTTTTACATCAAAAAATGTATATACTTTTGAAGGTAAGGTTGGCGCAACAGGCGGAACTGTTTATTATGAATTAGCACCAAGCCGTCCGGATTTAGTTTTAAAAGATTATATCAAAATTTTCCATCCTGATTTGTTGCCAAGCTATGAATTTACTTTTGCATCAAAATTAAATTAAGAGCGTTGATTGATAAAAAGCGAAATAGCATCTTATTTTCCATACTTGGTCTGGCACTTTTATTTATGTTTATTCTGGATATTAGTCTGGGTTCTGTTACCATTCCGTTTAAAGAAGTTTTTACCAGCTTAACGGGCGGTGAAGCGAGCAAATCTACCTGGGAATATATTATTATCAATTATCGCTTGCCTAAAGCAATAACTGCGGTATTAGTTGGAGTTGGTTTAGCCATAAGCGGTTTATTGATGCAAACCTTATTTAGAAATCCGCTCGCAGGCCCTGATGTTTTGGGATTAAGTTCCGGAGCAATACTTGCGGTGGCAGTAGTTATTTTAGGAGCAGGTTTATTGCCTTCGTTTTTACAGTCCATTTTAGTGTCATCTTATACACTTGTATTAGCCTCGACGTTAGGAAGCACAGCCGTTTTGTTATTGGTTTTGCTGGTAGCACAACGTTTGCGAAATACAATGGCAATTTTAATTGTGGGACTAATGTTCGGAAGTTTTACCAGTGCGATTGTAGGTGTATTGACTTATTTTAGCTCAGCAGAACAACTTCAGAAATTTACTTTTTGGTCTTTAGGAAGTCTCGGTAATCTTTCGTGGTCTTCTATTGCAATCCTTGCTGTTTGTGTAGGTTTAGGATTGTTGTTAAGTGCGGCAAGTATCAAACCTTTAAATGCCTTGCTTCTAGGAGAGAATTATGCTAAAAGCATGGGATTGAATTATACACGTGTTCGTTTGATTATCATATTTGCCACCAGTATTCTGGCAGGAAGTATAACGGCTTTTGCGGGTCCGATTGCTTTTATAGGATTGGCAGTTCCGCATATTGCAAAACTTACGTTTCAAACCAGTAATCATGCAGTTTTATATTGGAGTACCTTTTTTTATGGTGGAATCATTATGCTTTTTTGCGACATCGCTTCACAATTACCAGGATTAGATACTACGTTGCCCATAAATGCTATTACGTCTATAATTGGTGCGCCGGTTGTGATTTATTTATTAATGAAAAAAAGAAATTTTCAGTAAATGCTATTGCTCACAGATAATACAAAAAGGTTTAGATTTTTAAAATACTTTTACTCTTTCAATCTTTATCAAAAAAACTTAGCAACTTACCATCTCAGAACCTCAGTAACTTAAAAAAAATGACAACGATTTTAAAGACTTCAAACCTAAGTATTGGCTACACGTCGAAGAAAGCAACGGTGCTTATTGCTAAGCAACTGAATTTGAATTTAGTGGCAGGAAAACTAGTTGCCTTAATTGGAGCAAACGGAATTGGAAAATCAACTTTGTTACGCACTATTACCGGAATTCAGCATCCGCTGGAAGGAACCGTTTTTTTGAATGATAAAAATATAGCAAACTACAAGCCACTTGATTTAGCACAGCAATTAAGTTTAGTTTTAACGGAAAAACTGCCTCCAAGTAATCTTTCGGTTTTTGAGTTAGTCGCTTTGGGTCGTCAGCCTTACACCAATTGGATTGGAACATTAACACAAACTGATATCGATAAAGTGCAACAAGCATTAGAATTGACCCAAATTGAACATCTTACACAAAAGAAGCATTATGAAATTAGTGATGGTCAGCTTCAAAAGGTTTTAATAGCACGCGCTTTGGCACAAGATACACCACTCATTATTTTAGACGAACCAACAACACATTTAGATCTTCTTCATAAAGTTTCCTTATTTAAATTGCTAAAAAAACTAACGCAGGAAACAAACAAATGTATCTTGTTTTCGACACATGATATTGATCTGGCTATTCAGCTAAGCGATGAAATGATTATTATGACACCGGAAATGGTAGTTCAGGACGAACCACAACATTTAATTTCAAAAGGAAGCTTTAATACTTTGTTTAAAGACGAAAACATTACTTTCGATACTGAAAAAGGAAAATTTATAATTAGGTAAATCGTTTAATTGTTGATTTGTTAAATCGTTGTTTTTAGATGACAACTCACAATTTACAACTCACAATTCACAATTATTTTTTTACCCCGATTTGCCTTTTCGCTTCTCCAACAACAAAAGCAACAGAATTAGCGATATTAAAACTTCTAATCAATTTTGACATCGGAATCGTCAAATGATTTTCGAAACGTTCCAATACCTCTTTGCTTAAACCAACACTTTCCTTTCCAAATACCAACCAGTCTCCATCCTGAAAATCAGTTTCCAGATAAGATTTCTCGGCATGAGAACTCATTAAAAAAACACGTGACTGATCTGGAATCTGCTGAATCCATTCTTCTATATTTTGATACTCGGTAACATCAAGGTGAACCCAATAATCCAGTCCTGATCGTTTTAGATTTTTATCATTA
Source organism: Flavobacterium hercynium (assembly GCF_002217285.1). GTDB lineage: Bacteria > Bacteroidota > Bacteroidia > Flavobacteriales > Flavobacteriaceae > Flavobacterium > Flavobacterium hercynium. The sequence goes on along the minus strand of NZ_MUGW01000005.1, from coordinate 62,687 downwards.
ATAACAAATCCAAACGGATGAATAAGATGTAGTCTGCTTTCTGTACCTACACATAATCGACCAATATTTCCGGTGTTATTTGGAATTTCCGGTTCTACAAGAACAACGTTTAGCATTTTTTTTTGAATTATAAATTGAATTTTAATTGTGAGCTGTGAATTGTGAGTTGTGAATTTTTTTGATTGTCTATATGAATGATCTAATTTTCTAATTGACTTATTATCTAATTATCAAATTATCACATTTTCTAATTGGCTCATTCTCTAATTAAAGTCTGAAACTTCTATTACTTCTCCTGCTTTTAGATTTTGCAAATATACATTTCCTATACGAACGCGAACTAGTCTCAAAGTCGGAAAACCAACTGCGGCAGTCATTTTCCGAACCTGTCTAAACTTTCCTTCATTTACGGTAATCGATGCCCACGAAGTCGGTCCGTGGCGTTCATCGCGTATTTTTTTGGCTCGCGGTCCAAAATCCGGAATTTCAGTAACAATAAAAGCACTGCAGGGTTTGGTTGTGTATTTGCCGCCATCAAAACCAATTTCGACACCTTTTTGAAGTTGTTCAATAGCTTCTGGAGTAATAACACCATCAACTTGTACGTAATATTCTTTGTCAACTTTTTTGCTTCGGATCTGCTCGCTTATTTTTCCATCAGTAGTTAGTAAAAGCAATCCTTCAGAATCTTCATCTAATCTTCCGATAGCCATTGTTCCCTCAGGGAAATCGTGCAACTCTCCTAAAAGTTTTTTCTTTCTCTTTAGTTCATATATAAACTGACTTAAATAGCCATAAGGTTTAAAAAGAATGAAGTGTTGGTGCATGTTATTTTTTTTGCAAAGATAGTTTTGTTTCATCAGCATTAAAAGAAACGAGCGGCTATTATCCAAAAGCTATGTTAAAGGACTACGATTTAAGCCCTGAAATTCGTAATATTATAGTAGTAATTTTAAAAAATAAAGATATGGAAACTAATAATTTAGGATCGAAAAAGATAAATGGAGTACAAAAAACTAATGATGAATCTAAAGGTAAAAATGTTTCGCATGATAAAGAATCAAAAGAAACAAAACTTAATAAAGAGGTCGTAACAGATGCTGACGGAAATAAAAAAGTAGTCGAAAGAGCCAGAAATGAAAATGAAGATATCAAGAAAGCTTCAAGCACAAAAGATACAACCAATGCAAATGCGAATCGTGGTGTGAGTACAGAAGAAGAAGCTAAAAAAACAGTAGAAAATAAAGATAGAAATTCTGACATAACACCCAATCGTTACTCTAATTCTGATCCGGAAAGCCGTAAAGACAGAGGGAATATGAAATTAGACGAGTAGTTACAAAACACTAAGAAAAAAAATCTTCATTTAGATGCTTTTAATATTAAATAACAAATGATTGGCAATGAACGTTAATGTTGTTTTAAATTGTGTTTTTGAAGTGTATTACCTTCTGCGATCTTCGTAAATTAGAAGTACAAATTTTAAACTTAAGAATATGTCACTTTTAGAAAACAAAGTTGCTTTTGTATCCGGAGCCGGTTCAGGAATTGGTCGTGCTGTCGCAGAAGCGTATGCTCGTGAAGGAGCAAAAGTAATAGTATCCGATATTAATGTAGAACACGGACAGGAAACAGTAAAGATAATTGCAGCAAATGGCGGAGAAGCTTTTTTTATTAAAGGAGATTCGTCAAGTGCAAGCGATAACCAAAGAGTAGTACAGGAAACAGTAGCAAAATACGGTCGACTTGATATTGCCTGTAACAATGCAGGAATGGGTGGTCCGGCCAAACCAACAGGAGAATATGATCCCGAAGCTTGGGATCGCGTTATTGGTTTGAATTTAAATGGTGTTTTTTATGCCTGTCGTTACCAATTAGAACAAATGGAAAAAAACGGTGGAGGAAGCATAGTAAATATTGCTTCGATTCACGGACAAGTTGCAGCACCTCTTAGTTCAGCTTATACTGCTTCAAAACATGGAGTTGTTGGATTAACCAAAAATATTGCTGCTGAGTATGCACAAAAAAATATTCGTTGCAATGCTGTAGGACCTGGTTACATTGAAACCGCTTTATTAAAAGATAATCTGGATTCAAGTGCGATGGAAGCTGTAGCGGCAAAATCACCAATGAACCGTTTGGGGACATCAGAAGAAATTGCGGAATTGGTTTTGTTTTTAAGTTCTGATAAATCTTCTTTTACAACGGGAAGTTATTTTATTTCAGACGGAGGTTATACGGCAATATAAGGTATACTTCTACTATAAATATCAAGTTAAAGCGATCTGTTTAGGTCGCTTTTTTTATGTTAAAAAATAAGCTGAATGTATGAATAATTTCATTTTAGGATCGATTGTTGTTTTAATATGAAGGAATAACTTTATGATTATGTAATATTGTGTTAACTTTAAAGATTATAAATTTGACTTCTAAAAAACTCATTTTAACTATATGAAAAACATTTACACTTTACGGCCTCTTACGGCTTTCTTAAGTTTATTTTGTTGTTGGTCGTTGAGCATTTTTGCACAAACACCAACAAATCCAGCTCCTCAAGCTTTACCTTATACGCAAAATTTTGACGGATTGGCGACCAATCCAATAACGTATCCTGCAGGATTTCAAGGCTGGACAGCGTCTACTTTACCAGGATTAAGTTTCAATGTAAGCGGAACATTAGTTGCAGACAGAGCTTTGGTAGGTCCTAGTTCAGCAGCTACAACGAGTGGTAATTTTCATAATTATGTTGGGAAAATTGGTTTTCTGAATACAGGAAGTCTTGATTTAACCATTGCACTTGCTATAGACGCAACGGGTCAAAAAGCAGTTCAGGTTCAATATGAAGCGATAACCATTCGTAATCCATATGGAACGCCGAATAATAGTCGTATTAATGAAATGGTTTTGCAATATCGTATTGGAAATTCTGGTGCATTTAAAATATTGCCTTCCACAGCATATTCTAATAATACAGTTTCAGAAGTATCGGACGCTACACCGCCAACTTCTCAAAATCCGCAAAATATAAAAGTAACGTTGCCATCTGAGTGTGATAACGAACCTGTAGTTCAGGTTAGATGGATTTCAAGACAAGTTTCAGGTTCAGGATCGCGTCCATCTTTTGCTATTGACAATATAGATGTTAGAAGCGATATCATGGCGCCGGTAAGTGCGATAGGCTATCCTAAAACAGATAATATTTTATCAGAGAGTTTTGATTTTTCTGATCAGTTAGATGAAATAGGAAAAACATATTTTGTACTTCTTCCGGGAGGAAGCGCAACACCAACAGCTGCGCAAGTAAAAGCAGGTGTTGATGCTAGTGATGCAGCTGCATTACAATTTGGATTTTTAAATATTACCAATCCTTCACAGCCTGTTGTAAAAACATTTTCAGGATTAGTACTTGGTGCATCGTATTCTGTTTTTTCAATCTCAGAAGATGCAAACGGAAACATTCAGTCAGTTGTTACTAAAAAAGATGTGACTACTTCAAATGTGGCAATTCCATCTTTTTTGACAACAGTTTCAGCTCTTAATTTAGGTTTTTCAGAACCAAATTATAGTTCAGAAATCTTTAGTTATCAAATTCAGGGTGCGAATGTTACAGCGCCTGTTACAGTAAGTTCTTCAGCAACAGCTTTCGTGGTTTCTAAAGACAATACGAATTTTAGTTCTTCTATATCTTTTAATGCAGCAGCTTTTGCTTCAAACGCAGCTGTAACGGTTTACGTTCAATTTACGCCAACGGCTTTAGGAGAATCTTCAGCTCAGTTAACACACGAAACGACAGGTGCAACAAGCAAAATTGTTTCCTTGTCAGGAGCAGGAATTAATCCTTATGTTCAAGGTTTTAATGATGTAAATGCTTTAAGCAATAGTGGATGGACAGAATATAGTGTTGCCGGAAACAGCAACAGATGGGCAATTACTACAACAGCAAGAAATGTGAATTCCGGTACAGGAGCAGTGCTTATGAACGGATATTCTGAAAGCGGAGCAAGCAAAGACTGGTTGATTTCGCCTAAATTGAGATTAGATAACTTCACAGATTTGGCATTACTATCTTTTTATTCTCGTAAATTTTACGAAGGGCCCCAATTAAAATTAATGGTTTCTGTAAATTATGATGGAAAAAGCAATCCAGAAACAGCAACATGGACAGCGTTAGAAGGTAATTTCCCTACAGAAACAGGAACTTATAAATTGTCACAAAACATCGATTTAGAAGCTTACAAAACCAGCCATACGTATTTGGCATGGGTTTACGAAACAACTGCAGGAGGAACTAATAATGCTGCTGAATGGTCAATTGATGATATTGCCATTACGAATCTAACGAATTATTTAGATGCAAATCCTGTTTTAAGTTTTGGAGATGCAAGTCCAAATACTATTTCAGCTACACAATCTTTTATTTTTAAAGCAGTAGGATACAATGACCTTACATTAACTGCTCCTGCAGATTACCAATTGTCTTTGGATGGTGTAGCATTTCAATCGAACGTTGTGGTTCCTACAGCTGATGCAGCGGCAGGTAGAACAATCTTTGTACGATTTACACCTTCTGTAAAAGCTTTAGAGATTTCAGGAAAACTGAAAGTAACAGGAACAGGATTAGATACAGAAATAGGAATGTTTACTGGTTCTTCTTTACCAAAAGCAGAAACTTTTGATGTTGTAACCTATAATTTAGAATTTTTTGGAACAGCTGTAAAAGATGCTAGTGGTGTAGAGTTTGGACCAACAAACAATGCGTTGCAAATAGAAAACGTTGCCAAAGTAATGAATAAGCTGGATGCAGACGTTTACGTAGTTCAGGAAGTATCTGATGATCCGTCTATCGATATTTTGATTCAGAAAATCAATGTTAACGGAAAAACATTCGAAAAATCAATCTCGACTTCATGGTCGTATTCGTTTAATCCTCCTCAGGATACTTTTCCTCCTCAAAAATTAGTAGTTCTTTATAACACACAAACTACGACAGTTAAAAAGGAGCGCGTTATGTTTAAAAAACTGTATGATGATGTTCGAAACGGAACCGCGACTTTGCCAAATTACCCAGGTGGTAATGGCTCAAGCTTTTTCTCTTCAGGACGTTTACCTTACATGGTCAAAATTGAAACAAATATTAATGGGGTTAAAAAAGAAATCGACCTAATCGATATTCACGCACGTGCCAATAGCGGAAGTGATATGTCGAGATACAATATGCGTAAGTACGATGCTGAATTATTGAGAGACAGTTTAATAGCGAATTATCCTGATAGTAATTATATAATTTTGGGTGACTATAATGATGATGTAAAAGCATCTGTTATTCCGGGGAACCCATCTTCATACCAAGCATTAGTAGAAGATACAGCTAATTTTAATGCTTTAACTTTAGATATTAGCAAAGCGGGTGCCTTTAGTTTTTTAAGCTCAGGTGGATTCTTAGATCATATTATGATTTCTAATGAATTAACAGATTCGTATATCCCGAATTCAACTGCGGTTTATGATCCTCGTAATGATATAACAAATTATGTAAATACAACTTCTGATCACGGTCCGGTAATCGCCAGATTCGAATTTAAACCTACTTTATCAACAATAGATTTTGGTACTAAGGCGAATAGTTTCGCCACAACATATCCTAATCCGGCAACAGATGTAGTAAATGTAGTGTTGAAAGCCAATCAGACTAAAGATTTAAAATTGAGATTATATGATAGTACAGGTCGTTTAATCGGTAGTCCATTAGATATTAAAGCAGGAGAGAACAACAATACAGGCGTAATACAAATTAGTAATTTAGCCTCAGGAATTTATTTTTATACTTTGACAGAAAACAATAAAGTTGTTTTTAGAGATAAGATCATAAAAAAATAAGCATACATAAGTTAAACTAAAAGGCTGTCTAAAATTTTAGACAGCCTTTTTTTATTTTTAAATCTGGAATATTGTTTTGTATTTTACAAGGTCAGGTTTTGGACTTAATTCATAAAAATAATCCAATTGCCATTGTTGTGTTTTTTGTGCTTGCTTGCTAGTGGTTTCATCCCACGGAGGATAAACTCTTGTAGCGCGCTTTCCTTCCTTCGTAGCTGTAGAAAAAATTCCTTTACTCAGCAAAACAGCTTTCGGAAAAATAAACTGACCTGCAGCTTCATTTTTTCTAACATTTACAATTACAAAATCAATGGAATCCGAAAAATCAAAAGGTTCAATAGTTCCTGAGTTGTTTCGTTTCCACAAGGTTACAAATTGTCCTGTCTTCGTTGGCGTAATTTTAGCAGATCTAAATTTTATCTGATGATGGTTGATTATAAAATCAAATGCGTCATACTCTGCACTTTCAGCTTCTGGCTGAGGTAGTGAACAAGCAAGACCACAAACATCATAAATCTGTTTTTTTGCTAATAGTAAGTCAGCCGGAAGTGATTTTTGGTCATTCCAATTATTTTGAATGCTCATTAGTAAGGACTTATTTTTAAAGTTATTTTTTTAGAAAAATACAATAAAAATTAGACTAAAACATTAAAATGAAACATTCAATCCAAAATTCAATCCCCATTGAAACTGATTGAAAGATTGATTATTTAAAGGATTCACATAATAATTCATAGCAGGCTCTACAAAAACATTCGTCTTTTTATAAACACGATATTGAACTGTACTACTCAAAACAGAACCATAAACAAAATCATTAGCATCGATGTTTTCACCAATAGAAGTACCATTTAGCGAAACATTATTAGAAACCAGTTTACCAACAAAACCTCCTGTGTTTAAGCTTACGCTGGCTTTGTTTAAAGTTAAAACGGCATACGAAACTTCCAAAGGCATTTCGATGTATTTTAAGCTCTGATTAACGTTTCCAGTTTGGATATTGTTGCTTTTAAATGAGTTTTTAGTGTTATTCGATAGAAAAACATAATTCGAGTTATTGGCTATATGCGGTTTTACGGCTGAAGCACTTTGATTCAGATAATCACTTTGGGTAAAGGTTGCTTCGCTTTTTGTACTCATGTACGCAACATTAGCAATGCTTTGACCTAATTCATTAAATTTTAGACCAGAACCCACAGCCCATTTTTTATTGATCTTGTATCTGGTTTTAACACCATACGAATTACTTTGTTTGGAGTCGTTTACGTTACCAAGTGTTTTCTCGTTTTTATAATTCTCAGAATTAGCAACACCTGCAAAAACACCAAGATCCCATTTTTCAGATTTAGGAACAGCTTTGTCTTCTTTTTCCTTTTCTTCTTTGGTAACTTCAGCAACGATTATTCCTTTTTCTAAATTTTGAAGTTCTGCCAATTGAACAGAATCCTGTTTGCTCAAAGCATCACCAAATTTAGAAGTGTTTTTAGAATTGTTATTTACGCTATTATTATCAGCAATACTTTTTTCTAAAGCTATAGTGTTAAAATTAGGATTAATTTCTTTTTGATCCTGTTTATTTTGATTCTCATTCTCCTTCAAAACAGAATTAGAATTGTTTAAAGCAAAGGTAGTATTGTTTTTAGCATTTAGTTTTTCACCTACAACAGAACCGGAAATTGACTTCTCCGGACTAGCATTAAATGATTTTTGTTTTTTTGTTTTAAAAGTATTCTCCGCTACAGCCTTATCCAAAAGTTCTTTCTCCTTTTTTGAAATAGAATTTTTAGATGAAGTAGCAACTTTATCTGTTGCTTTAGATGTAAAATTTTGTTCAGCTACAGCTTGATTCAAATTGTTTTTCTCTACAGTTGTCATTTGCTGTTTTGAAACATCATTGAAATTGTTTTCTTTTTTAGAAGTATTTGCTTTTACGGCAACAGCCTGATTAGGCGAATGCGTTTCAGTTTGTTTTATATCTAAAAAGACAGCGCGATTAGTTGCTTTTTTAGTTTCAGAATGAGCAGTTCTTGTTGCTGTATTCGAAATAATAGTAGTGTTTTGAACCTTAGTTGTATTGTTTTTTTCTGGTGAATTTTCTAATGTAGCAGTTGCTGTTTCGGTATTTTGTACTTCAATTACTTTTTTGTCAATTACTTTTTTGTCAATAGCTTCTTTGTCAATGTTTTTAGTCTTGTCATTTTCACTGTTAACAATTTGCTTGTTAGTATTCTCTTGTACTGCGTTAGATTCAGTTCCCGTATTTTTATTAGTTGAATTATTTTTAACGGCGCCTGAATTTTTCTCTTCCAGAACTACGGTATTAGTAGAATTCGTATTTAATGTATTGATGTCAGCGCCTGAATTAAAATGCAAAACAGTCGGAACCATTAGTCCCGCTAATAAACATGCAGCAGCAGTCCACCAAATAATAGCTTTTTTGCTCTTTTTTGGTTGGTTTAGTTTTTCCTCAATTTGTCCCCATAGTTCAGGAGGCGGAACACTAGAGAAGTGTTCTATTGATGAAAAAATTTCTTCTATATTTTGCTTTTTCATGCTATTTTAAAATTTTTTATGCTCAAAATTCTTTTCTGTAAAATGCGCTTTGCTCTGTTTAAATTCGATTTCGAGGTTCCTTCAGATATATTTAATAATTCGGAAATTTCTTTGTGTTTCATTTTCTCAAAAACATACAAGTTAAAAACCATCCGGTACTGATCGGGTAAATCCCGTATATATTCTAACAACTTTTCCTGTTCGACGGGCATTATTTCTAATTCCTCTTCGGCTACATAATCAGTATCAGGATCGAAAACGTCCAAAAAAAAACTTTCTTTTTTCTTCTTGTTCAGCGTTTCGATCAGTTTATTGATAAAAATCCGCTTGAGCCAGCCTTCAAAACTGCCTTCAAATTTGTATTGATTTATTTTTTGATATGCAATTACAAAGGCTTCCTGAAATACATCTTTAGCATCATCTTCATTTTTCATATATTTCAAACAGATACCATACAGCACAGGAGAGAACAGCTGATAGATTTTCAGTTGTCCTGCCCTGTCATTTTGCATACATTGCCTGATATATATTTCTAAGTCGTCTTTCAAAAAATAAGTGAATTTACTTCTGTAAAAATAACAAATTTTAATTTACAAAACTACCTTTTAAAGATAGATCTGCTAGTATCTTCACCGTTGCATACGATTGTTAAATTCTGATTATCAAGATTTTCGATAACATAGGTTTTGCCTTCAAAGGTAATCAGGTCATGTTCTGAATTATCAAGAACACTTATTCCTTTTGAAAGTTCATAAGCGCTGTTTCTGATTTCGATATCGTCTTTGTAAGTTATGATTCTTCCATCCTCTGTAAAAACTATTTTTTTCTTGTAGCCATTAGTCTTAGGCGTAGCGATATAAGGATTATTTGGTCCGCCAATAGATTTTTCCCATGTCCATTTATTGATAATGGAACCTGAATTTACTTTGGTTGAATCTAATGAATAAACAGTAGAAAACAGACCAAATGTTATAAAAAGCAATACTAACTTTTTCATGATTATTATTTTAAACTTTTAATTTTTTCCTGAATTTCTTTTTTAAAGGCTTTTATCTCTGCACTTTGATCTTTGGTGTCATGATTGTCAATAAAAACTTTGGTTACTTTATTCCCCTGACGAAGCTGAAAGTATACACCGCCCTGATCTGATGCGTCCGGTGAGCCATACGTTTTTGTTTCTTCCGTAAGTTTCAGTATTTCGGTAGGGACAGTTTTAAGAAGCGCTGTATAATCTCCTTTTTTGGTTGTGCTTGTGTATTTGTATTGATCGAAGTTATAGTTTCCTGCCGCCACATCCTGAAATTTAAGTATGCTGAAATCATTTATCTGGTAAAAATTTCTGCAGTCTTCACCGATGCATTTATTAGCAAAAGTTCCAATAACAATATTGTCTTGATTCTCTGTAACTTTAGTAAAGACAAAAAGTTTAGCCGTTTTTGGAACTAATAAAAAAGTAGACGGATAAGTTGGGGTTCTTGTTATTTCTTCTCCGGTTTGAGGCGATTTTTCATAATAATTTACAACAATCTCGCATTTATTTTCAGTAAGCGATGCCACTTTTATTTCATAACCATTTGTTGGTTTCTGTCCTGCATAAATGCTTACTAAAAGTTCTTTAGAAAAATCTATAGTCGAATCTCCGGCATCCGGGCAAGAGTTTTCGTGTTTTGTAAAATTGGCATCCAGTTTTTCCTGTGAATCAATTACTACAGCAAGTGGATTTGTTTGTAAAGTCTTAGGAGCGTAGTGGCACAAAAGTGGAACTCCAGTAAAAGATACATTTTCATAATTTCCGCAATCAGCAGGAACATCGTCATTATTACTCAGTGAGCAAGCATTTAATCCTAAAGCTATAAATAAGTATAACAGTATTCTTTTCATCGTATAATTTTAGTTACTTTATATTTACAAGATGGTAATCTTTAAGAAAGGTTGCGTGAGTTCCCATTTTTTATTTTCAATTAATTTAGAATTGAGATTTATTATTAAAAATTTGATTCTAAAAATTCTGTCTTCTTTTATATTGTGTATTTTTACTAAAAAACAAGTTTAGAATGATTGATATCCTCCCGTTTATCTTGGGCTTTGTTATTGCTTTATTTTTAGGTATTTACCTGGGAAAAGCCCTTTTTTCAGCAAAATCCAAAACAGAAATAGTGAGTTTGGAAGAGCGTTTAAATGCAAGTATCAATCAATTGCAAGTGCAGAAAAATCAGTTTGAAAGCGATAAAGTTAATTTCGAAAAGCAATTGCATTTAAGCTATTCAGAGAAAGAAAATATCCGTACAGAAAAAGACAGCCTTGCTATTCAGCTTTCTAAAAAAGAAGTAGATTTTGAAAACCTTTGGGAACGCCACAAAGAGCAAAAAAGCGAAATCAACGAACTACAGGACAAGTTTACCAAAGAATTTGAAAACTTAGCCAATAAAATTCTCGAAGAAAAATCGGCAAAATTTACCGAGCAGAACAGCGAAAACATGAAAAGTATCCTCTTGCCTTTGCAGGATAAAATTCACGGTTTTGAGCAAAAAGTAGAACAAACCCATAAAGAAAGTATCGATTATCATGCAGCTCTGCGTCAGCAAATTGTTGGTCTAAGCGAAATGAATGCTCAAATGAGCAAAGAAACCTTAAACCTGACCAAAGCACTAAAAGGCGACAGTAAAATGCAGGGAAATTGGGGAGAGCTGGTTCTGGAACGTGTTTTAGAAAAATCAGGTTTAGAAAAAGGACGAGAATATGAAGTACAGCAAAGTTTTACCACAATAGATGGCAATAAAGTTTTCCCAGATGTGGTAATCAATTTGCCGGACGGTAAAAAAATGATTGTTGATTCTAAAGTATCTCTGGTTGCGTATGAAAAATGGGTTAACGAAGAATCGGAAATACTGAAAATTGATTTTTTAAAAGAGCATGTCAACTCCATCAAAAGGCATGTGGAACAGCTTGGTAACAAAAACTACCATGATTTGTATCAAATAGAAAGCCCTGATTTCGTATTGCTATTTATTCCAATAGAACCCGCTTTTGCCATTGCACTAAACGAAGATGCCGCTTTATACAACAAAGCATTCGATAAAAATATAGTAATCGTTACGCCAAGTACATTATTAGCAACATTGCGAACCATCGATAGCATGTGGGCAAATCAAAAGCAACAGGAAAATGCTTTCGAAATCGCCAGACAAGCAGGAGCGCTCTATGATAAGTTTGAAGGTTTCGTTGTGGATTTAGTAAAGATTGGAAACAAAATCAAGGATACCAAAACAGAATACGAAAATGCCATGAGCAAGTTGGTTGATGGTAGAGGTAACCTGATTTCGAGTGTCGAAAAATTAAAGAAAATGGGAGCAAAGGCTAAAAAAGCACTTCCTGAAAATATCGTGACGAGAGCATCGATTGAAGACGAGAATCAATTGTTGCAGTAAAAAATAATATTAAAAATAAAAAACATGACTGGAGATTTTAAACCCGTTTCTTCCTCAAAAATTAGTATATCAGAATTAATGCTGCCATCGCACACCAATTTTAGCGGTAAAATTCACGGAGGTTATATTTTGCAATTACTGGATCAGATTGCTTTTGCTTCTGCATCAAAGTTTTCCGGAAACTATTGTGTAACGGCTTCTGTCGATACTGTGAATTTTTTAAAGCCAATAGAAGTAGGGGAATTGGTAACTATGAAAGCTTCTGTAAACTATGTTGGAAAAAGTTCTATGATTGTTGGAATTCGCGTCGAAGCCGAAAATATTCAGACTGGAGTAGTAAAGCATTGTAATTCTTCGTACTTTACAATGGTTGCGAAAGATAAGGAAGGCAAAAGTGTGCAGGTTCCGGGACTTATTTTATCTAATTTAGATGAGGTACGCCGTTTTAGAAAATGTATCAAGCAAATCGAATCTAAAAAAGAAGTAGAGGAACATGCTAAAATTACCAATATTAACTCTATCGAAGATTTGGCAAGTTTAGACAAGTACAATGTTTTGTTGGAGATTGGATTGTAGTTATACCTGAAAATTGGCAACATACAAGCAGATTGTTAAACTAACTAAATGAAATTAAAATGATAAAATTTGGATATACAATTTTATACGTTGAAGATGTAGAAGCATCGATTACGTTTTATGAAAATGCATTTGGCTTTACAAGAAAATTTATTGCTCCCGGAAATGATTACGGAGAACTGAGCACAGGAGAAACCACGATTTCATTTGCTTCAAAAGGTTTGGCAGGTCAAAATCTTCCGGAAGGTTTTCTAGAAAGCAGTTTAGAAGACAAACCTTTTGCAATAGAATTAGGTTTTATAACAGATGATGTTCCGGAAACAGTACAAAAAGCAACTTCTTTTGGAGCCGTATTGGTTAGCGAACCCAAACAAAAACCTTGGGGACAAGTTGTAGCGTATTTAAGAGACTTAGACGGATTTTTAATCGAAATCTGTACAGAAGTAGAAGCTTCTTAAAAGTTATAATCTGAAACGATATTGGCTATATAACATTTCACAAATATTTAGCACAAAATCCGTGAGGGCGAGTGGCAGAATTTCGTAACTTTAAAGTGCTATGTACTAAATGAGTACATTTTACGGAATACTGCCATTCTGTTTTTTAAGATCAACCATATTTTTTTTCTAGATTTTCTTAGAAAGTTGGAATGACATAATTGTTTAATTGCTGACGATTATGAAAAAAACTACCTTAATGTTACTTTTTACTGTATTTTCAATAGGAGCTCAGGATAAATTTAAAACCAGCACGGCGATTGTAAATTTTGAAGCTTCTGTCCCTCTTTTCGAAGAAGTAAAAGCAGTAAATAAGCTCGGAACTATTGTTCTGGAACCTCAAACAAGCACGCTCATTTGTGCTGTTATCATCAAAGATTTCGATTTTAAAATGGACTTAATGAAAGAACATTTTAACGATAATTATGTAGAAAGCCATCGTTTTCCAAAAGCCGTCTTTAAAGGTAAGATTGAAAAATTTGACCTAAAAGATATCTGTGAAACAGACAAAGAATTTGAAGTAAAAGGGAAAATGTACCTTCATGGCAAAATGAAACTCATTACCGTCAAAGCCTCAATGAAAAAAGTAGAAGGCGGTATTGCGATAACCTCTAATTTTCCGCTTACGATAGCTGATTTTAATATTGATATTCCGTATGTGGTGGCCAATAAAATTTCAAAGACAGTTCATACCGATTTAAGCGGCATTATGAAATAGCATTCTAATGCACACACAACGAAAGTGCAGCTTCTAAATTGGTATATTGAAATTGAAAACCGGCTTTCTGTAATTTTTCAAACGAAACTCTTTCTCCTTTTAAAACCGCATCGCTCATTTCGCCTAAAGCTATTTTGAGCAAAAACTCCGGAACTCTGGGTAACCAAAGTGTGTAGCCATAAACATTGGCTAATGTTTTAGATAGTATTGCGTTTGTTGTATTGTCTGTAATGGCAGCATTATAAGAATGATGCATAGCAGGATCAACTATGGCTTTTAGATATATTTGACATAAATCCTGAATGTGAATCCAAGGTACATATTGTTTTCCTGTACCTAAAATGGCGCCAAAGCCAAATTTGAAACTGGGAGCCATTTTTTTTAAGAAACCTTCATTTTTACCCAAAACAATTCCGGTTCTTATTTTTACAGTTCTAATATTGAGTGCACCAATTTGGTCAACAGCTTCTTCCCAAGTTTGACACGTACTGCCTAAAAAATCATTGGCAGGATCGCTTTCTTCCGTTCGGATTTCTTCGCTTGTCTTAGCGCCATAGATACCAACTGCAGAAGCAGAAACAAAAGCGTCCAGTATTTTATTATTCTTTTTTAAAACAGAACCAATAAGGTCGATTGGTTTTACCCTGCTTTCCAGTAACTCTTTTTTACGTTTGGCTGTCCAGCGTTTTTCTACAATTCCTTCACCGGCAAGATGAACAATATAGTCCGCTTTTAGAATGGCTTCTTCTTCAATAAAATTGCGATCAAGATCCCATTTGTAATACGTGATTTCAGGAGTGTTTTTTCTTTCAGAACGGCTTAAAACAGATACAGAAAATCCGTTAGCAATAAGTAGATCAGTTAGATACTTGCCTATAAAACCTGTTCCTCCGGTCAATAATACATTTTTACTCATAATAGTTTATCATATATTTAACAGCCAATTTTGTTTAGGGATACGTAAAGATACTTAAACATTGTTTACCTTTAAGGCAAATTTTAAATTTTAATAAAATGGCAACTAAAAAGAAGATAATCAGTAAAGAAGATATCGTTTCAATCTACATGGAAGAGGTTTTAGAGAAGGGACAGAAACCAAAATCAGTTTATCATTTTGCCAAAGAACATGATTTTACCGAAGCTGAATTTTATACTTTTTTTGGAACATTAGAAGGCTTGGAAAAAGAAATATTCAGATTGTTTTTTGCCAATACAATCGATCTGCTACATCAAAATAGCGATTATTTGGCGTATGATATGAAAAACAAAATGCTGAGTTTTTATTTCACCTTTTTTGAGATTCTTACCGCCAACAGAAGTTATGCGTTGCAGGCACTTAAATTTGATCGAAATCCATTAAAGAATCTGGTACAGCTTACCCTGCTTCGTGATAGTTTTAAAGAATATGTTGCCGAAATCCTGACCGATGATTACCGCTTAGAACAAGAGAAATTTCAAAAGTTTCAGGAAAAAGGAATTCAGGAATCAGCTTGGCTGCAATTAATGCTCACACTAAAATTCTGGATGGAAGATGCGTCTCCGGCATTTGAAAAAACAGATATTTTTATTGAGAAATCAGTAAATGCCTCTTTCGAACTTATGAATGTAGCACCCATAAATCATCTTATCGATTTTGGGAAATTTATTTTTAAAGAAAAAATATACAGCAAGTAATGAAAACAATCGATTATATACCAACCTCAAAAATTGAACGAGCCAGCAAATTGGTGCAAACCGGTGCAAAAGTAGGCGTAAACTACATCAAGCATTACGCCGAAAAAATGGTAAATTCAGATTTGACCCGCGATAAACTCAACGAAAATAATGCCGAGGATATTTATGACGGACTAAAAAGCCTAAAAGGAAGTGCGTTAAAAGTTGCTCAAATGCTCAGCATGGACAAAAACTTCCTTCCGCAAGCCTACGTAGAAAAATTCTCCTTGTCGCAATTTTCAGTTCCACCACTTTCAGCACCGTTAGTATTGAAAACGTTTAAATCTAATTTCGGAAAAACACCTTATGAGATTTTCGACGAATTCAATGCCAATTCAATCAATGCAGCAAGTATTGGTCAGGTGCATTTAGCGGTCAAAGATGGTAAAAAGCTAGCTGTTAAAATTCAGTATCCCGGAGTTGCCAACAGCATTTCGTCAGATTTGGCTATGGTAAAACCCATCGCAATCAGAATGTTTAACCTTCAGGGAAAAGACTCCGATAAATATTTTAAAGAAGTCGAAGACAAACTAATTGAAGAAACCAATTACCTGCTCGAACTTCAGCAAAGTCAGGAAGTTGTGACTGCGTGTAGTAAAATCGACAATTTACTTTTTCCAAGCTATTATCCGGAATTTTCTTCAGAGAAAATCATTACCATGGATTGGATGACGGGAATTCACCTTTCGGAATTCACCGCAAAAAATACCGACAAAGCCGTTGGCGATACACTTGGTCAGGCATTGTGGGACTTTTATATGTATCAAATTCATGTATTGCGCAAAGTACATGCAGATCCGCATCCAGGAAACTTTTTGGTCGACGATCAAAATAACCTGATTGCTTTAGATTTTGGCTGTATGAAACAAATTCCAAATGATTTTTATGTGCCTTATTTTGAGTTAATCAACAAAGATATCATTACCGATACAGCACTTTTTAATGAAAAATTATTCGAATTAGAAATACTTCGTCCAGACGATTCTCCTGCAGAAATCGAATATTTCACCAGCATGTTTCATGATTTGTTGTCCTTGTTTACCAAACCTTTTCAGGAAGAAACCTTTGACTTTTCAGATGAAACTTTCTTCGAAAATATCGCGAAACTAGGCGAACGATTTTCAAACGATACCAATCTTAAAAAAATGAACGGAAATCGTGGTTCTAAACACTTCATCTACATGAACCGTACATTCTTTGGACTGTACAATCTAATGTTTGATCTAAAAGCTAAAATAAAAGTAAATAATTATTTGAAGTATTAGGAGCTTAATCCAGCTATTCGTTTTACACGTTGCTATACCTAACAGGTCTTGGAGACCTGTTAGGAAATGTAATTGAGACAGGTTATCCTAACAGGTTTTAAAAACCTGTTAGGTATTTATGAAACTCAAAAAGCTAAAATAAAGTAAATAATTATTTGAAGTATTAGGAGCTTAATCCTGCTATCCGCTATATCTTTTGTGGCGAACCCCGCCACAAAAGGATGTCGCTTCTATCAGGGCTAGGGATTCAGTTTTTACTAGAATGTCATAACCACAATCTTGTCATCCCGAGGTACGAGGGATCTCCGCAAGAAACTAACGCAACGTTTATTTAGCATGTCGAGCTACTAACGGAGATCCCTCGTACCTCGGGATGACAAGATTGCGGGTAATTCTGCTCGTGCAAGCATCTTGCTCGTTCACAGAAATCTTATTTAAACTTTTTTCAGGACGAGACATACCTAACAGGTCTTGAAGACCTGTTAGGATAACGGATCTCAACTACATTTCCTAACAGGTTTCAAAAACCTGTTAGGTATCTGGGAAATTTACTCTGCTCGCGATAGCAACTGAAAACTTTATACAAAGGTCTTACTGGTTAAATACTTATGTTTCCATAACCTTGTAGGTATTTGACTTATTTTTATTAGGTTTTGTTTATAAAGAGCCATAGGCTCGGCAGATATTGTAGAGCCGGATTTTAATCCGGTTTTGTAAATAGAATAGAAAAAAGATCCATAGGATCGACCGATATCACGCATGTTTACGCAAAGCAAATAAAATGGATCGTTCCTATGGAACTTTAGATGTGGTTGCTATTTAAACAACGGATTAAAATCCGTTGCTACAAAATCGATCGTTCCTACGGAACTTTGAAAAGAATGCTCGACAGGTAAATATTGAAAACTATTTCACGTAAACTATCCACAATCTTATTTAAACTTATTTCAGGACGAGACATACCTAACAGGTTTTTAAAACCTGTTAGGATAACGGATCTCAATTACATTTCCTAACAGGTTTCAAAAACCTGTTAGGTATCTGGGAAATTCGTTCTGCTTGCGATAGCAATGGATAATTATATATAATTGATTTGTAAGTATTTATATCTATAATATAAATTTATTTACAGAAAAAGCCTTTTACTATTACGAACGGTTGCCTGTTTTTCTTATATTTGCTTTTAATCCGTCAGGATTGTATTTTTGCGATTCTTCATATAAAACATTTGAAGCATTCGCTTTGAATCTCGTTATCAAAAACTGGTAATTTTAGCACACGAGATGATAAGTAAGATGCTCACGTCTTTGGCGTGGGCTCACTTATTCGTGTGCGGGTATACCAGTACCTTGATAGCGTTTAAGATGAGTTCCGCGCCTTTTTTTATGCTCTAAACTCTCCTTACATTCTTAGCGTTATTTCTTTTGTTTTAAGTTTTGCATTACAAAGTCGAATCTTTAAAAAGTAATAACTGTGAAATAAAATTTTATCCCCTTTATGCTCATTAAGCCGTTTACTTAATACATAAAAAATGATCCTCTACCATTGTCGCCAAACTAGTATAGAGGATCGTAGCTAATTATATTATCGTCAAATTAACTTATCCAATATTATGAATAATTTTTCATTTTATTAGGATGGGCAAACGCTTTATATCGTTTCCGCATGAAAAAAAATAAAATATCTTTTGAAACTAATTTCTGGGCACATCACGAATTAGAAAATCCTTTTGAAGTCATTGATACCTTTTTGGGTTCCGAAAGTCTGGCTTTCTTCAAACAGACCCTAAGCGAAATAGTATTTTACAGAAGTAAAGACGAAGTCTACCAAAAAGAATGTCCCGGAGATGTGTTCTTTACCTACACTGCTTTTCGATCCTTTCTCAGAGCGTGCTCAGCCCTGCAGCACAAAAGCAAGAAATGGAAGGTTACGGCAGTATCCGCAGAAAGAAGATCCATTCTTTCTTTGGCTTCCTTAACAATCGAAGAATACGAAAATCCTTTTGCGGTGTTCGAAAATGCCTTTGCAGAACACTCCTTGGCCGATTTCGAATTCTTCCTCTGCGAAGTAATTCATCTGGCATTACGTCCCACTATTGTAGAATTCGATTCTGATTTGCTTACGCCTTATATCCATATAATTAAAATGCTCGATGCAAGTCAGTTATTACTCGAAAGTCAAGTTGAAAAAATTAAAAGTAAAGAGCCATAGGCTCGGCAGATATTGTAGAGCCGGATTTTAATCCGGTTTTGCAAATAGAATAAATAGAAAAAAGATCCATAGGATCGACCGATATCACGCATGTTTACGCAAAGCAGATAAAATGGATCGTTCCTATGGAACTTTAGATGTGGTCGCTATTTAAACAACGGATTAAAATCCGTTGCTACAAAATCGATCGTTCCTATGGAACTTTGAAAAGATTGCGTGGGAAAACTTTATAAATAGACCTTTATCAAAGTTTTGAAACTTTGTCAAATGTCTTACTTGTTAAACACTCAGATTTCGGAATTTATTTCAAAATTCCCGCTTTAAACGTTGCTATACCTAACAGGTCTTGGAGACCTGTTAGGAAATGTAATTGAGACGTGTTATCCTAACAGGTTTTAAAAACCTGTTAGGTATTTGCGAAAACTATACTAAAGATCGTTAATCGTTAACTACTTAGAATTCAAAGTTTATTTCAAAATACCCGCTTTATACGTTGCAATTGCTCTGTCTCTCGCAAAGGCATGATCGATCATAGGTTCGTTGTAACCCAAATCAAATTCAGGAATCCATTTACGAATGTAGATCGCTTTTTCGTCGAATTTCTTTTGTTGAATTTCGGGATTGAAAACTCTAAAGTATGGTGCTGCATCGCAACCTGTACCGGCAGCCCATTGCCAGTTTCCAACATTGGCAGCCAATTCAAAGTCTAATAATTTTTCTGCAAAATACGCTTCGCCCCATTGCCAGTTGATCAATAAATGTTTGCACAAAAAGCTAGCTACAACCATGCGAACTCGGTTGTGCATATATCCGGTTTCATTAAGCTGACGCATTCCGGCATCGACCATAGGATAACCTGTTGTTCCGGAACACCATCTTTTGAAATCATCTTCGTTATTGCGCCATTGAATGCCGTCGTAAGCAGGTTTGAAATTATGATTTACAACACGAGGAAAACTAAAAAGGATTTGAATAAAAAATTCTCTCCAAATAAGTTCACTCAAAAACGTTTGATTTTTTTTGTTCGCCCAGTTTACCAATTTCCGAATGCTTACAGTTCCAAAACGCAAATGCGGTGAAAGATAAGAAGTACCATCGAGAGCCGGAAAATCACGGGTTTCTTTGTAATTGGCAATTTGAGTTAAATTATGCGGAACCACTTTTATAGTACTTCTTTCAAAGCCAATTGTTTTTAGATCCGGGAAACCGAATTTGTTTTTGCTGAAATTCGAAAACAAAGGTTTTGTGTCGTATTCTAAGGCTTGTCCTGCCAAGTGATATCTTTCAAGCCATTTGTTTTTGTATGGCGTGTAAATCGTGTACGGAAGTCCATCAGCTTTTGTGATTTCTTTCTCTTCAAAAATGACATGATCTTTAAACGAAAGAACTTCGATGTTGTGTTTTTTTGCGATTTCAGCAATGGCTAAATCACGTTTTATAGCGAAGGGTTCATAATCTTTGTTAAAAAAGATTTGCTGAACATCAAATTCTTCGATAAGCGATTGCCAGACTTCCTGTGTTTTTCCTTTTTTTATTAAGATCGAAGAATCTAAAGCAGCAAGCTGTTCGTTTATGTTTTGTAATGAATCGTATATAAAACTTACGCGTGCATCGTTTTTGGGAAGGTTTTCCAGAATGTCATCGTCGAAAATAAACAACGGAATTACAGGAAAATCAGATTGTAAAGCATTATACAATCCAACATTATCGTCGAGACGCAAATCGCGTCGGAACCAGAAAAGGGTAATTTTTTGTTTTGTCATTATAAAGAAGCGGTTTTTTTAGCGCCAAATATTCCGTCAATGATTTGATAACGGTGATCAAAAATGGTTTTGAGTTTGTTTTTTACAACGAGTGTATTCATCAAGCGTCCCAGGTAACCAAAGGGCAATGCATAATGTACAACGTCTGTCATTTTTGTTCCGTTTCCGCTTGCTTCAAAAAAGTGTTTGTGGTGCCATAAAGTATATGGACCAAAGCGTTGCTCGTCTATAAAATAGTCGTTTTCTTTTGAAACGGTTATGATAGTGACCCAATTGATCTTGATTCCCAAAAGTGGTTTCAAAGTGTAGGTAATGATTTGTCCGGGATACATGCGCTTTCCGTCAAAATCCTCAATGACGAAACTCATATCTTGTGGTGTGATCGTTTGCAGGTTTTTTGGACTTGAAAAAAAGTCCCAGCAATCTTCGACGCTGGCATTTATATGCTGTACTGATTCTATTTTATATACTTTCATAATCTCGATTATTACTTGTGACTTTGTTGCTTGCGTTAGGGGGTGAAGTGGAGCTCTTTTTGTGACAGGCTTTTTAGACTGGCACAAAAAAGCGGGAACGGAAGACCCGACCTTTAGGGAACGCCCAAATAATGCTACATTTTATAATACTTGAAGGGAACAAACAACATTCCGAAACATTCTCCGTGTTCTTTGCCAAGGTGTTTGTGGTGAATTTTATGTGCTTTACGCAGTCCAATAAGGTATTTGTTTTTAGTGTTTTTGAACCATTTAAAACGCTGGTGAATGAGAACATCGTGAATTAAAAAGTAACAAATTCCGTAAGAAGTAATACCACAAGCGATAAAAAACAGGTAATTGAATCCGCCTTGTACACCAAAGAAAAAAAGTGTGATGCTTGGAATGGCAAATATGACAAAGAAAATGTCGTTGCGCTCAAAGGTATGTTCGTATTTTGGCTGATGATGATCAGCATGAAAATACCACATAAGTCCGTGCATAATATATTTGTGCGTGAGCCAGGTGACACATTCCATGAATAGAAATACACCAATATAGATTAAAAATGAAATCATTTTGTATTTTTTGAATTGCTATACTAATTTTAGTTTATACGTTACAAACGATTGTGCCAGAAGGCTTGCTTTGGTGTAATTGGAAACACGGATTCTGGAACTTCCTATTTCGTAATACGGTGTGTTTTTGAGTTTTTTCAAAAGTTTTTTGTAATAAACAAAAGCGGTGTAAACGCCAAATTGTGCTTCTATTGGAAGTTTTAGAATACCTTGGTAGGCAACTCTAAAGTCTTCTTCGATTTCGTTGATGATCGTTGTTTTTGCATTTTCATCAAAAGATTTTAAATCGACACCCGGGAAATAGTTGCGGTTTAATACCAAATTATCATCTTTTAAATCTCTCAAAAAATTGACTTTCTGAAATGCAGAACCCAATCGCATGGCTTCATGTTTAAGCTGTTCGTACTTTTGATCTTTTCCGGCAACAAAAACTTTTAGACACATCAATCCCACAACATCTGCAGAACCGTAGATATAGTCTTCGTATTCGGTTTGTGTGTTGTAGGCTGTTTTTACCAGATCTAGTTTCATGCTTTTTAAGAAAGCCTGAATAAGATCGTCGGTTATATTGTATTCTTTTACAGTATGCTGAAAGGAGTTAAGAATAGGATTGAGGCTAATGCCCATTTCCATTGCTTTGTAATATTCTTTTTCGAAATCGTTGATGAGGTATTCTTTGTCGTAGTCGTGAAAAGAATCTACAATTTCATCAGCAAAACGTACAAATCCGTAAATGCTGTAAATGGCATCTCTAATGCTTGGTGACAGCATATAAACTGCCAACGAAAATGAAGTGCTGTAGTTTTTGGTAACCAGCCTGCTGCATTTGAATGAGGTATTGTCGAATAGTGATTTCATTGTTTACGATCTAAAAGATTTTTGAATTAGCTCAGCTACTAATTTTCCTGAAATTAAAGCAGGTGGAACACCTGGCCCCGGAACAGTTAACTGCCCTGTAAAATATAAATTGGCTACTTTTTTACTTTTTAATTTTGGTCGTAAAAAGGCAGTTTGTAATAATGTGTTTGCCATTCCGTAGGCATTTCCTTTGTAGGCATGATAATCTGTTACAAAATCATTCTTACAGAAAGATCTCTTAAATATAATATTATTTTTGATGCTTTGTTGTGTAAGTTGCTCAAAACGAGCAACTATTTTTTCAAAATAGGTTTCACGCAACGTTTCGCTATCTTCAATTCCCGGTGCTAAAGGAATCAGGAAAAATCCGCTTTCCATTCCCTCAGGAGCTGCTGTAGCATCTGTTTTAGAAGGAAAGTTGGCATAGAAAAGAGGTGCGTCCGGCCATTTAGGATCATCGTAAATGTCTTTGGCATGCTGGTTGAAATCGACATCAAAAAATAAGGCATGATGCGATATGTTTTCTATTTTTTTATTGAAACCAACAAAAAAGAGAAGAGACGAAGGTGCAAAAACACGGCTGTCCCAATATTTTTCAGAATACATTCTGTGTTCTGCATCCAGCAAGGATTCGGAATGGTGGTAATCGGCACCGCTTAAAACGATGTCTGCTTTGATGTGCTGCCCGTTTACAATGATTCCGGTTGTCGTTTTGTTTTCGACAACTATTTTATCAATTGGTGCATTGGTTTCAAATCGTACGCCCAATTCTAAAGCTAGTTTTTCGATTCCTTTTACCACATCGAACATACCTGTTTTAGGATGCCAGGTTCCCAGACCAAAATCGGCATAATTCATAAAATTATAAAACGAAGGTGTTTTGGTAGGTTTGGCTCCTAAAAACAAAACCGGGAATTCAAGTATCTGAATCAGTCTTTCGTTTGTAAACTGCTTTTTGATATCGTGGCTCACGGTGCTAAAAAACTGATCTAGTTTCAAAGCAGTCTGAGGCGTAATTAATTCTAACGGAGAAACTCCGGGACGATACACCAAATCCTTGATCGCAATGTCATAATTGCTTTTGGCTTTGTTGATGAAGTTTTGGAGTTTTGCACCGCTTCCAGCTTCGATGCTTTCGAAAGTGGTTTTGATTTCCTCTAAATTATCGTAGATACTTATAAAATCATCTACTCCAAAATAAACGCGGTAAGCGGGATTTAGCTTGATAAGCTCGTAATAATCAGATGGATTTTTACCGAAATCATTAAAAAAGCGTTCGAATACATCAGGCATCCAGTACCAGCTTGGTCCCATGTCGAAGGTAAAGCCGTCTTTTTTGAATTGTCTTGCTCTGCCGCCTATCGTTTCGTTTTTTTCATAGATCGTAACAGTATTACCTTGTTGCGCGAGGTAACATGAAGCGGCTAGGGAAGAGAAGCCAGATCCTATTATTGCTATAGTTTTTTTCATTTGTCTAACAAATGTACGAAAACTTTAAACAAAAAATCAGATATGTTGCACTGTTTCTTCCATGGAATCAAAAATTCGAATGCGCTCTGGAAGATTTTCTCTTTCGATGTGTTCTGTCATATTTCCCATTAACCAAATTTCGTTAGTGTCTAACAATAGTTTTTGTGCCATCGAGTTTACATATTGGTTTATAATGCTGCGATCTGGCTGAATAGTCATGAAAGAAATAAAAGTAATATTCTCAAAATGTCTGGTCAGGTCTTCTAGATTTTCGATCGGCATGCTTTCGCCCAAATAAATGGTTTTGTAGCCATGCGACAGGATTTCATATTGTAAATATAAAAGTCCGATTTGATGAATTTCATTTAAAGGTAATGAAAGTACAAAAACACGATCTGTTTTTGTTGGTTTTAGTATTTGAAGCCCTTCTGTGTAAATTAGGATTTTTTGCTTAATGAGGTGACTCATGAAGTGTTCATTGGCGGGCGTAATCGTTGCGGATTGCCATAAAAGCCCCAATTCTTTTAGCAGTGGTAAAAAATGATCTTTAAAAACTTCTTTGAACGTTTTTTCGGAAATCAGCCAGTCAAAAGTATTAAAGAATATTTCCTGATCAAAATTCATCATCGCCATTTTAAAAGACGTTATGGAGTAATTTTGAGCATTTTTTTTCGAGATAATTTCACGAACCAACTGCGGTATTTTTTCTTCAGAAAAAGTAGATATTTTAGATATTTTATAACCGTACTCGTGTAACAAAGTGATATTTAGAAGTTTTTGTAAACTCTCTAAGTTATAAAGTCTGATGTTAGTGTCCGTTCGCATAGGTTCAAGAATGTTGTATCTTTTTTCCCATATACGAATCGTATGCGCTTTTATTCCAGATAAGTTTTCAAGGTCTTTTATGCTGAAAACCGTCTTTATGTTGTTTATCATTCTTAGGTTTTTGGATAAACAAAAATAGGATAAAATATTAGTATTATTTTCAAAACTTAATTAAAATCATACAAACCTTAATGTAACCTTCTTAGAGAAGCTTTTGGTCTTTTTGACTACATTATTTGTAAAAAAAAAGCAGTCTGCAAATACCATTTTGCAGACTGCTTGTGTTTTTTTTATAAAAAGTTTTTATTTACAGAAGGTAGCCTGGTTTTTTACAGCACTCGTACTTCCTAAATCGATCGCTTTTGAGAAATCTTTACAAGCCTTCTTTTTTTCTCCAGTTTTATTATAAGCCAAAGCTCTTAAGTTGTAGGCTACATAATCTTTTGGGTTTAAACCAATAGAAGAGCTACAATCCTCGATGGTGTTATCGTAGTTTTGTAATTTATAATTAACGTCTGCTCTTCCTGTGTAAGCGTCAGCGTTAAAATGATCCAGATCAATTGTTTTGTTAAAATCGGCTAAAGCACCTTTTAGATCGTTGGTCTTAACTTTTGCAACACCTCTGTTTTGGTAAGCTTCAACAAATTTCGAATTCAGGCTGATCGCTTTGTTGTAATCAGCGATAGCGCCTTTATAATTTCCGCTTTCTGCTTTCTTTAAGGCTTTGTCAAAATGAGAATTTGCAGATTGTGCCCATATAGAGCAAGTGATCATAAGGAATGATACTAATAAAAAGTTTTTCATAAATTAATTTGGGGATTAATATTGGCAACGAATTTAATAAAGTTTTGTTTATGAGGACGTTTCTTTTTTTATAAAATAAGACATAAAAATGATTTGTTTACAATTCGGTAAAATTGGTTTGTAATGCCATATCTAAATTTTAAATAATTCAATTTTAATGCCTAAAATGTTGCAAGGCCATAACTTGCCAATACCATAAATACGAAGATTGGAATGTAAAGCACCAGTAAACTAATATTAACATTTCTTAAAACCTTTTTTTTATTCTTATGGAATCGGAAAGTTTCATTTACTGTCAATGACACTATTACAAAAGCAATGAAAGTAGTAATGAGCAGAAATTGAAGCAGGTTTTCTAAAGATCCGTGGTTTGGATCTGCTATTTGCCATATTAGAAAAAATATTAGCAACGGTATACCGAGTCTAATTGTTAAGTGTTGTAGAATATTGTTGTTCATTAGGTGTTTTTAGAGGACAATTTTACGATAAATAAAACGATAAATACTAATTGAAGAATCTATAAAATAATAAAGAATTTAAATTAATTAGGGAGTAATTGCCGTTAAACCTGTTTGGCTGTTTCAATATTTTAACAAAATGTCATTTTAATTGTTATATTCGTTTGCCATAAAATTTAAAAGACTAACACTACTAAAAAATGAACAGATGGGATTTTTAGATAAACTATTTTCAAAAAACAACAAGAGTACAGAACAAAACGAAACAAAAGCGCAAAACAACAAAGCATCTTTCTCGACTGTAGAGGAAATTTTGCAACGATATGGCGGAATTGTAATGGATAAACAATTAGACTTTGGAGATGTAATTGGTGAGAATAACTGGAATATAAATATTGGTAATGAAGAAATTAGTTTTGGAGATGATCTTGTTTTTCCGATTCAGGTATTAGGCACAATATCACATGCTACCCAAACATGGCTTTGGGCGTGGGCAAATACAAAATCAGGACTTTCAGAAAGTATAGTACAGCAGGCACTACAACTAAAAAAGTATGGAGAAGATCATCAAATAGATCTTTTAAGAAATGATTCTTTTGGTTTTACAAAAGAAGACTTACATCTAATGGGGACAATTGCAGCAGGTATTCATAATGCAACAGCTTATTACATTTGTGATTACGGACAAGGTGCGATGGTGGTAACAATTAAAGATAATGAAATTGACAAAATGCGTAAGGATAATCATTTACGTATTTTAACTGTGTTTCCTCAGTTAATCTCGCAATACGAAATGAATCATAAAGCTGCATTGCTAAGTTATCTTAATGATAAAGGATATAGCATTGAAGAGAATGCATCGAATATAACCGCTACTAAGAATGGAGAAATCATAACAGCAGAATTTGATGAGCAGTCAAGACTTAAAAAAATAAACGGGTAAAATGCTAGTTGTCAGTGTTTTTGTTTGGTGAAATATTAAATCTTAATCTAAATGAGTTCAATAAAATTCTTATTTCCAGTATTAGCTTTTATTGTTTTTGGCTGTGAACAGAAAAAAGACGATAAGCAATTTGAACAAAAGGTTTTGGATGAGATATTTGTTGAGGTTGTAAATTCAACGTATCGTGATAAAAGACTTTATACTTGTTTTCCGGATGGAGGAAAAGATATTTATGATGAATTTGGAGAATGGATTAAAGAAGATACAACTGGGCAGCATAAAAGAGATTTAGCTTGTGAACTAAAAAGAGAAGCTTTAAAAAAGGATACGCTTGATCTTGTGATAGCTGTTGGAAATGATGGTTTAATAAATGACAGTACAGCCGTTCAGAAGTATAATACTAAAAAATTTACTTTTAGACATTTGTCTGAACTCCCAAAAGATACAGAGTTTAGAAATTGGGAGCGTAAGTACGATAAATTTGCGGGAGCAATGTTTCTATCTACGATTAAATTTAATAGTGTAAGAGAATCTGGAATTCTATCTGTTAATTATGCCTGTGGAGGAAAATGCGGGCTAAGCTACAATGTTTATATCAGGAAGATAAATAACAAATGGATCATTAATAAAGTACAGCAAACAGCAATTTGGTAGTAAAATGTAAAAATAATATTGAACCCTATTTTATCACGAAATAGGGTTTTTTAGTTTATGGTAAGTATTTTTTTTTAGTGTAAAAGTGATTGTTTTAGTTGAGTTAAGTGATTGAAAATGTTCGCTTTTTAGGAACGTTTAAAATTTCTTGTAAATAGTCATGTCTAAATAAAAATATGAGAAATTATTTAATATATTAGCGACCTCTAAAAACAAAATTAACAGTTAAATGTTGACTAAATTAACAATGTTGCTGTGATATTTTTTTAGTGTTTTAAAACTAAAATCTTAAAATGTATTCAATATTAACAACTAACCAAAAACAAAAACTATGAAAAAAATTTTACTAATTGCTCTTGTCCTATCGTCGGTAAACGTAATATCTGCAAAGGCTAAAATTCCTCTTTGCTTTCCGTGCGAAACAATAGAAACTGTTCAGGAATTGCCTACTGATTCTGAAATTCAAAAACTAGCTGGGCAAAAAGTAAATCTGTCTTATCTTAATAATGAATACGGAATTCTTTGGATGTCTGTTTGGAATACTAATGGAAGATATGTACTAAGCGATATATCAAACAATACTTATTTTGAAATTGATCCCGAAATTGCCAGTGTACTAAAAGAGAAACATAATTTCGATGTAGCCACTGCTCCAGATCCTTTGTCTTTCTGGAAGAAATTTGGAGGTAAAATCATCTTCTTTATTTTAATTGGATTATTAATTTGGGGAAATCTTCCTGAAAAAGATAAAAAAGTAAAACCAACTAATATCTAAAACTATATTTTATGAATCCAGTATTTTTAATTCCGGTAATCTTAGTAATTGCCGGCGTTTGCTTTATGGTCTTTATGAATAAAAAACATAAGGAAGCAAAGTCAGAAATTGATCTTGATGCGGAAAGAACTCATTATGAAACGTACAAAAAAGAACTTTTAAATGAGGATTTTTCACAATTGAAACAATGGATGCAAGGTAAAGCTATCGATGCGTTTACAGCAGGCTCAGTACCGCAATCGACTACAGGTAAAGTTCAGGAAGTAGTTACAGATGGTGTTAAGAACGTCGCGCTGTCAGCAATAGGCGTAAAATTACAAAGAATCGAAACGGATTGTTTTTGGGTATTAAGCGGAAGTGATCTGCACTTTTTTAGTACCAATTCCGTTGGTGAATTAGATCAACATATCGTTTTTGATAATTTCCGAAACGAAGCTGCGACCCTTCATTACGGAGGAGTATTGAAATCGCAATTAGGTCTTTATGCAAAATCTGCCGAAGAATATTTGCCAAAAGTACACGTCATTACTTTTAATATAGATGGAAGTCCTTTGACGCTTGAAATTCACGATAGATTAAATTATGTTCCAGATCCGTCGGATCTTTTAAATTTAAAGAAACAGTTAGTCTCCAGAGCTAAATATCAAGTGGTAGGTGAAAAATTTGTAACTGTTTTGCAGGATAAATTTCCGAATTTAAAATTAGCTTAATTACTATGAGTTTGTTTTCAAAAATATTCAACTCATTTAAGAGTATTAGATTAAATACTAACAAAGTTTTATCTGGTCAGCCTCTAAATGATGTACTTATTAGTTCAATGTATGCCGAGCAACAATCGGCATACCTGAATTCTTATGAAACAGGATTAGGTAAATCTGATATTGTTAAGTTATTGGAGCAGTATTGGGAAGTCTTTAGTAAAGAAGAAGCAATAAAAGTTCTTGAGGATTTGCACGATAGAAATCACGATAAAAACCTTAACATTGTTTATGAGGCATTTGATGATCAGGAGAATTATGTTCAGATTTTAAAGTCAAACTTACCAAGTGAACAAGATAGTTTTAATTATTATTTAAATATTTACAGAAGTTTAAAGGATGTAGTACCGGAACTTATAGAACAACAGGTAATAACAAGTTTTTCGGAAATTAAAAAAGTCAAAGACAGTGGCTGGAATTATGGAAGAGGTGCTTTTTTAGCTCGTTGTTGTTATGAAATGGGATACTTAACAGAGAAAGAATTAAAAGATTATTTAGAAAAGTCTTATCAGGAATTGAAACAATATTGTTCTACCTGGAAGGAATATACTATCAGCTATATTTTTGGAAGAGCCATTTGGGGCGGATCGCACAATAGCGGCATGATACAAATTGCGAATGATCTGCTTACCAATGAAAAAAGCCCTTTGAAAAACAAAACCTACCTGTAACATTTTCAGATTAAAAATTTACTTAGAACTGTTTTTCTCGATAGTATAGTTTAAATTAGAAATGACTTCACACAAAAAACTTCTTAATTATTTAAGAAGTTTTTTTTATGTCTTTTTGACTGTGCTGTTAAAGAGCTATAATATTTTCTTAACCCCTGGAATCAATAAAACAATTGATCCAAAAATAAAACTACCGAATAATATTAATGGTGCAACAATTAAAAGTTTTAGGGAAGGGTCAATATTCCAATTTCTTGCGATTAATGTAAAAACCACAATAACCAAAGGATGAAAAATATAAACGGCAAAATTATTACGTGATGCTGTAGTTAATAGTTTTGAAGTCGTGTTCCAGTTTCTTTTTCCTTTAAGGAGTAATGTCGTAAGTATCGAAATTCCGATCCATTGTTCCCAAACGGCATATAATAATGCCTGCCAGTAAAGACCTCCTGAAAACCAGGAAGAAGGTGATTTTAGTTTTAATACAATAACCAGAAAAACAGGAAAGAATAACAAACACAACCAAGCCGATCTTCTGAATAGTTTTTCTGATCTTTCAGAAAGCTGATCAAACCATTTGTTTTTTGCTGCCAATAAACCAACAATAAACAAAGCGATGTATTGCGGAAAATGTCCTAGCTGAAATCCAACCGGTTCAAGAATCCATCCCACAGGAAAAATAATTCGAACCAAGAAACTAATAATTCCTAATGCTACTGCAAATAATAAAATAGTGCGAGAGTTTGGTGTTGCGATAGGTTTGCTGAAGTTAATTTTGAATATTTTTTTTATTGCGACATAAAATAATGTAAAAAGCAATAACGCAGCCACAAACCATGTAACGCCTAAGTCGATCCAGCTGTCGTATCTTGTAAGGTATTCTAAATAGGTGATATGTTGCTCTTTTGCAAAATAGTAAACCAAATAAGAAATGAAAGGCGTTAGAATAAAGGAATAAAACAATATGGGAAGTCCTAAGCGAACTAGTCGGTCTTTAATGAATCTTGATGCGCCTTTTCGGGAATACGAAGCGTTTGTAAAATAGGCTGCCAGCAGAAAGAAATAGCCCATAAAGAAAGACTGGTTTATACTTACGAACGTAGTCATTAAAATGCGTGCTCCTAAATACTTGCTTGGTTCATTATAATACCAACCTTCGGAAGAGCTGTAAGCAATAAAAGTGTGATGTAATACCACTAATATTGTCAGTAGTGTTTTGATATTGTCTATATAAAACAATTTGTTTGAAGTACCGGAATCTTGATTAATTGTAGCGGTTGTAGTTTGCATACTAAATTAGGTTTTGTGTTATTGATGGCAAACGTACAACAAGAAAATACAGTCAAAACAAGGGTTGTTACTGGTAACTACCTTTTGTGGCGAACGACAAGCTTAAGCAATGTATTGGTTGCGAAGTCTTTCGTAATACGTATTGAAACTATCGATTTGTTTTCTTGAAACAGGAACTTTACTATTGGTTTCATCAAAGGATAATAAGTAGCCTTGAGAATTTCCAGATACTTTTTCAACTTTAAACATATTGACTAAATAGGTTCTATGACATCTAAAGAAATGTGGATAGGCTGTTATTTGAGCTTCGAATTGTGTTAATGAGATTCTCTTGACCTCCGTCATAATTTGATTGTTTTTTAATGTAGTTAATTCGATATAATTACCATCAGCTTTTACAAAAAGCAATTGATCTATATCCAGACTAAAATCATCTTGTTTGACTTGTGTATTGATAAAGAGTTGAGGTTGTAAAGAAGCTGTCTCTGGTTTAACCGTTAGGGGAATGAATTGAAGAACAAATGGAGATCCTTTTTTGGATTCAAAATAAAAGCTGGCCAATCGTATGAGGAAATAAAAAAAGATACCTGCGACAAAACAATTCCTGATTTCTTCAAAAAAATAATTCCAAGACCAGTTGTTTGGGTTGGTATAAAGCAAATCGCGCATCAAAAAGCTCGTTGTGCCAATTAAGACTAATAATGCTCCAATCTGAATGTATTCGTTGAGTAATGTCCACTTAGATTGATTTTTCGTTTTTCTGTAGTAGTTCAATATTCCAAAATAAAGATATAGGACTAAAGCCGGACCCAAAGCATGAAAAAAGCAAATGAACAAATAATGCATTTTGAGTTCCGGATCATAAACGCCAAATGGCTTAAACAATAATAGAAAACCCAAAATGATAAAAAATACAATAAGAGCACTTTTAAATAGATTTTCAGGTTGATATCGCGTAGGATAATCGATGTCTTTTACTAAATGCTCTCTGTTAATGTAAAATGTCATGGTGAGAAATTTGTTCCGGGCTAAAGTACAAAAAAAGCGCAAATCGTAATGTTATAAGATTTGCGCTTTTACCTGGTGACCATGGAGGGATTTGAACCCTCACGCCCTTGCGAGCACCACCCCCTCAAGATGGCGAGTCTACCGTTTCTCCACATGGCCTAAAAAGAAAAAAGGTCAAGTAAAAAATTTTACTCGACCTTTGTGACCCGACTGGGGCTCGAACCCAGGACCCCATCATTAAAAGTGATGTGCTCTACCAACTGAGCTATCGAGTCATTCTTATTTCAATAAACTTGTATTCTTAGTCACAAATTGTGACCCGACTGGGGCTCGAACCCAGGACCCCATCATTAAAAGTGATGTGCTCTACCAACTGAGCTATCGAGTCTTTTGCATTTCAAGAAACTTGTATTGTGAGTCACAATTTGTGACCCGACTGGGGCTCGAACCCAGGACCCCATCATTAAAAGTGATGTGCTCTACCAACTGAGCTATCGAGTCATATTCGTTTCTTGAATGCGGGTGCAAATATAAGGAGTTATTTTTGATATTAGCAACTATTTTTATTTTAAATTTGTGTTTTTTTATCAAATTTTACAATCACCTAGTTTATAAGCATTTATTAATATGAAAAAAATCGTCTTGTTAGGATATATGGGATGCGGAAAGTCAACAATCGCCCAAAATCTGTCAAAAAATAAAAATATTCCTTTTGTGGATTTGGACGAATTTATCGAAAAAAGAGTAAAATTGTCCATAAATGAGATTTTTGAAAAGCATGGTGAGATCTATTTTAGAAAATTAGAACACGAATTATTTATAGAATTACTTCAGTCTTCAGAAAATTATATAATAGGTTTAGGTGGAGGAACACCATGTTATGCCAATAATCATGAATTATTGAAAAGAGATAACGTAACATCTGTATACTTAAAAGCATCAATTGATACTTTATATAATAGATTAAAAGGAAACAAGAGTAATCGCCCTTTGATAGCGAATATGAATGAGGAAGAAATGAAAGAGTTTATCGCAAAACATTTATTCGACAGAAGCTTCTATTATAACCATGCAAAGCATAAAGTTACAGTAGATAACAGAACTGTCGAAGAAACGGTTGCTGATATTGTCGCGGTCTTAGCTTAAAAAGGCGTAGTTGTCGCCGTTTTCATCAAAAATAACCTGAACATGCTCTAGTAAAGATGTAGATAACGAAATTCCTTTGAAATCTGCCTTTACAGGGTATTTCTTGTGATTTCTGTCTACAAGTACCGCGGTTTTGAATTTCTTTAACGGAACGTCTAAGAAATGACGAACAGCATATATTAAAGTAGTTCCCGAATTTAATACATCATCGACAAGTACCAAACCTTTGTTCTCATACTCTTCTTTGGTCAAAGAAGTTTGTATAGGCAATTGCGGATGTTGTTTGTCGACCTTAACTTCGCAAATAGAAATTTTAAGGCTAGAGATTTCGCCTAATGCCGTAGCGATTTTTTGAGCAAACACAGATCCGTTAGAAGCGATTCCGGCAATAACAACTTCGTCTTCGTCAACAAAGGTTTCATAAATTTGATAGGCAATACGTTTTATTTTATGTTCGATTTCCTGATTCGTTAAAATGATATTTTTGTTCATGTTTTATTTTTTTGCTAAAGTACAAATTGAATTTTAGATTTCAGTCCCAATAGCTATCAGGATAGATTTTAGATTGTTCGAATGGTATTTTTAGTTTTTCTGACGTTTATTCTACTTCGTCTTCGTCAAAAATTTCATTGCCATATTCATCAATATCTCTTCGGTCTTTTTTAGTTGGTCTTCCAGTTCCGGATTTACGATAGTGTTCTTTAGAAAGTTTCAAAAGTTCTAAATGCGCATACGCTTCTGCAGGAGTTTCATTTTTTCGGTACATGTCAACCAATTTTGCACCAACACGGCTTTCAGGGATATCGAGTACCGTGATAATTTGCGTAATCTGATCTTTTCTAAAAGTAATCTTGTCAGTAGGGAAAACCTCTTTAGAAGGCTTCGCAACTTGTCCGTTTACAGTAATATGATTTTTTTTGCATGCCTCCGTAACCATGTTTCTGGTCTTGTAATAACGAACGCACCACAGGTATTTATCTATTCGCATAATTTTTCTAAAATCAAAGTTAAATTCTTTACAAAAATAAATCAATATTGTATCTTGCGCACTTAAAAAATTAACAATAATGAATAAATTTAAATTTTATTTTATTTTATTGCTTGCAGGTATTGCCATAGTTTCTTGTAATAAAAAGAGTGATGATGAGGTGGTGACAGTTCCACTAAGAGATTATAAGGAACAATATGCGGCAGATCAGGATTCGATAGTTAAATATTTAAAGACAAATTATATTCAGGAAGTTACAGCAGATTTTGATATTAAATTTGCAAAAATTCCTGCGGGAGGAACTCAAACTTCTATTTGGGATCAAACAACATATCCGCTCCAAGAAAGACAAGTCTATAGTAATGATGTTACCTATACAGTATATTACTTTATTGTAAACGAAGGTTCAGGTAGTGCACCAACAAATACAGATAAAATATTTGCATCTTATACTGGATATTTGTTAAATAATAGTTCTTTTGATTCTTCTAATGGAATTCCTGTTGCATTTAACTTATTCTCACAGGCTAATGAAAATACTGTAATCGAAGGCTGGTCAGAAATCTTTCCTAAATTCAAAACAGGTACTTCTGTATTTCCCGTTCCTAGCGATGGTGTAATTACCTATTCAGGTTATGGTGCAGGAGCTATGTTTTTACCTTCTGGATTAGGTTATTTCGGTACAAGTACAAGTGCTATTCCAGTATATTCTCCTTTAGTTTTTACGGTTAAATTATTTGATCTTCAACGAATGGATAATGAATATAGACTTAATGCTTCAACTGGTATGCCAGAATTTATTGGAGATGGAGTTCCTGATTATTTAGAAGACATTAATAAGGATGGCTATTTGTATGATTTTAGAAATACAACTAAATATCCAAACCCACCGAAAGAATTAATTGATGATACAGATGGAGATGGTATTCCGGATTTCTTAGATATTGATGATGATGGTGACGGATATACGACATTGTTTGAAATTACAAAACCTGATTACGATCAGGATCCTGCAATTTCTGGTCTAAGTAAATACTATCCTTACGATCCGGTTCAGGACAATCCAAGAACGCCAAATTACGATGAAACGGAAAGACTTGGTATTCCTGCGTTTTCTGCTTCTGGTACACCGGATTATACTTCTCCGGGAAGATTAAGACTTCACTTAGATAAGGATCATTACAAAGCAAAACCGTAATTAGATCATAAAAATATAATTACACAAAACCTCGAAAGTGATTTNNAAATCACTTTCGAGGTTTTGAATATAAAGTAAGAAGGAAGTCTAAGATTATTTTCTTTTGATTACTTTTTCTACAGCTTCAACAATAGCTTGATTGTTTAATTTGTATTTTTCCATTAATTGTTCTGGAGTTCCAGATTCACCAAAACTATCGTTTACAGCTACAAATTCCTGAGGGGCCGGAGTGTTTAAAGCTAACACTCTTGAAACGCTTTCTCCTAATCCTCCTAAAATATTGTGCTCTTCTGCAGTAACAACACATTTTGTTTTTGCCAATGATTTTAGAATAGCTTCTTCATCAAGTGGTTTAATAGTGTGAATGTTGATTACTTCAGCAGAAATTCCTTTTGCTTCTAAAGCTTCAGCAGCAATAAGAGCTTCCCAAACTAAATGTCCTGTTGCAACAATAGTTACATCTGTACCTTCGTTCAATAAAATTGCTTTTCCAATTACGAAAGGCTCATCAGCAGGCGTAAAGTTAGGCACTACCGGACGTCCAAAACGTAAATAAGCAGGACCATGATGATCTGCTAATGCTAATGTAGCTGCTTTAGTTTGATTGTAATCGCAAGTATTGATTACAGTCATTCCAGGTAACATTTTCATTAAACCAATATCTTCAAGGATTTGGTGTGTTGCACCGTCTTCACCTAATGTTAAACCAGCGTGAGAAGCACAAATTTTTACATTTTTATCAGAGTAAGCAACTGACTGACGAATTTGATCATAAACTCTTCCTGTAGAAAAGTTAGCAAAAGTACCTGTAAAAGGAATTTTTCCTCCAATAGTTAAACCTGCAGCGATTCCAATCATGTTTGCTTCAGCGATTCCGATTTGGAAAAAACGCTCTGGGTGATTTTTTTTGAAATCATCAAATTTTAATGATCCAATTAAATCAGCACATAATGCTACAACTTTTTCATTTTTTTGACCTAATTCAGTCATTCCCGCTCCAAAACCAGAACGAGTATCTTTGCTTCCTGTATTTGTATATTTTTTCATTTTATTTTTTGCTAGATGCAATAGGCTGTAGGCAATAAGAATAAAACTTACTGCTTAGAGCTTAAAGCTTTTTTTAATAGTCGATTTGATCTGCAGAGTAGTTTTGAGCTAAAGCATTTTCCAATTGTTCATTGTTTGGTGCTTTTCCGTGCCAAGCGTGTGTGTGCATCATAAAATCAACACCGTTACCCATTTCAGTATGTAATAAAATACAAACTGGTTTTCCTTTTCCTGTTCTTGACTTAGCATCAGTTAATCCTGCAATAATCGCATCGATATTGTTTCCTTCTGCAATTTCTAAAACATCCCAGTCAAAAGCTTCAAATTTAGCACGAATGCTTCCCATTGCTAAAACTTCATCAGTAGTTCCGTCAATTTGTTTTCCATTTACGTCGATTGTAGCGATAAGGTTGTCTACTTTTTTAGCAGAAGCATACATAATAGCTTCCCAGTTTTGACCTTCTTGTAATTCACCATCACCGTGCAAAGTATAGATTAAATGATTGTCTCCATTTAATTTTTTTGCTTGTGCTGCTCCAAGAGCTACAGATAAACCTTGTCCTAATGAACCAGATGCCATACGAACTCCAGGTAAGCCTTCGTGAGTTGTTGGGTGTCCTTGCAAACGAGAATTTAATAATCTGAAAGTTGCAAGTTCTGAAACAGGGAAATAACCGCTGCGTGCTAAAACGCTATAGAAAACAGGAGAAATATGCCCGTTTGATAAGAAGAAAATATCTTCTCCAATTCCGTCCATATCAAAACCTTCTTTACGTTCCATAATATTTTGGTAAAGTGTTACCAAAAATTCAGTACAACCTAGAGAACCACCTGGGTGACCTGAGTTGACAGCATGTACCATTCGAAGAATATCTCTTCTTACTTGGATAGTTAAATCGCTTAATTGTTGTGTGTTAGGCTTCATTTTATATGTAAAAGTTAAACTGTTGCAAAAGTAATTTTTATTTTGCGGGGAGACAAATGATTTTTTGCTTAAGTTTTGCTGCAATTGTTAAATTTTCGTACTTTTTTTATAAATAATAAAATAAAACATCTACGGTTTTTATATTTAATGGTATTCGGTAAGTTTTCTTATGAAAAAATGGAAAAAAAAACAATTTTGTTTTCTGATTTGCAAAATGAACTAGTTATGCATTAGTTTTAACTTTTTCAACTTGACTTTCGAGTAATAACTGACTTGCATCGAGCATTTTGATGACGTGAATGTACGGTGTAAGCAAATCTGAATCGAATTCTACAATAGTGGGGCGTAATGCGAGATGTGTTATTTCGCATAAAAAGAATTCAAAATCGGCTAAAGAATGTTTTGCAAAGGCATTTTCAAACACTATAAAAGGATTTTCGTATTCTTCGGCGGTTAAGGAAGCTAAAGAGAGGATCGATCTTTTTTCAGCAGCTATTTCGGTAACCTTCCATTTTTTGCTTTTGTGCTGTAGCGCTGAGCAAGCTCTGAGAAAAGAACGAAAAGCGGTATAAGTAAAGAACACATCTCCGGGACATTCTTTTTGATAGACTTCGTCTTTGCTTCTGTAAAAAACTATTTCGCTTAAGGTTTGTTTGAAGAAAGCCAGACTTTCACACCCCAAAAAGGCATCAACAACTTCAAATGGATTTTCTAATTCCTGATGTGCCCAAAAATTAGTTTCAAAGGATATTTTATTTTTTTTCATGCGGAAACGATATGATATTGACTTGCGATGTTTCTTTTTTAAAGATTGTATTCTAAATAAATGATTAGAGTGTTTTTAAATGAGGGACTTCATTTTAATGAATGATTTCTATTATTTTTAAGTGGAAATCAAATTATATTCAAAGATAAAAAATATACTTTGTAATCCAAGTGGTTTACATGATTTTGTTAAAAAACAACAAAATTGCAGTATGGGACAATTGACAGAAGAAGATACTATACTACAAATAAAAATAGCAGAGAGAATTCAGTTTTTACGATTAAAAACAGGGCTTTCGCAAACAGATTTTGCCCAAAAATATCATATTGATAGGCAGGTTGTTAATAGATGGGAAAGTACAAGGAATAAAAGAGGTGTAACTGTATATTCAATTCAAAAATTTTGTAGAATGTTAGACATAACGCTACAAGAATTTTTCGATGATGATAAGTTTAAAGAAAAGAATGTTTAAATCCAGCTATCGTGAGCATCATGCTCATGAGCGCAAAGATTAGATGATTTTTGCAGTCTTTTCCTTTCGATTTCGAAAAAACAAAAATGAGCGTAGAGAATGAGTGTATGAGTAAGATGATCGCACCAGGAGAGGATTATCCAAATTGCTGAAAAATGTAAGCTATGATAAATGACGATTCAAGGGAGGTTTTTCTAAAACTTTTTGGTGATAATCTTAAAAAATATAGAAAAAACAAAAAATTTAGTTACCGCAAATTAGCGCAACATTGTGATTTGGATTTCAGTTATATTAGTAAAATTGAAAAAGGGGAGGTTAATGTGACATTAGAAACAATTCTTGAATTAATGAAAGGTCTAGATTTACCAGCAAAGGAATTCTTCGATTTCGATTTTGATTTAGATAGGCTTAATGTAGTTAAGTAGCTGTTATTTAATGGAGTATTTGAGGATTATCGCAATCTTGTCGTTTCGATGAAGGAGAAATCTTCACAAGTAGCTCCGTAAAGTATTGTCAATCTTTGTCGAGTTTCTAACGGAGATTTACTTTGTATGTTCGCTATCGTTTGAGTGTACGAGCAAGATGCTCGCACCAGCAAAGAGCGTGCGAAATGAGGTTGAAATCCGTATAAATCCGCGTTTTCGCAAAGCGAATCTGTTTCATCTGCGTATAATAAAAAGAAAAGTAATTTTTGCATTAATGACAAGATTGTGGGAGTTTTTGAGAATAACTGTATAAAGGATTGTGTATACGAGCAAGATGCTCACACGAGCAAAGAGACTTGATTTGAATAAATATTTATAAATTTTATACTATGACTGAAAAAGAAAAAATAGTCCATAATTACATTGAAGCTTATAATCAATTTGATGTTGAGAAAATGATTGCTGATTTTGACGAATCAATTGTTTTTGAAAACAGTCAAAATGGCGAAATCAACCTGACTTTGAATGGCATTAAAGAATTTACAGCTCAAGCTGAAAAGGGAAAAGAATATTTTTCGGCAAGAAAACAAACTATTACATCATTTATACAAGATGAAATTACAGCAATAGTTGAAATTGATTATTATGCTGTTCTTGCAATTGATTTTCCAAACGGATTAAAAGCGGGTCAGGAATTAAATATGAAAGGAAAATCGGTTTTTCAATTTTCAGATGATAAAATTGTCAGGCTGACTGATTTTAGTTAAAGTTAAGAGTCTGAAGGATTATTGGATTGTTGGACTTTTCGATTTTGCCACAGCTATCGCGAGCATCTTGCTCGTGAACGCAAAGATTTTCTCAATGACAAAGTAAGTGTGTAATCCGTGCAAATCCGTGTTTTCGAAAAGCGAATCCGTGTCATCAGCGTTTCATTAAAAAACAAAGCAACCTCAATCTTATAAGAATTTACAAAATTGAGGTTAACGCTTTTATTATGTTTCTGTATCAGTCAGGAATTAATTATCGCTTTGACTATAATAATTATTTTCTTCGTCTTCAGAACCAATTTCTTCTTCCTGATCGTCAAGTTCAGCGCCGGGAATATCTAAATCGTTTCCTAGTTTGTCGCTATTTTGCTTCCATTCATTGTCGTTGTTGTCGTTCTGAATAACTGTTCTTTCGCCTGAAATTCCTTCAGGATCGATGTCTTCCAGCTTTTCTTCTTGATTATAAATATCTTCGTTTGACGGATAATCTAACTTTTCCAGATTTTTTTCGATTTGAGCATCCTTAATTTGATCTAAATCTTGAGTATTTTTTTCTTCTGAATTTATCATGGTTTCTAATTTTTAAAGTGTTTGATAAAATTAAGAAATCAATAATTTTGCATGTTATAGTTTTTAAATCAGAATGTTGCAGTATTTACATTATTAGATTTGAATTCCGGTTTCTGTTCCGAAGCCTTGGAAGTGTTCCACTTGAGAATTGTTTTATTTCTATTTTAAAAATTTCTGATGGAACTTTGAGTTTTTCGCGTTAGGGATGGGAGCGGCATCCTTTTGCTTTTTTCTTTAAAAAGCAAAAGATATAGCAGACAGCCCGACCCTTGGGGAACGCCCACAGATTACTAAATGTTAGTTTTTTAAATTCAGGCTTAAAAATCATAGTTTTTGTTTCAATATTTCTTCAGGATCTCGTTATCTCAATGGCGAATTATCTAATTTTCTAATTGCCAAATTAACTACTTAAATTTTACTGAAATTAGCCTATCTTTGCCGACTGAAAAAAGAAACAGATGAAGTTTGATTTATTACAAAAGGATCCGCAATCTAAAGCCAGAGCGGGAAGTATAACTACAGATCATGGTGTAATTGAAACGCCAATTTTTATGCCGGTTGGAACGGTAGCTTCTGTAAAAGGAGTGCATCAGCGTGAACTTAAAGACGATATTAATCCGGATATTATTCTTGGAAATACCTACCATTTATATTTACGTCCGCAGACTGAAATTCTGGAAAAAGCGGGTGGATTGCATAAATTCATGAACTGGGATCGTAATATTTTGACGGATTCTGGAGGATATCAGGTATATTCTCTTTCTAATAATCGTAAGATTAAAGAAGAAGGAGTAAAATTCAAATCACATATTGATGGTTCATATCACTTTTTTACACCAGAAAACGTAATGGAAATTCAACGTACGATTGGAGCTGATATTATTATGGCTTTTGATGAATGTACGCCTTATCCTTGTGATTACAGATATGCACAGCGTTCTATGCACATGACACACCGTTGGTTGGATCGTTGTATTAATCATTTAGATAAAGTACCTTATAAATACGGATACGAACAAACTTTTTTTCCAATTGTTCAGGGAAGTACTTATAAAGATTTGCGTCGTCAATCTGCAGAATATATTGCAAATTCAGGACAACAAGGAAACGCGATTGGCGGTTTGTCAGTAGGGGAGCCTGCTGAAGAAATGTATGCCATGACCGAAGTTGTTTGTGAAATCTTGCCGGAAGACAAACCACGTTACTTAATGGGTGTAGGAACGCCAATCAATATTTTAGAGAATATTGCTTTAGGAATCGATATGTTCGATTGCGTAATGCCTACACGTAATGCGAGAAACGGAATGTTGTTTACTGCAAATGGAACAATCAACATTAAAAATAAAAAATGGGAAGCTGATTTCTCTCCGGTAGATGAAATGGGGCACACATTTGTAGATACAGAATATACAAAAGCGTATTTGCGTCACCTATTTGCTGCCAATGAGTATTTAGGAAAACAAATTGCAACAATTCATAACTTAGGTTTCTATATGTGGTTGGTTCGTGAGGCTAGAAAACATATCTTAGCAGGCGATTTTAGACCATGGAAAGAAATGATGGTTAAAAATATGAGTCAAAGACTTTAAAAAAGTTTCAAGTTTCAGGTTCCAGGTTTCAAGTTTTTAGAAGAACTTGAAACTTGAAACAAAAAAAACAAATTTATGTATGCTGACGATAATAGATAAGTATATTTTAAAAAGATATTTAGCCACTTTCTCGGTGATGATATTGTTATTTATTCCAATCGGAATTGTAATTGATGTCTCTGAGAAGGTCGACAAAATGTTGGAAAACCATGTTCCTTTTACTGCTATTGCATTCTATTATTATAATTTTACAATTTATTTTGCCAATTCCTTATTTCCGATATTTTTATTTTTATCAGTAATTTGGTTTACTTCAAAATTGGCCAATAATACAGAGATTATTGCAGTTTTAAGTTCCGGAATTTCGTATCCCCGTTTTTTAAGACCTTATATTATAGGGGCAAGTATTGTTTCTTTATTTATGTTGATTATGGGGTTTTTTATTGTGCCTGCGGCCAGTGAAGGTTTTAATAATTTTAGGTACACGTACTTAAAAGGAAACGGTAAGCAGATCATGCGTGGTGAAAACACAAACGTTTACAGACAAATTAATGATAATGATTTTTTGTATGTAAACAGTTTTAATGATGAAACTAAAACAGCTTTTAATTTTTCTTTAGAACACTTTGAAAAAGATAAGTTAAAGTATAAAATTACCGCAAGCCGCATCAAATGGGATCCTAAAAAGAAAACGTACACCATGTACGATTATACCAAAAGAACGGTTGGCGAATTGGGTGATGTAATTGAAAAATCTCCGGAAAAGAATACCGCATTTAAATTTGAATTGGAGGATTTGACTCCTGTAATTTATATTGCTGAAACTTTAACCTTAGGAAAACTCTATGATTTTATCGAAAAAGAAAAGAAACGTGGTTCAGGAAGTATAAATATCTATATGGTGGTGCTTTATAAAAAGTATAGTGTGCCGGTTTCAGCTTTTATTTTGACGATTATAGCAGTGGCAGTTTCTTCTATGAAACGCCGTGGTGGTATGGGAATGAATTTGGCTATTGGTATTGCAATTGCATTTTCATTTGTATTCTTTGATAAAATATTTGGTACCCTTGCCGAACAATCTTCTTTTTCACCTTTAATAGCAGTCTGGTTTCCGAATATAGTTTTTGGAATTCTGGCAATTTACCTTTTATATAATGCGAAACGATAATTTAAAAAGTTACCTAAATCTTCATTTAATTGTTTTTATCTGGGGATTTACTGCCGTGTTAGGAGCTTTAATTACTATTGATGCCGACAATTTAGTATGGTACAGAATGTTTTTTGCAGGCATTTTTCTGGCTTGTTTTATTGTATATAAAAAGCAATCTTTTAAAATCTCGCCACAATCGTTGTTCAAATTAATTTTCGTTGGCTTATTGATTGCGCTGCATTGGATTTTCTTTTTCAAAGCCATTCATGTTTCCAATGTTTCTATTACGCTTTCTATATTTTCTTTAGGTGCTTTTTTTGCCTC
Organism: Flavobacterium hercynium; assembly: GCF_002217285.1. Taxonomy (GTDB): domain Bacteria; phylum Bacteroidota; class Bacteroidia; order Flavobacteriales; family Flavobacteriaceae; genus Flavobacterium; species Flavobacterium hercynium. The sequence goes on along the minus strand of NZ_MUGW01000005.1, from coordinate 19,154 downwards.
TTTATTAGAACCGCTTTTTTATGGAAGAAAGATTTTATGGTACGAAGTTTTCTTCGGACTAATAATCATTGCCGGTTTAGCCTTAATCATGCAGGTAGAGATTAAATACCTTACCGGAATGTATTATGCACTGGCTTCGATTATATTAGGAGTATTGTTTACGTTAATGAACGGAAAGCTGATCGCTAATCATGAACCTTCGGTTATTACCTTTTATGAATTTGGAGCAGGTGTTTTCTTTATTTCTATTTATTTTTTAATACAAGGAAAATTTAATGCTGACTTTTTTGTGATGTCTGCAAACAACTGGATTTTATTATTCGTTTTAGCGTCGGTTTGTACGGCCTATGCTTTTACGGCTTCAGTAAAAGTAATGCAGAAATTAACGCCTTATACGGTGATGTTAACGACTAATTTAGAGCCTGTTTACGGTATTATTCTGGCTTATCTGATCCTTGGCGGAAAAGAAAAAATGAGTGTAGAATTTTATATTGGTGCATTAATAATTGTCATTACCGTTATTTTAAATGGTGTTTTTAAACATTATCAAAATAAGAAGAAGGTGTAATACTTTACCTATTTTAAAATTGTATTTTTATACTTTAAATAACAAATAACTTCACCAATGATATAATATTTTTATATTTGCGGTTCGATTTAAAAACAAAATTCAAAAATCCATGGAATATTTAGATTTTGAGCTTCCAATAAAAGAACTTGAAGAACAGTTAGAAAAGTGCGTGATAATTGGGAAAGAATCTGATGTTGATGTAACACCAACATGCAAAGAAATCAACAAAAAATTAGAACAAACTAAAAAAGATATATACAAGAATCTTACTGCTTGGCAACGCGTTCAACTTTCAAGACATCCGAACAGACCTTATACTTTAGATTATATCAAAGCAATTTGTGGTGATACTTTTTTAGAACTTCATGGAGACAGAGGTTTTAAAGATGATAAAGCGATGGTAGGCGGATTAGGAAAAGTAAACGGACAGTCGTTTATGATCGTTGGTCAGCAAAAAGGATACAATACTAAAACACGTCAATATCGTAATTTTGGTATGGCAAATCCTGAAGGATACCGTAAAGCACTTCGTTTAATGAAAATGGCTGAAAAGTTTGGTATTCCTGTTTTGACTTTAGTTGACACTCCAGGTGCATATCCGGGACTTGAGGCTGAAGAAAGAGGACAAGGAGAAGCAATTGCCAGAAACATTTTTGAAATGGTAGTTTTAAAAGTGCCAATCATTACCATTATTGTTGGTGAAGGAGCTTCTGGAGGAGCTTTAGGAATTGGTGTTGGAGATAAAGTATATATGTTAGAAAATACTTGGTATTCTGTTATTTCTCCAGAATCATGTTCTTCTATTTTATGGAAGAGCTGGGAATACAAAGAGCGTGCAGCTGATGCTTTAAAATTAACATCATCTGACATGAAAAAACAAAAATTAGTTGATGACGTAATTCCTGAACCACTTGGAGGAGCACACTACGACCGTGAAACTACTTTCAAAACAGTAGCGGACTACATCACTAAAGGATATAATGAATTGAAAGACTTATCAACAGCCGACTTAATTGCCCAAAGAATGGACAAATACAGTAATATGGGCGAGTATAAAGAGTAAATTCATCAAAAACGAATTAAAATCCGAAGCCTTATCGTTTCGGATTTTTTTTTGGTTATGAACAAAAACATTTTTTTTATAAACAATTAATAGTTATAACTCGATAACAATTTTTTTTTAAATTTTGTTACTTTCGCTATATGGAAAATTTCAAAAATATAAGCCCAGTAAAGGTAGATAAAACCACAATTATTAACTTAGAAAAAGGAAAACTTCCTCCGCAAGCTCTTGATTTAGAAGAAGCTGTACTTGGGGCGATGATGATTGATAAAAAAGGGGTAGATGATGTAATTGATATTTTACAGGGAGATGCTTTTTACAAAGAAGCACACAAATATATTTTTGAAGCAATTGTTCAGCTCTTTACAGATACGCAGCCAATTGACTTGCTAACGGTTTCTTCGCAGCTTAGAAAGAACGGAAAACTGGATCTAGCGGGAGGTGATTTTTATTTGATTCAGCTAACGCAAAAAATAGCCTCTTCGGCACACATCGAATTTCACTCCCGAATCATACTTCAGAAATTTATTCAAAGAAGTTTGATTCGTATTTCTTCTGAAATTATCGAAGCTTCTTATGATGAAACGGCAGATGTATTTGATTTGCTGGATCAGGCGGAATCGAAATTATACGAAGTAACACAGGGAAATATTAAACGTAGTTCTGAAACGGCTCAGAGTTTAGTACTTCAGGCTAAAAAGAAAATTGAAGAAATTGCGAAACAAGAAGGTTTAAGTGGAGTTGAAACAGGTTTCCATAATCTGGATAAATTGACTTCAGGATGGCAGCCCAGCGATTTAATTATTATCGCAGCGAGACCTGCGATGGGAAAAACGGCCTTTGTACTTTCAATGGCGAGAAATATCGCGATTCAGTACGGGCATGGAGTGGCTTTGTTTTCTCTGGAGATGGCGTCAGTTCAGTTAATTACCAGGTTGATTTCATCAGAAACAGGATTGTCGTCTGAGAAATTACGTACCGGTAAATTAGAACCGCATGAATGGGAAATGTTGAGTACCAAAGTAAAAAACTTAGAAAAAGCACCTCTGTTTATTGATGATACACCGTCACTTTCTATTTTCGATTTAAGAGCAAAATGCCGTCGTTTGGTTTCACAACACGGTATCAAGATTATTATTATTGATTATTTGCAATTGATGACTGCCGGAGGAAATAATAAAGGAGGAGGAAATCGTGAGCAGGAGATCTCGACAATTTCGCGAAACTTAAAAGCCCTGGCAAAAGAGTTAAATGTACCGGTAATTGCACTATCTCAGTTATCGCGTGCTGTAGAGACGCGTGGATCAAGTAAACGTCCGTTACTATCGGATCTTCGTGAATCTGGAGCGATAGAGCAGGATGCCGATATCGTTTCCTTCTTATATCGACCGGAATATTATAAAATTGAAGAATGGGATGATGATGAAGCTTCGCCAACTGCAGGGCAGGCAGAGATCATGATCGCAAAACACCGTAATGGTGGTATTGAAAACATTCGATTGAAATTTATTGGACACCTTGGAAAATTTGATAACCTTGATGATTTTTCAGGAAGTTATGATGATTTACCATCAAAAATGAATCACGATGAAAATTCGTTTATTACTAAAAATCTTCCTTCTCCAAATGAAGCATTTGGTAGTAATTTAAATGATGATGATGACGATAGTGATGTTCCATTTTAAACTATAATTGTATTTAATTTATAACTTACTTGAATATGGAGAATGATGATTTTTTAAATACTGCAGGTGATTTAATAAAGCAAGCTAAAAAAAGAATAGAAGAAATTGCTAAATTAGAAGAATATAGTGGGATTTCAACTGGGTTAAAAAAGTTAGATTTATTAACGTCAGGTTTTCAGTCCTCAGATTTGATTGTGATTGCAGGAAGACCAAGTATGGGGAAATCATCTTTTGTTTTATCAATAACTAGGAATGTTGCAATAGAATTCGGAATTCCAGTTGCATTGTTTTCACCAGAAATGAGTTCAAGTCAGATAATTAATAGATTAATTTGCTCTGAAACTGGATTAAGTTTATCAAAATTAAGAATGGGGGAATTAGAGCCTCATGAATGGGAATTACTTTCTGTAAAAACTAAATCTATTGAAACAGCTCCCATATATATTGACGATAGTTATAATTTAACAATTCAAAAGCTGTCAGATTTGGCACGTTTGTTAGTGTCTGAAAACAATGTTAGAATAATAATTATAGATAATATTCATCAATTATCAAGCGGTGACATTGGAAAAGGAAATTTTACAAGAGAGCAAGAAATTTCTACAATAGTTAGGGCATTGAAATCGTTAGCTAAAGAATTGAAAATTCCAATAGTTGCGGTTGCACAATTGTCTAGAGATATAGAATATCGAAATTCGCACAGAAGACCAATATTAAATGATTTAAGAGGTTCAGGTACTATAGAAGAAATTGCTGATATAGTTTCATTTATTTATCGTCCTGAATATTATAAAATTGAAGAATGGGATGATGATGATGCATTTCCAACCGCAGGTCAGGCAGAACTAATTGTTGCTAAACATCGAAATGGAACTCTTGAAAATATTAGATTTAAATTTGATCAAAATCGTGGTAAGTTTGATAGCCTTGATGAGTTTTCAGGTGGCTTTGATGATTTACCTTCAAAAAAGAATAAAGATGATAATCCTTTTTCTTCTAAAAATCTTCCTTCTCCAAATGAAGCATTTGGTAGTAATTTAAATGATGACGATGACGATAGTGATGTTCCATTTTAACAAATTGTAAAAGCCTTTAAAAAAGGCTTTTTTTTATGGCTAAACTTTAGTTTTTTTAAGAAAATTCATTAGTTTAGCCAAACGATTAATGAACGAATCGTACTGTTAAGAACAACCAAAAACAAAAAATTATTATGTCAGAATTTAAAAATTTAGGAAGTGTAGAAATTCCTTTAGCAGAAGGTGAACAATGGGCAAAAAACTACCGTGAAAAAGGTCTTGGAGATGTAGATGGTAAAAAGAAAGTTACCGGATATTTAATCCCTTTGGAGACTTTAAAGTTAGTATTGGCTCAGGATGATATCGATGCTGTACGTGCTTACAAAGGAATTAATAACGCCGGAGAGCAAATTTTAATGTTCGTAGGAACAAAACTAAATGAAGAAACGGGTATTTACGAAGATGTTTTTGTAAATGGAGGTGGACTTCATTCAAGAGCTCCGGAGCCTATAATTTATGATGCTACTCGTCCGGTTCCTCCTTACGGTGACCCAAATAGCCCAATGGGATAATGGATGATATTTTAATATATGGCGGGTACATATTAGTTGTACTCAACATGATTTTATATACATATAGCTTTTTCCAAAAGGAAAAAGCTAATGTATTTTTTATTTGTTACTTAGGATTTCTGATTGTGATACAATTTCTAATGGAAGTGATGTATCAAATTAAGATGAATAATTTATATCTCACCAACGTTTATTTTATTGGACAGATGATATTTCTCGGATTCTTTTTTAATGATATTTTAAATGCAAAAGATCAGAAAGTATTTGTAAAATGTAGTCTGGCTGCAGCTTTATTAGTTTTGTTAGTTCAGTTTTTCTTAGATTCCAGTCAGTTTTTAAAATTTAACCTCTTCGAAATTACACTGACTTCATTAGTAGTAGTAGTTTTTGCGTTATTGCATTTGTACAATATGCTAACCGAATATAGGCAATATTACTACATCACGGTTGGAGTCGTTATTTACTTATTAGCCAGTACCGTTTTATTTTTATTTGGAAATTTAACCAATGGATTAAGTAATGACATTAAGTACCTAACGTGGGCGCTAAATGCTTTTTTATATTTAGTATATCAATTGTTTATTTTATACGAATGGAAGGTAAGCTTCTCGAAGAAAAACTGCATTAAAAAAATATAGGTTAATGTATTCTGATATCAAAAAATTAACGATCAAAAGACAAGTAATATGGCAGCTAATGTAATTCCTGAAAAAGAACTGGTAGCAATAATATTGTATACCTCGCTCTTTTTTATAATTCTGGCAGTCGTATTAATTGTGTTTTTTTACTTTTCCAGAAAAAAAATTATTCAAAAAGAATTAGAGAAAAAAGATTTGATATTGCAGTATCAAAAAGAACAATTATATGCTGTTATTATCACCCAGGAAGAAGAGCGCAAACGCATTGCACAAGATTTGCATGATGATATTAGTTCAAAACTAAATATCGTTTCGCTCAATAGTCATATACTTTCGTCTCCCGGCTTAACCGAAGCAGAAGTAAAAGAGATAACAGAGAATATTATTAGTCTTACTGCTAAAGCTTTAGAGAATTCCAGAAAGATTGCGCACAATTTATTACCTCCTGTTTTCGAAAAGTTTGGACTTCATGCGGGAATACAGGAATTGTGTGAGGAATTTGAAAGCAGCAAAACAGTTCAGGTTCATTATAAAAATGAAATAAATTTTGAAGAAAAAGATTTAGACAGGCATTTGCACGTTTTTAGAATTCTTCAGGAATTAATGAATAATTCATTACGTCACGGAAAAGCCGGCGAAATCTGGATTAATTTTAAAATAGAAGACGAAATAAAAACCTGTAACTACAAAGATAACGGAATTGGTTTTGACGAGACAAATGCTGAAAATCAAAAAGGTTTGGGAATGAAAAATATTGATAGCCGTATATCATTTTTAGACGGAACAATTGAAATAAATTCTCAAATAAATAAAGGTATTTCAGTAACATTTACCTTTTAAAACACCGTTTATCTCTTTATCATAAATTTTACGGATAAAACAATGTACTTTTCTTATTTTTTCAAGCATATTTTGTACATTCGGCTCATCCAAACCAAATACATAAATAGAAATGAGTAGCGTTATTAAAATAGCTTTAGTCGATGACGAAGTTTTATTTCGGAAAGGAATTTCTTTTTTATTGCAAAGAGAGGAAAATATCGAAATTATTTTTGAAGCCTCAAATGGAGAAGAGCTTATTTCAAATTTAAAAAACAATGACCTAAAACCGGACATCATTGTAATGGATTTAAAAATGCCTGTCTTAAATGGTGTTGAGGCCACAAAAATCATTCGGAAATCTTATCCTGACATAAAAATCATTGCCTTAACAAGTTATGATACAAAGTCATTTATAGCCAATATGATTCAAGTAGGTGCAGTAGCATATTTAATAAAGAATACGACACCTAAAGATTTGATTCATACTATCAATGAAGTATCCCGAAAAGGATTTTATTATGATTATACTGTTTTAAAAACAATTCAGGATACTATTATTTCTTCTAAAACTAATAAAGGTAATTTAGAAACAGGGTTTCTTTCACCTCGGGAAATAGAGATTCTTCAACTTATTTGCCAGCAAAAAACAACAACTGAAATAGCTGACCAGCTTTTTTTAAGTCCTAGAACTGTAGAAGGTCATCGAAATAATTTGTTATTAAAAACGGAATCCAGAAATATTGCCGGATTGGTAGTTTATGCTATTCAAAATGAAATAGCTATTTTAACAACTTAATTTAATAGCTGGCTAAAAATTGAATTGATAAAACATAATACACTATTATAGTAAAAACTAATAAACAAATTCCTGCTTTTTGTAATATATTTAATCCCTCTGATTGCTTTTTTCTGTCATTAAATTTCATGGTTAAATTTTTCATTGATTTATTTAATTGGTTACATTAAGTTACAAAACTAGTCAAAAGTAGCTTTTCTTTTACAGGTATATTTACGTGATTTTGTGTAAATGTTCTATAATTCCTTCTATTTGAGTTCTTTTGTGGTATTTAAAACAGTCCCATTTGTAATTATCTTTATTTTTAATTTTTCCTTTATTATCTTTACTAAAATAATTTTCTGATGCATAAAAGTTTAGCTTGTATATTTATATTCTTCTTGTCATTAACTGCTAAGGCTTCATTTCTCTTACTTCCGATGGATGAAACAACGCAGCAAAATCACCTTAAAGCATACGGAATTACATTTTGGTGCTTAAGTAAAGATTATAAAGCAAGTTGGTTGCTTAATTATCGTGGAGGTTCATTCTTATTACCGGATGCAGAAGAAATTCGTAGAGAATGTAAAATTCGTGGTGTAAGTTTTGAAGTTCTTTCAGATGCAGAAGAAGCTTCTATTCTAAGTGATATTTCAAGTCCTTCCCAAAATATGGAATCTGTAATTCTTGAAAAGGCTCCAAAAATTGCTGTTTATACTCCAAAAGGAAAACAACCTTGGGATGATGCAGTAACTTTAGTTTTAACCTATGCCGAAATTCCTTTTACGCCTATTTATGATGAAGAAGTTTTAAGCGATCAGTTACTTCTTTATGATTGGCTGCATTTGCATCATGAGGATTTTACAGGACAATATGGTAAATTTTATGCTGCCTATAAAAATACACCGTGGTATATTGATCAAAAAAGAGATGCCGAAGCTTTGGCTGCTAAATTAGGTTACTCAAAAGTTTCTCAGGAAAAAGGAGCAGTAGCAAAAAAAATTAGAGATTTTGTTATTGGTGGTGGTTTTATGTTTGCCATGTGCTCGGCAACAGATAGTTTTGATATAGCGCTGGCAGCCGATGGCGTAGATATTTGTGAAGCTATGTTCGATGGTGACGCTAGTGAACCGAACTATCAATCAAAATTGAATTACGGAAATTCCTTTGCTTTCAAAAACTTTTCACTAGAAAGACGACCGGAACAATATGAATTCTCCGATATTGATATGACCTTAAAACGCAGAATCCCAATGGAAAAAGATTATTTTTCATTAATGGAATTTTCTGCAAAGTGGGATCCAATTCCAAGCATGCTATGTCAAAACCATACCCAGTTGGTAAAAGGGTTTATGGGGCAAACGACATCATTTGATACCAATTTAATAAAATCAAATGTTCTGATAATGGGAACATGCGAACTAAACGGAGAATCGCGATACATTCACGGAGAAAAAGGAAAAGGTATGTTTACTTTTTTTGGGGGTCATGATCCGGAAGATTTTCAGCATCAGGTTGGAGATCCGCCAACAGTTTTAGATTTGCATGCGAATTCTCCGGGTTACCGATTAATTCTTAATAACGTTTTATTTCCTGCTGCCAGAAAGAAAAAGCTAAAAACGTAGTCTAGTTTATCGAAAACTCAAACCAAATTGGCACATGATCCGTAATTTTTCTAGCTTCTAACAAAGAATCAAATTTGGTGTAAAACGGAATAATTCCAGAAGCAACATGTTTTATGTGTGTTGTTTTGTAGAAAATATTATCAAATTCAGATGCCAGACAAGTGTCGCCTTGACATTTACGCTTTAATGTAGTTTTTTGATTCGTTAAAATAGGAGTGTATCCCATTTTTTTTAGAGGATTAAAAACGGTATGTGATTGTGGACAATTAAAATCTCCAATGAAAATTAAATCTAGCGTTGGGTATTCAGCAGGTAATAACTTAAAGTGCTTAATTTCAGTTTCTGGCTGTCTGCTTTTAGTAATTGCATGAAAGTTGACTAAGGTTATCGTTTTCTTATCGATTTCAAAAGTGGCAAAATAGGGCTCTCTGTCAATCTCTAAATGGTATTTTTTTTCAAGCCAGCAATTTCCTTTTAATTTTGCTTTACTGGTTTTCCAGATAAAAGCATATCTTTCTTTTTTATAACTAGTTCCGCTTGTAGGATCACTAACGCGGTAATCCCATTTTGAACCTTTTTCGTTTAATATAGCTGCAAGTTTAGCAACAGCCTGCGAACCGCCATAACCAGCTACAACCTCTTGTATCGCAATTATATCATAATCACGAACAGTATTTGCTGTAAAAATAAGTTGAGATTCCGTCTTTGATTTTCCAAAGTTTTCTAAATTCCAGGATAGCACTTTAACCTGAGAATATAAATTAACGGTAATAAGTAGAATAAAAAGACTAAGGAGGTTTTTCATGCAATATTTAAAGTATCAAATATAAGCATTTCCAAATTCGGCCAATACGTCTTAAAACCAAGTTTTTTTAAAAGGAGGAATACTTAATGTTTTTTGTATCTGTTTTTTAGAGCAGTACTTATAATTATAATTTGAAGTACAAGAAGAGCGGGAATAAAGATCATCTTCCAATCAATTTCTAACCATCCTGTTTTTTCAGAAATAAGAGCAAAACTAAGAGATAGAAAAAGACACAATAGCATGGTTTTCATAATGATTTTATTTTTTGTGGTATTAATTTTCGTGAACAATTGCCGGTATTCGGCTTCTTCGGGGTCTAGATTTTGTTTTGGTTCCATAGGTTAGGTTAGTAGATTTAGAACAAAACTAGAATTATAAATTAGTATTTCCTTACGGAAAACCGTAAAGCGCACAAAAATTAAATCAGACCAAAATCTTTTGCAATAGCAATTAAATGAACATTGTTATTTGCCTTGAAGTATATTTTTAATTTATTGATTCTTTTTTCGATACTGCTCGTGCCGTTAGGAGTGATCGATTTAGCCTTAAACTCATTCGATATTTGATCTAAAGTATAGCCTTGAGCCAATAATTTTAAAATAGAAATGTCATACGATTCTATTTCTAAAAGCTTTTTATCATTAAAATTGAAGGACAAGTCAGAAGACAAAATTTTTTCTTCATTACGATACGCCTTTTCAATTGCTTTTTTCAATTCATTAATGCTGTTTCTTCCTTTAGATACATAGGCATTTATTCCAAAATCATTAAAAAGAGTTTTAATACGGTACGATTTGTCTTCAATAGAAAAAACAATCTTTTTTATTTCAGGATCAATTTTATTAACCGCTTCTATAAGTTCTTCCCCATTAGAAAGTTTAACCGTTCGACTGTCTGATTTAAATGATAGATCAGTAATTAATAAATCATAAGGATCATCTTCTTTTAACGCTTTTTTTATTTTAAGCAATGCGTCATCACAATATTTAACGTGATCTATTACAGCTATTTTTAAATCTTCAAGCGCTTGAATTATCGCAATACTTATGGTATCTAAATCTTCGGCAACTAAAACTTTTTTAAACATGAGTCTATTTTATAAAGGAAAACTAAAACTTACTTTAAGTCCGCTTTGGGAATTAGGGCCAAAAATAAGAGTTCCATTTATAGTTTTTATACGGCTTTCCACATTTTGAAGTTCATTTTTTAAAAATAAATTCTCGTTGCCGCTTTCAGTATCGTTGTCTATGTAATTTATAATAACATATTTGTCTACTATTTTAAACGTTAGGCTTATTAATGTCGGATTGCTGTGTTTTTTTACATTGACAAAAAACTCTTGCAGAACCCTGTACAGAACTATTTTTTTATTTTTTTCTAATTTACTCCACAAAATACCATCAAAACCATGAATAAGAATATTTTGATCCTCAGTTTTAAACTCTGAAATCATCTCTTTCAATGTCATTTCGTAATTACCGTCCGTAGTTATAATGCTATTTTCTTTCGAAATTCTTCTCGTATGCGAGTATATTGTTTCCAGACTATTTAAAAATTGCTCTTTATTCGCCTCGTTGTCGAGATCATTGTGTTCGGCAAACAAGATAGTATGATGAACTTCATTAGCAAGTTCATCATGTAATTTTTTAGAAATACGGGATTCACTTGTAAAGATGGCCTCATTTTTATTTTTTCTGCCAATAGAAGTTAATTTGAAAATAAGAATCAAAAGGACATTTAGTGTAAAACCAATTATTACATACAGAATAATATTTCTCTTCTTTTGCCTCTCTAATTCAAGTTCATCTTCTGCTTTATCGGCTTTAAGTTGTAAGTTTTCGTCTTTGTCAATTTTCGAATCATATTTTATATTGATAGACTGATCCTTAATTTTTTGTTGAGTAGCAATGGAACTGTCAATAAGCCTAATGTAATTTTTAGAATACGTTTTTAGATTTTTATCATCAGTATGTCTAATAAGCATTGATAGCGCTCGAATCTCATCTTTGGCATTTTTTGTTTTTAAAGTATGAGCATAAGCACTTTTAGCATATTGGGTTGCTAGTTTAGGATTGCTTTTTTCGTAATATTTAATCAGATGAATATAATTAATTACTAATCCATCTTGAGTCGGTTCATTTAATCTAATTTTTAAAGCTTCATTCATGTAATGCAACGCAAGCTTATATTCTTTCTGTTTAAAATAGCAAAAGCCTAAATTATCTATTACAAAGGCATAGTTTACGGTATCTATATCCTCATATTGTGATACAGGTTTTTGTGCAAGCAAAGGATGAAGCAATGCTATAGCCTCTTCATATTTACCTTGATTCATATAGCTGGCAGCAAGATTGTTAGTCGCTAAATATCTTCTCCATGCACTCGAGTTTAATGCCAGGCATTTTTTGAAATAGATAATCGCAGTGTTATCATCGTAATTATTGGCGTGATTAATTGCTATGATGTTGTACACAATCCAAGTGTATCGCGGATTTTTTATGTATTTTAAATAAGGTATTGCCTGATTAGCGTGATCCTCACTGTCAATAAAATTCCCGTGATTCATTTGTATTTCAGCAATACACGAAAGAATATAAACGTAATCGATCGTATTAACTTTTGGATCACAGAGTTTTTTGGCTTTATTAAAAAAATAGATAGCGCTGTCTTTTCTGTTTGTATCCATGTAGATATCCGCACTATCGCTAAGCCTTTTAATTTCCTGACTGTTATTTATCTTTTTAAGTTTAATAGTAGTCACATTAAAGTAGGAATATAAAAGAATGAAACATCCCGTTAACAGAAAACATAAAAACACAATGAGATACCTTAAAAAGCTTTTACTTTTTAAATATTGAAAAAACTTTGTCATTAGGATATCGGAAATTTAATAAATATTTGAAAACCTTGATCTGGCGCAGTAGCAATGTCGATAGTCCCTTTGATGGCTAAAAGTCTGTTTTCGACATTATGTAAACCATTTTTAAAAGTTATAGTGTTGACATCAGTACCTTTTCCATTATCAGAATAATTTATCATGATACTCTTTTCTGTTTTTTCAAAAACAATAGTGACCAGCGTTGCGTTACTGTGCTTTTTCATGTTGACAAGGAGTTCCTGTAATACCCTGTACACTGTCGTTTTTTTTATTTTTTCAAATTGATTCCAATTTATAGAAGCTGCAGCAGTCGTTATAATTGAAATTTTTGGAGTAGAAAACCCCTCAATCATTTCTTCTAGATGGAAAATAAAATTTTCATCAGTAATAAGTGGACTGTTTTCTTTAGAAATATCTCTAGTTCTGGAATAAATATCATCTAAATTCTGTAGTAATTGCTCTTTGTTTTCAACTATAGAAAGATTTTTATGCTCCGCAAAAGCCATAGTGTGGTAAATATCATTAGCAAGTTCATCGTGAAGCTTCTTAGAAATACGAGTTTCACTAAAATAAGTAGCTTCTATTTTTACCTTTTTACCTTTAGAAGTAAGATAAAAGTACAGAGTCAGAATCAAACTCAAGCTTAGGACGATAACAACATAAGATATAATATTTATGGTTTTTTGTTTTTCAATCTGCAGTTCGTTTCTTGCTTTATACGTTTTAAGAATTAAATTCTCGTTCTTTTCTTTTTTAGAATCATATTTAATTTTAGCCAGTTTGTTCTTTGATCTGTTTCTTATCTCAGAAATTCGTTCAACTGTTTCGACATATTGTATCGAGTGTTTTTTTAGATCAGAGCCATTACTATTGTCGATTAATAATTTTAAAGCGTCCATGCTATTAATCAAACTTTTGGTATTTATGAAATTTTGATTACTAAGAAGCATGTATTTTTTGGCTAAAGCTTGGTCGTTTTTCAAATAATATAGTGCCAGGTTGTAGTAAGTAAAGCCAAGTCCCAAATTGTCATTAATTTCAGATCTTATTTTTAGCGCTTTCTTTAAATAAGAAATAGCCTCCGGATCTTTAATTTGAAAATAACAAAAGCCCAGATCATTTAGAACTTGAGCATAATCCTTAGGATTTGTACTAACATCATTATTTTCTAAGTAATGCTCAAAAATCCCTATAGCTTCAAAATGTTTTCCTTCTTTCATGTAAACAAATCCAATGTTCTTTTTGATGAATTCTTTTTTGGATTCGGAAGTTTTAAGTGTAAGTGCTTTATTAAAATAAGTCAGAGCAGTGGTATAATCAGCTGTTTTTACATAGCCATTTCCTAATAGGTTATATGTATTCCAACTTATATTAGGATTTTTTATATGTTTTAAATAAGGTAACGCTTCCGTCAGCGTAGATTTACTGCCTATGTAATCTTCGTGAGTTTGTTGAATATTAGCCATCCTGTTTAGTGCCTTAACACTAATGTCGGCATCTTGAACGGGATTGCATAAAAGGTGTATTTTATTGTAATAATAAAAAGAAGTATCAAGCTTTTTATTATCATAAAATCGATCTGCAATAACAAGCAGTTTTTCAATTTGTAGTTTTTTGTTTTCTTGTAGATCCGTGTTCTTTTCCTTTTTTTGGCAAGAGATAACAATTATAAATACAAAAAGGAGATATAAAAACGATAGTTTTTTTTGTGGCATCATGTATCAAAAATAGAAAATTTTCTCATTTATGAAAACAATCTGAACACTTATTTAAGATCTTTCAGTGCAGGCTTTTGTATATTTCTGATTACATTATAAATACAAATGCCCTCAATAGTTGAGGGCATTTATACAGAATTTTTCAGAAAATTATACAGCTCTCATGCCAGTTGCAATAGCAAGTCTGTTCCATGAGTTAATAGTAATAATAACAAGGATAATTTCAGCTAGTAATTTTTCATTAAATAAATTGGCAGCATTTTGATATACTTCATCAGAAACATGATTACTAATCATTGTCATTTCTTCCGTCAAAGCCAATATAGCTTTTTCCTCTTCAGTATATACATCAGCTTCACGCCAGGCATTCAATAAATAAATACGTTTTTCAGTTTCACCATATTTGCGAGCATCTACAGTATGCATGTTAATGCAAAATGCACAGCCGTTTATTTGCGATGCACGGATCTTTATCAGTTCTTTTTGAATTGGAGTTAAGGAAGTAGTAGCAATATACTTTTCTAAATTCATTAAAGCTTCATAAGCTTGTGGAGCAACATTTGGGATAACGATTCTTGGTTTCATTTTGTTTACATTTTAAAGTTTGATACAAAGTTCCTGTATCTCTTCTTTAAAAAACTTGAAGTACTTCAAGAAATAAACCTTATACTTTACCTGATCTGATTTTACTCATAAATTCTGCTGAAAAATCCAGATAGGAAGCAATCATATATTGAGGAACACGCTGTACAAATTCCGGATGCAGCGTATTAAAATGATGATATCGTTCTTCTGCCGACATTGTAAAAAGAAACTTAATGCGCATTTGCCCCGCACCAAAAGACTTCTGAGCGACAATCCTAAAATAACGCTCTAGTTTAGGAATCTGAAGTAATAGCAATTCCATACTTGATTTTTCAATTACGATAACTTCAGAATTCTCTACCGCCTGAATATAAAAGTGTGATGGAATAAGATTGTGATAACTCAAATAATCTGTCATCCACCAGTTTTCAATAGCAAATTGAAGCGTTTGCTCAGATCCTTTTGTGTTTATGATATATTGGCGCAAACATCCTTTTACAACAAAATACATGTCGTTACAAATCTGACCTTCCTGAAGAACAAGTTCTTTCTTCTTCAATTTTGATACACGCAATGCGCTGTCCAAAATCTCAATTTCAGCAGGTTCCAAGGTTACGAATTTCTGGATATGTTCAATAAGGATTAAATGCATTTGCTAAAGGTATGGAATTTCAGTTATAGCCAAAATAAAACCCAGTCGTAAGACTGGGTTTTTATGATAAGTAAGTAATATAAATTGAGTTTATAAAACGTTTATTTTACTTTATTAAGTATTGCTTTGAAAGCTTCAGGGTGGTTCATAGCTAAATCTGCAAGAACTTTACGGTTCAATTCGATTCCGTTAGCTTTAACTTTCCCCATGAATTGAGAATAAGACATTCCTTCTAATCTAGCTCCAGCGTTGATACGTTGAATCCATAAAGCACGGAAATTTCTTTTATTCTGTTTTCTGTCACGGTAAGCGTAGCTCATCGCTTTCTCTACCGCATTCTTAGCAACTGTCCAAACGTTTTTACGTCTACCAAAGAAACCTTTGGCTTGCTTCATTATTTTTTTTCTTCTTGCTCTTTTAGCAACTGAATTTACCGATCTTGGCATAATTTTAATGTGTTTTTGTAGCAGGCGTCCTGAATTAAATCAAAGGAACTTAAAAGCCGTACTCCAAGGTTATATAAATAATTTTTAACCTAAAGAAAATCTTTAGTCAAAGTATTCAAGTCAAATGTCAAAGATTAAACTTTGCAACAATACGACTTTACAGCTTTAGACTTTTATTAGATAATTCTTAATTGTTGTTTAATGCTTTTCATATCTGTAGAGTGAACTAGCGCTGAGTGAGTCAAAGCTAATTTACGTTTTTTAGATTTTTTAGTCAAGATGTGACTTTTAAAAGCATGCTTTCTTTTAATCTTTCCAGAACCAGTAACTTTGAAACGTTTCTTGGCGCTAGATTTTGTTTTCATTTTAGGCATTTTTCCTAGTGTTTTAATTTATTCTTACTTACTTATATCTTCAAAAGCTTTAGGCTTTAGGCACTAAGCTTTACGCAAAAGTTTAAATCAACCGTTTGCATAAAGCTTATTGCTTATTGCTTAGAGCAAATAATCTATTTTTTCTTTTTCGGAGCAATGAACATAATCATTCTCTTTCCTTCCAAAACAGGCATCGCTTCCACTTTACCATGCTCTTCTAAATCAGTTGCCAAACGTAGTAACAAAATTTGTCCTTGATCTTTATAGATGATAGAACGACCTTTAAAGAAAACAAATGCTTTTAATTTAGCACCTTCTTTTAGGAACTTCTCAGCATTCTTTCTTTTAAATTCGTAATCATGC
The DNA here is from genome assembly GCF_002217285.1 of Flavobacterium hercynium. Lineage (GTDB taxonomy): Bacteria > Bacteroidota > Bacteroidia > Flavobacteriales > Flavobacteriaceae > Flavobacterium > Flavobacterium hercynium. The sequence continues at coordinate 2,566 of NZ_MUGW01000005.1, read as the reverse complement.
TCATCTGTCTGAGGACCAAATCTAATTTCTTTTACTACAACTTGAGTTGACTTAGCCTTTAATACTTTGTCACGTTTCTTTTGCTCGTAAACAAATTTCTTGTAATCCATTATTTTACAAACCGGCGGCTCAGCATTTGGGGAAATTTCAACCAAATCCAATTCAAACTGATCTGCTAAGCGTAAAGCCTCTGCAAGCTTAAAAACACCAGGTTCGATGTTTTCGCCTACTAGTCTTACTTCCTGTACACCACGAATATTGTTATTTATTCTGTGTGCATCCTTTTTTTCTACGCGAGGTTGGTAACCTCTGTTGCTTCTTATTGCTATGACTTTCTAATTTAAGTTAAACTGTAAAAACTTTTAATGTCTTGTTTATTTCTTCGTTTACAATTGCGACAAATTCATCAATTGTAACTGTAATATTCCCTTTTCCTTCTTGTCCATGACGACGGATCGAGATCGTTCCGTTTTTCTCCTCTTCCTCACCAACAATAAGCATAAAAGGTAGTTTTTGCATCTCTGCATCTCTAATTTTCTTACCTATTGTTTCATTTCGGTTGTCAATTAGTGCGCGAATTTCGTGATTTTCTAGCAAATCTAAAACTTTTTTGGCATATATTTCGTATTTCTCGCTCAAAGACAAGATTATAGCCTGCTCCGGCATAAGCCAAAGTGGGAAATTTCCTGCTGTATGCTCTAGTAAAATAGCGATGAAACGTTCCATAGATCCAAAAGGAGCTCTGTGAATCATAACAGGTCGATGTAATTCATTATCAGCACCTTTGTAAGTCAATTCAAAACGCTCAGGTAAGTTATAATCAACCTGAATAGTTCCTAATTGCCATTGTCTTCCCAAAGCATCTTTCACCATAAAATCAAGCTTAGGGCCATAAAAAGCAGCTTCACCATATTCAACGACAGTGTTAAGTCCTTTGTCAGCAGCAGCGTTGATAATAGCATTTTCAGCTTTTCCCCAATTCTCATCAGAACCAATATATTTCTCTCTGTTCTCCTGATCTCTCAATGAAATCTGAGCAGTGAAATTTTCAAAACCTAACGAACCAAATACGTAAAGTACCAAGTCAATTACTTTTTTGAATTCTTCATCTAGTTGCTCCGGAGTACAAAAAATATGAGCATCATCCTGAGTAAACCCTCTTACACGAGTCAAACCATGCAATTCACCAGACTGCTCGTATCTGTAAACAGTACCAAATTCAGCGTAACGCTTAGGTAAATCTTTATAAGACCAAGGTCTTACGTTATAAATTTCACAGTGATGCGGGCAGTTCATAGGCTTCAATAAAAACTCTTCACCTTCAGCAGGAGTATTTATAGGTTGAAAACTATCAGCACCATATTTAGCATAATGACCAGAAGTAACATAAAGCTCTTTTTGACCAATATGTGGCGTAACAACCTGTTCGTATCCAGCTTTCTTTTGTGCTTTCTTCAAGAATTGCTCCAAACGATCTCTAAGCGCAGCACCTTTAGGCAACCACAATGGTAAACCTTGTCCCACTTTTTGAGAAAAAGCAAATAATTCAAGTTCCTTGCCTAATTTACGGTGGTCACGGCGTTTAGCCTCTTCAAGAAGTTCAAGATATTCAGTCAGGTCTTTTTGTTTAGGGAAAGAAGTTCCATAAACACGAGTAAGCTGTTTGTTTTTCTCATCACCTCTCCAGTAAGCACCAGCAACGCTCATGATTTTCATCGCCTTGATAATACCAGTGTTTGGAATATGTCCACCTCTACATAAATCAGTAAAAGTAGCATGATCACAAAAAGTAATAGTTCCGTCTTCAAGATTAGAGATTAACTCAGTCTTGTAAACGTTGTCCTTGTACATTTCTAAAGCCTCAGCTTTACTAACTGGACGCATTTTAAACTCATGTTTCTCTCTCGAAATTTCAAGAACACGATCTTCAATCTTTTTAAAATCGGCATCAGTAATTTTCTGATCTTCAAAATCTACATCATAATAAAACCCATTCGAAATTGCAGGTCCAAGAGTTAACTTAATCCCTGGAAACAATTCCTCAAGAGCTTGTGCCATTACGTGCGAAGTCGAATGCCAGAAAGCCTTTTTACCTTCAGCATCATTCCATGTATATAATATAAGACTACCGTCGGTCGTCAAAGGAGTTTCGGTTTCTATTGTTGTACCATTAAAAGATGCAGAAATAACATTTCTGGCAAATCCTTCACTAATGCTTTTAGCAACCTCCATCGGAGTTACGCTCGAAGCAAACTCTCTAATCGACCCATCGGGTAAAGTAATCTTAATCATTGTTTATAATTTTGTGAGTGCAAATATAACGCATTACAAAAACACTTACAATACATATATAGATGTTTATACTATAATATATAGGACTAATATTTGTCATTAAATTTATTAGCTCGTTTTACTGCTATATATAAGGAGTGAAGTATTCATGACCTATAAGTTTTTAAAGCTTCTAGGTCCAAAGAAGCTTAGCGTATCAAGTAATATATAAATAGCAACAACCTGCAAAGTTTTGAAAACCTTGTAGGTTTAAATAAGTGTAGTGTATCAAGTA
>NZ_MUGW01000049.1 GCF_002217285.1 Flavobacterium hercynium | reverse complement strand
CGTGTTTTGCGGGGTGCAAAGGTAACATCTGTTTTCAAATCTCACAAGCTTTTTTAAATCTTTTTTTGAAAATAAATTTTCAACTTTGATTTAGCTGCTTGTCAGTATTTCAGTGAACGTTTGTCCTTATTGCGGGTGCAAAACTACACCCTTTATTTACATTTACAATACTTTTTGTTACATAATTTACATCTTTTTTAAAACTTTTTCTTAACTCACTGGTAATGCAAAACTTATAATTTCTGCTATTTTAGTAATTGTAGGATTTTTGAGAGGGTCATTTCTGTTTTCTCAATTTTTGAGGTTTTAAAACGTGCCGGTTTGTTGGTTTGGCAATGGTTTGTTTCTTTTATTAATGATTTCTTATCTCACGCAAAGGCGCTAAGGCGCAAAGGTTTTTTCTTTTTTTATTGTTGTCTTTATTGTTGTTCTTGGCTACACTGGCTCCTCTAGCCCCGATGGAAGTGGAAATCCTTTGGCTTTTTGGTTCTGTTGCTCCTGGATTTCTTTTAATCACGCGAAGGCGCTAAGACGCAAAGGTTGTCTTTTCTTCTTTTTATTGTTGTTCTTTGCTACACTGCTGCCCTAGCCCCGATGGAAGTGGAAATCCTTTGGCTTTTTTCTTTAAAAAGACAAAGATTACTTCACCTAGCTTTTATTTTAGTCGGAGTTCAGTGAACTTCGTTTGTAGCGGACAGCGGGAAATAGCTCCTGAAAAATATACTTTAACTTTAATAGCTAAACATTTAAAACTTTACTTTGATTCTTAAACCTAACAGGTTTTGCAAACCTGGTAGGTTGTTGCTACTTATATATGCTATATTCACTTATTACTAATATTAATTGATAAGTTAGACTTAATAGTTTTTTGGAAACGTCGTCGGTTATTGTTTTTTATATAATACTTGATACACTACACTTAGTTAAACCTACAAGGTTTGGAAAACCTTGCAGGTTGTTGACTCCTTATATATAGGTACAAAAAAACCCGAGTCGCTTTTGCAAGCTTTCGGGTTTTTGATTTTAATCTTTATACATATATATAGTATAGATGATCTGTTCCTTTATATATAGGTTAATTTATACTATCTATTACTTCTTTTGTTATGTGGATGCTTTTTAGTTTTGCTTCATGATCGAAGATTGGACTTGTTACCATTAACTCGTCGACTCTTGCGTAATCGATAAATTTTTTAAGATCGATTTTTAGCTGTTCTTTGTTTCCTATAAAAGTACAGGCTGTCATTTGATCGACATGAAAACGTTCTTGCTCGTTCATGATATCGTCTAATGAAGGAACTGGTGGCTGTAAACCTTTACGATCATTTCGGATTAGGTTTAAAAACATTTGATACAAACTTGTTGAAAGTGTTTCGGCTTCTTCATTGGTATCTGCTGCTATAATATTTACACATGCCATTGTTTTGGGTTTGTCTAAAACTGCGGAAGCCTGAAAGTTTTCGCGGTAAAATTCGAATGCTTGTATCATTTGTCGCGGTGCAAAATGTCCAGCGAAAGCATACGGCAATCCGTAAGCGGCTGCAAGCGCTGCGCTTTCCATACTTGAACCCAGAATCCAGATGGGAACATTTGTTCCTTCGGCAGGAAATGCACGTACTTTTGCTGTATCATTTTCTTTTGAGAAATAATCCTGCAACTTGCTTACATTTTGAGGAAAACGCTGGGCTTGCTCGAAAAAGTCTTTGCGAATTGCTTCTGCAGTGGCTTGATCTGTTCCGGGTGCTCTTCCTAATCCTAAATCGATTCGGTTTGGGTAAAGCGTTTCTAATGTTCCGAATTGCTCGGCTACTACTAGAGGGGAATGATTTGGCAACATGATTCCACCAGAACCTACGCGAATGTCTTTTGTATGACTTGCGATAAAGCCAATTAATACAACTGTTGCAGAACTGGCAACGTGTGCCATATTGTGGTGTTCTGCCAGCCAAAAGCGTTTATAACCTATATTGTCTGCAAGTTGTGCTATCTCTTTGGTTTTTTGAAATGTTTCGCTTGCGTTGCTATCTTGTGTAATTATAGCTAATTCTAATATTGAAATTGAAATTGGGTCTTTCATATATGTAATAACTTTTATGCAAAATTAATTCATTTCATACAAAGCATAACTTCTTTGATGTTAATAGATTTATAAAATTTACCACTGTTAGATATTTTAATGCCGTTATTCTAAATTGAAATATCGAAATTAAAGAGCTTAAAAGTTAATTTCATAGTTGAAGCTTCAACTTTATGATGAAAATTATTTTTCCAAGAATTTCCTATCAATCAAAAAAGTTGAATGATTTAAAACTTAAATTTGTATCAGAAAATTAACTTCGGCTTAGCCTTTTCTCTACAATGACACACAAAATTTTAATTATAGACGACGAAGAAAAACTTAGAAGTCTACTAGCACGCATTATAAAATCTGAAGGTTTTGAGGTTATTGAAGCTAAAGATTTGAAATCCGGCTTTAAGAAGCTGGAACAAACGGATGTTGATGTTGTTTTATGTGATGTAAAATTACCTGATGGCAATGGTGTCGATTTTCTACAGAACATTAAAGAAAGTTTTCCGCTGATTGAAGTTGTTTTATTAACGGCTTTTGGAAATATTACGGATGGTGTTCAGGCTATGAAAAACGGAGCTTTTGATTATATTGTAAAGGGCGATGATAATGACAAGATTATTCCGCTTTTATACAAGGCTGTTGAAAAGGTGCATTTGCAAAAAAAGGTTAAACAACTGGAGAAACGCATTGGTGATAAATATTCTTTTGACACGATAATTGGAAAGTCTAAAGGAATTGAGCAGGTTATTGATCTGGCGAAAAAAGTAGCTAAAACGGATTCGACTGTATTACTTACGGGTGAAACGGGAACGGGAAAAGAGGTTTTTGCTCAGGCGATTCATGAGAATAGTAATCGGGTTGGAAAATCATTTGTTGCGTTAAATTGCAGCACGTTTAGTGCAGCCATTCTGGAAAGTGAGCTTTTTGGTCATAAACAAGGTGCTTTTACGGGAGCACTGAAAGATAAAAAAGGTTTTATTGAAGAGGCTAATGGCGGTACTTTGTTTTTGGATGAAATTGGGGAAATGCCTATTGAATTGCAAGCCAAATTATTACGCGTTTTGGAAACCAGCGAATATATTCCGATTGGTGATACTACTCCAAAAAAATCAAATTTTAGGTTAATTGCGGCGACAAACAGAGATTTGAAAACAGAAAGCGATGAACACCGTTTTCGTTCGGATTTGTATTTTCGTTTGAATATTTTTGAAATAAAGATTCCGCCTCTTCGCGAAAGAATTAAAGATATTGCTCCTATCACGCACTATTTTGTTCAGCAATTCTCTGAAAAAATCAATAAAAAGAAATTGGATATTACGGATGATTTTCTATTGAAATTAGAAAACTATTCCTGGCCGGGAAATATTCGGGAACTTAAAAATGTTATTGAAAGGTCTGTGATTTTGAGTAGTGAAAATATTTTGACTTCGGATGTTTTGCCTTATGAAATGCAGCATCAAAGTGAAAAGCCTACTAAATCTATGTCGGCTTTTTCAATGCAAAGTGTTGAAAAACTGCATATTCAAAAGGTTTTAAATTATACTAAAGGAAATAAAGCTGAAACTGCACGCTTACTTGAAATTGGAATTGCTACTTTATATAGAAAACTCGAAGAATATCACTTATAATTTGAGTATATCAGCTCCTGCGCAGTTTTGGTTTATTTAGATTACCTACAAGGCTTTGAAAACCTTGCAGGATTGCGATAGCAATTTATAATTAGTAAAATCTTATCATTTTAATAAAAGCTTATCATTTTGATAGGCTTTTTTTGTGCCTAAATTTTGGCAAAAAATCGTAATTACATCACTGACAACGCTTTAAGTACTATTTTGCTTTTTCGGTCTAACTTTTGGCATAAGAGGGGAGAACACAAAAATTCATTCAAAATGAAAAATCAAGTTACCTCAATTTACAAACAAGCGGATCGCTTTGCTGAGATTACTAAAAAATCTATTATTTCGGGAAACATTGTACGGGCAAAAAAATGTCTGGCTCTTGCTGAACGCTTATTTATTAGCGGAAGCATGGAAACAAAAAATGCTATTTCTAACGTGTACATTTTCTCTGTTTCTTCCTTTATGGAAATGCGTCACTGCAATATTTCACATCTTTTTCCTCAAACGCTTAAAGCAGAATACATAAAACAGATTAATACCTCAGGAGTGTAGGTCGGTGAATTGGTTATTTGTTTAATCGTTGAATCGTTTCACTTGTTATTTGTTGAATCATTTAATCTACTGATTGTCTATTGGTTAAAAAATCTACATTCTAAAATCTAAAATTACCCCTCTTATGTTAATCACTTTTCTTTTACTCGCATTGGCTGTTTTGCTTTTTGCTATTTGTTTTAAATCTGTTGAATTTTTTGAAAAAATCTAAATCATGACTGCACTCTTTATTATCTCCATCGGCGTTTTTGGCTATTTGGTTTATGTATTAATTAAACCTGAAAAATTCTAAGAATGTAAGACGTAAAATGTTTTTATGTAAAATGAAAAGTTAGATATCTGTTGCATTCATTTTTATCCTTTTACGAATCCCATTTCTCATTTTACAATTTACAATTCACATTTCACAACAAAATAATCTCAAAATTATGAATACAGAATTATTTGGCGTCATTAGTATTTTTATCATTTCGATCGTTTTAGCTATTCCATTAGGAAAATATATTGCTAAGGTTTATCTGGGAGATAAAACATTTCTTGACGCTATTTTCAATCCAATTGAAAAATTTATTTTTAAAATCAGTGGTATTAATGCTACTGAGGAAATGAACTGGAAGCAACATTTAAAAGCTCTTTTGAGCATTAATATGATTTGGTTCTTTCTTTGCTTTTTTATTTTACTCTTTCAGGGTTCCTTGTTTCTAAATCCTGACAACAATCCGTCTATGAGTCCGGATCTGGCGTTTAACACTGCTATTTCGTTTGTTGTGAATTGTAATTTGCAGCATTACTCTGGTGAGAGCGGTGTTTCGTACTTATCACAAATGTTCCTAATGTTTCTGCAATTTGTTTCTGCTGGTGTTGGAATGGCTGCTGCTGCGATGATTTTTACAGCTATGAAAGAAAGAACGACGGAGCATTTGGGTAATTTTTATAATTACTTCATCAAAAGCTGTACTCGTATTTTATTGCCTCTTTCGATTATTGTTGCTAGTATTTTAGTTTTTAGCGGTACTCCAATGAACTTTGATAGTAAAGATGCTATTACGACATTACAAGGTGATCAGGTAGAAGTTTCCCGTGGACCTGCAGCTGCATTTGTTGCTATTAAACATTTGGGAACAAATGGTGGTGGTTTTTTTGGTGCTAACTCGGCACATCCTTTAGAAAATCCTACTTATTTAACGAATGCTGTTGAATTATGGTCGCAATTAATTGTTCCGTTTGCTATGATTTTTGCCTTGGGCTTTTTCCTGAACAAAAGAAAATTGTCTTATGTGATTTTTGGTGTTATGACGGTGGGCTTTTTATTACTTGTTGTGCCTACGGTAATGAGCGAAATGAATGGAAATCCTGCTATTGAAAAAATGGGAATCGCACAAAATACGGGAGCTATGGAAGGAAAAGAGGTTCGCTTTGGCCCCGCTATTTCAGGTTTTTGGAGTATTGCTACAACTGTAATTTCTACCGGTTCTGTAAATAGTATGCACGATAGTTCGATGCCTGTTTCTGGTGCTATGCAATTATTAGCGATGATGGTTAATGCTTTTTATGGCGGCTGTGGTGTTGGAATTTTGAACTTCTACATTTTTATTATTCTGGCTGTATTCATTTCAGGATTAATGGTGGGCAGAACGCCTGAGTTTTTAGGAAAGAAAATTGAAGCCCGAGAGGTTAAGATTGCTGCTTTTATTGCTATTCTACATCCATTTTTAATATTATCAGGAACTGCGCTGGCTTCTTACTTTGCTGCTCATGATACTGCAATGGGCTATTGGTTTAACGGAAATGCAACTGGCTGGCTGAACAATCCCGGACATCATGGTTTTTCTGAAATGTTATATGAATATACTTCTAGTGCTGCCAATAATGGTTCTGGTTTTGAAGGTTTAGGTGATAATAATCCGTTTTGGAATATCACTACGGGAATTGTATTGCTGTTAAGCCGATTTATTCCGATTGTGGGCCCGCTTGCGATTGCAGGGTTATTGGCTGGCAAAAAATATATTCCGGAAAGTGCCGGAACTTTAAAAACAGACACTTCTATTTTTGGTGTAATGGTTTTTGCCGTAATCGCAATTATTGCAGCTCTATCTTTCTTTCCTGCGTTGGCACTTGGTCCATTAGCTGAGTACTTTACAATGTGAGAAATGTGAAAAGTGAGATGTAAAAGGGTAAAATGAATATAGAATCTAAATACATCACATTTTACATCTCATCATTACATTTTCACAAATACAGTTAATTGTTTTCCAGTCTGTTCTCAAGATTTTTAATTAAACCATAAATAAGTTTTCCAATGATGTCTAATTTTCCAATCAGTTCCTCACATTTTTCGTCATTAATAAAATTCAATTCTTTACTCAATAAAATTAATGTGTCAAGTTCAGATAAAGATCCTAATGAAATATGCAAAAAATGGATAAATTCTTTTAAACCTTTTCTTGCAGCGCCTTCAGCAATATTAACAGGAACAGAAATTGAAGCTCTTCTAATTTGTGATGTTATTCCAAATTTTTCTTCAGAGGGAAACTGATTTGTAACTAAATAAATCTCCTTGACAAATTCAAAACTTTTAATCCAGGAGTTCAATTTTTTATGTGGTTTCATACTTTATTTATTTACGAATTTATTAAATCGTATGACATTTCACATATAACATATAACATTTAACATACTAAAAATGACTACTAATAAATCGAATTCATTGTTTGAAAGCAAACAGGTAAAAGAGGCACTTGTGCAATCTTTTGTGAAGCTGAATCCAAAAATGATGATTAAAAATCCGGTAATGTTTACCGTAGAAATAGGAACTGCTATAATGTTTGCTGTTTGTATCTCCATTTTATTTGGAGCACAGGATCAGGGTAGTTTTGTTTATAACCTGATTGTATTTTTAATTTTATTCGCTACGCTGTTATTTGCCAATTTTGCGGAAGCAATTGCAGAAGCCAGAGGAAAAGCACAGGCTGATAGTTTAAGAAAAACACGCGAAGAAACTCCAGCAAGGCAAATTTTAGCTAACGGAGAAATTAAAAATATTAGTTCTTCGGCATTGAAAAAAGGTGATATTTTCGTTTGCGAGGCGGGCGATTTAATTGCTACTGATGGGGAAATTATCGAAGGTTTAGCTACTATTGATGAAAGTGCTATTACTGGTGAAAGTGCTCCTGTTATTCGTGAAGCTGGAGGTGATAAATCATCCGTAACGGGGGGTACAAAGGTATTGTCTGACCGAATTAAGGTAATTGTAACATCTGAACCTGGAGAAAGTTTCCTGGATAAAATGATTGCTTTAGTCGAAGGTGCCAGCCGCCAAAAAACACCAAACGAAATTGCTTTAACTATTTTACTGGCTGCTTTTACACTGATTTTTGTGATTGTTTGTGTGACTTTAAAACCGTTTGCGGATTACGCTAATACTCCTATCACAATTGCTGCTTTTATCGCTTTGTTTGTTTGTTTGATTCCTACTACTATTGGCGGTTTACTTTCTGCTATTGGAATTGCGGGTATGGACAGGGCTTTGCGTGCCAATGTGATTACGAAATCGGGAAAAGCGGTTGAAACTGCCGGAGATATTGATGTATTACTGTTGGATAAAACCGGAACTATTACGATTGGAAACAGAAAGGCTACAAATTTCTATCCTGCTCAAGGTGTTTCATTAGCTGCTTTTATAGAATCGGCTGTGTTGAGTTCTTTGGCGGATGATACTCCGGAGGGAAAAAGTATTGTAGAATTGGCTGGAGCCGATGTTGCCAATATGTTATCTATTGACGGTGCTACGCTGATAAAATTTACTGCTGAAACGAGAACTTCGGGTGTGATTTTAAAAGATGGAACTAATATTCGAAAAGGGGCTCAGGATGCTGCCAAAAATATTACGCTTCAGGCTAGAAATTCTTTTCCGGAAGATATTGCGGAACAGGTAATTGCGATTTCGTCTAAAGGCGGAACACCATTGGTGGTGCTTAAAAATAATCAGGTTCAGGGTGTTATCGAATTGCAGGATATTATAAAAACGGGAATGAAAGAACGTTTTGACCGTTTGCGAAAAATGGGTGTAAAAACGGTAATGGTTACGGGAGATAATCCGCTTACGGCGAAGTTTATTGCAGAAGCTGCCGGCGTTGATGATTTTATTGCCGAGGCAAAACCTGAGGATAAAATGAACTATATTAAAAACGAACAGCAACTGGGCAAACTGGTGGCTATGATGGGTGACGGAACTAATGATGCTCCTGCCCTTGCCCAAGCAAATGTTGGTGTGGCCATGAATAGTGGAACTCAGGCGGCTAAAGAGGCGGGCAATATGGTCGATCTTGATAACGATCCAACTAAACTTATTGAAATCATTGAAATTGGAAAACAACTTTTGATGACTCGCGGCACGCTTACTACTTTTTCTATCGCAAATGATGTGGCTAAATATTTTGCAATTGTTCCAGCACTTTTTATTTCTGCTATTCCTGCTCTGCAAGGTTTAAATATTATGCATTTGCATAGTCCTGAAAGTGCGATTTTATCGGCTGTGATTTTTAATGCGATTATCATTCCGATTTTGATTCCGCTTGCGTTGAGAGGTGTCGATTATAAACCTATTGGCGCTAGTGCTATTTTAAAAAGAAATCTTTTGATTTATGGCCTGGGCGGATTGATCGTGCCTTTTATCGGAATTAAATTAATTGATTTAATAGTAACTCTTTTTATTTAGTGAAATGTGATTTGTAAAATGTGAAATGACGAAATCAAAAACACATAGATACAATTTACAAATTACTTTTTACCTCTAACATTTTACACTAGAAAACATGAAAACAATATTTTCACTATTAAAACTTACCCTGATTACTGTAGTCTTATTTGCTGTTATTTATCCGCTAGCCATTTATGGTGTTGCACAGTTTGCTCCTAATCAGGGAAAAGGGGAAACTGTTTTGGTTAACGGAAAAGTGGTCGGATACCAAAAAATTGGTCAGAAATTCGATAAACCTAATTATTTCTGGGGACGTCCTTCGGCGGTAGATTATAATGCTGCGGGAAGTGCCGGAAGCAATAAAGGACCAAGTAATGCGGAGTATCTGGCTTTGGTTCAAAAAAGAATTGATACGTTTTTGATTGTTCATCCGTATTTGAAAAAATCAGAGATTCCATCGGATATGGTTACGGCTTCCGGAAGCGGTTTAGATCCGAATGTTTCTCCGCAGGGCGCTTTGATTCAGGTGAAACGTATTGCTAAAGAACGAAACTTGACGGAAGAACAAGTCAAAATTTTGGTTGAAGCTCATATTCGTACTCCAAAAGTTATGGGAACTGCAACTGTTAATGTACTGGAATTAAATGTGGCGCTGGATGAGCTTTCTAAAAGAGGTTCTTAGTTGCTGAGTTGCTAAGGTTCTAAGTTTTTCTATGTGCTTTTTAGTCATGGCGAGAATTGGAATCGAAAACTAAACTTAATAGAATACCTAACAGGTTTTGAAAACCTGTTAGGATAGTGAACGCCTTTTTTATCCCTAGTTGTGGCGAGAGTGGGAATCGAAAACTAAACTTAATAGAATGTCTAATAGGTTTTGAAAATCTGTTAGGATAATGAACGCCTTTTTTACCCCAAAAGTTCTAGCCCCGATAGTAGTGAAAATCCTTTTGTGCCGGGGTTCGGCACAAAAGATTAAAACGGATAGCGGGAATAGCTCCTAAAAAATCTACTAAATAATTTAATAATAATGAGACGTGTTTTGAATGTTGTCTCTTTTGAATACTACACAAAATGAAAAAAATAATACTTACTGCTTTAATCGCTTTTGGTTTTAGCAATTTACAAGCTCAGGAAGAAACTAAAAGTCCGTTTACGTTTTCGGGATACGTTGATGTTTATTATAGTTATGATTTTGGAAAACCGGATAATCATACACGTCCCGGATTTTTTTATAATTACAATAAAAGCAATGAAGTTAATCTGAACCTGGGTTTGGGAAAAGTAAATTACAATACTGAAAATGTTCGTGGAAATTTTGCCTTAATGGCCGGAACGTATGCGGAATATAATTTGGCGGCTGAACAGGGTTTGTTGAAAAATGTTTATGAGGCAAATGTGGGTGTGAAGATTTCTGAAAATCATAATTTATGGATTGATGCGGGAGTTATGCCGTCACACATTGGTTTTGAAAGCGCGATTGGCAAAGATTGTCAGAACTTGAGCCGAAGTATTTTGGCTGAAAACTCTCCGTATTATGAAACAGGTGTTAAAATTGGATATACTTCTGAGTCTGGAAAATGGTATTTGGCGGGAATGTATTTGAATGGCTGGCAACGTATTGCAAAAGTAGAGGGTAATCATACTCCTGCTTTTGGAACACAGCTTACCTATAAACCAACGGATAAGGTGGTTTTGAACTGGAGTACTTATATGGGGAATGAGCAACCGGATATTGATAAAAAATGGCGCTACTTTAATAATTTTTACGGACAATTTAAGGTTACTGAAAAAACCAATGTTACGGCGGGTTTTGATATTGGAACGCAACAAGCGGCTAAAAACAGTAACCAATACGATACTTGGTTTTCGCCTGTAGTGATTTTGCAATATAAACCAACGAATAAAGTTCAGCTGGCTGCTCGTGGTGAATATTATAGTGATGAGAAAGGTGTAATTATTGCAACTGAAACTCCAAATGGTTTTAAAACTTATGGATTTTCGGCTAATTTTGATTACTTAGTTACTGACAATGTTATGTTTAGAATCGAAGCTAGAAATCTTTCGAGTAAAGATGATGTTTTTACGAAGGATAACTTACCCGCTAGTACCAATACGTTTGTTACGACTTCGATGGCGGTTTCTTTTTAATCCTTGGCTGTAAGCTATAGGCAGTAAGCTTTTTTAGAAGAGCTTATTGCTTATTGCTTACGGCTTATTGCCTAAAGCTTATTACTTAAAGCAAAAAAAAATGGAAAATAATGCTCAGCACTTTCTTGATTTAATTCAGAAATCAAGGAAAGGAAAATTTAAGGTTTATATTGGAATGAGCGCTGGTGTGGGTAAAACGTACCGGATGCTGCAAGAGGCGCATTCGTTATTAAGGAATGGAATTGATGTAAAAATTGGTTACATCGAAACGCACATGAGAAAGGAAACACATGAACTTTTAGCTGGTTTGCCCGTAATACCGAGGCGAACCATTTTTTATAAAGGAAAAGAGCTGGAAGAACTCGATGTCCAGGCAATTATTAATCTTAGACCTGAGGTTGTCATTGTTGATGAACTGGCGCATACAAATGTTGAAGGCAGCAAAAATGAAAAACGATGGCAGGATGTTTTAGAAATTCTGGAATCGGGTATTAATGTAATATCGGCCGTTAATATTCAGCATATTGAGAGCTTAAATTTGGTTGTAAAACGTATTACAAACATTGATGTGCAGGAACGAATTCCTGATAATGTTTTACGCCTTGCGGATGAAGTAGTGAATATCGATTTGACTGCGGAGGATTTGATTGCCCGTTTGAAGGAAGGTAAAATTTATACGGCTGATAAAATTCAGACTGCTTTGATGAATTTCTTTAAATCGGATCAGATTTTACAACTGCGAGAATTGGCTTTGAAGGAGGTCGCAAGCCAGGTGGTTCGGAAAGTGGAGAATGAAATACCTCAACAATATGCTTTACGACATGAGAAACTTTTGGCTTGCATTAGCAGTAACGATAAAACGGCTAAAATAGTAATTCGGAAAGCTGCCCGGCTGGCAAGCTATTACAATGGTTCCTGGTATGTATTGTATGTAGAAACGCCTAAGGAAAGCAGCACTAAAATTGCATTGGACAAGCAACGTCATTTGATTAATAATTTTAAATTGGCGGTGCAATTGGGCGCGGAAGTGATTAAAATCGAAGATCGAAATATTACGAATGCTATTTTGAGTACTGTTGAAGAAAAACATATTACAACTGTTTGCATTGGAAAACCACATTTGAATTTATTTAAAGTAATTTTGTCTACAACAATTTTTAGACGTTTATTGAATAGTTTGTCTTTATCGAATGTAGATCTTGTAATACTTTCGTAAAATGTAAGATGTTTTTATGTGAGATGTAAAACGTTTTTCATTTAACATTTCACAACTAACTTTTTACCAGAAAAACAAATACTATGAGAATTAAAACCAAATTGAATCTTGGAGTTGGATTGTTATTTTTAATGATCATTATACTTTCGCTAGTAAGTGCTTATTCTGTTTTCCTAATCAAGGAAGACACTGAAAATATTTTGAAAGCTAATTATAATACGCTTGAGTATTCAAGAAATATGATTTTGTCGCTGGATGAAATTAAAATAAGCACGGATCATAAAAAACATATTTTTAAAGAAAATCTGGATAAGCAATCCTTAAATGTTACGGAGCCAGGAGAAAAAGAAGCAACCGCTAATCTTAAACGAAATTTTGCTCTTTTAGAAAAAAATAATTTTAATGAAGCGATAAAAGCCAAAATCAGACAGGACATTTTTGCTATTATGAAACTCAATTTGGATGCGATAAAGCAAAAAAGTGATATTGCTAAAAAAACTGCTGAAACGGCTAATTTTTCTATTGCGATTGTGGGTACGTTATGCTTTTTGATCGCTTTTAATTTACTGATTAATTTGCCAAACAATATTGCGAATCCTATTAAAGAGTTAACCTTGAGTATTAAGGAGATTGCTAATAAAAATTATTCAGAGCGTGTGCATTTTACAAACCACAATGAATATGGAGATTTGGCAAAATCGTTTAATACAATGGCACAAAAGCTTCAGGAATATAACAATAGTAATTTGTACAAATTGTTCTTCGAGAAAAAACGTCTGGAAACACTTATCAATAATATGCACGATCCTATTATTGGTCTGGATAATGAAGGTATTGTTTTGTTTGCCAATGATGAGGCTTTAAAAATTATTGGTTTGAAACTGGAAGATGTTATAGGAAAACCTGCTTCTGAGTTATCCTTATCGAATGATTTGATTCGTTCTTTAACTTTAAAAGAATCTGACGTACAGAAAAAACAGCCTTTGAAAATTTTTGCTAACGGAAAAGAAAGTTATTTTGATAAGGAAACGATCAATATTACGATAACGCCAACCGGAGAGGAAACGGCAATTAATATTGGTGATGTTATTATCCTGCGAAACATTACCTTATTTAAAGAACTTGATTTTGCAAAAACTAATTTTATTGCTACGGTTTCGCATGAGCTAAAAACCCCAATTGCTTCTATAAAACTTAGTCTTCAATTGCTTCAGAATGCAAAAACAGGAGACATGAATGACGATCAGAAACAACTGGTTGAAAGCATTAAGGATGATAGCCAGCGGTTATTGAAAATTACTGGTGAATTACTAAACTTATCGCAATTAGAAACTGGAAATATTCAGTTGAATATTGAAAAAAGTGATCCGCATGCTATTGCAAATTATGCTACGGAAGCTGTAAAAATTCAGGCTGAGCAAAAACAAATTAAACTGGTGATTGATGCTGATGATAATTTACAGCCTGTAAAAGCCGACAGCGAAAAAACGGGCTGGGTTTTGATTAATTATTTATCCAACGCTATTACGTATTCGTCTGAAAAAAGTACAATTATCATTCGCTTAAAAAATGAAACCAATCAAATTGTTTTTCAGGTGATCGATACCGGAAAAGGAATTGATACGAGATACCAAGACAAGGTTTTTGATAAATATTTTCAGATTCCGGGCAGTCAAAAATCAGGAACCGGACTGGGATTAGCGATTAGCAAAGAATTTATAGAAGCTCAAAACGGAACTATTGGTGTAGAAAGCAACTTAGGATTGGGCAGTACGTTTTGGTTTGCTTTGAAAGTGTAAAATAAAGATTGTTTTTCAATAAGAGACCTAACAGGTTTTAAAAACCTGTTAGGTCTGTCAAAGGAACTTTACGTATTCGACGTATTATTTTTAATCTCCATTACTTCTCTTTTCACTTCTAAAAGTAAATCTTTCATACTTTGAGATTCTGTTTGTTCGTGGCGTTTGTCACTGCGTCCGATGTTGCATTCATATTCCCAAATTTCTAAAATATCTGAGGCTTTCACTTCATAATTTGGATAAAAGCGATTATCTGATTCCAAAACTAAAGCATTCTTTTTGTTTTTGTTGAGACGTTTGTATACCATACCTTCACTTTTGGTAATCAGGATATAAGTTCTACCATCCAGCACCTCTCCCAGCCTTTCTACATATCGACCAATGATTATAGAACCATCTTCGTGTGGTGGCATCGAATCGCCTTCTACAGGAAATCCGCGGTGTTTTCCCGGTCCTAAGAACGGAAGCGAAACTTGCTGCAAACTTTCAATATATTCCGGATCGGCATAGCCGTTTAGATATCCTGCTTTTGCTTTTTGAGATACAATTTCAATATAATTTTCCCCAAAACTATCTACTTGTATCGGTAAAATAAGCCGATTGCCTTCCAATTTTATCAGGTTTTCAATATTTATCTTTCGTATATCGACAGACAATAGTAAGTCGATACTCATATGAAAATATAAGGCAATTTGCTTTAAGATATCGTACGGAGCTTCGGAAGTTCCGTCTTCGTACTTAACATATCTTCCTCGGGTAATTCTAAGGTTTTCAGCTAATTTCTCCTGAGATATTTTATGCTTAACCCTCAATGCTCTGATGTTATCTGAAAATAAGGACATAATTAATTTGTTATAATTTGGAACAACAAATATACAAAAAAATGTTATCATCTGTACTAATTTTGTTTTATACAAAAACAAGGAAATGGCAAGGGCGATTGTACACATGGATTTGGATACTTTTTTTGTATCCTGCGAAAGGCTAATCAATTCAGAATTAATGGGTATACCGTTAATTATTGGTGGAGGTGATCGTGGTGTTGTCGCTTCTTGTTCGTATGAAGCCCGTGTTTTTGGAGTACGTTCTGCGATGCCCATTCAGATGGCAATGAAACTTTGTCCACAAGCCAAAATCATCAAAGGCGATATGGAATTGTACTCTCGATTATCGCATGATGTTACGCAGGTAATTCAGGAAAAAGCGCCTATAATGGAGAAAGCCAGTATTGATGAATTCTATCTCGATATTACGGGAATGGATCGTTTTCATGGCAGTTATAAATGGACAGATGAACTGGCACAATCTGTAATTAAAGAAACAGGATTGCCTATTAGTTTTTCGCTTTCTGTAAATAAAACGGTTTCTAAAATTGCTACCGGCGAAGGCAAACCAAGAGGGAATCTGGAAATCCCGGAAGGAAATGTACAAGCCTTTTTGAATCCGCTATCTATTCAAAAAATTCCAATGGTGGGAACAGTTACTTTTCAGCTTTTATCCAGAATTGGAATTCGTACGATACAAACTTTATCTGAAATGCCTGCGGAAGTACTGCAACAAATGATTGGGAAAAATGGCCTGGATATCTGGAAAAAAGCCAACGGAATCGATCATACGCCTGTAGAACCTTATACCGAAAGAAAATCTATTTCTACGGAACATACTTTTTCTCAGGATACAATAGACATTATAATGCTAAAATCGATATTAATTGGAATGGTTGAAAAACTAGCTTTTCAATTGCGATCAGAAGAATGGTTAACCTCAACTATTACGGTTAAAATACGTTATGCCAACTTCGACACTGAAACGAAACAATGTAAAATTGCTTATACATCAGCAGATCATATTCTGACTAAAAATGTAATGGATCTTTTTGAGAAAGTTTACCAGCGTCGTATGCGCCTTCGTTTGATTGGTATTCGCTTTAACGGATTGGTTCGCGGTACTTACCAAATTGATCTTTTTGAAGATACTCAGGAAATGCTGTCGCTGTATGCCGCAATGGATAAAATGAAAAACCGCTACGGTTTTGACGCTGTGATGCGTTGTGCCGGAGCTTCTTTTAAACCTAATACTAAAGATGAAATTTTAAAACGTATAAAATAATGTATCTCAACTGTCATTCTTTTCATTCGCTTCGCTACGGCACAATTTCTCTTAAGGAGTTGATTGCCCAAGCTGTTGCGTGTGGTGTAAAAGCTATGGCACTTACGGATATTAATACCGTAACCGGAATTTATGATTTTATAAGAGAATGCGCTGACAAAGGAATTAAACCTCTTGTGGGAATGGAGTTTCGATCAGAACATCGATTACGATATATTGGTTTAGCCAAAAACGCGGAAGGATTGGGAGAAATGAATCGGTTTTTAACAACACATAATTTCAGTGGAGAACCATTACCACTAATTGCACCAGAATTTAAATCGGTTTTTGTGATTTATACGCTGGAAAATGCTCCGGAGTTTCTTCGTGAAAATGAATTTATCGGAATTCGCCCGGATGAAGTTTCTAAACTTTTTACTTCTGCATTTAAAAATAGAATTTCTAAAATGGTGATTTTGCAATCGGTAACGTTTAGCAATAAAAAACAATTCAATCTCCATAAAATTCTGCGTGCCATTGATACCAATATTATTTTATCGAAGCTAACCGAAGCTGATTATTGCAGAACTTCAGAGAAAATGCTGCCGTTAGAATCTCTTATACCATATTATGAAAATCATCCTGAAATTATAGCCAATACGCAACACATTATCGATTCTTCTAATTTTGAATATACTTTTGGAACTCCCAAAAACAAGAAATTTTACACTGAAAATCGTCAGACTGATATTGCAAAGCTAACCGAATTAGCTCAGGAGGGATTATTATACCGTTATGGTAAAAATCATGAACTCGCAAAAGCACGTATTGAAAAAGAACTTAAGGTAATTGACGAATTAGGGTTTAGCGGTTATTTTCTTATCACCTGGGATATTATCCAATACAGCAATAGTCAGGGTTTTATGCATATTGGTCGTGGCAGCGGCGCGAATAGTATTATTGCTTATTGTCTGGGTATTACGGATATCTGTCCTTTGGAATTGGATTTGTATTTTGAACGCTTTTTGAATTTAAACCGCAAAAGTCCTCCCGATTTTGATATCGATTGGAGCTGGAAAGAACGTGATATTATTCTTCGTTATATATTCGACAAATATGGCAAAGATCATGTTGCTTTTTGCGGAACCAATGTCGAATTTAAATACCGTTCTATTTTTAGAGAAGTCGGAAAAGTATTTGGTCTTCCGAAAGAAGAATTGGATATGCTGGCCAAAAATCCGATGGCATTACACGAAACCAATTCTATTGTACAGCTTGTTCAGCAATACGGTATGATGCTCGAAAAATATCCCAATCAACGAAGTATGCATTCTTGTGGTATTATTATTTCTGAGGAACCAATTACGAATTATACGCCGCTGGAAATGCCTCCAAAAGGATTTCCTATTGTGCTTTTTGATATGCATATTGCAGAAGAAATTGGTTTCGAAAAATTCGATATTTTAAGTCAGCGTGGTATTGGTCATATTGATGACAGTGTAAAACTAATTGAAAAAAATCAGGGAATTCGTCTGGATATTCGGGATACTTCGATTTCTAAAAATGAAGCTTTGTGCAATACGTATTTAGCACAAGGCAACACAATAGGCTGTTTTTATATCGAAAGTCCTGCCATGCGCGGATTACTTCGCCGACTGAATTGTGATAACTATAAAATTCTTGTAGCAGCATCTTCTATTATTCGTCCCGGTGTTGCACAATCGGGAATGATGAAAGAATATATTTTCCGTCATAATAATCCGGAACAATTTGAATATTTTCATACTGTGTTCAAAGAGCAGCTTGGCGAAACGTATGGTATTATGGTCTATCAGGAAGATGTAATTAAAATTGCTCAGTATTACGGAGGACTTCCTGCTGCAGATGGTGATATTTTGCGTCGCGCCATGTCCGGAAAAGGACGTTCGAGAGAAGCTTTGCAAAAAGTAAAAGATAATTTCTTTGCGAGCTGTGCTCAAAAAGGACATCCTGAAATGCTAAGTCAGGAAATTTACCGCCAGATAGAATCGTTTGCAGGATATTCGTTTTGCAAGGCACACTCGGCTTCTTATGCTGTAGAGAGTTACCAGAGTTTATATTTAAAGGTATATTATCCTGTAGAATTTATGACTGCGGTTATCAACAATCAAGGTGGTTTTTACAGAACCGAAGTTTATGTGCACGAAGCGCGAATGTCGGGCGGAACGATTCATAATCCGTGTGTAAATAAAAGCGAATATCAAACTACATTATATGGTACCAGCATTTATTTGGGTTTTATGCATTTGCAAAGTTTAGAATCTAAAATTGCTCATTTGATCGAATCTGATCGGGATAAAAATGGTGCTTTTCTTTCTTTGGAGGATTTCATTAACAGAATTCCAATTGGAATTGAAGGCATTAAAATCCTTATATTTATAGGTGCTTTTCGTTTTACAGGAAAAACTAAAAATCAGCTTTTGGTTATTGCGAGTTTATTATTAAACAAATTTAAACCGGAACATAAAAGTTTAATGCTTTTGCAGGAACCCGCTAAGGAATATAAGCTTCCTACGTTGGATCGTTCTGTTTTTGAAGATGCTTTTGACGAAATCGAATTATTGAGTTTTCCAGTTTCCTGTACTGTTTTTGATCTTTTGCAAACCCGCCATCGTGGTGATGTAATGGCTAAAGATTTGGTAGCGAATCATAAAAAGCAGGTTCGAATGCTGGCATATCTGATTTCCAGAAAACAAGTTCCTACTAAAAAAGGAAACATGTATTTTGGAACCTGGATCGATCACGAAGGTACTTATTTTGATACGGCTCATTTTCCGGATTGTTTACAGCAATATCCTTTTCAGGGTGGCGGCTGTTATCTTTTGTTAGGAAATGTCGAAGTCGATTATCACTTTCCTACTATTACCATTACCAAAATGGCTAAAATGCCTTTTATTCCTGATCCGCGTTATATGGATGCCAAAGATCAGTTTAAGACACAACAAATGATCAAGGAAGATGTTAGTCCTACGCATCGGAAGCCTTATCCACAAGGTCATGAAATTAATTTGCCAAGACATCGAATGAAATTTTCAAATTAGAAAGAACATGAAAAAAGAATATGCTATAGTAGATATCGAAACCACCGGCGGTAATGCCAGTGACAGTCGCATTACAGAAATTGCCATTGTTATTCATGACGGAAAAAGTGTGATCGATCGTTATGAAACACTTGTAAATCCTGAAAAAGATATACCCGTTCCTATTTTCGCCTTAACCGGCATTAATAATGAAATGGTAAAAAATGCTCCTACTTTTGATACGATTTCAGATACTGTTTTAGAAATGCTCACAGATCGTGTTTTTGTGGCACATAATGTTAATTTCGACTATTCGTTTGTGCGTCACCAACTTCAGGAAGCCGGATTTAAATGGACTGCGAGAAAACTATGTACTGTTCGGGCGGCACGAAAAATAAAACCGGGATTACCATCGTACAGTTTAGGAAATCTTTGCAACTCTTTAGATATTCCTCTAGAACACAGACATCGTGCTGGTGGAGATGCTGATGCTACTGCTATTTTGTTTTCGCAATTACTGGAATGGGATACGGAAGGTGAGATCGAAAAAATGCTTAAAAAAACGGCGCAGGATCAGCGTTTGCCTCCAAATCTTTCTCCTGATGATTACAATCAGTTACCTGAAAAACCGGGTGTTTATTATTTTTATAATGATGTCAATAAAGTCATCTACGTAGGAAAGGCAATCAACATAAAAAAACGTGTAGCCTCTCATTTTAGCGGTAATAATGTAAACTCACAAAGGCAAAATTTCTTAAGAGATATTTATGCTATTTCTTTTGAGGTTTGTGCTACGGAACTCATGGCGCTTTTATTGGAATGTACGGAAATTAAAAAACTCTGGCCAACGTACAACAAAGCTCTAAAACGATTTGATCCTAAGTACGGACTTTACCAATACGAAGCCCGAAACGGATACAAGTATCTGGTCATTGGTAAGCTCAATAAATTTCAAACCTGTATTCACGAATTCAATAGTCAGTATGATGGTATAGATGTATTGCGTAATCTGGCGCAACAGTTTGAAATTGATCATCGCTTTTGCAAATACACAAAACCGGAAGAAGGAGAAATACCTCAAAAAAATGATCTTTCTAATTTACCTGAGGCGGTACTTCATAATGAAATCATTGAAAATGCTATTGATTTTTTATTAAGCAACCGCCCCAGTTTTGCCATTATTGACAAAGGCCGATCCAGAGAAGAGCGTAGCTGCATTTGGGTAGAAAATGGTCATTTTTATGGGATGGGCTATATCGGATCTGATATTAGCATTACACAATCATCAGAAATAAAAGACCATGTTACACCTTATAAAGGCAATCAATACATTACGCATCTAATATGTGCTTATGCTGAAAAAAATCCGAGGAAAGTTTTTTTTAATAAAAGGCTTCAAAATAACATCGAATAACAATTTTAAAATAGAGCTATAAATTTAAAGCATAGGCTTATGACACTATTTAACGATACTGAATTTTTTGCTACAGGTTTAGAGTCCAAAAAAGTATTTGACATTCCGGATTCTGAATTAATTTTAATTGATAATTTTTTCACTAAAGAGGAATCTGATTATTTCTATGAAAGATTATTGCATCAAACGAAGTGGCGCGAACATGAAATGCAAATTTATGACAAAACGGTTACTGTACCCCGAATGATTGCCTGGTATGAGGATAAAGAAAATGTTGGTGCTGATAAAAACGGTCCTAACTGGACCTACGAATTGCTAACCATCAGAAGCCGTGTCGAAAAAGAAACCCAAATGGATTTTAATAGCTTACTGTTAAATTTATACCGAAATGGCAAAGATGGTGTTGGATGGCACAGCGATAAGGAAGACAGCACCGGCAAAGATCCTATTATTGCTTCGGTTACTTTTGGAGAAACGAGAATGTTCAGACTGAGGCATAAATTCAGGAAGGAAATTCCACCAATAGAAATTCCGCTGCATCACGGATCATTCTTGCTAATGGCAGGAACTACAAACAGTTACTGGCAACATCAGGTTCCTAAAACTGCCCGTGATGTCTTGCCCAGAATCAACTTGACTTTTAGGTGCGTTAACCGAAACGAATCTAATTATTGATTTTTCAATGTAAACAAAGAAACATTAAACACCTGTGTTTTTTCTTTTGAATAGAGTAGAAATTTCCTCCTCTAAAAGTTAAAACCTTCACTGTATGAACCTTTTATTAGGCAGCACCACTCTTTTTTAGTACTTTTGCAACCCTTTTTTAAAAATAAACACCATAATGGCTTATTCAAACAATGATTTAATGCGTTTTTTAGATGCGCAAAACAAACTTTACCTTACTGCTTTTTCTGAAATTAAAAAAGGAAAAAAAGAGACCCACTGGATGTGGTTTATCTTTCCTCAGATAAAAGGTTTAGGTTCTAGTGATACAGCAAATTATTATGCGATTGCCAACGTACAAGAAGCATCAGAATATTTAGAACACCCCATTTTAGGAAAACACCTGATAGAAATTTCAGAATTGTTTTTAACTTTTAAAAGAAAGTCTGCTGACGGAATTTTAGGCGATTTAGATGCTCGAAAATTACGTTCTTCTATGACTCTTTTTTCACTGGTAGAAAATGCAAATCCTGTATTTCAGGAAATATTAGATGCTTTCTTCTCCGGAGAATCAGATCCTCTTACTTTGTCCATTATTAATTCAACTATAAAATCTTCTACTGAACCTGAACTAGTGTAATGTACACTAACACGTTTTTTTAGATTATTTAAAAAAGACATTACTATTTGCAATTGCAATAAGTAGTGTCTTTTTTTTTTGAGACTAGAATTACTTTTGAATAAAAAAAAGCGTCTTGTTTACACAAGACGCTTTGTATTTTATTATTTCCGTAAATCAATCGTTAGTTGTTTTCCTTTGGCTTCGTTACATAATAAACTGGAATTCCTATTAGCATAATCAGGATTCCCCAACCACATGTTGAGAATTTCGTAATCAACAACGAAATACAAATTGCACTTGCGATTACAATATATAACATTGGTAAAAACGGATATCCAAATGCTTTATAAGGACGTTCGATATTAGGCATTTTTTTTCTCAAGATAAAAATTCCGTAGATCGTCAGAATATAGAAAATCAAAACAATGATGATAACAAAATCAAGCAAATCACCATACTTCCCTGTCAGACATAAAGCTGAAGCCCAGAAACACTGTGCCCAAAGCGCCCATGCAGGAACACTTGATTCGTTAAGGATTGCTGCTTTTTTAAAGAATAGTCCATCATTTGCCATTGTGTAATACACTCTGGCACCGGCCATGATCAATCCGTTGTTACAGGCAAAAGTCGAAATCATAATCATAATCGCAATGATTAGAGTTCCAATATCACCAAAGATATATTGAGATGCTACTACTGCTACTCTATCTGATTTTGCTGTTGCGATTTCATCAAACGGTACTACCGCCAGATACATTATATTAGTTAGAACATAAATAATGGTAACAATAAAAGTTCCCAAAAATAAACTTAAACCAACATTACGTTTTGGGTTCTTGATTTCTCCTGCAATAAAAGTTACACCATTCCATGCATCACTAGAAAATAATGATCCAACCATTGCAGCCGAGATTCCACTAATCAAAGCGGTACCGCTAATAGGCAACCATGAACTGCTTTCTGCATTATAGGTACGTGTTGACCAGCCATCAGCCCAATTGGCATCCCAAATCGAAGCTTTTGCAGCTAATGTTAGTCCAAAAACGATTAAACCCAACAACGATAAGATTTTAATAATGGTCAAAACGGTTTGAAGAATTTTTCCGTTTTTAACTCCGCGGCTGTTGATATAGGTTAGCAAAACAATCGTAAGAATCGAAACTATTTGTGCTGCATTGAGTTTAAAAGCACCCAATTCAAACAATATATTTTCATCGCTCAAAGGCTCATAAAGATAAGAGGCAAATTTAGAAAAAGCTACTCCAACAGCGGCAATCGTTCCGGTTTGAATTACAGCAAAAAAGCTCCAACCGTATAAAAAGGCAATTAACTTATTGTATGCTTCTTTTAGATATACGTATTGTCCTCCGGCTTTAGGAAACATAGCGCTTAATTCGCCATAACTCACTGCTGCAATAATCGTAATTAATCCCGAAAGCAGCCAAATTAAAGTTAGCCATCCCGCAGATCCAACTTGTCG
Source organism: Flavobacterium hercynium (assembly GCF_002217285.1). GTDB lineage: Bacteria > Bacteroidota > Bacteroidia > Flavobacteriales > Flavobacteriaceae > Flavobacterium > Flavobacterium hercynium. The sequence goes on along the minus strand of NZ_MUGW01000049.1, from coordinate 9,290 downwards.
TGCAATGTCGGCACTAACAATAAATATCCCAGATCCGATCATAGAACCTACCACAAGCATGGTTCCGTCTAATAATCCGAGTTCTCTTTTAAAATTTTCCTGGTCGTTTTCTTGCATTTTTTTGGTTTTTTTAGTTGGCTAAAGATATACTTTTTTTTAAAATCTGTGGATTTCGTTATAAAATTTGTGAATTGTAAAATTTTATAACATTTTACAAATAAGCGAGAAGTTACAAATTACATTTTTAAGACTAAAACTATTATCGAAGTGACTCAATCATTACTACATTATTCTAAAAATAGTTCTTTTCTTAATCTTAAAAATAAGATATTATATGTTAAAAATTCTATATTTGCCGCTAAATCAAAATCTATACGAATGCATTTTTAATAACTCCTAAATGCATATCCAAAAACCACATTGCCTATGAAATCAAGAATCTTTACTCTTTTTATTTTATTTACAACAATTATTACCAATGCGCAATTGCCTGTTGCAGGTACGCTTGATACTAATTTTGGGGTTGAGGGTTCAGTTTTTCCTCCTATTCAACCCTTTTTATATCCATTTAATATTGCCGTACAGCAACAAACAGGAGAAATTGTTACTACTGGACTATATGCAATAGACAAAACACAAGCAAAATATGTTGGTTTTATCGGACGATATGATTTCTACGGTAATCCAAAAGCCGATTTTGGTACCAATGGAATACTTGAAATAGATAATTTAAGTCCAACTTTTCAATCTGTACATAATGTATATTTTGAATCGTCCAGTCCAGAATCACCGCTTTACGTTAGTGGAAATTGTAGCATTGATGGTAAAAACACCTATTATATTAGCAAATATTCATCAAAGGGTATTTTAGATACCAGTTATGGTGTAAATGGTTCTATAATCAGCTTAAAAGGTCAAATTCATGGTGATTATATCTATTCTTTACAAGAAAATCCAATAACAAATCATCAGTCTTTTAAACGTTATCATTTAGCAGACGGAACTTTGGATCAAAACTTTAATAATGGAGATTTACCATTTTTAATTTCTGAAGTTACTTTTTATTCTTCTTATGAGTACAATATAAATATTCAATCCGACGGAAAAATTATTTTATGCGGAAAAAGTGGAGAAACAGGTATTATAGCACGATATAACAATACCGGACATATCGATACTAGTTTTGCAACAAATGGTTATTATTACACGGATAATACTGAAATTCCAGGCGTTCAGTTGACCAAAACTCAATCTGATGGGAAAATAATTTTTCTAACAAACAGATATAGTAAATATATTGATTTATCCGTTTTAGGTCGGCTAAATATTGATGGAACCTTAGATACAACATACGGAACTGCTGGTTATTTTAAACACACTTTCCCATCTTCAGGTTTTTACCTTAACGATTTAGAAATACAGTCGGATAATAAAATTCTTATGTGTGGTCAGATTTATACTGGTCAAGGAAAGTCATTCTTATTTACTGCAAGAATTTCAGATACAGGATTTCTTGATTTTTGGAGAAATGATTTCCACTACCAGGTTTCTGAAAATTTTTCTCTAGCTTTAATTAAGGATTCCTATTTATTTTCTTATGGTTATACTTTCCCTACTGGTAATGCGTTAAACGTACATCCTGTAATCCAAAAAATCCATTTAAAATCTCCTGAGGTTTCTCTAAACGGTACAAGTCTTCCAAGCGAAACTACTGACTTAGATTTAATTTCTACTGATGGAATTATTTATTCTAAAGACAATGTCGTTTTAGCTGCTGGGGATATAAAATTCAGACTTGACCATTCTGATGCTTGCTATTGGGGAGCTGCAACGACAAATTCGTTTCCTGAAGGTGTATCGAACATGGGAGGCAACATGATTACAATAAACGATTCCGGGACTTACAACGTATCATTTAACATTAAAACCGGAGCATATAATTTTATCAATAAAGCAACATTAGGAACTGTAGATCAAAACATTGACAGTAACAAATTTGCATTTTACCCTAACCCGGCAAAAGAAAAAGTAACTTTTACTCAAAAATTAAAATCAATAAGGGTTTATACTTCTGATGGAAAATTAATGAGTTCAGCTTTAACTAATAATGAAATAAATATCAGTGGTTTTTCAAAAGGTGTTTATTATTTTCAAGCTGTGACCGAAAATAACAGTATCATTGGAAATAAATTCATCAAAGATTAAAGACCTATTTTAAGTTAAAATTAATTCGGATTAAGAAAAGCTATAACATATTGTTGTAGCTTTTTTTTATAACTTAGTAGGAAGCATTAAAAAACAAAACATCATGACTTGGGATCCCAATAAGTACAACGAATTTAAAGAAGATCGATATAAACCCTTTACAGACCTTTCCAACCACATTGTAGATAAACCTAATCTTAAAGTAATTGATTTGGGTTGTGGTACTGGCGAACTAACAAAAAAATTATCGGATCAGCTTACGAATCCTTCTGTTCTTGGTATCGATTCCTCAGCAGAAATGCTGGCAAAAGCACCTAGTCAGGAAAATATTCAATTCAAACAATTATCTATTACCGATCAATTGGATCAGGAAACAAAATGGGATTTGATATTCTCGAATGCTGCCTTGCAATGGATTGACGATCACGAAGTTTTATTTCCTAAAATTATATCGCGTCTTAATCCTGGCGGACAATTGGCGATACAAATGCCTCAACAAACTGAAAATGTATTAAACAAAATTTTATTCGAGTTGGTACAGGAAGAACCTTTTGCTTCTTACCTCAACAATTGGACACGCCCCTCTCCTGTTCTTACCTTAGATGAATACGCTAAAATTCTTTTTGACAACGGAGGAAAAAATCTAGTACTTTATCAAAAAGTATATCCCTTGATTTCTACGCACAAAGATTCGTTTTTTGATTTTATCGCAGGATCTGCCTTGACGGTTTATCAAGAGCGCTTAAAAGAAAATGAATTTCAGGAATTGTCAATTGAATTTAAAAAGAGAATTGATGCTCATTTTCTGAAAGTACCTTCCATTTATGCTTTTAAACGATTGCTAATGTATGCTACGTTTTAAATCTTGAAAAGTTATCTATTTTTTTTTGTAAAGAACTAGATTATCATTAGATACGCGGATGACGCGGATTTAGGCGGATTTTTTATGTTCCTTTTTGTCTTTTCATACTTAGTGCGAATTTCCTAAATACCTAACAGGTTTTAAAAACCTGTTAGGATAACGCGATGTAATTCCATTTCCATTCCCATTCCCATTCCCATTTCCATTTCCATTTCCATTTCCTAACAGGTTTTTAAAACCTGTTAGGTATAAGATGTCTCACTTTCAAAATCAAATGATTATTGATTAATTTTTTCTACTTGACTTTCTAGTAACAACTGACTTGCATCGAGCATTTTGATTACATGGATATATGGCGTTAGCAGATCTGAATCAAATTCTACTATAGTGGGACGTAATGAAAGATGTATTATTTCACACAGGAAGAATTCGAAGTCCGCTAAGGAATGTTCTGCAAAGGCATTTTGAAACACAACAAAAGGATTTTCGTATTCTTCTACTGTTAGAGAAGCCTGCGATAGAATCGATCTTTTTTCAACGGATACTTCGGTAACCTTCCATTTTTTGCTTTTATGTTGCAGAGCCGAACAAGCTCTCAAGAAAGAGCGAAGAGCAGTATAGGTGAAAAATACATCTCCTGGACATTCTTTTTGATAGATTTCGTCTTTACTTCTGTAAAAAACTATTTCGCTTAAGGTTTGCTTGAAGAAAGACAGACTTTCACAACCCAAAAAGGCATCAATTACTTCAAAAGGGTTTTCTAATTCCTGATGTGCCCAAAAGGTAGTTTCAAAAGATATTTTATTTTTTTTCATACGGACATTATTTCCAATCCTTGTAAAATGAAAAATTATTCATAATAATGGATTGGTTAATTTTACGTTAGTTTGATTAAGTACAACCTTCTATACTAATTTTTGTCGCTGTGGTAGAAGGGCGTTTTTTATGTAAAGATAAAAAACATAATGACATATTTGTCATTGCGCTGAGTTTTTTTTCTCATTCTCTTTGATTTATGACACAGTATAAAAACGAAAGACTACTAAAAGCAATTTCACTTGTCTCAAAAGAGTATCGAGAACTTAGGAACGTTAATCAACTAGAAGTTAATAACGACATAAAAGAAAGTAAAAAAGTGGCATTTCATATTGGCAGAATCGAGACTGCTAAGAATAATGTTTCTATTAGCACACTGCAATTGTTATGTGAATACTTTGAAATTTCTCTTTCCGATTTTATGAAAAGAGTCGAAGAAATAGATGAAAGTTTGAAACCAAAGCAAAAAAAAGATGCTTAATAAACATCTATTTCTTTTGTTGTAATCAGGTATATATAAAATCATATTCAAAATCTGGACATTAAGTAAAAGGTTGTCTAAAAAGAACAGTCTTTTTTTTGATTTCAACAAAATCTCTTCTTTTTTTATAAGAAATACGCTGTGAATTTTATTTTTATTTTATAATATATTATTTACATTTGCTTATTAACGATTTTTAGTAAATGAATAGTTTTAGAAAGTATAAAGTTCAACGAGGTGAGACAATAGAAGTAATTGCAACTAAGATAGGAATACCAGCTGTTGAAGCAAGAGCTTTTCATAACAAATATTGCGAATTGTCCGACTTAGTAGAATTTGGACTACCGATAAGAAGAACCGAATATATTTTATTACCACCCTTAGCATCTGAGACTGATCTTCAGCTATCCGACAATAATACTCCAAAAAAAGTAATATTGGGCAACAATAACAGTTTACGTTTAATTGCTGCAAATGGTCTAAAACAGGAACACGGAACAATAATACGTTTTAAAGAAAATAATCGACTGCTAAATAAAGTACATTTTACTTCACAAATTACATTTTTAGAAATAAACAATGATTTCTCTATTGTCGAATACCATGTTAATCAGGTATATGTAAATGAAAAAGAGCCGGAAATGGTGGTTGAACAATTAGCCGATGCCACTTCAAAAGCGCTCTATCCAATTGTTTTGAGTTTGAATAAGAACGGTCAGATACACGAAATACTCAATATTGAAGCGATTCAAAAAAGATGGGAACTCCTAAAACCTTCCATTCTTCAATATTACAATGGCGGTAACGTAATTACCCAGTTAATCACTTCGTTTGAAAGAAGCATACAATCCGCACCTTTGTTGAAGAGGAATTTAGAAGAACATCCTTTCTATACCATCTATTTTGCACCAATATATCAGGACTATACGTCTGATTTTTCGTTTTCAAGTAATGATAATAACTTAGAAATATTTCAAGATATTAATGAATTTCAGACTAAAACATCTAAAATACTTCTTAGTCGCAAAGGGATTACTAAACCGAAATCAAATCTTGTTGAAACTGCACTAATCCACGAAGATTTAAATAATAACATTTCGAAAAACAGTAAATTCAATTTAGAACAAGCCGCATTTGAGATTGGAAAGCTCGATGACGGAATGCACCATAATATGGAGTTTAATTATAAGCTTAATCATAGTAATAATACCATATTTTCTATTGAGGGTTTTATAAATACTAGAAACGATAATAATACAATAACTACTATTGAGTTTGAAACTTACGAGAAAGTACATAAAAAAGAGCAGAAAGAAATAATAAATCCTGTTTCAGAAGAAATGGATTGGAGTTCGGAAATTATAAATGAAAAGGTCGTAAAGAAACGCAGTTTTTGGGATGAGTTTTGGGGTAATTAAGCCAAATGATTATTAAAATGTTCTAAGATGGATGATTATATAGTAGTAGATAGCGCAACAATGAAATGTAAATATGGTTGTATAGAAGCTAATTTCTTAAATTCAGAAGATAATGGATTTGTGATTGAAGATAAGAATGCCATACTTGATAATAATGTAGCTATTGGTGACTTTCTTTTTTGCAGTCTACATAAAAAGGCATGTAGATTTAAAACATTAGAACAGAAATGGCAAAAGTCCGCAAATTGTGGAACAGATGAAGGTAAATACATTACAACAAAATCCGTATTGATTTGCAAGGAAGGCGGACTTGTTTCAATTGTAAATGCTGGACAAGATTGTGTAATTGAAAAAGCAGGAATGTTAAAATTTGTAGATCCTGAATAATGTAATTTTTCATAAAATAAATTTATTAACTAGCAAAATTCTAATAATGAGCGAAGTACATTTAGTTTGTCAAGGAGCAACCTGCAAATGCCAATTTGGTACTGCACCCGATACTTTGAAAGTAAAAACACAAAGTAAACATTTTATAAATGACTGGGAAGCAAAATCAAAATTGATGGCAAGCGATAAAGATATAGGTCAAACTTTTGAAAAAAACACTTTTGGAAGTTGTTCGAAGACCAACAATAGTCCTTGCTCCCCTGCTATTACAAAATGGGATGGCTTTTATGAGAAAGTTACACTTAGTAATAAAGGTAAACCATTATTAGAAGATAGTAAAGCAACATGTGCCGTAGCGGGAAGTGCCTGCATCGAAATCACGAATAACGGACAAACATGTGAAGTTACGAAGCAAAATGTTAAAAACTCAGATCCTCAAGTCATTAAGGTACTTAACCCAGGAATGAGCTTAAGCATGGATGAAGTTGGAGGATTGCAAATACCTAATCTATAAATAAATATGGACGATAATAAATTACATATAATTCCAGTAGTAGAAAAAGGACAGAAGTATGATGCATCGACAGGAGCTCTTGTTTTAGATAAAGAAGGTGCTATTTATGTTACTATAAAACAATACAAGGAAGACAAAAAAACAATAGAAGAGCTAGAAAAGAAAAAGAAAAAAACACAAGAATTTGCCCGCCAAAAATGGGAACAACGAGCCAAAGAAGGCTGGAGTAAAAAAAAGCTACAGGAAAATTACGATGCTAATATGCAGGAATGGGAAAAACTGAATAAAGAATCTCTAGCAATTTTAGATAAATATGAAAACATAAACTGGTGCTGGCAGTTAGTTGGCAACAAACTGAATCATAATAAATTATCCCACAACCCATCTTTTAAAAAAGGAATTGAGGAAATAAAAACTAATGGCACAAAAAAGGTTTCATTTCCTTCATTTTTAGTAGGCGGCGGCATGGCATGGCTTGAAGTATTTCACGAAAAAGAAGGTGCAAAAGGTGATATACCTTATGGAATATATGTAAAAGCAATTGGTACACCGCAAGTATTAAAAACAGAATGGACAGATTTTGAGTATCGACCAATCACTGAAACCATTGGTTTTATGTCTAAGGTTATACTACATATCTACACGTCTGATATGTATGGACAAGAAGTAGAAATACAACTAAATGATAGAGATTTATTGAGTTTTAATGATCAATTGAGTTTTTCCGGCAAAGTAGATTTTGTAAAAGAGGTTACTTTAATAAAACCAAAGAAAAATGATATTGGCAAAATGGTGATCGATGAATTGATAAAAAATGATCAAAGTAAAACAGATAACATTGTAGAAAAAGAGCAATACATTCAAAAAATAGAAGTAGAAATATTAGTTGATTCCATATGGGAGAAGGAAGGCGGGAAAAAATTAAAAATATTTCCTATTATAAAATCTAAGAAGACAGGAACTATTTTTGAAGGTTTTGATGAGAATTATTTAAACGTCGATATAAATAGTAATATAGTTGCCGCACCTAATGAAGTAAGCAACAAGGTTTCTGTCGTTGGAGCTGTAGAAACAAACGAAAGCGCTTTTCATCATTGCCAATATACCGGAATTACACTAGAATATGAAAAAGGTGAAAAAACCGAAACAGTAGAAATTTTTAAGGAAGAGCCTGGAGTAAGTTATAATTCGAATGTTGAAATTGGATTAATACTAGGCTCCGAACCTAAAAAATTTAGCTTAAAAGTAGATCAGGATAGTGATGCTGCTGAATGCCGATACGCTGGGAAAGATAATGATCACGGGAAAAAAATATTCTCTTTTGATAAAACAAAATTGCCTAAAAATATAAGCATTGGCGAGCAATCTAAAAATTTAGAAGGTACCGTTTTTTTTGATTATGAAAGATTAAACATGATGCAATATTTTTGGTTACCAAATAACTTTTCTAAAATATCAAGGTACTCTCAGATAAAAATAAATGCTTTATCCTGTCGTCATCAAAATTATTTAAACTTAACCATTTTACCTGATATAGAATGGGAATTGGCTTTTATTATTACAACAATGGCTGGTTTTAGAGTAAAAGCTGAAAATACAACAGTTACACGATTAAATCAAGGTTTAGGTGAATATCAATTTCGAGGAATTAAAGCGGAACAAACTGGAAAACTGATAGAAAAAGGAGGTGTAGGATATTCTTTAAATATAAAATACACTATAAATGGAGGGGCTTTTTACGAACAAATTTCTTTAGATTTCGTAAAAAATATAGAAAAAATTATCGATACTTACAATTCGATTGCGGGATTTGCCGAAATCTTTAAAGTTGACAAAAAAAATGTTACCTCCGCGGCTATCTCTACATCAACAGTTAAAAAAATGACATTCGATATAGATCCGCCAGCTGTTGTGTTTCTACTAAAATGGAAATATGACTATGCTAAAAAGAATAAACAACCTGTTGTAGACTTTACTGGAGCAGCAGGTTTTAAACCTTTAATTGGTTTAAAAATAGGCGTAGATTTAGTTGCAAATGCAGATAAATTTGGAGGACTTGTAGGCGCTATAATAAAATGGGGATCAGAATTTGTAAAGGAACTTACTTCACTTGATCTATATATTCTTGTAGAAACTGGCGTTGCGCTAAACTATGACATAGGATTATCCTATAATGAAATTGATGGCTTTGCCCCAAACACGAAACAAAAAGCAGTTGTAGATTTAACATTTACAATAAAAGCAGGAATAAAGAAAAAGGAAGTTATTTTCATTGCCAATGTTTCCCAAATGGAAGGAAATACTATTCCAACTAATGAAGCGGATCAAGAGACCTTTAAAGTAGAAGGAGCTGCTACTACTGGAATTCGTTATACAGAAGAACATGGAATAGAAAAAGGAAAAGGAAATTATAAAAAAGTTGATGTAAAATGGCTAGGTGCAGAAATTACAATAACCCTGGTTACTATGGCACATAAAAGAAAAATTAACTCTCCTTCTAATCAACAATTTAAAGAGAAATTTTTACTACTTAGTCCTAAAACAATTTATGGTCCTGAAACAACTTATACCCAAAGCAAATGATGGAAGGAGAAAAAATCAAAGTTT
>NZ_MUGW01000048.1 GCF_002217285.1 Flavobacterium hercynium | reverse complement strand
GAAACACACTATCTCGACAGTATTTATAACAATTTTAATTTTATTTAATATGGAATCACAAGCACAGAGTTTCAAAACAATTGAAATTAAAGATTTTAAACTTCAAATTTACAACGCATCAGAAAACAGCTTTGGCGTAGCATCTGTAATCGTATCGGGAAAAACAGATGCGGTTTTGATTGACGCCCAATTTACTTTGGGGGATGCCGAAAAAGTTGCGCAGGAAATTAAAGCAGGCGGAAAAAAATTAACCACAATTTATATTTCGCACGCAGATCCTGATTACTATTTTGGATTGGAGATTTTTAAAAAATATTTCCCGGATGTAGTGGCGTATGCATCACCTGCTTCTGTAGAAGCAATTAAGGCTACGGCGCAAAAAAAATTAGACGTTTGGGGTGAACGATTAGGTAAAGCTATTACGTCAAATGTTGTTTTGCCTCAGGTTTTAAAAGGAAACAGTATTGAACTGGAAGGTCAGAAATTAGAAATCATTGGTTTGAAAGAATTTCCGAACAAGACTTTTGTATGGATTCCTTCGATCAAAGCAGTTGTGGGCGGAATCAATGTTTTTGGAACTAGTTTCCATCTTTGGATGGCGGATGCTCAAACTACTGAAACGCGTAAAAACTGGATTGCCGTTTTAGATAAAATCTCGGCATTGAAACCTGAAATTGTAGTACCTGCCCACACTAATTCCAATTCTCCATTTGATATTGCTGCTGTAAATCATACCAAAAGTTACATTCAATTCTACGAAGAAGCTTTGAAAACCAATAAAACATCAGAAGCCTTAATTACTGCTTTGAAAACAAAATATCCAACACTTACTTTTGAAACTGCCTTGCAGATTGGTGCAAAAGTAAATACTGGAGAAATGAAATGGTAAAGTATATTCTTTACAGTCTGACAGCACTCTTTGTATTGTCAGGCTGTTCTTTAAATAAAAAGACAATGACAAATATTGAAATAATTAAAAGCACTTACGAAGGAAAAACTTCAGAGGAAAATGGTCAAAATCTCGCTCAATATGCTGCCGAAGATATTTCGTGGACAGAAGCAAAAGGCTTTCCATATGCAGGAACTTACATTGGATTAGAAAATATAACCAAAAACGTTTTCAGCAGATTAGGAAGTGAATGGATAGATTATAAATTTACCCCGGAAGATTACCTGGCCAGCGGGGATAAAGTCGTTGCTTACGGAACTTATACAGGAATCTATAAAATTACAGGCAAATCATTCATAGCCAGAGTAGCACACGTTTGGAAATTGAAAGACAGTAAGATTATCAGTTTTGAACAATTTGTAGACAGCCAGACTGTAAATGATGCTTTGAAATAAAGTGTTTTTTTATACCTTGCATTGTTTTAATGAATCATAAAACCAATGCACGCAAAATTAATAGCCTATATTAGCCAGTATGTAAACTTACCGCTTACAAGTGAAGAGCAAGCCTTAATTGTTGCGACTTTTCAACCCAAAAAGCTAAGAAAAAAGCAATATTTTTTGCAGGAAGGGGATGTATGTAAATATGCTGGTTTTATTGTAAAAGGGGCTATGCGCCAATACAGTGTTGATCATAAAGGTGTAGAACATATTGTACATCTGTTTGTTGAAAATTATTGGGCAAACGATCGCGAGAGTTCAACAATGCTTACACCCTCTGTTTATAATATTGATGCTTGGGAAGACACCGAACTTCTTATTATTACAAGAGCTGAAATGTTGGATTTGATGGACAAAATACCTGCAATGGCACAGATGATACGTTTAATGGACGAAAGGAATGCCATTGTCAACCAACGCAGATTAAGTTCTACCATCAGCAACACGGCTGAAAAACGCTATGAAGAATTTGCAGCTCATCATCAACAGTTTGTTCAGCGGTTTCCACAGCATCTTATTGCTTCTTATTTGGGGATTACTAAAGAAACATTGAGCCGAATTAGAAAACAAGGAACGAAATAAACTCTATTTTAAGTTTTAAATTATAGAAACCGTTGACAAATGTCAACGGTTTTTTTTATCATATCTCATTGTTACGGGGATTGACTTTGATGCAACTTTGCCTTATCAAAATCAATTAAAAAATTATAAAAAATAAAACAATGAGCGATTTATCAAAAATGTCCAAAACAGTAGTTTTTCACGAAACTGGAACTCCGGAAGTATTGAAAATTGAACAAGTACAAGTGTCTTATCCTGAACCTCAAGAAGTAAGAATTCAGGTTAAATCAATTGGAATTAACAGAGCCGATGCGATGTACCGTCAAGGAATGTATATCGAAAATCCTATATTTCCAGCTCAATTGGGCTATGAAGCCTCAGGAATTATTGAAGCAGTTGGTGCCGAAGTTTCGCATTTGGCAGTTGGTGATTTAGTGAATGTTGTTCCGGGTTTTTCTTTACACAACTATGCTTCTTATGGCGAATATATTAATATGCCATCCTATGCAATACACAAATATCCATCGAATTTGTCTTTTGATGAAGCAGCATCCGTTTGGACAAGTTATTTAACAATGTATGGTATGGTGGTACATTCGGGACAATTAAAAGCGGCACAATTTGTGGTAATTAATGCTGCTTCGAGTAGTGCAGGATTGGCAGCCATTCAAATGACTAATTATGTTGGAGGAATTGCAATTGCTTTAACTACTTCGGCAAAGAAAAAAGAAGCTTTATTAAAAGCGGGTGCAGCTCACGTAATCGTAACAGCTGAGCAAGATATTGCAGCTGAAGTTTTAAAAATCACAGAAAATGTAGGTGCGCATTTAATTTTAGATCCTGTTGTCGGTGCTAAATTCAGTAACCTTTTAAGTTCTGTTGCAGAAAATGGAAAAGTATTTGTTTATGGTGCATTGAGTCACGAACCTGCCAGTTTTCCAGCATTTGATGTTTTGATGAAAACCCCAACTATTAGAGGCTATTCAGCTATTGAAGTGATGGGTAATATGGAAGTTTTAATACAAGCCATAACTTTTATTGACAAAGGGTTAGCCGAAGAAAAATTGAAACCTGTTATCGATAAAGTTTTTAATATTAATGACATCGTTGCTTCTCATAACTATCTGGAATCCAATCAGCAATTTGGAAAAATTGTAGTGAATATATAGAAAATTAAACATCGAGCGGATTTCTTTTCTGCCACAAAAAGCTAAGACGGTTTTAATAAAAAGAGGTAAGATTTTGTTTTTTTGATGTATCATTTTCATTCGATCGCCAAAGGGAAATCAAATTCAAATTCATAAAACCAATGAAAACAGACAATAGATTTAGTATAACAATCTCTTCCAATCTTCCATAAAATTTATAGAAATTTGTCCATTTGAGCTTACCACAGCCAAAAGGCGCCAATTAAAGACAATTGGCGCCATTTTTAATTACCCTATAAATAACTTAACTCGTTTTTGTTGATCAAAACAAAAGCCTTTGGATTGATAAAACTAACGCATAAAAAACCAATCTAAACCAGCCAAATAGCTTTTTTGATGTGAAGGTCTATTATATTCTATATCCCCCAGAAACCTCAATTCGCTGCGCATTAATCCATTTGGAATCATCAGAACAAAGAAAGGCTACCACACTTCCAATATCATCGGGCAAACCGACTCTTGCTAAAGCAGTTTCAGAAGCCAGATGTTTATTCAAATCTGAAATATCACGTACAACACCCCCGCCAAAATCAGTTTCAATAGCCCCTGGAGCTACGGAATTGACTCTTATTTTTCTGCTTCCCAATTCCAATGCCTGGTATCTTGATAATGAATCGACTGCAGCTTTCATCGCGCCATAAACGGAATATCCAGCAAAAGAAAATCTTGCCAGACCAGAAGACGTATTTACGATGCTGCTGCCGTCATTCAGTAATGGTAATAGTTTTTGAGTTAAGAAATATGGGCCTTTGAAATGGATATTTGTCATTGCATCCAAAATTTCTTCTGTTGTTGTTTCAAAACTTTGGTTAATTCCGATACCCGCATTGTTTACCAGCGCATCTAATTTAGCAGAAGAAAATTGAGCATCTAAAACCTCTTTTACTTCAGTTACAAATTGGTCAAAACCGTCAGTTGAAGAAATGTCCAAAGGCAATGAAAACGCTTTTTGTCCAATAGTTTCAATTTCTTTTACCACCTGGTCCGCAAATTCTTTTTTGGTCTGATAGGTAAGGATGATATCAAATCCTTTTTTCGCCAGCTGTAAAGCCGAATCTTTTCCAAGTCCACGGCTTGCGCCTGTTACTAATGCTATTTTATTTTGATTGTTTGACATTTTATTGATTTAAACTTTTATGTGTTTTAATTAATTCTTTATTCAGTATATCTCTTACTTTTTTTATTATGTTTACCACTTTTAATTTAATATGTTTGCCCTGAATTCATTTGGCGTGCTCCCTACTTCTTTTTTAAAAAGGCGTGAAAAATAAGTCGTATTTTCGAAACCAAGCAGGTGAGAAATTTCAGTTATATTCAGTTCGCCTTCGGTCAGTAAGTTTTTTGCCTCGCCGATTAGAAAAAGATGAATAAGCTCCAGCGCCGTTTTTCCTGTTTCCTGTTTGAGCAAATCAGTTAAATAACGGGAAGATATATTCAGCTTTTCTGCCATGAGAGATACCGTTGGCAATCCAATATTTTTTGTTTTTCTTTCTTCAAAATTAGCAGCAAGCAAAGCGTTAAACTTTGTGACAGTAGAACCAGTGAGCTCTGTACGGTTTATAAACTGTCTTTTATAAAAGCGCTGTGAATATTTAAGCATGGAATCCAGATGACTTACAATAATGGCTTTGCTGAGTTCGTCAGTATTATTGTTGTACTCTTTTTCAATATTAAAATACAGATTCCAAATGATATCCTCCTCTGCAGGTGAAAGATGCAAAGCCTCATTAACCTCGTAATCAAAATAACTATATTTCCTGATTTCGTTGTAAAGGACTGTTCCCGGTAAAAAGTCTTCATGAATCATAATTAGAAATCCCTTTTCCTCTAATTCCACATTTTTAAAGACTACTTTCTGCTGGGGTTTTGTAAACGACATGGAGCCGCGATCATGGTCATATTTTGTTTTGCCATACTGCATGCTTCCAGATTTCAATTTTTTAAATCCTATAATATAAAATTCAGATGAAAATTCCAGAATATTATTACCACTGCAGGTGTCCCGTTCACCATATGCGACACTAAAGAGCGGGTTCTGGGGAGGTTTGATATCGAGCGCTTCATGCAGATCGCTGATTTTTTTGAAATGTATCATTGTTCTTAATTGTAAAAACAGATCCGGTAAATTTAGATTCTGTTAATTTAAACTTCCACTAACCATGTGCTGCCACCGACACATCCTGCCATGATTCCCATGTTTTCAGTCTTTCTAAGTAAGTGTGCTGCACCCAGGGAAAAGCAGTTTTTCCCAGCAGTAATCTGAGTGGCGGATTTTCAGAATAAACAAGCTTGACAAGAGCTTTGGCAGTGGCTGCAGGGTTACCTGAATCCTGCTCGCCAGCATGCTGATAAAAATCTTTTCGTACACCGTCGTAAGCTGGTATTGATTCGCTGAGTGCAAGAGAAGTGGTCCCGAAGAAATCTGTAGAAAAACCACCTGGTTCTACTATGGTAACTTTAATGCCAAATCGGCTTACTTCACCCGCGAGTGTTTCAGTAAGGCCTTCAACAGCGAATTTTGTTGCACTATACAGCCCCATTAATGATACCGTATTCAAACCCAGCGCACTTGAAAGCTGAATGATATGTCCTGATTTTTGCTGGCGCATGATAGGCAGAACTGCCTGAATAGTCCATAATGATCCCAGTACATTAGTTTCAAACTGGGCCCTTACGTCCTGCTCTTTTAATTCCTCTACTGCCCCTATGTGTCCAAAACCGGCATTGTTTATTAACACGTCGATACTGCCAAAGTTCTTTTTTGCAGTTTCAATTGCCTCAAAACTTTCGTTTCGATCAGTAACATCAAGTTTTAGCACCAAAAGAGATGATGAAAATTCTTTATTAAGCTTGGTTAGTGTTTCAGGATTGCGAACAGCCGCAACCACATTATCGCCGCGTTTTAAAAATGCCTCTGCCCAAATTCTTCCGAATCCACGGGAAACACCTGTTATAAAAATTGTTTTTGCCATGATACTAATTTTTAATATTTTGATATGGACAAAGTTCGCACAGATGGTACAGACGGTTATGATACAAAAGTAGGCAATAATGAAACATTTTAACGAAATTGCTGCGGTTCTGGTTTACTGTTTCAAAGATGGAATATAAAAAGACAAAATCCCATCTCATTTATTGAGAGGGATTTTGCAGTTCAGTCATTATAATTTATTTTGACTTAGGATTTTTTTGAAACAATCCTCTGTTGTAATCTACTACCTCCGGATGTGATGGATAGGAAGGCAGGGCAGAAAGATCAGCTATGGCCTTATCTCTTAATGACGGTGCTGCTTCTTTTACACCATCAGAGAGTGCTTGTTTTAATTCTTCTTCATTAAGTTCCGTACAGTAAGCAGGAGTCCCTGGCTGATGTCTCCAAGATTCAGAAAGTCTGCCCGAGTCAACTGCATCGTAACCGGCATCATTAACTAATGCGGCAATTACTTTTTTAGCCTGCGGATCATCACCCGCTACAGCCATTGCTATTCTGTCTTCAGCACCGCTGTTTTTTCCGCCGTTTGCCAGCGTCTCTGCCAGCAAATTATTGAAAGCTTTTACAACAGGCCTTCCCAATTGCTCGGATACCCAGATACTTTCTACTTTTCCGTTTTTGATCTCTTCAATATCGGCATCACGGAACGGATAATAATTGGATGTGTCTACCACAATTACATTTTCTGGAACGCCTGCCAGCAAATCTTTAGGCAAAGTTGGTATTGCTATGGTAGGCAATGATAAAATAATGACATCTACATCTTTTACAACATTCTTTAGTGTTGCAGCTTCAACACCTAACTCCTCAGCACGGGTCTGTAATTTATCAGCCTGATCTGTATTATTCACTTTCACTTCATGACTGGCTTGTGCCATTTTTTTTGCGATCGTACCGCCTATTGCTCCGGTACCTATTATTCCTATTTTCATATTATATAAGTTTCATTTGTTATAATTTTCAATTTAAACCCTTGGATCAATTCCATACTGATCCGGAACTCCAAGGTGTCCGCGCAAAGTTTTGCTTTCATACTCTTTGTGGAAAAGCCCTCGCTCCTGAAGCAGCGGAACAACATGATCAACAAAGGCATCAATTCCATCCGAATTAACATCAGGTGAAATCCAAAACCCATCCGCAGCACCGGCTTCATACCAAGCCTGCATATGATCTGCCACTTCTACGCCCGGCCCTGCAATTACAGGATGGTAATCTATCACGCCGTGAGCAAGAATATCAAGAACGGACCAGCCTTGCCTAGCAATTTTCAATGCATTGGAAGAACGAGGATAATGAGATGGACGGGCATTTTCCAGCTGCAATTCTAAAATTGGTTCATTTATCAAGGAAAGATCAAGTGGAATACCCAGCATTTTTTGCAGGTATTCAAATTTTTGTATAAGTGAACTGCCTCCTAACTGTATTCGGCGATCGAGCGCCGTGCGTCTGTCCTTGGCAATGGTGGTCATCAGTCCGGCAATATATTTGATTTCATCCGGATCACGACCGTAACTTTTTGCTGCCGCTCTAAATGCATTACGCTGCGCTCTTGCATCTTCAATTGTAAATGCTGTACCTATTACCACATTAGCAAAGCGTCCTGCCAACTGATGTGCGTTGGGACTGCCGCCTGCATGAAAGATGATTGGCTGTCCCTGCTCTGATGGTGGAATGTATAGAGGTCCTCTTGAACCGACGTACTTACCTTGTAAGTTGATTGGAAGAATCTGATCTTTCTTTGCAAACTGCCCACTGTTTTGGTTATGTATCCAGGCATCTTTTCCCCAGCTCCCCCAAAGTGATTGAATGAGTTGGACAGCCTCATGGGCACGTCCATAACGATCTTGGCTCGACGGAATTCTTTTTCCGTAATTGGCTGCAACATCTTCTCCGCTTGATGTAATTGCATTCCATCCGGCCCTGCCATGGCTCATAATGTCCAAAGCCTTAAATTGTCTGGCTAGATTAAAGGGTTCATTAAAAGTGGTTGATCCGGTAGCGACCAATCCAATATATTGAGTTTCTCTGGCCACTGCGGCGAGGGTCATCATCACATCAAGATTGAAAACGGGTGATTCTGTTTCTATATCTGTCATAACTGCACCGGGACCGTCCGGTAAAAATATAAATTGAAATTTTCCACGCTCTGCAGCCTGAGCCTGCTTTACACGGATATCAAAACTCGTGTAGCTTTTGGGATCAACTCCCGGCATACGCCAAGCCCCCGATTGAGATCCGTATCCATTTCCAAGATGAAGTCCAATAAGCATTTTTCCTACAGCATTCATAAATTGAATATTTTGATTAATTATATTGCAAAATTAAACAAAATCACTTTCCTTTGTATAGCTATTTCCTAAAGGAAAGCGAAATAAATAATTTATCATGCCGAAAAAGAAACCTTATTGTGAGTGCCTAAATACCGTTAAGCCAGTACGGGACACACTTGAAGTAATTAATGGAAAATGGAAATTATCCATCATTATTTCTGTAGGTGTAGGAAACAGCCGATTTACTGAAATTCAAGAGAGCATTCCAGGATTAACTCCAAAAGTACTTTCAAAAGAACTTAAGGAACTTGAACAGCACCAGCTGATCAAACGGATTATAACGAACGATTATCCTGTCAAAATATCATATTGCTTAGAACCCTATGCAGATACCTTGACCCCTATTATCTACGCTATGAAAGATTGGGGATTAAACCATAAGAAGAAAATTTTTCAAGAAAGATAATATTGCAGAAATTTAATTACTTAGCTAATGCTTATGTTTACAAAATGTAGCTACATTTATTTTTGGCCTTTAGGTGAATATAAAATTATCTGATTACATTTTATGCCAAAATCATGTATAAGCTGCGTAAACTCTACTTCAATCCCCAACAGGACATCTAAACCAAATTTACAAAGCCAATGAAAGACAGACATTACAGATAGTACGCCAATTTCTTCAAATCATCCAAAAAAGATGTTGAAATTTGTCCTGTTCCCGTCACAAGAAGAGACAACTAATTACTAGTTGTCTCTTTTTTTATGCCGAAAATGTAGATTTTTCAAGCCTTTACGATCTAATATTTTATGGTTCGATTTTTTCAAAAGGAATCCTTAGTCAGTTTTTAAATAAACAGTCTTAAAGTGGCGCTATTAGAGATTTAGCCGGAGCTGAATGATGGTTTAAAGTCCTTCTAAGGATATAAATTATCCTAATTCTATTTTCACAATTATCCTTTAAATAGAAAAAAATAGCCAAATTTAAATTATTGAAAATCTAGTTTCTTTCCAACCTTTTAAACCAAATCGACATATATAATTAAAAGACGGATATTTAATTCTCTTAGATATGACATTTTAAAAAGTCATTTTTTATTTTTATACCTTTAACTATCGTTTTTACAAATAATTAATTCAAAACTATAAAACCAAAATTTGTATCATGAGAAAAACAATCTTATTCATTTTATTTTTTATCACTACAATCTCTTTTGCGCAAACAAAGGTAATAGCGCACAAAAGCCACAGTGGTTCTAAAAGTACATTTTCAAAAGCCTACAAGAAAAATTTGTTCGATATTAGAAATTCTAACTTTGGATTACCTACACATCACATTGTAATTTTAGATACGGTTATTGCTATAGACAAGTCTCATTCCATATTAAAAATGAGGGTATCAATTGATGAGTATACAGAACAACAAAAACGTAATTATAAAAACTTAGATAATTATAAAAATTTAGGTAACTCAAACTTTAGATATAAAACCACAATAATAAGTGATAGTTTATTTAACAAAAAGAACTCTGTCGACTATATAAAACTTGCACCTCCATACAGATACCCAATCTATTTTGTGAATCCTATTGGAAGTGTAGTTTTTATAGGTTTCAAAAATCCTTTTTAATGAAAAGAATTGAAAATTTCATTTATCAAACATTAATATTGTTCTCTTTTTTAGGAATTGTATTTATTCCCTTTTCTTTCCAGTATTTTAGTATCCAATCTGTAACAACCAAACTTTTATTTCAGAATTTGATAGCCAATACTGTTACAAAAATAGGAAATATTACTATTTCAAATCCTGAAATTACTTCAGATTCAACTACACTTTATGGTCTGTTTTTTGTTTTATTATTTCTCTCTTCAATTTTTACAATAGTATTTTCACTCTTTAATTTTTGGAAAATCTATAAAAATCAAATTAATAAGGTATTTCAAATCGTTTTAGTCTATTACTTGGCCTGTGTTATGCTCAAATATGGTTTTGACAAAATCTTTAAAGTCCAGTTTTATCTTCCAGAACCTAATACGCTATACACTCCATTAGGAATGTTGGATAAAGATATTTTGTTTTGGAGCACAATGGGAACCTCCTTTTTTTATAATGTTTTTATGGGTTTAATAGAAATAATTCCCGCCCTAATGCTTTTTTATAACAAAACGAGAACTCTTGGATTATGTATTCTTTTTGGAGTTTTGATAAATGTAGTTTTCGTTAATTTTGGATTTGATATTTCAGTAAAGTTATATTCATTGTTCTTAATCTTGATTTGTTTTTTATTGCTTGTTCCGAATTTGAAAAAAATAATTCAATTTTTTATATCAAATAAACCGACGGCATTATCAAAACTTAAAGGTTCGGACTTAATTACTTCAAAACCAATAAGAATTACCATAAAAACATTTATTATTTTTTTTATTTTCATGGAATCTCTTTTTCCATACATTCGAAACCAAAATTTTAATAATGACAATAGTATTCAGAATCCACTTCGCGGCGCATATGAAGTTGTGAAAGTAGAAAAAAATGACACGACGAAAAATTCTGTAAACCTGAAAATAAAACGCATTTTCATACATCGAGATAATTATTTTATTTTTCAATATGCAGATGATACAATGGAAGATTATTATTTAGAAATAAATGAAACTAGAAATCAATTCACACTAATTAATTATAATGGTGAAAAAATAATATTGAATTATAAATTCGCTAAAAATTCAAAAACATTAACCATTTATTCTCCTGAATTAGGCATCAATATTTATTCTAAATTACTTCCGTGGAAAAAATTGCCATTACTGCAGCCTCTTTTTCACTGGACAGTTGATGAAATTCATTAAAGCTAAAAGATTTCAATGAATGTTTAATAAAAATCTAAATATGAAAAAATTGAAACTATTTTTTATCCTAATTCTATTTTCGCAATTATCCGTTGCGCAAAACAGAATAGTTTACGGAGTAGTTAGAGATAGTACCGGACTTCCTGTTCCGGGAGCAAATGTCTTAGTTGAAGGGACAAAAACAAGTTCACAAACCGATTGGGATGGTTATTTTTCTATTAAAGCAAATTCAAATCAATTCTTAGTTTTTACTTCTCTAGGACATTATTCAAAAAGAGTTAATACGAGCCTAAATGATATCGAGGTGATATTACAAATAGATCATTCACATGATGACGACTGTATAATTCCTCCTTTACCTATAAAAAAAGTAAAACCTTGCTTTGCTAGTACAACTATATCTGCTAAGGATTTAAAAAATGCCAACAATCCCAAATACAATTTTAAGAACGATTGTAACAGCAATCCATTGATTTTTGTTTCAGACTACACTTTGAAAAAAGCAGATTATGAATTTCAAATAAAATACAAAATAAGCTATTCTCCAATTCAGGATCGTAATATTGAATATGCCACAACCTACAATAAACTTACTTTTAAGTATTTAAAAAAGAAATATAAAAAAACTTGGCAATCTGAGATTAGAAGAGACGTTATTGGATTAAATGAGTTTTTGAAGAAAAATTAGGATAATTAACACTGAACCCCTACAAGACATACAAACCGTTTTCGAACCGAAATAAAATATAATTATCTTACAAATTAACTTGAAAGTAAGCCAATCTCTTCAAATCATCCGTAAAATTTATAGAAATTTGTCCAGTCGAGGTCACAAAAAATACCATTTCTAACGAAATGTTTTTTTTTTATGCGTAATTATTGCTAATTGAGCTATCTTTGATATATAAAATTTTCAAAACTTCCTCACAAACTTCCCAATAAATTTTAGTGGAAAGACACTTAAGCATTCACGAACTAGAAGCTCGCGCCAGCGGGTGGAGCCGTCTACTCGATTGTACGATTGTACTATTATTTGGTTTTTATTTCATTTACAGTATTTATTAGCCATAACAACCAAAATTAATTTCCTGCATTTTTCCGTTTTCTGATCGACCAATTATAATAATATTTTTATCCTTTAGAACACTTTCTCGTATTTGGAATAATTCTGATGATTTCAGTTCTTTACAAACATTAGAAAGAATAGAAGTATTATTATCAATTACATAAGTTCGGATTTTTGGATTGTTATTGACGATTTCTCTGTCACCTGCATCCCATTCGCCTTTTGTCGGGTAACGGATTTCTACTAAATCCAAATCTATATAAATTACACCATTTATTTTGTATATTCTTTTTGCATAAGCATTTATTTCAGAAATGTCTTCACCCAAAACAATGTTATCATTTTTTTTATTTTTGGATTGCACATTGTTTTCAAAAACGGAACCATTCTTTGTTTCTATAGTTTTTTGTATTTCTACTTGTCCTTGTTTTTTTGTTTTGTCATCGCAAGATTGTAGTACGAAAGCGAAAAAATAGAGTGTTAATATTATTATTTTTTTCATCTGTTTTGTTATTTCAATTTTTGAGCAGCGTTTGATTTAGCATATCGCCCAACGTTAGTCTGTAAAAACTCCCGTTTCATAAAAAACAAATATACTAAAATACGATTATGAAAACAGGATTTTTCGTATTTTTAAGCATTCAACATATTTTAGGAATTTCCCGCCATCAGATGCGTATTTCGAATTTAGAAGACGCTATAAGTCCCGAGAATCAAGTTCGTTTTATAGATGCTTTGGTTCTTTTGTAGATTTATCTAAGTTTGGTTTTGAAGTTAATACCCTCAAAAGAGAGCGGCTTCCGAGTTATAATAGTCGAGCGTTTCTTCAAATCTATCTGTACGGTTATCTAA
Organism: Flavobacterium hercynium; assembly: GCF_002217285.1. Taxonomy (GTDB): domain Bacteria; phylum Bacteroidota; class Bacteroidia; order Flavobacteriales; family Flavobacteriaceae; genus Flavobacterium; species Flavobacterium hercynium. The sequence goes on along the minus strand of NZ_MUGW01000048.1, from coordinate 538 downwards.
ACGGAATTTCCCCACAAACTTCCCAATAAATTTTAGTGGGAAGTTTTATCAGAAAACATTCAACTAAAGCATAGATAATCCTGTATATAATGTCTGATAAGAAAGATGTTTTACGAGATATTTTTTTATCTTTGAAATTCAGGATCTTTAATCCAAATGGCTTTATTTTTGAGTCTTTAGAAAAATTGATATTCATTATGGAACAGAAAATACATCAGGGAAGAAACGTAAAACGTTTCAGAGAAATGCTTGGCATAAAACAAGAATCATTGGCTTTTGATTTGGGAAATGAATGGAATCAGAAGAAAATTTCTATGCTGGAGCAAAAAGATGTAATTGAAGTTGATCTACTAGATCAGATCTCACAGGCACTAAAAATTCCTGTAGAAGCTTTTCAGAATTTTGATGAGGAAAAAGCAGTAAATTTTATTGCAAATACTTTTGGAGATAATTCATTTAATCATGGAACAATTAATATTAGCCCGTTAGACGAATTAAAAAAACTTCATGAAGAAAAAATTGCTTTATACGAGCGTAT
>NZ_MUGW01000047.1 GCF_002217285.1 Flavobacterium hercynium | reverse complement strand
TAATTTATACTAGCCCATCATTTCGTTAATAAATTACTTTTATTCTTTTATTTCCCTTAACGTTTATTAAATTTATCCGGCAAATAACTAACTTATTTCTCAATAATTAGAAGCAGATGGAACAATTAAAAGTATATTTTCAAACAAAACTTCAATTAACCGATGATTACTGGCAATTATTCTCTTCTAAACTTGAAGAAAAAAAAATTACTTATAGAAGCAGGAAAAACCGAAAAATACTTATCATTTATTGATAAAGGCATTTTCAGACTTTACATTCCAAGAGAATCTGAGGATCTTACATTTGGCTTTGCTTTTGAAGGTAATTTCATCAGTGCTTATGATTCTTTTCTTACTCAAATGCCTTGTACTTATTCTATCCAGGCTTTAGTTGATACAACGGTATGGCAGATTTCTTATGATAATCTTCAAAACATATATGAAATCTCCAAAGAAGGTAATTTTATCGGAAGACTCGCAGGAGAATCACTTTATTTACAAAAGGCCCGAAGAGAAATTTCCTTTCTTACTAATTCTGCAGAAGAACGTTATCTCGCATTATTTTCGCAAAAGCCGGAGTTATTTAAATACATTCCATTAAAATATATTGCTTCTTATATAGGTATTACACCGCAGGCATTAAGCCGAATCAGAAAACGAATTACTTAACCTGGGTTCATTGTTCAGTGCAGCTATCTTTTGCAATTTTGCTTCAAATATAAAAAGATAGAAACAATGAAACTAAGCATTAATTTTATTATCAATACGCATAAAATATTGGTAAGCCCTATTGTCCTTTTCCTTATGTGGTACTATAACAATTGGAGTGCTTCTGCATTTCTTTATTTAGGATTGCACGGAACCTATTCTCTGCTATGGCTTTTAAAACAAGAACTATATCCTGACAAAAGATTTGAACAAAAAATCCCGGTGTGGATTGGGTTTCTTACTCCTTTCTTACCACTTGCAGCCTATTACATTGCTCCTTTCCTTTTAATCTCAAAGCACATCATACTACCTAACTGGGCCTTTGCAGCCGCACCTTCTCTTTATACTTTAGGAATTTTTATGCATTATATCAGTGATGCTCAAAAGCATTATACATTGCGCCTGCAAAAAGGTATTATAGACGACGGACTTTTTGCCCGCACAAGAAATCCAAATTATTTAGGCGAAATTTTAATTTATGCTTCCTATGCATTATTATCCTGGCATTGGCTTCCTTTTTTAATACTAAGTCTTTGGGTTGTTTATTTTTTTAGAAATATGCATAAAAAAGATCGCTCTATGTCTCGTCATGCCAATTTTTCCACTTATAAAAACAAAACCGGAATGCTATTTCCCAAGATTGACTTTACTTCCCGGTTATAACTTTTCTATGCTTCTCCCCCCACTGATCCAATTCACAAATTACATTTTTTAAAGTCTGGCAGTACTCCGTTGCTTCATAAATAATAGTGACGGGGGTTGTTGGAAAAACATTACGTTTTATAAAGTTATTTAATTCTAAATGCTTTAGTTCATTTGCTAAAACCTTAGGTGATATAGGAACCTCGCTTTGTATTTCAGAAAAACGCTTTGAGGATTGAGAGATACAAAGAATTAATGCCAGTTTCCATTTTCCGTTAAGAACAAACATCGCATCGATCACATTTCTGAGTGATTGGGCACAGTCTGCTGGGTCTTGTACTATTTTTTCGTCCGTTATTTTCATGTCCGAAAGGTAATGAACTTTCCTAAAAGTAAGCGCTTTCCTTTGGGAAACTACTATCATATGGTAAGCTTCTTACCCTAACTTTGCCATCTGAAATAACAGTAATAAATATCCATTTAAAATGAAAGAAACAATTTTAACAACAAAAGATGTTGCAGCCAGATTTATAGAACTGGTTCGTCAAGATAAATTTTATGAAGCACAAACCCAATTGTATGCCGATAACTGCGTAAGTGTTGAAGCCAATAATTTCCTGCTGCCAAAAACTGTCGAAGGACTGCCGGAAATTTTAAAAAAATCAGAATTATTTGAATCTTTGGTTGAAAAGGTTCATGGACGTGTTATATCAGACCCAGTGATCGGAGGCGATTACTTTACAGTGTCATGGTCAGCTGATATGACATTTAAAGGGAGGGACAGATTCACAATGGATGAAATTTGTGTATATAAAGTACAGGAAGGCAAAATCGTTTTTGAACAATTTTTTTATTAATTATTGATCTTCTCAATAAGCTTTATTCGGGACAAAAGAACTGATCTTTTGTTCCGTTTGACACAATTATACTTTACTTAAATAGTAATGAAGCCATAACTTCTGGTATTGAAAAGTTTGGACAAATTTGTGCCTTATTTAATAATGCCGGTTTTATAACAAATTTAAAGCTTCTGCTGTTCGTACTGCCTCAATAGAATTAGTTACATTTAGTTTTTCCAGAATATTTTGTCTGTGCCTGTTAACAGTATTGAGGCTGATATTTAATTTCGCAGCAATTTCTTTACTAATCACCCCTTTACCTATTAATATTAAAACTTCTTTTTCGCGCGAGGTCAAAAGATTAATACAATTTTCATAAGTGTCAATCTGAAAAATTTCTCCCGTTTTGGTATTAATGATTTTACCATCTATGCCCAATACAGCACCTGATTTTTCAAATAAATAATTGTAAAGACAAACGGCAAGCCACAACCCTCCTTCTGAACTGTTTTTCAGATAAAAACTACGATGCAAAATATACTGGTATTCTTTTTTAGTATTTAGCGTTCTAATTCTGCATTTTGTGGCATAGTTTAATCTTTCCTCAGGCGATACTATCTTTAAAAAATTAAAAAATTCTAATTCCAAAAGATGTCTTTGAAAAAGATCGTCAGGGTGAATGCGCTGGTAAATTTCATCCTCCCAAATAGAATCAATTGTTGTATATTCCGGGGAATGCATATTAAAAAACACACCAAAATTGCCTGTAAAAATGTAACTTTTATTACTCGCCAAATCAGATAAAACAGCGACCGAATTATCTAATTTCACATAGGATTCCATCATTTGAATCGCTTCATTTAATGCTTCTTTACGCTTTTCTGAGCTGTCAATTGATTCGAAAGAGAATTTGTCTTCTAAGTTCGATAAAGGATCCATAAAATTGATACGTTACTATAATGAGATAATAGAGATTAAAATTAGTTTCTGAAAATGGTTATATATGACTATTGCTGCAAATAGATCAAATTATATCCTTTGTAAACTATTATTAAAATTCAAATTTAAGAAATCATGAAGAGAATTCACTTAATTTTAATCTCTATCTGTATTATCGCTGTAAAAGCAAATGCACAAAAACTAAATACCATGAACTGGCTCAATGAACCAACAGAATGGGAAATAAAAGACAACAAACTTACTATGCAAGTTACACCTCAATCTGATTATTGGAACAAAAGCCATTACGGATTTACCGTTTACGACGGACCCTTTTTATATACGGAAAGAAGCGGCGAATTTGAAGTCGTAGTAAAAATGAGCGGCGTATATAAAACCAGATTCGACCAGGTTTGCCTAATGCTAAGAATCGATGAAAATAATTATATTAAAACCGGTGTTGAATATGTAGATGGGATTTATAATATAAGTACTGTGCATACGATTGATAAAAGTTCATGGAGCGTACTGGGTCTAAAAGAAAAGCCTAAAAATGTTTGGATGAAAGCAGTACGCCGATTAGATGCGGTAGAAATTTTTTATTCTATCGACGGAGTTACTTATACGATGACGAATACGGTTTATTTTCCTGAATTTAAAACGGTACAAGTGGGTATGATGGCGGCAAGTCCAGACGGAAAAGGTTTTACAGCTACTTTTGAAGATTTTAAAATCACGCATCTTCCTGACCAAAGACGTTTAGAGTGGTTGAAGAATAACCAATAAATATGTTTCTCTGGAATAATAAAAAGGGATTTTAGTTCTGAATTCTCTCTGATAAAACTGCTGCATCTAATAGGTTCAGCAGTTTTATATTTTTAGTCTTATTTGTATCACAGCATAACTTGTGAAACTGTTTTCTATTTATAAAGTAACAGACGTAAACACGCAGGTTTTACTTATATCATTCTTTTTTCTCAATAACGAATGCCTTTAATTCAGCTAGTTTACCATTATCAAATCGCCAAATATCACAATAAGTATAATGATCGTATTCTCCATTCTTATTTTTTAAAGAAATGTTACCTGTTGCAGTTACAAAGTCGCCTTCTTCTATCGCTTGTTCCATATCAAATATTGGTGGTGCCAAGTAGAATTCTTTGATATATTGCCTTACTGCTTCTTTTCCTAAAAGAGTTCTCTCGCCTATAAAAACCCATTTGGTATCTTCTGTAAGATAGGATAGATATGCTTCATAATCTCCTTTTTTTACATGCTCGTTTGCATTAATTAACGTGGTGGTGTTCTTCATTTTCATTGACTTTTTTAATTTTTGATTTTCATTTTGAGAATAAATAGTAAGCACTGTCATAAATAATAAAATACTTGTAAAAGCTTTTTTCATAGTTATCATTTTTGATCTATTTTTGAACTTTAAATTATTTTAAAATAGAATTGTTTTACAAATCTATACCATAAAAGTCATACTAGATCTATTGACAACCAATTGTAAGGTACTATCAAAAATGTAAGTTATGTCAAAAATTAAGATTACAAGCACCAATTTTGAAAATAAGAAAGTCTTAGAAGAGGAATGCTCAGAAGTATATGCGGCAAATATAATTGGTGGTCAATGGTCACTTGTAATTTGTTCTTGGTTATTACAGGGAAAAATGCGTTTCAGCGAATTAAACAAAGTGATACCCAATATAACGGAACGTATGCTGACGCTTCAATTACGCAAATTGGAACAAGATAATATCATAACGAGAAAAGTATATGCTGAATTCCCTCCAAAAGTAGAATATGAATTAACTGAAATTGGATATGAATTAAGACCTATAATTGTGCAAATGGAGCAATGGGGAAAACGTCACAAATATTTAAATTCTAAATAAAGCAACCTGCAACGCTAAACAGAGATCCTATTTCAACAACATTCTCTCCGTAATTATTTTATTGGAAGAAGTCTCAATTCCGGTAACTTCGGCATATTTTACATTGGGCAGCCAAAAAGTACCACCTTCGATACGCACAAATATTTTTTCAACCTGAATTTTTTTCTGATTGACGCTTACAAATACATGATATTTTTGATCGGAATCGATCTTTTTCAAGGTTAAGGGTAACTTTTTATACGATACAAACTGAAGCTGAAATTCGTCATTATTTAAAGATTTGCTTTCTATTCCGTACCCAAATTTGCGTTGTATATAAGTAAAGTCTTTCTCCTCTCCTTTCTCAGCATATCGAATCCAATAGGCTTTTATAGGATTGCTTTTGTTTATTTTCCCGTCTTCCTCGTAGTTTAGGGCATAAATAGCCGTGTTTGTATTGGGATCACGCTGAATATAAAACAACATATTGTCTATATTCTTGGGCGTTGGAAAATGCAATGGCGATGGATTTTTGGCTTGTGCCGCTATATTTTCAGAAATCAGATTTACTAAGATCGTGATCACGACGAATGATTTTGAAAAATATTTTAATGCTAATTTATTCATAAACGAAATAGTATTATACTAATTTGATTCGATTACATTCTGTTTTTCGTTTACTTTAAAAACCCAATATTTAATGAGTGGATAATTAAATCCATAAGAAACAAAACTATCTGTGATTAATCTTCCGATTCTATAATCGATTTGAAAAACGCTTTGCAAAACAAGTGTACCAAATGATTTTAAGGAAATGCTTCCCAAGACAACCAACGCAAATTTAAAAAGCTGACTATTGATGCGGCTATTATAACCACATTGATTTTTGAATACCCAAAACCTGTTGATACTGAAATTGATAATGGCACCAACAGTTCCAGAGATTAAAATAGAAAAGGTAAAATGCAATTTGAAAACTTCAGTCAGTAAAATCATTAAACCATAATCGGTAATGCCACCTAAAAATGCCGCAACTTGTGCTTGTAGAAAGGTTAAAATGACTTTTTTACTGAACATATCAGTTTTGGCTTTTATCTTTTGAATCGGCTAACTTTAAAAGTTTAAAGCTATCTATAATATTGATTATAAACAACATAATAGTGATTAAAATAGTCAAATAAGCAATTGATCCGGGAAATAAAACTTCTGCAATTAAAATGGCAGCAATAATAAATCTAAGTTCTGTTGGGCCAACAAAGCCGGAATCTATAGTGTATTCATTTGTAATTTTGTAGCGCAACTGACTGATGATGATAGACCAACCGTACAATGCGACAAAAGCAAAGGCTACTATTTGTGTGCCATTTTTAGCATAAATATAGTAGCCAAAGCCTATAAGTACAATGCCAATCCAATCGGCAATAATGTCGAGTGCAAAACCATACCAACGGCGTGGAATATTTCTGTAATAAGCCAATCTTCCGTCTAAGGAATCGCCGAGCCAATTTACAGCCAAACCGATAATACCCAAAACCAGATACCAAGTTGTTCTATAAGTGCCTAAAACAAAAGCTAAAAAAATTAATCCAGAACCAAGTGTACCAATTAAAGTAAGTACGTTTGGCGAAATGAATTTAGGCACCTTTGGAAGCAAAAACACAATCGTAGACTGTTCTGCACTTTTTAAAATATTAGTGCGCTTTCGGTCTGAAAATGTTCTTTGTACAACGGTGCTATATTCTTCAATCTGTATTTCTTTTCCCATTACTAGCTCAATATTTGTAAGCCCGATACTATTGCCAATTCTACTTTTACAATTTTTAGTTTTGCTTTTCTACGTGTGTTTTTTAAAAAATCTGTGGTACTTTTTAGCTTACCTGATCTAACCAGATAACTAAATGCGATAATAATCAGCATAATTATTTAACGATACCCGCAAAACGTTGATAGAAAACCGTTGGACTGTTTTCGTTTTTTGGTGCATACTTTCCTGCTATAATCGGAATATAAATAACCCTTCTTCTACTCTCTTCGCCACGGATAGATGATTCTGCCACTCTATGCCATAAACGACCATCGTGAATGGTTAAATCTCCTGCTTCCGGAGTGATAGAAACTTCCTGTGGATCAGGTTTGTTATCTAAAAAGTATTTTTTGCGGAAAAGCATTTGATAAATACTTTGTTTGTGTGTACCCGGAATGATTTTAAGACCACCATTTTCAGGTTTTAAAGTGCTTAAGTGGATACCCACATTTAGCATTGGGTTTAATTTTGCACCATAAAAGATGTCTCTCAAACCATCTGTATGCCAGCCCATTTTAGTGAACTTACTTTCCGGTCCATTGATGTAATGATTGAAAACCATTCCGTCTTTTTCTTCAGTTCCTAATCTTGCGCCCTCGCCTGCCAATTGTAACAGACTATTAAATCTTGGATCAAGTAAAAGACCACTTAAGGTTTGATGATGTTGATTGATAAAAGCAAAACGTTGTACGATAGGAGAACCATCTAAATCTTTTCCGTATTTAATGGGAACGCCGTTTACTTTTTCAACGTCGTTGTCAACCCATTTTTGCTGCACTTGTTTGGAGGCATCAATGATTGAGGAAACCGTTTCGGGATTTATGAATTTTTTGAAATGGATAAAACCATGTTCGTTAAAGAAGTTTATTTGCTCATTAGTTAATTGCTCAGTAAGGGTAAAGGTTTTATAAGTAGATACCATGATAATATAGATTTAATAAATGAAAGAATAACGTTTTTAATTTTATCAAAAAGGTTGCGACAACAGCAACAACAGTACATTAGTATGTTTGTGTGCATTCGACCTTGAGGAAAATTAAAGCTATTTTTTCTATTATTAGACATACTCTATAGAATTAGTAGATATTTAAGCAAATGTAATATAATTTCTTATTTGAAAAGAATATTTTTTTATTTTTTTTTGAAAAATCCAGATTTACTTATTGAGAAGATCAAATTAGAATTTCATACTAGTCTGGATGTTAAATAATTATAGCTTAAAAAAGCAAAAAAACATAAGCTTGAACCTTGCTACCTACTCCCCTTTTTTCGTCTGTAAAATTACCAAATACAAAAATAGCGAACAATCCCAACACTGTCCGCTATCTAAAGGTACAATTTCAAATATGTTATTTAGAAGTATAAAGTTCTTTCAAAAATTCTTTTGCACTCTTTGGTTTTCTTCCTAAAATTTTTTCTAAATCTGTATTTTCGCTTGTAAATTCACCTTGCTTAACTGCTTCAGCAAAACCTGCAAACATTTTAACATATTCTGCAGGAACGCTTGCCGCTGTTAATGTTTCTGCATACAAAGCTTGTGAAGGGCTCACATAATTAACTTGTTTACCGGCTATTTCACTTAAATTTTGAGCAATCTCTTGTAGCGATATATTTTCGGTATTACTGAAAGAATATTCTTTATTTCCGTGTCCTTCACTTGTCAATATATTGGCAGTAGCTTCTGCCATATCATTACGTAAAGCAAAAGCGGATTTTGATTCACCTGCCGGCAAAAATATTCCGGTTTCCAAAACTTGTTCGCCAAAAAACGTAGGTAATGAATCAAGATAAAAATTGTTTTTTAAAATGGTGTAAGTCATTCCACTTGCCTTGATTTGGTTTTCTGTATCAATATCCGGTTTTGTAAAAAAGGCAAGTGGCGAAGTTTCGCTTTCATTTTTTCGCTCAAAACTTGTATATATTATGTATTTTATTCCAGCTTCTTTTGCAGCTTTCACTGCATTCTCCTGCTGACTTCCACGATTTACAATATCATTTCCCGAAACCAATAATAATTTGTCAACGTTTTTAAATGCTTCTAATAAAGAAGTGTAGTTATCATAATTACCAATCTTTAAGTTAATACCTTTTGCTTTCAAATCTGCCGCTTTGGTCACATCTCTTACTAATGCGGAAATGTTGTTTGCTGAAATTCCCTTTTTTAATAGAAAGTCAATCGTTGCCTTTCCATAATTCCCTGTTGCTCCTGTTATTAAAATCATATTTTTATATTTAAAATTATTTTGATATAGCAAAATTAATTATATTCGCTATACAAAATATACTCGTATACTTTAGTATAGCGCTATACTAAAGTATACTTAATAGCAAGAAAAATGGAAGAAGCCGACACTATTAAAGAAACAAAGTCCTGCCCTGTTAAATTTATGTTGGCAGTAAATGATGCAATTAATGTAATACATGGAAAATGGAAACTACCTATCATTGCGTCTTTACTCTGCGATAAAACACGGTTTACTGAAATTCAACGCAACATTCCCAAAATAACACCACGAATGTTGTCAAAAGAATTAAAAGATTTGGAGCTAAATGGTATTGTAAAACGAACTGTTTACGATACTATTCCTGTATCTGTCGAGTATGAATTATCTGATTCCGGCAAGTCAATAGGTGATTTTCTGGACAAAATGTTAGAATGGGGATTAGAACACAGAAAGTCTGTACTTGCAAAGTAGTAAGTTCAAATCGGGTCAATTTCTGTAAATCGGAAATGTTTACAATTTGATTTACTTTTTAACAATCTTTTTTTTTTCGAAAAAATTTAAATTTTATAAATCCCGGCTGCCATTTTTTCGATGAATCCCTTTGGTAGTATGCGATTGGCGTAAACCGAAATAATATTGGTAAACCCCGGAATAACTTCTGATTTTTTGTTAAACATGGCTTTTACCGCCATTTTTGCAACTTCATCTGGCTGCATATTAAACTTTTGAGCCATTTTACTAAGCGCATCTAAACCAGCTCTTGAAGCAAAACCTGTATCAACCGGACCCGGACTAAAACAGGTTACAGAAATGGAAGTTTTAGCTAGTTCGAAACGCAAGGCACGCGTAAACGATAAAACAAAAGCCTTCGTAGCAGAATAAACAGCTAATGTTGGTACAGCTTGATAAGCAGCAGTACTCGATATGTTTAGAATGTAGGCTTGTTTTTGTTGTGAAAGTATGGGTACTAATAAATGTGACAGCTCTACTACTACATTCATGTTAAGTTGCATCATGCCAAGCTGATCGCTTAGAGGAGACTTACTAAAATCGCCCCAAACCCCATAACCAGCATTGTTAATTAAAAAACCAACTGGATAATTATTTGTTTTTATCCAGTCGGTTACTTTATGTGATGCGTCATTTGTCGAAAGATCAATCGATAAAATTGCAGTATTGATACCGTATTTAGTTTGAAGAGCATCAGCTAGTGCTTTTAATTCCTCTTCACTTCTTGCCACAAGCAATAGTGGATATCCTTGTTTAGCCAATTCATTAGCAATCGATTTTCCAATGCCTTTACTGGCGCCGGTTATTAAGGCATACGGTTTCGTTTTTTCGCTCATTTTATTAATTTGAATGATCAAATATATAGATTAATTGTAAACTGTTGGTTGTGCAACTTGCATAATAGTTAATCTATAATCTTTCACAGCATTACCAAATTGTAATTCTGTCTTTCTTCGGCAAGAACATTTTATCTCCTTCTTTTACACTAAATGCTTCGTAAAAAGGTGTTGTATTCATTAGCGGACCATTCACACGCCAGTTTGGTGGAGAATGCGGATTATTGTTAATCCACAAACGCAGAAACTCGTCTTTCATTTTTACTCTCCATATTTTAGCTATAGAAATGAAAAAACGCTGATCAGGAGTAAAACCGTCAATCTTGGTATCCCCTTTTCCTTGTTCCGTCATTTTAAAAGCGTCGTAAGCAACTGCTATTCCGGCTATATCAGCCGTGTTTTCGCCCACTGTCATGGCACCGTTAATATGTAAATCTCCTAAAACAGTATACGTATTGTACATCGTAATAACCTGTTGTATTCTGGACTTAAACTGGGCATAATCTTCTTTTGTCCACCAGTCTTTTAAATTACCATCCTTATCATACTGAGCACCCTGATCATCAAAAGTATGCGTTATTTCATGACCGATCACCATTCCAATACCGCCATAGTTCAGTGCATCATCTGCATTGTTGTCAAAATATGGAGCTTGAAGAATACCTGCAGGAAAAACAATTTCGTTTGCAGTCGGGTTATTGTACGCTGTAACGGTTGGAGTTGTAGTATACCATTCTGATTTATCTACCTTCTTACCCAATTTTGCCAATTGAAATTGATAGTCAGCTGTAGCAGCAGAAACCATATTCTCAAAATAAGTATCTCTGCCTATTTGTACCTTGCTATAGTCTCTCCATTTATCCGGATATCCTATTTTCTTGGTCATAGCGAACAATTTCTCCTTGGCTTTTTGTTTCGTGCCGGGACTCATCCATTCTAAGTTGTCTATTCTTTTTCCGTATGCTTTTTGCAGGTTATTCACCAAGACCAACATACGTTTTTTTGCATCTTCAGAAAAATATTTCTTTACATACAGTTCCCCTACCGCTTCGCCTAAATAAGTATCAAGTACATTGGCCATTATTTCGCCACGTGATTTTTGAACAGCCTGACCGGAAAGCACTTTGGTATACTCAAACGAAGCATCTACGAAAGGTTTACTTAAATCATCTGCATATCTTTCTAAAGAATTTGCTTTCAGATAAATTTTCCAACTAGCAATAGGAATTGTTTTTAAGAGTTTATTTAGCGCATCATAATAAGCAGGCTGACCAACATTTATAGAATCCGTTTGAGCTCCTAAAGTAGTTAAGAACGTATTCCAGTTGATATTAGCATGTCTTTTTGCAAGATCCGTAACAGCTATTTTATTATAATTTGCCTGCACATCACGAAGTTCCACTTTTGTTTTATGCGAAGCGGCAAGTTGTTTGTCTATATCGTAAACCAGATTGGCATTCTTTGAAGCTTCTTGCGCATTGCTGCCGGTTTGCTGAAATAAGGTAGTAAGATATTTTTTGTACGCTTGCTGTATGGCAACCGTCGAGGAATCTGATTTGAAATAATAATCCCTGTCTGGCAATCCGATACCGGTTTGATAGATTTGAGCAATATTCATACTGCTGTTTTTATCATCAGGTGTCACTGCCAAACCTATAATAGAAGTATTATATACTTTTACTTCATTAACTACAAGGTTCATTAAAGACGGTAAATCTGTAATGGCTTCAATTTTAGCAAGCAAAGGTTTGATAGGTTCATAACCGCGTTTGTCTATGGTTACGGTATCCATACCTGATGCGTAAAAATCGCCTACCTTCTGCGCTATACTTCCTGCCGGATTTTTGCTTTTCGAAATACTGTCTAATATTCCCTGCAAGCGCATTCGTTGTGGAAAATTCATAAACATATACGCGCCAACTCCGGATTGAGATGCCGGTATTGATACCGAATCGTACCATTTGCCATTTACATATTTAAAAAAATCATCACCTGGTCGCAATGTGGAATCTATTCCAGTGATCGCGATATTCTTTTTTCCCTCATGTTTGGAGCATGCTGTAAAAGCTAAGAACACCATGAAGAGCATTACTGAATTTTTCATAATCTAAATAATTTCTATTAAAATGAACTTAAAAACGTGTGAAGACAGGTATTGTAAAATATTTACGCTTGGCATAGCTAATTTTAGCAGAACAATATACGAATTCAGTTTTTAATTCTAAAGTTTTTTTAGCGTACTGCTCTTACAAATTATAAGATGTTTTTCGTCTTCAATCTAGGTGCATTGATTTAAATTGTTATTTTTACCGAGTATTTTAACAAATAAATTCGACCTAAAAAGATATAACCGCTTACCACTATGAAAAACAGATTCCTTTTACTTCTTTTGTTATCCTCTATCTTTTGTGTGGCTCAGAATTCACAATCAAAAAACATTAAAACTTTTATCGATAGTGCAGCAAATAAAATGATTAAAAAACCTTTAATTCATTCTACATCAATCGCAATAGTATATCAGGGAAAAGAATTTATTGGTCATTATGGAGCATTAGAAGAAGGAAAAAATAATCGCCCTGATAATGAAACCGTTTATGAAATAGGTTCTGTAAGTAAAACATTTGCCGGAACGCTTGCAGCAAAAGCAGTCACTGAAAAGAAATTGAATATTGAAGACGAAGTTCAGAAGTATTTACCCGAAAATTACTCAAATCTGAAATTTGGAACGCAGCCTATCCTGATAAAACATTTGCTTTCGCATACAAGCGGATTGCCTAATATGCTTCCATTGGAAGCCAATACAATTCTACAGGATTTCACCAACCACGATACTCCTGCAAAAATCAATGAACTTTATAAAAATTATGGAGAAAAAGATTTTTTAAGAGATCTTCATAAAGTCAAAATTGATACCGTTCCGGGCTATAAATATTCTTATTCTAGTGCCGGAAGTCAGCTTATCGCTTTTATTTTAGAAAAAGTCTATAAAACCAAGTATGAAAAACTATTAACCGATTATGTGGCTAAAGACATGGCAATGCAGCACACAAAAATCAATCTTTCTGATCAGGAAGCTAAAAAACTTGCAGTGGGTTATCATAGCGATAATAGTACAATCACGTTCCCAATGCCAAAATTACCTTGGGGAGCATCCGGTACTATGAAATCAACAGTGCCTGATATGGTTAACTATATTAAGTTTCAGTTGAAAAACAATGAAACTGTTGCTGAATCACACAAAACAATTGTAAAGTTCAACAATGAATTTAGTATTGGTTATTTGTGGAACATCGCTACTGAAGATAAAAAACTGGGCACTTTTTACATTCATCATGGTGGCGTGCCACGTTCTCAATGTTTTATTTATATCATTCCAAAATATGATCTGGGTGGTTTTATTATTACGAATCAAAGTGGTACCGATACACCCAAAGTGATGTCAGAAGCAATAAATCAAATATTCGACAAAATAATCCAGCAGCAACAAAGCAATTAATCTTAATTAAATTTTGCACGAAATTTTAACGGTGTTTCGTTTGTTTTGTTTCTAAACAATTTACTAAAACTCTGGAGGTGCTCAAAACCTAATTCATACGCGATTTCAGAAACCGATAAATTAGTATTCGAAAGTTTTTCTTTTGCTTTTTCAATCAGTTTATCGTGAATATGTTGTTGTGCGTTTTGTCCGGTCAGCGTTCTTAGCATATCGCTGAGGTATCCCGATGATATGGAGAGATTTTCAGCAAGATGTTGTACTGTTGGTACGCCCTGAAATGATTTTTCTTCATCATCAAAATGATCGTGCAATAACTGCTCAAATTTCTGAAGCAGAGAATTGTTTATTGTTTTACGAGTAATAAACTGGCGTTTGTAAAAGCGTTGCGCATAATTCAACAATAATTCAATTTGAGACAAAACGACATCCTCACTTAACTCGTCAATTCTGTTTCCTAATTCTTCTTCGATATTTCGTATAAGACTTAAAATAGACTCTTTTTCTTTTTCTGATAAATGCAGTGCTTCGTTAACGGCATAAGAAAAGAATTCATACTTCTTGATTTTCAACGCCAATGGAGAATTCAATAAAAAATCAGGATGTATCAAAATGGCTACTTCCCTTGTACTGCAAGCTGCTTCACTTAATTCTCTTTCATTTGGAGCCAAAATCTGATTAGGAGCAGCAAAGAAAAGACCTCCTTCATTATAGTCAAAATGAGTTTGACCGTAACGCAATGAGCCGCCAAGATTAGGTCGGAATGAAATCTTATAATAACTTAAAATATGACTTTCTGTTGGAGGATGAAAAACCAACGATGAGTCGATACCATTAAGAACCGTAATCAAAGGATGTAGTGGTGGCGGTCCGCCAAAAGCTTTCAAACCTTCTGCCAATGATGTGAATTTACGTAAAGCATTATTTTTATTCGCCATGATCGTTTTTTTGTATTACAAATTAATAAAATAAAAAAGCAACAGAATCGATCTGTTGCTTAATTTAACGTATTTAACCTTGCGCAGCTACTGCTACATCCTCCCAATCTTCCCAAACTTTGATACGATCTGAATACGTCTGACGAATTTCGTTTAGGTTGTTACTACCCAAAAACATTCTTAACGGAGGATTTTTTGCGTCTATTACCTTCAAGATCGCTTGAGCGGTTGCATCCGGATTTCCTCTTTCTAACTTACTCATATTGTCAAAAACCATATTTCGTAAGGGTTCATATTCAGGAGAGCTTTCAGAAAATTTAAGTGAATTTTCACTTCCAAATTCTGTTGCATAAGCTCCCGGTTCAATAATGGTGACATTAATACCGAAAGGCTTCACTTCAATTGCTAAACTTTCGTAAATGGCTTCAAATGCCCATTTAGAAGAACAATAGTACCCAATTAGCGGCACTACATAATGTCCTAAATTACTTGAAGTTCCCAAAATATGCCCGAAACCTTGTTCGCGCAGAATAGGCAAAACTGCCTGAATAACAGCAACCGGACCTAATACATTGGTTTCATACATCGCTCGAATATCATCTGCTTTGGCTTCTTCGATCATTCCTACCAATGAATAACCTGCATTGTTGATCACCACATCCAATTTTCCAAAATATTCATGTGCCGTTTTTACAGCATCCTGAACTTGTGCAGAATTTGTAACATCAAGAGGCAGAAGCAAAACATTGTCGCCATATTTATCCTTAAAATCGGCAATGCTTTCTACATTTCTTGCTGTAGCAGCTACTTTATCACCACGTTCCAATGCTGCTTCTGTCCATACTCTTCCAAAACCTCTTGAACTGCCTGTTATAAACCAAACTTTTGGTTCGTTCTCGTTTGTCTTTATCATCTTATTTTTTGTTTAAAATTATCTGAGACAAAGTTGTACAATCCTTACTTCAAAGTTTTAGCCGTTTTGGGGAATTTTGTAATCGAAACGAGGATTAAAAATTATTTTTCTTCTGAAATAAAATCAGGTACGGGAGCATTCTCAGCAATCAGTTTTTCGTTTTTAAGCTCCTCCCAAAATGCTTTGGGAATCGATACTTTAAAAGAATCGGCATTTGCAGCCACCTGATCCGGGTTCCACGCTCCTGGAATAACACCCGAAACCACTTTTGGCGCAGCAGAAAACTGAAGAGCAGCTGTACGAAGATCAACATCATGCTTTTTGGATATGTCAAGCAGCTTGTTTCGCTTCTCAATTACACCTTCAGGAAATGTTCCTGAGTAATCATATCGCTCCACTCCTGCCAGAAATCCAGCATTTAGCGGCGCACCCACCACTATAGAAATATCTCTTTTTTCACAAGCGGGAAACAATTTGTTCAAAGCATCTTCGTGCTTGATAATCGAGTATTGGGTTGCCGAAAGAAAAATATCAGGATCTGCTTCTTCTATTGCTTTTAAGGCTGGTTCAAGCGTATTTACTCCAAAACCCCAAGCTTTTATAATACCTTCTTCACGCATTTTGGTTAGCTCCGGAATCGCTCCTTTAAGCGCTTCATCAAAATATTTGATCCAGTCTTCTTTCATATCCTGATTATCCGGTGACAGATCATGTATGTACACGATATCCAAATAAGGAAGACCTAAGCGTTGCAGACTGTCTTCAATACTTCTCCTTGTTCCTTCAGCAGAATAATCATAACGGTATGAAAAATTAAGCTTCCCTTTCCATAACCCGTCTTTTAATTCAAAATCTTTGTCCGGAGAAAGCACACGTCCCACTTTTGTGGATAAAGTAAATTCTTCCCGTTTTTTATTTCGAAGAAAATGTCCAAAGCGACGCTCACTAAGTCCCAGACCATACCAAGGTGAAGTATCAAAATGTCGTATACCGCTATTCCATGCTGTTTCTAAAGCTGCGGTAATACTAGCATCCGGATTCTCGTGAAATCCGTTTCCTGCTGCAACTCCGCCTAGTCCTGATAAAGTTAAAGGTCGATACCTTTTAGGATTGTTATTGCTATCTTTCATAGTATTGTATTTAATAATTGAAATACAAATTTCCGCCGATTCCCGGTTTATATCACTATAAAATTACAATTCGATATTTCATTATTTACAGCTGTATGCCCTTCTTCTTAAAAAAGAATCGGAACATGATTGCTCATGCCCCGATTTAGATTTAAATATTAAATTTTAATTTTTTTAAAAAAAATAATCACAAAATGAAATTGCTACGCTATGGTATATTTCTTTTCTGTAGTAACATTGGTATTTTCAGTTGTAACATTGTCTACAAATCGCCACTCCACTTCAGAACCGGATGCTGTAAATTTAAGATAAGTATATCCTCGTTTATACAAATTTGCATATTCTAAATCATCAATCAGTACAGTAAAGGCTTGTGCCAATTCTATCGCTTTTGAAGGATCCGCAGAAATTCCAAGATAAACTTCCAATCCTGGAGACGAAACAGAACTGCACGCAATTTCAGTTCCTATAAAATTTCCCTGCATATCAGTAAGTTTCCCCATCCATGCATTGTGTGTATCTCCCGCTAAAACCACAACATCTTTCCCTGAAAGCATCGCATACAATTGTTCTCTTTCTGCAAAATAACCATCCCAGGCATCCAGATTATACGGCAAAGTTGTTGTAATTCTCGCAATTTCCTGAGCCGTTAAAGAAGGATCACTTTGTTTGTGTCTCATTTTTATAACGACAAGTTCAGAGATTGCACCAATAAGTGCCTGCATCGTTGCTGGCTGTGCACTACCTAAATGATCTACTTCTGCTAAAATCTGATTCAAAAGTAGCAGTAACTCTGCGGGAATCAGCATTTTTGTCATCAGGATCTGCTGACCTAATACTTTCCATTTAGCAGTATCAGCACTGATTTGTGATCCCAGCCATGTCATTTGTTCGCTTCCAATTAATTTTCTGTTGGGGCTTAACAAATCTGTTCTAAATTTCGTCTGGTCAAAATTTCCGCCAGTATCAATATAATCGGAATAACTCATCTGCTTATCTCTTGCAATAACTCTCGTGTCCATCATATAAAGCGAAAGAATACTGCCAAAATTAAAACTTCTGTAAATTCTAAGATCTTTTCCTGTCTTAAGCGGAATGTATTCGCTGTAGGCCTGAAAAGCTGCCATTTTTCGCATCTGAAAATCTCCCTCAGACGCCTGATGATTTTCTGCACCCGATTTATACGAATCGTTAGCAAACTCATGGTCATCCCAAACACAGATAAAAGGTTTTTTCTGATGCAAAAGCTGCAAATTTTTATCTCCTCTGTATTGTCTGTATCGTTCTCTGTAATCGCTCAGACTTGTAATCTCCTTGGCTGGTTTATGTTCTCTGCCCAGCGGATTAGTAAAAGGATTTGTGCCATACTGTCCTGGCGCATATTCGTAAATATAATCTCCAAGATGCACCACCACATCAACATCTGAAGAAGCAATCGCTCCATACACATTAAAAAGTCCTGCCGGAAAATTAGAACACGAAACAACAGCCATTTTTACATCATTTACAACATCTGTTTTAGACGGCAACGTGCGTGTTTCTCCGGTAACCGTAACCTGCTTGGTTTTGGCATTATAAAATCTGTAATAATATTTGGTGTTCGATGCAATATTCTGAACATCTACCGCGATCGTAAAATCATTTGTAGAAGATGCTCCCGCCTGCCCTTTTCTTGTTATTTCAGCAAATGTGGCATCCTTACTTAGCTCCCAGGTAATTTCAGCATCTGAACCTGTTGAATACCTTGTCCAGATAATCACTCCTGTTTCAGTAGGGTCGAAACTGGCTACTCCTGTCTCAAACCCTTCATTTTTCATTCCCTCCGGGGCACCGCTGTTATCCGGTTTATCATCATCACTACAGCTTTCAATAAGCGGTGCGATAAAAACTCCTCCGGCGACCAATAACGAATTTCTAAGAAACCTTCTTCTGCTTAAATCATTGTTTTTTTCCATAAAAAATTTTTTACGTCAAAAAAACAATTTAATCTTACAAGTCAAGTTACGCCATTTTTACCATTACCTTACATTAATATTAACAATCCATTTACTATAATAAATTATCGATTTTGTTTACTATTTATACGAAATCGGGATCAGGAATATTTTATTCCGTTGCAGTATCTAGCCGATCTCTTTTCTTGATTTTCTCTACTCCCCTTTCTCTTATTAGTTCTATTGCATCCAGCATTTTTATTAAATGAATATAAGGCGTCGTCAGGTCAGAATCGGGATCATCGGCATAGGGAGACAAGGAAAGCTGCAGGATTTGATATAAAAAGATTTCAAATTCTTCAAGTGTTTTCTCTTCAAATGCTTTTTGAAATACAAGAAGAGGATTATCGTATTCTTCCTTCTTCAGGGAAGAAAGATGAAATACCGTTTCAGAACGCGAAGACGCTTTCACCTTCCATTTTTTGGTTTTCTCTTGCAGATAATTGCAGAATTTGAGAAAAGACCTGAAAACAGTATAAAAAACAAAAACATTAGACGGATTGTCTTGTTTGTATACTTTTCTCTTGTAACTATACATTACCGCTTCAGTTAGATTTTGTTTGTAATAATCAAGATGTG
Organism: Flavobacterium hercynium; assembly: GCF_002217285.1. Lineage (GTDB taxonomy): Bacteria > Bacteroidota > Bacteroidia > Flavobacteriales > Flavobacteriaceae > Flavobacterium > Flavobacterium hercynium. The sequence continues at coordinate 674 of NZ_MUGW01000047.1, read as the reverse complement.
CAAAATCAAAAAAAACATCAACTGCATTAAATAGATTTCCTGTCTCCAACCCCGACCAAACGCTAGTTTCGAAAACTAGTTTATTCCTTTTCATAATAAGAAAGTTTAAAATTCGAGAGCGAAATTCTTTTTTTCAAAAAGAATAATCAATTCTACAGAAAAATAGAATACGAGAAAATATTGGAATAAAATAGAAATGCAACCGGTATAATATCTCACAAAACCGACTGTTTTATTGGATATTTTTTTACCTTTGAAATTCAGAATTTTTAAGCAAAATGGCTTTATCTTTGAGCCTTCAGAAAATTAGAATTGATTATGGAACAGAAAATACATCAGGGAAGAAACGTAAAACGCTTCAGAGAAATGCTTGGCATAAAACAAGAGTCATTGGCTTTTGATCTGGGAAATGAATGGAATCAGAAGAAAATTTCTATGCTGGAGCAAAAAGATGTAATTGAAGAGGATCTTTTAGATCAAATCTCACAGGCATTAAAAATTCCTGTAGAAGCTTTTCAGAATTTTGATGAAGAACAAGCTGTGAATGTTATTGCAAATACGTTTAATATTGAAAAAGAAGCTTACATTGGAAACACTAAGCCCATATTCAATATTAACGTTTTAGACGAATTTAAAAAACTTCATGAAGAAAAGATTGCTTTATACGAGCGTAT
>NZ_MUGW01000046.1 GCF_002217285.1 Flavobacterium hercynium | reverse complement strand
GATATAATAATAATTTGGTAATTTATTCTGAACCAAAAAAAATTGATACTGATGTTACTTTAGAAAATTTTAAATTTCTTTTTAATAAATATGTTTTTGAATACAACGAAGAAATTAGCGTAATCAAAGATGAAGATATTTTATCTAAAGTAAAAACTAGTCTTTTTAACAAAATAGAAGATAGAGTTAACTTAGATGTAACCGTAAGTCCAAATGATTTTAAAGAATTATTAACTCCTGTAGATGTAAATTTTATTGGCAAAAATGGTGTAATTGTTGCAGGTCAAACTATTGATTTTGCTAAAAGGTTATACAATTTAGAAAATGATTTAACAAGGTATATATCATTTACAAAAGCAGTTGATTATTCTTGTGGTGATAAAGGTAAATATTTTTTAGTTGGTCAAGAACCAAATAAAATAGAAAATCCTACAAATCATAGAACATGGAAGCATGTTAGAGAAAGTCATTTAGTCGACTATATAGACTTAAGTGAAACTGAAAAAATCAAAGATTATATAATATCTAAAGGTGTTTTTCCTTATTTTGATAAAGTAGAAGATTCGATTTAATAGCTTTGGTTAAAAACCAACTTTATCATTAAGTAATTTCTAAATCTATTGTAGTAGCTATCAGCAACGACTCTTTTTCAACTAAAATTATAAAAATAAGTTTCTCTGATTGTTCAATAAAGATTCTTGTATTAGAATTTCTTTACTAAAGAGCATATCACTTGTTAACCAATGTTATCACAAGCAAGATGCTCGCGATAGCGGTAGGTTCTATCTTAACTTATTGTCAAGATCCTCATATTGGTATGAATTTGTAGTTAGCGTTTTATCCTTTAAGTATCCCCAAAAAGTATCCTGTCGATTTGGATTCGTGATATACTCAATACCACTAACACAATCATCAGTATCAAATTCAAATGTAACAGCTCCTTTTGCATAAAGTTTTAAATCACATGCTCCGTAAGGAAAGTAAATTGAGGTGTCAAGCCAATATTCGTAACACTTGCTGCTAATGTTTTCAAGTGTCCATTCTCTTTTAAATTCTACTTGTTTTCCTGTTTTACTTTTTAAAAACTCCTCACCGTCATAAGGGGAAATAGAAATTTTTCCAGCCACAACATCATTAAAAGTCAAGACTCCAAAACCCTGAATTGTAGTTTCACTACCTGACGATTTCTGTATGATTGCTTTTAGTTTACTTTCTTTTTCTAAATCCAGATAAGGTGACCAATCAAAATCCGGCATTAAACCAGCTCCCCAAACTTTAAAGGAAACAGTAGAAGGTAACAAATTGGTTGGTTCGAAAAATATGGTTTTGCTGTCGTAAAAACTAACGCTGTTTACGTCATCAAATATTTCTTTTGTCAAATCGATGGATAATTTCATTCTATTTTGTTGCGCGTTTTAGGATTACTTATAAATTCCTTACCCCGCTCTTTTCTATTTGCTGCTAACTTCAGCATTTTTAAGCATTTTTTTTATTAATACAATTTGACCTAAATGATAATAACTATGTTCAATCATCGCGTCTATATTTCTAAAATAAGTTCCATATTTTTCGTCAACAAAATTACTATTTAGTTTTTCTTCCGTCATACTTGCAATCAATTCTGCAAATTCTTCCGAATCAGCCCAAAATTTATTTAGAAAAAATTCCCATTTTTCTCGAGAATCAATTTCAGGAAAATCAAAACTGTATTTGTCTCGGATATCTAAACTTCCACCAAGAAATACATTTTTGATTCCGTTTATGTAATAATGAATATGTTGCGAAAGAATTGAGATTGTGTTTAGATTTTGAATTTTTGTGTTGGCAACTTTAAAATCAAGACCATTCAATTCATTTTTAAAATTTGTATTTGCAATCCAAGTTCCGTCTAAAATTACTTCACGAAACCTGTTGGCAAGTTTTGATTGCGTATTCATAGTATTGCTTTTTATGGTTAATTCAAATTTTAGCTTACTTGAGATGATTTAATTAATTTATAACCCCAAATTCCTGGAACAACTTTTATTATTCATAAGAGGCATACAATCCTCTATTTCCAAACATTGAAAAAGAATAATTCAGAATAATATTTTCATGATCTTCAAGTACTTTAGGAATTGGATGTGGCACCGGATAACCTAAAACATAACTGTGAATTAAAAACTCAACAACCTTTAATTCAAAATGAGGATCTTCTTCATCTATTTTAGTATCATTCACAACGATTACATCAACTTTAAATCCTTTTGGGGTTGGTATATAATTGGTGAAATAAACCAATTCTCCCGTCCAACTTCTCACAAAAAACAGAAAATTGGCATACTTATAAATATCCCATTTCTCTTCCATTGTTGTCGATTTAAATACAGGACCATCTGCTAGTTGTTTGCCTTCTGTATCAAAGTTTAAATTGACTTCTATCTTTACTCCGTTTTCCGGAAATTTTCCAATGTATTCTTTACCATCACTATTTCGTGATGCTATAAAATTATTTGCTACATCTGAATTTTGAGTTGTAGAAATCATTTTTAAGGCATATTCACGACAATCAAAAATTCTTATTTTAAAAGGATTATCACTAGCTTCAATCCAAACGGAATCGTACTTAACTTCCGCTTCTTTTTCATTTCCCAAAGTAATTACATTACCAACTTTCATTTTGTCTAAATCCGATTGTGACATTGTTCCTGCTGAAAATGTAACGTTTTCCTCTTTACTAGTTTCTTGCTTTTCTTTATTCTTTTCTCCAAATAACCTTTTAAATATGCTCATCTCTTCTATTTAAATTTTTCCGTTTTTTTTACAGATTCAAAATAGTTACGAAGTTTGAACCTGTTTATTTTCTGATAAAGATAAAATTTCTTGCGAAACGCAAAGATGAAATTAGTGCAAAAATTTTAATAGTGTAAAAGGCTTGTTAGTAGGTATTATTTTAATCAAAATGAAGCTGAAGGAAATTTATGTGTTTCATTCATGAGGAAGATACTCCGCCAGCGGAAGGATTACTTTGCTTTATTATGATACGCGGATGAAGCAGATTCGCTATGCGAAAACACGGATTTATACGGATTTTCAACATTTCTTTTTATCTTCATTTTTTCTACCCTCATTTTTGTCTTTTCGAGGGACGAGAAATCTTCACAAGTAGCTCCGTAAAGTATTATCAATCTTTGTCGAATTTCTCGCGAAGATTTCTCGTCCCTCGAAAAGACAAGATTGCGGATAAGTACACCTATTTTAGGAAGACAGTTCTAGTAATACTGCATTGATATCACTAACAAATACTTATGTAAAAACACATTAATTAGACTTACTCCAAAATATTAAATCCAATAATTTTAAATCAGTTAACTTCTCGAAATTAATTACATTTTCAGAATCAAGTTTTTTAAAATCTTCTCTAATAACTTGAATTATGGACTGATTTTCTTCACACCATTTTTTATATTGAGAACTAATTATTAAAAATGATAAATAAAAACTTTCTTTATTTAATTTGAAGTGATTTCTAATAGGATTATCTAAAGCACAATAATCATAAGGATTAAAAGTATGAACTAATTTAGCTAAAAAAGAAGTTAAATCGACAGATTGTAGTTTATCCTTTCTCTTTAAATCAGCATTTTTAAAATAATCGAAATATAATTTTTCGATTTCATTTTGCTTTATTAAATTCAAGATATCAATTTTCTTAGTTTCTAATCGCTCTAAAAATTCATTATCAATACCTTGTAAAGAGTATTGTGATTTAAATTGTTTAAAGAAATTATTACTCTCTAAATAAAATTCTTCATTATTAATCGTTTCGAAATAAAAAAATTGAAATTTTTGAGGTTTTCTATTTACAAGATGTTTAATAAGATATTGATTTAATACTTCATCAATTTTAGACAATTGTATTTCTTCTTGAATTTGTCTGTATACAGACTTTTTTAAATAATTGATATATGTTATCTCCATTTAAAAAATGATTATAAAAATTATGAATTGAGAAAAATGTTAGTGACAGCGAAAGTTTGAAGTTATACTTCTTTAAAACTATTTGCAATATCTTGAACTGTTTCTTCTGATATACTTGCTGGCATTCTTTCTTGGTCTTGAGCTACATTCATCGATATTTCTATTCTACCATTTGAAAGCCTAATTGTGTAATTAAATCTGTCATTAAAAAAATGCTCCTTGTAAGTTCCTATTCCTGAATTGTATTTTTTAGCTCTACTTAATATTCCTTGTATTCCGCTTCTATTTTTATTTGTTTTTTGCATTTTACTATTAAAAATTATTTTATTACTATTATGAAATTTTATTTTTTTTGTATAAGAAAATAATCAAGGTTTTCTATTATTAAATTTCCTTTTTTTTCATCAATAATTCAACAATTACATCTTTTGAAAACTTAAAAACATTTCGTGCAATTTCTTTTGCTCTTTCTCTTCCAAAAAAAAATATTATTAAAAGAAGACATTATCACTAATCTAGGTTTTCACTTATATTCATCATCATATTGTAGTGTCCAATATTTTCTGTATGTATAAATATATGTTTAAAAACGTCTAAATATTTTGTGATTGTTCCATCAGGAGCTTCAATAAATAAATCATCAGGTAAAGTATGTGAACCTTCATTTGCCCAACTTAATAAAGATCTACATATTTCTCTCTCTTCTTGATTTAAAAATTTATTTATTAAAACATCATCTCGTTTGCTTCCTAGAATACTAAAATAATTTTCGAGTATTCTTCTTAAAGTATTTTGTATTGTAATACCAGAATTTCTTTCCCATTCTCTTATTTCTCTCCAAAGTAATTCATATGAAGACTGGATTGGATTTATATCGCCATTAAACTGAATAGTTGATATTTTATTATTTTTTCTTAAAATCCAAAATTGAGATTTTTCACCTTTCCTATTTAGTCCTTCATAAGATACTTCTTTGTGAAAATAGACATTATGAGTTAATAGAATAATTTGTTTGACATTCCCTACATCATTTTTGACATTTTTGATTAATTCTTTGATTAATGTACTAACTATAAATAACACACTACTATCTAAACTAGAAATAGGGTCATCAATTACTAAAATTCTCTCTTCATTTACAGTTTCCTGGGAAACTCCACCTTTTGCTAATTGTAGAAAATAAAGGAAGGTAATAAATGTTATTTCTCCCTCACTTAAGGTATTTTCTGCAATTGTTCCATCTTCTCTATTTATTTGATAAAAACCTTCTTCGGTAGCTGGAACAATTTCAAAATTTAAAAAACCATATGATTTTAAAAGTCTATTTATTTCATTTATAGTCGGTTGGATACTAGTTACATTTTTATTCAAATTATTGATTTCAGATTTCAAAATCCCATGTTCTTTTAATTTTAAATCTATTTGAGTTTGTAAAGAAGTAATACCCGCTTGCAACCCCTTTAAATCATTATTATACTTAATAATATCTGATTTAAATTCTTCTATAATTAGTTTCCAGATCGATTTAATAAGATTAATTTTTTCCGTGCTAAAATTGGCAACTATATCATTATGCTTTTGTATTTCAGAATTTGTAGTCGTGATTAATTCTGAAATTAAATCTAATTGCTCCTTTAATGAACCTAATTCTATATTTCTACTTGGTTCTTTTACTTTATTATTTATAAATTCATTATTCGTTGCATTTTGACTTATTAATGTTTTGAGGTAAGCAGAATACTTGTCATTATTCAATTTACTATGCTTAAAATCTTTTTGAGAAGTTTCGATTATATTTAATTCGTTGATTAAATTTTGCGTTAGAGAATTATATTCTTGTTTTAATTCTTTTATCAATTTTATATCATTCAAATATGTTTTATCAAAGAAATTTTCTAGTTGATTTTTGAAATCTTCAGTAATTGTTTGTTTTTGACAAAATGGACAAGTTTTATCTTCTTGAATATAATCTCTCCCTTGATTTACCCAGTCATTTATATTTAGTTTCTGAATAAGTTTAGCAATATCAACATCAGCTTTACCAACTATTACTTTCTTCCAAATACTATTAGTTTCAATTTCAATAATTCTATCAAACGATAAAAAACTTATAGATGTTATAGTTTTTGGGACCTCACCAAAGATTGTTTTTGATTTTTCTTTTAGATTTTCAAAAGTATCTAAAACCGTAGTGTTTGTTGTGAATTCTTGTAATAATCTATTTTTAAAACTTTCTTTTTGTAGAACTCCTGTAAATGCTTCTTTAAATGTTGGTTCATATTTTTTATAAATTTTTGTCCAAGTTGTTTCTCTAAAATTATTTTCTAAATCATCTTTCTTTTTGCTTTGAGAAGAATGAGTTTCTCGTTTTTTTGATCCGTCTAATGTTAGTACTTTAAGTTCTTCCGTTTTGTCTGCAATTACTTTAATTTGTTCTGCCGTTGCTTCTCCTAATGTAAAGATTCCTCCTAATTTTCCTTTGCCAAAGTTTCTTTCTCGAAACTCTTTGTTGTAAACTAATCTGCTAAATTGGTTTCCATTTTTCCAAGCTAAAGTGCAATGATTAAATTTAGAATCTGTAAAATTGTAAAGAAAATTAGAAATTGTTGTCTTACCGCAACCATTTGCTCCATATATAAAATTTACCTTTTTCAATCCGATAATTTGGACTCCTGCATCATTGTAAGATGCAACATTTTTTATAGTAATATTTTCTATCATTTGTTATTATTCAAAGTTACTGGATCATTTTTTTTCATAGCTCGCGCTAGCAGTTGCGCTACATATGTATGTAACAATAATTAATTTGCTACCTTAACTAAATCTTATAAACATGCTTTGCATTGACATATCCATAATTACCAGACTGCATTACTTTAACTTGCAACCAATCACCATCGATAGCGATAACTAATAATTGTGCGTTTCTTTTTAGAATTTCGATTAATTCGTATTCACCGCCAGGTCCTTCAAGCAGATTCAGATTTTGTGATTCGACTGCAATCATGTCTTCAGAACGATAAGCAACAATTGCCTTTTTAGTTACTGCTTCTTTTTTAGTTATCGTCTCTTTTTTAATTACTGCTTCTTTTTTAGTTGCTGTTACTTTTTGGGAATAGGAATTAGAGTTAGAAGAAGCTGTTATAATACTTTTAGAAGGAGCTTTGGTTGTGCTCTTTGTAACTGTACGTTTTGGTGTATATGTAACAGGCTGAGAATAGGAAGCACACGCTCCGCAACTACCGCCGTTCGAACAGTGCGCACATCTGCTGCAATTTGAGCACGCACGACAAGAGGCGCTACCTGTACAACGTCCGGTTTCTTTTGGTTTTGAAGCACAACAGCTTGCTATAAGTTTATGATTTTGAGCATTCACAGAAGTGACAAAAAGAAAGAACAAAATAGTAAAGGGTAAAAGTTTTATCATAGTAGGTTCGTTTATGTTTGTTCAAACTTAAAGAGAGTTTTTTGCAAAATCTTACGGTTTTCCATAATTCGTATCATTAATAAGTTTGCAAAATAGTTCTTTTCAAAATGAAAAACCTACCGTATAAATACCCGTTTTAATTTTGACTGCGCATAAAAAAAAGATGCCGAAGCATCTTTCTATTTGAATTTATATGTATTATTTATTAATTAATTTAAAAAAATCGGATAGCTTAACGTTCCTTGCTTCACAAATTTTATTTAAAGTATATAATGAAATCGTATAGTCTTTATCTGAATAGATTCTGCGTGCAGTTTTCTCATCGATGTTGTGATTTAGTGCAAATTCGGTTTTGGGTTGGATTTCTCCAATCCATTCTTTACCAATATAATCACATATTTTTCTATTTAAATCACTCATACAAACAAAACAAATCGTTAACTATTAAAATAAAAACAAATCTTTTATGTTAACATTTAATGCTTTTGATATTTTTAAAAGGCTTTTAACAGTTGGGTTTGTTTGTCCTTTTTCAATTCTTCTAATTTGATTTTCTGAAAGATCTACTTCCAATCCAAATTTATCCTGAGAAAAAGTTGTGGTCTCTTCTCTTAGCTTTCTTATTGTCTTACCAAGCGTAATCAATGCCTTATTATGTTCATCACTTTCCATGTTATAAATTTCAATCATTGCCAAAAAACAAAAACGCACATATATGGTTGCTTGTGATTTTTTTATTATATTTGCTATTGAATACATATATTTGCGACCCTTCAATTAAAATATTTGAAGTATTCGCTTTGAATCTCGTTTCAGAAAATTGATGTTTTTAAAACCACGAGATGATAAGTAAGATGCTCACGACCTTTTGGACGTAGAATCACTTATTCGTGGTTGGGTATGCCAATGCCTCTGAAACAATAAGCTGAGTTCTGCGTCCTTTTTTTATGCTCAAAACTCTCCTTATATTCTTAGCGGTGTTTCTTCTGTTTTTGTTTTACGTTTCGCACAACGAAGTCGAACCTTTAAAACATATAACTGTGAAATAAAAAAATATTCTTTTTCTACTTCCTTAAGAAGTTTACTTAACGCACAAAAAATGATCCTCTATCTCGTCGGCAAACTAGCATAGAGGACCGTAGCTAATCAAACAAACGTAAAATTAACTTATCCAATATTATGAATAATTTTTCATTTTATTAGGGTGGGCAAACGCTTTATATCGTTTCCGCATGAAAAAAAATAAAATATCTTTTGAAACTAATTTCTGGGCGCACCACGAATTAGAAAACCCTTTTGAAGTCATTGATACCTTTTTAGGTTCTGAAAGTCTGGCTTATTTCAAACAAACTCTGAGCGAAATAGTTTTTTACAGAAGCAAAGACGAAGTCTATCAAAAAGAATGTCCGGGTGATGTGTTCTTCACTTACACCGCTTTTCGTTCTTTTCTGAAAGCTTGCTCGGCTTTGCAACACAAAAGCAAAAAATGGAAGGTTACCGAAATATCCGCTGAAAAAAGATCGATTCTCTCGCTGGCTTCCTTAACAGCAGAAGAATACGAAAATCCTTTTAGTGTCTTCGAAAATGCCTTTGCAGAACATTCCCTAGCCGATTTCGAATTCTTCCTCTGTGAAGTAATTCATCTGGCGTTACGTCCTACTATTGTAGAATTCGATTCGGATTTGCTTACGCCTTACATTCATGTAATAAAAATGCTCGACGCAAGTCAATTGTTATTGGAAAGTCAGGTGGAGAAAATTAAGGAGTGTTGATTTGATTTTGTAAAGTGGTACATTTTATTCCTAACAGGTTTTAGAAACCTGTTAGGATAACGGATCTCAACTACATTTCCTAACAGGTTTCTAAAACCTGTTAGGTATTTAGGAAAGTCACACACAGTAGGTGATTTCGCCAAAAGAAAACTCAAGTTACAACAGATGAAGAAGTGAGTAATTGCAATATCCTGAATATTATTTTTTGTTGAAGCAAACAAAAAGTTTCTTCTGAAGAAAAATAAAATTAATGTATTTTTGCATTTATAAACAAATTGACATTCTTGAAAAAGTATATTATCATATTACTTTGCGGTCTTATTTTTCTGCCTTCTCTGGGCAGTATATTTGTTTATACTTCATTTAAATTGAATCAGCAGGAAATCGCCAGAACCATTTGTGTACAGCGTAAACAGATTTTTAACTCTTGTAATGGGCGATGCGAATTGCAAAAAAGCCTAAAAAAGTATGCTGATAACGAAAAACAAATGCAGGACAATCTTAAAGAAAAATTAGAGATTGTTTATATCTGCATTAGTTCTGAAATAAACTTTACTTTTATACCTTCTGTAGAATTTCAGCAAAAGAATTTTGCTTTTTTCAACAGCAAACCAATTGGCATTTCCTCTGCTACTTTTCGTCCACCCGCCCGTATTTTATACATCTAAACTTCTTTCAGATTCATTAAGAATAATTTGTCATTGCCTTTTGCAACCTGACAATGGTACTATTGCTGTGAACTAAATTTATTTCTGAAGTCAAACATCAACATCGATGAAGGGCTAACAACTTAATTTAGTGCTATCTGGCATTAAATCACTACTATTCTTATTGGAACCGAAAGAACTTTATCGTTCAATATTCACCTAAATTATACATTCTAAAAAGTCAGCAGTTTATAGCATAAGCTGTTGCATTAAATATTAAAAAAAATGAAAAAAATAGTTTTAATTCTTTTGCATTCTTTACTTGTAATATCATGTGAGAAGGCACAGGAGAAACTTCCATTTTTAGGAAATCCGATAGTAAAAGGATATGAAACACAATACCCTCGCATTAAAGACTTTTCGTTTATCAATCAGGATAGCCTGCAGATAACCAACAAAACTTTTGACGGGAAAATCTACATAGCCGATTTTATTTTTCTTTCCTGTCCTACTATCTGCCCCAAAATGAATACGGAGCTTAAAAAAGTGTACGATGTATACAAAACCAACGACGAGGTATTGTTTCTGTCTCATACTATCGATCCTGATCATGATACGATACCGCGCCTTAAAGCTTATACGGTAGATCACGATATCAAAAAGAACTGGCATTTTGTTACGGGAAACAGAGACAGTATCTATAAAATTGCAACCGAGAGTTACTTTGCAACGGCATATCCGGATAAAAATGAGCCGGGAGGTTTTGTACACAGCGGCGGATTTCTACTCATCGATAAAGAAAGACACGTTCGCGGGGTGTACGATGGTACTGATCCTAAGGAAACAACAAGGTTAATTGCCGATGTAAAAAATCTTTTAGAAGAAGGTTCAACCAAATAATAGTTTAATGATGAAAAAGGGTATCACTTTATTTATTCTCATGCTGTTTGTGTTTCAAAATGCAGGCAGTATCTGGATTATTGGTGATTTTTACATCAATCGGGATTATATTGCCAAAAATGTCTGTATCAACAGGTTTGATGCTGTTCCAATTTGTAATGGAAAATGCTATCTGGATAATAAATTAAAAGCAAATGATAAACAGGAACAGAAATTTCCAACAGTAACATATAAAGAAGTACAGCTTTTTTTTGAAAGTCCTTTCGAATTTTCATTCACAACGATACGTTTTGCAATCCTAAAAAAATATCCGGTGCTTCTGGCGGGAAGTCAAAAATCTGATTTTATTTTTTCGATTTACCATCCTCCCAGATGCGATTAATACTTTCGTTTAGTATTAATCAAAAAATCAAAAAAATGCAACTATCAGAAATACCAGTCCGCGGTCTGGGTTTATTCTCAGATGATAACAGTCATTTTTGGATGGATAATCTAATGAACCTCCTGCAGCGTTTTCCGCAGTTGGAACATCCTCACAGGCAGGATTTCTTTATGCTTCTCTTTATTGATGATGCAGAAGGAGAAATTAGTATTGACAATCAGAAAATCCGAATGGATAATGCCAAGGTCATCGTCATAAAGCCGCGCTGCATTAGCAGTATAGACATCAATAGCAAAGCAAAGGGTAAAATAATCTGCTTCACAGAAGATTTTTTCTCCCTGCGTTATAACAATAACATTTTAGACCAATTTTCTTTTCTTCATGATACTTCTAAAGTATTTATTAGACTTAGTGAGGAGGAGAAAAACAAGTGGATGTATCTGCTTGAAATATTTTTTAAGGAGTTCAGGCTTCACAGAAGAGAATCGGTAAAAGTGCTTCGATCTTATCTTAATATTTTGCTTTTCGATTTAGAGCGTCTTTATGATCCGTCGGGATTTATAGTAAACAACTCGCCGAAACAACAAAAGATAAAAGAGTTCGAAAAACTGATTGAGAAGGATTTTAAAATTAAAAAAATGCCTGCGGCGTATGCGGATCTGCTCAACGTGACACCAAATTACCTCAACAAGATATGTAAGGAGGTTACGAATTGTACGGCTGGCGATCTGATACGAAAACGTATTGTGATCGAAGCGCAAAGGCTCATTCATTTTACCAATTATTCTATAAATGAAATTGCTGATCAGCTGGGTTTTGAAAATGCGTCCTACTTTGTTACTTTTTTTAAAAGACAAACTAGCAAAACCCCGGAACAGTTCCGAAGATTATCAAATCAATAAAAAAAAAAACATGTTAGACAAAAAGATTTTAATAGTAATGCTGCTGCTGTGTTTATCAGTATCGGCACAGTTTGTACAAAAACCGCTTCCGTACGGTTATAATGCATTAGAGCCTTACATCGATGCCACAACAATGGAAATTCATTACAGTAAGCACCATGCAGGATATGTGAAAAATTTGAATGATGCGCTCCAAGGAACAGCAGAAGAAAAAATGACACTGCAACAGTTATTCTCAAAAATAGCAACATTACCTGCTCCAATCAGGAATAATGCAGGCGGGCACTATAATCACGAAATGTTTTGGTCGATATTGACACCGGAGAAAAACACAAAACCATCTGCCGATTTGCTAAAAGCAATAACAGACAAATTTGGAAGTCTTGAAAATTTAAAACAAAAATTAAACGAGGCGGCACTTTCCCGTTTTGGTTCCGGATGGGTATGGCTTTGTGTATCAAAGAATAACAAATTAGAGATTAGTTCTACCGCCAATCAAGACAATCCGTTAATGGATGATGCACAAAATAAAGGAATTCCTATTTTGTGTATCGACATCTGGGAGCATGCCTATTATTTGAAATATCAAAACAAACGAGCCGATTACTTATCGGCTATATGGAATGTCATCAACTGGAATGAGGTTAACGCCCGCTATAATTCTACTTTGATAAAATAATAATCAAAACTCACTATTATGAAAAAAATCCTTCTTATTGTTGTCCTTACCGCTGTATTAAGCTGTAATAAAAAAGAGGAAAAAGCACATCCTCACGATCATCCTCATACTATGGAATCCGAAACAACGTATAAAAATCCTAACAACCCGCTTGATAAATTAACGTATGCCAGCAAAATAGACTTTAGCTGTAACATGGATATCAGCAAATATGGCGTTAGTGATACGGTTACTTACAAAGGGAAATTATACGGTTTTTGTTCCTCAGTCTGCAAAGATGACTTCATGAAAAAACCGGATGAATATCTGGCAAAGAATCAGAAATAGTTTCGTCTGCTTATAGCAAACAAAAGGCTGGAAAGTTCAACTTCCCAGCCTTTTTTATGTAAAGTCACTGTATTTTAGATCAGAATGTGTTTTAAAATAATGCCGAAGCTTTTTATTTTAAAAACTGAAGCGTTCCATCTGTCAAATTATAAAATACACCTACGATTTTTATCTCTCCTTTATCTTCCATTTCTTTTAGAATTGGGCTCTTTTTACGAATCTGATCCATCGCATAAAGAACGTTGTTTTCTGAAACGTGTTTTACAAATTCGTCATTTTTAGAGGTTTTATCACCTTTAAAATCCTGACTCATTGCTACAGCGGGTTTTATTTTTGAAAGCATAGTGGTAATATTTCCGAGTTTAACATCATCAATTGCACCTTTTATAGCGCCGCAATGCTGGTGTCCCATTACTAAAATCAATTTTGCACCAGACACTTTGCAAGCAAATTCCATACTTCCTAATAAATCTTCGTTTACAAAATTTCCGGCTACTCGTCCCACAAAAATATCGCCCAAGCCCTGATCAAATACATCTTCAACCGGTACTCGGCTATCAACACAGCTTAATACAACAGCTTTAGGAAACTGACCCGGTGCCGATTTTCTGGCTTGTTTACTATGGTCGCGAACAGTAGTCGTACCGCTTTGAAAACGCTTGTTTCCTGTTATAAATTCCTCTAAAATTGCGTCAGGCGTAAGTCTGGTTTGTTCTTCCTTAGTCATTACATGAGAGACTACAGGTTTGACAGCTTCTTTTTCGGTAGAATGTAAATTTGGTTTTTCTGTTTTTGTTTCGCCGTTACAAGAAACCAAAAGGGCTGCTGTAAATAGCATCACCAATGATTTAAATTGATTCTCCATTTCTTTGTTTAAAATTAAATCTGCCTACTTTGTAAAACGGTGTTCGGCATTTCCGTTTATTATTCTTCAATACTTATATATAACAGCAAAAGAGGATTTTTCCCTACCTGAAACTATCGTAGTTTAAAAATGGTACTAAACTTTCGCAGAAATAATTCGTTTAGCTGTTTTAATCTGTTGTTTTTTAGGTATTTATTTTTAGTTGTTGCAGTTTGAATTAGGATGTATTTCTACACTTTCAGAAGAATGGTGTAGTTAACAAATACAAAGAATTGAAAAACTAAATTAAGCGGAATAAACTACGGTATAGAAAGTACAATTAATGAATCAGGAAGTACCGTTTTTTTAAACTTCCCGCTTTTTTGTTTTTAGCAATTTCCGGATTACTGACTGAAATTTGCAGCATAAAAACAGATTATTTTATGGATTTTCCAATGTTTCATTTAGACTGGCTTAATAATAGAATGCTTATCGCTATCATCGCCATTATTCACGTAATGATTAATCATGGTTTAGCTGTGGGGTTTATGCCGCTTATTACATGGCTTGAACAAAAAGGGGTAAAAAACAGCGGCAGAGAGCAGATTACTAATTTAGACTGGGACAATAGAATTTATAATATGATGAAAGTTGCTTTTATCATCACCACAACCTTAGGTGCTATGACCGGAGTTGGTATCTGGTTCTCGGTTGCGCTTGTCAGTCCCACATCGATCGGAAGTTTGATTCGTGTTTTTTATTGGGCGTGGTTTGTAGAATGGCTGGTATTTGTTACCGAAGTAATTTTGATTATGATTTACTTTCTGACATGGAAGAGCAGCAACACATCGTTAAGAGCTAAGTTATTGCACATTCGTTTCGGATGGTTTTTAAGTTTGTTCTCCTGGATTACTATGGCGATCATTGTTTCCATTTTGAGTTTTATGATGGATCCCGGAAACTGGAACACGCAAAAGAGTCTGCTTAATGGTTTTACCAATCCTATTTACCTCCCTCAGCTATTGTTCCGAACGCCAACTGCCATGCTTGTAGCGGGAAGTTTTGGAATGATGCTCGTTACGCTGTTCTTTAAAAAAGGAACTGACGTAAGACTCAAGGCAGTGAAATACGTTTCGAAATGGATCATTCTCTGGGCTCCGATCTCGCTTTTAGGAGCAGTGATTTATTATAATGCCATTCCTGATGCTATGACCGCTAATATGAGTACAGCTGTAGGTACAATGGATTTTAATAAGTACTACGATTTAATGAAGTATTTTATATTATTTGGAATAGCATCGTCTTTAATAATGGCCATTCTGGGTGTTTATAAAGCCAAATGGATTAAAAGTTATATTGTTCTTTTCCCAGTACTGATGGCATTTGGATATCTTGGTTTTTTTGAAAGAGTACGTGAATTTGTTCGAAAACCGTATGTAATTGGAGGTTACATGTATTCTAACCTGTTACTTGAGGAAGATTATCCTGTTTACCAGCAATTTGGACTTCTTAAAAATGCAACCTACACTACAGTTACCGAAATAACGCCTGAAAATAAAATTGAAGCCGGCAGAAATGTTTTTGCAATTGCCTGCAGCCGCTGTCATACGGCGCAAGGTGTCAATAGTGTTGTCTATGTTTTTGAGCGCATGTACGGAATAGGAAAACCTTTGGACATTAATTCGATGGCTTCTTATATACCCAATATGCACAACGGACGTACTTATATGCCTCCATTTCCGGGTACTCAGGAAGAAAGTGAAGCACTCGCCGCCTATATCCGCAACATTCAGGATACAGGTGATGTACTGGAGGGAGCACAATCTGAAGGCGTAAAAGTGAGTGAGCTTCAAAATACACAGGCAGTTTTAACAATTAAAAAATAATAAAGTTTAAAAATGATCAATTTATATATTGCGTTACAAAATAACGTTCCGGTTCCAAAAGATATTCCACTGCCGCTGCCAATGCCTGAATGGTTTTTTGTGGTTGTTCTGGTGCTGTCATTTCTATTGCACATTCTTTTTGTCAACCTGATGCTTGGCGGTTCCATTTTGGCTTTAATAGCTCAGATCAAAGGACTTAAAAATAAAGAATACGACACCCTTGCTCACGAAATAGCCAAAACAATAACGGTTAACAAAAGTATCGCCGTTGTACTGGGTATTGCTCCCCTTTTGAGTATTAATGTTTTGTACACAATCTATTTTTACTCGGCAAATGCTCTCACAGGCTTGATGTGGATTGCGGTGATACCATTGGTAACTGTAGCATTTCTGCTTACTTATCTGCACAAATATACCTGGGAGACATTAGAGAATCACAAAGCAGTTCATATTTCAATTTTGGCTTTGGCAACCGTGATCTTCCTGTTTATTCCTTTTATATTTTTAACCAACATTAATTTAATGCTCTTCCCAGAAAAATGGGGAATAGTAAAAGGATTTGTTGATGCACTGTTTCTACCAAATGTTTTTCCGAGATACCTGCATTTTATATTGTCTTCACTCGCTGTTACAGGATTGTTTTTATTTTGGTATAACAGCCGTAAAAGTTACCCGTTTGAAGCGATATACCAGCAATTTACCCGATATGATATGCAAAAGAAAGGCTATTCTCTTGCGCTGACAGCTTCTGTCTGCCAGTTTTTGATTGGTCCGCTGGTATTGCTGACTTTGCCTTCTAAAGGTATGGGATGGAATCTGATTTTGATCATTTTCTCGGGAGTTGCTTTTGCCATTCCGGCTATGTGGCTGATATGGAAGAGACTTACAGGAGAAAAAGAAAATATTGAAAAAGACTTTTATAAAATAGCAATGCTGCTGGGCATCACAGTTTTATGCATGGGATCTGGCAGACAGATATACAGAGCTAATGCACTGGAAAAACATCAGGAGCTGGTAAAAATTAAAACCGCTGAATTTCAGATTCTGAAAAAAGAAGCTGTCGCCAAAGTAAAAGCTCAGGAAGCAGGAGAAGCATCGGCAACTATGACAGAAGCTGAGAAAGGTCAGAAAGTATTCAGTCAGTATTGTGCTTCCTGTCATAAAATAGATGAAAAATTAGTGGGACCGCCCGTTTTAGAAATGGCAAAAATCTATAAAGGCAATATTGCAGATTTACAAAAATGGATAAAGAATCCCGGAAAGAAACGTCCCGATTATCCGCAAATGCCCGGTTTTGAATCGCAGCTGGATCAAAAGCAGTTAGATCAGCTTTCGGAATATATCCTAAATATCAAATAAATAAAAAGCAGCAGTATCGAATTTCTAACTTAAAATAATATAGTATGACTCAAGTTTTTTCCATTATGATTTTAATTTTTGTTCTTCTTGCAATTGTTTTTCTGATAAAAATAAAATCCGTTACCCTTCAGCTTGTAAAGTCTAAGGAAATTAACAATCAAGAAAACCCACTAGAAAAGGATTATCAATTTATAAAGGGACTGTATTAGTTAAAAAGTGTCCACCAAAAGAAGTTTCTTTTAAATTTTGATAGTTTGAAGCCCTGTTGATGCTGACACACACAGGGCTTCTTTTTTATTTATAGTAGAGCCGAATTACAACAGCAAAGGATTATTTGCTGTCGAAAAATAAAGGGGAAATAAGTAATCACTATTATAAAATGAGCGGTAATTTATTATTGCTCATTTTTTTGTTAGGAGTAATTTGCAAATGAAGTTGTAAATTTGCTTTAATTATAATATTTGAGCCTCCTTCTTATAAATAAAGTAAGAGAAACGATTTCAACATATTAATTAATTGAAGAAAAATGGCAACAGTCAAATTTCATAAAACAAAATCTTCCTTAAGGCAGTAAATTTTTTAATATGATCAAAAATTACAAATCCAATAAGATATATTACCAAAGTACAATAGCACTTGCAGGACCTGTCGTAATTTCTCAGCTCGGGCATACCTTGGTGCAGACTGTCGATACCGTTATCATAGGACATTATGCAGGAACTATATCCTTAGCAGCAGTTTCGCTGGTTCATTCTGTTTTCATGGTAGTTTTGGTAATTGGATTAGGCGTTGCCTACGGATTGACACCTTTGATTGCGCAGGAAAATGGGAAATCAAATTTTAAAGAATGCGCCAAACTTCTTTCTAACAGCTTATGGCTAAATGTCGCGTCTGCTATTTTTCTTTTTATAGTAGTCTATTATGGTTCCATGTTTGCCATGCAGCATGCGAAGCAGGATCCTCAGGTTGTAGAAACGGCAAAACCGTATTTATTTATTTTAAGTTTATCTATCCTGCCCTTAATGCTATTTCAAACCTTTAAACAGTTTGCAGAAGGACTGGGTTTTACCAAACAAGCCATGTCTATAACGATATGGGGAAATATACTCAATGTAATTATCGCAGTAATTCTGGTAAAGGGAATGTTTGGCATTAAGCCAATGGGAGTTTTGGGAGTAGGAATTGCAACATTGATAGATCGTGTTTTAATGATGGTGGTTATGATGTGGTATGTACTTCGATCAAAGAATTTTAGGGTTTATATAGAACATTTCTCTGTTAAGTTTATTGATTTTTCAAAAATTCTAAAAGTGGTAAAAATAGGATTGCCTGTAGCAATGCAGTATGTTTTCGAAATTGGAGTATTTGCAGTTGCAGCTTTAATGGCGGGTAATATAGGTGCAATTGAACAGGCTGCTCATCAGACAGCAATAACACTTGCGTCAATGACCTATATGATGGCGGGAGGACTTGCATCGGCAGCAACTATTAAGGTTGGAAATAGTTTTGGAAATCAAAAATACAAAAGACTTCAGAAGTTTGCTTATGCATCCTATCATTTAGTGATCATTTTCATGCTGTTCTTTGCTTTAGTTTTTACACTCTTTAATCAATATTTACCTTACTTAATAACCAATGATACAAGTGTTATAGCACTGGCTGCACAGTTATTGATAATTGCTGCGCTATTTCAGCTCTTTGATGGTACTCAGGTAGTGGGATTAGGAACACTAAGAGGAATGGGCGATGTAAACATTCCAACTTTGATAACCTTTGTGGCATATTGGCTTATTGGTCTGCCTGTAGCCTATATTGTAGGTATCCATTTTGATGCAGGAGTAAAAGGAATCTGGTATGGTTTGACTCTGGGGTTGTTGACATCATCTGTTTTACTCTACTTAAGGTTTAGATTTGTAATGAATAAAGTCTTGAAAAAATAAATTACAAGCAAAATATTGATCTCTTGAGATACAATGAAACTAAAAAAGCAGTAAAAATAGTTCTCTATTTTTACTGCTTTTTTTTGCAACTTAGTTAATAAAAAAATCTTTATGAATTTTAACCCAATCTTCGATTGGAGTCATTTTTACAGGCAATTTTTCTAAAACCTCTTGCAGGTTAGGGTTGAATTTTGTTGGATATACAGGAAGACTGGCCAACATTTCATAATATCCTTGTACTCCTCTGGCACTTTCTTCTCCAACAAGAATGCTTAATTTATCTCCAAACTCTTGTGGCGGCATTGCATAGAAATCAATTTTTTCACCCAAACCAATAGAGAATTTTTCGGCAAGACCATTTCCTTTGAGGTCATCCGGACCGCTCACAAGAAATGATTGTCCCGATAGTTCCGGTTTGTAGATAGCTTCTGCCACAAAGGCGCTAACATCTCTTGATGCAATGTAGCCAATAGGCATATTTTCCGGAGTCGGGTAAGCTACTTTTCTTTCTTTTTTCACATAGTCAGTTGTGTAGGGAGCCAGCAAATTTTCGGCATAAATAGACGGCTCAATAATTACATAAGGTACTCCACAATTTTTAAGATATTCCTTTGTATCTAACTTTACATCTTCCATAGGAATTCCTAATTTTTGTGGTGCCAAAAATCCGCTGGTATTCCAAACTATCATTTTTACGCCATTTTCTTTAGCTGCATCTATTACATTTTTGGCAAGTTGAAATCCATCTGCCGGATTAGGCAAAGAGACAGGAATCAGTAAAGCAACAGCATCAATACCCTTAGTGATTTCTTTCATTTTCGCTTTATCTGACATATCACCTAATACAGGGATTGCACCTGCACCTTCCAGTTTAGAAAAGTTTTTTTCTGAGCTTGTTACAGCGTATACTTCTGCACCTTTATTTTTTGCTTCTCCAATTACATAAAATTGCTGTGAACCTGTGGCTCCAAATACTAATACTTTCATTTTATTTTTGATTTAGTTGTTTTGAAATTTCGGTAAAACTAATTAATAACTTACTTTTGTACAAGTACTTACGTTTTAGTTTGGTACTTACCAAATGGTTAGAAATACTGAAAATCAATGGAAAAAAATCTAAAAATAATTAATGCGTGTGACACAAACTGCCCTGTAAAAAAGTCATTGAATATTTTGAGCGGTAAATGGACAATGATGATTTTATATCAGATTAATACCAGAACAATCAGATATGGAGAACTTAAAAGAGCTGTAGTGGGTATTAGTGAAAAAATGTTGATTCAGGAATTGAATTTTCTGGTAGAAAACAAACTGGTCGCTAAAAAGGCTTATCCGGAAATCCCTCCAAGGGTAGAATATACATTGACAGAACTAGGTTTGAAAACCTTACCCATCATCGATCAAATTGCTGCTTTTGGATTGGAAAATTTGGTTTAGTTTAATTTAGTTTTTTGGTAAACCAGACAAACTTTTTGAATTTTGTTTTCAAAAAGTTTACCAACCAATTGTAAAGGTTTTTATATTCAAGTTCGTTAAAGCCTGTCTTTACAAATTGCATCTCATCTGTATTTTCTTCTGATCTTCTAATTACATGCTTTTGAAGATCTGTAAAAACAAAATTAAACTAATTGCAAAAGATCTTATTATCTAATACAATTAAACCTTTTATACTTATTGTACTTTGGTTAGAATTTGAATTTAAAAAAATAAATCCCTCATTATTCAAAAGTAGTAAAGCATCTAGCACTCTAGCTTGATTTTCCTTTTCATTAGATATACTGTCTTTAAATGGTGTCCTGGCATTAAAAACAGGAGTTAAAAGACTCGTAAGCTCTTCTAAAGCACAACTCATGCCGTATCTTTCGGCAAGTATATGCAAAACTCTTATAACAAAAATTGGTAATGTTTCCATGACAATTGCTTTTATCTATTATTTACGAGAATTAGCTCATAATAGATTTTTAAGAAGGGATAAATTATAATAAGAGACTAATTTTAATGTATTGGCTTTAATACTATTAATGTTTAATCCCTACACTATAAATTCCTTTCTCCTTTTTTTAGAAATACTGCCTATCAATTGTTTAAATAGTAATGTATACTGTAGATTCGTTATTAAGTCCTAAGCATTTTTACATAATATTTTCTACTTATAAATGAATGAATCGTTTCCGGACTAAAAGAGCAAAATATTTGGACTAAAAAGAAAAATTTGTTTTTCTGAATGCTTGTATCTTTGCAGTTTAAGTTTATAATGTTTGGATTAATTCCAAAATAAAATTAAAATTGCTTTAAAGCTTTAATAATTGCAGTATGAAGAAAATGATTAAAGTTCCAACTTCTCTAATTGGTTGTGATGCGCCGCAAAACTTCCTGATGTTAGATGGCTGTTCCGTTATAGAACAGTGTATACACAGTACAGAAGCTAAGGGAATCATGTACTTAGAACAGCATCTACTGCTAATTGTTCTTGAAGGCTCCGTTGTCCTGAATTATGGAAAACAGGAATATAAGCTCGGCAAGAATGATATGATTTTGCTAAAAAAAGCAACTGCTGTAAAGTATCATAAATTTGGAAATACTGAAAATGATAATATTTACGATAGTTTCATGTTCAGTATTAAAGATGATGTGCTAAAATCATTTTTATCAACCTCTGAAATTAAGGTATCAAAACCTGAGGGAGAAATTAAGACAGGAGTTTACCCAATGAATGAATGTTTGGTTGCATTTGTCTATTCTCTAAAACCTTACTTTTTTGATCATTCTGTGGTTCATCCCGGACAGCTTCGCCTGAAGATTATGGAATTACTTTATGATGTTGCAGAATGTAACCGAAATATGTTTTTACAAATTCTCCAATTGCACGAGCCTGTAAAAACTGATATCCGTAATGTGGTAGAACAGCATTATGCTTCACCAGTTTCTGTTGCTGAACTGGCTTATCTTTCCGGCAGAAGTTTATCAAGTTTTAAAAGAGATTTTCAGAATATATACAATGTTGCGCCTGCAACCTGGATCAGAGAAAAAAGATTAGAAAAAGCAAAAGATATGCTGGAAACTACAGCTTTGTCGGTTTCAGATATCTGTTATTCCCTAGGATTTGAAAATGTCTCTCATTTTTCAAGAATATACAAAGAATTTCACGGACAGGCACCCAGTATCTCCCGTTAGTTAATAAATTTAAACTCAATCATACAAGAGTATTAATTGGGCGAAATCGAAAGATTAAAACTCTTATAAATAATAAAGTAGCACCTCAACATTAAATCTTCTTAATAAACAAATTTCCAATTTTCATATTTCCAATTTCAAAAAGGACTAATTAGAAAAAATCTTTGAGCTAATTAGAAAAAACACCACTCTTTAGTCATTGTACCTTTGTTTTAGAAATAGAACTTAATTATTCTGTTAAGCTGCACAGTAAATTATGTTCAAAAAATTAAGTAATGAATAAATATGATAAGTTGTTTGCTCCCTTGTTATTTGGGAATGGAATTAGTTTAAAAAATAGAATTGTAATGTCGCCTATGACTACTTGGGCATCTAATGAAGACTTCAGTATATCTGATGAAGAAGTAGAATATTACAAAAAAAGAGTAAATGGTGTTGGTTTAGTAATTACAGGATGTACGCATGTGATGGCAAACGGCATTGGTTTTACCCACGAATTTGCAGGATATGATGATACTTTTATTCCAAGTTTGAAGAAATTAGCAGATGCTTCTAAAAGTGGTGGAGCACCTGCAATTTTACAGATGTTTCACGCCGGTAATAAAGCAATTCCAGGGCTTATTCCAGATGGTAAAGTAGTAAGTGCAAGTGCCATTTTAAGTGGGCCTATACTGCTTTCTGAAAAAGAAAATCTTCCAAAAGAATTGAGTAAAAATGAAATTCTGGAAATCATAAAAGCATTTGGCGAAACTACAAGAAGAGCAATTGAAGCTGGTTTTGATGGTGTAGAAATTCACGGGGCACACGGATTCTTGCTTCAAAATTTTATTTCACCTTTTTTTAATAATAGAAATGATGAATGGGGAGGTTCTCTTGAAAATCGTTTGCGATTTAGTCTGGAAATTTTAAGAGAAGTAAAAAATATAGTTTCAAAATATGCTGATCGTCCTTTTCTTATAGGTTACCGAATCTCGCCGGAAGAATTGCCACAACAAACTTATGGACTTCCAGATACGTTCAATCTAATAGATCAATTAATTGAAGAAAAAATTGATTATTTACATTTTTCTTTGTTTGATGCCGTCAACCAAAAACCAATTGATTCAGAAATTTCTAAAGAACCTATATCTGTTACGCTAAACAATTATGTAAACAACAGAGTTCCTGTTCTTGTTGCCGGAGGTATTACAACACCTGCAATGGCTGATCAAGTTGTAGAATATGGTGTTTCTATGGTGGCAATTGGCAGAACTTTGATTGTTAATCCGGATTGGGTAGAATTAACTCAAAACGGAGAAGAAGATAAAATTACTTCAATTCTTAAACTAGCGACAGTAAAAGAGAAAAAAATCCCCGCAAAGTTAATGGCAATATTCGAAAAACTGGAGGGCTGGGTACAAATAGAAGCTTAATTCAATCAATACCTAAAAGAAAAATGTATAAAATGAAAAGAAAAATTTTCGCATTACTCGTAATAGCGTCTAGCCTGTTGCTGTCATGCAATAATGGAAATAAATCAATTAAAAACAATCAAATTATGGAAGTTACAAAAGAAGAAAAAGAAGGTGTTATTCGTGCTATAGATTTTTATGTAGAAGGAGGCCGTAAAGCTGACGGCAAAATTACGGCAAATGCTTTTGCTGATACAGCAACTATGTCATGGACAGAGAATGGTGTTTTGAAAAGTGTACCGATAAAGGTATTGTATGATGGCTTTGATAACGGCGAACCGATGGAAGCACATTATGAATTGACATACTTAAATGTAGAAAAAAATGTCGCTATTGCCAGAATTGAATCTCAGTTTGGTGCCAACAAGTATGCCGATATGTTTACATTAGTAAAAGATGGAGATCAGTGGAAAATAGTGAGCAAAGTTTATCAATCAATATAAGTTTAAAAATATAACTTTTTAGATATTTTATTTTATTGAAAGAAAACTTGAGATGTCTTAATGTTTACAGGAAGGGATGATTTAAAATCATCCCTTTTTATTGTATGAAGAGTATTCCTTAATGTACAAAGAAAGTGTACAAAATGAGTGCAAAAAGCACTCGTAAAAAAATCCGTGTAAATCAGCGTTTTCGCATAGCGAATCCGCGTCATCTGCGTATCTTACATAAACACAAAGCTTAGCTTAATCTAAAAAAACTAATTATACGACTGATTTTTGAGTGCATACAGTTTACATCTAAGATCTTTTAAGAGTAAAGAATCAAAACCCTTACCTCTTGCACCAGCTAACGAAATTGTTTTACCAATCGTCATTTTTAGTTCATGTCCTTGCTTGTTGAAAAGTTCAGAAATCAGTTTTGAAGTTTGCAGCATAGGATGAATAGACTTTAGCATACTAAAGAAAATACCATTATTGCCATGAAAATAAACCGGTAAAATAGGCACATTGGCTTTGCAGATAATCTTGCCTACCACAGGATGCCATTCCTGATCTGTGATTTCGCTGGTTTTAAAATTATATGAAGAAACTTCTCCGGCAGGAAATATGGCCACAGGAATACCGTCTTCGAGCGCTTTCAGCGTCATTTTTAATCCTGTAATACTTGCCGAATTTTGTACATTCTCAAACGGATTTACAGCAATAATACATTTTTCAAGATTTGGAATTTCTTTCAGTAAAAAATTCCCCATATACATGGTATCCGGACGTACTTTGGCAATTGTACTTAACAAAGCCAATGATTCAATACCACCATAAGGATGATTGGCAATAACAATAAAAGCGCCCTTTGCAGGGATATTCAGCAAATCGGCAGCAGTAAATTGCACTTTTACGCCAATTGTCGTTAAGGCATAATTGGCAAAAGCTTCTCCTTCGAGATTACCTGCCTGTTCTACCATCGTATTTAAATTGTTAATTTTCATTACTTTCATTAAATAAGACGAAAGCCCTGGAATAGGAATTTTAGAAAGGCCGGCTGCTTTAGAAAACTTCTCTTTTGATATCAGCGTCATATGCTATGGTTGTTAAGATTCTTAGTTGTAAATAAGTGACTTAAAAATAATGGTAATCTGTCTATTTTATATAATTTGGTGAAACACAATTTTGCCAATATTCCACTATATTTTTTATCATATCTTTCATCTTGTTAAAATCAGATGGCTTTACAAAAAAGCCCTGAACTGACTTTGAATAAGCGTCGACAACATGCTGTTGCTCGGCAACTGTTGAAAAAAACAAATATGGAATCGACTTCATTCTCAAATCTTCATTTTCATGAACTTTTGCCCGAAGCTCTATTCCGTTTAATTTTGGCATATTGATATCTGAAAATATAATGAAAGGCTCGATGGTGGTTTTTGTTAAATAATCTAATGCCTGCTCTCCATCGCTAAAAAAAATAATCTCATTTTTATACTGAAGTCCTTGGAAAACATCTGCTAAAAAATCCTGATCATCCTGATCGTCTTCTATTATTATTATCGGGCCAGTTTTATTCATAAGTCTCTTTTCTAGGATTTGAAGCAAGGTAACAAATAAAACTACTCTTTGCACTTACATTCAAAGTTATAGTCATTATTAACTTATAACACGAAAACTATTCGTTCACTTAACATTCTATTAAAGACAAAAACACAAAAAAGTAAAACAGAATAGCAATGTAGTTTACCTAAAGTGTCCTGCAGTTTAGCTGTAACTTTTATTTATTTCCACATACTAATTGTTACAAACAAACTTAATCCTATGAAATCTACAAAACCGTTGCTGCTCCTTACAGCAGCTTTTTCTCTGTTGTTTTTAACTTCTAATGCTCAGAAAAAGGCACAATCCCCGAGTCAAAATGAAATAATTGAATCGCGAATTAAAAATGAAGAGTATGAAATGAATTGGTTTGCCGTTCGTGATACAACAAAAATGGAAATTGGAAAAGTATTTACTAAAATCTCCAAAACAAAAAACACACTGACAATTACCACTACGGTAAAAATGAAAAACAAACCAGACTGGATTGATGAAACTATTGCGGAACTTACTAAACTAAAGGCTGTAAAACATACTTCGGTCAACATGCAAAGAGATATCGAACTTAATTTTGGAAAACAAACGACAGGTTTTTATCTGGATAAAATTAGAAACAAAAAAACAGAGATCAACGAAGAGACAACAGGAGATTTTTTTGACAGTAACCTTTATCCGCAAATAATTCGCTGGCTTCCGCTAAAAGAAAACTACAAAACAGAAATCTCCATTTTCGATTATAATCCAATGAAGAAAACCGGAATTCTGAAAGCAAACATAACCAACACTCAAAAAGGTTCCTACGCTAACAAATCGGTATGGATCGTTACGGTAACAGATGACATTTCAGACAACAAAGTCATTAACACCTATTATTTTGATTCTAAAACCAATCAATTATTGAAACAGGAAATTGATATGGGAGCAAATAAAATGTTATTTGAAAAAGTAAATTAAATAGTCAATTATTGAAATAGCTAAATAATTACAATCCAATTAATTTTATATGAAAAATTGTACAGGTGTTGTTTTAATTTGTACTTTAGTAATAACTTAAAACATTCTTTATTAATTATTTAAGCACAAATTTAACATCTAAAAGTTTTACTTAAAAGCATAATCCATATATTTAATTTAAGGAAGTATAATGTAATTTTAAAAGACGCATCGATGAAAATAAAAAACAAAATTTTGATAACTTTTACTTTACTAACTCTGGTAATTCTAAGTCAAGATACAATTGCCTGTACAAGGATTGTATATAAAGGATTAAATGGAATGATTATGACAGCACGCTCTATGGATTGGAAAACGGATATTCCAGCCAATCTATGGATCTTTCCGCGAGGAATCGAAAGGAATGGTGAAACCGGGATTAATTCTGTAAAGTGGAAGTCGAAATATGGAAGTGTTATAACCAGTTCTTGGGATATAGCTGCATCTGATGGAATGAATGAAAAAGGTTTGGTCGGCAATCTTTTATGGCTGGCTGAGTCGGAATTTCCTAGTTTCGAAAAAAATGGAACAAAAAAAGGTCTCACTGTTTCTCTTTGGCTACAATATACTCTTGACAATTTTGCTACAGTATCAGAAGCAGTAAATGCATTTGAAAAAATTGATTTTTCGGTTGTTTCCTCGCATATTCCCGGAACAGATATTTTCGCAACAGTTCATCTTTCTATTTCTGATCCCACAGGAGACAATGCCATTTTAGAATATATCAACGGAAAATTAGTGATACATCATGATAAAAAATTTGTTGTAATGACAAACTCTCCTATTTTTGAAGAGCAACTAGCAATAAACAGCTACTGGAAAGGAATCCCCGGAACTATTATGCTTCCCGGAACTAACAGAGCAGCTGACAGATTCACAAGAGCATCCTATTACATTGATGCTATTCCCAAAACAGATAACACAAGAGTAGCAACCGCGAGTGTATTTAGCGTTATTCGAAATTGCTCTGTTCCACTTGGAATTTCCTCACCAACCGAACCAAATATTTCTTCGACGAGATGGAGAACCGTTTCGGATCAAAAAAATCTTATTTATTACTTTGACAATGTTCTAAATCCGAATGTAATATGGGTAGAGTTTAGTAAAATCGATTTTAGTGAAAAAGCTAAAACAAGAAAACTCAGTTTAGAAAGTAATGAAAACTATTCCGGAGACTCTTTAATTAACTTTAAAGTAACACAACCTTTTAAGTTTGCAGGTCTTGAATAAGATCAATTCAATAATGGTTTACTCAATTTGCGGAGTTTCTTGCGAAGATTTCTCCTGACGTCGAAAGGACAAAAATGCGCATATAAAATCCGTATTAATTCGCGTTTTCGCATAGCGAATCAGTTTCATCTGTGTAGTAAATGACAAATCCGACTTTTCATCATTATTCACTTCTATTTTCATGTTAGTCAAAACATATAAAATGTAGAAACAAAAGGCATAAAAACAAAAAAGCCTCTCGAATGAGAGGCTTCTTGTGAACGCAGAAGGATTCGAACCTTCGACCGTCCCGATTAAAATCGGGATGCTCTACCCAGCTGAGCTTTTTATCAATTTTATAATTCGTACTTTACTTTTCCATTTCTTAACTTCTAATTCCCGTTTATAAGCTAATGATTTGGTTTCAAATTCTTCGAAATAAACTACGATCCAATCTTTTGTCTTTCCTGTAAATCCAGAATGATTTGATAAGTGTTTACGTAAACGTTCTTCCAAACTTTCAGAAGTATGACCAACATAATATTGATTCAAATTTTCTGAAAATAAAATATAAAAATAATTCATTTGATTTACGATTTTACACATAACAAAAAAGCCTCTCAAAATGAGAGGCTTCTTGTGAACGCAGAAGGATTCGAACCTTCGACCGCCTGCTTAGAAGGCAGGTGCTCTATCCAGCTGAGCTATGCGTCCATTTACAAATCTAGTAGTGAAAAGAACTTCGTTTTTTTTATTACCTCATTGCGGGTGCAAATATAGAACTATATTTTAGATAAAAAAGCATGAAAACTATTTTTTTTTCGCTCTTTTTATCGATCCGGAACTAGTACCCACATATTCAATATTTTAAAACTTAAAAAAAATCAAAAAAAATATTCAAGAATTAAAACCAGAACCTAATTTCGGTCGTTATCCCCTATTCCTCGATAAATAATCGATACGGAAATACATTCGAAGATCTGTTTTTTAGATTTTTCATGAAGCTTTCGCATAAATATTCCCATTCTGTAACCGACAAATATCCTTTTTCAGTCAAATCTACTTTCAAATGGATATCAACCGTACGGCTAAAACCTGCTTTTACAGATATTTCTTTACGTGTTCCTTTTTCGATTTTAATATCCGTAATACAACTTTTAAAGTGATTAAAGCCAAAAGCTTTAATATCTGCAAACGTTACCACACGACCACGCGTTAATAAAGCATTACGATAAGCGAGAATACGGTCTTTATTATTTTGTTTGTTGGTTCCTCCTACTGTATTGGTTACTAAGACAGCTTCTTTACTCACAAAGAATAAATCGTCTTTACAATCCAAGATTGTACCGGCCTTAATATCGTTTCCTTCCTCTGCACAAGTTGACCAATAACTGATGCTAAATGATTTTCCTGTAGTTTCTTCCACTTTTGGCTTAATCATTAGATAAGGATCGTTATTCTTAGAAAAACTGCTTTCTTTTGCCTGTTGCTCTACAGAAGCCAACAACTGATTGATCTCGATTAAGGCACTATTCATGAAATCTTTACCCAAACCGGCAAAAGAAGAACTTTCATCTTTTAATAAATCCAATACATTCTGCAACAGTTCTGATGCGCTTCGGGAATCGAACCTGGAGACTCCACCAGTACGCAATACAGCGCTTCCTTCTTCGATCACACCATCTTTAAACTCTTTTATCTCAAAATTGTTAGCATATCCATCTACTACTGCATCAACATCAAGGTAGATATTGTTACCTGTATCAAGTGCTACATAGGATAAAAATCCGTTAATTGTTTTATTAATGACATGACGCTTTTTATTGATTACCGGAAAACAATTCGCGGTAAAAGAAACATTGTCCAATACCTGAGGGATCAATGATTCTGAGAAAATCATCTTTACCCAAATGATAGGATTGTCATTTTTTACAGTTACATCCTGAAAAACCTGGTATTCCTG
The DNA here is from genome assembly GCF_002217285.1 of Flavobacterium hercynium. GTDB lineage: Bacteria > Bacteroidota > Bacteroidia > Flavobacteriales > Flavobacteriaceae > Flavobacterium > Flavobacterium hercynium. The sequence continues at coordinate 36,617 of NZ_MUGW01000046.1, read as the reverse complement.
TCTGTACTCCTGTATTTTTTTATGTTTTAAGGCTCCTTTAAACGTATAAAAATTATCAAAATAATATTCGTTTACTTCCTGCATAAACTCGCTAAGGTGCGTATAATTACGATTGATGATGTTTTCGATATCCAGATTGTTTACCGGAACGTTATATCCTTGTTCTACCTTAATTTCTACATCGTCCTGAAAGCATTTCATTTGCTTTAAATAGTAATGAAACATTTCTTTCTGGTGTGTATTTTTGATATCGATGTACAACATCAAATCTTCTAATTCAGATACAGTTCCATCTCTTAATTCTATTCCCAGAAAAACTTCTCCTGAAGGCAACGAATGTTTGTAATCTCTTATTGGATCTTTATAGAATACATTAGAAACCTCAAACAAGTTTCTTTCATACGCGATGTACTTTACCTCACCCATTGCCAGTTTCACTTCCAGCGTTGGCGAAAGGGCAATTTCTTTGGTAATTGGCTCAAGCGGATTGTAAATGTTATGCATTCGTCTGTTTACCATCATCTGGTTTTGCAGCGAAACTTTAATATTGTTGTCGATTGGCGAAGCATGCATAATGGCGCGGGCTGGTTTTGCACCCGAAGTAACTTCCGGAAACATGATTTCCAATACTCTTTCTACTACTCTGGTTTTAGAATCTTCAAGTTCATGTGCTACTTTCTCTAACTCGTACGATAGTGCATTTAACATCATAGATACTACAGGGTCAAATGAAGTTTCCATTTCAACATCTGAAAAGCCCCATGATCTTGCTGCTCTTTTTAGTACTCTGTCTTTAATTCGCTCTTGTCTCATTATTTATTTCTTTATCTAATAGATTTTATATTCTGTTATCCTATTTTAAACTTTAAAAAATGTTTTATACTGCTATAAAACAGGAACAGATTTACTTTCTGGTTGTCTATATCTGGCGTGAATAATCTTCTTAATACCGCGCAATAAATATATGTTTTTTACTTTCAAAAATAAAAAAATACTTACTATTATTTCATTTAATTGTTACAAAAATTAATAAGATTTTATTTTGAATAGAAATAGCCTATTCTTACGGCTATAACTTAATCTTACAGCGCTAAAAGAGGATTTTTTTTGATGCACTACACTACTTTGTTTCTAATTTCAAAATGTAGTTTTTTAAAGGAGTAGTTACACTTCCGTAAAACAAACACGGATCTATTTCTTGTTTATTCTCATCTAAAACACTTTTGCATCCGTTTCGCGAAATACTTATTTTATTCGTTAGTGATGAAATCCGAACGTACTGAAATACAACTCCTTTTTGGTAGTAGTTGATTTCATAATCGTAATGATGCTGTAAGGCAACACCTTTTTGGCTAAATGACTTTTTGTTTTGCAAATGATTATTTAAAGTAATCAACTCTTTAGTGCTCAACTTGCGCCTGGATAATTCGTAAATAGTGTCTTTTTCTGTTTTATAATATGGAAGTGTCAGTTCTCCTGTAATAGAATCTTTTTTTGAGGGTACAAAATTTTTAGCCAAAGGGGCACTGGACTCTTTGGCGCGATAATATATTTTTGAAACAACAACACTATCTGCTTTTTCGAAAGATAAAACTTTACTATTTTTAAATTGCTGACTGAATCCGTTTTGGTTTAATAATAGCAACAAAACAAAAGCATGAAAGGATATTCGTTTACTGTAATTAATGCGTAATGTTTGATGTTTCATCATTCTTTATTTATCTTGTAAACTAAAAATAGATTTGAGATATCTATTCATAAAAGTCAAAAAAAAGTTCTCTGGCTTTACTTTTTTCTTCTATTGTATTTATATTTTTTTTCTGAAAATATTCTTCTAAAGTTATAAAGCGCTCAGCTGATCGATTGTCTATATCTGGTAAGAATTCTTTAGAGCCAATAAACTTAAATGAAACACCGTCTTTTTCTTTAAACAAATAAATCTGATTGATTTGATTTTTATCGCCTCGAAGTATATTTTCGTATTCTAATACGCTAACCAAAGAATCTTTGTAGGAGAGATAAATTCTGTAAAAATAGGCTGTTTCATTTTCTTCTTTTACACTAAATTGCTTTCCGTTGAAGACAAATGTTTGTTTTTTCTCTACACCATCTTCACTATTTTTAATAATGTTTAATTTGATGTTTTTTAATAAAGCATCTTCGCCAAAAATCTCAAAATTAGTGTTCGTTTCTTCTGTTTTATTACAACTTAAAAGGATTAAAATCACTATTAGAAGAGGCGCTATTACAACGATCTTTAATTTTTTCTGAATGCGATTATTTACAAATAAATTTGACATAAGTGTAAGTCTTTTATTCTGTCTCCACTTTTACAAAGTAACTTTTCAAATAATCTTTCATGTAATCACTACTCCATTCATTTTGCATTCCTTTATCTGAAATGATATCATTATAGATTTTTCTTAAATCCTTATTTTCAAGATCATAAATCTTTAGACATTTAGTTATGATTACATAACCGTTATAATATTTTTCCTGAACAGCCTTAAAATCTTTCTTTTTTGAATTTTGATAATTATCCAACAATACTTTTATATCGCTTTTTTGGAAAAATCTTGGAAAAGGTTCTAAACGATTAAATGATCTAATGTAATTATCCAGATAGGTTTCGGTATAAAAAAATTGATCTGTACAATTGCAATACCCATAAAACACAAATTGCTCAAAGGATTTTTGATCATTTTTCAATTTCACAAAAGTACTGTTTGCTAAATCTAAAGTTTGTGATGATATTTTTACGCTAAACAAAACAAGTAACAACAATAATCTCTTCCAAATCACGCTTCTGTATTTTTTAATTTAACCATTATATTTTTCATATCTTCTTTAAAAAAGCAAGCAATTCTTTTGAATCATAAAAAAGTAAGCACTCGCATATAACAATGTTTGTTTTTCCATTTTCAAAATGAAAAGTATTTCCATTTGAATAAAAAGATGATGTTTTGCTTTTTGTAAATTCTCGAATTTTATTTTGCTCCAATTCTGTTAATTCTCCATAACTACTTAAAGCTACAGCAGATACATCACGATACTTACTAAAAAATGTTGAATCAATTTTATTATAATTATTGTAGATACAATTTTCTAAAGCAAATTTCTTCATGTAATCCAGTTTTTTAGATTTTGTACCTTGAGAATAAGTACAACTATTAATCAATAATAAAATAAACATCAATGATAAATTAAAAGCTTTCATTACATATTTTCTTAAAACTATTTTATTTAAACCTATTTGCGTCTATCATGCCAATCTTTAAATAATCTTGCATATCCTCTTCTAAATAATACTCTTGATTACCATGATAAGAGGTTTTATCTTGAATAATCTTAATATACAATGCTTTTAATTCTTTATTTTTTGACAAATAAAAACAAGAACATTTATTCTTTTTAATATTTTTTTGAGAATTTTTATATTCCTTTTCAAGAATATCTTTCTCTATTAATCTTGGAAAAGCATAAAGAGAATTAAATAATTTTAGATATTGATCTGTAAACAAATCTGTCTTTTTTGACACATCCTCACAATATATCTTACCTAAATTGACAAACTGTTCATAGGCTTTCTTATCATCTTTAAGCTTTGCAATCACCAAATCAAATGTTTTATCATCTTGAGAATACAAATAACTTGAAAAAAGTATTATCACTATTCTGAAAAAATTCTTCATATTAATATTATTTTAATTCCCAAAAATAAACAGTACCACCATAATCGACATAATTATGTCCTCCAATAACGTTTTTATTAGCTCCAATCCAAAGCGTTGCATGCCCCGAAATTCCACCTCCAAATCCACCCAGTATTATATAAACTCCATTTTTAATTGTCTTATCATTAATTTTACTTGCGACAGTACTAATATCGGAAGGGCCTTTAACAATAACATCTGCTTCACCCCATACATCTTTTTTTGAAAGCCAAGTTTGCAAACCACTTGCACTAGTTTGAAATCCCTTATTATAAAAAGCATGTTTTTTATTAGTTATTTTAAATGCTGTTTTAACTACCATCTTGCCATTTAAAAGACCCAAAGAAACCCTAGTAGCACAAGCATTTCCAAATATAGCTTTATCGTAATTACTCCCTAACAAGTCAGTGAAAATTGTAGTAGCGGGTAAATCATCTGTATTTGTTGCATTCTTAGGATAACCTTCATAAACATCTTTCCATGAAGGTCTACCTGTAGTGACAGTTTTAAATTGAACACCATTTGACTCTGGTACAAGAACTACCTGCATTAACTCAACAGGGATTATTTTTTCAAAATCCATAATTAAAATTTTATAGTTTCTTTTTATTCATTGTTTTTTATCAACTAATTATTCAGAATCATCTTTTGGCTGTAGATTTAATGTATAATCTTTAAATACTTTTTCAAAAATTACAGTATCATCCTTACCAACTGTTCCTGTAAGGCTTAATTCAGCCAAATCATCAGTTAATGGTTGTCCATCTTCAGTTTTTATGCATACCACAATACTTTCTCCTTCTTGGTAATCTTTAGTTTTTACAACCAAATTCATATCTACATAAAATCTTGACTTACTTCCTAATTTAGTATCGTCGTACGTCCAGTGCATACTGATTACTTTGCCTACTTTTTTAGGTAGTGCCTCGATCTTTGTAGGCTCATTAATCTGTCCGCAATCTGTAATTTTAATATCCGATCCTCCAAAGTTACATTTGATAGTACTTTTTAGAAGTAATGGAAATTGATCCTGAACTTTTACAGTACCTACATCTTTCCATTCTCCTAATTGCATTACTGCAGCACAAGGACTAGCACTTTGAGGGCTTTTAGTACAATTGCCTTTAAACATTATGCTTGTCATGCTTTTCTCCTTTACAGTAGCAGTTTTTTTACCCTGTATTGTAGGAGTTTTAAAATTCACTTTAAGATCTCCCGTCGGATTGGTACACATACTGCACTGCAGTTTCGCACCGTCGATAACAAGCTTGAGTTCGTCAGCCGCTTTTTCTTCTTCTTCTCTTTCTTCTTCTTCTTTTTTATTTTCCTTACTGTCTTCGGAAATTTTATATGATATACTATCTTCGCTCAGACGTTCATTAATCTGAGTTACATTTTGGCTCATGTCAAAGATTTCATCTTTTTCCTTTTTTTCTTTTTGCAAACGTTCTTGCAACATCTTATCGTAATCAGGCATACTTAGCCCACCAAAAATATTGTCTAACCAGCCCATACTACATTATGTTTTATATTAATATTATTGTTTTCTATTTCCAAAAAACCTTCTTGTAATTGATTCTCTCTATTATATATTAATTCACCTGTGTATTTCTTTATATTATCAACATTAGAAATAATGGTCTTGTATTCATCATCACTCCTTTGTCCTTGAATAATAAATCCGGGGATTCTATTATCTGTCCAGATCTCTTCTGTAATTTGCACATCGTCAAATTCCATAATAGTAACTATACGTTTATTAGGTGCACTATTTACATCATTTTCTCCAAACAATCCATGAAAATACAGTCCAAACATATTTTTAGAGTTTAGAAAAAAAAGTGTCCTTTCTTCACTATTTAAAACATTAGAAATATCATTAAGAAAAGCATCAAATACATATCCTGCATTACCTTCTCTTAATTCAAGTTTCTTTCTGATCCAGCGTTCTTGAAGCTCTTTTATATTGAAGACTTTTACAATTTCACCTGCTTCATTTACACCTATTTCTAAATTACCAAAAGCAAAAATATCTTCCTTTAATAATCTATTATTCTCCACTTTTTGATTTAACAGAATAGTTACTTTTCTTGTAAATAGAACAAAAACAAATAACTCTTTTCTTTTTCCATAATACGTTAAACGCACCTCGCGAATAATTGATTTTTCCTTAATCTGTTTTCTATTAGTGAAATCTGTAGTTATTGTTTCGAATCTATAAATCTCCTTTTTATTTAAAACTGGATCTAAGTTAAATTCTGGTAAAAAAAAACTCTTTGGTACCATATTCTAAAGAAATTAATGTTCAACACGCACCCTGTCATCCGTTGGAGCCGGTTCCATACCAAACCATCTTCTGTGCGAAGACCAGTGTAAATATCCTCTCCTTAACTCTCGCAAAGTCTTTTGAGGATCAATACCTCTTACTACCACTTCCTCAAGCGTAACTGTTTTGGGCTCTAATTCATCACTGATATCAACATCAACATTATTTGCACTTTCATCTACTTTAGGCAAATAATCTGATAATGGCTTTGGACTATAATAATCTCCTTGTTCATTTAAATCATACAAAGGTTGGTCAAGCTGCATTTTTTTATATTCCTTCTCCATTTTTTCCATAGCCAACTGTTCATCATCTTTGAACTCCCATTCTTTACTGTCGCCAAAAACATAATTTCTAAGATAACTTCTGGCTCCTACTAAAAGTTCATTATCATCTATGGGGTAATCTTCTTCTGTCTTTCTAATCAAATATTCATTCATATTTGTTTCTCGACAAAATTCTTCCATAAAATGTAAAGGAATATAGCTATACTCTTTTCGTACAAATCTTTCTGTATTTATAATTCTGCGGGTTAGACCTCTTGTTACAAAGTTCCAAAACGTACCTACTATGAATATTTGCTCTTCGGTAAACCAATATTCTTTAATAAGTCTTTCTCTAAGTTCATACAAACTTTTATGAAAAAATCGTGAAGTTTCCAGTTTCTCAATTCTTTCCATTTCATTTTCGTACGCTCCACCAATGTCACAATGCACACCTGGAAAGTTTTTTTCAATTATCCTTGTTATCAAGTTTGCTCCGGCGATTCGTGTTAAATCAAAATTTTCACGATGCTCGTCTTTTGCTGTAAAATGAACTACTTTCTCAACATATCCAAAATCATTGAGATGCAAAGGTTTAACATTATTTAAAAATTGATTAGACATTTTTTGTTTAGCCAATTTCGGAAGCTGACTATCGTCTACAACATCACCTTTATAATCATACTGACCTAACTGATCACCATTTTCAAAATAGGAAGAAACCGTATCATAAACGCCTAAAAAACGAACCACTATCTTTAAATTCTCTATCTCTTCTTCAGATAAAACACCTCCTAATTGCAAACAATAACCCAAATATCCCATTCTAGGCAACATACCCTTTATAAGCCCATCTTCTTCTATTTCCAAACCATCAGCATCAGCAAGTGCAGGTCTATACTTTGGCTGTGGCATTTCATCTCTTGTAGAATAAGGATCTACAGGATAAAATCCATCTGGTATTTGTATAGATCTTGGTGCATAGGCTTTTTTTACATTTACTTCATGTGCAAAATTACGTGCAGATGCAGCACCACGACTAAAACCAAAAACATCTACTACAATTTGTGTTACTACTTTCTTACTATCTTTCTTTTTTTCAGCAACGATTTTTGCTGCCAAGTCCTTACATCCCTTGCGAACTTTTGCACGAATACCCGTTAAACCTGAACCAAATGCAAAACCATCCTGACTATCTTTCGAATTATCCTCAGTTCCCATTCCTTCGATATAAATTCGATAGATAACTTCTTCACAACATTTCCACATTCTCGCTACATTAGTATAGTCATTACTAAAGCTATTATCTGTACCTAACTTATCAATTCTACTTCTGTGTGATGCTATTAGATACCTATCGTACTCCGGTGTTTCATCCGTAATCTCTGTGTTTTCCAGAGCATCATAAGCTTCTTCATCATCTTTAACTGATTGCTTTATTTCTTTGTCCGTTAAATTTTCAACACCACCGTTTCGATATTTTCGTCTAAGCTCTGTATTCTTTTTATTGTTAAGTGTACCATCAATGAAAACACCAAACGAAAGTTGCAATTCATCACTTAGCAAATCATCTTCACTCAAACCAGTATTATAAACAATTGATTTTCCCATAATTAATATCTTTTTCTAGATTTAAAAACGTCAATTTTTGTCTTTGGCAAACTTATCTCCTGATCATCACTTTTTAACAGTACAGTAATAAAAGTATTAAGAATGTTTACTCTAAACTCAAGTTGTGCTTTCTTATTTTTATCATCTTTGTATATAGTATTAAAAGCATCAAATATCTCTTTTTCATCAAAATACATTGTGCCTGAATAATTTTGTCCAGTATTATCTCTCCATCCAATGTTTACCCTTTTAGGAATAGCTCTTTCAGTAAATTCGTTTTTTACCAAAACTTGATCAAATTGTTCTTCAAACTCACCATTAAACATGTCTAAACGTGTATCAATCATTGTCCCTTCTTTTTGTATATCAAAGGAAGGTCTCCAAGTATAACGTTTTCTATAAACGTCCCATACCCCATATGGAATCGCTTTATTTTTATTCGCCTGTTGAACTTCTATAGGCACAATTTTTTCGTTAAGCATTGTTTTCTCTCTATAATCTTGCTGAAAAATAAGCCGATCATGATTGTCTAATTTGGCTATTTCTTCGTTAGAAACTACAATTTTCTCACCTTCATATCTTCCAATTTCTACCTGTCTGCCAGAACCTGCCAACCATACTACCACAATACCACCCGGAGCAAAACCAACAACTATATAACTATAAGTTTCTTTCTTATACTTTCCGTTTTTATTAAAAAAGAAAGCACTGTCTTGATATCCTTCTTTAAACTTTTCAACCATTTTATTATAATCAATATCACAATCAATACTATAAAAAGTATCTTCTGCATATGAAACCCAAATAAGATTAAGTCTATTAGGTATAGATTTAATACCACTACTCATACTACCTCCAGTATGTCCCCATCCCCCTTTTCCGGTATGTGTTCCTAGATTTAATGGTTCAAAACTACCATCTTGAGATTCAAGTCCTCCTCTATATACCTCAACAGGATATCCTAATGGACAAGTAATAGTAGGCTGATAATAAAACTTTTCTATATTCATTTCTTTATTTTCTTTTTTGTTTTGGCAAGATATTGTTAAGGTAAATAGTAGTGCTAGTGTATATATATTTGTTCTTATAATATTCATAGTTTTCTTTTAATAATTATTCGAGGCTTATATTCTTTTGAATCTGTTTTTTTCCTTATCAATTGCGACTATTGCATTTTATATTGCCTGTAAAAGAGATAAGCAACAATAGCAATCAAAATAGTCATCGCTACTAAAAGCTGTATATTTTTATTCATTAATTCATTTTTTGTTATCTCCTTTTTTTGAATTTCACTTGAAAAAATTACACCAGTAATGATGGTAAAAATGGCTATGTAAGACACAATTCCTGTCGCAAAATGTTTTATGATTTCTTCAAAATCATATATTCCTTCTGAGAAATTTAAGTAATAAATTACATATATAATAAACGCAGCACTTACAATAAAGAAAAAGGGCAATAATATTTGGAATACCAGATTCGGATATATTTTTTCGTATACAATAGAGTACGCTATCAAACGTATTATAACAAAACATATCATAAATAATACTACAGCAAAGCCTACAAACACAAAAACATCTATAATGCTAAAAAATCCAGCCGGACTACCACTAAAAACAGCATTAAATATAACGACAGAAAACACAAATGCAATTCCGAGTGATTTAAAACTTAAATGTGCTTTTTCTTTTACTGGCTTTCCACCTCCTAAATTGTCATCTCCTTTTTGTACTAATAAATACAAATTGTAAAAAGGAAAAAACAAATACGGCCAGGGCAAGTGTATATCGTTTAAACGTTTAATGCCTGTTAATATTAATGATATAATAAATACCAAAAACAGAAGATTAAAAAAATAGTAGGTCCAAAAACTAAAAAGATAACTAACAACGAAATAGCACAAGTAATTGAAAAGAACAAATTGCCAAAAATCCTTTCTTGACATTGATTCGTTCAAATTAAAAATTGATTTCCAAACCAAAACATATTTATCTAAATACTCTTTTAACATGTTATCCAATATTTACTTTTGCATCTTTAGAACCTAATAAAGTAGAAACTCCAACACTTTTTATTAATATATCACCGCCCGTAGCGTTATGAGTAGTTGTCGAGGTTGTTTCTTTTAAATCTCCTCCAATAGTAATCGTTTTATTTTCGTCGATATTTTGTTTGTACTCCATTGCCTGCAAACTAATTTTCTCTGTTACTGTTGTTGTTTTATTTTTACCAACATCAGTTGTTTTATCTTCACCTACGCTGGTAATCATATTTTTTCCAACTGTAATCGTAAGGTCTTCACCTACATCGAAAGTCATGTTTTTAGGTGCTGTTACATTTATATTTCCTTTTCCATCCATTTGATAGGTATTTCCACTCGGATCTTCGATTAAAATGCTTCCTTCGGCATCGTTAAAAGCAATTTTTGTTCCCGAGCGACTGTGCATCACTTTCATATCATTCTTTGGTGTGCTGTATCCGCTTTTTGAACTAGAGTTATACATTGCTCCTACCACTACCGGCATTTCGGCATTACCTGCCTGAAAATCAACAAATACTTTTTCTCCTACTTCCGGAATAAAATAAAATCCTTTGTCACCACCGCCATGAGGTTGTACCATTGGTACAAACGGAGTAGTTTCGCCTTTGGCTTCTTGCCATGGCATTTGTATTTTTACTCCTCCAAGTCCATCAGGATCGTTATTATCTATGATTATTGCTGATTGGCTCTCGCAACGCGGAATTAAATCCGGATTGGTTCTTGGTGAAAATACAGCTCCGTTAAAGTTTACTGCTGTAAAATGATTTTCGTATCCTCCACCATCATCGCAAGTGTGCGTTATTTGTGTTACCGTATAGGTACTTTCTAATTGTACATCGACACCACTTATTTGTACGGTATTACCAATTGTAACGCCGGGAACTTCACTAGAAGCTTCTACTCTCATCATACCACTTAGAGCTGAACGCATTTTATTTTTAGCATATTCTTCAGAAGCAGACTTACCACTTCCTCCAACACCATTCTGGTTCAATTGTATTACGGTTTGTTTATTGAAAACCTGATTCGATTTATTAATAAAGTTTTGATGAAATCCACCGGCTTCACTTCCGAATTTAGCCGTTTCATCAGGAAAATGATCTCCTTTTCTGTTGTCATTTTCAATCGTTTTAAACAAGGTTGGTGTTAGTCTTATATCATAACTAAAGTTTTGCATATTTACACCATAAACCAATTTTGGTTCACCTCCTGCTGTTCCAGGGGTTCCAAAAACCATCGTACGTCCGTTATAGTAAAACCATTGACCGTAACGCATCGCCAGACGATTCAAAAAATCAAAGTCACTTTCGTTATACTGTACCGTATAAGCCAAAATATCTTTATGATATGGCATAATATCCATATCGATTTCATAATCTGATTTAACTTTACTTACTATATCTGTCAAAGTCTTTTTTGTAAATGAATTAGACTCTGGTCCGTTATCCAAACTAATAGAAACACTGTACCCTTGAAGGACTATCGTTTCTTCCATATCTCTAACTCGTGATTTTTGCATACTAATCTCGGTTACAATACCGTAAAATTGCATGACATAATCTTTAGGGCTTTTTACCACCATAAGATCATCAAGGTCTGGTATTGCTTTAATTTCTATACTTATCTTTTCTCCCACCAATTTTTGCGATACAGGCATTACACTCTGAAATTCTCGTACTAAAATATCATGTCGAACTTCTATCGAAAAAGTATGGTGATCATGAATTTCCTGATTTACCTGTAAGTGGCTGAAATTTTTGATTACTGTCTCGCCAATTTTTATCGTTGTTGTTGTCTGTAGTGCCATGGTCTGTTTTTTAGTTTATTGTGGTTATAAATTAAAATCAAAAATTAGTCAAAAAATTAAAAACGTTTTTCAGCTTAACTTACCTTCCGATTATTAATCGTACTAGTACTTAAAAATCGTTTTTTATTGAAATATTAAAACAATATTGTATCGTTATATGATTGGCTTGTAATTATTGTCCCCTTCAAAAAAGTTGTTACTTTTGTTTTGTTTTTATCGTAATCGTAAACAATAGAATCTCCTTTTGTTTCAATGGCATCTTTTAAATTTCCAAATAGTTTTACTTTAAAAAAATGACCATCATTATTGTAAAAAGTTTGCTCTATCAACGGATTACGTCCATGAAAAAATTCTTTTCTTATGTGCATTCCAACAAACTTGTCTTTTATAATAGCTCCTTCTCGAAATAGGGTATCATTATTAAATTCTTTGTAATAACCTGTTCCATCATTACCAAAGTTTTCCTGATATAAAACGTTACCATTATCATTATAACAAATATATTCGTCTCTATAATTATAACTTTTATGCAACGTATAAACCCTTGCTAAAATATTCTTAGGATGAAACTCTTTCTGAATCCCTTCTTGCTCTCCATCAACAAAATGATAGATTGAAAATAAATCACCAGTAAAAGAATCATAATTTATTGCGGAACCATCTAATTCTCCTTATTTCCACAATCCAAACCTCGCATTATTTCTTATTTCACCAACACTGTAAGAACTTGATTTCCAGTATAAAATTTTATAATAACCGTTTGCTTTTACATAATTAGAATCACTTGAAAATAAAAGAACAGAATCTAATGCAACCTTACATAAACTATCTTGATATAAAATCCATTTTTCATTCCACTGTTCAGATTCTTTTTTACAACTTGATAATACTATTAATATCGAAGCAACTAATAAAAATAACTTTTTCATGTTTTACACATTAATGAATAGTATTAATTTAATGATAAATGAAAAGAGGTTGAAGTGCTTCCAGGGATATAAATTGTTATTATACAATCAGAACTTTTTCAGAAATATTGATTTTGATTACTTTACTTTCAATTACTTATTAAATAATTGATTGTAACAAAACGATCATCCTTATTCGTTATATAAGTAAAAAAAGTTCTCCATTTTCTGTGGTTTCCAACCTTTAAAATGCAATGTATCCTCTGGAGAAATAAAGAAATCAATATTTACGCTTTCGATATTTTTTACATTAAAAAACTCCGGATAATAAAAAGTTGCTCCATCCTTAGTCTGAACTTTAGATTCAAACGAAATACTATTTTTTCCGATAAACTTATGAAGCAATACAATTTCTTCTGCCTCGGTTGTACTAGTTGTACTATTTCTTATTTTATCGAGATAATTAGAAAGTTTTGTTTCTTTACTTTCGCAAGAGAATAAGGAAAAAATTCCTAAAAAAAATAGACCTATTTTTTTCATTGTATTTTATGTTTAATTAACTTTTTATCTAACCAATTTCTGAAATATGTTAAGTGTCTTCCTTTTACAACTTCCCCATTATTCATTACAGATTTTTTATCATTAATCCAGACATTTCCTTTAGTATATTCATCATCTAAACCCAGCATGTGACCAAACTCATGAGTAGAACCTCTTTGCATTTCACCACTTGGTTTTTGTGCAAAGTTTAAATCCTTATCATCCAATTGTGAATTACCTGTAAAGGTGGTAACACTACTCTGTCCAAAATCTTGCGAGATTTTCTTAACTGAAAGTTCCCAGTGATCTGACAACCAAAATCCTTCAATCTGAGTTTTAAACTTAAAATCTAAAACTATTTTTCTTCCGTCTTTTAAGGTTTTTAAAATTTTATAAGACCAAACTGCACGAACACTTTGTTCCCACTTGCTTATATAATTTTTCTTTTCCTGTTCTGACCAAACAAGTTTTCCGGTATCCTCAAAAAAGAATTGCAAATTCATGAAGCAAACTAATGTGTATTTTTTTGGATCTTTGCCTTTAGCAATAAGATACAAATCATAGGCATCATTAGCTGATAATTCGCCAGCAGTTACATCTGTTTCAAAATCAATGCATTCTTCATCAGGCATTAAGGCAAAAGGAGTACGATATCCCATAGCTTATCACCTTAAGAGTTCTTCCAATTATTTTCAAATACAGTATTTCCAATTTTTATTTCATTGGATGTGATAAGAATTCGTGTAGTCATTGGGTTATCGCCTACACTTCGAAAACTTTCACCAAAAGAAATGCAGTATGCTTTCTTAAAAGTGACATTTTTCATTGTACTCATGGCATCTCTGCGATAGAAAATAATTTTTCCGTCTTTGATGCTCGTATGAGAGACCATCCAATCTGAGAATAGATCGGTTTGGTTGGTTTCGACAACTAATCTTATTTGTCCACCTTTTGTTCTGTTGGCAGGCTTTCCATTATTATCAGTACCTTGTTCAAAAGCTACGTCAAATTCTAAAACATTAAAAACTTCGCTATCTAATTCTAATTTTGCTAAAAAACTCATGTGTTCTATCTTTTTAATTATCAATAAAAAATTTAGTTGAGAAACCTAAAAGAGATATTAGGTTTAAGAAATCTGATTTTAAAACAAAAAAGGAAGTCCATAATTATGGACTCCCTTTAATAGTTCAAGCTTAAATAAGTTTGATAAAGTCCATTGGATTATACCCAAGCATTATCAAATTCTCCTCCACCCATCGAAATTTTACGCGCAGAGATGGTAAAAGTTTCCGTTAACGGATTTTCACTGTTATGATCAAAGTTTTCTTTGTACTTAACCATGTAAGCCTCAGCAAACTTTAATTCTTTCAAAGTAGCGTTAGAGTCACGCTTGATGAATTTTACTGACCCGTCTTTTCTTTCGAAATTATTAGTCATCCATTCAAACAATTCAGTACCTCCAGTAGATTCTACTTCAATTACGATTCTGCCTCCACGAGTTACGGTAGAAGGACGTCCAGAAGCATCTGTTTCCTGAGCTAAATCATAGTTAACGTTTAATACTTTGTAATCCTTACCTGCAACTGTTAATGATGTTAAAAACGACATAATGAAAAATTTTTAGTTATTAATTTATTTATTTACACTGTAAATATATAAATAAAATCTTATCATTAGTATTTTTTTAATAAAATATTTTTTACATTAAATAATTTGCTAGTTTTCAAGCAGTTAGTACGTTTCAGAAAATTAAAATTTTTAGTTTTTCACTCCGAAACACCTCAAAATCAACACTATTTGTACGATAACGGACCAACAAAAAAGTATCCCCTAAAGTCAAAATTTCTATTTGTGCTGTTTATCGTTGCTTCAATAATTATATCTACCTTTTTTTTGGCTCTGCTAACATCGTCTACCAAATACATTGTTTCTGATAATTCAACTTTTAGCTCGTTTACTTTGATTCTTTTTTCATGAAAAAGCAACGATTGTTTCATGGTTTTTGATATAATTTCTTTTAATGTATTTTCATTCATCAGTAAATCGAAATCTATTTCCCAAATCTTCGATCCAAATGTTTCATCAAATTTACATTCACCAAAAGTTGTTGTGGCTAATAATATAATTTGTTGTGCAATAGAATGTTCAATAGAGGTTTTTTCTAATTCCTTCTTTTGAATAATACTATTAAAATCAATAGGCAGTTTATAAAAAGCTCCTTTCATCTCCTCGTTTTTTATTAAATATAAATTAACCTATCTGTACGACCTTGTTTGTTTGTTTCTACTCCTTTAGAAACCTGCTTTCTTTTTATGATATTGAGTTGAACTTTTGGAGTAAGTTTTAAGAATTTTTCACGATACAAAATATCACCTATAAAACGTTGTCCTTTTTTCTCGTCAACAATAACAAAATAACTTGTCCCCTTTTCTACTTTCAACATGTTAATATCGCCTGCAAAAATTTGAATATTTTGATCTTCTTTTTTAAAGCTATATGTTAATTCATCCTCTTTCAAATTTCTGTATTTAGAAATATCATAGGTTTCCATATCTTCCTTTAAAGGCTCAAAAGGAATATTGTCAAATAGAAAGTTTTTTGGTGCCAGAAATTTCAAACCCAGAAAGCTCCACAACCCTTTTTTTGTTTTTTGCTCTTTAAAAAAATAAGTGTCACGGGTTACTTTATAAACCTCTGTTTCATTCGTTTTATCATCTGATACAATCATTTGATACGTTGGAACTTCAATCTCAGCCGGAGTTTCAACACCTTTTAAATGTGTTCTTAAAAAAACCGATCCTACCTGCTGTTCCGATATTGTTATAGTTATAGTATGTTTTCTTAAAGCAGAATCGGTGCGAACAATAAGCTTACCTTCGCCGCTTCCTGCATAAAAAACAGAACCATCATTGTCTGTCAGTCCTAGTGAAAGATTTAATTCTGGAAAAGGCATATTAGATTTTTTAATAATTTAAAATTAGTTCGCTTTCTATTTTATTTCTGCTTCAATTACTTTTGAAGTCTATACTAAAATTGTTTTTTCTTCCTGACTTTATACGACTTTAAACAATGCAAGTACATTTTAATATTCTGATTATCTGATGCACTTGGATTAAATTCATAATCTTTTTTAAGTGTATAAAACTTTATTGTATTAATACTATGAGTCATTAATTTCTTAACATCTCTTACTGTGAGCTCCAATGCTGCGGTTCCTTCACAATTAACTTTATAAGAATTTTTTAAAATATAAGATTCACCATTTTTAAAATAAAGCTCCAATGGCTGCTCTTGCTTTACACAAACATTGTCAGTGAAAATTTTAAAATATAAATAAATGCGGCTTTTTCTTTTTCCAAGCTGAAACGCTGCATACTCGTACTCTTCATTAGAAACTCGCAATAAAATTGGTGGTGCACTTGCAAACAGTTTACCTTCAAGCAATAAATCATTTTGCGTAATGGGGCAACTTAAAGTATCAACTGGATTTACTTTTTGTGCTTTAATCGAATTAGAAATTGACAAAAAGGCGACCAAAAGTAAAATTTTAAATGCGTTCATGAATTTGAATTATTTGGTTTGATCATTCAAAAGATCAATGTTTTTTTAGTTTAAAAAGGAAACACATTAAATGTGTTCCCTTTTTAGAATTTATGCTACAACTATTATTTTTGCTCGTAGTCTGTATCCCATTCTGTACCATCAGTACCTTTTTGCCCATCCATTTTGATAAGGAAGTTTTTAGCAGGAAAGTAAGGTTTCATATGGATATCCATATAAATTCTGTCTTTCTGAATTGGATCTTGCTCAAATCTGCGGATTTCGAAGTTCTCGATCAATTTGTCCGGTCCTGTAATACCATCAAGGAAAGCAACAATCTGATTCATGATTTCTTTACGTGTTTTAGCAGTAAAGTTTTCGAAAGCACGACGGTTAAGGAAATCCATTAATACTTTAGTCACGTAATCAAATACACGAACTACGGAATATGTTTGTAAACCTAAGTTGTCACCGCTAAACAATGTTTTTGCAGAGAAAGCCATTACTTTTCCGTACTCGTTTACCATAGGAACTAATCCTAAGTTTTCAAGATTAGCAATTTCACTTTTCTTAAGGTCAAATTTAACTCCGTCAACTTCATTGATACCACCAAACTTTTTACCAGCAGTTACCTGAGACATTAAAGTTTTGTAAATTTTACCAGCAAGAGCTGCAGATGGAGCGATATGTAAATCATCAGCTTCACCAATTTGGTCAAATCTTCCACGACCTACTAACCAGTTACAAGTCATGATTACGTTAGAACGGTAAGCATCACCACCTGTTAAAGCAGCAGCATCAAACATTTCCATTACATCATCCGGTTCGTCAAGGTGCTCGAAATCTGTAACAAGCATTACTTTATTCTCGTGTGCAATTTTAGCCCATTTTTCGATCACTTTATTTGATCCTAAATAACCAGGAATTACTAAAATACCGTAGTTATTTTTAAGATCTAAACGGTCATAGTTATCAACTAATTCAGCATGAATTGCATCGATAAAACGAGTGTTATCAAGATCTTTTAACTGATCTAAGTCAGCATTTACAATCGTAACGTTCTTAACTTTATCTGTTTCAGTGTTTCTGTAAAACAAAGCAACAGTTCTGTAAGCAGCTTCGATTTCTCTTGTATCTTCAATCGCTTTTACTAAGTTTTTTTGCAATAAAGCTTCAGACTCTTTGCATTTGTCTTCACTTTGTGCCACCATATCAGTCAAAGCTTCGTTGTTGCTTAAAACTGAAGACCAAAGCTCTAAAGTTTTTAAAAGAGTTTCTCTTTCTTTTGCTTTGTTAGCTTCTCCAAGGAAAATTTTTCTTCTTGCTTTTCTGTCTGGGTTAAGGTTTTGAATTCCTTCAATTGACATTTCTAACAAATCAAAACCACCGTATTTAGCTAGTTTTTCAACATTTTTTTCAATCGAACCACCAACAACTTTACGCTCTAATACAGCAGCTTCAACATCACTACTCTTATATGCTTCTTTATTTGACATATCTTTATATTTTTAAATATTGTTATTTATTTTCTTTTAATTCGCTGATTAACGTAGAAAGACTTTCTAACAAAGCTTGTTTTGCTTCACCATCTTCTAAAGCTGCCTTCAAAATTTTATTCGATTTTAATTGACGAATAATTTTTTGATATTGATCTTTCTCTGTTTCTAATTCAGACAAGAAACTACTTTGGTTTGTGATTCCTTTGATACCAAAATCTCCTAAGTTTTTAAAGTTTAATGCTTCTACCTTAGTACCTCCGTCAACAGTTTCGAAATTAACTTTAACCTCCGGTTTAAAGTGTTCAAATGCTTGTTCAACACTTGTAATTCCTTCTACTAATTCTGGTTTAACAGGAGCGTCAACCGTTAGTTTTTGTGCAACAAGTGTTCTGTTTTGAGGGATCGCAACGATTGCTTCATCAGCATCAACTTTTACCTCATTACCTCCAATTCCATAGTTTGATAACATAGTTTGATTTTTTTAATGATTATTTTATTAATTTTTTACTCTGGTTTTTAATCTTATTGATTTTGATAAATCTGGCGACAGACATCAAGATCTCTACTAACTTTTTCTAATTCTTCTTTATATGTTTTTGCAGATTGATTCAAACTATCAATTAAGTGAGAGTTGTGTGTCAAGCTTCTGATTTGTTTTTTGTAATCAATGATATTCTTGTAAGCCAAAATAACATTGTTGTATAATCTTTTGTTCTCAGTTGTATCTTTTGGTACTTTCTGATAAATATTGGCAATCATAACATTCGCCAGACGCTGCTGAAAATCATTATCTACTTTTGGTGAATTAATAGAATCGACTGTCATTCTGATACTATCAATTTTTACTGAAAAATTAGTCTGATAATCATATTCTCTTTTCATCATTTCATTCTCTGCTTTTAACATTTTATTCTCTGCCTTAGGCATGTAAAAGTTGAATGATACTGCGATTAACATCACCGTAAAAGTTAAAGTAAAGGCGATAAGAAATGCGAAAAATGCTTTTTGACGTTCTTTTTTGTTTAAAACTTCCATAAATTAATATTGCTATATTTTTTAATCTTTTATAAAAAAACCGTGACGTTTCGGGTTCTGAATGATATCTTTCTTGTCCGTCTCTGCAACGAATAATTCGATATTCTCTTTCTTCTTCCCAATATAATCCAGTCTATAAAGTGTTTCGAATAACGTTTCTATCTTAGTAAGTGAATTAATAGCTAAAGTTGCTGTTTTATCAATATGAACGTGATCGTATCCTGCATTGATAAGCGTAGTGAAAAGAATTTCTAAATCTCCCTGAGATATATCACACCATTCTGCAAAATAATTCAGTAATTCCTCTTTTCCTGCACCAGATTTCGAATCAATAAAATTCTTCATTACTCTGGCAAAAGAAACAACTGTACTTAACATTGATGCAGGATGCTGGTGCAGTGAGAACCAGCGAAACTGCGTTAAGCAATTCCCTAAGAAAAACCCCGTATTATCAGCCAACTGCATTACAGTCTGAGCCAAAACTCCTGTTTGCTGACTTCTATTGATTTTTTGAGAAATTTGCACCGAATAAATTTCGATCTGCCCTAATGAGCGCGCAATTTGTGCCTGTATGTCTATTAGCTTTGGATGACAGGAAACGGTTACTGATGGCGGAATATAATTTTCATCAAGTATAGTCGTATCTCCAATAAGTACTTTTCCAATTGCTAAATAAAAACCTCCATATCCAATTCCTGAACGAAATTCATCTGCTTTGATTAAATGAAGTTTATAATCAGGCTGTGTAAAAGGATATCTTGGCGGAACCTCATCCGGATCCGGCTCGCCAAACGGAATTCTTTTTTTAGTATTTACAGAAATACAAGCCAGCAATACCATTTGTTCACCCGGTTTCATTTCGTAAGTTCCTTCAGGATAAGGTACCTGAAGATCTAATGTGTCCGTATTACTTTTACTGATTTCTATTCTTGATCCGTTTGGTGTAATAGCATGACACTCTTCTACACGTACACGAAGCAATTTATGGTTATCAACACCTAATGTGATTTTAGTAGCTTCCTTATTTTGATTTCCAGAATCTAATAATCCATAACTAATGGGAGTAGTATGAATTCCAATCGCATCATTTACCAATTCAGAAACATTATCCTGAATAGCTAAAAAGTGATTCTTGTTTATTTTCATCCCATCAATCCAGTTTACGGGAAAATGATGTAATTTTTCAATCATAATTATTTATGTTTTTTATTTGAAATAAGATTTTAACTCTTATCTAATTCTCTATATTTTGTTTTGTACTCTACTTATTGCATTATCATAAACTACATTCTCTTTATGTTCTTTTGCGAGTTTGTAATAATTTAAAGCCTCTTCAAAATCATTATCATTCTCAAAAATTTTGGCAATATTGTAATATGCACTAGCCTTTGTGATGTTAATAGAATTACCGGAAGCATAGCTTATCGCCTTTCTATTTGCATAAATTGCTTCTGCCTTTAATCCTTTCTTAATATACATTAGCCCCAAATTGCCATACGCCTGTCCAAATGTTGGATAATACTCCAACGCTTGCTTATAAAAACTTAAAGCTCCGTCTACATCTTTAGCCTGATAAGCCAAATCTCCTTTTTTATTCAACGCCAAAGCCGTTTTTTTGTCATTACTAGCAACATAAACTTCTTCTTCTGTCTCTTGCTGATTAGGATTATCAAGACCAACTTCTTTCTTCGTTTTAGAAATTATTCTGTTGATATCTACAATTTCACCGTTCTTATTTATTTTAAACAAGTTCCATACATTTCCTTTTTTATCTGTTGGCACATAGTATGTCTTAACCAATGATTGCCCTACATAAACAAATACTTTTGCCTGACTTCCTGATAATTTATAAGAATCTAAATCCTCTCTGTTTGAATAATCATGAACGAAATAATGATACTCAACTCCAAATTTTTTATTTTCTATTGTTATCGTTTCAGGACCATAACTATCAGTATCATCAACATCAAGATTTGACAAAGCACCTTTTTTATTTTGAAAATAAATATGATTCCCCTGAAAACTCAAATGAGAATCTAAATCCTCCGGATATCTTCCCCAGTTCAAAACAATTCGCATTCCATCCAGATTTTTCATAACCGGGCTTAAAGCATAGGTCAATTCATTACATGGACACTTTACTACAAGACTCGAATAATTATCTTTCTTAATAATCAATAATGTATTGGAATCATCTTGAAAACCACCATTGATTGTTACTTTTCCACTTTCATTTGTAAATTGTTTAGTCGATGATTCTCCGTTTCGTTGAACTACTACCTCCGCATTACTTAATACTTTATCTTTTTCGACAGCAGACAGAACTTGTATCGATATATTCTGAGCCACTGCATTTTTACCAAAAGCAAAAACTAAAAAGAGCACTAAAAAATTTACCTTCATTTTATATTCGTTATTTTCTTTTTATTATTTTTCAAAGAACTTCTTAAGGAACTTATAACAAGCTTATTCGGGTTAAAACCCCAGTAATGACGCGTATTGCGCATTTATTTTAAATAAACTGTTTTTTTTTATTTTATCTGTAAAGCAAATTATTTTGCTTCCTGCATTTTAGGCTCAAACATAAAACCCTTATCGCCTTTATCATTTTTAACAGGCTGAATTTCTTTTTCAATCTGTCTTTTACAAATAATAACTGAATTCTCCGTTATTCCATTCATTCCTAATGTATATTTCCCATCTACATATTTAGCTGACTGATACCATTTTGGCTGAAGAAAAAATACCCAATTGCAATTTTCTCCGTTATGCTTTAATTCAATCTTACTATCCGCATTATGTTCGTTATATCCGGAAACAGTATGATAAAAAAGTGCTCCGAAATCAATTCTTACAGGACCTTTAGATCTTATCGAAGTATAGTTGGTACTGTCAGGTTTTTTCTGAATTAAAAGTGTAATCAGCAATAAATCCTTCATTTGTACGTTTTCTATTTCAGGAAACGGATCTTTTCTTTCTGGTATCCTCCATGTAACATACTCTTTAGGAGGTATTTGCATCATATAATTAAATACCGCATAAACACCGGTTGGTACGATAAAAACTAAGAAATGTGAACACATTATAAAAGTTAAAGCCAAACCATTTAAAGCTGTATAAATAATAACAAATAATATACTTGAATATAAAGTGATCAATAATGAAAATAATAATTCGATACCAACAACATCTTTTAAATCAAATTCATCAAAATACCATCGATATAAGTACACATTCAAAATACCAAAGAGCAACGAAGCGATCTGATAGAAAAGAAATTCATCAGACAACTCTGTAAATAATTTATTGTAACCCAAAAAACCAACCAAAGCATAGATCAGTACAAATGAAAAAACGTAGATATAAAATCTTCTCTTATACTTTGTAGCAAACTCCTTTACCTTGTCACTAAATACCATCGTAAGTATAACGCTAATTGCTACTATTACGACTAAAAATACAATAAGCCTAACGTCAATAAGTGCTCCTAAATGCTTTTTTACCATTTTTAAATTCGTGTTGTATACCCTAACACAGGTTGTTTATTAAAATTAAACTCTTCTGTTTCTTTGTTCATTAATAAGACTGTTTTTACCTCTACTTCCATCGGGAAAAAATGTTCGCAAAAACAATCTATAAATTTTTTAATTTCCCCATCATTTACATATAAATGATAAGCTTTATTTGCTATTGGACCTATTTTAATAGTTAGATTCATAGAATAGTCCATATAATTATTTCCGGTAATAAAATCAACGCCTAACCTGTTTTCTCCAAGTTTAACAGTTTGTCCATCGTCGCGAAACTCTTTAGAACTAACCGTTGTAAACCTAACTTGTTCTTCGATAATACTTGACAGACACTGGCAGGCTAAATCAATATTTCCAACGATTTTATAAGAATAAGGCAGCAACTGAATAAATTTTGACACCAAAACTGCCGGATATTCATGTGATAATCCCCAGAAGTCATAGAAAAAATCCAAAGGTTTACTACCGTTTAACTTATACAAAAAGTCTCTTTCTACACCTTCAATTTTTGTACGATAATGAAAAATTTCATTCTCAAAAGGTGTAAAGAAATTACGGGCTTCCGCTTCCTGTTTTTTCTGATGCTTATGTTCTCTGATCATCTGCCTAACAGATTTATCAGCATTATTCTCTGTTAAACTGTGTACAAAACCTTCCGGCAATGCATCATAAATACTGTCACGCGATAATTCGATATTAAGATATTCGTATTTATCGTAATTATCATCCTGAATCTTTGCGCCTAAAATATCACTTCTATAGGCTCTTGAAAACTGTCCATTATTAGAAATCGTAATTTCATCCTGATTCAGGACATTATTCTCAATGAGTTCATTGGTGATAACTTCGGCTCTAATATCGTATGAAATATTTTCTATTTCATATACCAGATCCTCAAGACTTTTGTTATTTTTTCTTTGCATCTTCATTGATTCGTCCAGCGCCTATATAACGTAATTGAAAATATTCATCATTGAAATTATATATTGCAAGTCCCTTATCGGTACATGCTAAAATTCTATCGTTGTGCAGATATAAAGCCACATCAGATATTGGATGATCCTTGTCGTATCTGAAAAATATCAGGTCACCTTCAGTTAAGAAACTTCTTCCGGTAAAAATTTGAATCGATTTTGATTTCCACATTCCAGCAGGATCTTTTGGAAGAGTAACTTTATAAACATCACTGTAGAGCGACTGCAGAAAGTAAGCGCAGTCAATTCCTTTTTTAGAAAAACTTTTTTCCTGGTAAGGTGTATTAATCCAGGGATCAATATAACCGTATAATCTGTAGTTTGTAATTTTTACTGGCATTACAGCAAGTACAATAGAATACTTTTCTTTTAATGCCAGAATCTCATCGCTCAAATTTTCTGAATTATCGTTTACAATCGACTTATTCTTTAAACCTCCTTTATCCATTTGAGCCTGTTCTTTTAAAAGCTTAAGCGAATAATCGTATTTAAACGGAATTTGAGAAATATATTTCTGAGCAAAACATTCTGTAGAAAAATGCATTAGTAGAATTAAAAAAATCGCCTGCCTCATATAAATATCCTATTTATTTTTTACCGATTTTGAAAAAAGATTTTCAAAATCAGGTAACTCACCTTATTTCATTCTAAATATCCAACAACATTAAAAAGCAAAACTGCTTTTTTTCATTTAGTGTAAAAGTCCCCACAATTACAACGTTTTCTAAGTAAATTCAATTCTTATGAATTTATTTACTTTTCAAAAACATATGGTTGCAAACGTAATAAATTATTCTGTAAGAATACAAATATTTTTTGTAATTTTTATAGTAATAATTTAGGCTGTATTAAAATAATAAAACTTATTTTTGCTTTCTTTTTGTTAAAAAATCTCTTACTTCGCGTAAAACTTAAATTTTAGAAATGAATAATAAGAATATTGATATTAGAGTTGTATTTTTCTTTGTCATCATGTTATCACTAGGAATCATAATATTTATTTTACAGTTGTTCAACCATGTAGATTGTGAAGATGCAAAATTTTACATTTTTGCTGATCATTATCAAACCGAAGAGTCTGTTGAGTTTTACGACAAAACGCCTAATGCAAATTCATGGAAATGGGACTTCGGAGATGGCACCGATACTGATGTAAGAATGCATACTTTTCATGTTTACAAAAAACCTGGAGAATACATCGTCACTTTAACAATAAACGGAAACTGTGTACACAACCGAGTACTCAAAATAAAAGACAAATACGCAGAAGATGTAATGGGAACTCCAAAAATTATTGTTCCAAAAACAATCACCGTTGGACAGCCTGCTTATTTCAAATCAACCTCTGAAGAAGCAAGAACATGGGAATGGGCATTTGGAGAAAACAAAGGAATAGACGAAACATCTTCGACTGCCGTTTATACATTTAGCACACCGGGAGAAAAAACAATTACACTTGTTACCAACGGAAACTTTAGCACTGTAGCGAAGAAGGTTATTTATGTTCATCCAAAAGTAATCAAAAAGACCAATCCGCTGGATGTAATGTCCTATGAATACGAAAAAAAGGCCGAAGCTTTTGCCTTACCAAGAGGACCGGTTAAAAAAGATCCATTAGAAGAAATGCTGCAATACGTTCCTGTAGCCCCTAAAACAAAAACAGAAAAAGACAGCGTTAGCTCTACTAAAAAAGCACCTAAAATATCTGAAGATCAATTCGAAATTTTATTACTAAAAGTAGCAGAAGGCAGCAAAGTAAAAGATGATTTTGCAGAATTTTTATGCGATGATCTTGAAGCTCCTGTAGTTAAAAATGACGCTGATCTTATAACTTTTTCGCAATTATGTGCTGCAATCAAAGGAAAAAAGATAAAAATTGAATCAATACGCCTTAACAAAGACAAACAAAGCAACTGTGTTAAGGGATTAGATATTAGTTATAAAGTAAAAAAATTCATGATCTGGTCTAAAGATTAAATTGTATGGAAGAAGAAAAAAACGTTTTTAGCGTAGAATTATTAAGTGCACTTGAAATTGCTAAAAAAATTGCCAAGACCAATTCAAACAAATTTTATTCAGCCTCACACCTGCTCAAAGCGATTTTAAACAGGGATTTATCTCTTTTAAAACGTTTGGAAGCCATGGGAAAAGACGTTTATTATCTTGATGAATGGGCTGAAGTCCGAATGGAAGACGAACCCAAAACAAATCATGTTATGGATGCTGAACCGGCCGACACTATTGATGAAATCATTAATGAAGCTGAAGCGGTTCGCGTTTTATTAAACGAAGATGAAATTACACTATACGCCATCGTTGTTGCGATTAGCTCGCCAGGAGTAGCTTTTAGTTTTGACCAGATGAAGACATATCCGATCTCCAGAAATGAACTGCTGGAAGATCAAATTGTTATTCCTGACACAAATGTTCCCGGCGCAAAACAAGAAGTAAAAAAAGGCTTCTTAGGAAAATACTGCATTCATAAAAACATAGAAAAAAAGGCCAAACGCATTCCAGCTATTGGTCGCGAAATAGAATTAAACACTATAAAAGAAATCCTTTGCCGTTTCTCTAAACCCAATGTTTTACTTATTGGAGACAGAGGAATCGGAAAATCTATTCTGATTGATACCTTGGTTCAAAATGTAATTTCAAATCAGGTTCCGGATGCTTTAAACAAAGTACAGCTTTTTGAATTAGATTTATCTTCGCTAATTGCAGGAGCATCGTACAAAGGCGAAATAGAAGACCGCTTAAAAAACTGTATTCAGGAGTTAAGACAATATCCAAAAGCAATTCTAATCATCGAAGAAATCCATACATTACTGGATAAAAATGGTGGTGATTCAGGAGTTTCAAATGTTTTAAAAGGAGAATTAGCCAAAGGATTAACGATTATTGCTACTTCTACTATCGATGAATACTCAAAAAGAATCGAAAAAGAACAAGGTTTATCCGGAATGTTCGAACTGGTAAAACTGGAAGAAGCAGACGATGAAACGCTATTCAGAATGATTCGCGAGTCTATCAAAACGTATCAGGATCATCACAAAATTCAAATAGATGACGAAACTATATCTGAATCTATTCGATTATCACGACGTTATTTAAAAGAAAAAAGTCTTCCGGAATCAGCTATAAACCTGATTGACCATACGATGTCAGTTTTAAAAACATCTGGTGAAACATTCTTAAAAGAAAAACAAACGATCGTTGATAAACTTGCCGTTTTAAAGAAAAACGAAGCCGAATTATCCGAAGAGCAATTAATCAAAGAAGCCAATTGGTTCTTAACAGATTTAATTAATAAAACTGCTTTTTTAATTGATGTAGACGAAGAAAACGAAAACAAAACATTCGACAATGCGGCATCACTAATTGAACATATTGAGACATTAATTAATACACTGGAGCAAAAAGCATTAGACAAACGCGTTCACATAGAAGCTTTTGATTTATCACTTATTATTGCTAAAAAAACAGGAATTCCGGCAGGAAAATTAAAAGAAGAAGAAAAGCAAAAACTAAATAATATTGAGGAAGTCCTTAACAAACGTGTTATTGGTCAGGATCATTGTATTGCAACCGTTGCAGGTTCTATTTTAGAATCAAGATCAGGATTAAGCAAAGCAGGACAACCTATTGCATCTTTCTTTTTCTTAGGACCAACCGGAACTGGAAAAACAGAATTAGCAAAAAGCTTAGCAGAATTTCTTTTTCAGGACGAAAATGCCATCATTCGATTTGACATGTCTGAGTTTAAAGAAGAACACTCTGCAGCATTATTATATGGAGCTCCTCCGGGATATGTTGGTTATGAAGAAGGTGGTTTACTAGTAAACAAGATCAGACAAAAACCATACTCAATTGTATTATTTGACGAGATCGAAAAAGCACATGCTTCTGTTTACGATGTCTTCCTTCAAATAATGGACGAAGGTAAACTTCATGACAGATTAGGTAAAGAAGGAGATTTCTCAAATGCAATTATCCTATTTACGTCAAACATTGGAGCAGATCATATTGTAGAAACATTTAATCAAGGTCAGATTCCGACTTCTTCTTCTTTAATGGAAATTATGGGGAATTATTTCAGACCAGAGTTTTTAGGACGTTTAACAGAAATTGTACCCTTCGCTCCTATCAGCAAAGAAAATGCATTGAAAATCTTCGAAATCCACCTTAAAAAGGAATTTATGGATTTACTTAAAAACATCAATGTAACAGTTGAAATTCCGATGGATGCAAAATTGTACCTGGCAGAAAACGGATACAACGCCAAATACGGAGCAAGACCAATTAAAAGTATCATTAGAAGTCACCTGAGACGTCCGCTGGCAAAGAAAATCATTGCAGGCGAAGTGAAAGATGGCGACACTATTACGGTAGCAATAGAAAACGAAGAAATAAAGTGGATAAAAGGGTAAATCCTATTCCGGCATATTTCTAAAATTTAAAATCCATAAAATCTACATTATTTAGATTTTATGGATTTTTTTATACAATTCCTTTTAGGCATGATCCTTTACTGATTAAACATATCATTAATGACCAGAATTTGGAATTTCTTCTTATTCAGATTATCTAATCTTTTTACTTAATCTTGATCTTTTCAAAAAACAAACAAAAATCACTTACTTTAGAACTTCAATTTCTAAACCAGAATTCCAGTTTCTATGTTCATTTTCATAATACAAATAAGCCGAAGAAGCTACTGCTTTATAATTACCCGGAATTATAGCTTTTAAATCGATATTCACTTTTCGAATTTCCATGCTGTTTAATTTTCTGAAGTAAAGTACCAGTTCATTGCCTAAAATTTCGTAATAATCGACAATGTTTTTTTCTGTAAGCTCTTTTAATTGCCATGGCTCAGGAGTCAATCCTCCAGGAATTCCAATTCGGGCAATTGGATTTGAAACTTCTTGTTTGCTCTTATTTTGAATTTGGATTTCTACTCGTGCAGTTTCACTTATTTTTACTTTTTTATTTGCCGTTTTTGTATTTAAAACCAACTTACATTCTTCTGAATTATTTGGTCGATAAGTTTGATACTGTACATAAAATAAATAAGGAATATAACTATCCTTCGGCATCTTAATTGAAAAATTATTAGACCCTAAATTCGCTTTTAAATCTTTGAGAATTACGTTTCCGTTTTTATCTTTTTGAGTCAGGTCAATCGATTCATTATTTAAACTCATCGTTGCTTCAGAAAAAAAAGAATCACTAGTCATATTATTGATTTTCATACACTCTGTAATGCATTTTAGTGCGAGAGCAGTTGCCTGTGTTGAGCCAAATCCATATGATGTTTTTGAAGCCTGAATATAATCTATAGCATACATGACTTCTCTTTTAATTGTTCGATCTTTTAACAAGGCTA
This sequence comes from Flavobacterium hercynium, assembly GCF_002217285.1. GTDB lineage: Bacteria > Bacteroidota > Bacteroidia > Flavobacteriales > Flavobacteriaceae > Flavobacterium > Flavobacterium hercynium. Next base: position 7,441 of record NZ_MUGW01000046.1, on the reverse strand, counting down.
AAGTGTACAGCGAAACAATTTCAATATTCATTGATTTCCCATAACTGTTTATAACCGACTGCTCTGCTCTCAACTCTTTAAATCCTAGTCTTTTTACTTCTACTCTTATTAGCTGCATTAACTGTTTGTATTCCTCATATTTTTTCAGATTAAAAGAAGATAATGCTAATAAATTCATTCTGTACAAATCATTACTTTTTAATGCTTCCTGTAGCGCAGTTTGATATTCTTTTTCAATATTAGTCTCTCCTATTTCAGATAAAACATACACAATATAAGCGTTATTTACTTCATATTTTATTCCTGAAAAACCATATCTTCCCGGATTTTGTTTAAAGCCGCCTTTATTATCTTTTCTGGAATTGAGCCAGTTTATTGATCGTTCCACTAATTTTTTATCAACATTGATAAAATTTTTCATTTCATTAAACTGTAATAAGCCATAAGCAGTAAGAGCTTCATTACCGGGATTACCACCATACCATTCGAAACCACCATCTTTAGATTCATAATTTTTCAGTTTTTGGTATCCATTATTTAAAAAATTTAGAACTTTCTCTTTAAATTCAGGCGAAACTTTTTTAAACTCTAACAATTGCATCGCCATTATGTTTGGATAATTGGTTGACGAAACTTGTTCGAAGCAACCATGAGGCTCACTCATCATACCTTCTAAAATATCAAAAATAGAAGAAAATGGATTATAAAATAATTTAAAACCACTATCTATTGTACCTGGAAGCGGCTCAGTAATAACAAAATCTTTTACCTGAGAGCCAGATCCAGAAATATCGATATTCATAGGAAATCCCTTTGAATAGATATCAATCGTTTTTTTTATTTTTGATTTTAAATTTTCTCCTGTTAGAGTAATTTCTAATGGAAGCTTTTTTCCAATTGTATTTGAAAACAATGACAAATAAATTGTTTTTGATTCATTAGGTTTTAAATGAATTACAGAATCCTGTTGTTGTACATTTTGCTTATTAAACTCCAGCTTAGATTGTAATTGGAGACTTTTATCTGAATTATTTTTCAACCAAACCGGTATCAAAATTACATCATCCTGAGAAGCATAAACAGGAACTTTTACGTCTGTCTGAATTAATTCTTTAACAGCATAAGAAGCTTCGGATTTTCCGATATGACCTTTATAGGAAGTTCCTTCTGCCAGAATCTTAAAAGAAGTATTATCATCCGAATTATAAAATTCAAAATTAGCCTCGCCTTTCTTGTTCGTATGGATAATTGAATTCCAGTAAATACAGCTTCTAAAATCAGTCTTTTCTTCAACAATTACTGTTTTATATTTGGGTGCATAAAAATACTCCGCTTCGCTTAATGCTTTTGTTCCTGATCTCCAGATATCTTGAAAAGTATAAGTATGTTTTTTTCCAAAAATTTGATTACCCTGATATTGATATAACCTGCTTTTTGTATTTATCAAAATAACACCATATGCACCACTTAAACCATAAATAGCTGAGGCTGATGCATCTTTTAAAATAGAAATTGATTCTATACTATTTACAGGAATACTTCCTAAAAACGAAGAGCTCTCATTATTGGCATAAGGGATTCCATCTATTACAATTAAAGGCTGACCACCCGCTCTGCTGCCATAAATTGAACCTGCTCCTCTAATCATGACTTTATCAGCTGAACCAACCTGTCCTGAAGCCGATGTAACCTGAACTCCTGTTATACGGCCGCTTAATATATTACTTGCGATTTCTTCATACTGTACGCGTAAGGTAGCATATGAACCCGTGGTATTGTTTTTTTTTGACGCCGTACCATATCCTACCACTATACTTTCGTTTAATAAAGACTGTTGCGTATCTAAAGAAACAGAATTTCCCGTAATTTTGGTATTATTTACAATTTGTCCACTTTCTTTTTTATTGATGTAATTGTAGGTTACATTATCACTAACTGAATTAGAAAGTGTATCCTTCATTTTAGCAAACTCGTTTTCATTTGTAAATGAATTTTTTATGGTATATTCTTCCTTTCTTTTACCTTCAGCTACTAAATACGCTAAATCAGAAAAGGAAACCTTATGGAACTGGAAATAACCACTTGAATTACTTTTTGTTTCAAAAACTTTTCCCTGATCTGTCAAAAATAAAACTTTTGTGCGAACCGGCTTATCTTTATGATTTAAAACAAAACCCTCAATAATATCAGTGGTTTCTGGTTTTATTGTACTCGTTTCTACTAATAAGTCTTGAAGATTTTTTTGGTCGTATTTTCGCCAGCCGTAAGTGTTTAAAAGCAGATCAATACCTTGTTCCCTATCCTCTAATTTTTTATTTTCATCAAAATAAAATCTAGGCTCGTAAATTTTACCCTTTAGTTCAAAACCCAGATAAAACCACGTTAAAAGATTATCCTGTTTATCATCAATGTAAGTTAAAAGTTTTGAATCGACTACGGAAACGGAAAGATTAGATGCAATTGGCGTATTATTTTTATCTTTTGTGAGAATTGAAACTTTTACTTTTTCTCTTGGCAAATAAATCTCTTTATCTGTTTTTATCTCTATTTTTAATCCATCCTGATAATTAAGAAAAACTAATCTTTCTGCTACGATTTCATTTTTTACTAATAAAGAAAAAGAATGAATACCAACTGGCAAGTCTTCTGTTTTTATAGTAACAGAATTCCATCCTTGTGTTAAATTCAATTCAGTCGTTTGATAAATCTGAGCTGTATTCCTTACTAGCAATCTTGCTGGTATTGTCAGCGTTGCGTAGATATTTAAAATAACATCTTCAGGATTTTTTTTTGCATTTAATACAAAAAGGTTATTGATGGCAGATGGCAATGCGATTTTCTCTTTAGATTGAAAAGGAGAAGTTACTACAGCAAAATATTTCTTATCCTTCATGGTTTTCAAAATCACATTTCCCATTCCGTCATGAATACTTTTAAAATCACTGACCCTATTTCCTTTTTCATCTTCAATAAATCCGGCCACATCCATAGGAAGACCAAATTCATTTTTTGCTATAAAAAATAATGATGAAACTTCATTTAACACAAGATTTCCACTTTCCGGCAAAAATTGAAGATCAATAAAATTTAGGTTAATTGGAATCGAACGTGTTACAGATTCCTTGAAATTGTCGTAATCCAGCATCACATTCAAGATTCCATCATTTGATTTTAAATCATTTGGAAGCTTAAAAACAACTACGGCTTTTCCTAGATCATCTGTCTTTCCCTGAAGCGAATTAATTTTTTTTCCATCAACAAAAATATCGTATTCAAAAGCATAATTTTTTATCGGCTGACTTTCTAAATTTTTAAGTTCAAAATTGGCCTCACAAATTTCGTCTTTGCCATAAGCTTTTTTTGTAAAATCAAGTGTCATCAATATTCTTGGAGAAACGACTTTTTGTACAAAAAAATTCTTTTCAAAAATATTCTCACCGATCTCATTTTGTACCTTGGTATAGGCTTTGATTTTATACATTCCTGAGGCTGCGCCTTCAGGAATCGAATAGGAACCCTCTATATTTGCGTTATCTATGTTGTAATTCTGGGTAAGTATTTTTTGATTAGCTCCATCAAATACATCTACATAAAGATAACCGCTTAAAGTAGATGGAGTATTACTGCTTTCTGCAATGTAACCTTTAAAATAAACAGTTTCACCTGCCTCGTACAAGACGTTGTTTAAATGCAAGTATACTTTTTCCGTAATTGAGTTTTTATAAACAGTGTTCCAGTTTTCTTCTGTATTTTGTCCCAAAACAGTTTGAAATATCATTAAAAAGAAAATATATTTTATATTTTTCATTATCTTAAAATTTAATTGTTAATGAAGAACCAAAACTTCTCATCAGCGGTGAATTAAAATAATCTAACCCACTTGAATCTATCGAATTAAACATGGCGTTATTACTAAAAGCTGTCCTGTTTTTGGTAATTATAAAAATGTTGTTTACAAAAAGAGCAATCTTAAAACTTAACTTGTTATTATTATATTCGTAAAAGTCATTGAGATAAGATAAGTTAATCGAATTGAACCTAAAATAGGTTGCATCTTCAACAGCATTTTCAGCAACACCGTCTATTCCATATCTTGTCCATCGATTTTGTTCTACCGGAAGATTCACATCGTAAAAAGAAACCACTTTAGTATTTAAAGCTCCGGACGTTGTGACACCAGGAAAAACATAATTGGTTATATTTCGATCTTTTTCTGTCAATTCTGATTTTCCATAATAATTTAAAGTCTGCTGTGTACCGTTCCAGATTTCTCCACCTTGACTCCAGTCAAAAGAAAGCTGGAGTGTAAATTTTTTATAGTTAAAAGAATTCAAAAAACCGACTACAAAATCAGGATTCGGATTTCCTATAATTTTGTGTTGTACATCTTTTATCGGAAAACCATCGCTATCAATAATCATATTCTGATTTTGATCTCTTAAATAACTGTTTCCCACAATAACTCCAAGCGGCTGTCCTACAATATAATTTTTATTAACGTCTGCAAAACCGGCAAATGGTATCCTTGACTGATTATTATTAAGACTTGTTACTTCGTTTCTGTAATAGGTAAAATTGAAATTGAAACCATATGCTAACCTTCTATAACCACTACTCAATTTATCAACTGAAAATTCAAAACCTTTTTGTTTATAATTCACATCTGGAGACCAATTCACAGTATTCAGGTTAAAAACCGGTGTGTATAAATTCATTACTTTTTTAAAATAGCCACTCAAATTAACATTCCAATAATAACTAGACCTGTAAGTTACATTCAGATTGGCGTTATTTTCACTTATAGCAACTGCTTTTCTTGGAGTAAACAGTTCTAAATCATTCTTTAATAACTTAAACTGATTCACATTGTAACGTAATGAATTAAAATTTAGATTATTATTTTGAAGTGAGGGTTCTGTTTCTGTATAACTGTGACTAAATACAAAAGTAAGATGTTCATGAAAAAACTCTTTAAACTCGGCGGAAACAAAAGACCCCGGAAGAATGTAATTTCTAACGGTTGATGAATAATTAAAATTTGATATCGCTTTTAAAACTATTTCATCATAGTAAGAAAATATATCCCGGAAATTATACGAACCCGTCACAGTAGAAAAAACTTCAAATCTGTTTTGTGATACATCTAGCTTACTTTGAAGTGCATTCTGATTAGGAAAGTCTTCAGCAGTATTAAATCCACTAAAATAATTTCTTTGCAGATTCCTTTCCTGAAATCTAAAATCAATCTTCGATTCAACAAACCCTCCATTTCTAATAGAGCGTTTATATACATCTGAAACGGTAAAAGTTTTAAACTTCTCAATTCTATTATTAAAATTTGGAGTATTACCTGCGAAATAAAAATGCTGCCCGCTTAAATTTGAAATTATAGAAGACTGAAAACCTGCATTTATCGTATTGAAATTTTTACTCATCGAATATATATGCTTAAAACTAAAAGATGTGGTCTCACTTTTATTCGTGTCCTGATTATTTGCTATGAGATAATAAGGATTGTTTTCGAACTGAGAATAACTTCTTTGGGAACCATTTTCTAAAGTTGAAGCCCATTTAGTATCAAAATGAATCGGAGTAACAGCATTGGCAAAAATAACTTTATTGATACCAAAATTAGAATTAGAAAAATTATTGTCAAAATTGTTATAAGAAAAAAGAGTTTCAATTTTACTATACTTTGAAACATTTCTGAAATATTTTAAAGAGGTTAATATTTCGTTATTTTTCGTTTCTGGAATTGCAATATTTCCTGTTTTATAAGACAGATTAACCTTTAAAAAATTTCCTTTTGGACTTATTATCTGAGCACTAAATCCCGTTTTACTATCAATTGTATTTTGATAAAAATGATTCGGATCGTAAAGTTGCAATGGTGATGCACCAAATGATGATCGATTCACAATAGTACCCTGTGGATAATATTCAGAAAAATTCTGAGAATATTGTAAAGAATTTACGTTTGGTCCCCAACTAAAAATTTCATCTGTTTCCGGCGACTGATATGCTAATCCGCCATTTATATTTCTGCCTTGTGCATAAGTAGTTTGGTATTTCGGTAAGCGAAATGGTGTTGAAACATTAAATTCCTGATGTACTTCAAAAAACAATTTATTATACTCATTACGCGATTTGATATTGTAAAAACCATCCTTATTTCTACTAATTTTCATTATATCATCATCACGAAATTTTGCACTCCTTAAAACAAAATTAAATTTGCCAGATGGTTTTGAAACGATTAAAGAGTCGTCGCCTTTTTTCAAATTTTGAATATAATCATTACTTAAAATCTGAGTTACTCTTTCATCATTTTTTAACAAGGACCGATTTGTAATTTTAATTATCTTTTTTTCCATTCCTATATATGAAATCTCCAAATGATCGCCAATTCCTGCCTCAATAAAATAATTTCCATCAAAATCAGATGTTGTACATTTTAGAGTATTTATAACACAAATAGTCGCTCCCGGAAGCCCCATACCATCTTCACTGACATTTCCTTTATAAATAGACTGAGCAAAGCTTACTGTGGTAAAAAAAAGAAATATTAATAGTTTTTTCATATATAAACTTAGATAGAAAGTGTCATTCTGATTAAAAATTGGGAGCGAAATAAAAAATGTAAGAATACAGCATTTTTTTATTTTAACATTGTTTTTTTTAGAAATTTCGATTCTATAATATCTATCAGAATAAAAGACAAGTATTTAAGAAATTCTAAAGTTAAATTACCAATTTGCGTAATGCCTAAACTCTATTCATTCCTGATCTGAACACTGATTATTTCTAAACATCACGTAACTAAACTTAAATTTAAATTATTTGAATTTAAATTTCTAGTGTACAGTACTTTACTTTTTTATTTGAAAATTTTTCCTCCTATTAGTTTATCATCTACAAAAATTATAATGTCTTTTTTTTTTCAATAATTGTATAGGTTAACAATTTTAAGTACATAAAATCTACTTGTTTTAGATTTTATGTTTTTTTCACCCTATTTCTTTCAACTAAAATTTATTTTAAATAAAACTTTATTATTAGTACTTTCAACTTAGCAAAATATAAATTAATAAATATGAAATTATCAGAAATAAAAATAGCAGAATGGTTTTTACGCATTGCATTAAGCGCAGGATTTTTATCTGCTTCTGCAGACCGATTTGGAATGTGGCCGAAAGAAGTTTCAGCCTGGGGTAATTGGCAAAACTTTGTTAATTACACCAAAATCTTAACCCCGGCTGCACCAGATAGTTTAGTCCCCTTTTTAGCTTACACAGCAACAGGATTAGAAATTGCATTAGGTATTTTATTACTTACAAATTTCAAAACCAATTGGGTCGCTAAGGCAAGTAGTACATTACTTTTATTGTTCGCATTATCAATGACTTTTTCCACCAGTATAAAAACGGATCAATGCATATTG
>NZ_MUGW01000045.1 GCF_002217285.1 Flavobacterium hercynium | reverse complement strand
AAAGAAAGGCGACGACATACTCTCCCACATAACTGCAGTACCATCTGCGCAGGCGGGCTTAACTACTCTGTTCGGGATGGGAAGAGGTGAGCCCCGCCGCAATAACCACCTTAAGATTATTGTTTAAGGAGTTTCAAGTTTTTTTTGTTTCAGGTTTTTAACCTGTAACTTTAAACTTCAAACTTTAAACGCAGCTTTGCTGCAATATCTTAACATACTGAGATAAAGAAAAGTATTTTATTTATTATTTTTAGAAAGTTTCTCCCCGTCCGCCTAGGCGGACGGGAAAAGGTGTACATAAGCTTACGGATTATTAGTACTACTCGACTATGACATTACTGCCTTTACATCTATAGCCTATCAACGTGGTCATCTTCCACGATCCTTAAAAGAAATCTCATCTTGTGGTGGGTTTCGCGCTTATATGCTTTCAGCGCTTATCCCTTCCAAACGTAGCTACTCTGCGGTGCCCCTGGCGGGACAACAGATACACTAGAGGTTTGTCCAATTCGGTCCTCTCGTACTAGAATCAGATCCACTCAAATTTCTAACGCCCACAGTAGATAGAGACCGAACTGTCTCACGACGTTCTGAACCCAGCTCGCGTGCCACTTTAATGGGCGAACAGCCCAACCCTTGGGACCTTCTCCAGCCCCAGGATGTGACGAGCCGACATCGAGGTGCCAAACCCCCCCGTCGATATGAGCTCTTGGGGGAGATCAGCCTGTTATCCCCGGCGTACCTTTTATCCTTTGAGCGATGGCCCTTCCATGCGGAACCACCGGATCACTATGCTCTACTTTCGTACCTGATCGACCTGTATGTCTCTCAGTCAAGCTCCCTTATGCCATTGCACTCTACGCACGGTTACCAAGCGTACTGAGGGAACCTTTAGAAGCCTCCGTTACTCTTTTGGAGGCGACCACCCCAGTCAAACTACCCACCAAGCAATGTCCCCCACAATATGGGGTTAGGCCTCAGATAAACAAAGGGTTGTATTTCAACAATGACTCCACAACGCCTGGCGACGCCGCTTCAAAGTCTCCAACCTATCCTACACATCATTTATCCAAGGTCAATACTAAGCTATAGTAAAGGTGCACAGGGTCTTTTCGTCCCACTGCGGGTAAACGGCATCTTCACCGTTACTACAATTTCACCGAGCTCATGGCTGAGACAGTGTCCAGATCGTTACACCATTCGTGCAGGTCGGAACTTACCCGACAAGGAATTTCGCTACCTTAGGACCGTTATAGTTACGGCCGCCGTTTACTGGGGCTTCAATTCAATGCTTCTCCGAAGATAACATCTCCTCTTAACCTTCCAGCACCGGGCAGGTGTCAGGCCCTATACTTCATCTTACGATTTTGCAGAGCCCTGTGTTTTTGATAAACAGTCGCCTGGACCTCTTCACTGCGGCCAGCTTGCGCTGGCGACCTTTCTCCCGAAGTTACAGGTCTATTTTGCCTAATTCCTTAGCCATGAATCTCTCGAGCACCTTAGGATTCTCTCCTCAACTACCTGTGTCGGTTTACGGTACTGGTACTAATTACCTGAAGTTTAGAGGTTTTTCTTGGAAGCCCTTAGGCGCACTATCTATTTGTCCGAAGACTCCTAGTACTATCGTATTTCCCCAAGCCGTGTGGATTTGCCTGCACAGCTTATAGGTAGGTACTTCAACGAACTATTCCGTCAGTTCGCGGCGCTTTCATCACTCCGTCACCCCATCACAGTAATTAGTAGTACGGGAATATTAACCCGTTAGCCATCGACTGTCCCTTTCGGGTTCGCCTTAGGACCAGACTAACCCACAGCTGATTAGCATAGCTGTGGAAACCTTAGTTTTTCGGTGTGCGGGTTTCTCGCCCGCATTATCGTTACTTATGCCTACATTTTCTTTTCTAACCAGTCCAGCATACCTGACGATACACCTTCAACCCTGTTAGAATGCTCCCCTACCACTTAGAGTAAACTCTAAATCCATAGCTTCGGTAATATACTTATGCCCGATTATTATCCATGCTCGTCCGCTCGACTAGTGAGCTGTTACGCACTCTTTAAATGAATGGCTGCTTCCAAGCCAACATCCTAGCTGTCTGGGCAGACAAACCTCGTTCTTTCAACTTAGTATATATTTGGGGACCTTAGCTGATGGTCTGGGTTCTTTCCCTCTCGGACTTGGACCTTAGCACCCAAGCCCTCACTGCTGTGAAACATTATATAGCATTCGGAGTTTGTCAGGAATTGGTAGGCGGTGAAGCCCCCGCATCCAATCAGTAGCTCTACCTCTATATAACTTTATGCACAGCGCTGCACCTAAATGCATTTCGGGGAGTACGAGCTATTTCCGAGTTTGATTGGCCTTTCACCCCTACCCACAGGTCATCCGAAGACTTTTCAACGTCAACCGGTTCGGACCTCCACTGTGTGTTACCACAGCTTCATCCTGCCCATGGGTAGATCACACGGTTTCGCGTCTAACACTACTGACTAAAGCGCCCTATTCAGACTCGCTTTCGCTACGGATCCGTGGCTTAACCACTTAACCTTGCCAGCAACGTTAACTCGTAGGCTCATTATGCAAAAGGCACGCCGTCACCCCACGAAAGGGCTCCGACCGCTTGTAAGCGTATGGTTTCAGGATCTATTTCACTCCGTTATTCACGGTTCTTTTCACCTTTCCCTCACGGTACTGGTTCACTATCGGTCTCTCAGGAGTATTTAGCCTTAGCGGATGGTCCCGCCAAATTCAGACAGGGTTTCACGTGCCCCGCCCTACTCAGGATACCACTATCTATTATACTCGTTACCCATACGGGGCTATCACCCTCTATGGCGTCACTTTCCAGTAACTTCCGGTTCCTTGTACATAAAATGTCGTGGTCCTACAACCCCAACGATGCCGTAACAACATTGGTTTGGGCTAATCCGCGTTCGCTCGCCACTACTTACGGAATCACTTTTGTTTTCTTCTCCTCCGCCTACTTAGATGTTTCAGTTCAGCGGGTTTGCCCACCTATCGGTGTACTATGTCTTCAACATAGTGGGTTGCCCCATTCAGGTATCTACGGATCAATCGGTGTGTGCCCGTCCCCGTAGCTTTTCGCAGCTTATCACGCCTTTCATCGCCTCTGAGAGCCTAGGCATCCCCCATACGCCCTTATTTTGCTTATTGTACCAATCATAAAATTAATTATGACCGTTTTTTTTTGTTTTTCTTGCTTTTTCTTACCTTAGTAAGGAAAATCAGAAAAACGCTTTCTACTTTTTGTATTTTCTTATCTCAATATGTCAATGAACTTTGTTTGCTTTAG
>NZ_MUGW01000044.1 GCF_002217285.1 Flavobacterium hercynium | reverse complement strand
CAAAGCCCAAAGCCCAAAGCAAATAATTTAAAAATCCCAAGCGTAAAGCGTAAAGCCTATAGATTAAAGCATAAAAAATTCTTGTAAACAAATTCCTGTTAGGCAGAAAAGCAATTTTCGATATTTTTTTTCATTTCAGGTAAGAAATAAAGCTCATTAAAAGTACTTTTCGGGGTGTTTTTTATTCAGAATTGTGGGCGAAATAATCATTTTTAATGGATTAATTATTTGTTAATGAGGTTGTTAGTAAATGTAAAAATAATTCTGTTAAAATAGTTTTACAAAACAAATTAATTTCTATTTTTACAGCGTAATTAAATAAATAATTTAAATCTAAACATTATGTCATTCTTAACTACATTAACCGTTGCAGGTAAAGATTACAAAGTATTAAACGTGAGCTATGACTTAGCTCAGGAAACAGATGCTTCAGGGCGTCCATCTACAGTAACACGTGGAGGAAGAATTATGATTCAGGTTGAATCTACTGGTGGTACAGAATTGTTCGAATGGATGACTAACAACTTCGAAAGAAAAGAAGGTTCAGTAAAATTCATCAAACGTGATTCTAACGCTACTTTAAAAGAGTTAAAGTTTACTGAAGCTTACATGGTGAAGTACAAAGAGAACTTTGATCATAACAGTGACAATCCGTTAACGGAAACTTTTATGATTTCAGCTCGTAAAATTTCAATGGGTGGTGGAGAATTTGATAATGCTTGGGTATAATCCTTCAAGACTTATTAAACTTTATTACACATAAAAGCATAAAAGGGAGTTCATTTTGTGGACTTCCTTTTTTGTTTTAAACCGAAAACTTCTCGATGGGGCAGAAGCTTTTATAATTCACTAATCTACAATATAATACCACAGCAAAATGAGTTTTTTATCTAAATTACACATAGACGGAGAAGAATATAATGTTCTTGATTTCAATATTAAGTTTAAACAGGAAATAGACACTGCAAGCAAGCCAACAGGCGGAGCAAAAGGCGGTGTAATCAAAATAACCATTGAGGCAAACCAAAGCACTGACTTTTTAAGCTGGATGCTAAACGGAGACCTTACCAAAGATGGTAAAATAGTTTTTTACAGACGTGATGCTTTAAGCAAAATGAAAGAATTAAGTTTTACAAAAGCTTTTTGCGTGAGTTATGACGAACAGTTTTCAAGTACCAACGATGTTCCAATGAAAATTACAATGGAAGTCGTAGCTAAAGACCTGAAATTTGGAGATGCAAAATTCTCTAACAACTGGATTTCTTTAGGATAATTTTAAAAACAAGGTACTTAAAAAAAGCACGTATTATGTCACATTTTTCAGAACAAGTTCATATTTCTATAGGGAGCTTTAGCCAAAACGTTGTATACTATGATTTAAAAGTCTCTCAGAAAATGGGCGATCACCATCATTTTTCATTCGTTTGGCAATACACAGGTAAAGCAATTATTAACCCGGCAGATCAGGCAAAAGCCTTAAGAAGCTACTTAGGTGATGAGGTAATTTTTACCTTCAAAAGCCTTACGGGAATCAAATTAATGAGTAAAGGTATTATTACTGAACTAACCTCAATTGATCTTCACGGAGGTCCGGCAGGATTACACGTTTCAGGAGTAAGTCACAGTATCGTTTTAGACGATATGAAAAGATCGAGATCGTTTAAAGAACGCACTCTGGACGATATCGTGGTGAGTATCTTTGGCGAAGGTCCTGGTGAATTCTACCAAAGAGATTCTATTAAATCTACGTACCGTAAAGAATTTAAAAATCTGGTTCAGTACAACGAAAGTAATTTCGAATTTATAAACAGATTATCAAAGCGTTACGCACAATGGTTTTATTTTGACGGAATGCGTATGCAATTCGGACAAACCAAAGAAAGCAAAGTAAAATTGGTAAACGGTGCTTCGCTGCATGGTTTTACCATTCAAACCAACATGGCATCGCATAAAATTTCGTTAACTGGATTTGATTATAATAGCGCTTCCGATCTTAGAAATTCATCTGCAAAAACGGCTACAGGAAGTAAAGATAGCTTTGCAACGGTAATTGGGTACAATCAGGGAACGGTTACCAATCCAAACCTAAATGATGGAGTGTATACGGTAAATGCCAACAATAAAGAAGACATTGAAGAAATGGTAACGATGCAAACCGCAGGAAGTGACGCCAACAGCGTTTATTACAGTGGAACATCGTATTTCCCGATAGGTGTTGGACAAGTATTTACTATTCAAAACCAAACCGTAGAACACGAACTTATTGCTATCGAAGTGGTTCACCATTCAGAGGTACACGGAAATTACTCATGCGAGTTCAAAGCAATTCCAGCTGATGTAAGCGCTCCACATTATACTAATGTACATGCTTTCGCAAAAGCAGAAACACAACCTGCACAGGTAAAAGACAACAACGATCCCGAAGGATTAGGAAGAGTAAAAGTAGAATTCTACGGCGCAAGTGGAACTGCTGTAACGGAATGGATTCGTATGGTACAGCCGTATTCCGGATCTGGAAAAGGTTTCTACTTTATCCCGGAAATTGGCGAAGAAGTACTAATAGGTTTTGAAGGAAACAATGTTCAGAATCCGTATGTAATTGGAACACAATACAACGGAAATGATAAAAGTGCCTATTCCGATAGTAAAAACAGTTTAAAAGCGATTCATACTCGTTCAGGAACTAAAATGATCTTTAATGATGAAGACGGAAGTGTTCTAATCGAAGACATTGGCGGAAGCAGCTGGTTAATGGACGGAAAGGGGAATATTAATGTTACCGCTGCTAAAGATATTACGATAAATGCAGGAGAGAATTTGAATATTACTGCTGGTAAAAATGTCTCAGTAAGTGCGGGAGAGAATATGGAGCATTCAGCAAATAAAGATATTAGTCAAAGTGCAGGAAAAGATCTTAATCAAAATGCGGGAGGAAATATTTCTGAAACTGCTGATAACAAAACAGAAATTATTGATCAAAAATATGTTCGTGGTTCATTGGAGTCTACACAATATGCTGATGAAATAAATATTTTCAGTACAAAAGAAAATATGCTTTTGGAAAGCAGTGAAAAAACAATCGAAATTAATAGTACAGAGCAATCAAACATATTTTAACGTATTAAAAAATTGTATCATGGCAATTAATAAGAGCGCAAAAAATCTCTATGTTACGATAAAAGAGTCTTATTTTAGTCAAAGTAAGACCTTTATTGAAACATCTGAAAAAGTTGAATTAGTAGCAACAAAAGAAAATTTGACCTTAAGTTCTAATAAAAAAGTACAACTGAAAGGTAAAAAGTAGTCGATATGGGAAATGTAGCATTTGGAACCCCAAGATTTGTGGTACCTAAAAATGAAATTAAAGAGAGCGAGTATAAACTTGAAAGCAGTTATATGCACGATCATATCAAAAGTGTTGCTTCTGAAATGGTTGGGAAATTTAATGATGATAATACAGGTATCATATACAAATTATATAAAGAAATTGCAGACGGCAAGGTTAAGAATCCATCTATTGTAGTATCTCAAGGGGTACATTCAAATGATTATGCTTTTTATGATATACAAAATGAAAAAATTGTCGTGTGGGAGCATCATTTAAAAGGAATAGAGAAAGACAATGATAAAAAAATTAAGTTAGTTGCCGGGTTAGTTACTTCTTATGGGAAATATATTAACACACTGCTTAAAGATACTATAAAACCAGATGAACATTTAGAAACTTATGATTTTGATCTTTTTAAATTTGATGGTGTTGGTGATGCAGCAGTTACTATTGGTAAATTAGAATCGTCAAGCTTCAACGGAAATCTAAGCATTAGTTTTCCTAAAGAAGATACTAAAAAAGAAGAAAAAAAACATTTTAGGCAAGATTTAAAGCAAAAAGGAGGTCCAAATGCGGGAGATAGCCAAGGCCCGGGTAATGGTGATGGTCCAGGACCAGGGGGACCACCAATAAACATGGGATTAAAATTTAGTTATAGTCTTAAAGGAGGTTTTACAGCAAGCTTGTATGCCGGAATTCAAAAAGAGGTTGCAAGAGCCGGAGATGTACATCTTATGCCAAGTTTAAATGCTGCTTTGACCTATTATGGTAATAATGCACCAGGAACGTCTCCATTAAGCCGTAATTTATTAAACGCGACATTAACACCTGCTGTAACAATAGGATATAAAACAGGAAACGCGCTCAATATGAATTTGTTTACTAGTTTTAGTGGCTCTGGTGTAAACAACCCGTATGAGTATGCTTTTACAGTAGGTTCAACGGGGGTTTTGAGTTCTGGTAAAGTTTCAAAAACATACGATGAAAACGGAAATGAAATATCAACAAAAGACGCTTATAATTCTCAAGATAACCGAAACAGAAATCAGATTGTGGGTGGTGCATCAATAAAATTGGGTAACTTTATGATTTCGTCATATAATGATATTTTTAAGGCACCATTATTTTTAGGGATGAACTCTGATCAATATTGGTCAGCAGGTGTAAATATGCAAGCTTGGATAACGGATATTATACATATGGCGTATGCTTTTGATTTGTATTATGGAAAATCAAATAATAAAAATCCCTTCAATCGGGATAAAATAATTAACGGTCAAAATTATGATTATCAACGTCTTTTTGATATTTTGCTAAATCGCGGTCAGGAAACGTTTTCCTTTACAGATGGAATTGGTAATATTAATAAATCTACTAAATTTGGTTATGGAACATTTTGGCCATCCAATATGATGCACGATGCGATTGAGTTTCCTGAAAAGCATAATAAAATTGTAAAAGAGAATAAGCCTGTTAGATCAGCTTATAAAACTGAAAAAGAGTATCAAGATGCTTTAAAAGAGTACAAGGATAATCCATCATTTATTTCGACAGTACCAAAACAACCAAAACAACCAATTAGAAAAGAATATCCAGATTATAAAGTTTTTTTAGAAGATAGCAGGCAATACAAAAAGGATTTAGAAGATTATGAAAAATATAAAGAAGTTGAGCCAGACTTAGACATTACTATGAATACAAACTATGGCACAACTTATTTTCATCATTTATTTGTGGTATATAATGAAGAGTCTAATAGAGTTCAGTTAGAAAGATTAAATACAGTTATGGATGCTCAAACCTCAATAAAAGGAACGAATTTAGAATCATTTTATAAATTGGATGAATATTTTAAGAATTTACCACAAAAAATAAAATTGTAAAAAGCAAATGAATAAAATAATTGTAAGTTTATTATTATCTATATTTCTTGTTGGTTGTAAGACATCAAAAGAGCCTAGTAATTCTGAAACAGCATTCAAACAGTATTTAATAGATACTAATAAAATGGATAAAGATGCTGTAATAAATGATAGTTATTATGATAAGTATTTTTTGCAGTATCTTGATTATGAAACGAAAAATCATATATCAAGTAATCCTTATTTGAAAGTTAATAATGTTTATTCTTATTTGAAGAATAATGGAAATTCTTATATCTTCAGTATTTTTGCTGATGATGGTAGATTTTATACTGGAACTTATACTATTGATAGTGAATATTTAACAGCAACAGTAAATGGGACAATTAAATTGAAACAATTAATAAAACTGAAAAGACATGGACTTTTTGAAATAGAAAATAATATTTTAAAAACTAGACGTTTCATTATTACACCTTTTAAAGAGTGGTATGAAAGCGATACAGGCTATATAAAAAATGATACACTTCATTTTACTGCCATTTACAAATCAAAAAAATATGAGTATAAGAAAAAATGGTTGTCTAAAACGCACAAGACTCACTTTATACATAAATATCAGCCTAAACTAATTGCTACAAAAATTAAAGATTCCCGAACGGGACTTGATGTTTTTATGGTTGAAGGAGAATTTACTTCTAATGAATAAAATAGTTTTATTATTATTAATGTTTGTAGTTTTTATTAGTTGCAAGACATCAAAAGAGTCTGGCTATACAGATACTGCTTTTAAGCAGTATTTAATAGATACTAATAAGATGGATAAGGATTCAGCTATAAATGATAGTTATTATAATAAGTATTATTCAAAATATCTAGATTATAAGACCAAAAAAGATGTAACAAGTAACCCATACTTAAGAGAAAATCAAGTGTATACTTACTTGAAAAATAATCGTAATAATTATATATTCAGTGTTTTTTCTGATGATGGTGAATTCTATACAGGAACTTATGCTATTGATAGTGATTATTTAACTACGTCAGAAAATGGCATTATAAAATTAAAACAATTAATAAAATTAACTAGTCTTGGATTTTTTGAGGTGGAAAATAATAATTTAAAAACTACTCGTCATATTAGAACACGTTTTAAAGAGTGGGATGAAAGTGATAGGGGATATATAAAAAATGATACTATTCATTTTAACACCATCTACAGATCCCAAAAATATGGGTATAAGAAAAAATGGTTAGCCAAAACACACAAGACTCACTTTATACATAAATATCAGCCTAAACTAATTGCTACTAAAATTAAAGATTCCCGAACCGGACTTGATGTTTTTATGGTTGAAGGAGAATTTACTGCTAATGAATAAAATAGTTTTATTATTATTAATGTTTGTACTTTTTGTTAGTTGCAAGACATCAAAAGACTCTGCTTTTCCCGATGAAGCTTTTAAGCGATATCTTGTAGAAACTAATAAAATTGATAAAGATACGGCCATAAATAATAGTCACTATGACAAGTATTTTTTGCAATATCTTGCTAATGAAACAAAAAAAGATATAACAAGTAACCCATATTTAAAAGCAAATCAAGTTTATGTACACTTAAAAAACAATGGAAGTTATATATTCAGTGTTTTTTCTGATGATAGTAAATTTTATACAGAAACTTGTATTACAGATAGTGAGTATTTAACTGCACCAGAAAATGGTACAATAAAAGTAAAACAGTTAATAAAACTAAAAAGTCTTGGTTTTTTTGAAATGGAAAATAATAATTTAAAAACTACTCGTCATATTAGAACACGGTATAAAGAGTGGTATGAAAGTGATACAGGTTATATAAAAAATGATACTCTTCATCTTACCGCCTTCTACAGATCAAAAAAATATGGGTATAAGAAAAAATGGTTGGCAAAAACTCATAAAACTCATTTTGTTAACACCTACGAGCCTAATCTAATAGCTACAAAAATTAAAGATTCAAGGACGGGTGCTAATGTTTATATGGTTAAAGGAGAATTTACTGTGAATGAATAAGGTAATTTTTTGGTAGTTTTTGCTGTAACTAGTTGAATATAGACTATAGATTTTCCTCCCCAACCCTACAAACAGCATTATGATGAACAGGAAAATTAACAGAATTTGCAATAAAGCATAATTCGTTAGCTTTCTTGTGCAATTCATTTGCTTTATCCTGCATTGCAGCTTCAGTAATCGTAACAATTGGGTTTAAGGTTATTTCAGTAAAGTGCCCACTACCGTTTGCGGTTTCGATCATGATTCCTGTAGCGTTGTCGATATAGTCCGTTACAATTATTCCTGCTTCAGAGCAGAGATGAAGATACCACAACATGTGACAAGACGACATTGAAGCGACCAAAAGATCTTCGGGGTTGTGTTTGGTTGTATCACCGCGAAAAGCCGGATCAGATGAAGCCAGAATATCCGTTTTATTATCCACCATAATAGTATGACTTCTTTCATACTTTCTGTAATTAGAGGTTCCTGTACCTTGATTTCCTGTCCATTTTGTAGTGAGCTTATAATGGTGTTCTCCGTTCATTTTTTTTGTTTTAATTCATTAACTGATGCAAAAATATTTATTCTTCAGATAGGAAAACTGTAAAATAATGCTCATTTATCTAAAAAATACGACGGCTGAACAACCCACATTTTTTTGAAAGCTTTATTAAAATGGCTTTGATCGAAATATCCTGTATCATGCACAATTGGGGCGACTTTGTTTTCGGTTTCAATTAAAGTTTTGGCCAGTTCCGTTCTTTGTACCTGTATGTAGTCGTTTACTGTTAATCCGATTTGCTTTTTAAACAATCTCTGAAAATGAAATTTACTCATACAAGAAACCTTAGCCAGTTCTTCGATAAGAAGTTTGTCGGCTAAATTTTCATTGATGTACTTCAGTGTTTTTAGAATTCTGTTATCAATAGCGAAGTCTCTCCATTCATGAATAAAATGCTCCAACAGAAACAAACCAATTTTTTGTCCACCTAATTGATATTGTTGCTCCTTTGTTGCGCTTTCAAGAAGAAGAATATTCTTTTTTAAGTCATGAAGCAAAGTAGAAGAATTACTGATCCTATTTGTAAAACAGATTATTTGTTTTTCAGAAATGGGTTCAGAAAAATAAGTGTGTGGCAGAAATACAACTTTATACTCACAATCATCGCTGGTGATGTTGTAATGCACCTCAAACGGATTTATAAGTAAAATTTGCTGTGCCTCCACTACAATTTTATCTTCCCGAAAGAAATAAGTAACAGCACCTTTTTCAACCAATACAATAGTATAGGATTGATGAAAATGCCAGCCATATTGATGCGAGGCAACTTTGCCTTCGAAGATTTCAATATCGTTGTATTTTTTATAAGATACGTTAGGCTTTTTCATTTCAATCGTAAAATAGTGCTGTAAAATAGAGCACTATTTGATACAGCAAATGTATTGATTTAAAATGTAGGCATATATTTTAGTGCATTATATTATTGCGTTGGCTGTAAAGCAACCTAAAAATTAAGCGCTAAGCTTACGATTAAAGTGCTGGCGAATTTGTTGCGGTGTCGCTATAATGTGTCCGCGGGTATGATCAAACCAATGTACTTCTTTGATAACTTCTGCGCAACATTCGTTTTTAGCATTAAAGAAAGAACTGCTGATATTGATTTTATCTCCAATCTGGCAATGTTTCATTTCGACTAAAAATGGTTCGGTAAACATTAGATTTTGATAACAAACCAATTCATTGTTTTCTTCTTCGAAACTCAAATGCAGTGCATTAAGTTTTTCTTTAGAAAATCCGTTATGAAACAAGAAATGATATAACAATCGGGTAGTGTAGGAGATGTAAGCTGTGCTTTCCATTACCATAAAATCATTTACATCTTCTCCGGTAACAGTGTAATTTTTGCAGATCATAGCAATGTGGTTAAGGTTAGTAAAAAAAGAGGTCAGCCAAGTATGAAAACTGACCTCTAAAAATGGAGTTAGAAAATTATTTAACTAATGAAAAAGCGTAATCTACTTTTACCTTATCAGCAATTTTTTTTCGCACTAAATTGGGTATTTCAATATCATAATCTTCCGGTTTCACTTCAAAAGAACCATTTAGATTAAGACCGTTAGCAGATTTAGAAACTTTTACAAGAATCGTTACAGGTTTAGTTTTTCCGTGAACGGTAAGATCACCTTTTAGTGTAAAATTTTTAGCCGTACTTGTAATTTTAGCAGGATCAAAATTTTCTAATTTACCTTTTAAGGTTGCTTTCGAAAACTTTTCAGATTCCATATAATTTTCATTAAAATGTTCCTCCATTAAAGCGACTTTAAAACGGAAACCTTTTATAAGAACCAAAGCAGCAAAATCTCCTGTAGATTGTTCTAAAACAGCAGAAACACTTTTGTTTTCAGCCGCTACTTCTTCGTACGAAGGCATCGTAGCCTGAAATTTGATGCTTCCTGTTTTAGTAATCAGTTTTTGAGCATTTGCGCTCATTACCAATACTAAAAGCAAGAAAGTAATACCTATTTTTCTCATAGTAATTAGTTTTCTTTAAGTCCGTCTGTATTCCATTTTACAAGTATGTCAATATTGGTTTGTGACATTCTGCCTGCTTGTGGCATAATACCTTGCTGACCCGACTGAAGCTGAATTCGGTTTAATAAACCTGCATTTTCTACGGCTTCTTTAACCTGTGCATACGTTGTTAAAGGTCTGAAAGATGCCGATCTTCCGCTTTGGTGACAGCCAATACAGTTGGCATCTATAATCGATTTTGCATTTGCAGTGTACGTAGTAGCAACGGGCTCTGTAGGTGTTGGGGTAACAACAGGAGGCGTTTCCGTTCCCGGGTTCGTTACAGGAGGCGTTACTACTACAGGCGGTGTCGTTGGCGTTTCGATATCTTCGTAAGTATCAGAACTGCTGCAGCTTGCAAAGGCAGCGAATAAAATCGTAAGGGCTAGTGTTTTTTTCATCATGGGGTTTGTTTATAGTTATTAAAATACTCGGTATAAGTTAAAGCCAAAAAAGAAGTCTCCTTTGCCCCAGTCTCCTGATGCATTTGTTAGGTAACCGCTTTCGCTCATAGATTGTGAATTGCTGAATATTAGCTGAAAAACGTGTCCGCCAGTTTCTACATCTAAACCAACAGATAAGGGATTATTGTAAAAATCAGGTTTATCAAAATTGTGCATGTATTCTAGATTGACAGATAATCTTTTTGTGATTTTATAGCGTCCGCCACCACCAAAAGAAAATTGATTGTCGTTTTCTAAAGTTGGATTGTAAAGATTTCTGTGTATGTAAGAAGGCACTAATTCCAGCGATAGTTTTTCGCTCACTTTTCTGGAGATCAGCAATTGTTGAACATACGTCATACGATGTTTGAATTCTAAACCAGGATATTGACTTTTTTCTAAAAAGGTATTGATGTCAGCAACACTATACCCAACGATATCAACTGGAAAATGATCATCTTGTCTTACCAAGCGGTATTTTGCTCCCGCTTCGTACATTTTGTTTAGGGTATGTCTCGAAAGGCTAAGTGATAACCAATCCGTAACACCATAAATACCTCCTAATTTTGTAGTAGCGTTGTCCAGACCAAAAAAGCTGTCAAGACCATCTTTAACAGTTCCAAATCGGTGCGAAACCACAAAATAGAACTCTTTTTTTGCAGGCATTTTGGTTGTTTGCAATGTTACAAGCTGTAACGCCTTAAAAGTAGCGGTGGAGTAATTTTCTTCGACTTGAGTAGAATCAAGGCTGTTCAGCAAATCATCTTGCGAATAAGCTATTGTCGCCAAAAACAGGCAGAGCGGGACTAGGAATTTCTTCATAAAAATGGATTAATTGTTTTGATTATTTGTTAGTGGAGTAATGGTACACTGGTCAAGTTTGATTTCTTCAAAAAGTTCGTCATAACCAATACATTTACCTTTGATTACCGTTTCAGTACTTAACAGTTTAGCATTGTTTTTTTTAGTAAAAAGGCAAAAAACTTTATTGTCAAGTATCATAACAGAATCAGTTTCTTTCGTCACCACACCTTGTACTTCGATCGTTTTGTTGAGGTACAATGAATCTGCTTTGACAGGATCTGAGGTATATGCTTTAATTAGTGCCGCCGCTGTTATACTTGCATCCGGCATTTCAGTTTCGATATTGCGGGCTTCCTTAAACAGAAAACCATAATAGATATAAATTCCCGCAGAGATAAGGATCAGCAAAGCCGCAGTTAAATAGACTATTTTTTTTCTTTTCATATTTGATGGTTATTTTGGGGTTGATTAATTTGTTGTTTTATACTGCTTGTTCCCGTATTCTTTTTCGGTGCAAAATCCCAAAATCCCGCAAAGAGGTTAAAATAGGTATAAGTGATTTGCTGTATTGGGTTAAAGTATATTCGGCTCTTAACGGACTCTCATCGCATGCTTTTTTTTCGATAAAACCATGGAGTTCCATTTCTTTTAGTTCATGCGCTAAAACTTTAGAGGTAATTTTGTCTATTTCTTTCTGAATCTCGCCAAATCGTTTACTCCCTTCCATTAGTGTTATCGTTATGGGAATTCTCCATTTACCGTTAATCACATAAAGCGCATCCATAATCGGAATGATGTCGTTTTTGTATGCAGCTTCGTCGGAGGTTTCCGGGTTATTCTGAGAAAAATTATCCTGAGTTTTAATTTTCATAACTGTTCAATGCTTTAAAGAATCTTACGATGAGATTCAATAGTAAAACAGCTTTGATATGGATTACCCTACCAAAAAAATGTGATTTTGTAGAAAAAAAGGTGAAAAAGAAGATAAGTGCTTCTTAAGGCACTTGAAATAAAAGAGTTAGAAGGAAACTCTAAAACTCATATTTGGAGTTCGCTGAAGTGAAAAAGTCTCCACCTCTTCTATAGCATTGGTTAAAGAACTGATTCTGTAGTACTCGCTGATTTCATTTTTTCGGTTTAAAATATTCAAAATAGAAACACCTATTTTGTACTGAACCGCATTCACTTCCCATTTATAAGTAGAGGAAAGATTGACCTGTGAAAAAATATGCAAACGAGTATCATTAGGTCTGTTATAAAACAATACAGGATCAGCGGGGTCAACATTAGAAACGTTCAAAGATGTTTTTGGTCTTCCGGAAGACCATTTTGTTCCTAGAGCTATTTTAAAATTACTCTTTTCATACATAAGCGCCAGTGACAAAGTATGCGACAACTTAAAATTGTTAGGGAAAACAGGATATTCGTAATTGGCAAAATGATAATTGTTATCATTGTAGGTATAACTCATCCAGGTCAGAAAATGGTTTAGTTTTTTCTGAATCAGGATTTCTGTTCCAAATACTTCATAATTGCCCGTGGTTCGAACAAATTCTAACTGGTTCTGAAAACCTTGGCTTGACGTTGTAATGCCGTTTACTTTTTTATAAAAGTTTTCAATGTCCAATAACCAGTCATTTTCTTTATAGCATAAACTTATCGATACTTGTTTGCTCTTCTGAATCGGAATTGTAGTATTGTTCGAAATAATCCAGCGTCTTTTTTCGATTCCAAAATAGTCTTTTTGCAGATCAATGGTTTGCTGAGAATTTTGACTTTTTAGTTCGCCGAGTATTTCTAAATTTAGATTTTTGCTGATGCCGTAATTGAATTGTACTCGTGGTTCAAGACGGTATTTTTTAAATTTTTCGATGTAGTTTAAACGTGTTCCTGCCTTAAAATAGATTCTGCTAAGCGTATCATTGTATTTTCCTTCTACTATAAAGGCATGAGCTCTAAGTACGTCCTTAACCTTACGGTAAAAATCAGGATTGGTAACTTGTTCCAAATTCGTTACCCCAATTTCATTAAATTGATAACCATTGCTTACGCTAAAAGTAGAAGTAAGAATATGATGGTTTTCCAGATTAATTCCGTTGTTGTTAACGGTATTTTCCTGAATGACAATTTGATTGCCAATAGTATTATTTTGATTGCCTAAAAGTTCATAAGCCGAATTGTACACATTTATTTTCGTAGTATTAAAAGCATTCCAGTTTCGTTTCCACGCCAGATTCCCGCCATAATTTTGCTGACGTAAACGATTGTTTTCGGATTGGTAAATGTCGTACGCTGTGGCACTCTGAAAAACTTCAAGATTGTCCTGAATTGTAATTAAATCAAGGATGATTTGATCTTTGTTTCCTATTTTCTGAGCATATTTGAAAGTAGCATCGTAGAAACCAAATTTTTTATCACTCTTATAATCTACATTATTATTTTGTGTAAAAACGGTGATTGTAGTATTTTGAAAAGCCTTGTTGAAATATTCTTTATAAGTAGGTGTTTCAACAAAATCGGTGATTGATTTACGGGCTGAAATTTCGATAAAACTCTTTTTCGAAAGATTGTACTTCACATTAAAATCGGCATTAATCATATTGATTCCTGCACTAAAATTATTCTTTTCCAGTTTTTCAGGAGTAGAAGAAATATCGACCACACTTGAAACACTTTCACCAAAAAAGGCCGAACTTCCATTTTTATAAATAGAAATAGTGTGTGCCAGATTAGGATTAAAAACTGATATTAAACCAAAAAAATGTCCCGTTTGGTACATTCTGATTCCATTCCATAAAAATAAATTCTGATCATGTGTACCACCACGAACATTAATGCTCGAGACACTTTCATCGAGACTGTTAACGCCCGGAATCTGTTGCATCGCCTGCAAGGCATCCGGTTCTATAAGTCCCGGTAAAATTCCGAATTTCTTGGGTTTTATTTCAAAAGCGCCATCCGTACCTTTAGAAATTCCAGACGCCAGAATAGCGTTAGCCTTAATTTCTTTTAGTTCCATTACTTCCGGCTCTAAAAATATTTGCAGGCAATTTTTAGTATTTTGATTGGGAGTAGTGATTCTTTTGGTTACAAATCCCAAGTGACTGATTAAAAGAATATTTTTATCTGTTTTTGAGTATTCAAAATAGCCATTTTGGTCCGTAGTAATTTGCGTTTTATCGTTTAGCTTGATATTGGCATCTTCAATAGGTTTTCGGTCTATAGCAGAAAAAACGTATCCGCATACTAAAGCGGAATTGGGAGTATTTTTATAAATATTGATGAAGGTATTGCCCAGATTTTCAAAAGATAAATTGGTTTTCTTCGTCAGGTATTTTAATTTTTCATTTAAAGAAAGTGACTTTTTTGGCGGATTTATTTCTAACCCAATAATATTTTCTTCAAGGTAATTAAAACTTACATGATGTTGCTGTTCAATATCAAATAGGATGTTGCTAAAAGGCATAGTTTTTCCTTTGTCCTGTGCAAAAAGATTCAGAACATAGATAAAGCTAAAAAACAAAAATTGATATTGTTTGGGGCGCAACATTTATTTTTCGTCGATAATTATTTTGTTTTTGGAGACTTTTTCAACTTTCAAATCATACGTTGTACTGATAATCTGCAAGGCCGTATCCAGATTTTGAGCAGGCAGTTTTCCTGTAAATAAAGAAGTCGTGTCTTTTGCATTTAGCTCGATAGTAATGTTGTATTGTCTTTCGACCTCGTCCAAGATCGTTCTGATATTTTCTTTATAAAATGAGATATTGTGGTCGATCCATTCCGGTTTTGATACGGCTACATCTAGCTTCAACTGTTTTCCGTTTTCAAAACTAACACCTTGTCCGTGTGTCAGAACAATTTGCTTATTGGCATAATTAACCTGTACGCGACCTTCATAACATACGACGTCGAACCTGTTTTTTCTGGTTTTAACATTAAACTGAGTTCCTAAAACCGCTACTTTTCCGAGTTTAGTTTGTACCTCAAAACGTTTTCCCTTAGCAACTCTAAAATAAGCTTCTCCCTGAAGATCAAGATGTCTGTTGTTGTCCCAGTTCCAATTTTTATAACCTATTTCAGAACCGGAATTCAAAACTACTTCAGAGTTATCGGGCAGCGTGAAAGAAGTTTGTTTTCCAAAATCTGCCGTTTCCGTTTTGTTCGTTGCCAGTTTAAAAGTAAGCGTAATTCCTAAAGCCAGTACAAGTAAAGCAGCAACCTGAAAGTATCGTTTTCGGTATAACGGAACCACCTTTGGAGTGACCTTTTTTTGTTTAAGAATAGTAGCAAGCATCATATCTTCATTCAGATCATCTACCACTAAAAGATCCGTATAATTTTTAATTTTCTGGTATTTTTCAAAATCAGGACTTGCCTCAAAAGCAGCTAATTCATCTTCAGATAAATCATTGTTGAGCCATTTGGCTAATAGTTGATTTTTTTTCATTGTACTGGTATTATATAATTAAAACAGTTAGAATTAAGTTTACCCTACTTTTAAAGGTCAATTTCTTTGCGTAAGCTTAACAAAGCCAAATGAATGCGTTTTTCGACTGCTTTTACGCTAATATTTAAGTCCAAAGCAATTTCGCTGTATTTTTTTCCGTCAATGCGGTGCATCAAAAAAGCAATACGTTGTTTCTCGTTCAAGTTTTCGATTGCTTTTAAGAGCTTAGCCTGAAATTGTTTTTCCTCCAAAATGTACTCCGGACTTTCATTAGTTTTATCCAAACCGGTGAAATCTTTTTCATAGCGCAATACGACCTTTTGATGTGCAATTTCATTAAGACTGCTGTTGTTTGCAATCGTATACACATAAGATTTAGCTTTTTCGATAGGCACCGAAGCACAATTTTGCCATAGCTTTAAGAAAGCTTCCTGCGCAACATCTTCCGCTTTTTCCAGATTACCAAATTTGTAAAAAAGGAAATTACGGAGCACTTTTATCTGACCTTTAAAAAAGGACGAAAAAATAATTTCATCGCAAGTGTTTGATTCGGGTTGATTTGGCATTTGTATTTTGCAATTTATGAGATGCAAAAGTATTTGTTTTTAGTTCAAGTAGGGTAAAAGTAAACACGATTGTTCTATAGTGGTATAAAATGTTGTTATTCATGACATTATTAATTGAAAAAAAATGAATTCAAAACCTTTGATGCCCAATTTATTAAAAAGCAATTTCTTGAAATTTTACTACCTTTGTAAAAATGAAAATATGCTGTCGTTGAAAAAATATTTATCAATAATAATTTTTTTGCTGTTATTGTCCTGCCAAAATGAAACAGAGGAGCAGGTAAATAACACACAAGGTACAGTTACCAAGGTTTCACCCCTTACTTCGTACTTACAGCGTGTTGCAATGGTGCCAACCGTTCAGGACAATGTGATCGATCAATCGAGTTATTGCACGATAAAATTTCCTTACACCATTACGGTTAATAACGAACAAATTGCGCTTGCTTCTCCAGCAGATTACCAAAAAGTTTTCGATAATATAAATGCCAGTACTTACGATGATGATATCGTAACAATAGATTTTCCGGTCACGATGGTATATTATAATTACATCGAAAAATTAATTCCGAATCAGTCTGATTTTAATGACTTAATCGATTATTGGAATCTTTACCCTGATCTTTTGTCTAAAATCAACGGCCTCAATATTACTTATCCAATTACCATTAACATCTACAACAGTGCGAGTCAGATTGCCAGTTCGGTTTCGATTGTAAGTGATCAGGCGTTTTTTAATTTTATTAAAAATCTAAACGAAGGCAATTATATTTCCTTAAAATATCCGATCTCGATTATAAATTACAACAATCAGACTCAGGCAATCAACAATAATCAAGACTTTGAAAATGCAATACAATATGCTATAAAAAATTGTCCTGAAAACAATATTGCCTCAGTAGATTTTGAAACTACGCTAACAAGTGGTTCCTGGACCATTCCGTATTTTTTTGATGATTCAGAAAAAACCGGTTCTTATAACGGATATTCATTCGTGTTCAATGCGGATAGAATTGTAAATGCAACCAAAGCAGGAGTAACTGTAACCGGCGAATGGGAATGTAAAGCAGTGTATGGCGGACAGGAATTAAAAATAAACTTTAGCGCAGAAACACTTAACAAACTCAATAATAACAATTGGAAGTTATACGAGTACAACAACTCCCAAATTCGATTGAGAAGTATAGGCAGTACTACACATTATCTTTATTTTGCGAAATAAGCAAAGCTAAAGTTTTTCTATATTCAAATTATCGGTTAGGTTTATCCTGTAAGGTTTTTAAAACCTTATATAAAAAAGTACTACATGAATTTTTTTAAGATTTCCCAAACCTTTCAGTCTAATAACTTGTAGGCGAAATATGAAGTTTGAAAAAAATATCTTTTCTCTGAAACTTCAAAAGCAATACTTAATCGATAAACAAATTGTAATGGATTAGTATTGGTTTAATTGTTTTATTATTGATGCCAAAACGTAAATCATTAGCATAAAAATAATGAGGTATTTTAAAGCGTTAGAAATGTAAACAAAGTAAATTTTAGGAAATGGGGAATAACTTTGAAAGCATAAGGGCATTAATGCAGCATTATATCGAAATTGATGATGTAGAATGGGAGCTGTGTAAAGCTATGTTTACCGTTAAGCACATTAAAAAGAAAGAAATAGTACTTTCTGAAGGAGAGATTTGTCGGGATATTTATTTTGTAGTGAAAGGTTTATTACGAATTTATTTTGTTGATCAGAATGATGATGAAAAGACATTTCATTTTTCGGTAGAAAATACTTTTGCAACAGATTATCGGAGTTTTTTGAGAGAGATTCCCGGAGATTTTTATATTCAGGCTCTTGAAGATACAACCGTTTTAGTCGTTACCTTTGAGATGTTGCAATTACTTTATGCTAATCTTAGAAATGGAGAAAAACTGGGCAGGCTAATCGCAGAAGATTATTTTATTGTATTCAACGATAAGATTAAAGGAATTTATACGCAGACACCTTTACAGCGTTATAATAGTATGAATGCTACTTTTCCAAGAATATTAATGCGTGTGCCTCAGCATTACATTGCATCTTATCTTAATATAAGCCCCGTTCATTTAAGTCGTTTAAAATACGGAATTGACGAATTATGATTGAAATGTTAACATTTGTTATTGTTATTTTTTCTCTCCAAGCTTAAATTTGCTAGGATGAATTTTTGTATTAATAAAAAACATCAAAGAATTAAAAAGAATAAAAATGTTAATAGGCGACAAAATTAAAAGTATTAGAGAACTAAAAAATTATACTCAGGAATATATGGCTTATCAGTTGGGCATGACGCAGGCTGGTTACAGTAAAATTGAAAAAGGCAAAACAAGAGTCAATGTAGAGAAACTCCAGAAACTTTCTGTAATACTGGATTTGCCGGTAGAAGCGATTATAAATTTTGAAAGCGAACATTATTTTAGTCATAAACAAACGAATCAAAGTGATAATGTTCCGAATAATGATACCAGTTTCGCCTTAATGAAAAGATTGTATGAGGACAAGATTTCGCTTTTAGAAAAGCTTCTTGGAAAAACAGATACAGAGCTTCAATGCTACAAAGAAAAGTATGATTGTTATGATTTGTAATATAATCTGATTAATTCAAGTTATTTTTTCATAGTCCTGCAAGGTTTTCAAAACCTTGTAGGTATAAATAAGCAGTTAAAGATTAGATCATTTCCATGAAATTTCAATAAAATACTTACCCTACTAAATAAATTTAGGTACAACTTGAATTAATCAGAATTAGATTTTTTTAAAATAAAGAGGAGTATATTAATCAATCAAAATACTATCAATACCTTTTTGGTAAGCGTTTTCTTTATCTTCGTCTGTACCCTTGTTTAGACCTTCAGCTCTAATGATTGTGATGTCAGTAATTCCTAAAAAGCCTAACAGTTTTTGTAAATAAGGCCCAACAAAATCATATTCTGTCATGAATCCTTCGGTATAAATACCACCACTTGCAATAGCGATGTAGAGTTTTTTGTTCGTAATCAATCCCTCAGGGTATCCATTTTCTCCGTATTTAAAAGTTATTCCGGCTCTCGTAATCTGATCCAGATAAGCTTTTAGCATCGCTGTAATACTAAATTCATACACAGGTGCATTCATCACTATAATATCAGCATTTTGAATCTCTGCAATTGCTTCATCAGAATAAACTAAAGACTGTTTTTGAGCATCTGTTCTGTTAGCTTCAGGAGTAAAAATACTCGTAACGTATTCTTCATTTAGATGGGGTGGCAGATCTTTGGCTAGATCGCGAACAACAATAGTTGATTCCGGATATTTTTCGATAATTTTTTCAAGAATAACGGCGCTTAGTTTATTACTTACAGAAGATGCTCCTCGTGGACTCGAAAGAATACTTAATACATTTTTTTTCATGCTGTTTATATTATTTGTTTCCGCAAATTTATTTATATTTACTATCAAAAATATAGTAGTAAACAAAAGGTTAGTACTATCCTTTTGGTTAGTTTTCTACACAAAACAAGATTAGAATGGAAGAAATTATAGAGCCAATGACCGAAGAGCGTTGTACTAAATCCTTATCGTCTACAGAAGATGCAATTTATGTATTGGGTGGTAAATGGACTTTGCGTATCATGATTGCAATTTTAAACGGACATACTCGTTTTAATGATATTCAAAGACGGGTTTTAGGTATTTCGGCAAGAGTATTATCAGCAGAATTAAAAAAATTGGAACTTAATTTATTAATTGAACGCAATGTTATCGTTGATGCAAAGCCCGTAATAGTAGAGTATAATCAATCGGAATACAGTAAATCTATTAGGCCTGTAATTCAGGCTTTATCAGAATGGGGATTAACGCATAAAATAAAAATCAGCAATAGCCATTGATTTGAAAAAAAGGCTTAAATTTAACCATAAAAAACTTTCTAATCATGCCTATAATTGAACAATCAGCCTACAACTTCCCGTCGATTATGAATCGAAACAGGCATATTTCTACCATTTATGCTGCTTTGTTTAAGAAGTTTGAAGTTCCCGGCTATACCAGAGAAAAACTCGAATTGAGTGATGGAGATTTTATCAATATTGATTTTTTAGTAAATGATCCCAAGAAAGCGGTTATCTTATGTCACGGCTTAGAAGGTGATTCCCGCAGAACGTACAATAACAGTTGTGCTACTTATTTTCAGGAAAAAGGTTTTTCTGTTTTTGCATGGAACAATCGTACTTGTGGTGGCGAAATGAATCGTCTTCCCAGATTGTATCATCATGGTGCAGTGGATGATCTTGATGAAGTCGTTCGCTTCGTTTTACGAAAAGGGTTCGAAGAGGTTTATTTGATCGGATATTCAATGGGCGGTGTTCAGTTATTGAATTATTTAGGCTGGACAAAAATCGATCATCGTATAAAAGCTGCTGTTTCGATTTCAGTTCCAACACATATTGCAACAAGTGCCGAAGTACTCAAACAAGGTTTTAACAGAGTTTACTTAAAGAATTTTACGATAGATATCAAGAGAAAGCTGAAACACAAAGCAGCACAGTTTCCTGATTTTATAAACAGCGATCAGATCGACAAAATTACTTCTTTTGATGAAGTCGATCAGTATTTTACAGCACCTTTGCACGGTTTTGCAAGTCGTGATGATTATTACCAGCGCGTTTCTCCGGAGTTTTCGCTTCAAAATATTACAACACCCGTTTTAATTATAAATTCACTTGATGATCCTTTTTTAGGCGAAAGATGTTATCCAAGAACTATTGCACAGGAGAGTGAGTTTGTTTACCTCGAAATGCCAAAGTATGGGGGACATTGTGCTTTTCCTATGCGCGATTCAACGTATTCGTATGTAGAGCAAAGAGCGTATGAGTTTTTTGAATCCCGTAATACTGTGATGGTAAACAAAGCGTAATTAAACAAACAATATCCAATGTAATAATTTTATAATTTATTAGTTATATACCACGGATATAAAATTTTAAATAATTCAATTCTAAGTTAAAATGAAAAAAACAATACTTGTTGTTATAGCTGGAGTTTTAATGTTTTCTTGTAATAAAGAAAAAAAGGAGCAGGAGACACTAGAGACCACAAAGACTCCGGAAGTAGAGAATACTAAAGAAGAAGCTGGATCGGCAGAAATAAATTGGGATCAGATTCCGGATCTAAAAGATATTGGTAATTTCCCATTTCTTAAAGCTCCCAAAGATCTTAAAATAAGTAATGAAAAAGACGGACTTTCTGAAATTTTTGATTTCGAAACCATGCAAAATTATACGGGAAGCAGTGTTTATAGTACTGAAGGTAAACTAGGTATTTTGAATTTTGAAGGAGATCAGGGTAAAGACTTCAATCAGAAATTTTTTGACAAAAGTGTTTACGATTATTTCGATAAAATTGGCGCTAAAAAAATATATCAGGGTGAATTTCCTGAAAATGAAAGTGACAGAGCAAAATTAGAAAAAAACATGTGGAGCGGAAAACACAGAACGACTGGTCTTGTAAGAGAAAGTGGTTCTCCTTTTGGAGTGTATGCTTTTAAAAATAATGGGAAAAAATATGTTGCCAATATTCAATCTAATTCTGCACAGGGAAATATTTTTATAATGGAACTTCAGGGCTTTGAACAAACGATAGAAAAATATTCAGCTGCTCAAATGAAAGCCGATATTGATAAAACTGGAAAAGTCGTTTTACACCTTAATTTCGATACAGATAAAGCTACGTTGCAGCCAGATGCAGAGAAAGTTGTTGAAGAAATTTTAGCTTTGCTTAAATCAGATGCTACTTTAAAATTATCAATCGAAGGACATAAAGATAATTCCGGTAGTAAAGAAAGGAACCAAACCCTATCAACAGAACGAGCTAATACCGTAATGTATGCTTTAGCAGGAAAAGGAATTGATATTAAACGATTAAAAGCTAAAGGTTTTGGTTCTGAAAAGCCTTTGAAAGCGAATGACACAGAAGCAAATAAAGCAGAAAACAGAAGAGTTGAACTGATTAAAATTTAACAACAAACTAAATACTTTTTTTAATCCTTCCAGATTTCATATCTGGAGGGATTTTTTGTTTTATATCATAATGTGCAAAATAATAAATATCAGATTGATGAATTTTTTTTGAAAAAAAACTACTGCTTTTTAATAAAAAAAAATACTATTTAAATTATTGATAATTAATATTTTAAGTAGTTTTTTGATTGAAATTAGCAATACTTAAAACGCCTATTTATTGATTTTTTATCAGTAATCATCATTTATACCTATGTTTTTAGTAAATATATGTAAAATTCTTACTATTATAATGCGAATAACTTAAGAATAAGTTTAGAAAAAAGTCCTTTTGACCATTAGTTTATGTTGTTGGTCGTTTTTTGAGGTTATTTGTCGAGTAAATACATTTGGGTATTAGGTTTTTTTTACTTTCGCCACTCAAAAAAGTAATTAATTTATAACAGTTGAGACTTACATAGTCTGATTTATTAAATGCCAAAGACTCCCAACTTTTATTTTTTTCTTAGTAATCTTAATCCTCTTTTAAGATTACAAAAAACCAATCTCTACAATTTTTCGTATACAATTTTAAGGATGGATACTATTTCTGGTATTCAGGTTCTCTATATTTTCATTTCTAAAAAAATAGTTGCTTATGCCTAACTCTACTTTCAATGGATTTAAATTTTTTAAGTCCGCTTTTTTTAGTGTATTTTCTAGTTTAGTCTCAAAAAAGACAGCATTTTTTATGATGTTTTCTTTATTGATGTTGCAGCATGTTAATGCTCAATGTGAGAGAATTACCAATGGTAGTTTTAATTCAAATGCAACAGGTTGGGGAGTGCAAAATGCAGCTACAGGCTGGAGATATACTGGTACTGGTGATTTCCCAAATCAGATTTACTCTGATGCAGATGGTATAACGAATGCCGCCTTAACTCAAAATGTAACAGGATTAGCTGGCAATTCGTTGACCCTTACATTTAAAGTTAAAGGACAAAATTCAGGACGTGGAAGTTGCAGAACTAATGCTTCTCTTGTTGTTCAGATAAATAATACGACTTATTTAACAATTCTTAATCCAGATAACAATACTCAAATTACAACAGCAGACGTTTCTGCTTCTAATGGAGCTAGTTTTACTACTGCAGGATTTCCTTTAATAGTAGGAGGGAGTCCTACGATTGCTGCAACTGGATTAACACAAGGAACAGTAACCATTACAATTCCTTGGACTGGCGCGACAACGGGTAGTTTGGCGTTTTTACATAGCGCATCAAACAACTCGAATGGTGGTACAGGATGTACTTTTAATGGAGGTGATGACTGGGCATTAGATGATATTTCTCTTACAACTACACCGCCTGTTCCAACAATTACCACAACAGCAGCAACTTGTTCAGCAAACGGAAGCTCTGCTATTGCAAACTATACAGCAGGACAAACGTATACTTTTACTCCAACTGGACCAACAGTAAGCGGAACGGGAGCAATCACTGGGATGACAGTTGG
Source organism: Flavobacterium hercynium (assembly GCF_002217285.1). Taxonomy (GTDB): domain Bacteria; phylum Bacteroidota; class Bacteroidia; order Flavobacteriales; family Flavobacteriaceae; genus Flavobacterium; species Flavobacterium hercynium. The sequence goes on along the minus strand of NZ_MUGW01000044.1, from coordinate 4,416 downwards.
AACTTCATATACTGTGAGATCTACAAGTGGAAGTTGTACATCAGCAGCATCGGCTTCTTTTAGTAATGCGACAATGTTAGCGACTCCTGCAGCACCAACAATAACTTCAACAGCAGCAACTTGTGCAGCGAACGGAAGTTCAGCTATTGCTAATTATACAGGAGGTCAAACCTATACTTTTAACCCAACAGGACCAACAGTAAGTGGAACAGGAGCAATCTCTGGAATGACTCTAGGTCAATCTTATACTGTTACAGCAGGAAACGGAAGTTGTACATCAGCAGCATCGGCTTCCTTTAGCAATGCCGCAATGTTAGCGACTCCTGGAACACCAACAATAACTTCAACAGTAGCGACTTGTTCAGCAAACGGAAGTTCAGCGATTGCTAATTATACAGCAGGACAAACCTATACATTTAGTCCAACAGGACCAACGGTTAGTGGAACGGGAGCAATTACAGGAATGACAGTTGGAACTTCTTATACTGTTAGAGCTACGAGTGGAAGTTGTACATCAGCAGCATCGGCATCTTTTAGCAATGCCGCAATGTTAGCGACTCCTGCAACACCAACAATAACTTCAACAGCAGCGACTTGTTCAGTAAACGGAAGTTCAGCGATTGCTAATTATACAGCAGGACAGACTTATACTTTTAGTCCAACAGGACCAACGGTTAGTGGAACGGGAGCAATTACAGGAATGACAGTTGGAACTTCTTATACAGTTAATACAACTAGTGGAAGTTGTACTTCTGCAGCATCAGCTTCTTTTAGCAATGCGGCAATGTTAGCAACTCCTGCAACACCAACAATAACTTCAACAGCAGCAACTTGTTCTGCAAACGGAAGTTCAGCGATTGCTAATTATACAGCAGGACAAACCTATACTTTTAGCCCAACAGGACCAACAGTAAGTGGAACGGGAGCAATCTCAGGCATGACAGTTGGAACTTCATACACTGTTAGAGCTACAAGTGGAAGTTGTACATCAGCAGCAGCAGCTTCTTTTAGCAATGCCGCAATGTTAGCGACTCCTGCAACACCAACGATTACGACAACAGCAGCAACTTGTTCAGCAAACGGAAGTTCGGCAATTGCAAACTATACAGCAGGTCAAACCTATACTTTTAGTCCAACAGGACCAACGGTTAGTGGAACGGGAGCAATCACTGGAATGGTAATCGGTACTTCATATACAGTTAATACAACTAGTGGAAGTTGTACATCAGCATCATCAGCTTCTTTTAGCAATGCAGCAATGCTTGCAACACCAGCTGTTCCAACAATAACTTCAACAGCAGCAACTTGTTCAGCAAACGGAAGTTCAGCTATTACTAATTATACAGCAGGTCAAACCTACACTTTTAATCCAACAGGACCAACAGTAAGTGGAACAGGAGCGATCTCTGGAATGACTCTAGGTCAATCTTATACAGTTACAGCAGGAAACGGAAGTTGTACTTCTGCGGCATCAGCATCATTTAGCAATGCGGCAATGTTAGCGACTCCTGCAACACCAACGATTACGACAACAGCAGCAACTTGTTCAGCAAACGGAAGTTCTGCAATTGCCAACTATACAGCAGGACAAACGTATACTTTTAATCCAACAGGACCAACAGTAAGTGGAACGGGTGCAATCTCAGGAATGACTGTAGGTCAATCTTATAACGTTACAGCAGGAAACGGAAGTTGTACATCAGCAGCATCGGCTTCTTTTAGCAATGCAGCAATGCTTGCAACACCAGCTGTTCCAACAATAACTTCAACAGCAGCAACTTGTTCAGCGAATGGAAGCTCTGCTATTGCCAATTATGTAGCAGGACAAACCTACACTTTTAGTCCAACAGGACCAACAGTAAGTGGAACGGGAGCAATCACTGGAATGGTAATCGGTACTTCATATACCGTTACAGCAGGAAACGGAAGTTGTACATCAGCAGCATCAGCTTCTTTTAGCAATGCAGCAATGCTTGCAACACCAGCTGTTCCAACGATTACTTCAACAGCAGCAACTTGTTCAGCAAACGGAAGTTCAGCAATTGCTAACTATACAGCAGGACAAACCTATACTTTTAATCCAACAGGACCAACAGTAAGTGGAACGGGAGCAATCACTGGAATGACAGTTGGAACTTCTTATACAGTTAATACAACTAGTGGAAGTTGTACATCAGCGGCATCAGCATCATTTAGCAATGCGGCAATGTTAGCAACTCCTGCAACACCAACAATAACTTCAACAGCTGCAACTTGTTCAGCGAATGGAAGTTCAGCGATTGCTAATTATACAGTAGGACAAACGTATACTTTTAGTCCAACAGGACCAACAGTAAGTGGAACGGGTGTAATCTCTGGAATGACTCTAGGTCAATCTTATAACGTTACAGCAGGAAACGGAAGTTGTACATCAGCAGCATCGGCTTCATTTAGCAATGCAGCAATGTTAGCGACTCCTGCAACACCAACAATTACAACAACAGCTGCTGCAACTTGTTCAGCAAACGGAAGTTCAGCGATTGCTAATTATACAGCAGGACAGACGTATACTTTTAGTCCAACAGGACCAACAGTAAGTGGAACGGGTGTAATCTCTGGAATGACTCTAGGTCAATCTTATAACGTTACAGCAGGAAACGGAAGTTGTACATCAGCAGCATCGGCTTCATTTAGCAATGCAGCAATGTTAGCGACTCCTGCAACACCAACAATTACAACAACAGCAGCAACTTGTTCAGCAAACGGAAGTTCGGCGATTGCTAATTATACAGCAGGTCAAACCTACACTTTTAATCCAACAGGCCCAACAGTAAGTGGAACAGGAGCGATCTCTGGAATGACTCTAGGTCAATCTTACACAGTGACAGCAGGTAACGGAACTTGTACATCAGCGGCATCAGCTTCTTTTAGCAATGCGGCAATGTTAGCAACTCCTGTAACACCGACAATTACAACAACAGCAGCAACTTGTTCAGTAAACGGAAGTTCAGCGATTGCTAATTATACAGCAGGTCAAACCTACACTTTTAATCCAACAGGCCCAACAGTAAGTGGAACAGGAGCGATCTCTGGAATGACTCTAGGTCAATCTTACACAGTGACAGCAGGTAACGGAACTTGTACATCAGCGGCATCAGCTTCTTTTAGCAATGCGGCAATGTTAGGAACTCCTGCAACACCGACAATTACAACAACAGCAGCAACTTGTTCAGCAAACGGAAGTTCGGCGATTGCTAATTATACAGCAGGTCAAACCTACACTTTTAATCCAACAGGCCCAACAGTAAGTGGAACAGGAGCGATCTCTGGAATGACTCTAGGTCAATCTTACACAGTGACAGCAGGTAACGGAACTTGTACATCAGCGGCATCAGCTTCTTTTAGCAATGCGGCAATGTTAGCAACTCCTGCAACACCAACAATTACAACAACAGCAGCAACTTGTTCAGCGAATGGAAGCTCTGCTATTGCCAATTATACAGCAGGACAAACGTATACTTTTAATCCAACAGGACCAACAGTAAGTGGAACTGGTGCAATTACTGGAATGGTAATCGGTACTTCATATACCGTTACAGCAGGAAACGGAAGTTGTACTTCTGCGGCATCGGCTTCTTTTAGCAATGCAGCAATGTTAGCGACTCCAGCTGTTCCAACAATAACTTCAACAGCTGCAACTTGTTCAGCGAATGGAAGCTCTGCTATTGCTAATTATACAGCAGGTCAAACCTATACTTTTAATCCAACAGGACCAACAGTAAGCGGAACAGGTGCAATTACAGGAATTACTTTAGGTCAATCTTATACAGTTACAGCAGGAAACGGAAGTTGTACATCAGCAGCATCAGCTTCATTTAGCAATGCGGCAATGTTAGCGACTCCTGCAACACCAACAATAACTTCAACAGCTGCAACTTGTTCAGCAAATGGAAGTTCAGCTATTGCTAATTATACAGCAGGACAGACGTATACTTTTAGTCCAACAGGACCAGCAGTAAGTGGAACAGGTGCTATTACTGGAATGGTAATCGGTACTTCATATACGGTGAGAGCTACAATTGGAAGTTGTACATCAGCAGCATCGGCTTCTTTCAGCAATGCAGCAATGTTAGCGACTCCAGTTGCTCCAGTATTAAGTTCTATAGTTCAACCAACATGTTCTGTTGTAGTTGGAAGTCTAACAATTGACAATTATAATTCAACTTATACCTATGTAATAACTCCTTCAACTGGAGCTACACAATCTGGAAATAGTATTACAGCTCAAAGTGGAAGTTATACTATTACAGCTTCTTTAAATGGTTGTACTTCTGGCACTACGAATTTTGTAATTAATTCTATATTGTGCGCTAACGCAGATAACGCTTATGCAACTCAGACTTCAGGAAACACAGCAGTAAATGTTGGTAACGTAAC
>NZ_MUGW01000043.1 GCF_002217285.1 Flavobacterium hercynium | reverse complement strand
TTCTTAGCTTTTACTCGCAAAAAAGGGATCCACTTTACCTCTTTTTTAAGTAATCCTTCAACTACAAATCGATTCTATCTAAGCTCAGAAAGAAAAATTATCTGTTTTTCTCGTTATTATATTTGTAAAAAGATTAATGATCTTTAAAAACACATTTAAAAAGAATATTTATCTGATTTTTAATCTTAATAAGAATTATTCATCTTTTATTTTCAAATTTGCAAGGTAAAAAAACTAAATATTGTTATCAGATGAAAGCGGACCTACAAGAAGATTTGAGAATTAGCGAAAAGAAAAATATTGAAAACACTCCAAATGCAATCCAAAATGATTTTGCATTTACATTAGAGAGTATTTATTTCAATGAAAACTATATTCCATCCAACAATACACGTGCAACAACCAACTTTGCTAATTTGGCAAGGGGAGAGAGTCGTCAGGAAAACTTGCGCAACACTATTAATATGATCAACAATCGTTTTAATACGTTGGCGAGCTGGGATAATCCTAATAAGGATCGCTATTCGGTTGAATTAGAAATTGTTTCTGTTTACGTAGATATTGATGGTAGTGGGAAAACATTCCCATCGATAGAGGTTTTGAAAACGTATATTATCGATCACAAAACAGGTAAACGCATTGAAGGCATTGTTGGAAATAATTTTTCTTCTTATGTACGCGATTATGATTTCAGCATATTGCTTTCAGAGCATAACAAGGGTAAAGAGAAGTTTAGTATTCCTGATAATTTTGGTGAATTACACGGTAATTTATTTAAGTATTTTGTGAATTCGGATACGTACAAAAAAAACTTTATTAAACCACCCGTTATCTGTTTGAGTGTATCGGATAGTAAAACGTATAACCGTACAGGAAACCATCATCCAATATTAGGTTTTGAATACGAAACCGACGATTCTTCTTTAACAGAGCAATATTTTAAAAAAATGGGCTTGCAGGTTCGTTGTTTTATGCCTCATAACAGCGTTGCACCTTTGACGTTTTATTTCTTCGGTGACTTACTAACGGATTACACGAACCTTGAATTAATCAGTACGATTAGTACAATGGAAACGTTCCAAAAGATTTACAGACCTGAAATTTATAATGCCAATTCTGTCGCACCGGTTTGCTATAAGCCGAGTTTGAAAAATCAAGATCATTCTTTAACAAAAATTGTATACAACCGAGAAGAGCGTACGCAGTTAGCAATTGAGCAAGGTAAATTTGCAGAAGAGCATTTTATTAAGCCTCATAAAATCGTACTGGAACAATGGTCAGCCAACTTCGCTCTTTAATTAATACCACAATACATTAAAATTATTTTTATTATGAAGAAATTATTATTACCTACTTCAATTGTTGGAAGTTTACCAAAACCTGCCTGGCTTGCACCACCTGAAAAACTTTGGTCACCTTGGAAATTAGAAGGAGATCAGTTATTTGAAGGGAAGGAAGATGCTTTGCGCATTTCTTTGCACGAACAACAATTGGCTGGGGTTGATATAATTAGTGATGGTGAGCAAACACGTCAACATTTTGTAACTACTTTTATCGAGCATTTAAGCGGTGTAGATTTTGAAAATCGTAAAATTGTAAAAATTCGTGACCGTTATGATGCGAGCGTTCCTGTTGTTGTAGATCAGGTTGCACGTCAAAAATCAGTTTTTGTTGATGATGCTAAATTTTTACGCAAACAGACTAATAAGCCTATAAAATGGGCATTGCCTGGCCCGATGACAATGGTAGATACCTTATATGATGACCATTACAAAAGCCGAGAAAAATTGGCATGGGAATTTGCAAAAGCGCTTAATGAAGAAGCAAGAGAACTTCAAGATGCGGGGGTAAATATTATCCAGTTTGATGAACCTGCGTTTAATGTATTCTTTGATGAAGTAAACGATTGGGGAATGGCAGTATTGGAAAAAGCCATTGAAGGTTTAAAATGCGAAACGGCTATACATATTTGTTACGGTTATGGAATTCAAGCCAATACGGACTGGAAAAAAACATTGGGTTCAGAGTGGCGTCAATACGAAGAAATTTTTCCAAAAATTCAAAAATCTAAAATTGATATTGTGTCATTAGAATGTCATAACTCAAATGTACCATATAATTTAATGGAACTTGTTCGTGGTAAAAAAGTAATGGTCGGTGCAATTGATGTAGCAACCAATACTATCGAAACACCTGAAGAAGTAGCTAATACGTTACGTAAAGCGCTGGAGTTTGTAGACATCGAAAATCTTTACCCTTCTACAAATTGTGGTATGGCCCCGTTAACTAGAGATGTAGCCAGAGGTAAGTTAAGTGCTTTAAGCGCAGGAGCAGAAATTATACGCCAAGAATTGGCTGTTTAATTCCAATCCATAATTAGAAAATAGAATCTTTTTTTGATTCATTCTGTCCGTAGCGTTTAGCGACTCTACGGACTAACAAATAAATCTAGAGAATCCGGTCCCGGATTTGACTCTTAAAATTATACTTCTTTTCGTCGCGCCATACTTTGAGCGATGATGCTGGCAGCAATCAATTGCAAGGCATGATAAAGCATCAGTGGCAACAATACTATGCCGGTGATGGTACTGTGCTGAAAAAGTACTTTTGACATTACAGTACCGTGTACCAATGACTTTTTAGATCCACAGAATAAAACAGTAATACGATCTTCCTCTGAAAAACCAAGCAAGCGACTGATTAGTCCCACACAAAGGAATACTGCAAAAAATAATATCATCATACCTGTGGCAAGTCCGACAAGTTCAAGGGCAGTGAAGCCTTCAAAAAGATGTTCCGAGAATGATTTACAAAATGATGTGTAAATAATGGTAAGAATGATTGCCTGATCGAAATATTTAAGCTGTTTTTTATATTTTTCAGCTATAGCGCCAAAACGAGAGTTCAGGCTGATTCCTATAATCACAGGCAACAAAACTTGAAGAACTAACTTTATGACAATTTCAGTGATATCAAAATTGCCAGTTGCAGAAGCTATGAACAGTCCAACCCAAAGTGGCGTAACGACTACTCCAATTAAACTGGAAATACTCGCATTGAAAATGGCTGCGGGAATATTACCCTTGGCGATAGAAACCATCACCACAGAAGAGGAAACAGTAGAGGGTAAAGCTGCCAGAAAAAATACACCTAACCAAAGCAATTCATAGCCCGCGTTGATGAACAAGGGACGAAATGTCAAAACGATAAGCGGAAAAAATAAAAAGGTTGTCAATTGTACGACAATATGCATTTTCCAGTTGGCAAGCCCTGATTTTAGTTTTTCAACACTCAGTCGCAAGCCATAAAACAAGAATATAAACGATACGCCTACATTGGCAATGTCCTCCAGCGAAATTGGTTCTTTGATCATGCCTGGCTGCGGCAAAAAATAAGCCAACAAAATCATGGTGGCAATCATTAACAGGAAACCGTCGAAACCTGCTTTTTTCAATACTTCTAATAATTTCTTCAATGTGTTCTTGTATTTGTTAGATTTTTATACGGCAAAAATAAGTTTTACAGGTTATTAATCTTCAATATAGTTAAAATAAGGTTTTTGTATTGGTTTTTGTTATATTTGAAGATTATTATTCTATTTTGTAAATTAATTCAACCTATTTTAAGTAAAATATTCTATGGAGCAAATAGACGACATTGATCTTCAGTTACTACATATACTTCACGATAATTCTAAACATACTGTAAAAGAGCTTGCCAAGATGGTAAATCTTTCTGCATCGCCCGTTTTTGAACGTATTAAAAGATTAGAAAACAACGGTTATATTAAAAAATATATAGCGCTGCTGGATGCAGAAAAACTAAACAGAGGATTCATCGTTTTCTGTAATATCAAACTTAAGCAGCACGATAGAAATATCGGGAATCAGTTTGTTAATGATATTATGAAAATAGAAGAAATTGTGGAATGCTATAATATCTCAGGAGATTACGATTTTTTAATGAAAGTATCTGCCAAAGATATGAAGCATTATCAGGATTTTGTCTTTAATAAATTAGGCTCAGTTGAAAGCATAGGCAGCACGCATAGTACATTTGTCATGTCGGAGATAAAACATACACATGGATAATTGTTTCCAAGAAGTTTTAATTTATTCAATTGGAATACAAAAATCTACGATACTTATTTTTTCCGGATGCTCATTGAAATTATTATAATAAATTTCATAAGGATTTCGATCCGCTTTTTTATATCCGTTTTCGTTCATCCAAATAAAAAGGCCGCTCCATGATTTCTCAAATTCATGTATTCCAATTTCAAAATGTCCAACAATAAATTTACCGCTTTCAATTGTAGTTAAACCAATTTCTCCGTCAACATTAATTTTTTCTTTCAGGGAAATACAAGCACTCATTCTAACTTTATCTGGATCTGTAATTTTAAAACTGTCGTGATAAATAGTAATTATTTTTAAGTCTTCATTTTCTAAAAGCCCTTTCGGAGTTGCCCATTTAATTAATTTTGAATAGGCATTTTGCATTCCGTTATGCCCAATTTGCGTAATATAGGCAAGGTCTAATTTTGGTAATTTTTTAATTTCAATTTTTGCTTTCATAGTAATCCAATTTTTATGATTATTAATGTTGCAAATATATTCGTCAGCTATTCCATTTTCTTGTCCATTCTTGCTATCCAGTTTACCAATCTTGCTAAATTTGTTTGAGTGGGTTTTCCTGAACTCGGAGGGACTTATGGCGTAAAATTTCTTAAAAGTTCTGGTAAAAGAAGAATTGCTGTTAAATCCATATTGTAATGAAAGTTCAGCGATTGTGATCTCTTTTTTATGCATCAATATTGATGCTGCTTTTTCAATTCTTTTGCGAGTAACATATTCATTTATATTCTCGTTTGTAATTGCTTTAAAAATTCTGTGCAAATGAAATGGCGAGTAATTTCCAATTTTAGCGACAGTTTCCAAAGTCAGTTCCTGATCTAAATTGTCGTCAATAAATAGTAATATGTTATTAATCCTTTTTATGTAATCTTCTTTCATATTTCCGTTTTCTACCGTTCTAAATTAATCTTTTACTGAAATAGTAAGCAATAGTTGAATTAAAATTATTAATTAAAAAGTATTTACATTGCTGTTTACAAATCTGTAGCTATGATGGTAAAGCAAATTATTCATTTGGGTTTGCAGGTTTTATTAGAAGTTTGAAAAAAAAAAGTTATTTTATTTTAAACTGATCGGTTTATAATTTATCTTTGCAGTCTTATGGGAAGAAATAGAGAATTTGATTATGATCAAAAATTAGACATTGCGCTGGAACTTTTCTGGACGCAAGGCTATCATGTAACTTCGATCAATGATCTTGAGAAGCACATGGGAATGAATCGAAGCAGTATTTATCCAACGTATGGTGATAAAAAATCATTGCTTATAAAATGCTTAACGAAGTATCTTAAATCTAAAGTATCAGAATATGAAGGTATTTTAAATAATAGTCAAACTGATGCTATTGAAAGTCTCCGAAAAATATTGCGTTTGGCAGTTGATCAAAGTATAAATGAAGACAGAACATGTCTGGCAGTTAAAATGGCATTTGAAATTGCATTAACTGATGAAGATGTCAGACGTTTGCTGGCCAATAATGAGAAAAAGATCGAAGATATCTATTTTGAAACGTTAAAAATCGGGCAGGAGCAAGGAAGCATCAAAGCGGATTTAGATACAAAATTAACTGCCGATTTCCTGGCATGTTCTTCAAGTGCACTTTTCAAAAATTACGCTTTAAATAAAAATCGAAAAACCATCTACGAGATGATTGAAACTTTGATCGATATGATTAAAGTATCACCGCTATAGTGTTTACTATAGAACTAAATTAACAAATAATATTTTTTTAACCTTTTTTAAACCGATCAGTTTAATATGAATTTAAGTATAAACAAAAGAATAGCGTATATAGGATGTTTGGGCGTTATCGGAATTATAAGTACAGAATTTGGTGTAATTGGCATCTTGCCACAAATCGCTGATTATTACAATATAAATATTGGAACCGCTGGTTATCTGCTGAGCTTATTTGCTTTAACTATTGCTCTGACAGGACCATTCATGGTATTGTATGTTTCAAAATTTGACAAAAAGAAAATTATGATGTATGCTTTGGGACTTTTTTTAATTTCTAATTTTTTCTCAATTTTCAGTCCGCCTTTTTGGCTACTGATGATACTTCGAATACTACCCACGATTTTGCATCCGGCATTCTTTTCAATGGTTATTGCCGCTGCGACTAAGGATACTTCTGCTCAAATGCAAATGCGCTTAACCAGTATTATAATTGGTGGTATTGCACTTGCTCAGGTTACACTGATTCCCTTTACCACATTTATCGCTAGTATTTACACCTGGCAGCTGAGCTATGTTATTCAGGGCTTGATAATTTCGATAACATTAATCATTATTTATAAGTTTATGCCCTCGATGCCAAATGAAGAAGTGAAGTCTTTTAAAAATCAATTGGGCATACTCACAAGACCTAAATTCATAGCCGGTACCGCTGTAAATTTGTTTTTAATAACTGCCTGGTTTTGTTCCTACAGCTATTTTGCAGACTATCTTTCAAAAGAAAAAGGTTTAAGTCCACAGCAAATTAGCTATATGTTGCTATTATTTGGTGTAATGGGCGTTATTTCAAACTTTCTTGCAGGTCGTTTATTAGGTAAATTTATGATTTGGACTACTTTATTTTTCCTTGCAGGTACGTTTTTGCTTCCATTTGCATTTCAATTTACAACTGGTTCAATATTCAGCGTAGCGATTGTAGTCGGATTTTGGGGAATTATGTATGGACCATGTTTCCTAATCGGTGTTGGTCATATGGTTTCAGCAGCATCTGATGCTAAAGAATTTGCCAATAGTCTACAGACTTCTTTTGGAAATCTTGGTGTTTCAATGGGGACTGCTGTCGGAGGATGGTTTATTAATCAGTATGGAATATCCATTACGCCATGGGTTGGTATCGGATTTGGTGTATTGGCTCTTATTGTGATTTTATGGAGAGCTTGGCTGGATAGAAATAGTACTATCTAAGAAATCCAAATTTTTTAAGAAATTGTATTTTAAAAACTATGATGTCCGGTATTCTAAATTAGAAAATGGTTTTGCTATTTGAAGATTTGGCAGATCAGAATAATGGGCTTAATTTAGCTTGCGCCTTGTTTGAAATATTAAAGCACGACAAAAATGAAGAAAATTGGATTAGTGGGAGGAATAAGCTGGACATCAACATTAGATTATTATAAATTTATAAACGAAGGCGTAAATGCAAAATTAGGGGGATTAAACTTTGCGGAGTGTATTATTTACTCATTGAATTTTGGAGATATCCAGACCCAAAGCTGGGAAAACTCATATGATCTGTTGCTGAATGCCTGTGAAAGTTTAAAAAAAAGCGGAGCAGATGGAATTGCATTGTGTGCAAACACGGCACATATCTTTGCTGACAAACTTCAGCAGGAGATTAATCTTCCGATAATTCATATCGTTGCAGAGACAGCTGTAGCAATAAACAAAAATGGGTTTAAAAAAGTTGGACTTTTGGGTACAAAGTTTACAATGGAAATGGACTTTTACAGGAACAAACTTGAATCATTCGGACTTGAGGTTTTAGTACCTGAAAAACCTGAAACGAGGGAATATATACAATACACATTAAAGGAGGAATTGGGTGCTGGGATTATTAATCCTGAAACAAAGAAAAATTACATAGAAATTGTGAAAGACCTGATTGAAAAAGGAGCAGAATGTATTGTACTAGGATGTACTGAAATCCCAATGTTATTAAGCCAGGATGATTTTGAAATTCCTGTGTTTGACACTACTAAAATTCATTCACAGGCGATCGTGGATTTTATAACGGAGTAAAGATAGAAAAATTCCCGACTCAGGTGTGATCTTCTAGCTCGTAAACAGTTATACTTAAAGTGATAATATAAGATATAATTCAAGTACTTTTTGTACATCTGAATAATAAGCTTGAAAATCCTGAGCGTTTAAAGGTATTGTACTTAAAAATAGAAATAAATAAAGTATTATTTTCATAACTTGTCTGCCGATATATTAACAACAAGATCTTCAATAAATTCATTACTAAATGGAACAAAAACGCTTGATTCGCTTTTTGATGTTCCACTGTTTTCTTTACCAAATGAATGATATGTTGAATAAATCCATCCCCCTGGAACTCTTCTTACTGATGTTTGCTCATTTGCATACATTCCAGAATGTGATGCGATTATCATACTTTCATGTAATTGTAAGTCGTGAATTGATTTTTGCTGTTTTGATTCCATAATTTAATTGTTTTTTAAGATGTTTGATTTAATAGTGCAACAAGTTCTATAAAACTTGCTCCTTTTTGACTAAGTAACCAGTCCTGAGATTTTTTTTCCCTATATACTAATTGATTACTAATTAACTGTCGTCGAAGTTCGATACTAAAATTTTCAAATTTCCAAGGCCTTGCTGAAAACACAAAGTTTTTTAATTGATTTCTATCTTCAGCAGAAATTATTTTATAAAATTTGATAATTGGATTTTCATCAATCTCGCTTAATTCATGATTTCTTTCAAGGATTTCTTTTGAAAAATCATTTGCTTCTTTTAATTTAGTATTTAAACTTTCTATTACATTTTGATCTGCCGCTGCTCTTTGCAGACTGGATTGTTCTAAAATTGCTATTCTTTCTACTAATTCTTGTTTGCTTTTATTCCCACTTACAATATCATTTAATTCAACTTCATCTATAGCTAAACTCTTTTTCTCACTTGTTCGATGTTTTCTAACACTATAAATATTAGTTAACCTTCCTTTTTTAGTTTCTGTTAAATCATTTTCAATTTGTAACATAATTTTAGGAACTAGTAAAGTATAAAATGTCGCAATGACTAATGGTATAAACAATGACCAAAAGGTACAATATTCATTATTAATTACAATAATCTTATCCTCTATAGATGCATTCGAAAAAAGAAGTAAAAGTATAGGTCGCCAGTTGTAAATCAAAAACGAATAAAGAAAAGCTCCTGAAATTGGTGTTTTAAGTCTTTCTTTAGTAGAATCTAAAAAATCTTTAATTAAATCTGCAAATGTCATCTGTTAGTTTTAGTTCAACAAACATAAGAAAAACTGTAAACTGTAAGATAAAGAATCATATAATTAAAATTGATACTACAATTTTACCAGCAATGTAAATTAATCTTTTTATTCTTTTATGCTTTTCTTTTATTGATGTTATTTTTTTTAAGCTCAATCTCATGATCTTCGATAATTTTATCATATTTATCTAGCATAGTCAAAAGTATATAGATGTTATCGGAAAACCTTACGGAAAACCGTAAGGTCGTTTAGTTTTTTTTATTTATTTTTGTATTGTTAGTTCTAAGAAAGTATGCTAGTGTTTTTTTAGAGCTGGCAGAGTGGTTAATTGCGTTCGTCTCCAAAACGAAAGACGTTAATTCGTCACATGGGTTCGAATCCCATGCTCACCACAACTAAAGGGGTTTGAAAAAGCCCCTTTTCCATTAGGAGTAATATCATATTAAATCGATTTTGATATTTTATATAGAAATAAAAATTACATTGTCAACGTAATAGATAATCTTATTTTTACTTGCTTCATAAAATTTAGCGATCTGAAACTGCCTCGTAATCTGCTTTATTTTTTTCAAAAAAGGTATCATCTGCGAGAAGCTATTGCTTTTGCAAGAAACTCGCATATACTATTAAAGATAATAACCGCCTATATCCCTAAAATTTGATGAATATATTTTTAAGATCTTCCTGTATTGTTCTAATCTTAGGGCTTATGTGGCAATTTCCTGCTTATTCGCAAAATGGCTCAACGGTTTCGGAGAGCAAAATGATTCCGGAAGTTTTAGCAAAGCAATTTCATGACTTGTCCAAAAACAATACTTCTGATCTAGTGTACCTGCAAACCAGTAAAAACATTTATGAAACAGAAGAAGATGTATGGTTTAAAGGCTATGTATTGGATGCACAATTTTTTTTGCCTTCAGGAAATAGTAAAATATTGTTTGTACAATTGATAGAAGACAAAACGGATAAAGTTGTTTGGGAAAAGAAGTATGAAATAGAAAGTGGCTTTGTTAATGGGCATCTGTTTTTGGATAGTAATCTCGCCGAGGGAACTTACACTCTGGCAGCTTATAGCTCCTTTTCTTATACCAGAAATAGTAAAGAATTTTACGCTCTAAAGAAATTAGAGGTTTTAAAATCAATAAGCCGTAAAGAAATCTTTAAACCGGTTAAGAAAGACATTACTTTACATTTTAATGTTTTTCCCGAAGGAGGGAAGTTAGTCCATGGAATTGAAAACACATTGGCATTTAAAGCTGTCGATTCAAATGGGCTGCCTATTGATGTTTCCGGAAGTTTGTACGAAAATAATAAGCCTCTGCTTGATCTTAAAAGCATTCATGCAGGTATGGGAAGTTTTGTTTTTACACCCGATGCAGACAAAAAATATCATATTCTGCTCACATCGCCTGCGTCTGGGGGAAAATTTTCGTTAGGAGAAATATACCGCAGCGGTAAAACCTTGCAATTAGCAGGTCAGACAAAAGAAACTTTGATTTTTAAAGTTTCACAAAGCGCTGCCTTAAAGGAAGAAACTGTATATCTGAGGACACAGGTACGTGGAATTGTTTACAGTATTGCAGTAGGTTTATTGAAAAAGGAGCTGATCATTAAGGTGCCCTTAAAAGATATTCCGCAGGGTATTGCAGAAGTTACTCTTTTTAGCGAAAATTCAGTTCCTGAGGCAGAGCGCTTGGTTTATGTTAATCCAGATCAGAAATTAAATATTAATGCGCAACTCGATAAAAACAGCTATGAAACGAGAGAGAAAGCAACTCTAAAAATAAAAGTAACAGACCAAAACGGCCAACCGGCAGCAGCTCATTTGGGACTCAGCGTCTATGATAAATTGTACCAAAACAAAGGGGACGCAAAAAACATATTCACCCATTATCTTCTTTCTACCCAATTAAAAGGAAATATTTATGATCCTGCATACTATTTTAACACGCAAAATAAGAATCGACACCAGGCGTTAAACCTGTTGCTGCTCACCCAAGGATGGCGAAGCTATGTGTGGGAAGAATCCAATTTAAGAGAGAAGGTAAAAACCGTTATACCAATTGTTTCTGATGAGCTGAAAGCCAAAATCAGTTTAAGGAAAAACAATGCGAAAACAACTGAGGCACCGCCGCAAGGCATAAAGGTATTTTCTGCAGACGAACACAAAGGATCTGACATTGTGCTTGCCGATGAAGCAGGAGTCTTTTTTATTACACCCGATCATTTAAGAAAGGGGCAAGGAGGATATACCTATTTAAAATTGATGACGCCTCAGGAATCTAAATATCATATAGATATTAAGGATTTTTCTTTTGAAGAAATCAACAGAGAGCGTAAAATAAAAACAGTACTTTATCCAATACCGGCATTATTAAATAAAAAAACGGAAGACTTGCAGCTTATTGGAGATCGGCCGGATATAAACAAATTAAATGAAGTCTTAATAACTTCAAAAAAGAAAATAATATTCCGGGATAAATTTATAGGGAAGCTCGACAGTTTAGCTAAAATAAAGCCTTCTACAGATTATGTATGTGAAAATGGGATACTAAACTGCCCCAAACATCCGCCTTATCCAAATTATAAATTTATAAATACTACTAATAACCGACAGTTTTCCGAAGCAGAGCTTCTGGTTATGTTCAATATTGCAGCAATAAAGGGATTTTACGGCAAGAAAGTATTTTACGAGCCTATTTATGATCTAATAACAATAAATGATCCTACTGCAGATTACCGCAATACTTTGTACTGGAAACCGGATTTAATTACAAACGAACAAGGAGAAGCGACCGTGTCTTTTTTTTGTTCAGATATAAATACTTCTTATTTAGGAAATATAGAAGGTGTTAGCGGAGATGGGTTGCTTGGAACAGAAAATTTTGAATTCTTGGTTAAGAAAAAATAAATTGAAACTTCCCATTAAAGAACTTTACGTATTGAAGTGCTTTCTTGGTTAGGTTTTATATTATGTCTTTTTTTATTGAAACAATGTTGCATTTATAAATAAGAAGTTTATATTTGCAGTCATCCTGCATTGATCAAATGCAAATTCCTTTGAATGAAAAAGAAACTAAAATTAATACAACTTCTTTTACCGCTAATTGTATTGTTTGCAATACTATTTCCGGTCATTCATTCCTATCAGCACAAACATAATGATGCAAAACAATATACAAAGCATCACACCTCTGAACAAAACGAATTTAAATTACAAAATCATTCAAACGAGCATTGTGCGATATGCCACTTCAAGTTCAGTCCAATTGCTGCTTTTTCATTTCAATGTTTTGAATTCTACAAAAGTGTAAAAATAGCAGTATTTACTTCATTTTATTCTGAGGGCTATTCTCATTTCTTTAAAGGTTCTCTTTTTGCACTCCGTGCGCCACCTGCTAGTTTCTATTAGAAGTCTTTTCGATATGGAAGCATTGCTGCTCGCTCAATTAAATTGCCGATAATTAAAAAAATAAACCACTCGCACAAACTTTGAATAAACAGTTTAGCTGCTCAGTTTCGAAAATTTACTTCAATCAGATCGTTTCTTAAGCACAATTCATTTTGATTAAAAACATATTATTCTGCTATTTCCACTAGCAGCTTAGTACTGCTGTGCATTGTCATAAGATTTAAAAAATTATAAATAAACAAAAAGGAAAATACAATTCTGCTTTCGGTTTTTATGCTGCATTAATTACAGTCTTCAAATCAAAACGTATAGGATTTATTTTTCGTTTGATTCTTGTTATATAGCAGTTCAGAATGAATTATACCGGTTTTTACAGAAAGATTGAACTTTCTCGAGCCGCTACAAATACTATTCTATCAATGAAAATTCCCTTTTAATACTTCAAAAAAAAAATAATACAAATCAAATTAATCAAACACATTCTATGAAAAAAGTAAAATTATTTCTTCTGTTTTTTGTTATCACAACTATTTATACGTCCTGTAGCAGCGATAATACTAATGAAATTACGAAACCATTAGCCAGTAATATTGAAATTGGAACTGCCAATAACAAGCAAGCCTTAATTGGCCGTGATTTTCATTTTAATGCGGATGTAACGGCAGGGAATAAAATTGCTGATGTACAGCTAAAAATACTTCCAAAAAAAGGAGAAACCTACAGTAAAGACTGGAAACTCGAACTATACTGGGCAGAATACAAAGGAACTAAGAACACAAATGTTCACAAACATTTCAGCATACCAGCCGATGCTCCGGCAGGTAAATATGATTTCTGGTTTATTGTACTTGATGAAAACGGCTCTCAGCTCGAAATCAAAGAAGAGCTTAACATTATTGATCCTGCTAACATGCCGGCTGATCCGCTGATTGGCCGAGATATGATTTCACGAAATGACGATCTTATTTATTATATGGAAACCTGGGTAGAACCAGAATTAATATTCAAAAAGAATGATAAGCTTACTGCGCATGCTCAAATAAGCCAGATTGCGGGTGACGGAATTCTATATTCTGTTTTAATAAAAAAGAGTCTTAATTATCATCCTGAAAGTATCGATAATCTTGATCTAAAAAAAGTAATTGTGATCACAAAAGCAGAGCACAAAGGATTGGCACCAGCTTCAAAAATTTCTACACTGCAAAAGATCAATGATGTTTGGGGAGGTGAAAGTATAGTTATCGGTGCTGAGAAAGATTCGGAAGGAAATGAAACAACTGCAGACAAATCATGGCAGTCAGGACAATACAATTGGGTAATTCTTTATAAAAACACAACTCATAATTTAAGTGTTTATAAATCAATGCCAATTACGATTAGCTATTAATGAGTAATCTATAGAATCCTAATAATTAATTTAAATATATTCAACAATGAAAAACAATTATTTCAAACTTATTTTATTTTTTGCCTTATCCTCATTTGTATTTTCCTGTAGTAATGAAGACGAACAGCAAGCTCAAAAACCAACAATAGATAAAGTAGAACTTGGGCTGGGCAATAATGAAATTGGCGTTATTGGCCAGGATTTCCATTTTAATGCTGAAATTACAGCTGGAGACAAAATAAAAAATGTTGAGATTAAAATAGATCAGATCAGTACCGAAACATATTCTAAAGTATGGTCGCATCAAATCATCTGGGAACAGTACGCAGGGGCTAAAAACACTGTTGTGCATAAGCATTTTGATATTCCGGCAGATGCCGCAGAAGGAAAATACAGCTTTTTAATTGTCGTAACCGACCAGAATGGAACCAAACTTGAAGAAAGGAGAACTCTGACTATATATGCTCCGGAAAATCTTCCGCTCGATCTTAAATTTGATTTTGGAATAGATGCGGTTGATTCAGATTTTGCACCCATCAAAGTAATATATGCACAGCGTAGTATTTATGATAGTGAGTCTTATAAATCAGACGAGCCTATTAACGAAGATGAATTTCTTGCCCCAGTCGTAAATATTGCCGCAATAAAGGGAGACGGCAAGATGTATTGCCTTATTATTAATAAAAAGCATAATCACAGACCTGAAACAATAACAGCAATAGATTTCTCAAAAGCTGTTGTGGTTGATGTCTGGGAGCATAAAAACATCCAACAGTCACAGCTTGGCTCAAACATGTTTGATTTTTCTACAAACCCATTAACCATACTTTATCCAGCAATTAAAATTGGTGCTACTTCTGACAAAAACTTGCCTTCGCCAAATGCAGTTTCAAATTTAAAAAAATGGGAATCCGGACAATATTATGTGGGCTTCATTTACCACAACACCACCTATAATATGACATTATTCCATTACGGAGAAATTAAAGTGCAGATGAAATAGCCTGTTTTCACTCTTTATCATA
Source organism: Flavobacterium hercynium (assembly GCF_002217285.1). Taxonomy (GTDB): domain Bacteria; phylum Bacteroidota; class Bacteroidia; order Flavobacteriales; family Flavobacteriaceae; genus Flavobacterium; species Flavobacterium hercynium. Next base: position 4,770 of record NZ_MUGW01000043.1, on the reverse strand, counting down.
ATTCAATTAGCAAATAATTAGGCATAAAAAAAACCATTTCTAAACGAAATGGTTTTTTTGACCTCGATTGGATAAATTAATTATCGCAGAACGAAACAATTTGCTTTAAATGCCTTTCGGTTTGGTATTTATTAAAATTATCCCATTTTGGAGGTGTACTTGTTTTTTGTCCGTACATCGCATCCAGGCAAATGTTGTTGTCTTTGTATTTATCATGTAAAACAGCCAAAATTTTAAAGAAAAATTCATCCAGCATGATGATGGCTTCAAATTCTGATTTTAGTGTGCTGTAATTAGAGTCAGAAGGATTTAATAGCTGGAGTAAATTTAAAAGCTCGTTCTTTTCTTCTTCATTGATTTCAGTGGCATAACCCGTTTTTAAGGTTTTAAAAACCAAGTTATTCCAGGCTTTGCTGTCATGTCCCCATTGTACATCAGGCAGGTTTAGGGAATGTTCGCAAATTAGAATAATAGAAAAAAGAACATCATTTAAATACTCCGCTGGGAATTCGTCAAAGCTTCTGAATTCGAAACCGCTCTGGTACATTTTTTCCTGATTAAAATCAAGTCCCACTTCCGAAAGCATTTCATATTCCATGTGGGCTTCAATCTGATCGCGCCACCAAATGTTTTCTTCTTTTGTAAATTTCAGTAATTTTCTAAAATTATCTACTTTATAGGTTAGAATTTTACCTTTTGGCATTGCTTTGTTATAAGTTCCAACACCTATGTAACGGGACATCGCATTTCGCATTGAACCCAAAGTGAATTTTTTGTCTAAACTGAATTTATCACTGATCACGCCCATAATATCAGGGCTTCCGAGTGTGGATATGAAAAAAGGCTCAAACCACTGTAACAGGTAAATGGCGTTAGCATGTGTTTTTTCAAACTCATTGTAATCCACAATTCTGCTGTCTTCTGTTAATGATGGTAAAGTGATATGAAAATGGTAGGTTCCGTTATTGAACAAAACCAAATTTTCCTGATTGGTCATAAACATATTAAGGCCATTGTTGTAATCCGGAAAACTTAATTTTCCGTTTAATACAGACGATTCGTTGATTTTATCCAAAAACAGTTTTTTGGTCGCTTTCAATTCTTTGCAGGAATCAGTAATTGTTCTGTTTTCAAAATATTTGGTTACAAATTCAATAGAATCACCATCAAAATGCACAGATCCCATCGTTTTGTTTCTTTGGGTAATCATACTCTGAATGTTGTAGGGCTGATCTTCAAGGAAAAGTTCCATGATCGATTTGCCAAGATATTCCGGATTTTCAATCGGTTCTGCGATCCTCTCACCAACTTCCGTATCGATTACTGTTTTTATTGGGGATAATGTCTTGTGTTGATAATTGATATCAAGCTTTTCCAGCGAATGACTGTTCATCATTCGGCTTACTTTATAGCTTTCAGTCAGGTTAAAAGCTTTTTTTAGCATAGGAGCCAGGCTTTCGGGTTTATAGCATTTTCTGTAATCAATACTATATTTCTCAAAACCAATTTTTTCTTGTATAAATTCACCAGAAACTATTAGGGATTCTTCAAATTGCATGTAGGTTTCGTTTTCCAATCCTATTCCCCAATAATATTTTTTTGTCTGATTGTCTTTCATTTATACTTACTTTCTTTTTTTAAGGTTAATTATAATTTTTAAAGCATTATTTCATTTGAAGATACAAATCCGGCATTTATCATTAGTGACAGGAAACCTATAACGGATTAAGCATATTGGTGCCTCCATTATAAAAGTTTTTGTTTACTTTTAAAAAGATAGGAATTTGTATTTTAGATATTTGGCAATTGTTATCTAAGGAAAGATCAAATAAGGAGTAAAATTTTGTAATAGGATTATAAAATCACCAGTGCTATTAATGGCTTTTGTATCAATAATTTAAGCAATGGAAAGGCTAAATCACAACTTTTGCTGTTCTTGTTTTTTCTAAGTTGCAAAAGTAGTTTTTTATTATCGTATTTCCAAGTAGTTATCTTGTTGATAATCAATATTCTTTTAAATGTTTAAAGATATGACGAATATCGTTTTTATTCGTGATAATAAAACACATAAGAGGAATACAATTCATCATTCCACCAATCTTTTCTCACCTCCGAAAAGTAATTGTAATTCAGTTTTCCTGCCTGTGACTGTAGTGGATAAATAACAACGCCATTTTCACGGTATGCTTTATGCGACTCAGTTTCAGGAACCACGGGAACAATGTGTCCGGAGAGACCTTTTTCTTTTCTTTTGGCGCAGATTATTCCAATTCCGCCATAGGTATTTACCTTCTCCTGGATTTCTTCAACTGTAAACATTCTTTCCCATCCAAAATTTGGTCCCCATTCTAAAAACCAGTCGTGTATGGCACTGGAATAAATGCGGTCTACGGTTTGTTCAAAAACGGCTTCTACATCTTGTCCCTGTATAATTTTTTCAAGGGATTCGGGAGTCCACCAAACGGTTGGAAGGTATACTTTAGCAAAATAGCAAAAATCATAAGAATATACATTGCAATAGGTGTCTTCTACAGTTCTTTGATATCTAAGACTGTTTTCAACGTCCAGTTTATCAATGATTCGGGCAATACTTTCTTTTTTACTCGTTGTATCTGCCAGATCCCTAAAAGGAATTGTAGCATCCATTATCGGTTTTTCTTTCATTTCCATAGAATCCAACTGCGATTTTAGATCTGGTAACAAATTGGCTTTCTTGATTTGAATATTCGATAGTGTATGATCATCTAAAGGTAACGATGCTACTGTTACTGTATGTTTTTCCATCTTGACTGCTTAAAATTAATTGACTTGACGTTGCTAAATTGATTAATTATACAACGAAATTGGGTTAGTCAGCGGGTAAATATAAGGATTTTAAGTTGCCAGAGAGTTTTAGAAAAGTACAAATTACAGAAAATGGTGTGATATAGCTCAATTAGTAAATAATTAGGCATAAAAAATCCCATTTCGTTAGAAATGGAATTTTTTGTAACCCCCAACGGGACAAATTCTAGACCATTTTATGCAAGATTTAAAGAAATTGGCTTATTTTCAAGTTAAATTTTTGTAGAAAAAGTTATCAGCTCGATCTATAAATTAAATCGTTTTTAAAGTACCACCATCCGCTCGAAGGCACGAACCGTTTGTAGCAATTGAAAGTGAACTGGATAAATAAGCTGCAAAAGAAGCAATTTCAGCAGGATCGATAAAACGCTGTATTAAAGAATGCGGATTGTTTTGTTGTATAATAACGTTCTTCATTTGCTCAACTTCTATGTTTTGTAAAGAAGCAATATGCTCGATTGTCGAAGCAACTCCGTCAGAATAAGTTGGACCGCCTAGAATCGTATTTACAGTAATTTCAGTTCCCAGAGTTAGTTTAGATAGACCATTGCTAACAGCCATCATAGCTGCTTTTGTCATTCCGTAATGAATCATGTTTCCAGGAACATTCACGCCCGATTCACTGCTGATGAAAATAATTCTTCCTGAATTTTTCTGAATCATTTGCGGTAAAAGTTTTTTAGAAAGCCTGATACTGCTCATTACATTGATGTCAAAAATTCGATACCAGTCTTCGTCCTCGATAGCTCCAAAATCTTTCAATTCGAAGACTCCCACATTGTTTATTAAGATATCAATATCGTTTAGTTGATTTAATAATGCAGTTACTTCTTCTTTATTTCCAAAGTCGCAAACTATTCCAGAAACTGAGGCATCACGAAATTCCTCTTTTAATTTTTGAACAGCCAGATTGGTTTTTTCTTCGTTTCGTCCGTTAATGATAACTTCTGCTTTTTCATTTAATAATTGTTTTGCAATCGCAAAACCAATTCCTTGTGTCGAACCGCTTATAAAAGCTCTTTTTCCTTCTAGTTTTAAATTCATTTTTTATTGTTTTTTATTTTTGTAATGATTGATACATAAATAGTCAAAAAAATTAGCTGATAACAGCTAATTGCATTTCGATTTGATTTTTTAGGACATTCTTATCTGGATACATTCGACGAAGTGTGTTAAGACCGCACCAAAATGTTATTAAATATCTGCCCAGTATTTCTGGATCAGTTTGTGTTTTTAAGTTTCCCTTTATTTGTTCATTTTTAATAGCCTGAGTAAACATTTGTTCGACTTCTTTTAATATCTGAACCGCATTGTCTTCCAGATTTTCATCAATAAAAGTCATTTCTACAATCGTATTGGCAATAATACAGCCTTTAAGATGTTCGTTTTCTTCCGCGGAAGCAATACTTCTAAAAAAATCTTTGATCAATTCTAACGGAGAGCCACTTTTACTTAATTCAATTTTAAAAGCGTCAAAAGCCAATCTTCGTTCTTCAATTGCTTTTTTAAAAACCTCTTTTTTACCGCCTTTAAAAGTATTGTAAAAACTTCCGGCTCCTGCTCCGGTGGCTTTTTGCAAATCACTTAACGAAGTCGCGCTGTATCCTTTCTGCCAAAAAACTTCTTGTGCTTTTTTTATAATATTATCGTCTTCGTAGATTGTTGGCCTTCCTCTCATTGTTGATTTTTTATTTTGTAATGATTGATACAAAAATATGCAAAAATAATTTTACTCCAAATTTTAAAGCATTTTTTCTTTTTTTAATTAAAAAGACTGCCTGAATTGCAAAGGTGTTAAATTGGTTTTCTTTTTAAAGAATTTGCTGAAAGACTGTGAATACTCGAAACCTAATGAAAAAGCGATTTCGTTAACACCCGCGCTCTCCTTAGAGTTCTTGAAAAGCTATGCATTCTATGATAAAAAAC
>NZ_MUGW01000042.1 GCF_002217285.1 Flavobacterium hercynium | reverse complement strand
ATCGGAGCAATAAAAAAAAAGTTTTTTTTTATTGCTCCGATTTTTCAAATTCGAATATAAAAAGTATTTTTGCGCATGCAACACAACGTACTTATTTTAGATTTCGGATCGCAATATACTCAGCTTATTGCGCGTAGAGTTCGCGAATTAAATATATTCTGCGAAATTTTCCCTTACAATCACTTTCCTAGTGATTTATCACCTTATAAAGCAGTAATTTTAGGAGGAAGCCCATTTTCTGTTCGTGCAGAAGACGCTCCACATCCTGATTTATCTCAAATTCGCGGTAAACTTCCAATGTTGGCAGTTTGTTACGGAGCACAATATTTGGCGCATTTTAGCGGAGGTGAAGTAGCAGCTTCTAACACCAGAGAATATGGTAGAGCTAATTTATCTTATATTAAGGAGAACGAAGTTTTCTTTAATGGCGTTTCAGAAAATAGCCAGGTTTGGATGAGTCATAGTGATAGTATCAAAGCTTTGCCTACTAATGCCGTTAAATTAGCAAGTACGCATGATGTAGAATACGCAGCTTACAAAATCGAAGGTGAAACTACTTATGCAATTCAGTACCACCCGGAAGTTTTTCACTCTACGGATGGATCAAAAATGTTAGAGAACTTTTTAGTAAATATTGCTGAAGTTCCTCAAAACTTTACACCAAATGCTTTCGTAGAAGAAATGGTGGCAGAGTTAAAAGAAAAATTGGGTAATGACAAAGTTGTTTTAGGATTGTCTGGTGGAGTAGATTCTACTGTAGCAGCAGTTTTATTGCATCAGGCAATAGGAAAAAACCTGTATTGTATTTTTGTAAACAATGGTTTGCTTCGTAAAAACGAATTCCAAAATGTATTAGATCAATACAAAGGAATGGGACTAAATGTAAAAGGAGTAGATGCAGGAGATCGTTTTCTTGGTGAATTAGCCGGAATTAGCGATCCTGAAACAAAACGTAAAACAATTGGTCGTGTATTTATCGAAGTTTTTGATGATGAATCACACTTAATTGAAGATGTAAAATGGTTAGCGCAGGGAACAATTTATCCTGACGTAATCGAATCAGTTTCGGTAAAAGGACCATCGGCTACTATCAAATCACACCATAATGTTGGTGGATTACCGGATTATATGAAATTAAAAATTGTAGAACCGCTAAGAATGTTGTTTAAAGACGAAGTTCGAAGAGTAGGTGCTACTTTAGGAATAGATCCAGAGTTATTAGGAAGACATCCTTTCCCTGGACCTGGATTATCTATTAGAATTTTAGGAGATATTACGCCTGAGAAAGTACAAATTTTACAAGATGTTGATGCCGTTTTTATCGAAGGGTTAAAATCTTGGGGATTGTATGACAAAGTTTGGCAGGCTGGAGCAATTTTGCTTCCTGTAAACAGTGTAGGAGTAATGGGTGATGAGCGTACTTACGAAAAAGTAGTAGCGCTTAGAGCTGTAGAATCAACAGATGGTATGACAGCTGACTGGGTTCATTTACCTTACGAATTCTTAATGAAAGTATCAAACGATATCATTAACAAGGTAAAAGGTGTTAACAGAGTTGTTTATGATATAAGTTCGAAACCACCAGCAACAATTGAGTGGGAATAGTACTAGTTTTTAAAATTAAGGCGTTACATTTGTAACGCTTTAATTTTTTAAACCCTTCTTATTTATGAGAGACTTTTTACTTACTTTATTCGCCTTTATTTCAGTTTTTTCTAACAAAACATTTGCACAAGAGTCATACATCGAGCACAGGATTCAAAAAGGTGAAACAGCTTACTTTATTGCCCAAAAATATAAGGTTACTGTAGATGAAATTTACAACCTTAACCCTGAATCACAAAACGGAATCAAAGACAACCAATTGATTAAGATTCCGGTTCATGTTGCAGAAAAACAAAATTCAAACCAGCAAAATACGCATGTTGTTGGTGCTAAAGAAACCCTCTTCGGATTAGCAAAACAATACAACATTTCTGTTGAAACACTTCAAAATGCCAATCAGGATATTTTAGCCGGCGGACTTCAAATTGGACAGGTGTTAACAATTCCACAAAACACCGCTAATGCTTCAAAAACGGAAACAACATCGTCTTCAAAAGTTACGCATCAGGTTGTAGCAAAAGAATCTCTATTTAGTATTGCAAGACAGTACAATGTTTCTGTACAGGATTTGGAAAACTTAAATAAGGATTTATTACTAAACGGATTGCAGATCGGACAAACTATTGCGATTCCTAATAAAAGAAAAACATTAGACGGAAGAGTTCGTGTAATTAATCAGGAAACTATTTTTCATGTAGTTGTAGCTAAGGAAACTAAATTTTCGATTGCAAAACAATACGGAATTACCATTAATCAGTTAGAATCTCAAAATCCTGAAATTGTAAGCGGATTAGTGGTTGGAAACAAACTTGCGATTAATACCAAAGAGGTAAAACCAACTAACGAAAGTGAAGAATTAATGTTGGCTCTTGCTGAAAAGCAAGTAGTTGTTGAAAAAACAAAAGCCAAGACGGTTGAATTAGAAGATTTGAAAGACCGTCTTATTGTTCAGAAAGAAATGAATCAGAAAATTATAAAAATTAATGATTTAAAAGTAAATCTAAACGATATGAATGGCTCTAAAGAAAATTCAGTCGAAAAATTACGATTGGTTTTAGAAGCAAATAAAAATGTTCAGGATATTTTAATGGCAAAATTAGATTCGTTGGTTGGTACAATGAAAAGTGATTTGGTTGAATTAAAAAAAATGGATGTTTTAAATGTCAATGAATCAAAACGCTTAGAGAAAAAATCATACGAAAGTATTGGTCAAACTAGTGAACTATCCTCTCAATTAAAGAAAGAGCTGGCTCAAAACAGAAAAGCTTACGCTGGTTTAATGAACAAAGTAGAGCGAATTGCACTTGAGGAGAATCAGGAATACAAAAAGAAAGTTCGTGAAAATGAAAAGAAGCACGGTACAACATCGGAACAGCGCTTGTCATTAGAAGAAATACAAAAGTTTAAAACAGCACAAGAAAAAGGAGATGCTAAAAATCAATTGTTGATTGCTAAAATTGATTCACTCGATGTTCAAAAAACTATAGAAGTTAAACGTCACATTAGTAAAGCTTCTTTTTACAGTATGGAAGCCAGAAATTTTGATGATAAAGTAGCCTTGTTAAAATTAAAAAGATATCATGATGAAGCAATTAAAAATCAGGTAAAAACAAATGATAGTGAGAATTCGAAAGCAATATCATTAGAAGAAATGAAGCGTGAGCTAAAGGAAAATCCTCTTAAAAACGAAAAAAATATTAAGGTTGAAGTTTATGATAATCTTAAAGAAGTTTCAAATGGCTATTACTTAGTTTTAGGTATATTTACCGAACAGGGATTGCGAGATAAGTTTATTATGAAACTTATTGATTCCGGAGCATTTAACGCTAGTTTTTTCTTTAATATAAACAGTCTTTCGTATTGTGTTTACTCCGATAAATATGAAAATATGGAAGAAGTTTTATATGAGTGCAAGAAAAAGGAAGAAGATGAGTTATATAAAAACATTGTTATTCTTAAAGCTGAATTGGATCTGTGATAATAATCCTGTAAAATTAAAAGTGGCTTGAATGTTGCTTTAACAAAAATTACTATCTTGTTTTTGAATTAAAAATTAAATTATTTTAACACCTACTATGAAATATTATCTAACAATCTTGTCGCTTGTTTTTTTTATTACCAGCTCTGCATTTTCGCAGGAAAAAGTAGTGAAATACACTGTTTCAAGCGGAGAGACTATTAATCAGATTGCGCAAAAATATAAGGTAACACCTTACGATATTTATGAATTAAATCCTGATGCACGTAGCGGATTGATACCTAATTCAGTCTTATTGATTCCTCTTAAGAACAGTAAAGCTAAAGCAGAACCTGCTCCGGCAAAAAGTACTGTTGCCAAAGGGGGAAATACACATGAGGTACAGCCAAAAGAAACTCTTTTTGGAATCGAAAAAAAATACGGAATTACAGATGAAGCACTAAAAGCAGCAAATCCTTTTCTTGAAAAAGATGGATTGCAAATTGGGCAAACGCTTGTGATTCCTGCCAAAGATAAAGATGCAAAAAAGGCATTAAAAGAAAAAGAGAAGGAGAAAGAGAAAGAGAAGGAAAAGGCTAAAGAAAAAGCAAAAGAAGAAGAGAAAAGCACAAAAAATACAGTTGTGCCAATTGCTGCTAAAACAACAAAGCAGGAAAAATATGTTTATCATGACGTTGTTGCAAAAGAAACGAAGTATTCAATTGCAAAGCAATACAAAACAACTATTGAAGATTTAGAGAAACGTAATCCGGATATTGTAAGCAGTTTACCAATTGGTTACCGATTAACAATACAAGGTACAGCTCCAAAAACAGAAAATGCCAGTTTGGTTGTGGGTACTGCTCCGGCAAATACTAAACCTGTTGAAGCTAAAAAAACAGATGAGTCTTCTAAAAAAGGAACGACTTATATGGACTATCAGGTTAAACCAAAAGAAACACTTTATAGTTTGTCAAAAACATTTCAATTGACACAAAGTGAATTGATGGCTTTAAATCCGTCTCTTTCTGAAGGCGTAAAAGAAGGAATGGTATTAAAAGTTCCATCTGGATTTGTTGCGCCCGTTCCAATTATTGGACAACAAACGCAAGTAGCTGAAAAACAAATAGAAAAAACTACAGAAAAACCAGCTGAAACAGGTGGAGGATCTATTAGAGTTTTGGAAAAAGTAAAATCAGAAACCAATTCTGCAAGTTCAGAAGTAGTTGAACTAACAAAGAAAAGCGGACAAAACGAACGTAAAAGAATCGCATTACTTTTGCCTTTTAACTTAGCTAAAATTCAAAGTGATACGGTTGGTGCTGAAAGCAGAATCAAGAATGATAAGTTTTTAAACATGACACTGGATTTTTATTCAGGAGCTTTAATGGCAATTGATTCGGCGAAAGCCTTAAAATTACCAATTGATGTTTCTATTTTTGATTCTCAGGAAACTAAAAATACATCGAGTGTATCCAACTTAATTGCTCAAAATAAATTACAGAACGTAAATGCTGTAGTAGGGCCATTTTACCAAAGTAATGCTGAAGCAACGGCAAATTCATTGCGGTTATATAATATTCCTGTGATTTCACCATTATCAAAAGATAAAGCAAATCCAATTGATAATTTATACCAGTCAATACCAACCAACGATGTTGTTCGTAATGCTGTTTTTGATTATATGCGTTCTAAAAACGGAAATATTATTGCGGTAGTAGATAAGAAAAAAGAGTCTGTAATAAGTTATATCAAACAAAACCAAAAAGGAGTTACGTTTGCAGCCTTGACAGATGCAGGTGTAGATGTAGCCAACTTAAAAGGTTTGATAATACCAGGCAGAATAAATTATGTGGTAATGGAAACGGCTAATACTGCAATGATAAAAAGTACAATAAAAGCTTTAATGGATGCGAAAAAAACGTGTCAGGTACAATTGGTTATTTTAGAGCCAAACAGTACATTAGACACAGACGAAATTAGTTTTGATAATTTAGTGAAATTGAATTTAATGTATCCTTCTGTAGCTCGTGAAAGTGAAGAACAAAATGTTTTGATTTTTGAAAAAGAATACAGATTGAAAAATAAAGTGAATCCAAATACGTATGCAACTCGAGGATTTGATGTTACGTTTGATACTATGATGCGATTGGTACAAGGTAAAACGTATCAGGAAACAGCAGATTTAATGACAACAGAACAAGTTGACAATAAATTTCAATATTACAGAAAAGAAGATGGAGGACATGCAAACAAAGGTGTTTACATTTTATATTACGATTCAGACTTAACTTTAAAAGTAGCAAATTAATGACATCGAAAGTAACCTATTTAGGCGATTTAAGAACAAAATCAATTCATGTGCAATCAGGAAGTGAAATCATTTCGGATGCACCGGTAGATAATAACGGAAAAGGAGAAGCTTTTTCTCCAACTGATACCGTTGCTAATGCTTTAGCAAGCTGTATGATGACGATCATGGGAATAAAAGCCCGTGATATGGAAGTTAATATTAACGACTCAACTGCTGAGGTAACAAAAATAATGAATGCTGAGCCAAGAAGAATTGGCGCTATTGAAATTGTTTTTGAAATGAAAAGCAATGCAGATGAAAAAAGCAGAACAATTCTGGAACGTGCAGCAATGACATGTCCTGTATTTTTAAGTTTAAATCAGGATATAGAGAAGAAAATTTCTTTTAACTGGAAATAATTTTCAGTTAATATATTATAAACAAAGCCATCTGATATCAGATGGCTTTGTTGTTATTGTCCTTTTTCAGGTTTTAAATCTTCTAAAATGGGGGTAAGTATACTTTTTAAATTTGTTTGGAGACGTTCATTTTTTTGTTCAAAAATTACAACAGTATTTTTGCCTTTTTTGAGCCAACATCCCGGTAAGTAAAGTGTTTGTTGAGGACCAACGCTCCAGTATCTTCCAATGTTTATTCCGTTTACAAAAACAATTCCTTTACCCCAATCTCGCATATCCAGAAAGGTGTCTCCAATTTGAGAAAGGTTAAAAGTTCCTTGATAAAAGGCAGGGCGATTTACTTTTCCTGAATTTTTATAGGGTCTCAAATCAGGTTCTGTGGTCATTGGTAATTTATACATTTCCCAATCACCTGTAATCGTTTCTCCATTAATAATAACAGGACTTATGATGCCTTTGTTGTTAGCATTAATTTGAGAACCATAATTAATACGTCCCATGTTTTCTACCAGGATGTCTAAGGTTGCATTAAAAGGAACTTCAATTTCACAATCGTATTTTTTGTAATATCGGTTTAATTCTGCAACTTTTTTACCGTCAACAAAAACAATAGCATAATCGCGTAATCCGTTCAATTCTAATTTCCCATTTATAGGCTGAGTAAATTTTTTACTGTATAAAACATAGCCATCTCCTTGATTCAATTGTTCAAAGGTTTGCGGTTTGTCTTCGATAATGGGAGTTATATTAGATTTTAAATCTTCTAAATCAACCGTTTTTGTTAAATCTATATTTGGTATTGCTATTACAGGTATTTGTTTAGGAACCGCAGGAGTTTTGGCTGTTTTTAATAGTTCTCTTAATGCGTTGTATTTTGGAGTTGCCCAGCCTGCTTCACTAATGGGAGCATCATAATCATAGGATGTCATATCAGGCTGAATATCATGTTCTTTGTTATAATTTGCACCCGATGTAAAACCAAAATTAGTTCCGCCATGAACCATGTAATAATTAAAAGAAATCTGGTTGTCTAAATATTTTTTAGTTTGCCGAACGGTTTGTTCCGGCTTTTGTAGAGGAAAAGGTTCGGCCCAATGATCTAGCCAGCCAGGGTAGAATTCGGCAACCATAAAAGGTCCCTGATCATTATTAAATTGTTTGACCACTGTTTTTAATTTTTCAATATCACTTTCTCCGTTTGCGGTTGGTAGGGCTCCCGGTAAGGCCCCGCCTTCAAATAACCAACTTCCGTCTGAGGTAAAAAAGGGAACTTCAAAACCTACATCTTTCAATTGCTGAAAAACAGCAGCGCTGTACTTTTTATGTTCTTCCAGCGAAATATCTTTGCGTTGTGCGACGTAAGATCCAAATTCATTTTCACCCTGAACCATTATAATTGGGCCTCCTTTGGTAATTTGAAAATTGCCGGTCTCCTTGTATAATGCTGTAAAGTATGCTTTTGTTGCTGCCAAATATTCTTTATTATTACCTCGAATCGTCATATTTGGGACATTTTGCAGAAACCACGGATAACCGCCAAATTCCCATTCAGCACATACATACGGTCCCGGACGGAGAATAACGAATAAACCTTCTTCTTGTGCCGTTTTAATATATTCAGCTACGTTTTTATTTCCGGTTTTAAAATCCCATACTCCCGGAGCTATTTCATGGTAGTTCCAGAAAACATAAGTTGCAACAGCATTTAATCCCATCGCTTTCATCATTTTTAAGCGATGACGCCAGTAAGGCTGTGGAATGCGGGAATAATGCATTTCGCCTGAATGAATTTGAATTGGTTTCCTATTCAATAAAAAAGAACCATTACTTATTGCAAAAGTTTGTTTTTCTTGTGCCTCGGCGGATGATAGCATAAGAAAACTAAAAAGCAGGGCATAGTAAACTTTTTTCATTTTAGTTTTATTAAAGATTTATAAAAAAGTAAGAGAGCACAAATTCATTAATGCTCTCTTATTTCAACTAACTATAAACAATAAATAAATTATTCTGAAAATTCCAGTTTTTGTAATTTGTTCCATCCTCCACGTGTGAAATCAGGAATTTCTACCGGACTGGAATTGTTGTCAAGCGAAAGTTCTGTTAAAGGACCTAAACATGACCATTCTGCTAAATCATACACATCCATATCTAATGGAAGTCCTTTTTGAAGACAGTAAATCAAACGATAATCCATAATAAAATCCATTCCGCCGTGACCGCCTACTTTTTTAGCCTGCTCTTCGATGTTTTTTACCATCGGGTGTTTGTATTTTGTCATTAATGCTTTTTTTACATCTTCTGGTACAAAAGAGTGTGCTGTTAATTTTTCATGGTTAGGTTTTACGTCATCACTTAATTCTTTTCCGTCCAGAGCATAACCTTCTAATGGGTACTTATTAGCATAGCCTTTTGTACCGCTCAATTGATACATTCTGCTGTACGGACGAGGAGAAGTTACATCGTGCTGAATGTGTATTGTTTTTCCGTTTTGAGTTCGGATCATCGTCATAGTATGATCTCCGTTTCTGAAATCTTTAATTTCCTGACCTGATTTTTCTTTTACATAAGCTGGATTTCCAACCGCTTTAGTATCCATAGAAACAAGGAAGTTCATTTTGTCTCCGCGGTGTATGTTTAATGCCTGACAAGCTGGTCCCATTCCGTGTGTTGCATATAGGTCTCCACGATGTTTTATGTTATAATCCATTCTCCAGTTGTTCCAGTATTCGCCCCAAAAAGGCTGTAAACCATGAATATAAGAACCTTCTGCATGTAGAATTTCTCCAAAAACACCTTGTTGTGCCATGTTAAGTGTAGTAAGTTCAAAGAAATCGTATACACAGTTTTCCAACATCATACAATGCTGACGTGTTTTTTCAGAAGTGTCAATAAGTTCCCAAATTTCTTTCATAGTTAATCCTCCGGGAACTTCTATTGCGGCATGTTTTCCTTCTTTCATTGCCTGAATTCCAATGATAGCATGATGTTTCCAATCTGTCGCGATATAAACCAAATCAACATTAGGTAAAGAAGTAACCTTTCGCCATATATTTTCATCTCCAAAGAATTCCTGAGCTTTAGGGAATCCTTGTTTTACCAGTGTTTCATTGGCTGATTTTGTATTTTTTTCAAGCATATCGCAAAGTGCCACAACTTCTACTCCCGGAATATGCGTCATGCGTTCTACCGCTCCGGAACCACGCATTCCTAAACCAATAAAAGCCACACGAACTGTTGGGATTGGTTTTGTTGCCAGGCGCAGTACATCTTGCTGCCCCTTTGCTCGGGCAGGGGCTTTGGTTTTAATGATTTGCGCTGATATTGTTGTCCATCCAGATAAAAGGAAAAGAAAGAACATGAATTTTAAAAGACAAGTTTTCATAATGAGATTAATTTTAGATTGATTGGATAATCTAATAGTCGATTATCCTAAATTGTTTTTATTATGGATTTTGAGTTAAAGTTCCAGCGTATGCATTTATTTCTGATTGAGGAATGTATTGTACTACTCTTAAACTTGTTGCCGGATAATCGATAAGAGGCATGTGAGGTCCTGGATAACGGCGTGTCATAGTCTGTCCGTTTCTATAGACATCAGAACCGCGATGTGCCTCAAAAGCCAATTCCAGCTGACGTTCTTCGTCAATGAGCTGCATAGCATTAGTACTGTTTAATGAAGTATATCCACCGCCAACAATTGCTCTTTCTCTAATTACATTTAAATTGATAAGTGCATTTTGATAATCTTGTTTTTTAGCATAAGCTTCGGCATTATTCAAATACATTTCTGCAAGACGAGAGATGATAGGCGAGTGCAGGTGTGAACTATTATCCTGCAAAGAACATTTCGTAACGTAAAACATAGGATAAACACGATTTAACAGCATCATATAATCTTTTTCTCCTGTATATGTTTTTCCTTCATAATCAATTGAATAACTGTTTTCTGCAGCATTAACAACAGTTAAATTGTATTCAACACTAGCGATTGTAATGTAATAAGAACCATTTGGTCTGCTCATCAAAGGTTGCTGAACATAATTGAAACCAGTTTGTTCCCCCGTCTTACTATCGACAGCATCTGTAATAAAACGGAAAGCTTCTATTTTGTTATTAGCATTATCCAATGCGTATTGCGGATCAATAAAAGCCCATCTGGCATCTTTCTTAAAACCGGATTTACGCAATAAATCAAGATATTTAGCACTTGCATACATTTCTCCCCATCCTTGTCCTTGAATATTGGCATACATTCCGCCAATACCGCCATAATGAGCATCACCGGAATATTCTGAAGCGACGCGTTTTACTGCAAAAACAGTTTCGGTCTGACCACTTGCATCAGGAGCAAAAGTATTATATCTCATAAAATCAGCTCTGCTTAATAAATTGTAACGACCGCTGGTAATTACTTTGTTAGAATATTCAATTGATAAATTGGCGTATTCCTGATTTGGCATTTCATAGGTACCACTCATATACAAATAGACTCTTGAAAGCATTGCCTGTGCCGCTTCTTTAGTAGCATAAGCAGCTGTTCTGTTTTCGTTCATCAAGGCTTCTCCTTTTTTAAGGTCGCTTATTGCTTGTTCGTAAGTCTGTTTTACGGTCGCTCTGTCGGGAAGGCTAATGTTGCCAATATCTTCCGGTAATCCGTTTACGATAGGAACGCCTAAATTTGAATCAGGAGATTGCGCGTAAGGTCTGCCGTACGTTTTGCATAAATAAAAATAGATCATTCCTCTCAAATAATAAGCTTCTCCTAATTGCTGATCTAATTTAGCACTTTCTCCCTCAGGAACCATTTTCATTAAATCGCTTGATTGTGAAATGATTTTATAACTGTTATTCCAAAAAGTTGACAATCTATCGTTTACAGGGCTATGCTGATAAGAAATAAAAGAATAAAAGGAATCTGTCGATGTACCTCTAATCATAATATTGTCTCCCGGATATTCGCCAACTCGGTGCATTACATCTGACCAGTTTTTCAGTTGAGCATAACATCCGTTTAAGAGTACTTCAATTGCAGCCTCCTTATCCTTTTGAATTTTATCCTCGGTAAAAGAATCAAAAGGCTCTCGCTCCAGCTCACAGGAGGATAAAAAACTCAGGGTAATAAATAGTATGAATATTTTTTTCATGATTTTGTTTTTAAAGAGTAAAATTTAAACCTAATGCAAATCTGCGTGTTTGAGGATATACAGAAGTAGCAACTCCTGTTATTGTTCTGACACCGCTTTGATCGGACGGTGGTATCTCCGGATCAACACCTGAGAAATCTGTCAGCGTAAACAAATTTTCACCTGTTACAAAGATTCTAAGATTTGAAATGTTCAAATGTTCAATAGATAAGTTGTAACCTAGTGATATACTTCTGAATTTTAAATAAGAACCATCTTCTAAGAAACGGGTTGAAGCTTTATTAGAATTACTCGAGTTGTTGTAAATCGCTTGTGGGTGTGTAGCAATATCCCCGGGTTTTTCCCATCGGCTCCAGCCGCTTTGCAGGTTCATTTGGTTACGATCTGTATAAGCTCCGTCTGAATCGAATTCGGCACGGGCGTAATTATAAATTTTACCTCCCACAGAATAACTAAATGTAGCAGCAAAATCAAAGTTTTTGTAATTTAAAGTAGTCGTTAATCCTCCAAAATAAGAAGGTGTGTAAGCACCTGCAGCAACTTGATTTTTGGATGCGTCTCCATAACTTGATGTTTTAACACGTTCTCCGGTTGCAGCATCCGTTGTGTACCATTGTGGTTTACCATCATCAGGATTAACACCAGCCCATTCTGTAAGATACCAGGTATCTACATCTAATCCGGGTTTTAAAAGTTTAGAAGCCGAACCTGTCACACCACTGCCATCACTAACAATAATTTCTTGTTTTGCTCCGTAAAGGCTGGTTACTTTATTGGTGTTTAGCCCAATATTAGCATCAACATTCCATTTCCAGTTTTCAGTTTTAACGACATCTACATTTACAGAAGCTTCGAAACCTTTGTTGTTTACCGAACCCACATTTCGCCAGATATTCGTTACTCCAATTACTCCCGGTAAAGGCACTTGATACAATAATCCGGAAGTCTCTTTGTTGTAGTAATCTAAGGTTACATTAACTCGATTAAAAAAGCTCACATCAAGACCAACGCCTGTGGTAAAAGTTTTTTCCCAGCTTAAATCAGGATTTCCAATTTGCGAAATAAGAGCACCAGGGTTTTCATTATATCCGGAGTCGACAGAATATAAAGGTAAGTGTGGATATAAACTTGTTGGTCGGTTTCCTACCGAACCATAACTCGCTCTTAATTTTAAATTATTGATGTAATCTGCTTTAAAGAAGCTCTCTTTGTGAATATTCCATGCTCCGCTAATAGAAAAGAAGTTACCATATCGTGCATTTTCTCCAAAATTTGAAGCTCCGTCGCGACGTAATGAAAATTGTGCCATGTATCGGTCATCGTAACTATAGTTTAGATTAGAAAGCAAAGACTGAACAGCCCATTGCGATCTGTTGCCTCCAACTTTTTCAGGAACAGTAGCGGCATCGCCAACAATAAATCCCGGAGGTAAACCCGTTGCGATTCCCAGATTATTTCTGCCATTATATTCATTCCATTCGTAACCTGCGATCGCACTTATATTATGGGCATCAAAAGATTCGCTAAATTTAAAAAGTTGATTGGTATAGAATCGGTTCGATAAAGAATTCTCATCCTGAATTCTTCCTTTTACAGCCAATCCTTCAGATGATCTCGGATCTTTGTAGATCATCGAATTGTCATTTGAAAAGGTGTAATTATTCGTAGAGGTAAAGGATAGCCAGTGATTGAATTTTATATCAAAGTCGAAATTGCTTCGAACATTGTATTTCTCAGCTTCTGCGTAATTCCATTGTAAATCATACAAATAGTTAGAGCCGGTTGTATTTACCCAAGTCGGATTAGGTTGGTTTCCTACCAAAGTACCATCTTCACGATAAGGATTGTCCCAAGGCATATTAGCATACATCGCACTGATATCATGTTGTTTGTCTTTTGTTTCAATTCGTGTAATGTTTACCTGAGGACGTATTGTAAGCCATTCATTCACTTTATAACTGAATTTCAACAATAAATTGTAACGTGTGAAATCATATCCTTTTATTGCACCTGTTTCATCGTAAACACCTAGCGAAACATAACTTTTAAATACTTCACTACCTCCATTTACAGATAAATTAAAATCTCTTGCAATACCAGTTCTTGTCGCATTTTTCCACCAGTCGTAATTTTTGTTTCTTAATTCGGGATTCCACCACCATGCATTACTAAAATCTTGTTTGTTAGGAAAAGAATCATATAAATCATATAACTCTGTACCATTCATAATATCAAAATTGCCCGTATTTACAGTTGTAGCCGCAGTTTTAATAGAGGCATTGATGGTTGCTTTACCTGTTTTTCCGCTTTTCGTGGTTACAATGATTACACCATTTGCACCCTGAGAACCATAAACAGCAGTAGATGCAGCATCTTTAAGAACGGTCAACGTTTCAATATCAGCAGCATTCATATTGCCGGAGCTATTCCCTACAATTACACCATCGATAACCCAAAGAGGATCAGTACTTCCATTTACAGTAGTTTTTCCCCTAATCACAATTTTACCGGCATCTCCCGGTTTTCCGTTTCCGGAGCTTACATAAACACCCGTTGCTTTTCCGGATAATAAATTTTCTACTGATGGCGTAGTAACATCAATAAGCTTCTTATTGTCTATCGTTTGCAGGGCTCCCGTAAGACTTTCTTTTTTAACCTTGCTGTAACCTACTACGACAACTTCATCCATTTGTTCGCCAGCTTCTTTCATAGTAACTTTTAGCATGCTGTTTCCTGCCGGAACTTCCTGATCTTCCATTCCCATATAGGAAAAAACCAAAACAGTAGTAGCGTTTGGAACTTCTATGGCAAAATTCCCGTCCATATCAGTCTGAACTCCTTTTGAAGTACCTTTAATAATGATGTTCACACCAGGAATCGGATTTCCGCTTTCGTCAACAACAGTTCCTTTTGCCATGTTTTGAAAGAGTAGCAGATTGGTTTTACTTAATGAAACTACTTTTAAAGGCTCGGCAGCTGTCATTTGAAAACTTAATGACAATACTGAAAATAATGTTGCTTTTAAACTTATTTCAAATAAGGAAAGCAACCTTAAATTTCTAATTTTTTCTTTGAATACTTTTATCATATTCTTTTTGGTTTTGGTTAATAAATGAGCTTTTGATAGTTTTTGATTTTTTTAATTTTTCCCTCTTTTATTGCAGTTAAAAAGATTTGGATCAGTTAAAAAAGAATGAAAAAATCACTCTTAATTTTATACTGTCTGACGAAACTATAGATTATATTTTTATTAAACAAGAAAAATGGACAAAAATGTGCTCGAACACATAAAATTTATGTTCTCGAGCACATAAAATTATACAAAACACTTTTTTTGCTATAAATATTTGTTGTTATTACTAAATGTTGTCTGAATAAAATGAAATTAAATTTTGATGTTTTGACGGTAAAATCCTTTTTTAATGAAGTATGTGTTTTATTTTACAATATAAATGATAATTTGTTATTATATGTAATGTATTTTAAATAAAGTAAAAAACCGTTTTTTTAACCAATTTTGACTATGATTAGAGGTAAATTAGGCTTAATTTTATGGTTTTTTAGCCAGTAAAATTGTATAGCAAATTAAAGCCATAATTATGAAGGAGTATCAGGTAGTTTTAATTGATAAAAATATTAAAAGTGATAATAAAATAATAGCTAATTCTGTTTGGGAAAAAGCAAATTGTCTAACCGATTTTTGTTCTCCGTGGAATGATAATTTGTTTTCTAAAATTGAATTCAGAGCACTTTGGGATCTTGATAATTTATATTTTAATTTCAGAATTAAAAAATCAGATGTTTATATTGATAAAACAGATGATAGTTTCGACAGTATCTGCAATTCAGATAGAGTAGAGTTGTTTTTCAGAAGTAATGAATTGCTAAGTCCGTATTATTGTTTAGAAATAGATACCGAGGGTAGAATAATGGATTTTGAAGCGTATCCGGATTGGAATTTTGATTTTAACTGGAAGTGGTCTAAAGAAGATATTGAAGTAAGTACTTCAACATATGATGATGTTTTAGAAGTAGAAGGGCGTATTAGTATTGAATCTCTAAATGAGCTACAGCTAATTAAAAACGACACTATTGAAACAGGTGTATACAGAGCTAAATTTTCTAAAGCAGACAATGATCAGTATGTTCCAACCTGGATTTCATGGGTCAATCCAAATACAGAGAAACCAAATTTTCATATAGCATCTTCTTTTGGAAAGTTTATACTCATGAGATAATCAGAGCATAGAGAACAAAATCATGATTTAATTAAGCAATGTAAAAAGAAGCGTTTTCTGCATTGATGATATCTATAGGAAGCAAGATTGTTTCCGGAATGTCTTTTCGGAATAAAAAATGTTCCACTAAAGTACTGATTCCCAGATAAACTTGTCTTTTTTGATTTTGATGAATTAAAAAATGAACCAATCCTTCATTTAAAAAATTCACATTGTTTTCTACTAAATCATAACCAATAAGCGCAATCTTTCTGTCTTTTAAAGGAGATAGAAGAGATGCAATTTGATAGGCTTTAGATGTGGTAATAAAGATGCCTTTCAAATTTGGATTTTGTTCTAGAAATACTGCAAATTTAGTCTCGACATTGTGCTGTTTTAGCTTTAAAGTAGTTAAAGAAAAAGCGTTATTATTTTTTTCGTCAAAATAGTTTCTGAATCCTTTTTCTTTTTCCTGCATGTGAACAGCATTTTTTACACTTTCATCAATATGAATAATGGCAATTTGTCCATCAGTCAAAATCAGATTCATTAAACTTGCAGCTACACGGCCACTTTTATGTAAATCCTGACCAACAAAACCTTTAGTGATTTCACTTTCGATTTGATTGTTGAAAGTATTCACGACAATATTTGCTTCATTATATTCTTTTACTATTTCTAAAGTCTCTTTATGAAACAATGGTGCCAGTAAAACAGCATCTGGCTGGTCTTCTAAAATGATTGTATTGGACTCTAAAAAAGACTTGGTACTTTCAGGATTAAAGAAATGGGTCTGAATATTAATGTTGTACGCTTTAAACTCATTTACAGCATCGCGAATTCCATTTACGCAAGGTAACCAATATGGGTCAGTTTCCGGATCAGGCAGTAAAACAGCAATACGATAGATTTTAGTATTTTTTAAATTTCGGGCAATTAAGTTAGGTTCATAATTAATGACATTTAAAACCTCATTTATTTTTTCTAAAGCTGTAGGAGAGACTTTACCCCGATTGTGCAAAACCCTGTCTACAGTTCCCTTAGAAACTCCAGCCATTTTTGCAATATCCTTAATTGTGTACTTTTTATCCATTACTAGCAAATATAGAAACTTTACTTTAATAATTTAAAATTCGTACTTTAATCTTATAGTGTGCTCGAGAACACAATATTTATGTGTTCGAGCACATTTTTATTTTTTTTCTTGTTTTATAAAAATATTATCGATAGTTTCGTAATCAATAACCCCAATTTTGAAAGAGATTATTAATCAATTTGTATTGCAATTTATTGTTTTACAATATTTTATATTTTAAAAGTTACGTGAAAAAAATTATTTCATTAGCTCCGGGAAGAACATGTCTTTTTGGAGACCATCAGGATTATTTAGGATTGCCGGTTATTGCCTGTGCAATTGATAGAAATATAACTTTAACTGCAGTAGAAAATGACTCTAAAACGTTTGTGTTGAACATGATCGATATAAACGAAGTTCGTGTAATTGATATTAGTGCTACTTTCGAAACTTTAGAGCCACGAGATTATTTTGCTTCTTCGTTGCGTGTACTTCGCAGATATGGCTGTATACCAACAGAAGGTTATACCATAACAATTACAGGTAATATTCCAATAAATTCAGGAACGTCCAGTTCGTCTGCATTGCTAATGGCCTGGATTCGTTTTCTAATAGAAGCTTTTGGAATCAATCATGAAGTAACACCAGAATTTATCTCGAAATTAGGCTATGAATCTGAAGTGCTTGAACATGGAGAACCGGGCGGAATGATGGATCATTTTAGTATTGGTGTGGGTAATATTGTCCATATTAATACTAAGAAACCTTTTTCATTTACTATTGTTGGATCAGAATTAAAAGGTTTAATAACAGGTGTTTCCGGTGTTCCAAAAGAAACAATTGGATTGCTCGGGAACTTAAAAGGCAATGCTTTAATGGCTATTGATATTGTCAAGCAAAATTATCCGGATTTTGATCTAAATACATCAGAAGTAGAAGATATAGCACGTTATAAAAATTGTCTTCCGGACAGATTGATTCCGTTCTTTGAAGCAGCGCTTAAAAATTATCAGTATACAAAAGACGCTTTACAAGAATTTGAAAAACCAATTTTAAACCTTAAAAAAATTGGTGAATTAATGAATCAGCACCATCAGGTTTTGCGAGATCTTTTAAAAATTACAGTTCCCCGAATCGATGATATGATAAATGCTGCTCTTAAGGCAGGCGCTTACGGAGCTAAAATTGTAGGTTCCGGCGGAGGAGGAAGTATTGTTGTAATAGCGGATCCTGTAAATGAAGATTTAGTAATAGAAGCTATCTTAAAAGCAGGAGCTCAGGAGGCTTATGCAGTACGTGTAGATCCGGGAGTAAGAATTATCAAAAACATCAAAATTTAAAAAATATATGCACAACAATTTAGTTATTCTTGCGGGAGGAGCTTCTTCTCGTATGAAAAAAGAAGCTATTTCAAATAATCTGTCTGCGGAAGAAATTGCTCAGGCAAACCAAAGAAGTAAAGGTTTAATAGGAGTTGGATCAAGTGGAAGACCTCTATTGGATTATCTTTTGTTAAATGCAAAAAAAGCAGGATATAAAAACATCTACATTATTATAGGAGAGCAGGGAGAATTGTTTAAAGAGTTTTACGGAAATCAGGATCGAAATAATGACTTTAATAATCTTACGATTTCATTTGCAACACAATATATTCCGGCAGGAAGAGTAAAACCCTTTGGTACAGCAGACGCTTTGTTTCAGGCAGTAGAACAATTTCCGGAATTGAATCAGCAGGAATACTCCGTTTGTAACAGTGATAATTTATATTCGGCAGAAGCTTTGCTGGCACTTCGAAAAACTGAAAGTCCAAATGCTTTTATCAGTTATGATCGCGATGCTTTAGAATTTCCTTTGGAGCGAATTTCACGTTTTGCGATTGCAAAGCTGGATAAGAACAATCAATTGCAGGATATTTTAGAAAAGCCTTCTGCAGATGTTTTAGAAGATTATAAAGATGTGGAAGGGAAAATAAGAGTAAGTATGAATGCTTTTAAATTCAGTGGAAGCATGTTATATCCGCACCTTAAAAACTGTCCTGTTCATCCGGAAAGAGATGAAAAGGAATTGCCAACGGTACTTTTAAACACAGTAAAAGCTAATCCAAACACAACAATTGGGATTCCGTTTTCAGAGCATGTCCCGGATTTAACGGCGAAAGAAGACATTGCAGATGTCAAAGAATATCTTCGAAAACATTATCCGGTTCTGGACTGGGAAGTATAAAAATAAATTAACAAAAAATTTGTTGTCTAATATAGTGTTTGCTTCTGCAGATTACATTACTTTTGTATTGCAAAAAAAATGCAAAATAACGCATAAAAAATGCAAAAGCAATTTGGAAAGGTTACAGGTATGTTAGATTGAAATTGATAATCAATTAAAAATCAACTATAAAGTATTATGTCATATAATGAAAATGTTTTGCAAATAGAGAAAAGAAGTGCAATCATTCCGATGATTATACTAACGGCTTTGTTCTTTATTCTGGGTTTTGTTACCTGGTTAAACGGACCATTAATTCCTTTTTTTGAATTGGCTTGCGAATTAACTTCTTCTCAGGCTTATTTTGTGACTTTTGCTTTTTATATCGCTTATTTTGTAATGGCGATTCCGTCATCGTGGGTAATAGAAAAAGTGGGATATAAAAACGGAATTTCTTTAGGATTACTGATTATAGCTGCTGGTGCATTTGTATTTTATCCCGCCGCAGAAAGCCGCACCTTTATATTATTTCTGATCGCGCTTTTTGTCATGGGAACAGGTTTGGCAATTTTGCAAACAGCCTCTAATCCGTATGTTGTTGTGATTGGACCAAGAGAAAGTGCAGCAGCGAGAATAAGCGTATTGGGAATTGCAAATAAATTGGCAGGTTTTGTGGCGCCTATTGTATTAACGGCTTTGGTTTTATCAAACATGCAGGAGTTTACAGCCGATAAAATTGCAGTATTGGATGCTGCTTCAAAGTCAAATGCTTTAGATGCTCTTGCATTACAATTACAAAGACCTTATCTTTATATGGGATTGATTATTATGATCCTTGCGCTCTTAGTAAAGTTCTCTCCGCTACCGGAAATTGATTTGGATGAAGACGGCAACGTTAGTGATTTGAGCATTTTCAAGCAGGTAAAAAATGCATTCAAACGTCCACAGTTAGTTTTGGGGGTTATAACCTTAATGCTTTATCTGGCAGCTGAGGTTCTGGCGGGAGATTCTATCGGAGGATTTGGTAAACAGTTAGGAGTTTATGGTGATGATGGTAGTTTTTATTTAAAGTTAACTTCTTTTACCATGTCAGCAATGGTTGTAGGATATGTTTTAGGTATCACATTAATTCCTAAATATGTATCACAAGTTACTGCTTTAAAGATTTCAGGTTTATTGGGAATCATTTTAGTTGTACTTATTGTTGTGATTTCACCAACAATAATGATACAGTTGCCCGGAATTCCAAATTTGCCTTTAGTCATTCTTTTAGTTGCATTACTAGGTTTGGCAAATGCGCTTTGCTGGCCGGCTATTTGGCCTATGGCATTGGAAGATTTGGGTGGTTACACGAAAATTGGAAGTGCAATTCTAATTATGGGAATTATAGGAGGTGCAATTTTTCCATTGTTTTACGGAATGATTACCGAAAATATAAATGAAGCAAATATTCTAAACGGAACACAGGCAATTTCTAAAAGTGGAAATCAGATGGCCTACTTAATAGTATTACCTTCTTATTTGATGATTCTTTTTTATGCCGTAAAAGGGCATAAATACAGGAGTTGGAAAATTTGACAAACAGAACCCAAAAAAAACTATATATCATGTTAAAAAGTAAAATAGACAAAGCAACCGGATTCGAAAAACGTTTCGAAAAAATTAATACCGTTGTTTTTGAAAATTCAAATGATGCTTCTAAAGCTGTAGCGCAGGAAATTGCAGCTTTAATTCAGGCTAAGCAAAAAAGTAATGAACCTTGTATTTTAGGTTTGGCAACCGGATCTTCACCAAAAGGATTATATGCTGA
This sequence comes from Flavobacterium hercynium, assembly GCF_002217285.1. Taxonomy (GTDB): domain Bacteria; phylum Bacteroidota; class Bacteroidia; order Flavobacteriales; family Flavobacteriaceae; genus Flavobacterium; species Flavobacterium hercynium. Next base: position 98,918 of record NZ_MUGW01000042.1, on the reverse strand, counting down.
ATTGGTTCGCTTACATAAGGAAGAAGGATTGAGTTTTAAAAACGTAATTAGTTTTAATTTGGATGAATATTATCCAATGGAACCTAATTCAATCAACAGTTATGTTCGTTTTATGAAGGAACTTTTGTTTGATCATATTGATATTTTACCTGAAAACTTTCACGTTCCGGACGGTCTTTTAACAAAAGAGCAAATTGCAGATTACTGTGCCGATTATGAAGCTAAAATTGAAGCTTTAGGCGGAATCGATTTGCAAATTTTAGGAATTGGAGGAAACGGACATATTGGTTTTAATGAATCTGGTTCATTACAAAACTCTAAAACACGTTTAGTAGCTTTAGACCACATTACAAGAGTAGCTGCAAGTAAAGATTTCTTTGGTTTAAGCAATACGCCAAGAACAGCGATTACATTAGGAGTTAAAAAAATAATGGAAGCCAAGCAAGTTATCTTATTGGCTTGGGGTGAAGGAAAAGCAAACGTTATTAAAAAATCGGTAGAAGATGAAGTAACGAATCAAATTCCAGCGTCATTTTTACAGGAGCATAACAACGCTGTTTTTGTTATCGATAAAGAAGCGTCTTCAAAACTAACAAGAGTTAACAGACCTTGGTTGGTAGAAAAAGTAATCTGGACAGATAAATTAACTAGAAAAGCGGTTTTAGGATTGGCATTAGATCTTAAAAAACCAATTTTAATGCTTACTGATGCTGATTATATTGAGAATGGAATGAGTGATCTTTTAGCAGATTCTGGTCCGGCTTACGATATCAACATTAAAATTTTCAATAAATTACAACATACGATTACTGGATGGCCAGGCGGAAAACCAAATGCAGATGATTCCAATCGTCCGGAAAGAGCAGAACCGGCTAAGAAACGTGTTTTGATTTTTAGCCCGCATCCGGATGATGATATTATTAGCATGGGGGGAACTTTTATGCGTTTGCAGGAGCAAGGCCATGAAGTGCATGTTGCGTATCAGACTTCTGGAAATATTGCGGTTGCTGATGATGAAGCCTTACGTTTTGCCAGATTTGTGATCGATTATAATGAAAAATTTGGAATCAAAAGTCCTGAGGCAGATACGATTTATCACAAAGCACAGTCTTTTTTAACAAACAAAAAGAATAGCGAAATTGATATTCCGGAAGTACGTTACATAAAAGGAATTATTAGAAAAGGAGAAGCGAGAGCTACTAGTCATTTTGTTGGGTTAAACGATGATCAGATTCATTTTATGGAACTTCCGTTTTATGAAACAGGGACTATTGAGAAAAAACCAATTGGACAAGAAGATATTCAGTTAACGATTGATTTAATTGAAAAAATAAAGCCACATCAAATTTATGCAGCAGGAGATTTAGCAGATCCACACGGAACACATAAAGTATGTCTGGATGCTATTTTTGAAGCAGTAAAAGCTTTAAAACCAAAACCTTTTATGGATGATTGCTGGTTATGGTTGTACCGTGGAGCATGGCAGGAATGGGGAATTGATGAGGTTGAAATGGCTGTGCCAATGAGCCCGGATCAGGTTTTAGCAAAGCGTCATGGAATTTTCAAACATCAGTCACAAAAAGATGGTGTTGTTTTTCAGGGAACAGATGCCAGAGAATTTTGGCAAAGGGCAGAAGATAGAAACCGTGAAACTGCGGCTTTGTATCAACAACTTGGTTTAGCGACTTATGCGGCTGTCGAAGCTTTTGTGAGATGGCATTATTAATGAGGTTCTTAGATTCTTAGTTGCTAAGGTTCTAAGTTTTATGTTCGCCACCAATTCAGGAATTGTATTTAAAATAATTCAAGAATTCGTGGCGAAATCATTTAAATCTTTAGTTAGAAATAAAAAAATAGAATAGTTTTGCATTATAAAGAAGCGAGAAAGATAAAGAGTCTTTTCTTGCTTCTTTTTTTATATAAAGAAATGGAACCAGACAAAAAACTTCTAATAAAATTAGCACACACCAAAATGCCTTTCGGGAAATATGAAGGGCGTTTTTTAATTGATTTACCTGAGTATTATGTAGTTTGGTATCACAATAAAGGATTTCCAAAAGGAGAATTAGGGCAGCAATTGGCATTGGTTTACGAACTCAAATTAAATGGTCTGGAAGAGTTGATTCGTAACATTAAAAAGAAATATCCAAAGCCATAGAAATATAGGAAATCTCTTTTTATAAAATTGTTAATAACTTTGAGTAATTAGTACATGAGCGCATTTGTGTTTTTTTATTTTTGTAAAAAAATACATAAATTTTATATGGAGAATAATTTACAACAGTCAAGTGCAGGTCAAGGAATGGGAATTGCTGCTTTAGTTTTAGGAGTTTTAGCTGCGATTGCGGCATTTATTCCTTGCTTTGGTTTAATTGCAATTTTTTTCGGAGTTCTTGCAATAATTTTTGGAGCTATTGGTTTGTCTCAGGCAAAAAACGGAAACGCTTCAACTACAATGCCTAAAGCAGGTTTAATTTTGGGGATAGTTTCAACCGCATTTGTAATTATTTGGATGTTAGTAGTAGTTGGTAGTTTTGGATCAGCTATTATGTCTCAGAAAGATGAATTAACAAAATCGTTGGATTCTGTGAATGCAGAGTCAGCAAAATCTCTTGACTCTTTAGATGTTGAAGTAGTGACTGATACAGTACAATAAAATATCAATTCTGTTTTGTGAAAACAAGATCTTACGAAATTGATTCTTATAGAAAGATAAACATGATTTTTATTGCAATAATCATGTTTATCTTTTTTTATTGTTTTATAATAAAGTTCTTGAATTTCGGACTGCCTTCCTCTTGTGAGGGGCAACCTTTAATTTATTGTAAAAGCCGAGGTCTTACAAGGTCCTTTTCCGAAATATTACGGTTTAATTTTTCTCAGGCAATTTATTACAATCCTTATAGTATTAAAATATTCTTATTTTTCTTGGTTCAGTTGCTAGCTCGTTTTTTTGTCAACACAATCATTCGTTTGTCAAATTTTAAAATTATACTTAGGTTAGATGTCAGTATCACTATAATTTTTTTCATTTTTTCATTTTATAATTTGATACTTATTTAATAGGGTAAGGATAGAATCTTCAAAGAAAACTCTAATTAAAAGTTAAAATTATCGATAACTCAAACATGTAATGGTTCTAATTGTGAATTTGCAAATTATCTCAATCCGGAATACATAAATTGTCTAATTAAATTTGTACTTTTGCCAAGTTTTTTACACAACTACAATACAAACAACAACAGAATGAATCAAACAAAATATATTTTTGTTACAGGAGGTGTGACTTCTTCTTTAGGAAAAGGAATTATTGCGGCATCTTTAGCAAAATTGTTACAAGGAAGAGGATATCGTACAACTATTCAAAAATTTGATCCGTATATCAATGTGGATCCGGGTACTTTAAATCCGTACGAACATGGAGAATGTTATGTAACAGATGATGGTGCTGAAACAGACTTAGATTTAGGTCACTATGAGCGTTTCTTAAACGTTCCAACTTCTCAGGCAAATAACGTTACTACAGGAAGAGTATATCTTTCGGTTATTGAAAAAGAAAGAAGAGGAGAGTTTTTAGGAAAAACAGTTCAGGTTGTTCCTCATATTACAAATGAAATTAAAGAAAGAATGCAATTGCTGGGTAATTCCGGCGATTACGATATTGTAATTACTGAAATTGGTGGAACAGTTGGTGATATCGAATCACTTCCTTATATAGAATCTGTTCGTCAGTTAGTGTGGGAATTAGGAGAAAACAACGGAATTGTAATTCATTTAACATTAGTGCCATTTTTGGCTGCTGCGGGTGAATTAAAAACAAAACCGACACAACACTCTGTTAAAACATTAATGGAGAGCGGTATCAAAGCTGATATATTGGTTTGTAGAACTGAGCATGAATTATCTCAGGAGCTACGTCAAAAACTGGCTTTGTTTTGCAACGTTAAAAAAGAAGCAGTAATTCAGTCAATTGATGCTTCAACAATATATGAAGTTCCAAATTTAATGCTTGAAGAAGGATTAGATGTGGTTGCTTTAAAGAAATTAGATTTACCTAAAAAAGCAGCTCCGGATTTAAAAACCTGGAATACTTTTTTACGCAGATTAAAAAATCCAAAACAAACCGTAAACATTGGTTTGATTGGAAAATATGTAGAAATGCAGGATTGTTATAAATCTATATTAGAAGCTTTTATTCATGCAGGTGCTGCAAATGAAACGAAAGTTAATGTAATTTCTATTCACTCAGAACACATTAATATTGATAATGTAGAAGAGAAACTAGGAACACTTGATGGTGTTTTAGTTGCTCCTGGTTTTGGTGAAAGAGGTATTGAAGGAAAAATCGAAGCAGTACGTTTTGCACGTGAAAACAATATTCCATTTTTCGGAATTTGTTTAGGAATGCAAATGTCAGTAATCGAATATTCAAGAAATATTTTAGGTTATAAAGAAGCAAATTCTACAGAGATGAATGAGAATACCAAACATCCTGTGGTGAATTTGATGGAAGAACAAAAAACAATTACAGACAAAGGAGGGACAATGCGTCTTGGAGCCTGGAAATGTAATATTAAAGCAAATACGTTAGCGCATAAAATATACGGAGAAAAATCAATTTCTGAGCGTCACCGTCACCGTTATGAGTACAATAACAAATATGCTGAAGAATTAGAAAAAGCAGGATTAATTGCTTCAGGAGTAAATCCGGATACAGGTTTGGTAGAAATTGTAGAATTACAAAATCACCCGTTTTTTATTGGAGTACAATACCATCCTGAATATAAAAGTACAGTTGCAAACCCACATCCGATTTTCGTAAACTTTGTAGCTGCTGCAGTAAATAAGCATAAAAATAATAATTAATATTCTCCGAGATGTAACGTTTGGGATAATCCCGATACTTATAGCCTTTAACGAATAACTTTTTTAAAATTATAATGGAAGAAAAAAAATTAGACTTTAATTCAATCATTGGTTTTGTATTGATATTTGGAATTTTGATTTGGATAATGTTCCAGAATCAACCTTCTGACAAAGAAATTGCTGCTGAAAAAGCCAAGAAAGAATTAGTTGCAAAACAAGAAGCTCAGGCAAAAGCAAAAGACACTAAAACTGCTGCATTACCGGTTGCTGCGGCACCTGGCGATACATTGCAATTAGCGCAATTGCAAAAAACATTAGGTGGTTTTGCTTATTCAGCTACGCTTCCTTCTGCAAAAGAGTCTTTTACTACCATCGAAAATGAAAAGCTTAAATTAAGAATTGCGAACAAAGGTGGATACATCGTTGAAGCGACTCTTAAAGAATTCGAAAAAATTAAAAAAGGTTCTGGGCAATTAGTAGAGTTGATAAAAGACAACAATGCTAGTTTGAACATTCAATTGTTAACGACGGATAACAGAACGTTAAACTCTAAAGATTTATTTTTTGAGCCGACTTTAGCTAAAATTGGTGAAGATCAGATCCTGACAATGCGTTTGAAAGCAGGTGCAAACGAATTTTTAGAATACAAATACATTTTGAAACCAAACGATTATTTAGTTGGTTTTGATATTCGTTCACAAGGTTTAAATAAAGTTATAAGTTCTGCTAAACCATTAGATTTAGTTTGGGATCTTAAGACATTCAGAAACGAAAAAAGTGTAGCGTATGAAAACCGTTATACTCAAATTGATTATCAATATGGAGAAGAGAAGACTAATAATGTAAGTAACCACGGTCAGGGGAAAGAAGAAAAACCTGAAAAACTGAGTTATATTGCTTTTAAACAACATTTCTTTACTACTATTTTATCTACAGATAAGCCATTTGAAACTTCACATTTACAATCAGATGATTTAGTTTTAGATGAAAAAGTTGATACAATTGCAACTAAAAAGTTTAGAGCTACTGTTCCATTGGCATTTTCTAATGGTGAGATCGATTATAAAATGAGCTGGTATTTCGGACCATCAGATTATAAACTATTAAAATCTTACGATAAAAATTTCGAAAAAATCATTCCACTAGGTTGGGGAATTTTCGGATGGATTAACAAATTGATTTTTGTTCCTTTATTCGGATTCTTAGCTTCATTTATTCCTTATGGAATTGCGATTATCGTATTTACTATTTTAATTAAATTGGCTATGTCGCCAATTACCTATAAGTCATTCTTGTCTCAGGCTAAAATGAAAGTTTTGCGTCCTGAAATTACAGAGTTGGGTGAGAAATTCAAAAAAGACCCAATGAAGAAACAACAGGAAACAATGAAATTATACAACAAAGCGGGAGTAAACCCAATGGCAGGATGTATTCCGGCTTTGATTCAGCTTCCTTTTATGTATGCATCGTTTCAGTTTTTCCCTGCAGCTTTTGAGTTAAGACAAAAAAGTTTCCTTTGGGCAGACGATTTATCTTCTTTTGACTCCATTGCAAAATTGCCATTTAATATTCCGTTCTACGGAGATCATATTAGTTTGTTCCCAATTTTGGCAGCAGTTGCGATTTTCTTTTACATGAAAATGACTTCAGGAGATCAGCAAATGGCAGCACCACAACAAGAGGGGATGCCGGATATGGCAAAAATGATGAAAATCATGATTTACGTTTCACCGTTGATGATGTTAATTTTCTTCAACAGTTATGGTGCAGGTTTGAGTTTGTATAACTTTATCTCAAACTTAATTACAATTGGAATTATGTTTGTTATTAAAAACTACATCGTAGATAATGACAAAATTCACGCTCAGATTCAAGAGAATAAATTGAAAGAGCCTAAAAAACAAAGCAAGTTTCAGCAACGTCTTCAGGAAGTAATGGAGCAACAGGAAGCTGCTAAAAAACAAAACAAAAAGAAATAATATAAAGTAAAAGAATCTCGATTTATCGAGATTTTTTTATTTTTACAGATATACTTTTTCGAACACAATTTCGTTTAACATTTAAAATTAAATGTATATGATTCTTAAAAAACTACTATTTGGCTTAGCATTATTGAATGCCTTAATAAGCAATGCTCAAACTGATTCTAATAAGTTAGATGCCAGCGGGAAAAAAGATGGTCTTTGGAAAGGAACTTACGAAGTTTCTAAACGTCCTCGTTATGAAGGAACATTTAGTCATGGAAAAGAAGTGGGACTTTTTAAATTTTTTGATGATACCAAAAAAGGCGATGTAATTGCAACACGCGATTTTAGTGCAAATGACGGAAGTGCGTATACTATTTTTTACGATCAGAAAAAAAATATAGTTAGCGAAGGTAAAGTGGTAAATAAAAATTACGAAGGAGAGTGGAAATACTATCATAAAGCTTCTAAAGTATTAATGAGCGTAGAAAACTATAAAAATGGTAAGTTAGAAGGTGCAAAAACTATTTACTATCCAAACGCTAAAGTAGCAGAAGAAATGACGTATAAGGATGGTAAGAAAGAAGGCCCTTATAAAAAAACCGGTCAAAACGGAATTGTTCTGGAAGAAACTACTTTTGGAAATGACGAATACAATGGCGATGCTGTTTTTTACGATTCAGATGGTGTTGTGGCTTCTAAGGGTAAATTTTCTAAAGGTAAAAAAGTGGGAATATGGCAATTTTATCTAAGAGGAAAATTGACTAAAGAAGTAAATATGAGTGATCCTAAAAGTAATTATCAGTCAGATGCAAAGCCTAAAATGAAATAAAGAATTTTTTAAATTAAAACATAATTTTAGAAGGAATAGTTTTTATCTAACACGCTATTGCATAAACCAATCAAAACTACTGTAATTATCTGGAATTTTGAGTTATCTTTGCACCCTTGTAAAAATATAAAAGATTTAGAATGAAACGTGTAGTTGTTGGACTTTCCGGTGGAGTAGATTCGAGTGTTGCTGCTTATTTGCTGCAAAAACAAGGATACGAAGTTATTGGCCTTTTTATGAAAAACTGGCATGATGATTCTGTTACCATTTCTAACGAATGTCCTTGGTTAGAGGATAGTAACGATGCTTTGCTGGTAGCGGAAAAACTAGGAATACCGTTTCAGACTGTCGATCTGAGCGAACAATACAAAGAAAAGATTGTGGATTACATGTTCAACGAATACGAAAAAGGGAGAACTCCAAATCCTGACGTGCTTTGTAACCGTGAAATCAAATTTGATGTTTTCATGAAAATAGCTTTAAGTCTTGGTGCAGATTATGTAGCAACAGGACATTATTGTCAAAAAAGTGAAATCGAAGTAGATGGAAAACCAATGTACCAGTTAATTGCAGGTGCAGATACGAATAAAGATCAATCTTATTTTTTATGTCAGTTGTCGCAAGAACAGTTGGCAAAATCTCTTTTTCCTATTGGAGCTTTAACAAAACCGGAAGTGCGTGAAATCGCTGCTGAAATGGATTTGGTTACTGCAGAAAAGAAAGATTCTCAAGGCTTGTGTTTTATCGGGAAAGTACGTTTACCGGAATTTTTGCAACAAAAATTGCAGCCCAAAGATGGTAAAATTGTACAAATTGATAAAAATGATCCAATTTACAATATTGAAAAATCAAACAGTTTAGTCTCAGAAGAAGAACTTAAAATTGAGGCTAAAAAAAGAGATTACCTTCCCACAATGGGAAAAGTGGTGGGTAAACATCAGGGAGCTCATTATTTTACGGTAGGACAACGAAAAGGATTAAATGTAGGCGGAACGACAGATCCGTTATTTATTATCGCTACAGACGTTGAAACAAATACTATTTATACTGGTCTGACAAGTATGCATCCCGGTTTGTTTAAAAAAGCATTGTTTATAGAGCAATCAGAAGTACACTGGATTCGTACTGATAAAACATTAAAAGTTGGTGAAACAATGGACGTAATGGCGAGAATTCGTTACCGTCAGCCCTTGCAAAAAGCAACTTTACATCAGTTTGAGCATGGAATGTATGTTAGTTTTGAAGAGCCGCAGTCTGCTATTACAGAAGGTCAGTTTACAGCTTGGTATTTTGATAATGAATTAGTTGGTTCGGGAGTAATTTCTTAGCTTTATACTTTTTTACAAAGGTCTAACCTTAAAAAAGTAATTCTATGAAACACACTTTATGTTTTTTTTCATTGTTTTTTTCTTTGGCAATGTTTTCCCAGCAAGAAGATGCGTGGGTATATTTTAAAGACAAGCCAAACGCTCAGGTATTTTTAAACAATCCATTGCAGGTGCTTACGCAGCGTGCATTGGATCGGAGAGCCAATCAGAATATTGCTTTAAATACCACCGATGCTCCTTTAGAGACTTCTTATGTCGATCAGGTAAAGACAAGCGCAGGAATTACCATTATGGCAAAATCGAAGTGGATGAATGCGCTTCATATCAGAGGAACTCAATCTTCAATTGCGGCGCTGACCGCAAATAGTTTTGTAGATAAGGTGGTTTATGCCAACCGAAATTTAAATGCGTCTTCTACAAAATTTACTGTTTCTCCCGTCGAAAAAAAGAATGTAACAGCAAAGGTAAAAATAGACTATCCGTACGGAAATGGTGCAAATCAAATTCAGATGCTTAACGGACAAGTTTTACATCAGCAGAATTTTACCGGAGATGGTAAGGTGATTGCTGTTCTTGATGCGGGTTTTCCAGGCGTAAATACAGCACAGCCTTTTCAGAATTTAATCAATAATAACCGAATTTTAGGAGGTTATGATTTTGTTGCCCGAAGTGATAATTTCTACACAGGAAATAATCACGGAACTTTGGTGCTTTCAACAATGGGAGGGTACAAAGAAAATGCCTTAATTGGTACAGCACCTAATGCTTCTTACTATTTGTTTATTACAGAAGATGTGGTAAACGAAAATCCGGTAGAAGAATCGTACTGGGTTGAAGCGGCAGAGAAAGCAGACAGTTTAGGAGTTGACATCATTACAAGTTCATTAGGCTATTTTTCTTTTGATAATCCGAATTATAGTCATATTTACGGTGACATGAATGGCTCAACTAATTTTATTTCCAGAGGAGCAGAAATTGCTTTTAGTAAAGGAATTATTGTAGTAGCTTCTGCAGGAAATGAAGGAAATTCATCAGAACCACATATTGGAGCACCAGCAGATGCTGTTTCGGTAATTACAGTTGGAGCCGTTTCCGCTTCAAAAGTTAAAGCAGGTTTTAGTTCCATAGGACCAACTTCTGACAATCGTATAAAACCCGATGTCATGGCACAAGGAGCTCCATCAGCTGTTTCTAATACAGCAGGAACTATTACGACCTCAAACGGAACTTCATTTTCTTGTCCAATAATGGCCGGAATGATCGCTTGTTTGTGGCAAGCGCATCCCTCCAAAACAAATCAGGAAATTAGACAAATGATCTTGCAGTCTTCAGATCGATATACTAATCCGGATAATAATTACGGATATGGAATTCCAAATTTTGGAAATGCTCTTGGCGTTCAAAGTTTTGAAAATACAGCGACATTTACAGTACATCCAAATCCTGCGAAAACCAGTATTTCCTTTTCGTTTTCGGATTTAAATAGCCCTGCGTCAGTAATTATTTACTCTGTTTTGGGACAAAAAGTATTAGAGCAGCAAGTAACACTTGAAAATCAGGATGTGTCTATACAAGCCCTAAAAAGCGGACTTTACTTTTATAGTTTTGATGCTGATGGTTTACACAAAACAGGAAAGATTATCAAACAATAACAGTATTTTGTAAATGAATAGAATTACACAGCTTTTTGATGTAAAATATCCTATAATTCAAGGTGGAATGATCTGGAATAGCGGTTACAAACTAGCTTCAGCAGTTAGTAATGCCGATGGATTAGGACTTATTGGTGCAGGTTCAATGTATCCGGAAGTTTTAAGAGAACATATTCAGAAATGTAAAAAAGCAACAACAAAACCTTTTGGCGTAAATATTCCGATGTTATATCCTAACATAGAGGAAATTATGAATATCGTGGTTGAAGAAGGAGTTAAAATTGTTTTTACTTCGGCAGGAAATCCTAAAACGTGGACTTCATTTTTAAAGGAAAAAAGCATTACAGTTGTACATGTTGTAAGCAGCAGCGTTTTTGCATTAAAAGCACAAGAAGCTGGTGTTGATGCCGTTGTAGCAGAAGGTTTTGAAGCCGGAGGACACAATGGTCGTGAAGAAACCACAACACTCACGTTGATTCCGATGGTTAAAGAAAAAATTCAAATTCCAATTATAGCTGCAGGAGGTATTGCAACCGGAAGAGGTATGCTGGCAGCTATGATTTTGGGTGCAGACGGTGTGCAGGTTGGAAGCCGTTTTGCAGCCTCAGAAGAATCTTCTGCACACGATAATTTTAAAGCAAGTATAGTAGCGCTTAAAGAAGGTGGTACGCAATTAACATTGAAAGAATTAGCACCGGTACGATTGATTAAAAATAAATTTTTTGAGGACGTTCAGGCTTTATATCAAAAAGGTCCGTCAAAAGATGATTTGGTGCAACTTTTAGGCAGGGCAAGGGCAAAAAAAGGAATGTTTGAAGGTGATCTCGAAGAAGGAGAACTCGAAATTGGTCAGATAGCAGGATTAATTCATGAAATTTTGCCCGCCGAAAAAATTATTCAGGATATGATAGCTGAATTTGAAATTGCCATCAAAGAAAAAGCTACATTTGAATTCTAATTTTCTCCAAAGCATTTATGAATTTATTACGCATCTATATTGTACTCTTATTTTTAGGATTGAGTTTTCAGCAGGCTTATAGTCAGTCGTATAGATTCAAAGCATCTGGTTTTAGTGTTCTTGAAAAAAAACAAAGAGGCAATTGGGGGGAGTGGTCAAACCTTGCATTGGTCGATCTTTCAGTAGTCTTAGATACAGATAAACATAGAATTGTAGTGTATTCGCAGGAAATTCAACTTTATAATATTCTTGATTATATCGAAAGAGAAGAGAATGACACTGATATAGTATATTCTTTTTTATGTAAAGACAATAGCGGAACCGATTGTAAACTTTCTATAATCACCCGCAAGAATCAAGATCATCGAAAGCAACTTTATATTAATTATGACAATCAGATTATTGTTTATAATATGAATACTGTTCATTAAATTATTATAAGCATAGTAAAATTTATTATGAAATTAAAAAAAACAGCTACACTATTTTTATTTTTAAGTGTGTTGATGTTGTATTCTCAACAATGGAAGCAAAATTTTAAGATCGTCGAACCAATTAGAGATTTTAATAATAGTTTTGCTTCTTCTATGTCTGCTTATGACGGATATGTTGCATTTGGATCTTCGCAGCAAATAAGTGGCTTTCAAAATGCCGGTAAAGTTTATATTGCTAAAGAGGATTGTGATGGATGGTCAATTTATCAGGAATTAACGCTTTTGCCAGCTCAAAATTATTGCAATTTCGGTTCTGTTATCTTCATGGAAGGTAAAACACTAGCCATTTTAGGTTGTGATCCATCTAATCCAAGTAAAGGAAATGCTATTTACATGTATGAGAGAAATGCTAATGGCTTTTATATTTTTACTCAAAAAATCGTAAAATCTGAAAATGTTTCGGGAGATAATTTTGGTTATAAAATTGCGATATCTAATAATTATATGGTTGTTGGAGCAGATTACAATAGCACAGATAATTCTTTAGGAAATTATCTAGAAAATGCAGGAGCAGCTTACATTTATTTTAAAGATACTAATGGTGTCTGGTCACCTGTTCAAAAAATTGTAGCAAGTGATAGAAAGAGACGTGTTACTTTTGGTAATTCTGTTGCTATCTATGAAAATACTATTGTAGTTGGAGCTGTAGAAGAAGGTTCTAATTTGGCTGGAGCCGCATATGTTTTTGAAAAGAATAATTTAAATGTATGGAACGAAACAAAAAAGCTAGTTGCTTATGATTATAGATCATTACAAGATCGATTCGGTTACATTGTCAAAATAAATGAAAATGGAATATTTATAGCAGCTTCAAGAGATGATGATTATGATTCGATATTAAGTGGAGATGGAGCAGGGCCTTTAACTTCTTTAGGTTCTGTTTATATTTTTAAGAAAAATTCTGTTGGTGAATGGATTGGGCATCAAAAACTTAGAGCATCTGATGGTTCTGCTAATATTTTTGGATTTGGTGATAGAATGGAAATTTTTAAAGATCAAATTGCTATAAGTGGAACTGAATATGAGTATGATAGTGGTGGTAATTTGTCAAAGGTTTTTGGTCGGGTGTATATGTTTCAAAAAGAAATAAATGATATTTGGAAAGAGTATCAAATAGTTAGACCAAAAAATGTAGAACATAGTGATGATTATTTTTCTAATTCGATTTCATTATATGGTAAAAATTTATTTGTTGGTGCTATGTGGGACAAATTAGATGCTAATGATCAAAGTTATATTTCTTATGCTGGAGCTGCCTATGTTTTTAATACGTATGAATTTAAGCCTCAAAAACCAATATTAAATATACTACCTGCTTTAACATCTTGTGCTGATTTAGGAAATGGGTTTTCTTCTGGTTTTGACACCTCTCTTTTAGAAAATGATTTGGTTTTGAATTCAGATAATTTTATTTTTTCTTACAAAGATCAATTAGGTAATGTTCTTCCATCGCCATTACCAGCTAATTATTTAAATAAGTTTCCTTATAATGAAATAATTAATGTACGTGTTGAGAATAAAAATAATTCTGCTTGTTATGAAGATGTCCAAGTTGAGTTACAAACTATTTCACCATTTGCTTTAAATGTAGTTCCAGAGCTAAAAAAATGTGATTTAAATGGTACAGGTTATGCAGTATTTGATTTGTCAAAAATCAGTAACCTTTTAGTTCAAAATCCGGCATCGTATACTTTTTCATATTTTGATAGAGATGAAAATGATATTACTGCATCTGTAAATAGCACTTATATCAATTCTAATAAAAATTATGAAGAAATAACAGTTCGCGTTACGGATATAAATACAGCATGTATTGAAAAGACAAAAATATATTTAAGTGTTTCTGATTTTGGGCAAGATTGTAATATAGAGAAATACACGATACCTAATTTTTTTACACCTAATGGTGATGGTTTTAATGATTTATGGGAAGTTACAGGATTTGGTAGTGAGGATTACAGTGTATATATTTATGACAGATCTGGTAAACTTTTAAAAACTTTAGAGCGTGATAGTGCATGGGATGGTAATTTTAATGGAACTCCTTTGCCTTCTTCAGATTATTGGTATCAAATAATGTTTGAAAATGGTAATCAGAAACGAGGACATTTTTCTTTAAAAAGATAATTTTTCTAAAATAACAAACCCGACACTACTAAGTAATGTCGGGTTTGTTATTTGAAGGCTTTTTTGTTATTCAATATCCTTGATAAATTCGTCATACTCCAGATAAAACATTTCGAGAGCATGCATTTTTTCAAAAAAGAAATCAAAAATAGCATCCCAATTGTTTCGGTTACTAAAACCAACACCTTGTTTTTCTACCCAAATTCGACTAATGGTTTTTCCGCTTTCCAGTGTATGATTTTTTTCGAAAACAAGATCTTTGATAAATTCTTCTTCGAGAATATTTTTTAAAGCTTCAATTTTTTCGAAATACGCATTTCTTTTGTCGTCACTACGTTGTTCAATATCAATTAGAACCTGTGCCTTTTTATTGTCAATAAAAAATTTAAAAGAGAAATCTTTAATCTTTGTGTCATAAAGCACCCATTTGCGAGGATATTTTTCGGCGAAAGCCACCCAAAATTCCCTTTTTAATTTTTGTGATTCTTCTCTGCTGTACATTTTTTTATGGCTTTAGATTTAGAAAACTTGTAGAACCGCGTTTTCTGGGCTATATTTATAATTTATATGAAAGTACAAAAATAAACTTTGATTATGGATTTTCAAGATTTTTTACAATATGTTCCTAATTTAATTCCGGTTGAACTTCCAGCTGAGGCTGCACACATAAAAATGGCTCCCAAAGAGCGAGCTCTGGCTTTAAAGAATCTTGATCTTAATGGGGTGAATCCCAGAATAGCAGCTGTTATGATGTTGTGTTATCCTAAAAACGAAAAAACACATTTGGTCTTGATAGTTCGAAACGAGTACAAAGGAGTTCATTCTTCGCAAATTGCTTTTCCCGGAGGAAAGTATGAAACTTTTGATAGCAGTTATCAGGAAACAGCATTACGTGAAACCCATGAAGAAGTTGGTATTCTGCCTGAAAAAATTACGATTATTAAGCAGTTTACACCCATGTATATCCCGCCTAGTAATTTTTTAGTACATCCGTTTTTGGGTTTTTCCTCAGAGGAGCTTTCTTTTTATCCTGATGTTAGAGAAGTCGCATCGGTAATAGAATTGCCTCTTTCTGTTTTTTTAGATGATAAAATTATTGTCGATACCACATTGTCAACTTCTTATGGAGATAATATCGTAGTGCCGGCATTTCAAATTGAAAATCATATGGTTTGGGGGGCAACTGCAATGATATTAAGTGAACTGAGAGAAGTAATGAAAATTACTTTTGAAGAAAATTTGTAAAAATTAAAATTTAATAATTTGATATTCATTATAATAGCAAAATATTTCCGAAATTGCTTAAAATTATCGCTAAAAGAATAATTTTTGTATGTTTGCGACTTAACTAAAAAACACACCACAGAGCTATGGGATTGTTTAAACGAAATCCTTTTGGACATATATTATTTATAAAAAAATGGTTAATCCGTGTTTTAGGCGCGCTTACGCACCGAAGATACAGGGGGTTTAATGATTTGCAGATTGAAGGATCTGAAATTATAAAAACATTACCGGATACAAATGTATTATTTATTTCCAATCATCAAACCTATTTTGCTGATGTAGTGGCTATGTTTCATGTGTTTAACGCAAGTTTAAGCGGACGTGAAGATAACATTAAGAACATTGGATATTTGTGGCAGCCTAAAATGAATGTGTACTATGTTGCTGCAAAAGAAACAATGCAGGCTGGTTTATTGCCAAGAATTTTATCGTATGTTGGTGCTATTACAGTCGAAAGAACCTGGCGTGCAAAAGGAGTTGATGTCACAGAGAAACGTGATGTAAATCCTAATGATACTGAAAATATCAGAATTGCGCTCGAAGATGGCTGGGTAATAACATTTCCGCAAGGAACTACAAAATCGTTTAAACCAGTTCGTAAAGGAACTGCACATATCATTAAACAGCATAAACCAATCGTAATTCCAATTGTAATTGACGGTTTTCGTCGTTCGTTTGATAAAAAAGGATTACGCATGAAGAAGAAAAATATTCTCCAGTCTTTTATCATCAAAGAACCTCTCGATATTGATTATGAAAACGATACTATCGAGGAAATTGTTGAGAAAGTAGAATTTGCTATCGAACAACATCCATCATTCTTAAAAGTTATTCCAGCCGAAGAAATTAAGGCACACGAAGAACTTAATGAAATGAGAAGATATGGATATAAGGAGCATTAAATTTTAGATTGCTGATTTTAGATTTTAGATTGTTTCTAGGTTCGGTTTCAAAAGAAAACCTCAGAACCTTTGTCCCTCAGAACCTTAGAGCCTCAATTAAAAATCTATTTTCTTTAATTCTTTATAGTTAGCAAATAATCTACGTAGTAACGTTCCGTACAGCAATCTGTAAAAACACCAGAACAATCCTAAAAATACCAATGTTACCAATATAAAGATTCCAACAGTCATAAACATTGCCTGACCATTTGCGGCTAGTTTATCTCTAAAAAACTCCATGTCGGGATTGTAAATAAATGCAATGAAAAAGCTAATGATGGCACTGATAACGGCCATTGCCAGATTATACCAAACATAATACTGAACTGTTTTTCTGGTTTTTAGAATACTGCTCATTAATAATTTAGTAGATTCAGTAGTTGATATTGTTTTGTAATTTTTATAGAAAAAGTAAACAAAAATCAGAACGATAACATAATTAAAAGACGTCATTATTTCAAGATAAAATATCATCTCGGGATGTTTGATCTTAATTAGCATTTCATCTGTGCTGAAAAAGAAGTTTGAAACAGTCCAAAATAAAATCTCCAAAATACTAATAATCAAAATCCACTTCACGATTGAAGACGATTTTTTGTGAATCATTTTGTAGATCTCTGTTTCAGATATTTGTTCAAAAGAATTAGCATTCTTTTTCCAGTCTTTTTTTAATAAATCCAGTTCTTTCATAATTCGTATTAAGGATTTAATATTTTTTTAAGTTTCCCTTTAATTCTATTCATTTTCACACGCGCATTCACTTCGCTAATCCCTAAGGTTTCAGCTATTTCTTGATAATCTTTGTCTTCTAAATACATAAAAACCAACGCTTTTTCGATGTCATTAAGCTGATAAACGGCTTTGTACATCAGTTTAATTTGTTCTTCCTCTTCATAATTGTAGTCAACATCCTTTACAAAATGCTGATGACTTTCGTATTCTACTGTCGATATGGTTCTTTTGGTTTTTCGGTATAGCGTAATGGCAGTATTCAACGCGACACGATAGGTCCAGGTTGAAAATTTACTGTCGCCTCTAAATTTAGGATATGCTTTCCAGAGCTGAATTGTGATTTCCTGAAATAAGTCTTTATGAGCATCTTCGCCAGCAGTATATAATCTACAAATCTTGTGGATTATATTCTGATTAGCCTTCAATTGCGCAACAAATGACTGTTCTAGGTTTTCGCTCATAATGTGTTAGTAGTACTGAAAACGTTTTTGTTACAATTACTTTTAATTTTGTTTGAAGAAATACTGTTTTTCTTCAAACAAAAAAGAAATTACATCAGATGATTAAAATGTATTTTCAGGTTATCATCAACTTATAAATCTTTTGTTTTGTAATAGTTAACCATCAAATCAACAAATTTACTGTAACTTTCCATACCGTCTTTTTGTTGGTTAATTTTTAAAAAGTTGTCATAGAATATTCTAAATCCGTTTTCAATTGGCGTTTCATATTTTTGCCAGAAATCATGACTTTCTTTATAATTTTTAAAGATTCCGGTATGCACTGTTTTTTTTAAGGCATCAAAAACCTTCTCGTCTTTGGCTCTCCATATTCCAAGACAGTAGCTTAGCGTAAAGCTATAACCGGAATATTGATAATATAAATTTTCATTTTTTACAGTTGCTAAAACACCAATAAAATTACATTCGCTTTCGTTGGCAAAACCCATTTGATGTGCCATTTCGTGGCAGGTGGTAGCGGGAAAGCTATGCATTGGGAGTAAGCCGTTTACTTGTGCCTCATTGGTAAAGGGGTTTAGATAACCACCAAATCCCATATAAGTTAACGGAAGACTGAAAAGCGATTTTTTTACACTTAAAGTTTCGTATTTAAAGTAAGGATGTTCCTTTGCAAGATTTTTGTAACCATTTAAATTCATTTTAAAGACTTCTTTCTGAGAATATGGAAAACTAACTTTAATAGTATCGTTTTTGGTAATTTGATACTGAATAGCGTTTGTCTTAATGATAAGCTTTTTAGTAAAATCCAGTAATTCAGCATCAGTGTATTCTTTTTTGATATTCATCTTCTCAAAAAGAGGAACTCTATAATAATTGAATGCCCAAAGAAAATGAAAGAAAAAATAAAAGACAGAAATACAGCTCAAAGCTTTTAAAAGATGATCTTTCCAATGCAGTTTCCAGGTTTTTCTGTTTTTCCAAAGCCATCGGATTAAAAGAATAATCAAAATAGTATAAATGCAGTCTCCAACAGAAAAGGGAATGCTACCCAAAATCGTTCTCGAAATAGGAGCGATTTTCGAATACAATCCGTTGCTGTAGACGTTTTCTATAAATTCCGGAAAATAGGGAAGGATCTTTAAAAGAATGATCTGTAAAAGAAGAAATAAAGGTAAAATGTATTTTGATTTCAAAGCATAAATTTTTGATACGTAAATATAAATACAATATCAATTAGTAGCTAATAAGAATGAGGTAAAGACACAAAAATATTAAATGCGTTTCTCGACAAAAAGAATTTAAACTTGTAACTTTGGAGCTCTTAATTGTTAAACTTCAAACAAAATATAAATGAGTCAGGAAATAAGAAATCTGGAACCAAAAGCATTATGGAATAAGTTTGCTGATTTAAACGAAGTTCCACGTCCGTCTAAAAAAGAAGAGCGTGTGATTGAGTTTATGAAAAACTTTGGAAACAGCTTAGGTTTAGAAACTTTTGAAGACGAAATTCGAAATGTAATTATTCGTAAACCGGCAACTCCGGGAATGGAAAGCCGTAAAGCAATTGTACTGCAAGGACACCTTGATATGGTACACCAAAAAAATGCTGATACTGTTTTTGATTTTGATACCCAAGGAATCGATATGTATGTAGATGGTGACTGGGTTCGCGCACGCGGAACAACACTAGGAGCAGATAACGGATTGGGAGTAGCTACGATCATGGCTATTTTAGAAAGCAAAGACATTCCGCATCCTGCAATCGAAGCTTTGTTTACTATTGATGAGGAAACGGGGATGACAGGAGCTTTAAATCTTAAAGGAGGAATCTTGCAAGGTCAGATTCTTTTGAACTTAGATACTGAAGAAGATGATGAAATTGATATTGGTTGTGCAGGTGGAATTGATGTAACGGCTACAAGGACTTATAATGAAGAAGAAGTTCCTGAAGGTTCAGTTGGACATATTATTACCGTAAAAGGATTAAATGGTGGCCATTCTGGTATGGATATTCACAAAGGACTTGGGAATGCTAACAAAATCATGAACCGTTTGTTATTTGATGCCTTTGAAAACTTTGGTTTGCAAGTGGCGGAAATTAACGGAGGTAGTTTAAGAAATGCTATTCCGAGAGAAAGTGTAGCTAAAGTTATTATATCTGAAATGTTTGATGAAGCATATGTTTTTGATATGCAGGAAATTATCAATGACATTAAAGCAGAATACAAAACTACAGAGCCTAATTTGTCGATTGAAATCGTAAAATGCGATTTACCTGAGAAAGTAATGGATTTAGGTGTTCAGGAAGGAATTATTCGTGCGATTTATGCAGCTCACAATGGCGTTTACAGAATGAGTGCCGATATGGCTGACTTAGTGGAGACTTCAAACAATATTGCCAGAGTTATTGTAAAAGATGGTGAAATATCTGTTGGATGTTTGACACGTTCTTCTGTAGAAACTTCAAAATTTGACTTAGCAAATTCATTACGTTCTGCTTTTGAATTAGTAGGTTGTGAGGTTGAGCTTTCAGGTTCTTATCCAGGTTGGACACCAAACGTGAATTCTGAGATATTAGATACTTTGGTAAGTATTTATGAGAAACAAAATAATGAAAAACCAAAAGTAGTGGCTTGTCACGCTGGTTTAGAATGTGGAATTCTGGGAACAAACTATCCTGATATGGATATGATTTCTTTTGGACCAACCATTCACGGAGCACATTCGCCAGATGAGAGAGCTAGTATTTCTTCAGCTCAAAAATATTGGAAATTTGTTTTAGAGATTCTTTCTAATATTCCGGTGAAGTAGTATTCAGTGTTCAGCTTTTTTAGTATTCAGTAAAGCTGTACTATACTTTTTAGTGTTCAGTATTTAGGTTTTTAGTAGGTAATATGATTTACTAAAAACCTGAATACTGAACATTTTTTTTAAATATAAAGAAAAACTGATCACTGACCACTTAATATAGGTTCAAACAAAACTGACCACTAAAAACCTGATCACTGACCACTAATTATTAGTCTCTCTTAGGATTGTTTTTCTTGTCTCTTTTCTCTTCTTTTTTTTCCTTAGCTGTTTTTAACGGTTCTTTTTTTACCGTTTTCTTAGCGTCTTGACTCTTTGCCATAATATTTGAATTTAATTTTTTTTAGATGTAAGTAAATGTATATATAATATTTTGATTTGCCCTGAATATTATTTTAAAAACGAACCATCGATAATCAAGAGTTCAACACCATTTTGGGTTACCGAGCGATGCGAGCTTGCATTGTCAGAGACTACGTATGTCATTCCTTTTGTTAGTTTAAAGTGTTCTCCATTTTCTAATTCACTTGTAAATTCACCTTTAAGACAATGTACAATATGTCCTTTGTGGCACCAATGATCAGCAATGTAATTTTTAGAATAAGTTACTTTTCTAATACGCAAATCTCCTAATTCGAGAGTTTGCCAATATGCCGTTCCTGTTTCTCCAGGGTGTTCGGTCTTAGTAATCTGGCTCCAATCAATGCTTTGAAAAGGTATCATAGATTTTACTTTTTTTTTGCCTTATTAGTAAAGATGGTTTTTAAATAAAAAATCCTCAATTACTGTATGTAAATGAGGATTGTATTTAAAAAAAACTAATTAATTTCGTTTTAATACTTTGTATTGTTCGTAACAGGCGCTAATGGCGTCCATGATCTGTAGATCGTTTGCTGTCTGGATAAAAGCATCTGAATAACTGCAACGTTGTAAGATTTCTGGAATTTCGTCTTTGCTTACTCCTAAAAGTACAGAAACAGTTTCTCTGTCGTATTTAGATTCTAATAGGTTTCGTACCGTATCATCTTGTCGCATTTGCTTTAGCTTCTTGAGTTCTTTTCCGTTTTTTCCAAAGAAATTATAAAGCATGTCTGCAGGGTTGAAAATCGATCCTAATACTTTACCAAAAGCGTTTGGAGAATATTCACCAGCCTCATAACCTTGTGTAAGACCTGAAATACTATATCGGTAATTTTCTTTTGTTGGAATTAATTTAGAATCTACTTCAAGATAACCGGTTAAGTGGAAAGGAGCAATAACAACTTCTTCCAGTGCGATTGCTTTTTCAGTAAGCTGAATTCTTGTTACTTTATTTTTTAGCCAGTCATTGGTAACTCTGATTCTTAAAGACTGAAATCCTAAGATGGTAAAGTGAATAGTATCATTGGGCTGAACATCGATTTCAAAATATCCTTTTGAATCAGATTTTGCACCACGTACTTTATTTGTGTTAATGATGTTTACATTAGAAAGTGGCTGTTTGCTGTTATCATTAATAACGTAGCCGGATACTCTTTGCGGTGCCGTAGATTCTGCGTCTTGTGCAAAACCGCTCATTGATAGTAGAAAAAAAAAGAAAACTGCGAAATATTTCATATCCTGATTTAAAGCACTAAAAGTAGTAAATCAGGATTAAATATTTTGCAGTCTTCGAATATAATTATCAGAAAATTAACAAAGAGAATTAATCTCTTCTTGGTCTTCTTGGTCTTGGTGCATCACCAAAATTTTCAGAACGTCTTGGAGCTCTTTCTGAGCTTCCTTCGGTTCTTGGAGCAGAGCTTCTAAAACCACCTTCTCTTTTTGGAGCAGATGAATTTCTGTCGCTTCTAAACCCGCCTTCTCTTGAACCAGAGTTTCTGTCGCTTCTAAATCCGCCACCAGAACCTTCACGTCTTGGAGCAAAGCTTCCTTCACGTCTTGGTCCTGAACTACGTCCACCACCACTACGTCCGTTGTGGTCACGTCTTCCGCCACCATCATTTTTAGAAATTTCAACATTAATACGACGACCTTCTAATTGTACGTTGTTTAATACTTCCATTACTTTTTCAGTGTGCTCAGGATCAGTGTTAAAGAAAGAGAAACCTTCTTTTACATCAACTTTGAAAACGTCATCACGACCTAAGTCTAATGTTTCTTTCAAGTAATCTTTAAGCGACATCCAATCGAAATTATCTCTTGAACCGATATTTACGAAATAACGAACTGCTCCGTTATTGTTGAATTCTCTTGGCTCAGAATCTCCTCTTTCACGTCTTTCAGAACCTGAAGATTGAGTAGAGATATCTCTGTTCTTTTTATAGTAAGCAATAAAACGGTTAAATTCTACTGAAACCATTTTCTTGATCAACTCCTCTTTAGATAAACCTTCAAGAACGTTGTTGATTGCTGGTAAGTAGTTGTCAATTTCGTGATCAACCTCAGTATCTTTAATTTTGTTTGCTAAGTGTAATAATTGAATTTCGCAGATTTCAATTCCAGACGGGATCGATTTTTCTTCAAACTTTTGTTTGATGATTCTTTCGATAGAAGAAATTTTACGCATCTCACTTTTTGTAACAATTACAATAGAGGTACCTAATTTTCCAGCTCTACCAGTACGTCCTGAACGGTGGTTGTACGTTTCAATTTCGTCAGGAAGCTGATAGTTTACTACGTGTGTAATATTATCAACGTCAATTCCACGTGCAGCTACATCAGTTGCAACAAGCATTTGGATTTGTCTTCCACGGAAAGATTTCATTACACCATCACGTTGCGCCTGAGATAAATCTCCGTGTAATGCAGCAGCGCTGTATCCATCTTCGATTAATTTTTCAGCAATCGCTTGTGTGTCTCTTTTTGTACGACAGAAAACCACAGAGAAAATGTCTGGATTAGCATCTGCCAAACGTTTAAGAGCTTCGTAACGGTCACGTGCATTTACTAAGTAAAACTCGTGAGAAACAGTTGCAGAACCTGAATTTTTAGTTCCTACAGTAATTTCAAGTGGGTCGCTCATGAATTGTTTTGCAATTCTTGCAACCTCTTGTGGCATAGTTGCAGAGAACAACCATGTATTTTTTTGATCTGGAGTATCTGATAAGATAGATACGATGTCTTCATAAAATCCCATGTTCAGCATTTCATCAGCCTCATCAAGAATACAGTAATCTATATTTTTAATGTTAACCAATCCTCTGTTGATCATGTCTTGCATTCTTCCCGGAGTTGCCACAATAATTTGTGCCCCTCTTTTGATTTCTCTGGCTTGCTCTGTAATACTAGCCCCGCCGTAAACTGCTACCACATTAATACCTTTTTCGTATTTTGAGTAGTTTTTAAGTTCGTTGGTAATCTGTAAACAAAGTTCTCGTGTTGGCGATAAAACTAATGCTTGTGTATTTCTGTTGTCAGCATCAATTTTTTGAATTAGCGGAAAACCGAAAGCTGCCGTTTTCCCTGTCCCTGTCTGAGCCAACGCAACCATATCTGTGTCTTTTTCCAATAATAGGGGAATCGCCTTTTCCTGTACCTCTGACGGATTTTCAAATCCTAGATCTAAAATCGCCTTCAGTAACGATTCATTCAATCCTAATTGTTCAAATTTATTCATATGTATTTTTAAAATAGGGTGCAAAATTACTGTTAATAATCGATATAAACTAATGCAAATTTAAGATTTGTGTATTTGTTATGATTTGATTATCAAAAAGTTATGTTTGCACTAGAATCATTTTGTCCTGACGACGAATAAAATTCTTCCAAAATACGTCGTGAAATCTAAAGTTTGGGCTCTAAAATGTTGTATTTTAAACAATTATTTTTCGGAGTTCAGGAAATCAATAAGTTGCTGAGTAGCTTTGGCACGATGGCTTATCGTATTTTTTATTTCTGAGGCTAATTCAGCAAAGGTTTCAGAATAATTTTCCGGCTGAAAAATTGGGTCATAACCAAAACCGTGATCTCCTGCTTTTTTCTTTGTAATGGTTCCTTTGGCAATTCCTGTAAATAAGTTTTGTTCTCCTTTTAGATTTAGGGCTATAACTGTTTTAAAGTGAGCACTTCGATCTTCTTTACCTTGCAAAGCATCAAGAAGTTTATTCATATTATCATTTGCATCACGTTGTTCTCCAGCATATCGTGCCGAATAAACACCCGGCTCACCATTTAATTCGTTAACTTCTAAACCGGTATCATCTGCAAAACAATCATAACCATACTTTTCAGTAACATAATTTGCTTTTAAAATTGCATTACCTTCTATTGTAGCTGCTGTTTCCGGAATTTCTTCATGACAACCTATATCAGAAAGACTTAATAATTGAATAGATCCATTTAAGATACTTTGAATTTCTTTTATTTTATTAAGATTGTTGGAAGCGAAAACAAGTTGCATGTCTGTAATTTTAAAATGATGATAATAATGGAATACAAATTTAGAATTCTTAAATTTGATAAGTTACCTAAAATGTAAAAAATAAATGCAGATATCCGTTTTATATAAAAAAATCACGCCTTTTGTTAAGCCATACAAAAAAATGGTTATCGCTACTTTATTACTAACCTTTTTAGGTTCATTTGCTGCGCAGGTAAATGCATTGATCTTAAAATATACTGTCGATTCTATCAGTAATTTAATGGTAGCCCGTGAATC
Source organism: Flavobacterium hercynium (assembly GCF_002217285.1). Lineage (GTDB taxonomy): Bacteria > Bacteroidota > Bacteroidia > Flavobacteriales > Flavobacteriaceae > Flavobacterium > Flavobacterium hercynium. Next base: position 73,829 of record NZ_MUGW01000042.1, on the reverse strand, counting down.
ACTGTCAAAAGGATTTCATTTACTGGAGATCATCAGTATTGTTTTGCTGTCTAAAGAATTGATTTATTCAGTAGTACAATTTGGTCAAAAATTTTATGGAGAAAAATTGCGAATTTTTATAACCCGGGATATTTCTCAGGCAATAGTAGAAAAAATTCTTAGCTACCGAATGGAATTTTATACTTCTAATGAAAATGAAAGCGGAAAACTTCAAACCAGGATCGATCTCGGTATTAGTAGTTTGACAAGATTGGTTCAAAATTTCTTTATTGATATTCTCCCTTTGTTTACGAATGCCTTCGTAGCATTGGTTTTAATGTTTTATGCAAACGTTTATGTAGGATTAGTAAGTTTATGCATTATCCCGATTTATTTTTATATCAGTCAGCGTCAGGCACATAAGCTGAGTGGTTTTAGAAGACGAATGAGAACGTATCGGGAAACAAAGAATAATGGAATCATTAGCTTGATAGAATCCATAACGGTCATTAAATCCTTTGTTCGTGAACCGATGGAAGCCGATCGTCATCAGAAAATTCAGTTTGAAATGACAGAAAATCAGCTCGAGACTAGAAAAACAAGTTTTATATTCGAAAGTATAAAAGGATTTGTTGAGCAAATAGGTGTCGTAATCATCATTATTCTAACGGCTTATTTTGTTTTGAATAATACAATGACCATTGGAGCAATTATGTTTCATATTATGTTGTTTAATAATGTTTCGGCACCAATCAGACAATTGCATCGTATTTATGATGAAGTAAACGATGCTCTGATTTATTCTGAAGGCTTTTTTGATATTTTAGAATCAGAAAAAGAAAAAGAAACCAGCGGAAATTATATTCCTGAAAAAATTACAGGACTCATAGAAGTTAAAAATGTTGATTTTGCCTATCCAAACGGAACAAAAGCACTTTCAGATATCAATTTCACCATAAAACCAAATGAAACTACTGCATTAGTTGGTTTAAGCGGAGCCGGAAAAAGTACTATCATCAATTTACTGGATAAATTTTACCTGCCTGCTTCGGGGAAAATTTATTTAGATGGAGTAGACCTGAATGACTATAATACTGACTTCCTGCGAAAGAATATTGGATTGGTATTGCAGAAGAACCACATATTTAAAGGCACAATTGCTGAAAACATTTTATATGGTAATCCAAATGCATCACAATCAGAAATTACTGAAGCAGCTAAACAAGCTTATATTCACGAACAAATCATGCAGTTGCCAAAAGGCTATGATTCTGATGCGCATTTACTTTCCGGCGGACAGCAACAACGAATTGCGATAGCACGATTGTTTTTAAAAAATCCTCCTATTATCTTTTTAGATGAACCCACAGCAAGTTTAGATGCCATTGCAACTGAACAGATAAAAAAATCATTAGATGCTATAAAAAAAGACAGAACAGTTATTATTATATCGCACAGTATTTCTCAGATTATCGATGCGTCAAACATAATCGTTTTAGAACAGGGGAAATGCGTTGAAATAGGTACTCATGATGAGCTGTATGACAATAAAGCGGCTTACTATCAAATTTTTATGGCAATGGCAAACAGCTTGAATATTGAAAAAATCACACAAACTTTTGATTAGTTTTTACCAATATTATTTTATCAATCATAAAAACAATCAATGCTCCGGCTGTATATGCGAGGATATCAGTCCATAAAAATTGTTGTCCCAGAACATATCGCCCAAAAAGAGTTTTCCGAAGTTCAATAATCCATTCAGCTTGGTAAAGTTGTAGAAATTCGATTCCGTAACAAATCAATATACTTAAAAGAAGTAGGAGTAAAGCCTTTTTTTTGATTAGTAAAATTCTTAACAGAAAATAAATCATAACCGCATAAAGCAAGTCGCCAATGAATAGCGGTATTAATGAAAATTTTCTTGACATTATTCCCAGAAAAATGGTCAATATAAATAAGCAGAAATAAAGAATTCTCGATTTACTCACATTTAATTTTAGTGTCATTGATCGTTTTTTGCAGTGCAAAAATATAAACATTCTAAGTTCCTGTTGTATATTTATAATATTATTATTTGTTTACTATCTAACTAACCGTTAACCGCATGAATATAAAAAACAATGCCTTAATTATTGCTTTACAAGTTTCATTACTCTTAGCATGTAGAGCGTATGCTCAGGAAAGCAACTCTTTTAATGTAAAGAAAAATCTCGAATATTGTGTAGCACAAGCTTCTAAAACATTACAAGTAATACCTTCTGACGGAACTTTGCCAAGAACTGTTCCTAATGGAAGTAATGAATGGAAATTCGTATCATATAAAGATTGGACAAGCGGATTCTGGCCCGGAGAATTGTGGTATTTGTATGAATTAAGAGAAGATAGAAAGTGGCAGGAACAAGCAGATAAATTCAGTCGGTTTTTGATACCGCTGTCTACAAGTAAAGCAAACGACCATGATTTAGGTTTTCAGATCTTTAATAGTTTTGGAAATGGTTACCGCTTAACAAAAAATAAAGAATATAAGGAAATTATTCTGAGAACGGCTGATACACTGGCAACACTTTTTAATGCAAAAGTAGGTACTATTTTGTCTTGGCCACACAATAAGTATGGTGGACACAATACCATTATCGACAATATGATGAATTTAGAAATGCTTTTTTGGGCTTCTAAAAATGGCGGAAATAAAAAGCTGTATGATATTGCAGTAAAACATGCCACCACAACAATGAACAACCATTTCAGACCTGATTATAGTGCTTATCATGTTGTGATCTATGATTATGAAACAGGTAAAAAAATAAAAGGGATTACCGCTCAGGGATATAGCGATGATAGTATGTGGGCGCGAGGTCAGGCTTGGGCTATTTACGGATTTACGATGGTATACAGAGAAACTAAAGATGTTAAGTTCTTAAATTTTGCTCATAAAGTAGCGCGTGTTTATTTAGATAAATTGACTACCGAGGATTTAATTCCATATTGGGATTTTAATGCGCCTAATATTCCTGACGAACCAAGAGATGCTTCGGCAGCAGCGATAGTTTCTTCGGCGCTATTAGAATTAAGTTCGTACACAAAAGAGGAAGCGTTAAAAAACGAATATCTTTCAAAATCTAAAAAGATGATTGCATCGCTTTCAGATAATTATCAAAGCCGCGATGTTAATTCAGCATTTTTACTGCATTCTACAGGGCACAAACCTGCAGGAAGCGAAATAGATTGTTCGATTAATTATGCCGATTATTATTATCTTGAGGCACTATTACGACTTCAAAAATTGAAATAAATATATTGATTATGATAAAAAATGTAACCAAAATTTCGTTTGCGATTATAGTGGCAGTATTGTTAATCAGCTGTAAAAACGCCAAACAAAAAATGCAAGAATATGTTGTAGAGTACAACAAAACGGCAGCCAGCTTTAAAGCAGATAATGTAACGCTTACAACAGCAAGAGGATACATCAATAATGACAAAGTCGAATTGCGTTTTGAAACTGATCTGGAACAAAATGCCGTTAATAAAAAAGCAGCAGCAACATCATTTCGAACATTGCTAAAAGATATGATCAATAAGAATCAGATTCCAAAAGAATTGGTAGAGAATAAAATACAATTCGATACGTATTTTTTAGCAGAAGATAATACCGTGCTTTCAAAAGAAATTATAAACACAGAAACGCTTAGTGAAATAGTTAAGTAGTAGTGTTCAGTGTTCAGTTTTTTAGTATTCAGCTTTTAAAAAGTGATGAGTGTTCAGATTTTAAAAAAGTGATCAGTGTTGAGTTTCTGAGTAATCAGCATTACTGAACACTAAAAAACTGAACACTGATTACTAAAGAAGCATTACTGAACACTAAAAAACTGACCACTGAATACTTAATATTGTGTTACATTTTTTAAATTATCAGGGAAGTAAAGATCAGACAAATGGGCAAATTCATCGCCACGCATGAAAATATTAATATCAACATCGGCAAAGTTTTTCTTTCCGGCTGCCGCTAAAAGTTCGTTTGCAGCGTGAAGCGTATTTTTATGAAAATGATAGACACGCTCTGATTTATCTGTTACAACAAGACCTTTCATCAGCATTTTATTTTGCGTTGCAACTCCCGTTGGACATTCATTATTATGGCAACGAAGTGCCTGAATACATCCTAGTGAAAACATAAAGCCACGCGCACTGTTGCACATATCTGCACCTAATGCAATAGCATGCAAAATAGAATATCCGGAAATAATTTTTCCGCTGCCAATAATTCGCATTTTATCACGAATTTTTAAACTGACTAAAGTTTTATTGACAAAAATTAAGGCAGGTTCAAAAGGCATTCCAACACCATCAGCAAATTCTAAAGGAGCTGCTCCTGTACCACCTTCGGCACCATCAATAGTGATGAAATCCGGATAAGTATCCTGAGCAATCATTTCATGGCAAATAGCTTCGAATTCCGCCGTATTACCAATACATAACTTAAATCCGATTGGTTTTCCATTAGATAAATTTCGTAGTTGAGCAACAAACTGAATCAAACCTTTAGGATCAGAAAAAGCACTGTGACTAGGAGGAGAGAGAATTAAAGTATGAGGTTCAACGCCCCTAATTTTAGCAATCTGAACCGTATTTTTAGCAGCAGGTAAGACACCGCCATGACCCGGTTTTGCTCCTTGCGAAAGCTTAATCTCGATCATTTTTACATTTGGAATAGTCGCTTTTTCAGAAAACTTTTCAGGACTAAAATTACCATCTTTATCACGGCAACCAAAATATCCTGTACCAATCTGCCAGGTAATATCGCCGCCACCTTCAAGATGATAATCGGTTAAACCTCCTTCTCCGGTATTTTGATAAAATTGCCCTTTTTTTGCTCCAATGTTTAAGGCACGGACAGCATGCTCGCTTAGTGAACCAAAACTCATGGCAGAAATATTTAATAAAGAAGCATTGTAAGGTTGTTTGCAATCCTTTCCGCCAACGATTACACGAGGCAGTTCTTTATTTACAACGGCAGGAAAAATAGAATGTTTTATTCCTTCGTAGCTGCTGTGATTTAAGTTTAATTGTGTTCCAAAAGGAGAATTTGAATCAATATTTTTTGCTCTCTGATAAACAAGCGAGCGCTGATTTCTCGAAAAAGGCTTTCCATCTGTAGATCTTTCGATAAAATATTGCTGAATTTCAGGCGCAATCATTTCAAATAAATACCTGAAATAACCCAAAACAGGAAAGTTTCTTAAAATGGCATGTTTCTTTTGAATGATATTATAAAGACCAACGACAAGTAAAATAGGTAAAATAATGACCAACAGAAAACCGCGTTCTGTTTTATAGTAAATTGTCGCAACAAGGGCTAAAAATAAAATTCCGAAAATAAAAAAGTTTTTTCTCATGTTTTAAAAGAAAATTAAAGGGAAATAAAGTAATAATTAATTGAATCGTAAACGGACATAAACATGTTTAATGCCTTTTTTGTCTGACTCTCTCTCATCGATTTCAAGAATATCCGTTAATGATTTTAGCATAGGTGTAAGTTTAGAATATCCATAATTTCTAGGATCAAACTCTGGTTTTTTCTTAACGATTAAGTTTCCTACATCTCCTAAAAATGCCCATCCATCATCATCTTCAATATCTTCAATGGTAGCTTCGATAAGTTCAATGGTTTGTTTGTCGATTTTATGTAATGCTTTTTCAGCAGGCTTTTCAACAGGTTTTCTAGTATCAGCAGCAACCGTTTTTGGTTTTTTCTTCTGAATAGCGCCATCCAAAACTTCAATATAAATAAATCGGTCGCAGGCTACAATAAAGGCGCTCGGAGTTTTCTTCTCTCCAATACCAATTACCTTCATTCCTGATTCACGAAGACGAATAGCCAATCGTGTAAAATCGCTGTCGCTGGAAACAATGCAAAAACCATCCAGTTTTCCGGAATAAAGTAAATCCATTGCGTCAATAATTAAGGCAGAATCAGATGAGTTTTTGCCTACAGTATAACTATATTGTTGTATGGGAGTAATAGCGTGTTCCAGTAAAACAGATTTCCATCCGTTTGAATTTGGTTTGGTCCAATCGGCATAAATACGTTTTGTGGTTGGAGTTCCAAACTTAGTTATCTCTTCCATCATACCTTTTACGTTGCTGTACGGCACATTATCGGCATCAATCAGAACAGCAAGTTTTAAATCTTTTGAGTTGGTCAACGGCATAATTAGATGTTAAAAAAATTAAATACTCTCAAAGTTAAAATTAAAATTTGTTTTTATATGAATTTGATAGTGAATTAGTAAATCACGCTGTAAATTATTTTGGTTATAAATAAGATTTAGTAAGGATTAAAATAATTAAAGATAATTTTGTCTTTTATTGAAAAGTTCTATACATTTGTATCAAATTAATAAAGAAATTTATGTTTTCAAAAGCGTGTGAATACGGTATCAGGGCTTCAATATTTATTGCAACCAAATCCAGTAAAGGGATTAGAGTTGGAATAAAAGATGTTGCCAAAGAAATTGATTCACCAGAGCCTTTTACAGCCAAGATCATGCAGATTTTAACCAAAAACGGAATCATTCACTCGGCTAAAGGAGTAGGCGGAGGTTTTGAAGTTTCCAAGGAGGCTTTAAAATCAATCAAATTAATTCAAATAGTTGATGCAATCGACGGAGATAAAATCTACAGAGGATGTGGCATTGGATTAAAAGAATGCTCAGAACAACATCCGTGTCCCGTACACAATGAATTTAAAAAAATTAGAGGCCTTCTGCTGGACATGCTTACTAAAACCACTTTAGAACAGCTGGCTTTAGGAGTAAAATCAGGAGACTTTTTTCTAAAAGCAATAGAATTAAACAAAAACAATCAATAAATATCACAAAATGAATACTACAAACAAATTTTCACTATTAATCTTAATGGGATTTTTAACAATAACTTCTTGTGGAAAAAAAGATCCTGCAACAGGCGGAGAACCGGCAGATCCAATTGAAACGACTACAGAAGGAGAAGGAGTAGCTGCTCCGGTAGCGGTAGAAAATGTATTGGTTATAGAAGGAAATGACCAAATGCAGTTTAATACAAAAGAATTAAGAGCTGTTGCAGGAAAACCAATTACGCTTACGCTAAAGCATGTTGGTAAAATTCCTAAAGAAGCAATGGGACACAACTTGGTTATTCTTCAGGAAGGAACAGACGAAAGTGCTTTTGCTGTAAAAGCAAATGAAGCAAAAGCGACCGATTATATTCCGGAGTCTGAAAAAGCTTCTATTATCGCGCACACTAAATTATTGGGTGGAGGAGAAGAAGATACTATAGAATTTACAATTGATAAAAAAGGTACATACAACTTTATTTGCTCTTTTCCTGGTCACGTTGCCATTATGAAAGGTGTTTTGATCGTTGAGTAATTAATTTAAGCTCTAAATCCTGACGGGTTTGGAGTTTTTTTAAACAATAATAAAAGACAAAAATATCTTTTATTGAATAGAAAATATAATGAAAAGAGAAAAAAAATTATGGATCATTTTTGCATTGGTCATGAGTATCTCATTTGCAGTGCTGGGTTATTATGGTTACGAAATATATCAGCAGGCGCCGCCGGTTCCTAAACAGATCGTTTCAGACTCCGGAAAAGTTATTTTTTCTGAAGCAGAGATTAAAGACGGACAAAATATCTGGCAGAGTATAGGTGGTCAGGAAGTTGGATCTATCTGGGGGCACGGAGCTTATGTTGCGCCAGACTGGACAGCTGATTGGCTGCATAGAGAAGCTATTTTTATATTGAATAAATACGCTCAGGCAGATTTTAATAAAAATTTTGAGGCTTTAGACGAAGAAAAACAATCGGCTTTGAAAGTGCGTTTGCAAAAAGATTTGCGAATCAATCGTTATGATGCAGCTTCGGGAATATTGACAATCTCTGAAAATCGCGTAGCAGCCATTCAAAGTTTAAGCGAATATTATAAAGGTCTTTTTACGAACGATCCTAAGTTCGACAAACTCAGAGAAGAATATGCTATTCCTAAAAATGCTATTAAAGATACAGACAGAATGCATAAAATGAATGCATTTTTCTTCTGGGCAACCTGGGCAACGGTTACCAATCGGCCTGATGCTGCTATTTCCTATACGCACAACTGGCCTTCAGATGAATTGGTTGGCAATGTTGCCACAACAGAGCTTTTGGCATGGTCTGGAGTAAGTATAATTTTACTGATTCTGAGTATCGGAATTTTGGTTTTCTATCACGCAAAATCAGGAGAAGACGAAGAATTTCCGCTTCCAAGTGAAGACCCGATTTTGAAACAGGGCAAAACGCCATCCATGAAACTAATTACCAAATATTTCTGGATTGTAAGTTTACTGATGATTCTGCAAATGGCTTTCGGAATTATAACAGCACATTATGGAGTAGAAGGAAATGGATTGTACGGAATTCCAATCGATCAAATTTTACCCTACGCAGTAACACGTACATGGCATACACAATTGGCTATTTTCTGGATTGCAACCGCTTGGCTGGCAACAGGCTTGTATATCGCTCCGGCAGTTTCAGGTAAAGATCCTAAATTTCAGTGTTTTGGTGTCAACTTCCTGTTTGTTGCTTTACTAATTATTGTTCTGGGTTCAATGGCGGGACAATGGTTTGGTGTAATGCAAAAACTGAATTTGGTAGAAAACTTTTGGTTTGGTCACCAAGGATATGAATATGTTGATTTAGGCCGGTTCTGGCAGATTTTCTTATTAGTCGGATTGTTTTTATGGCTTGCCTTAATGGTGCGTCCGCTGATTCCGGTTCTGAAAAAAAGAACAGAAGAAAAAAATCTAATCCTATTATTTCTGGTTTCATGTTCCGCTATCGCTATGTTTTACGGAGCAGGATTAATGTGGGGCAGACAAACGAATTTAGCAATTGCAGAATATTGGAGATGGTGGGTGGTGCATCTTTGGGTCGAAGGTTTCTTCGAAGTATTCGCCACTGTTGTTATTGCCTTTTTATTTGTTAGACTGGGATTATTAAAAACAAAAACAGCAACATTAAATGTATTGCTTGCCACCATTATTTTTATGGCAGGTGGAATTTTAGGAACCTTTCATCACTTGTATTTCTCCGGAACACCAACGGCGATTATGGCATTGGGCGCTACTTTTAGTGCTTTAGAAGTTGTTCCGCTGACTTTGATAGGATTTGAAGCCTATCAAAACTATAAAATTTCAAAATCAACAAAATGGATTGCGGATTACAAATGGCCTATTTATTTTATGATTTCCGTGGCATTTTGGAATTTCCTTGGTGCGGGAATCTTTGGATTTATCATAAATCCACCTATTGCACTTTATTATGTGCAAGGTCTGAATACAACACCTTTGCATGCGCACACCGCTTTATTTGGCGTGTATGGAATGCTCGGAATTGGTTTGATATTATTTGTACTGAGAAGTTTGTACAGAGATGTAAAATGGAATACCAAATTACTTAAGATAACATTCTGGTCGCTAAATATTGGTTTGTTCCTGATGGCGGTATTGAGTCTGCTTCCCATTGGAGTATGGCAAGCAATAGAAAGTATCAATCACGGAATGTGGTATGCACGCTCTTCAGAATTAATGCAGCAACCAGCTATGATTACGTTAAAATGGCTTCGTGCTATTGGAGATTCAATCTTTGGAATCGGGTTCATTACAATGGCCTGGTTTGTATTTGAACTTACATTAAAAAATAAAAAATAATAGAATTAAAAAATGATTATCATGGAAAATTTAAAAGAAAAAACAATAGGATCATTTGTGGCAGAGGATTTTAGAACTGCCGCAGTATTTTCTAAATTTAAAATTGATTTTTGCTGTAAAGGAAACAGAACCGTTACAGAAGTTTGTGAAAAACAAAATATAGATGCCGATACTTTACTGCAAAATGTTTACGATGTTTTAGAATCTGATACTAGCGGAAACATCGATTTTAATTCCTGGCCTTTAGATTTACTGGCAGATTACATCGAGAAAACGCACCATCGTTATGTCGAAGAAAAATCACAGGTTTTATTGGCTTTTTTAGATAAATTATGCAAAGTACACGGAGCCAACCACCCGGAATTATTCAGAATCAATGAATTGTTTATTGGCTGTGCAGGAGAATTGTCGCAACACATGAAAAAAGAAGAATTGATGTTGTTTCCGTTTGTAAAAAGAATGGTAAAAACAAAAGAATCAGATGGTATTTTAACTCAGCCTTCTTTTGGAACTGTTTCCAATCCTATTGCCATGATGATGCACGAACACGATGGCGAAGGAGAGCGTTTTAGAGAAATTGCAGAATTGACTAATAATTACAATCCACCGGCAGATGCTTGTACAACGTATAAAGTAACTTTTGCAATGCTAAAAGAGTTTGAAGAAGATTTGCACAAACACATTCACCTTGAGAATAATATCTTATTTCCAAAAGCAGTTCTTTTAGAACAGGAATTTGTAGAAGTAAATTAAAAATAAATTTTGATAGTGCGGAAAGCACCGGTAATATATCCATAAAAGATAGTTATCGGTGTTTTTTATTTAATAGAAATACCGTCTGAATTTACTATTTTTAAATTATGGAGTTTTGGAAAACTAAAAGAGAGCCAGAGGCTCGGAGATATTGTAGAGCCGGATTTTAATCCGGTTTTTAAGAATGAAACAGAGCAAAAAGATCCATAGGATCGACCGATATAATTAATGCTTTAGTTTTAAGATTTTTAAAAGAATATTTAATTCCTAAAAATACACTATGAATTCCCATAAAAGCTGGATACTTTGTTGTTTTTTTAATTTTTTGATAGCCTGTTTGTTTGGGTTATTAATGCGGTTTATGTATCTGTTTCCAATAGATTTTTTAAACTACAGTTTTTTGCTTCATGCACATTCCCATGTCGCTATGTTGGGCTGGGTTTATCTGATTATTTATTTTTTGGTTGTTCACTTTTTTATTCCCAAAGAAAAAAGCCAAAAGCCCATCTATAATCGTTTGTTTTGGCTGACTCAGTTTTCAGTTATCGGAATGATGATCGCGTTTCCTATTCAGGGCTATGCATTATTTTCGATTCTATTCTCGACTTTACACATTATATTGAGTTATGTTTTCTGTCGTTTGGTCTGGAAAGATTGTGCATCTGAAAAATCTCCATCACAAAGGCTTTTACTCGTTGCTGTTTTGTTTATGATGTTATCAACTTTGGGTGTTTGGTGTCTGGGACCGGCAGTAAGTACGTTAGGAAAACAGAGTGCTTTTTATCAGATTGCGATTCAGTTTTTCCTTCATTTTCAATTTAACGGATGGTTTATACTTGCAGTTTTAGCATTATTCTTAAAACAATTTCAGAATAAAATTGATGAGGTAAAGTTTAAGAAGTTTTATTATGCTGTTATAATTTCGGTAATGCTAACGCTTGCTTTTCCAGTACGTTGGTTCGTAGAAAATAATATTCTTAACGTCATCAATGCATTAGGCGTTTTAATTCAATTGGGGGCGTTTATTTACTTTTATAAAATGCTTAAACCGGAACTAAGTCATTTTAAAAATACTTTAGACAAAACAGCTAAAATAGTGTACGGTTTGGCGCTATGTTCTTTATTTTTAAAAGTGGGTATTCAGTTACTGACTATTATTCCAAACCTAGCCGAAGTATCGCATCAGATTCGGAATTTCGTGATAGGATTTATTCACCTGACCATGTTGGGAATTATTACAGGCTTTCTATTTGGAATATTACTTCAGAATAAGTTCCTTTCTGAAAGATCATCTGTTTTAAGAGTAGGTTTGGTAAGCTTTGTTTTTGGTTACATCACGACAGAAATTGTATTATTTCTTCAGGGTATTTATTTTTATTTAGGATACGGATTGATTCCGCTTTATCACCAAATAATTTTTGGATTGAGTCTTTTTCTGGTTTTTGGTTTATTTATGATTATAATCTCTTTATTAAAAACAAAAAAACAAGAGTTGATGACTTAAAATCTCCTCTTGTTTTCTGACTAATCAACCTATCTAAATTTTTCTTGCCTGCTGGTTTATCACTTCTATAGCTTTATCATTATTTACCCCAAGTCCTTCTTGTTGGTAGGTCAGTTCGCCTTCCGCATTAAAGACGCTTATGATATTAGAATGTGAAAAATCTATTGGCGATATTTTTTTATAGTTAACAGCTAAAACGGCTGCAAATTCTCGTGTGTTTTCTTCTGATGATCTAAGGAAAACCCAGGGAGCATGATTCATTTGATTATCAATAGCAAATGTTTTTAATCTTTCCGGAGTATCCGTTTTGGGATCTATGCTTACCAAAATAAGTTTTACATTTCTTTTGGTACTGGCATCAAGTTTTTTCTCAATATTTCGCATATCCGCCACCAATCTGGGGCAAGCAGCTTTACAACTGGTGTAAATCATAACCATCACGAGAACATTTCCTCTAAGACTTTTCAGTTCAATATCCTTTCCGTCTTGGGTTGTCCATTTAGAAGGTAAATTGTAAATAGAAAGATCACTAATTTCCTTTTTTGTCGCTGCGGCATCATTCTTTTTATCAGATTCTTTGCAGCTGCTGAAAGAAACCGCAAGAAAAAGAACCGCAATTATTATTTTTTTCATTTTAAAATACATTAAAAATTAACGTTTTGGACTTTGGCATCACTGGCACATCTAAAACCGAGATTACGTGTTGAATATTGAGCTTTTAGACTTCCTCTAAAAGCATAGCGCATAAAAGCGGCATAATCCATCAGATCACTTGCGTTTACAGAAGCACCACCGCAAAATAAGTTTTTATCATCTCCTTTATCTTTTCGGGACTCTCCTGATAAAAAAATACTATTAAAATCAGCTGTCCATTCCCAAACTAAGCCGTGCATATCATAAACGCCCCAATAATTCTTAAAGGTTTGTCCTATTTCCTTTTCATACATCCTTGATTTTTCATACCAGGATAAAATGTATGCATTAAATTCTTTTTTGGTTCTGGCATCAATCTTTTTCTCATCGGCCATCGCAACGTATTCCCATTCGTCCATCGTTGGCAATCGTTTGCCTTGACATTCGCAGTATTTTTTGGCAGCAAACCAGGAAACGCTGGTTACAGGCGATTTAGGATTTACTTTTCCAAAATCAAAATCACTTGCCCAATACGTCAGATAACTTTTATCAGCAAAAATTCCCTTTATTTTTGATTTACTGTACGAAGGATTTTTCTTGATGAAATCCAGAAATTCAGCATTCGTAATAGGATAAATATCCATGTCGAACGATTTTACTAGTAAAGGCTTTTGAGAAGTGGCTCCATAAAGAGGGATGAACGAACCCTCTTTAATGGAAACCATTCCAGATTCCTGTGCTTTTGATGAGCTTAGAAGCAACAGGAAAAAAGTAATAATGAAAAAGTTTGTTTTCATACCGAATGTTGCTGTTATCTTAAAGCTTTTATCATTTCCGGAGTAACTTCTGTTTTGTTGTTGCCCCAGCTGTTGTATATATACGTTAGGACATTCGCGATTTCATCATCAGATAAGTTTTGAGAAGGCATCACGCTGTTGTATTTCTTGCCATTTACCGTTACTTCGCCGCTTAAACCATGTAAAATAGTATTGATGGCACGTTTGGAATCGGCATTCAGATAATCTGATTTTGCTAAGGGAGGAAAAGCGTTAGGAATTCCTTGTCCTTCAGATTGGTGACAGGCAAAACAAGTTGTGCTAAAAATAGCTTTACCAATTTTTATTTTTTCTTCTACAGTACGTTTCGGTGTAGGTGTTTTTGCAGCAGTACTTCCTGGCATTTTCTGGATTGTTCCTCCTTCCGGCAGGTAAATACCTTCTTGAATAGTCCCGGAGTAAACGCTGGTGTTTTCTTTTCCTTCTACCTTAAGCATTCCCAGTGCACCTTTGTTAAACGCTCTAAAAATGGAGTGATCTACAAGAATGAAAGTTCCCGGAGTTTCTACCTTAAAATCAACAATAGCAGCACCGCCCGCAGGAATCAAAGTAGTTTGTACATTTTTATTAATGGTGCTGCCACCTTCAACGTGCACGCTGTCAAATATTTCACCAATAACATGAAAAGAAGAAACCAGATTTGGTCCACCATTTCCAACAAATAAACGAACCGTTTCACCTACTTTTGCCGTCAATTCACCTCCGTTGGTTAATGAACCTACTTTTCCGTTAAATACAACATAATCCGGAGTTTCTTTTACCGCTTTATTCATATCAAAAGCCTGTAACCCTTTAGCGCCATACTCTCCCTGCGTATAAAAATCACCCTGCATAACATAGTATTCTTTGTCAACAGGAGGAAGTCCGCCTTCCGGTTCAACCAATATCAATCCGTACATTCCGTTCGCAATGTGCATTCCAACAGGTGCAGTAGCACAGTGATACACATACAATCCGGGATTGATTACTTTAAAATTGAATGTTTTTTCATGTCCCGGGGCTACCAGAGAAGAAGAAGCACCACCTCCCGGGCCTGTAACAGCATGTAAATCGATATTGTGAGGAAGTTTGTTATCCGGATGGTTCTTTAAGTGAAATTCAACTTCATCGCCCACACGAGTTCTTATAAAACTTCCTGGTACAGAGCCGCCAAATGTCCAATAGGTATATTTTACACCATCTGTCATTGTGCCTTCCTGTTCTTTTATTTCCATGTTTACTTTTAGTTTCATGGCTTTTCTTCCGTAAACAGGTTTGGGTACCAAAGGAGGAGCGGTCAGCTCAGCATCCATCTGTCCTTCTGTTACGATATCAGCATAAGAAGTTTCAATTGCTGGTTCTGTTTTTTTGCAGGATTCAAAAAGGAAAATGCTCAAAAGTAAACATAGCAGTACCCTTGATTTTCCGGAGAAAGTACATTTAGTTTTCATAATAAAGTAGTTTAATTTGGGTTTTAAGATGATGTAAAATTAAAAGAGTGTTTTGTCTTTTATTATGATAAAAATCATGGATTAGTTACAATGATATTTTTTACTTAGGGTTTCATTTTTTGCTCATATTTTTAATCTATGAGAAATTTTGTTTCAAAAAGTTTTTTGTCTATCAAGTTAAGATTTTGATTATTTTATAATAAAAGTAAATGGCTGACACAATTTTAGAATAATTATGATTAATTTTGCTCGCTGATTAAAGTTAAAATTATTACTACACTATATTATGGTAAAAGATTTATTCGAAAGAATTCAGGACAATAAAGGCCCGCTTGGAAAATGGGCTTCTCAGGCAGAAGGTTATTACGTTTTTCCAAAGTTAGAAGGTGAGTTGGGTCCAAGAATGAAATTTCACGGGAAAGATATTCTAAACTGGAGTCTGAATGATTACTTAGGTTTAGCGAATCATCCTGAAGTTCGCCAGGCAGATACAGATGCAGCAATTCAATTTGGTGCTGCTTATCCAATGGGAGCTCGTATGATGTCTGGTCATACAAAATATCACGAACAATTAGAAAATGAACTGGCTGCTTTTGTAATGAAAGAATCAGCTTATTTATTAAACTTTGGTTATCAGGGAATGGTATCTATTATTGATGCTTTGGTAACTAAAAATGATATTATTGTTTATGATGTAGATTCACATGCTTGTATTATTGATGGTGTTCGTTTGCACATGGGTAAACGTTTTACTTACAAACACAATGATCTTGAAAGCATGGAGAAAAACCTGCAGCGTGCTACTAAAATGGCAGAAGAAACAGGCGGAGGTATTTTATTTATTACTGAAGGTGTTTTTGGAATGCGCGGGCAACAAGGAAAATTAAAAGAAATTGTTGCATTAAAACAAAAATACACTTTCAGATTATTGGTAGACGATGCACACGGTTTTGGTACACTAGGTAAAACAGGTGCCGGAGCAGGTGAGGAGCAAGGTGTTCAGGATGATATCGATGTGTACTTTTCTACTTTTGCAAAATCTATGGCTAATATTGGTGCTTTTGTAGCAGCTGATAAAAGTGTAATTGATTATTTGAAATACAATTTACGTTCGCAAATGTTTGCAAAAGCATTGCCAATGATCCAGACTTTAGGATCTTTAAAACGTTTAGAATTATTACGTAATTCTTCGTCTATTAAAGATAAACTTTGGGAGAATGTAAATGCATTACAAAGCGGATTAAAAGAAAAAGGATTTAATATTGGAGATACAAATACTTGTATTACACCAGTTTACTTAGAGGGAAGTATTCCTGAAGCAATGGTAATGGTAAACGATTTAAGAGAAAATTACGGAATTTTCCTTTCTATCGTAGTTTATCCTGTAATTCCAAAAGGTATTATTTTGTTAAGAATGATTCCAACAGCTTCTCATACTTTAGCTGATATTGATGAAACGTTAACTGCTTTCGAAGCAATTCGTGAGAAATTAGTAAACGGAACTTACAAAGAAATTGCAGAACGCACAACGGTAGATGTTTCTTAAGTAATGCGCCTAAAATAAAATTCCTTGATGTGGGAATTATGTAAAAAATCCATTCGTTTTGCGAATGGATTTTTTTTTATTTTAACTAATTTTATCTCACTAATCAAAAAAAAGCAAAATATGAAAAAAGTTTTAACATTAATGACCGTGATTTTAACCGTACTTATTTCTTGTAAAAAAGAAACAACTCCGGCTCCTCCGGCAATAACTCCAGATGCACCAAAAGAAGCTGAAATTGCAGAGCCTGCAGGCGACGAATGTTATGTCTCTACAGCAAATGATATTAAGCTAAGTTTTAATATTAATTCTCATCAGGAAGTGAACGGAAAACTATTTTATGGTTTGAAGGAAAAAGATAAAAACGAAGGAACTTTAATAGGAAATATAAAAGGAGATACATTAATTGCTGATTATACTTTTATGTCAGAAGGTGTTTCTTCTATTAGAGAAGTTGTATTTCTTCACAGAGAAAATACCTATATTGAAGGATATGGTGATATTGTAGAAACGAACAATAAAGTATCATTTAAAAATAGAAAGAACTTAAAATTTGATGCAACCAACGTGTTAACAAAAGTGGATTGCGACAAATAATTCCATATCAGAAAAAAAATTGTAAAAAAATAAAAATCCATTCGTTTTGCGAATGGATTTTTTATGTTTAAAAGATGTCTTAATCTTAAAGATATTTTAAATACGTTTTTCTTTGACAGTGAATGGTTGGATCGAAATTTTTCCAAAGCAAATGTATTGCCGTATTCTCTGCTAATTCCGGAGTTCTAATACAATTTACAATTCCTCTTTCAGTAAAAGTTTTAAAATATTCATCAAATATAATAGCAGTTACACCTTTATTTTGATAATCCGGATGAACTCCGATCAGGTAGAAAACCACATCTTTACTCTTTTTTCTTGCTTTTAGTAAATGAAGAAATCCAAACGGAAATAGTTTTCCTTTTGCTTTTTGTAATGCTTCTGAGAAACTGGGCATTACGATACTAAAAGCAATTAAATCATCATTTTTATCTACTACAAATTTGATGTATTCAGGATTAATAAAACTAATGTATTTCTTTTTGAAGTATTCTTTCTGAACATCAGAAATAGCAACAAACGAAGCCAGATTAGCGTATGAAGTATTAAAAAGATCAAACATTTTGTCCACATGCGGCATAATGTCTTTTGTCTTCGTAAATGTTAACGATCTTAGTCCGTATCTCTTTTTGATTAATTCCTGAGCTTTTAAGAAAAATTCAGGATGCACGTTAGAAAACGGGAAAATACTTTCGATGTATTCCTTTTCAACCTGAAAGCCTAATTGTTCAAAATGCGTTACATAATAAGGATTGTTATACCAGGTAATCATAGTTCCCATTTGATCGTATCCTTCTGTTAGAACGCCTACTTTGTCCAGATTAGAGAATCCCATAGGGCCTTCAACATGTTCCAGTTTGTTTGCTCTTCCTAATTCGTACACTTTCTCCAGTAAAGCCTTCGTAACTTCGATATCGTCGATTACATCAAACCAGCCAAAACGAACTTTTCTTTTGTGTTGGTTGTTTACTTCAGCCCAATTGATGATAGCTGTAATTCTTCCCACAATTTCATTATTCTTGTAGGCAATGTAAAAATAAGCTTCGGCATTTTCAAAAGCAGGATTTTTTGTTTTATCAAATGATTCCAGTTCATCAGCAATAATAGGAGGAACCCAATACGGATTGTCCTTGTATAATGAAAAAGGAAATTTGATATATTCTGTTAATTCTTTTTTGCTTTTAGCTTCTTTTATTGTAATCATTAAGATCGGTATTGAAAATGTCTCTGTTAGAGAAGTTGATTATTAATTATTCGTATTGTGATTTACGTTTTCTTTCCTGTTCTTGAAAATCAATTTCTTTCTTCGATTTTTTATTTTTAGGATCCTCCGGTAATTTATTTTTATCCTTAGCTTTTTTAGCGTCTTTTTTAAACTGCATTTGTTGCTCTTTGTATTTAGCATCATAACGCCATGAAACGCCAACTCCTCCGTACATTATAGAAGGTGAGTTTTTGAAGTTGCTGCTAAAAGAAGCATCAACCTGAAGATTAGGATTAATAAGATAAGCAGCTCCAACGCGCCCAATAGCATCGCTGTAAAAGTCGCTTTTAAAACCTTGGTTTTCTACAAAACCAGACCATCTTTCATTAAATCCGTGTGTCAAAGTTAATACATAACCGTAACTTGGAAAATCTGTTGTTATATGATCCGCAATGATGTTAGTAACGAAAACCCATCTTCCACCAGCAAACTGGTTTTGAGTAATCAACATAATTTTAGGAGAAATGGTAGCATCCGGAGAAAAAGAGTAAGGGTTTTTTGCTCCTACGAAATTTGCTCCTGCAAAAGCCGAAACTGCTGGTATTAATTGGTGCCAGTCAAATTTTCGGTTGGCATTATAACTGTAAATGTTTTTTTTCTTTTCGTAGTTTTTAAAAGGATCGTAGATTAAATATTTAGCTCCTAAAACGGTTTGTCTGAAATTA
Organism: Flavobacterium hercynium; assembly: GCF_002217285.1. Taxonomy (GTDB): domain Bacteria; phylum Bacteroidota; class Bacteroidia; order Flavobacteriales; family Flavobacteriaceae; genus Flavobacterium; species Flavobacterium hercynium. The sequence continues at coordinate 54,890 of NZ_MUGW01000042.1, read as the reverse complement.
TTTTTTTTGTAACTTGTGTAAGGAGTGTTAAAACTTTCAGTCTGGTATTGTAAATCAAGGATGAATTCCAGTTTTTCAAGAAAAGCACCATAACGAAAAGTCAGGTCAGTACCAAAACCGCTTCCGTCATAATCCAGCAGATCGTGTTTTTCTTTGATAGCGTAAACACCCGCTTCTGCTTGGATAACAGACCTTCCAACTGCAAAAGCAGACATTGTTTCGCCAGGTCTGTTAGAGTTGATTACGTCAGTAAATTGCGCGAAAAAAAACTGAGGTATTAAAAAGAGAGTTGCAACAAATAAATTTTTAATTTTCAACATACGTGTATTTTTGGGGTTAAAAAGATATAACGCATTTCAAATGTACTATATTTTATTATTAATTTAAGATTGATATTTTAATTTTAAAGAACGGATTTATTAATTTTGAAAAAAAATTATACAATTATGCAAGAAGCATCTTTTTCAGGTCTAATGAAAGCCATAGTTTACATGGTAGCATTTTATTATATTTTTAAATTTTTAGCTAGAATCTTTTTACCGGTATTGGTAAAAAAAGCGGTTGAGAAAGCGGGAGAAAATTTTTCGAGACAACAACAATATAATCAGGACAACTCGTGGCAAAAAACGCGTACTAATAATGATGAAATAATCATTAATACTGCTAATGCCAAAAATCCTCGTGAAACCAAAAAGGTTGGCGATTATGTTGATTACGAAGAAATAGATTAAGTTTGCGATCTGAATAATAAGATCCAATCATTTAACCCAAACCAGCCAAAATTGAAAATAGTAAATAAGTTCTATCCGCACGCCCTTGTTATCTTGGGCTTTATTCTCGTTTCGTTAATTTATTTTTACCCGGTTTTACAGGGAAAACAGATCTTTCAATCTGATATTGCTCAGTACACCGGAATGGCAAAAGAGCAAAATGATTTTAGAGCTGCGGAAGATTCCGAACCTTACTGGACCAATTCTGCGTTTGGTGGTATGCCAACGTATCAATTAGGAGCAAATTATCCAAACGATTATGTGGGTAAATTAGACGACGCTTTGCGTTTTTTACCGCGTCCGGCTGATTACTTATTTTTGTATTTCTTAGGTTTCTACGGATTACTATTGGTTTTAAAAACCGATCCTTTAAAAGCTTTTATTGGAGCCATTGCATTTGGTTTCTCTACTTATATGATTATCATTCTGGGAGTTGGTCACAATGCAAAAGCACATGCTATTGCATATATGCCGCTGGTAATTGCCGGTTTTATACTCGTCTTTCAGAAAAAATACGTTTGGGGAGGTTTACTCACCATGTTTGCAGTAGCGCTTGAAGTTAATGCGAACCACTTTCAAATGACCTATTATTTATTGATATTCTTATTGATACTTTCAGGTTATTATACTTTTACATTTATTAAAGAAAAAGAATATAAAGAACTTTTGACTTCAATAGGCGTTTTGGCTGTAGCCGGAATTTTTGCTATTGGAGCCAATGCAGCCAATTTAATGGCAACATCTGAATACGCTAAATTTAGTATTCGTGATAAAAGCGAACTGACATTTAATCCTGACGGATCAAAAAATCAAACTACCGCTTCTATGACTACAGAGTATATCACGGAATACAGTTACGGAATAGCAGAAAGTCTTAATCTTATTGCACCAAGAATTTTCGGTGGTTCAAGCCATGAAAATGTGGGTCCAGACAGCCATATGTATTCTTTTATGTTAGAACATGGTGTTGAACCGGCACAAGCGCAGGATTTTGTTTCAGGTTTACCAACCTATTGGGGAGATCAGCCTATTGTTTCTGCGCCGGCTTACATAGGTGCGGTTGTATTCTTTTTGGCAGTTTTGGCACTGTTTATTGATGAAAGAAAAATTAAATATGTATTCCTTTCCGGAGCATTATTTACGTTGATGCTTTCATGGGGTAAAAACTTCTCTTTGTTAACCGACTTCTTTATCGAGTACGTACCAATGTACGATAAGTTTAGAGCGGTATCGTCTATTCAGGTTATCTTAGAATTGTGTTTCCCTGTACTTGCTGTTATGGGATTACAATCGTTTTTTAAAGCAAAAGACGAACCAAAAGTGCAGCAAAAAGCTTTAATTCAGACAGGAGTTTTTGGTATAGGTGTTTTATTGATTTTAGTTATTGCTAAAGGTTTTTTCCATTTTACAGGAATGAGCGATAATCAATATATGGAAATGTACGGACCTGACTTCGTAGATGCTTTAAAAGAAGACAGAATGACAATGTATTCTGCTGATTTATTGCGTTCAGGGTTCTTTATAGTTGTAACTTTTGCCATGTTATGGCTTTTTATAAAAAACAAATTCTCTCAGACTACAACTTTAATTATTGTTGGTTTACTAATGATTTTTGATTTGTTTTTTGTGGATAAAAAATACGTTTCTGCAAAAGATTTTGTGAATCCGGTTCAAATTGCGGCTCCTTTTCAGGAAACACCTATTGATACTGAAATTTTAAAAGATACATCAGTGTACCGTGTATTTGATTTTCAGGGTCAGTTACAGGGAAGATCGTCTTATTTTCATAAAACAATTGGTGGTTACAGCGCTGTTCGTCCAAGAAGAATGCAACAGTTAGTTGATTATCAGATTGTGAAAGGTAATGTAGAAGTACTTAATATGCTAAATGTTAAGTATGTTATTCAGGTAGATAAAGAAGGAAAACAGTTTCCGGTCATCAATCCTGAAGCTAATGGAAATGCATGGTTCGTAAGTACAGTAAGGCTGGTAAACAAGCCTGATGATGTTATGAAAGCCTTAGACAACATCGATACAAAATCGGTAGCAGTATTTAATGTACGCGAAAGCGGAGAACACTTTAAGGCTGCCCGTTTAAAGAAATCGTGGGATACAACAGGAACAATTAAGCTTTTAAAATACAAACCAAATTATATTAAATACAAAGCAAACAGCAAGAAAGATGCATTAGCTGTTTTCTCTGAGATTTATTATAAAGATGGCTGGAATGCTTATATCGATGGAAAATTGACAGATCACTTTCCTGTAGATTACGTTTTAAGAGCGATGGTAATTCCGGGAGGAAAAGAACATACTATTGAATTTAAATTTGAACCACAAGTTGTAAAAACAGGAGGAACAATTGCCTTAATAAGTTCAATCGGAATGTTGTTGTTCTTGATTGCAGGTATTTACATTGAAAGAAAAAAAGCAAATACGGAACTTTAACAGCGAAAAATTAAATTCAAAGTAAGTAGTTTTAGAAAAGAAATAAATTGGAACAAAAAAAAATCTTAATCATTACGTATTATTTCCCGCCAGCTGGAGGCCCAGGTGTTCAGCGCTGGTTAAAATTCGTAAAATATTTGCCTGAATTCAATGTACAGCCTATCGTTTATGTGCCGGAGAACCCGACATATCCAATTGTAGACGAAGGTTTGGTAAGTCAAATATCGGATAAGGTAATAGTTCTTAAAAATAAGATTTGGGAGCCTTATCAATTGGCTTCTGTATTTTCTAAAAACAAAACAAAAAAAATTAGTTCCGGGATTTTTCCGCAAAAGAAAAAACAAACCTTTTTAGATAAATTGTTTCTTTGGGTTCGTGGTAATTTGTTTATTCCGGATGCCCGTGTTTTTTGGGTAAAGCCATCTGTTGCCTACCTCGAAAAATATATTGCAGAAAACAATATCGATACGATTATTACGTCTGGTCCACCGCACAGTCTGCATTTAATTGGATTGGAATTAAAAGAAAAACTAAACGTAAAATGGTTTGCAGATTTCCGTGATCCCTGGACAACGATTGGATACCATAAAGCATTGCGACTTTCGAGTTACGCTGCAAAAAAACATAAGAAATTAGAGCATAAAGTTTTAAATGCTGCTGATACTATTATTGTAACCAGTAAAACGACGAAAACCGAGTTTGAAGCCATCACGACCAAACCAATTTCGGTTATAACGAATGGTTATGATCTCGAAAATGTTGAGCAACAAACATTAGATACCAAATTTACTTTGGCACATATCGGATCATTTTTATCTGATAGAAACCCGCAATTCTTATGGGAATGTCTGGTAGAATTACTTCAGGAAGTTCCGGATTTTAAAACCCATTTAGAGATCAAATTAATAGGTGCTGTAAGTCAGGAAGTTTTGGATGCTATTACTGATTTTAAGCTAAAAGAATACTTAAACCTTTTGGGTTATGTTTCACATCATGAAGCCATTGCACACCAAAAGAAATCGCAAGTTTTGTTGTTGATAGAAATCAATTCTGAAGATACAAAAAGCATTATTCCGGGTAAATTATTCGAATATATGGTTTCCAACCGACCAATAATTGCCATAGGACCTAAAGGTTCTGATTTTTCGGATATTATAAAAGAAACCAATACAGGCGTATTTTTTGATTATTCTGAAAAAGCGAAATTAAAAAGTGTAATTTTGGACTTTTATAATCAATTTTTAGAAGGAAAGTTACAATCTCATGGTGTTGGTTTACAGCAATATTCAAGAAAGAATCTGACCAAACAACTTGCACAGTTGATTAACGGATAACAGCAACAAATAATAATCCTGATGAAGATCGGGATAACACATAAATTCAGAAATCCTAAAATGGGTATTGTTTTAAATCAGTCTTTCAAGAATACTATAATCACTTATATTGGTTTCGCAATTGGTGCTATCAATACACTTTACTTATATCCTATTTACTTAGGAGCAACGTATTATGCATTAACCAACTACATTTTATCAGCTGCAAATGTTATCATGCCTTTGTTTGCTATTGGTATGCAAAATACGCTAGTAAAATTTTACTCGCAATACAAAACCGAAGAAGAAAGAGAACAGTTTTTATCTTTCACCGCTTTATTTCCTATTTTGATGTGTATTCCATTAGGAATCATTGGTATTTTTTTCTTTGATGATATAACAGCATTTGTTACCAAAAAAAATCCCGTAGTAAGAGAATTTATGTTTCTGATTCCATTTATCGGAATTTGTATGGCATACTTTGAAATTTTCTATGCCTGGGCGAGAGTTCACATGCATTCTGTTTTTGGAAATTTTGTGAAAGAAGTGGGGCTTCGATTGGTTTCTACACTTGCCTTAATAGGTTTATATTTTAACTGGATGACGCTTATTCAGTTTGTTTATTTTACAGCGGGAATTTATTTCGTTGCGTTTCTTATAACGATGGGTTACGCTTTTTATGTAAAAAGACCTAATTTTCAAATTACAATACCAGAGAATGTAAAAAGTGTAATGGAGTATACTTTCTATATTATTTTGTCAGGAAGCGTCGCAAATCTACTTTTAGACGGCGATAAATTGATTCTGAATCAATATATGGAAATTGAAAACATTGCGTATTACTCTGTAGCAACCTATATTGCTTTGGTGATTTCAGTACCAAGCCGTGCCATGCACCAAATAGTGTATCCAATTACTGCAAAATTAATGCACGAAAACAAATTTGAGGAACTGAATGTTTTGTACAAAAAGACATCGATCAATCTTCAGATTGTGGGAGGTTATGTCATGTTATGCATTTTTGTAAATATCAATCAGCTTTATGAGATCGTTCCTGAAGATTACAGAGGTGGTATTCCGGTTGTATTTATGATTGGTTTGTCTAAGTACTTCGATCTTATTTTAGGAAATAATAACGCTATCATTTTCAATACAAAATATTACCGTACCGTACTGTTTTTAGGATTAGGATTGGTGGTTTTAACCTTCGTTTTAAACGTTATTTTTATACCGCCTTTCGGTATTATGGGATCTGCTTTTGCTACTTTACTGTCGATTACGTTCTACAGTTTAGCCAAGTTAATGTTTGTGGTTAAAAAATTGCATTTGTATCCGTTTACAGAAAAGAACTTGCATTCTTTAATCTTGACAGGAATCTTGTTTATAGTATTTTATTTTTGGGAGTTTCCGGTATATCCTTTAATCGGGATTGTTCTAAAATCTATTTTGGTAACCATTTTATATTTATACCTGAATTATAAATTTACTATTTCTCCAGACATCAATAAGGTGTTTGATACTATTTTGAGAAAAATAGGTTTTAAAATTAAGTAAGCTTTCTCGCTAAAAAATAGCTGTTTTTATTTTTTTGAAGTTGTTTTGTTTTTTATATTTATCTGAAAATAAATGAATTGTTTATGATAAAAGTAAAAAAGACATTACTTTGTTTTTTACTGCTCTTTGGTTTAGGGTTTTCTTTGAATGCCTTTGCGCAAAAAAAGACGGTTACGCATGTTACCTTAAAACCTTACGCTGTTGCACCTTTTAAGGATACGCTTTTTTATGTTTATAATAAAGTAGGTTCTTTTTCTGCTGAGCACAGAGCCAATCTCATTACATCAAAAATAAGGGAACTTTATGAAGATTCCTTTTTCGAAGCAGATTCGCTAAAAATTGTACGTTCCGATATTAGTCAGGATATCATGTATAAGGGCGATTTTGTAATAATGTCGGTTTTAGAAGCTGATGCTAAAGCTGAAAATCAATCAGCCATTGTTATTGCGAAACGTAATTTACAGCTCATTAAAAAAGCTATTACGTATCAGAATGAAAATCATTCAAGACTCCCCAAACGTTTAGGCTATACGGCTTTGTTAATACTAGTTATTGGCGTATTTCTGTATTTGGTTGGGAAAATTTTTAGCATCATAAAATTATATCTTTTAAAAAATAGCGATAAGCATTTTAAAGGCTTCACCTATAAGTCGATTAATTTCCTTTCGCCGGAGAAACAGCAGTTTGTCTTAATGAAACTGTTTGATTTCATTAGATTGATTACGCTAATTTTGATCGTATATCTATCTTTGCCGGTATTATTTAGTCTTTTCCCTGCTACAGAAGAATATACAACGACTTTATTGCGATGGATTTTAGCACCTGCCAAATCTGCTTTGATGGGATTTGTTGGTTTTCTGCCAAGTCTAATTACTATAATCGTTATTGTAATCATTTTTAAATATGCGATAAAAATCATCAAATTCTTTTTCGACGAAATAAAAAAGGAGAATATCAAAATTGATGGCTTTTATAGTGATTGGGCAATGCCAACTTTTAATATTGTTAGGTTTTTAATGCTGGCGTTTATGCTGGTGATAATTTTCCCGTATTTGCCGGGATCAGATTCGACTATTTTTAAAGGTGTTTCTGTATTTGTTGGTGTCCTTTTCTCATTAGGATCATCGAATGCAATTGCCAATATGGTAGCCGGTTTGGTTATTACGTATATGCGTCCGTTTAAAATGGGAGACTTTATAAAAATTGGTGATGTAAGCGGAGAAGTGATTGAAAAAACAGCCTTGGTAACCCGAATCAGAACACCAAAATTTGAAGAAATTACAATTCCAAATGCAACCGTTTTATCAAGTACATCCACAAATTACTCTGCCAATACAAAACATACTACAAATGGTCTTTTGATTCATACCACCGTTACAATAGGATACGACATACCTTGGCAGGATGTTTACAAAGTTTTGATAGAAGCGGCCTTAAAAACAGATCTTATAGTGCAAACGCCTCCGCCTTTTGTACTGCAAACCAGTTTAGAAGATTTTTATGCTTCGTATCAAATCAATGTGTACACCAAAGAACCAACCAGACAACCGCTGATTTATTCTTCATTGCATCAAAACATTCAGGATTGTTTTAATGCTGCGGGAATAGAGATTATGTCACCACATTATAGAGCCACACGCGATGGTAGTGCCATAGCCGCTCCGCCTAAGAAAAATAGTTTTGATGATCCCGATTTATAATTAACTGTTTATTAGTTATTTAAATTTAACAATTGATTTTTTGTTATTAACCTTATAAAAAGTACTTTTAGGTAAGAATTTGTTATCAGTTTAATTAATCTTATCTAAAATATCTTATAAAATGCAATAAATGGAAGGGTTATTGTGTTTATAGAGATAGTAGACTACTAAAAATAAAAGAAGAACGAAAGTGAATTGTAGTAAAATTTAGATTAATTTTTAATTTTGGTGGTTATGAAAAACAATCAATTGAGCCAGGAGCAGAGCTTGCAAGTATTTTCAAATATGATATCCAATAAGGTTCATAGAGGATTTACTTTAGAAGAACGAAATGATGAACTGCTTTTTGCAGTTCTTTCTAAGGGAGGGAAAGCAGTAGATCATGGCTTAAATTTCATAATTTTTTGCCTTACTTTGGGGTTATGGTCATTCGCATGGTTGTATTTGACTGTCGAAGCTTCGAAACCCAAAAAAGTATTGGTCGCAATCGACGAAGATGGATTTCCTTTTGAAGAAAGATGCTTGGTGGCATAGACAAGAAACGGTTTATTTTAAAAAGAGAAAGAGCCCTAAATTACAGGTAACAATGTAATTTAGGGCTCTTTATTATTTATTCGATATGAGTTAGAGTTTGTCTTTCAGGTAAATTCCCGTTACCGATTTCTTTTCTTTTGCGACATCTTCAGGAGTTCCTACGGCCAATAAGTGTCCGCCATTTTCACCACCTTCAGGTCCTAAATCAATAATCCAGTCAGCACATTTTATAAGATCAAGATTATGCTCGATCACAATAATAGAATGTCCTTTTTCAATTAAAGCATCAAAGGAAGCTAAAAGCTTTTTGATATCATGAAAATGTAATCCCGTTGTTGGTTCATCAAATACAAACAAAGCTTTGTCTTTTGTTGCCCCTTTAACTAAGAAAGATGCTAACTTAATACGTTGTGCTTCACCACCGGAAAGGGTAGATGAAGATTGTCCTAATTGCACGTAACCAAGTCCAACATCCTGCAATGGCTGCAGTTTTTGCGTGATTTTCGTTTGTTTGTTTTTATCAAAAAAGGCAATAGCATCATCGATAGTCATGGTTAGAATATCGTTGATGTTTTTATCGTCAAAATTTATTTCAAGGATCTCCTTTTTGAATCGTTTTCCTCCGCAGGTTTCACAAGGTAAAGAAACGTCGGCCATAAACACCATTTCGATATTTATAGAGCCTTCTCCCTTACAAGTTTCGCAGCGGCCACCATCAACGTTGAACGAGAAATGTTTGGCCTGATACCCTCTTATTTTAGATAATTTTTCCTTTGCATACAAGTCACGAATATCATCATACGCTTTTATGTAGGTTACAGGATTCGATCGCGAGCTTCTTCCAATCGGATTTTGATCTACATATTCAATATGCTTAATCTGAGAGAATGAACCGCTTATTTCGCTGAACTGACCTGCTTTTTCAGCAGCATTTTCAAGCTTCTTTTGCATCGCAGGAAACAATATCTTTTTAATCAAGGTACTTTTTCCACTTCCGGAAACTCCCGTGATTACGGTTAAGACATCTAACGGAAAAGTAACATTGATGTTTTTCAAGTTGTTCTCTCTGGCGCCAATAATGTCAATATGATTTTTGAATTTTCGTCTTTTTTTAGGAACCGAAATTTCCAGATCACCATTTAGATATTTTGCTGTCAAAGACTCAGATTGTAATATTTCGTCATACGTTCCCTGGGCAACTAAGTTTCCACCAAAAGTTCCAGCTTCAGGACCAATATCAATAATCATATCGGCTGCTTTCATGATGTCTTCATCATGTTCTACAACAATTACTGTATTTCCCAGATCACGAAGTGAAAGCAAAACTTTGATTAAACGCTCCGAATCCTTAGGATGCAGACCAATACTTGGCTCATCCAGAATGTACATCGAACCTACTAAGCTGCTTCCTAATGAAGTCGCCAGATTGATACGTTGTGATTCTCCTCCTGAAAGCGTTGCAGAGTTTCGGTTTAAAGTAAGGTAATCTAAGCCAACTTCTGTCAGGAAAGATAATCTGTTGTTGATTTCGACCATTAAACGTTTTGCGATTTGCTGTTCGTAAACATTTAATTCGACGTTTTTGAAAAAAGTAACGAGATGTTTAATCGGTAAATCAACTAAATCTGAAACTGTTTTTCCGTTTATTTTTACATACGAAGCTTCTTCACGTAAACGTTTTCCGCGACAAGCGTGACATTTTGTTTTTCCGCGGTAACGCGATAACATCACACGATTTTGAATTTTATAATTTTTTTCTTCCAGTTCTTTAAAGAAACCGTTCAGACCCTGAAAATATTGATTTCCTGTCCAAATAATGTCTTTTTGATCGTCCGATAATTCAAAATATGGCTTGTGAATAGGGAAGTCAAATTTATAAGCATGTTTGACCAATTCGTCCTTATACCAGCTCATGCTGTCGCCTCGCCAAGGATAAATGGCATTTTCAAACACTGATAACGAGGTATTTGGAACCACTAAATCAGCATCGATACCAATAATGTTTCCGTATCCTTCGCAAACCGGACACGCTCCATACGGATTATTAAAACTGAACAAATGTACATTCGGTTCTAAGAACGTAATCCCGTCTAATTCAAAATTGTTTGAATAAGAAAATTTTCGTTCGCCATTTAATTCCTGCAGGTAACAAATTCCTTTTCCTTCAAAAAAAGCAGTTTGTACAGCATCGGCTAAACGATTGTAGAACTCTTCTTCGTCTTTTACAACAATCCTGTCAATGATTAGTAAAATGTCTTTATTATCTAATTTATGAATTTCAGTTGGAGTAAATTCATCCAGACGCATCGTTTCATTATCAACCAAAACACGGGCAAAACCTTGTTGCAGCAACACTTTTAGTTTGTCTTCGAGTTTTCTGCCTTCTTCCAGGTGAATAGGAGCAAGCAACAGCCATTTACTGTCTAATTCTAAAGTTTTTACATCACCAACAACATCGGTAACCGTATTTTTTTTGACTTCAACTCCTGAAATTGGTGAATACGTACGACCAACTCTCGCGAACAATAGTTTTACGTAATCGTAGATTTCTGTTGAAGTTCCTACGGTAGATCGGGCGTTGGTTGTATTTACTTTTTGTTCAATAGCAATAGCGGGAGCAATACCTTTTATGTATTCTACTTTTGGCTTGTCCAGTCGTCCTAAGAACTGACGTGCGTAAGAAGATAAACTTTCTACATAACGACGTTGTCCTTCGGCATACAAAGTATCAAATGCCAAGCTTGATTTTCCTGATCCTGAGAGACCTGTAATTACGACAAGTTTATTTCTGGGAATAGCGACGTCTACATTTTTTAAATTATGTACCTGCGCTCCTTTAATGATAATATTATGTTTGGGGTCTAGTGTAGAAAGATCAATTTGCATAAAAAAAGTCAATTTCTACAAAAGTAATCAATTTTGAATTGAGTTTTGTTAATGTGATTGTTCCAAATTCTAACAGATTTGCAGTACGTTATCCTAAAATAGATTTATACAAAGAATTGTGTGGGCAAGCAAGATGCTTGAAGGCTGGAGAATTATGTAAGCGATGATATTTTATACCTAACAGGTCTCGAAGACCTGTTAGGAAACGTGATTGAGATTCGTTATCCTAACAGGTTTTTAAAACCTGTTAGGTATTTAGGATATTTCCATAAGCTTTTGAACAGAATGTTCGTTCTGAAATGGTTTAGAACAAATGATTTGCCCGACTCCACAGGAATATTTTTATTGCTCCTCAATTATTGACTCTCCTTTTGATTTGTCGCCGGAAGTCCATTCCCAGCTTTCGTGAAGACGAATTTTTCCATTTTCAAGAATTTCCGGTGTTGATTTACAAATTCCTGTCATAAGTTCATCTTTGTCGTTTACCTGGTGATAGCGCATTTCTATATTTCCCGTACTATCGACTAAACCAATTAAATGTCCATATTTAATTTTTCCGCCCGAATATTCAGAAGTCAAAACATTGTTAACTTGTTTGTAGTAAAAAATGGTTTCGTTTGTAGTTTCTCCATTTTCTGTATTACTTATCGGTCTGAATGTTTTATTGTTATAATTTATCATTCTTTAATTTGTGTTTTTTATAGCTTTTACTCGTAGTGTGTTTATTTCTGTAAAAGATTTATCATTTATTTCATTTCAATGACAAAATTGCGAAAAAGGTCTAATCTTGCTCAAATCCTTCGGAAAAAAAATCTTCGAAGGTCATTCCAAAAGCTGAAATTATTTTTGCCAGAGTACTAAATCTTAAATCTTCACCTCTTTCATATCTCCCAAATTGAGCACGAGATATATTATGCTCATAAGCAAAATACTCATAACTGGTATATCCTTTACTGATTCTTATTTCTTTTATTCTTTTACCTAAATTTTTTAATACAATATCCTTAGAGAATTCTGCTTTCATTTTTTTAATAGTTAAAATATAATTACAAAACTCATAAATACCCATCATATTAGTTACTACTAAAAAGATGTATCTTATTAGTATCTTTTTGTCGAAATTATTAAGCACTAACATTTTATACCTAACAGGTTTTTAAAACCTGTTAGGAGATGTAGTTGAGATTACTTATCCTAACAGGTTTCCAAAACCTGTTAGGTATTTGGGAAATTTGAAATAGTATGTTATTATCATAAGAAATCGAAATGACAAGAATGGGGTTAGAATCCTTATCATCTGCATACTATAAATCGTAAAGTATTTAATTGCGTTAGGGATAGAAGCGGTATCCTTTTTGTTTTTTCTTTAAAAACAAAAAGATTTAGCGGATAGCCCGGCCGGAGGAAACGCCTAAAAACTTAAAATATCACTCTTTACTTCGCTCAATAGGAATAATCAATTTTAACAGATTTGCAGAATGTATAGGTATTTTGGTATTGCAAGTTTTTTATAGCTAAAGTTTGCTGTTGTAAGATAAAATAAGCTATTTTAGAACTGTTTTTGTCGTAATAAATACCACCGCCAATTTTGAAAGCTAAACTTTTTATACTCTGCTGCCTAGTACATTTTACTCTGTTTTCTCAGGAATTACCGCCCATTATAAAATATGCTTCCACTACTTATGGAGCAGGAAATCAAAGCTGGATGATTTCGCAGGACGAGCAGAACTACCTTTATTTCGCTAATAACGAAGGACTTTTAGAATTTAATGGAACAAATTGGGAGCTGTATCCAACTCCTAACGAAACTATTATGCGTTCTGTAAAAGTAATTGACAATAAAATTTACACGGGCTGCTATATGAATTTTGGTTTTTGGACGAGACAAACCAATGGCAAACTAAAATATACTTCGCTGAGTGATACGATTAAATCAAAGATTCTGGATGACGAACAATTCTGGAATATCTTAAAGTACGACCAATGGATATTGTTTCAGTCGCTGAACAGGATTTATATTTATGACACTAAGACGAAAGGATTTAAAATAATTTCTCCTAAGAATGGCGTAGTAAAATCGTTTAGCACGCAAAAGTCAATTTATTATCAAACGATAAACGAAGGACTTTTTGAGATAGAAGGTGGAAAGGGGAAATTGATTTCTGATGATCCGCTGCTAAAAAAATACACGATTGTAAATATTTTTACGCTTGATGATGGTTTGTTGCTACAAACGCAATTAGACGGTTTTTACAAACTAACGGGTACATCGTTGACACCTTTTAAAACGGAAGCTGATGCACAGTTAAAAGCAAGTTTTGTGTACAGCAGTCAGCGTTTGGAAGACGGAAGTTATGCGCTTGGAACGGTTTCGAACGGAATTTTTATTTTATCGAAAGCGGGAAAACTGAGATATCACATTGCACAAAGTAAAGGTTTGAGTAATAATACTGCACTGTCTTTGTTTGAAGATAAAGACCAGAATGTTTGGGTTGGACTTGATAACGGAATTAATTGTATCAACTTGCAGTCGCCTGTGCATAGTTTTACTGACGATACTGGCGTTTTAGGAACCGTTTATGCTTCTATAACGCATAACGGAATTTTGTACGTAGGAACTAATCAGGGTTTGTTTTGTAAAAAATACCAGAGTAATGGCGATTTTCAGTTTATAAGCGGAACGAAAGGGCAGGTTTGGTCTTTGTATGAGTATGATAAAACGCTGTTTTGCGGTCATGATTCCGGAACGTTTGTGATTAATAATGAATCAGCTAAGAATATTTTTTCGGGTTCCGGTACCTGGAAGTTTGAACCGATTAATGGGGAAAAGAATAAATTGCTTCAGGGGAATTATTACGGAATTTCGGTTTTGGAGAAAGTAGACAATCAATGGAAATTCAGAAATAAGATTGAAGGTTTTAATTATTCGTCGCGCTACTTTGAAGTTTATCAGAATCGTGAAATCTATGTTAGTCACGAGTACAAAGGTATTTTTAGAGTACAACTTGATCGTGATCTGCGTAAAACAACTTCATTTTATGCTTATTCTTCACCGGGAAAAGGAAAAAATGCCAGTTTAGCGAAGTTTAATAAAACTATTTATTATGCGTATAAAGATGGTGTTTTTAAGTTGAATGCCACAACAAAGCAATTTGAAAAAGACAAGCAGCTGAGTGCTATTTTTGAAAAGGAAGAGTATACATCTGGAAAGTTAATTGTAGATCATTCAAATAAAATATGGCTGTTTTCTAAAAACTACATTCATTATTTTTCGTCGGGAAAGCTGACCAATCAGTTAAAGCAAAATGTGATTCCGATTCCGTCTTCGCTTACGAATTCGATGTTGGGCTTCGAAAACGTGACTCAAATAGCTAAAACGACTTATTTGATAGGAACTACGGATGGTTATTATACCTTGAATGTTGATGATTTAAGTTTTAAGAATTATAATGTTTCTATTTCAGAAATTCTGATCAATAAGCAAAATGAAATTTTAACGAATGTTATTTTAAAGGATGAAGGGCAATTTAAAGCGACTGAAAATAACATCACGATCAACTATACTGTTCCGGAGTATAATAAATACATTAATTCAGAATATCAATATTTGCTGGAAGGATTTCAGAACGAGTGGAGTGAGTGGAGTACAAGATCAACGGTAAACTTTAAAAATTTATCGCCTGGAAAATATGTTTTTAAAGTGCGTGCTAAATACGCCAATACACTTTTGCAAAATACGGCGACTTACACTTTTGTAATTGCAAAGCCTTGGTATCTGACCAATCTTGCCCTTTTTATTTATCTTTTGATGCTGTTTGTTGCAGCGTATTTTGTGAATAAAGCCTATTTGAATTTTTACCGCAAACAAAAAGAAAAACTGATTGAGGAGAATAATCTTTTACTTGAAATTAAGGAATTGGAAAATGAGCAAAAGCTTATGAAACTCAGAAACGAACAATTGTCGCAGGATGTGGATAACAAGAACAGAGAGCTGGCAGTTTCGACAATGAGTTTAAACAGTAAAAATGAGCTGCTGGCTTTTATTAAAGATGATTTGAAGAAAACGAGTCAGGATGATACTAAAAACATTAAATCTGTTATTAGAACGATCAATAATAACATAACAGAAGAAGATTCCTGGAAGGTTTTTAAAGAAGCTTTTGACAATGCCGATAAAGATTTTCTGAAAAGAATAAAACTGCTTCATCCTGCGCTTACGCCAAACGATCTGCGTCTTTGTGCATACTTGCGTCTGAATCTTTCGTCTAAAGAAATTGCCCCATTGTTTAACATCTCTGTGCGAAGTGTGGAGATAAAGAGATATCGTTTGCGTAAAAAGATGGATTTACAGCACGAAATCGGTTTAGTAGAATATATACTGGCTGTATAGTTCGTCAGAAATTGCTTAAAATCACCTATACATTACCTCAACATTAACCTTTTGTTGTGATTTGAATGTTTATATGTTAAGGAATTTAACATTCTCATTTTATGACTAAACAGGGCTTATTTTTATGATATAAAAAATTTAGATCGATTTTTTTATCATGTATGTTTTTTGTTGAGGTAAATATTATGGTTTTCTTATTCGGATAACATTAAATTTATCTTCAATAAAAACTAACTAATATGAAATCTAAATTATTACTACTAGTATTGTTACTATTTACATCTTTTGCATTTTCGCAATCGATTGATGTAACCGGAACTGTACTTGATGGCTCAGGTTTATCATTGCCGGGCGTAAATGTAAAAGTGAAAGGAGCATCGCAAAGTACAACCACAGACTTTGATGGTTCTTTTAAATTAACAGGTGTCCCAAAAGGTGCCACAATTGTTTTAAGTTATATTGGTTTCCGAACTCAGGAAGTCGAAGTTACAGGAACTAAGCTAACCGTAAAAATGGTCGATGACGCAAAATCACTGGATGAGGTTGTTGTGATTGGTTACGGTAGTCAAAAGAAAAGAGAAGTTACCGGAGCTGTTGCTGTTTTGGACAGTAAAACACTTGATGTTTTGAAACCGGCTCGTATTGAGCAGGCTTTGCAAGGAACAATTTCCGGTGTAAATGTTACTACACAATCCGGATCTCCGGGTGCACCGCTTGATATTCGTATTAGAGGTGTGGGTACAAACGGACAAGCTGGTCCTGTAACTTTTATAGATGGTTATATGGGAGACTTAAACCTTATTAGTCCAAATGATATTGAAACGATTACTGTTTTAAAAGATGCTCAGGCTGCTATCTACGGATCTATTGGAGCGAATGGTGTTATTTTAGTAACTACTAAAATGGGTAAAAGAAATTCTAAAGCAAGAGTTTCGTTTAATACCTATACTGGTTTTCAGGAAGCTTCAAGAAAACTACCAATGCTGGACGCTACAGAATATGCTCTATTATTAAACGAAAGTTATTCTAATGGCGGAAGAGCGTTGCCTTATCCAAGTGTTACCGGATTAGGAGCAGGAACGAAATGGCAAGATCAGGTTATGGGCACAGGTGTTCCTATTTTGAATCATGATTTGTCTATTTCCGGAGGATCAGATAAAATGACCTATTCGATAAGTGGTTCGCACTTAGATCAGGAAGGTATTGTTGGAAGAGATAAATCAGGATTTCTTAGAAATACAGCAAGAATCGCATTAGGTGCAGATTTGACGGATAAAATCAAAGTAAAAACAAATGTTATTTATACATACGTTAATAGAAAAACTATTAACGAAAATGGTTTAGGTTCTGTTTTGTTTAATGCCTTAAACGTGCCGGCAACTCTTAGTCCAAAAGATGAAAACGGAGAGTTTACTTTGGTACCAAGTACAACCGGATTAGGAACAGAAATTATCAATCCGTTAGCACAAGTTGATAATACTTACAACGCTTATAATTTGAAAAAGATCAACGGAAACTTTGGTTTAGATTATAAAATGTTCGATGGATTTGTTTTAACGAGTTCAATGGGTTTTAATTCGGCAAATAGTGAATCAAAAACATTCGGAAAACAAATTAGCTACGGAGGAAAAGTTTTTGATGTACAAAGAAGTTCTGTTACACAAGGAGCGGTAAACGATAATAACTATTCGTTTGATATTTATGGTACATATACAAAGAAAATTGCTAATGATCATAATATTACAGGAACACTTGGTTCAACGATATACAGAGAATGGGGTAACGGATTAACTGCAACAGGTTATGATGTACCAAACAATTCTTGGGAATTTGCAGATATATCATTGACAAAAGGTTTACCGGAAACAGTAAACAATACATCTTATATCTACGACGAAAGAAGACTTTCTTATTTTGGAAGATTACAGTATGATTATCAGGGAAGATATTTGTTATCTGCTATTCTTAGACGAGATTCTTCTACTAAGTTTGGACCAGGAAACAAAGTAGGTTACTTTCCCTCTTTTACAGGAGGTTGGGTAATTTCTGATGAAGAATTTTTTGGAGATCCAAAAAGCTTTAGTTTCTTAAAATTAAGAGCAAGTTATGGTACTTTAGGAAATGACCAGATTCCTAAATATGGCTTTTTAGGTCTTTTATCAGGAGAAGCAACGTATGTTCTTGATGGTACTTTAGTAAACGGAAGAGCTGAAGGACAAGTTCCGAATCCGGATATCAAATGGGAAGAAGCCAAAAAATTTGATGTTGGTTTTGATATGAGATTTTTTAATGATAAAGTAAATGTTGTAGCAGATTATTTTATCGATACCAGAAAAGATTTATTGATTCCAGGTATTCCGGTTTCAGGAATTGTGGGAGTAGGTGCTCCGGGTGCAAGTTCTCCAACGCTAAATGCAGGAACGGTTAAAAATTCAGGATTTGAATTTGCGATAGATTATAAAGAAAAATTTTCTGATTCATTCTCAGCAAGTTTTGGTTATAATGTAACGTTCCTTAAAAATGAAGTAACAAAAGTTAACAACGGAACTGGTTTTATCGAAGGCGGTTCTTTTGGAGTAGGACAACAGGCTGCTTCCAGAATGGAAGCTGGTCATGCAATAGGATATTTTTATGGTTACAAAACCGATGGAATCTTTCAGAATCAGGCAGAAGTTGCTGCTCATCCGTCGCAACTGGCTTTAGGAGCTAATGCTGCTCCCGGAGACATTCGTTATGTAGATGTTAACGGTGATGGTGTAATTGATTCAAAAGACAGAACTAATATTGGCGATCCAATTGCAGATGCTACAATGGGTTTCAATATTCAGTTAAATTATAAAAATTTAGATTTTGCTGTCTTTACATTTGCTTCTATAGGAAATGAAATGGTACGTAATTACGAAAGAGTACTTTCTGACGCTAACAGATTAGATTACGTTTTGGACAGATGGACAGGTGAAGGAACCAGTACTACAGTACCTCGTGTAACAACTGGTGCTACATCAAACAATGTTCTATCTGACTATTTTGTAGAAGATGCTTCTTACGTAAGAATCCAAAACATACAATTAGGCTATACGCTTAGCCCAAAAGTGATTCAAAAAGCCGGAATTACAAAACTGCGTCTTTATGCAGGAGTAAACAATTTGTACACTTTTACCAAATATAAAGGTTTTGACCCGGGAGCTTCATTTGGACCAACTAATCAGGATCAGGTTTCACAATCTCCTATTGGAGCCGGAATCGATTACGGATTTTATCCTGTGCCAAGAACTTACTTAATGGGTTTAAACGTTAATTTTTAATTCAATTAAAATGAAAAAGTATTTATTTACCATCATTATACCACTAACTCTACTTTCAGTGCTAAGTATTTCCTGTTCGGATGAGTTTGTAGATCCTAAACCAGAATATTCAATTGATTCTGAAAATTACTTTAATTCAAAAGAAGAATACGATCAGGCTTTGATTGCTGCGTACGATTTGCTTCAGTCTTCGTATGTAAATGTTTTATTAGGAGAAATAGCTTCAGATAATACTTTGGCAGGAGGAGAAAGCCCATCAGATGTAATTGGTTTTCAGCAAATCGATGATATGATTCACACTCCGGTGAACAGCAACTTAAAAGATATTTGGAACTGGATGTTCGCAGGTGTTCAGCGCACGAATTATATTCTTGAATTTCAAGACAAAACAGATTTCGAAGGCAAAAATCAGCTGATTGCCGAAACGCGTTTTTTAAGAGCGTACTATCAATTTGAACTAGTAAAATGGTTTGGCGGTATCCCGATGAAAGGCGACGCAAGATTTAAAATTGGGGATGAAAAATTAGTGAAACGTTCGTCAGTAGCAGAAGTATACGCTTCTATTGAGGCTGATTTAATTTTCGCGGTAGACAATTTATCTCCAACTGCGGCTCAAAAGGGGCGTGTTACAAAAGGTGCTGCTCAGGCATTACTAGGTAAAGCTTACTTGTATCAGGATAAATTTGCAGAATCTGCAAGTACATTACAAGGATTAATAACAGGATCACCATATTCATTAGTAACCGATTATGATGCTATGTTTGAAGCAGCTGGAGAAAACGGAGCAGAATCTGTTTTTGAAGTACAATATACAGATGTTGAAGGTGCAGGTTTTGGATGTTTACAATGTAGTGAAGGAAACGTTGCTGTAGGTTTCAGCGGTGTTAGAAATTTCAGCGGACCACTTTTTTCTCCTGGTTTTAGTTTTAACCTTCCAACTCAGGAATCTTTTAATGCTTTTGAGGTTGGAGACAAGCGTAAAGCGGTTGCGATATTAGATATTGCTGCTTTTGCTGCTGCTAATACTTCTTATGATAACGGAAAAGGAGTTGCTTACGGAAAAGGAAATGAAGATACCGGTTTCTTCAACAGAAAATACCTTCCGAGAAAGAGAGATAAAAATGCTGCAGGAGATTTAAATCTTACTAATCCAAACAATTACAGAGCAATACGTTATGCTGATGTTTTATTGATGGCTGCAGAAGCTTACAACAGAGGAGGAATTAATGATGCTCAGGCAAGAGAATATCTAAATCAGGTGAGAAGACGTGCCTTTGGAGATAACAATCATGATGTATCTGCTTCGGGTGCTGCATTAACAGATTTTATTTTAGCAGAAAGAAGATTGGAACTTTTTGGAGAAGGTCATCGTTTTTTCGATTTAGTGAGAACCAAAAGAGCAGAAGGAACAATACCTGGCTTTAAGGCTAATAAAAATGAATTGTTTCCACTTCCAATTGAAGAAATTCAATTTGCTGCCGGAAATTGGGATCAAAACCCTGGATACTAAAAAATATTAATTATGAAAAAATTACATTTTATTATAAGTTTTTTCGTTTTAGCAATGCTCGCAGCTTGCTCAAATGATGATATTAGCGATATTAATTTAGATAATTTAACAGCGCCGGAAAATGTAACGGCACTTGCTACCGTAACACAGGACAATTCAGGGAGTGTGACTTTTTTACCAAAAGGAGAAGGTGTAACACAATACAAAATTAATTTTGGTGACGGAAGTCCCGAATCCGATTATGTATCTCCTGGAGCAACAATAACACATGCTTACAAAGAAGGAATCTACAAAGCAAAAATTATTGCAATGGGATTAAACGGAAAAACGACTGAAGTAGAGCAAGAAGTTATTGTTTCTTTTAGAGCTCCGGAAAATTTAGTAGTAGAGGTTACGACAGATCCAGCAATCTCTAAAAAGGTAACCGTAAAAGCAACTGCTGATTTTGCATTGTTTTATGATATTTATTTTGGAGAAGATGATAACGAGAATCCAGTTTCTATTAACAATGGACAAACGGCTTCTTTCACTTATAAGCAAGCTGGTACGTATACCATTCGTGTGGTTGCAAAAAGTGCAGCAATTAAAACAACAGAGTCTTCGCAAGAGGTTACTGCAGTTTTAATTTTAAATCCAACTAGTGCAGCACCAAAACCGCCAACAAGAGCAGCAGGTAATGTTATTTCTATTTATAGTTCAGAATACAGCAATCTTGCAGGAATAAATTATTTTCCTGATTGGGGTCAGGGAAGTCAGGGAAGCAGCTGGGCAGAATTTGATCTGAACGGTAAAAAAGTCCTAAATTATATTAATTTAAGCTATCAGGGTATTGAACTAAAAAGTGGAACAAGCGCAGATGTTACCGGTATGGATTACGTTCACATGGATGTATGGACAGCAGATTTAGAGAAAATTGAAACTTTTTTAATTAGCGGATCAAGCGGTGAAAAGGGAGTTGTAAAAGACCTTACTCTTAATCAATGGACTAGTATTGATATTCCAATCTCCGATTTTACTAGTCAGGGATTAAGCGTAGCTGACATTATTCAGTTTAAATTTGTTGGAACGCCGTGGGCAGGAGGAAGTGTTTATATTGATAACATTTATTTCTACAAAGAGCAGGAATCATTGAGTACTCCGGCACCAACGCCAACAAAAGCAGCGGGAGATGTAATATCATTGTTTAGTAATGCTTATACCAATATTCCTATGACGACCTGGCGTACAGATTGGTCAAATGCTACATTAGAAGAAACAGCTATTGCAGGAAATGCAGTGAAGAAATATGCTAATCTGGACTTTGTGGGTACTGAACCTGTAACTCCAATTGATGCAACCGCTATGACACACTTTCATGTTGATGTATGGTCTTCTGAATTTACAGCATTTAAAATAAAATTAGTAGACTTTGGACCTAACGGAACTTATGCAGGTGGTGATGATAAAGAACATGAACTTACAATAACGGCTCCGGCATTGGGAACTTGGGTTAGTTTAGATATTCCATTATCTGATTTTGAGGGATTAACAACACGAGCACATATAGCGCAGCTTATTTATGTTGGAACTCCTACAGGAGCAAATACGGTATATATTGACAATGTTTATTTTCATAAATAGAAAATGAAATCAGTCAGTACATTAAAATTTACATTTTATAAAAACACTTGAAATGAAAAAATATAATAAATATTTCGTCTTCCTTTTTGCGCTGCTATTAGCCATAAGCTGTCAAAAAGATGATTACTCTTTTGGAGCTATCAATGCACCAACTAATCTGGAAGTAACTGCTGAAATTGTGGGGAAAACCGCTGATGCTCCTTTTGGTGACGGATCAGGACTTGTAAAACTAACTTCTACAGCGGGTAATGCTATTTCGTATAAATATGTATTTAGCGATGGAACAACAGAAAACGCTCCAAATGGTGTATACACAAAACGTTTTACAAAAACGGGAGTAAATAAGTATGTAGTAACAGTAGTAAGTGCCGGAAAAGGAGGTGTTTCTACGACTAGTACACTTGAGGTTGAGGTTTTGAGTGATTTTAGCGATCATGAAGCTGTTGAGTTTTTAACAGGAGGAACGTCTAAAAAATGGTATTGGTCAGCATCAGAACCTGGACATTTAGGAGTAGGTCAGAATGATGGAAATGCTGAGAAAAACTATTATCCTAATCATTATCAGGCTGGAGCTTTTGAAAAAGCAAATGCACCTTCCAGCAGTTGTTTATACGAAAACGTTTTGACCTTTTCGTTAGATGGAGAAACACTTAAATTTCAGTTAGACAATGGCGGAGCAACTTTCTTCAATAAAGCTTTTGGTAGCGTAGCAGGTGTGTCTTTAGGTGATGATGCTTGTTTACCTTATGATGTAAGCGCTGTAAAAACAGTTTCATTAAGTCCTTCAGAATCTGTTGTAACTAAGAATCCGGAACATGCAACGCAAACCCGCGGAACAATGCTTAATTTCTCTGACGGAGGATTCATGGGGTATTATATAGGACAAAGTTCGTATGAAATTATATCGATTACAGCTAACAGAATGGTAGTAAGAGCTGTAATGGGAGGAGATGCTTCATTGGCATGGTACCATATTTTTACAACAGTACCGCCAAATCAAAATCCGGAACCAGAACCGCCAGTTGATGAGTACACCAAATTAGTATGGTCTGATGAATTTGATACAGATGGTGCGCCAGATCCAACAAAATGGACCGCTGAATTAGGTACTGGAGATAATGGTTGGGGAAATAACGAAAAACAAAGTTATACCAATTCACCTACGAATGTAAAAGTTCAAGGAGGAAGCTTGATTATTACGGCTAAAAAAGAAACTATTGGTACAGCAGCTTACTCTTCTGCAAGATTGAAATCAGAAAACAAATATGAGTTCACTTACGGAAAAGTCGAAATCCGTGCTAAACTGCCAATCGGAAAAGGTACCTGGCCAGCGCTCTGGATGCTAGGAGAGGATTACGCTATCAATGATTGGCCAGCATGTGGTGAAATAGATATTATGGAACATATAGGTAATAATCAGGATCATGTATTAGGAACGTTGCATTACCCAGGACGTTCAGGAGGAAATGCCGATTCAGGCGGAAAAACAATTCCAAATGTTTCAACAGAGTTTCATGTGTATAAAGCAATTTGGAGTCCTACAGTGATACAAATTTATGCTGATAATACATTACTTCATTCTGTTCCTAACAATAGTTCACTTCCGTTCAACAAGAATTTCTTTTTAATTCTTAACGTGGCAATGGGAGGAAACTTAGGAGGAGCAATTGATTCTGCTTTTACACAGTCTTCTATGGAAATCGACTATGTAAGAGTGTACAATAAACCATAAATAAATTAATTAGTAAGTATGAAATAAGAAGGTCAGTCTTAGGCTGGCCTTTTTACTTCAGAAATTTAAAAAACATACTATGAAAAAAGTATTAGTACTTATTCTGATCAGCAGTTTTAGTTTTGCTCAGGAAGTGAAAAGAAAATTGGTCTGGGAAGAAAATTTTAATAAAAAAAATCTAAACGAAGCCAACTGGAATTATGAATTGGGCGACGGTTGCCCAAATTTATGTGGTTGGGGAAATAACGAAAGACAGATTTACACCAAAGACAACCATCAATTTAAAGATGGCAACTTTATTATTGAAGGAAGAAAAGAAGGCGATAAATACACTTCTACTAAAATTACAACAAAAGGCAAAAAAGAGTTTTTATACGGGCGAATAGAAGCAAGAGCAAAATTACCTGTCGGTCATGGTTTGTGGCCTGCTTTCTGGATGTTAGGAGCGAATATCGATGAAGTGAAATGGCCAAAAACTGGCGAGATTGATATTTTGGAATATATTGGTAGAGATCCGCACATGGTGTATACAACTTTGCATACTCAGGATAGTCACGGAAACACCATAAACACAAAGAGAACTCCTTTTCCAACGATTGAAGAGGGCTATCATGTTTACGCTATAGAATGGACAAAAGAAAAGATTGATTTTTTTGTAGATACAACTTTAGTATACACGTTTAATCCTGAAATTAAAAATGAAGATACATGGCCTTTTGATAAACCATTTTATATTATTATAAATCTGGCAATTGGAGGGAATTTTGGAGGTCCTGCCGTAGATGATAATGTGTTGCCACAAAAGTATTATGTTGATTATGTCCGTGTTTACCAATAATACGAAGTAAAATAAATATTATTAAAATTAAAAGGGGTTAAATTACTTGTAATGAGTATTTTAACTCTTTTTTATTTTGTCCTATTTTGTTAAAATAAAGTTGTAAATTGACATTAATAAATGCTTTTTATACAAAACTTGATTTTAATTTAAATTATTTACGATTTTAGTAACAATTATTTTTCATTTGAGTTGCTTTATAAAATAAATATTTGTTAAATTTGGACACTTAATTAACATAAAAAAAGAGACGCCTATACAATAAAATTACTTTTTAGAGAAAATTACTCGAAATTTTAAACAAGAACTAAAAAGTAGTATTATGGCTGATCTGCATATTCCAGACGCTCTATTGGTGAAGAACTATGTGCAAGGCAATGAAAATGCCCTTGCAACATTGATAAAAAGGCACGAGTCTAAGATATATGGATTTATATATTCTAAGATTTCGGATAGAGATATTTCAAATGATATTTTTCAAGATACTTTCATTAAGGTAATCAAAACCCTTAAAAGTAACTCCTATAATGAAGAAGGTAAATTTTTACCATGGGTAATGCGAATTTCCCACAACTTGATTGTGGATCATTTTCGTAAAACCAAAAAAATGCCAATGTACAGAGAAACAGAAGAGTTTTCTATATTTTCTGTAATGTCGGATGATACTTTAACAATCGAAAATAAAATGATTTTTGATCAGGTTGAGGTAGATTTAAAAAAGATAATTGAAGAGCTTCCAGAAGATCAAAAAGAGGTTTTAGTAATGCGTATGTATCAGGATATGAGCTTTAAAGAGATATCTGAACTGACAGGTGTAAGTATTAATACAGCACTGGGAAGAATGCGATACGCACTAATGAATTTAAGAAAAATAATTGACAAACATCAAATTATTTTAACCAACTAATACTATTTTGACTATTAGCTCGTTATACTTTATATAAAACATTTGATAGTATGGCGAAAATTTACTCTAAAAAGGCATTAGCTTCTAAAATCTTAAAACCTAAAAAAGAAGTTGTTTCTTTTTTACTAAATTATTCACAAGCACTTACGGTTGTGAAAATTGACGAGAAAAGTTATGAGATTATAGCTAACTAAACAGCCCACCAAAACGGTCGGATGTTTAGTCGAAAGAAAAACCAAATGGTCGTTTTGGTTAAAACTCACTATTTGTATGAAAATACAGATAGTGAGTTTTTTTTATTTCAAAATTTATCGCAAGCACTGTTTTCGCAGTAAATACGGTGCGTTTCGCGTTTAATGGTCTTATTAGTAAGTGATTACAAAATTGCTTTTGAAAGAAATTTTTGTAGCTTTTTGTTAAATTTTTATATTTTGCTTCACTTTTATTTATTTATTCAATTTTTAATTTTATTTTAGTTAAAAAGTAATTTTTAATTCAATATTATTGACCAAATAGAATATTTAATGAGCTAAAATATTACTTGTTTTAAATTTTGAATAATTTTTTAGAATTACATATTAACCCCCGAAATACCACATGTTTATGATGAAAAACTACATTACTACATTTTGTTCGTTTCAAGTCTCGTCTTATTCAAAGACTAGTATAATTATCAGTTAGCTTTTATTTAGAAGAATTAAAGGAGGCAAAAAACCATTGTCATTCTTTAATTGTGTATTGTTTCAGGTTTTTGAGATTATTTTTTTTCTCAAAGGTTTGTTGCAATATCCTTTATAAAGCTGTAAAACTCTATTTAACAAACTAAACCAAACCAAAATGAAGAAAAATTTTAAAATACTGGGATTCCTACTATTGATAACTGCGAGCGTTTTTGCTCAAAAAGACGAAATAAAAGAAGCACAATCTAATTTCGAAAAAGGCAAAATTCAGGAAGCGCAGGCAATTTTGAAAAAAATAGAATACTTAATTGTAAATGCCCCTGACGAAACTAAATCTGATTTCTTTTATATTAAAGGAAATGTCTACAAAGATCTGGCAACCAAAAATATCGATGCAGCCGCTAATTTTGCAATAGCATCTGGCGCTTATCAGGATGTACTTTTGTATGAAAACGATTCTCGTAATTATAAATATGCATTTAAGGCGAATTTAGCTTTAAAAGATATGAAGTCTGTATTAGTAAATGGTGCATTCAGCGATTATAAAGAAGGAAAATTTAAAGAAAGTGCTGCTAAAAGCTACGAAGTTTATTTGTTTGATAAAAGAGATACATTAAATCTTTTAAATGCTGCTACATCATCCTTGACAGCCAAAGATTATACAACAGCTGTTAAATATTACGAGCAGCTTAGAAAAATAAACTATACAGGAAGAGGGATGGTTTATTATGCGACGAATAAAAAGACAAAGTTAGAAGAAGCATTTATTTCTATGAGTGCACGCGAGTCTAATATTAGAGAGGGACTATTTGAAAAACCAAGAAATGTTTTTCCACCATCGAAAAGAGAAGAAATCTTGAGTGATCTTGCCTTTGCCTGTTTAGAAACTAAAGATTATACTAAGGCAGATAAATATTATGAAGAAGGGTTACAGGTAAATCCAAACTGTGTAGATTGTTATATCAATCAGGCATTTGTAAAATTGCAATTGAAGAAAGATTTAGTAGATCAAATGGCATTGTTAGGAAATAGCGCCAATGATATGAAAGAATATGATAAACTCGATGCTAAAAAAGATGAAATAGTAAAAAGTGCTATTCCTTATCTTAAAAAAGCATTAAGTCTTGAACCTAAGAATGAAGATGCTATAAAATCGCTTCTTGGAGTTTACCGAGCGCTCAATATGACTGCTGAGTACAACACGCTCAAAAGCGGTATGTAAAAGCTTAAAGAAGCTGCTAAACTTTACCTTTAGCAGCTTCTTCAATTATAGATTTTTTGCCAATCGTTCGGGTAATAATATCTTTTTCCAGACTCCAGCCTCTTGCAGGTGAATATTCTCTTCCGTACCAGATAATCTGCAAATGCAGATCATTCCATATAGCTTTAGGGAAAAGACGTTTAGCATCTTTTTCAGTTTGTACCACATTTTTACCGTTCGATAAATTCCAGCGATACATTAACCTGTGAATGTGTGTGTCAACGGGAAAAGCAGGAACTCCAAAAGCCTGAGACATGACAACGCTGGCTGTTTTATGTCCAACCGCAGGTAGAGCTTCAAGTGCTTCAAAACTTTGCGGAACTTCACCATTATGCTTGTCAATTAAGATATGCGATAAACCATGAATACCTTTCGATTTCATTGGTGACAAGCCACAAGGCCTGATAATTTCTTTAATTTCTTCCACCGACATTTTAATCATATCATACGGATTGTCAGCCTTTGCAAAAAGCAACGGTGTAATTTGATTAACGCGGACATCGGTACATTGAGCAGAAAGCAAAACAGCAATAAGTAAAGTATAAGGATCTTTATGGTCTAATGGAACAGGTATAGTAGGGTAGAGTTCTTTTAACGTATTTATAACAAATGTTACGCGAGCTTCTTTATTCATTTCCGTAATTTTAATCCCGTAAAAATAGTTATTTATTGTTGAATCGTTGATTTGTTTAACTGTTTAATCGGTAAATTGTTTGATCGTTAATTTGTTGAATCGTTGATTTGTTGAATCGTTGATTTGTTGAATCGGTTAATTGTTTAAGTGTTTAATCGTTTATGACTTAATCTTTAAATATTTCAATCATTCAATTTTTCAATAAAAAATAAAAAATAAAAAATGTTTAATCGTTTAGCAATTAATCTTTAAATATTTCAATCATTAAATTTTTCAATCAAAAAATCAAAAATCTAAAGTCTAAAATCAAAAATCTAAAATAAGATATGGTAACATTACAAAAAGGAGATAAAGCTCCAAATTTTTCAGGAGTAGATCAGGAAGGTAAAACGCATACATTGGCGGATTATGCAGGAAAGAAATTAGTAGTTTTCTTTTATCCAAAAGCAAGTACGCCAGGTTGTACGGCAGAAGCTTGTGATTTGCGTGATAATTTTGAACGATTTAAAGCTAATAACTATGAGCTTTTAGGTGTAAGTGCTGACAGTGCAAAAGCACAATTGAAATTTAAAGACAAATACGAATTACCTTTTCCGTTATTGGCGGATGAAGATAAATCGGTAATTACTGCATTTGGTGTTTGGGGACCTAAAAAGTTTATGGGTAAGGAATATGACGGAATTCATAGAACAACCTTCGTAATCGATGAAAAAGGTATTATTGATGAGGTTATTTCGCAAGTTAAAACAAAAGAACACGCTGCTCAAATCTTAAAATAAAGGAATAAAAAAAGTCCAAAATAGAAATTTTCTTATTTGGACTTTTTTTTATGTTTATAGTTTTTGCTCTAATTCTTTTTGCGGATGATATCCAAAAAGATGATGCTCTTTTATAATTTCCGGTATTCCTTCCGGTAACATGTGTTCCCATCCAGGTAATCCTTGATTGATCATTTTTAAAACTTCTCGAGAGAAAACCTCTAAGTTATTTGGGTTGTAATTCGCAATATCCACTACTTTTCCGTTGAATTTGAAGAACTTGTACAATTCTTTCATTCTAGGATGTACTTTTAAGTTGGTAGAATTCATCAGAACGCCATTTTCGTCTAACATCGGATATAAGAAAACTTTCATATCTCTGTAGAATAATTTTCCAAATGCTTCCAGAATTCCTCCGCTCAGGTGACGGTAGTATTTCTCGTCAAAAATATCAACTAAATTGTTAACTCCCATTGCCAATCCCATTCTGGCTTTAGTATAGTTAGCAAAATATTCAACCACTTTGTAATATTCCTGAAAATTCGAAATCATAACAGTCTGTCCCAATGAGCAAAGCAATTCAGCTCTGTCCATAAAGTCACGTTCATCAATTTCACCATCTGAACGTAGATTCGAAAGGGTAATTTCAAAAACGACTAAAGTATTGTCTTTTTCAACTTTATTTTCTTCAAGGAACATGTTCAGCGATTTCTCGTACATGTCCATGTTTACCTTAGTTACCGGACGAAAACTTCCTCTTAAAGCAAGAAGATTCTTTTTATATAAAATCGCAGCCGGTAAAATATTTTTTCCTTCAGGATTAAACATTACGGCGTCAGTCATTCCGTTTTTAACCAATTGTAAACTCATCAAACGATTGTCAACATCTGCAAAACGAGGTCCTGAGAAGTTAATCGTATCAATTTCAAGCTGGTCTTTGTCTAAGTGATCGTATAAGTAACGAAGTAATCGTTTAGGATCATTGTATTTGTAAAAAGCACCGTAAATTAAGTTTACACCTAAAATACCAAGTGTTTCCTGTTGTAGTCTGGCATCAGTTTCTTTAAAACGAATGTGTAGAATAATTTCGTTGTAAGCTTCGTCAGGTTCAATTTGGTATCGGATTCCAACCCAACCGTGACCTTTAAATTGTTTTGCAAAATCTATTGTTGCAACGGTATTGGCGTAACTAAAGAAAAGTTTGGTAGGATGTTTTTCTCTGCTTAATCGTTCTTCGATTATCTGACCTTCGAGAGTCAGCATTTTTTTTAATCGCTCTTCGGTTACATAGCGACCATCTTTTTCAATTCCGTAAACGGCATCACTAAAATCTTTGTCATAGGCAGACATAGCTTTCGCGATTGTTCCTGAGGAACCTCCGGATCTAAAAAAATGCCTAACGGTTTCTTGTCCAGCACCAATTTCAGCAAATGTTCCGTAGATATTCTCATTTAAATTAATCCGTAACGCTTTGTCTTTTATAGAAGGAATCTGTTCGATGACCTTGTCACCCTTTAATTTTATTTCTGTACCCATTTTATTTTAAATAGATTTGTTACAAAGTTAGCAAATTAGGCTTCTAATGAAAGAGAAATAATCCTATTTTTGTAAAAAAATTAAGTTCAATTGAAGATCTATTTTCTAGGTACTGGTACTTCTCAGGGCATTCCAATAATTGGAATCGACCATCCCGTTTGCAAAAGCGCTGACGCTAAGGACAAAAGACTTCGTGTATCGATCTGGATTACATGGGGCGAACATTCGTATGTAGTAGATTGTGGTCCTGATTTCAGGCAGCAAATGCTTTCTTGCGGATGCAGACATCTTGATGCCATTTTATTTACGCACGAGCATGCAGATCATACCGCAGGTCTTGATGATATACGTCCGTTTAATTTTAGACAGGGCGAAATTCCGGTGTACGCCCATCAGCGTGTAATTGATAATCTAAAACGTCGTTTTGAATATGTGTTTGAAACCGTAAACAAATATCCCGGTGCTCCAAGTGTAAAAACAATCGAAGTGGTTAATAACGAACCTTTTGCTGTTGGAGATAAAATGGCAATTCCAATCAATGCTATGCATGGCGATCTACAGGTTTTTGGATATCGTATTGATGATTTTGCTTATTTAACAGACGTGAAAACTATTGAAGAAGAAGAAACTCAGAAATTACAAAATCTAAAAGTTTTAGTAATCAATGCATTGCGTATCGAACCTCATGATACCCATTTTAGCCTTCAGGAAGCACTTGATTTTATACAATTGGTTAAGCCTGAAGTCGCTTATCTAACTCATATTAGCCACGTATTAGGTTTTCACGAAGAAGTACAAAAACAACTTCCTGAAAATGTTTTTCTGGCCTACGATAATCTCGAAATTACAATCTAATTATATTACAAAATGAAAAAATCCTTAATGCTTTATCTTTTTATCCTGGCGATATTAATGAATGTTTTTACTTATATGTTTTACAGCCGCGAAGTAAAATTTGGAGAAGAGCGCTACGAAAAAACGACTAAAAAATTGAGAGACAGCATCAATTTGGTGTCGACAAAATTAGCCGAAGCTGATTATTTTTCGCTGGCGAACAATGAAAATGCACAAAATTATTTTGACAATAGTGCTACAGGCGGAAAATTAATTCAATACGAAAAATTAATTCCGGTAGTAACTGAAAAATTATTTGATTTAAATTCCAATCCAAACGGAAATCCTTATACAGGACAAGATAAAATTGAAGACAAAAAATTTATCATCAATAAAGTAAAAATTCTGAACCACAGATGGATCATTGCTGATTACAGTAATGGTGAATTATGGGGTGAAGTTTTGTTGAAATACTTCGTTAACGATGACGAAAGTATTAGTTTTGAAATCAATCAATCCTTGCTATATCAAAAATAGTGTTTTTTATATCCTTGATATTTTGTAACTTTAAATAAAAAAGGAAATATGAAAAAAATATTTTTAGTAGCGATTATCGCAGGTTTGTCTTTTTCGTGTGGAAAAAAGACCGCTGAGGAACAGAAAGAAGTGCAACAAGAAGAACCAATTCAACAAGAAGTAAAAGAAGATTCTGCTGCTGTTGTTGTTGTCGGAAATGATGCCGATGAAAATGACTGTAAGCCTTCTACGGGTTACACTTGGTCTGCTCTTAAAAAAGAATGTGTAAAGCTTTCTGAAGTAGGTACAGAACTGAAACATGCCGATGATGGAAAAGAATATACTACGGTTGCTTACGTAATTTTTGATGGTGATAAAGCAGAACTTTTTCTGGATACTCAAAAAAAAGCAATTCTATTAGAAAGAAAATCTGAAGGTGAATCCTGGGTTAATGGAGATTACATATTAATTCCATGGAAAGGTTATGTACTCAAAAAAGGAGATGATATTATTTACACCGGACAGTAAACATAAAATGATATATTAAAAAAGGTCGCAGTTTAAACGTAAACTGCGACCTTTTTTTATAGTAAATTGTGAAATTATTTTGTTATAAAGCCAGCCAGCTCTTAAAATCAAAGAAATTCTGCGGTGCTACGCCGTGACCTACAGGATATTCTTTATACGTTACCGGAATAGTAAGTTTTTCAAGAATTGCAGGCGTTTTTCTAGCCCATTCAATCGGAATAACCTGATCTACAGTTCCGTGTGAAGCAAATATTTTTAAGTTTTTAAAGTTATTCTGCTCGTAGCCTTCTTTAATTATTTCGTCATTAAAATAGCCGCTCATTGCCACAACTCTTTGCACCTTTTCCGGATAAGAAAGGGCAACAGCATAACTTAGGATAGAACCTTGACTAAAGCCTACTAATGTTACCTGATTTGCATCGATAGGATAATGAGCCACTAATTCATCAATAAAACCGGCAATATGATCACGTGACGTTTTTGCTTGTTCGTTATCTGAAAATTTATTTTGATCAGCATCAAAATTGATAGCATACCAGGCATACGCTCCATATTGTAAATCGTAAGGCGCTCGTGCAGAAATGATATAATAGTTATCCGGTAATTCAGTAGCAAATGAAAACAAATCTGCTTCGTTGCTTCCGTATCCGTGTAATAAAATTAAAACAGGATTTTTGTCTAAAATTACTTTTGGTTCTTGTATTTTATATTCTAATGATAGATTCATTTCTTTCTTAAGTTATGAGTTTTGAATTATGAATTGTTGGATTGTGAAATTTATACGCTGATAAAACGGATTCATTTTGTGAAAACGCGGATTTTGGCGGATTTTTTTCTTCTGGCTTTATTACTTTGAATGCAATATAATTAAAATCAGTTTTTATCTG
This sequence comes from Flavobacterium hercynium, assembly GCF_002217285.1. GTDB lineage: Bacteria > Bacteroidota > Bacteroidia > Flavobacteriales > Flavobacteriaceae > Flavobacterium > Flavobacterium hercynium. The sequence goes on along the minus strand of NZ_MUGW01000042.1, from coordinate 21,749 downwards.
TGTTTTTGCTTGCAAATCAGCGTCATCTGCGTCCAAAATGATTGCGAATTATAACGCTGATAAAACAGATTCACTTCGTGAAAACGCGGATTTTAGCGGATTTTTTTCTTCTGGCTTTATTACTTTGAATGCAATATAATTAAAATCAGTTTTTATCCGTGTTTTTGCTTGCAAATCATTGTCATCTGTGTCTGAAATGATTGCGAATTATAACGCTGATAAAACAGATTCACTTCGTGAAAACACTGGTTTTGGCGGATTTTTTCTTCTGGCTTTATTACTTTGAATGCAATATAATTAAAATCAGTTTTTATCCGTGTTTTTGCTTGCAAATCAGTATATCTGTGTCTGAAATGATTGTGAATTATAACACTGATAAAACAGATTCACTTCGTGAAAACGCAGATTTTGCGGATTTCTTTTTTAGATCATTGCATATAAAATCAGTTCTTATCTGTGTCTTTGCTTGCAAATCAGTGTCATCGGTGTCTAAAATTTACACGCTAAAATTTTATTACCCAATACTTTTAAACCATTTTTGAAAAAGGCTTCCCACTAAAGGAATCGGTCTTGTCTGACCTTGAATAGCGCTAAAAATTCCGTACGTCCATAAAATGGAAATACAAATCCACATTGGAAACGTAATATAAAAACTGTCGAAATTGCTGATGATAGCACCAAATGAAATAAAGGTTAACGATAAACCTAAAGCCTGACGAATGTGAAAAGAAGCAAAGCTATTTTTGTTTTCAGAGTTCATAGACATCGCGATCAAAACACCTATAATTAAAATATAGCTTGTTATTGCGATTGATTTTCCTTCTTCTATTGAATTATTCATTGTGATTATTTAGATGTAATAAGTTGATTTTGGATGAAGATTCCGTAAACAGTTCCTTTAACTTCGGTTCCTAAAAAGGCAGAATTTTTAGATTTTGACAGAATGTTTTCTTTCTTAAAAGTACCGTTGCCTTCTGGTGTAAAGAAAGTAAAATTGGCTTTGGTACCTTCTGCAATAGCATTAGTTTCAATTCCAAAAACAGCTTTTCCAGACGTTAATTTCTCTATAACAGTTTCCAAAGGTAAAACCGTTAATAAGGCTCCAAAAGCACTTTCAAGTCCAATAGTTCCGTTTTTAGCAGTATCGAATTCCATTTTCTTGAATTCCACATCGATTGGATTATGATCAGAGGTAATCGTGTCAATAGTTCCGTCTAAAACTGCTTTTACTAATGCTGCTCTGTCTGATTCTGTTCGTAATGGAGGCGTAACTTTATAGCGGGTATCAAAGCCTTCTAATTTTTCGTCTGTAAGTACTAAATGATGTACAGAAGCGCTGCAGGTAATATTTAATCCTTTAGCTTTTGCTTCTTTGATTAATTCAATAGATTTAGTTGTAGAAACCGTTGGTATGTGTAGTTTACCGCCAGTATATTCCAGTAAAAATAAGTTTCTTGAAATTTGTAATTCTTCGGCTAAGTTCGGAATTCCTTTTAGTCCTAATTTCGTAGAAACAATACCTTCGTTAGCGACACCGTTTCCTTTTATGTTTGGATCTTGCGAGTAAGCGATAACAAGACCATCAAAATCCTGTACATATTGTAACGCTATTTTTAACAGATTGGCATTGTCGATACTTTTATTGTAATCTCCAAAAGCAACAGCGCCTGCCTTTTTCATATCAAACAACTCCGCCATATCTTTTCCTTCACTTGCTTTGGTTAAAGCGCCGATTGGGAATAGTTCTGTAGCAAAACCATTTGCTTTGCTTTTTACAAAATTTACCTGCGACTGATTGTCAATAACAGGGAAGGAGTTGGGTTGTAATGCAACAGCTGTAAAACCACTTTTTGCCGCAACATTTAATCCATTTGCAATAGTTTCTCTGTCTTCATAACCTGGCTCTCCAAAAGAAACACTGCTGTCAAACCAGCCTTGTGAAAGATGTAAATTGTCAAATTTAACCTCAGTTGTATCATCAGATGCAGAAAGTGAAGTTCCTATTTTTTCGATTAAACCATCTGAAATTAAAAGATCAACGGTCTGGTTATGGAACTGACTTTTTGAATCGATAATTTTCGCGCTTCTGATGATTATTTTCATATATAGATTTTTATTTTATTCAAAAAAAAGCTGCAAGAGCAGCTCAAAATATTTACTCTTAATTTCGTAATAGTTCAAAAAAAAGTAAAACATTACGTTTTACTTTACAAATTTGATGATTGCCATTTCCAATGCCAAAAATAACAGTGCAAAGATAACAAACCATTTCCAAACTTGGCTGTCAGTTCGCTCTGTTTGTAGGGTGTTAAAAATAGTTGAAATGGTATCAGCGGTTTTAAAATCAGAAATAACACTTTTATTGATCTGACTTAAATCGCTTTCGCTTCTTTTATAATTGAAACTTATATTTTCGACAGCTTCTTTTTTGTCAAAGACATTGTAATTTCCTGCCGTTTCCGGAAAATCATTAAAAACCAATTTGACTTTATTATTCAAAATTTGCTGAATTGGTATAAAGGAATCATCATTTCCTTTTACTTCCAGAATAGCATCCTTGCTTAGTAAAACATCAACAAAATAAGGTTGATTATTGCCAATAGTCAAAGCATTTACACCTGTTTTTTGATTGTTTTGCGCCATTTTATAAAAAAGCGGAACAATAATAGGAGATTGCTGAAAATTAGAATTTTGAACATTTACTGGAGCTGAAAACACCGTCACGCTTGAAACTGGATTTTGAATCATGGTTACAAAAACGCTCTGATCTTCAAAAGACAAAGCTGCCGGATACGGACTTGTAACAGCGAATGAAAGACTTGTTTTCGGATATTGAAAATTGCTGATTTTATTCTCAAAAACGCCGGAAAACAAAGGATGATCAAAATTGATTTTGGTAATAAGCTTACTTGCATTTTCAGAATTTCCAAACTGAATTTTTCCAAAATTGCCTAAGAAAGTATTCAAATTTGAGATTGAACTTTTCTCAGACGGAATTACTACCAGATTACCACCTTTTGATACAAATGATTTTAGTGTAGTTTGTAATGCCTGAGGAATTTCGATTAATTCATTAAGGATTATGGTATTTTGTTTGTCTAAACTGTTGTAATCTAAATTGCTGATTGCATAGTTTTTATAGTTGAATTCAGCAGAGGTATAAATTCGGGATAAGAAATTACCTTTTTCAGGTTCTCCAATACTTATTACATTTGTTTTCTTTGCTTTCGAAATGCTAAAGAAAAGCTTGTTGTCGTATGTTAAGCCATTATCTTCGATCGTAACATAACCATGAAATGCTTCTTTAGGAATGGTAAAGTTGACTTTCTTTTTCTTCGCGTCAAAAGTAATAATCGTTTTAGCAATCAGTTTGTTTTGATTGTAAAGCGCCATTGAAACGGGTTTGAAATCATCGCCGTAAGCAGATAAATTAACCCCAATTTCGTAAAAGTTTTCTAAACTCTGATTGATGTAAACACTATCAATAGCAATGTTGTTTTTCTGTTCTGCTTCAGGCTGAATGAAATAAGGTTTATCTTCTGTTTCACTATTCTGTACATCGTTTGGAGTTAATCCAACAGCATCACTAATGATAATAATGTCTTTTTTGTGTGCCGATTTATGTGCTTTGATCTTTGCCATAATTGCAGAAAGCTCAAATGGTGTGGCGCTGTAGTTAAGATTTTGTAATGCGTTTTTAGACGATTTAATATCGGTATTCCAATAGTTTTCAGTGTTGGTTAACAAAGAAAATTGGGCATTTTCAGGTGTGTTTTCTAATAATTCCTGTACTGCACGTTTTAGCAATTCACCTTTTTTTCCTTTTGCCTGCATACTAAATGAATTGTCAAGTACAATGTACATTTCATTTGAAGCATTCTTTTTGTCTTTAGCTTCAAAAAAAGGCTGAGCAAAAGCCAAGATTACACACGCAAGCAATAATAAACGTATTGCTAATAATAATCTTTTTTTGATTTTAGAACTTTTTCGGGTTTGTATCGAAAGTTCTTTTAAGAAACGGACGTTTGTAAAATAAGATGTTTTAAAACGCCTTAATTGAAATAAATGAACCAAAATTGGAACAATCAATAAAAAGAGAAAGTATAGAATTTCGGGTTGTTTAAAATGCATTCTGGCTTTGATTTATTTCACTACGTTTTGTAGATACTGGTCAAAAATACAAATTTTTAGTCAAATCAGAGAAGTAATATTTAGTATTTGAAAGTTGTAATGGAATCGTTTTATTTTAAGGTATTAGGATTTAATTATAAAGAAATACAGCAGCATGTTATATGAACAATGTGTTTTCGGGGCAAATTGTTTTTTGAAGGCGGATAATATTTACCGATCTCATTTTGCAATATAGCATATAAAAAAAGTTCCGGAGGAACGAAACATTTTGTAGCCGCGGATTTTAATCCGCGGTATTTAAGGTTTGTTAGTAAAGTTCCATAGGAACGATACATATCTCGTTCAAAATGAATAGATATGATTGTAAGTCATTCCAGAAGGTTTGAAAAATATAACTTTTGTAAATTCATTTGTAATAAAAAATAAACTTCTTAAAAGGAATATTGAGTATTTTAGCATAAAAATAAAAAATATGAAAAGATTATATATATTGCTTTTTACGATTGTAGCTTGCTCATTGCAGGCTCAGAACAAGTTTAATTTAGTAGTAGGGACATACACTAATACTTGTCAAAGCAATGGAATTTATGTTTACGAATTTGATACAACTACAGGTAATTTTAAATTGAAAAATTCCTCAGAGAATGTTTTAAGTCCGAGCTATTTATCAGCTTCAGCAGATAATAAATTTATTTATGCGGTAAACGAAAACGGACCGCAAAGTACAGTAAGTGCTTTTGGCTATAATGCGCCATCTGGTAAGCTTACTTTTTTGAATAAAAGTGATGCGTTAGGTGCAGATCCTTGTCATTTAATTAATGATGATAAAAATGTGATTGCTGCTAATTATTCCGGAGGAAGTATTGTTGTTTTTAAGAAAAAAACGGACGGAAGTATTACGCAAGTGCAGCAAATACTTCAGCATGAAGGAAAAGGTAAAAACGAAGCACGTCAGGAAAAAGCGCATGTTCACATGGTTTATTTTTCGCCTGACAAGAAATATGTTTTATCGAATGATCTAGGTACTGATAAAGTTTTTATCTACAACTACAATCCTGATTCTAAAAATGAAATCCTGAAATTGAAACAAACTGTCGATGTAAAAGCAGGAAGCGGACCAAGACATTTGGTGTTTAGTAAAGATGGAAAATTTGTGTACTTGGTACAGGAATTAGATGCTACGCTAACGACTTTTAGTTATGATAAAAGTGGAAGCTTAAAGATTATTGCTGAAACGAGTATTCTTGCCAAAGATTTTAAAGGCGGAACAAGTGCAGCAGCTATTAAAATTTCAGCAGATGGAAAGTTTTTATATGTTACGGATCGCGCAGATGTTAATGCTATTTCTACTTATAAGATTCTTAAAAATGGAAGTATTCAATTAGTAGAGCAGGTAAGTACGTTAGGAAAAGGTCCAAGAGATTTTGCTATTGATCCATCTGGAAATTATCTTTTAGTAGGACATCAGTATACGAATGACATCATCATTTTTAAAAGAAATAAAGTAACAGGAAAACTAACCAATACAGGTAAAAAAATCGAATTGTGCTCACCAGTTGGGTTGATTTTTACAAAAAGCTAATTTTGAGGTTCAAAGTTGCAAAGGTTCAAAGGGACAAAGGTTTTGAAGTTCTTTGTAAAAAGACGCAAAGTATAGAATAAATAAAAGGCTCAAAGTTGTAAAACTTTGAGCCTTTCTTTTAAACCTTTGAACCTTTGTTTCTCAGAACCTTTGTCCCTTTAAAAAAAACTATTTATCCTTATCTTTTCTTTTCTTGTCTCTGGTTTTCAACATATTTCTATTTACAGAACCGTGTGTTTTCTTTTTCGTTTTAGAAGGACCTCCTAAGTTAACTTTTTTATTCTTTTTTGCTTTTTCATGAAAAGCACCGTCACCGTCAAGTTTTGGTTTTTTCATTAAAAACTTAATAGGCTGTTTGTCTTTTTCTGGTTCGATTAATTTTAGTGAAATTTCAACTTCTTCCGGGAATTCAGCGATGTCAAGTTCCTGATTCATTAGAACTTCTACTTCTACTTTAAACTCTTCTTCACGAGGCGTTATAAAGCTAATCGCAGTTCCTGTAGCATCCGCACGACCTGTACGACCAATTCTGTGCATGTATAATTCCGGAAACTCAGGAAGCTCAAAGTTAATAACATGTGAAATGTTTGAAATATCCAAACCTCTCGCCATGATATCGGTTGTGATTAGTCCACGAAGATTTCCTTCCTGAAATTCTGCCATCGTACTCAAACGGTAATTCTGAGATTTATTAGAGTGAATTACACCAAACTGACCATCAAAATCTTCTTCGATTCTGGTGTGCAGCATATCAGAGATCTTTTTGTTATTCACAAAAACCAAAACACGTTCCATGCTTTCGTCTGTAGCTAATAAATGCTTTAACAGATTTACTTTAGTATTAAAGTTAGGAACGTTATACGTTATCTGAGTTATTTTTTCAAGAGGTGTTCCTGAAGCTGCAAGTGTAACTTCTTCAGGGAAATCAAAAAAGTCATTTAAAACAGCATCAACTTCATCTGTCATTGTTGCTGAGAAAAGAATATTTTGACGTTTTGTTTTCATCATCGCCAACAACGCTGTTAGTTGTGTGCGGAAACCTAAGTTTAGCATTTCATCAAACTCATCGATAACTAACTTTTGAGTTTCATCGAAACGAACCACGGCATCAAGCGCTAAGTCCATTGTTCTACCTGGCGTTCCTACCAAAATGTCGACACCTTCGTAAACGGCTTTTTTTTGTGTATTGATGTTTACTCCCCCAAATATCCCAAGTGTTTTAACCGACATGTATTTGGTTAATTTTTCTACTTCTTCTACAACCTGAACTACTAATTCACGTGTTGGAACCAGAACGACAATCTTTGGTGTGTTGGTTGGGGTAAATTTGTATAATTTTAAAAGAGGCAATAAGTATGCAAATGTTTTTCCGGTACCGGTTTGCGCAATTCCCATCATATCACGACCTGACATAATCACAGAAAAGGATTTTTCCTGAATAGGAGTTGGCGTAACAAATCCTAATTCGTCGATTGCTTTTTGTACTGATTTTGGAAGATTGAATTTTTCGAAAGTGCTCATTTACATTAAATTTTGTGCAAATGTACATTAAATTCACGGTTAGATCACTAGATAATTCTAATGATCTAATATTCTAATGATTTAACAGTCTGTTTTTCAGTATTAAAACCCTTCAAAGACACCTAATCCAAACAAGGCAAAATCGTATTTTACAGGATCTTTAGCGTCCATTTTACGAAGCGCAAGGTCTAATTCGGTTAATGCTTTTCCGTCGTTTTGTTTTCGGGTTAAGATGTTCAGTTTTCTGGCAACGTTTCCGGAATGTACATCAAGCGGGCAGGATAGTGCAGCGGGCGAAATGGTTTTCCAGATGCCTAAGTCAACTCCTTTGGTGTCCTGACGAACCATCCAGCGCAGGTACATATTGATTCTCTTTGCCGCTGAATTATTTAGCGGATCAGAAATATGTTTTTGTGTTCGGGGTAAATGATCGATTTCGAAAAATATCTTTTTGAATTCATGTATACTTTTTTGCAAACTGTCTTTTTCCTGATGTTTTGCAAAAACAGTTTCCAGACCGCCATGATTTTGGTAGATATGCTGTAATCCTTTGATGAAACCACCAAAATCTTTTCCATTAAAAGTTCGGTGAACAAAGGTTTCTAGTCTTTCTAAGTCTTCGTCTGAATGTGACATGACAAAATCGTAAGGTGTATTACCCATCAATTCCATCATGCTATGGGAGTTTTTGATAATCATTTTGCGATTTCCCCAAGCAATTGTTGCGCTTAGAAAACCTGCAATTTCGATGTCTTCTTTTTGAGAGAATAAATGCGGAATTTGTACAGGATCACTTTCGATAAAATCCTGATTGTTATATTGAATGACTTTTTCGTCAAGAAATTCTTTGAGTTCTTTTTGGTTCATGTTGAAAATGAATGTTCTTATTGTTCAGAAGTTCTAGCCCTGATGGAAGCGGCATCCTTTTTCCTGCTTTTTTAGCAGGGAAAAGATATAGCGTACAGCAGGAAATAGCTCCTAATTCTAATTGCTAATTTGTCCGTCGACCATAATCAATTTTCGATCAGCCATATTTGCCAATTCCTCGTTATGTGTTACAATAACAAAGGTTTGCCCGAATTCATCGCGAAGCTGAAAAAATAACTGGTGCAGGTTTTCGGCAGAATGCGTATCAAGATTTCCGGAAGGTTCATCGGCAAAAATAACGTCTGGTTTATTGATTAAAGCTCTTGCAACCGCCACACGCTGTTGTTCTCCACCTGAAAGTTCGTTGGGTTTGTGATGAATTCTGTGTGATAATCCTAAATATTCAAGTAATCTTTTGGCTTCGGCTTCTGTTTCAGCTTTTGGTTTATTGGCCATAAAAGCAGGAATACAAACGTTTTCTAAGGCGGTGAATTCAGGAAGCAATTGATGAAACTGAAAAATAAATCCCAGATTCAGATTTCTGAAGTTAGATAAAACTTTGTCTTTTTTGCTTTGTTTTTTAAAGTAGCGGTTCATGTAAATAGTAACTAATACTAAAGGAAAAAAAATGATAACATAAGTAAGTGTACCTATTAAACCTGTTTCGATAGTATGTCTGAAAAACAATAAAAAGAAGATTAAAATAATGGAATAAATACCTCCTGCCCAAGAAAAGATCTTGAATGTTCTTTCTTCTTTTGAATTGTCTTTTTCTACATCTTGCAGCTGAAAAATATTGGCACCATTTATGCTTAATGAAGATTCGGTATTTCGTTCGGGTTTGTCAAGCGTTCCCAGAATTTGTAAAAGTGTCGTTTTTCCGGCGCCTGATGCGCCAACGATCGAAACAATTTCTCCTTTTTTGATATGTAAATTAACTCCTTTTAGAACTTCGAGCTGATCGTAGAATTTATGTATGTTTTTTGCGTGTATCATCGATGGAAACTGTTTCTACAAAGAAACAAAGATTCTGCCGATATTAAAATGGGTTGTAACAGAATTTTAGGAAGAAAAACACAAATGGGAATTTAGAAACAAAATTATACCAACGAATAAATTTGATATACTAATTTTTTTTAAATTCGAATAATATCTAAAGCAAAGTAAGATGCAGGAAATTAAAGCAGTAAACGACGATAAAATGAAAAAGCTCCTTTTTGGGTTGCTTTTTGACGCTATTGGAATGGTTTCATTTTCGATTCCGGTATTGGGAGAATTCGGTGATGTGATCTGGGCGCCAATAGCTGCTTTTATAATGACCAGAATGTATAAAGGAAGAGTAGGGAAGGTTGCCAGTATTTTAACCTTTGTCGAAGAGATTCTTCCATTTACAGATGTGATTCCGTCTTTTACAATTACATGGATTTACACCTACTTTTTTTCAAAACAGGAAGAAGAAATCTAGCTAAAGAATTTAGTCTTTAAACAGAAATCCTAATCCCATACTTTTGAGCATTTTCTTTTCGAATTTCCAGAAAAACTGAAATTGTCCGAACAGAGTTCCTATCGCCACAAGCAAAACCTGATAAATAGGGAAAATAATGATTAATCGGATTAGGGTAAACCATCCGCCAAAATCTTCTTTGGTGACACCCAACCATTCGCAAAAGGGTTTAGACAACCATGCCGAAGATGATCCTGTGACGGCAAAAACGATGAAAATGATGATAAGCTGAAAATTGGAGGTAATGCCCCAGCGTTGTTTTAATTTATTCATTTTGACTTATAATGATTACAAATATAATAACATTATCTTGAAGGAACATATCCCCAAAGCTTTTGTTTATAAGTATTTTGAAAATAAATCATATAATTATAAATCAGGTAATTTACTTCGTATCCGTAATCGATACCAGGCTCGTAGTTGATATTCATTTCGTACAAATTAGGATCATAGCGTTGCGGTTGGAGTACTCGGCTATTCCATTCTGTTACGTATAATCTGTTTTTGTTCTCAAGGTAACTTTGTGTGTGGTAATTTCTAGGAAAAGCTCTTGAATTCAGCCATGTGCTAAAACCGTTATCGATAATAATGACTTCATATTCAAGAGAATCATTGGCGATTCGAATAGTATCATTTAAGGCAACGTTTTGCTTGTCAGTGTTTTGTTTGTCAACGTTTGTTTTTTGTGACGTGGAGCAGGCAATTATCGTAAACAGGGTGATCAATATGTAAATGCAATGCTTCATGTTGTCGGGAGTTAGAAATGTTGAAGTTTAAAATTACAAAAAAATCAATGTGAAGCGTTGTTATTTAACAGTTTATATTGTTTGAAGTTTTGAACAAGATCAAGGTTTGCAATAAAAAAAGCTACTTACAACGTAAGCAGCTTTTAGGCTATATTTTAAATTTAGAAAAATTCTATTTACTAAATAATCTTCCGAACAAACCTCCAAGTCCGCCTTTTTTAGCAATAGCTGCCACATCAGCTTCGTCGATTTTACCGTCATTGTTTTGGTCTAAGCCAAATTGAGTTCCGTATTTAGAAATCGCATCCATAATTCCGGAAGCCTGACCGCTGTTTCCGGTAATAGAACTGATGATATCTGAAATTTGAAAACTACTGTCTTTAGGATCTTTTGCTTTGTTTACTAAAGAGTTTAAAACCTGTGGAATTAAACTCGCAGCAACTCCAGACGAAGTTTCGCTGCTTATTCCAAATTTATTGCCTAACGTTCCGGATAATTGCTCTGTTATTTTTTGAACTACAGGATTAGAACTGTTTACAGGTGCGCTTCCGTTGAATAAGGCTGCTAATTGCTCTGTACCGCCTTCTGAAGCGATCTTTTTTAATCCGTCGAATATTGAGTTACTTGTTTCGGTTATTACCGCCTCATTGTGTTCATTTGGAACAGCTTCGTTTTTAACGACTGTATCACCGCTGTACTGCTGTACTAATTGCGTTAATTGTTCAAACATGATGTATAGGTTTTTAGATTAGAACTCAAATTTAGTTAAAAAATAAAAGGGATTTATTAAACGATGTTAATAAATCCCTTCTAAGATATTTAATTATAGTTGATTAGCTCAACAAAGTAATAATTTGTGATGCTAATTCAGTACCAATTCTGTCTTGTGCTTCTCCGGTTGCTGCTCCAATATGAGGAGTCAAAGAGATTTTAGTGTGCATTAAAAGTGCCATTTCCGGTTTAGGCTCGTTTTCGAAAACGTCTAATCCTGCAAAAGCTACTTTTCCTGAATCTAAAGCTTTTACTAAAGCTACTTCATCAATAACCCCACCACGTGCACAGTTTACGATTCCAACACCATCTTTCATGATTTCGAATTCTTTTTCACCAACGATGTAACCATTTTGAGCAGGAACGTGTAGTGTAATGAAATCAGCTTCTTTGAATAAAGATTCTAATGATTGTGAAACGATAGTTGTAGTGATAGACTGACCGTCAAAGAATTCTACTTTAATATCTACCTGAGGGATAAAGCTATCGGCAGCGATAACTTTCATACCTAAACCAAGCGCCATTTTTGCAGTAGCCTGACCAATACGTCCGATACCAACAATACCAAGCGTTTTTCCTCTTAATTCAATTCCGTTTGCGTATGCTTTTTTCAAACCTTCGAAGTTAGAATCTCCTTCAAGAGGCATATTTCTGTTAGAATCGTGTAAGAAACGAACACCTGAAAATAAATGTCCGAATACTAATTCAGCAACAGATTCTGAAGAGGAAGCAGGCGTATTAATAACGTGAATTCCTTTGCTTTTTGCATAATCCACATCGATGTTATCCATTCCAACACCACCACGACCAATAACTTTTAGTCCAGGACAAGCATCGATAATATCTTTACGTACTTTAGTTGCGCTACGCACTAAAACAACGTCAACATTGTTTTCATTCACAAAATTAGCTACTTGTTCTTGAGCTACTTTTGTAGTTATAACTTCAAATCCACCTTTTTCTAAAGCTAGAATTCCACTTTTTGAAATTCCGTCATTCGCTAATACTTTCATTTTTTTTTGATATTTAAAGATTGAAAAATTTAATTAAAAAAATATCCAATCTGAATTTTTTTGAATAAATAGAATGATTTAGTATTTGTGTAAATCTTTAAATCATTTAATATTTTAATTTTTAAATCTTAGTTTCAAGCGCTTTCATTACATCTACTAAAACCTGAACACTTTCGATAGGCATAGCATTGTAGATAGAAGCTCTGTAACCACCAACAGAACGGTGTCCTGGCAATCCTGAAATTCCTGCTTCTTTCCATAAAGCATCAAAAGTAGCGGTATGCTCGTCATTGTTTAGCAAGAAAGTAACATTCATTTTAGAACGATCTTCAACAGCTGCAGCACCTTTGAATAATGGGTTTCTGTCAATTTCAGCATAAAGTAAGTCGGCTTTTGCGTCGTTTAGTTTTTCAACCGCAGCAACGCCACCTTTACTTTTAATCCATTGTAATGTTAGTAATGAAACATATACAGAAAAAACAGGAGGAGTATTGTACATACTTTCTGCTTTGATATGTTTAGCATAATCCAGCATACTTGGAATTGTTCTTCCGTTTTTCTCTAAAATTTCTTCTTTTACTACTACCAGAGTAGTTCCTGCAGGGCCCATATTTTTTTGAGCTCCGGCATAGATTAAATCAAATTTAGAGAAATCTAAATCACGTGAAAATATATCAGAACTCATATCGCAAACAACAGGTACATTAGTTGTTGGGAATTCTTTCATTTGAGTTCCAAAAATAGTGTTGTTACTGGTGCAGTGAAAATAATCTGCATCACTTGGTATTTCGTATCCTTTTGGAATGTGATTGTAGTTTTCTTCTTTAGAAGAACCTACGATTACCGTTTCTCCAAAATATTTTGCTTCTTTGATTGCTGCGGTAGCCCATGTTCCTGAATCCAGGTAAGCGGCTTTTCCGTTTTCTTTCATTAAATTATAAGGAGCCATCAGGAATGCTGTGCTGGCACCACCTTGTAAAAACAAAGCCTGATATCCTTTTCCCTGAAGTCCTAATAACTCTAAAGCAAGCGAACGAGCTTCATCCATAACGGCAACGAAATCTTTGCTTCGGTGCGAAATTTCAAGGATAGAAAGTCCTGAATCATTAAAATCTAATATAGCTTTTGACGCTTTTTCAAAAACTTCTTGAGGTAAAATACTTGGCCCTGCGCTGTAGTTGTGTTTTTTCATGGTTGTTGTTAATAGTCGGAAATTTTAAAAAGGCAAATTTCGGCAATAGGAGCTGAATAAGCGATAAATTATTCGAAATAATTAAACATTTTTTTACTTTGTTGTTAACAAAAACGATATAGTATCCACGTTATCTGCATAATCCCACAATTGTGGATTTTGTGTTTGACCGAATGCAATACTATTTTCTGTTAGATTGTTACTTACGATGCATTGAATTTGTTCAGCTTCCGTTTCAAGACGCGCTTTTAATTCGTCGATATTGTCGTAAAATTCATAAAAAACGCTCGAAATTGGAGAAGCATAACTTGAATCTTCTTTCAAAGTAAGGAAACCGTTGTCTAATAATTTAAAATTACTCATTAGAAAAACAGCTTTGTTATAGTCGTAATTGTTAGCGTATTTTTCGTAGTGAATGACATCCTGATACTTAAAAATAGCCTGAAAAAACGCATCAAAAGTATAGCCTTTTGGTACAAAAAGCTTAGAAACATTGCGGCATCCTAAACCAAAATACCTAAAAATATCTTCGCCTAAAGCTTCCAGTTCTTCATGTGTTTCTTTTCCGTTTAAAATAGCGGCTGAATTTCTGTTTTTACGAATTATAGAAGGTTTGTCCTTAAAGTAATATTCAAAATAGCGCGCTGTATTATTGCTTCCTGTGGCGATTACGGTGTCAAAGTTTTCCAGTTTCCCTTCCACGAAAGTGATTTTATCTTTTAAGCTTTCATCAGCAAAAATTAAATACTTCGCTAAGAAAGGCAATAAGTGCTGATCGTTTGATGATGTTTTGATCAAAGTTTTGTTACCTGTAATTAAAACAGATAAAAAATCGTGAAATCCAACTAACGGAATATTTCCGGCTAAAATAAGAGCGACTGTTCGTTCTTTTTTGTTAACGGCAAAGTCAGCTCCATAAGCAGAAAGCCACTTGTCAATATTTTCTTCCGTTAGGGCATTTGCCCAGGATTGTATAGCAAAATACACTTGTTCAGGAGTATACCATCCGTTATGGGATTGCGAAAGCTGAATAAGTTTTATAAAATCATCAAAAAACAGGTCATTGCCTAAAACCGATTCATTACGAGTGTTTTCTGCTTCAGAAAACTGATTTAAAAATCGACCTAGTGCTATAAAAGACTGCTTTTTTTCGTTTTGTAACATAAGTAATTTGTTTATGAAAGGTTTTGATTGTAATTTTGCACAAAAATAAGCATAAATAACTCGAAAGTCAAAGGTCATGAAGTCAAAAGCTTGGAATGTCTTTTTTGATTTTAGAACTTTGAGACTTTTAACTATTAAGACTAAAAAGCAATGGCAATAATTATAACCGATGAATGCATAAACTGTGGGGCCTGTGAACCAGAATGCCCAAATACAGCAATTTATGAAGGAGCTGATGATTGGAGATACAAAGACGGAACAAGTCTTTCTGGAAAAGTAATTTTACCGGACGGAACTGAAGTTGATGCAGAAGATGCACAAACACCAATTTCTGACGAAGTTTATTATATCGTTCCTGGAAAATGTACAGAGTGTAAAGGTTTTCATGATGAGCCTCAATGTGCTGCTGTTTGTCCGGTTGATTGTTGCGTACCAGACGACAATCACGTAGAAGATGAAGAGACGTTATTGAACAGACAAGCCTTCTTACACGGCGAATAATATATAATTTTTAAAATATTTAAAAATCCTAAGTCAATAACTTAGGATTTTTTTTATTTACTGAATTTTATTAGTAAAATTCAAGCTGTTTATTGGTTTATTTTTGTTATTTTGCCGCAAAATTTAACACTTATTTGATAATGTTAAAAAAATAGCCCCTATGAACAAATTAATAATTTTGCTTCTTAGTTTTATAACCTCTGTAGGAATAGCTCAGGAAGCCGAATACTCAATTGTGGTGAAAGATATTGAAACACTTTTACCGATAGAAAATGTTACCATTGTAATTTTAAAAACCAAACAAATTTTATTAACGAATCAGGAAGGTAAAGTAAGTTTTGTATTAAATGGCGGATCTAACGTTCAGATTTCTGAAACGAATTATGAAAATATAACCGTTCGCTGGGCCAATCTTAAAGAAAGCGAATTTGTGGTTTACTTAAAAAGCAAGCATAACAAACTAGACGAAATTGTGGTTTCTAAAGAAAATCCGCAAAAAACATTGCAACGCATTGTTTCCAATTCGGCTAAGAATTTAGCGATGCCATATCGACTAAAAGTGTATGTAAGAGAATTTTTTATGCTCAATAATAAATACTCTTATTATAATGACGGATTGGTAAATTTTCAGTTTTCAGGAACCCAAAAGAATGTAAGTACTACTTTACTTGTAGAGCAAAACAGATCCTATGGATTATTGGAAACCGATGTAAGTGCTGATCTGAAAGGATATGATTTGAATAACATCATGGAAAATTATTCCAATTTGTCCTATTTTGACCCTATTCTGGATCCAAAAGCTAAAAAAGATTATAATTTTACGACCAAAGGGCATCCTACCAATTCAGCGTATTACATCATGTCAGTAACGCCTTTGGATAAAGCCAAGGAAGCAGTTGATAATTTTGAAATTGTTTACGATCCGGATAAAAAACTCATTATTGAATTTACTATTAGTATCGCACCCGGAGTTGTAGCAGAAATAGAAGAAAAAGCAGCAATTGGTTCTAAAAACATTACAAGGTCTATTGTGAATGTGAATTATAGAATAGAGGGAACCGATTATTATGTGTTAAATTCAAATGAAGAGATTGGCTATGATCTTGTGATGAAAGAAGGAGTAAAAAACATTCAGGTTCGAAACAATTTTATCACGACACATTTTGATAAACAAAAATTCACTTTTAAGGATAGTGATGTTTTTAAAGACAAAACACTTTTCAATAAAAAGAATAAGATTATGACCAATTATTGGAATATCTCCGGATTTACCTCCACCGAAGAAGAGAAGAAAATTATAGATTCTTTAGAGTTTAAATTATAAATAAAAAAAAGGTTGTCATTGCTGACAACCTTTTCGTTTATTAAAACAATTCTAAAATTAGAATTTGTAGTTAACTGATAAATTAAACATCGTTCCTAATTGGCTAAAGTGAAAACCATCGTATGTCATTCTTGAATAACGTTGGTTGAAAGTAATTAAGTTAGATTGTGTTTTAGTTTCAGCCGGATCAGCAAGAATTGCAGCTCCTGCAGCATTTTCAGCTACGAATTTCCATTCTGGTAAAACATTAAACAAGTTGTTTACATTTAGACCAATAGTCAATTTTTCAGTAGCGTTGAAGTTAACACCTAAGTCAGTTACGATTTTAGGAATGAATTCTGTTTTCAGGTTATCATCCAAACCGTCCTGGTTGAAAGTTGTTTTTCCGAAGTAAGTATTATTCAAAGAAAATCCGAATTTACCAATTTCGTAATTGATACCAAGAATCCATTTTGTATCAGGTCTTGATGTAAAAGTCAAAGAGTTTAAGATATCTCCAAAAGAGTTGTTTCTAACATCAGAGATTCTTTCGTTTTCTAACGTAATGTTTCCAGATACGTTAAAACCTAATTTACCAGCTCCAATTCCAATATTGTTGTAATTTGCCACAACATCTAAACCAGACGTTCTGGAATCAAATGAGTTTGAGAACCAAGCCACATTACCAAACGGAGTATCTTGTCTGTCTCCTAAAACAATTCTGTCTTCTACTTTAATATTATAGTAATCTACCGTAAAATTGAAGTTAGCAAAAGGTTTAGCTCCAATTCCCACAGTAACGTTAGTTGATTTTTCAGCATCTAAAGCAGGAATTCCTAACTGACGTGCCTGAGGCGAAACGTTATTGATAATACCACTAATTTGAATACCTTGTCCGGCTACAAATGAATACTGTGATTTTTGAGTATAAATCTGATGTAGAGTAGGTGCTCTGAATCCAGTAGAAACAGATCCTCTTAAAGTAACTTTATCCTCAAGGAATTTATATCTCGTACTTGCTTTCCAAACAGTCGCTCCTCCAAAATCGCTGTACTCTTCGTGACGAACAGTTCCATTGATTAAAAAGTCTTTTGTAATATCATAAGCAACGTCTAAATATACACCTACATTATATCTGTTCCATTTTCCTGAATTTTCAGGTCTGTTTCCTGCAAATGAGTCAGCTCCGGTTCCTTCCCAAGAAGCTCTGTCTCCCTCAAGAACAGCAAAATATTCTGATCTAAACTCTGTTCCAAAACCAATACTGATTTTCTCAGATAAAATTTTAGAAATATCAAGGTTCCCAACTACGTGATTAAAAGAAGTTCCTCCTGGTTTAAACGAGATCGGGCTATTTTCTCTGTAAACATTGTTTCCATCTGCATCCTGAAGATCAGATCTGTTCGCAGAGTTATTTACAGTATATACTTGTTTGTTTCCTCCAACAGTTACACTCGCATCAGTATGCCAGCCATTTTTTAGGGTTTTAAAACCTAAAGTACCATTGTAGTCATTCAAATCTCCTTCAAAAGTTGGTCCGTATCCATCATAAGACGGGTTAGCAGCATTACCATTTCCAAAGAAATTATTCAAATACGGGTCATCTCCAAGTGGTCTCCAATATGGAGTTCTGAAATTCGCGAACGAATTCACTTTTTTGTAAACGTAAGCCGCATTATAATACAAGCTTGCCGTTTCGCTAATTTCGTTTCCACCATTGATTAAGAATTTAGCAGCAGCCGTTTCTGGCGAACCATTTACGTTTTTAGCATCAGGATGTCTCGTCAAATATTCGTTTACCTGTGCAACAGCAGCTGGTGATCCGTCTAAAAAGTCAGTAGCTTCACCCAAAGCATCAACAGTTCCGGCTCTGTTGGCTAAACTAACTTTAGAAAAATCAATCGTATAATTCAAAAAGCCTTTTTCGCCAACTGTAGTACCGTTGTTTAAACTTACGCCTAACATTTCGCCATCACCTTCAGAAGTAATTCCACTTCTCAAAGTCACAGAACCATCGTTATTGTTTTTCTTCAAAATGATATTCATAACTCCCGCAATCGCATCAGAACCGTATTGCGCAGATGCACCATCACGAAGGATTTCGACTCTTTCGATCGCATCTGTTGGAATAGAAGAAATATCAGCACCGGTTTCTCCACGTCCCGGTGACGTTTGTACGTAAAGCAAAGAACTTAAGTTTTTACGTTTACCATTAATAAGGATTAACGTTCTGCTTGGTCCCATGTTTCTAATTTCATACGGATCCAGTAATGATGTAGCATCATTTACAGGAGTTTGTACCGTGTTGAAAGAAGGAATTTTGTATTGCAGTGCCTTATCAAAAGTTGCCTGACCTGTAGAAGTTAAGTCTTTAGACGACAATATATCTATAGGCAGTGCACTAGTAGTGTTTGTTCTGGCGGCTGTACGTGATCCGGTTACGACCACTTCATCCAGATTTTGCCCACTTTCTTCCGTTAAATTTACGTCAATTTGTGCTGCGTTGGCTAATCTTGTAACGCTGTTGTAGCCCATGTAGCTAAAAATCAATGAGCTTCCTTCTTTTACTGTAATTTTATAAGATCCGTCAATATCAGACGATACACCGTTGTTTGTACCCTTTTCGACAATGTTAACACCAGGCAGCGGATTGCCTGTGTTGTCCTTTACTACACCTGAAATTTGCTGTTGAGCAAAAATGACCAGCGAGTTGAATAGAAATAATAAAACTGCAATTTTTTTCATGTTTAAATTGGTTTGGTTAAAAATTTGTATGTGGTTTGTTAAATAATGGGATAAAAGTAGGTTTATTTAACAAAACATTAATAAAAAGTTTTAAAATTTTTAGGAAAAGTAGTAAAAAAACAGATATCGTCATTTTTTGTATATTTTAGAGGTATTAAATCTTATATTTGCAAAATTTTAAGGGCAAAATCTATCATTTTAGCAAAATAAAAAATTCTCACAGTAATAAACAGAATATGATTATCTTAGTCGCTAAATAATTGATGTTTAGTTAGTAAACACAGTGCCTAAGCGGGTAAAATCACATAAAAAACAAATATTATCTACATATGAAAGCAGGAATTGTAGGATTACCAAATGTTGGAAAATCGACACTATTTAATTGTTTGTCTAATGCAAAAGCGCAAAGTGCGAACTTTCCTTTTTGTACAATTGAACCAAATATTGGTGTTGTAAACGTTCCGGATCCAAGAATCAATAAGTTAGAAGAATTGGTAAAACCAGAGCGCGTACAAATGGCTACAGTTGATATTGTTGACATTGCAGGATTGGTAAAAGGAGCAAGTAAAGGTGAAGGTCTTGGAAACCAGTTTTTGGGGAACATTAGAGAGTGTAATGCTATCATTCACGTTTTACGTTGTTTTGATAATGATAATATTGTACACGTAGACGGAAACGTAAATCCAATTCGTGACAAAGAAACCATCGATATCGAATTACAGTTAAAAGACTTAGAAACGATCGATAAACGTTTAGAAAAAGTAAAACGTGCAGCTAAAACAGGAAATAAAGAAGCACAGACAGAAGAAGCTTTATTAAACCGTATCAGAGAAGCATTATTGCAGGCAAAATCAGCAAGAACAATCATTCCTCAAAACAATGATGAAGAAGTGCTAATGGAAGCCTTTCAATTAATTACAGCAAAACCAGTATTATACGTTTGTAATGTAGACGAAAGTTCAGCAGTAAACGGAAACAAATATGTAGATCAGGTTCGCGAATTAGTAAAAGACGAAGAAGCAGAAGTTATCATCCTTTCAGTAGGAGCAGAAGCTGATATCACAGAATTAGAAAGCTACGAAGAGCGTCAGGTTTTCCTTGAAGACATGGGATTACAAGAGCCGGGAGCATCAGTTTTAATTCGTGCTGCTTACAAATTATTAAAACAACAAACCTACTTTACAGCAGGTGTAAAAGAAGTTCGTGCCTGGACAATCAACATTGGTTCAACAGCACCACAAGCAGCAGGAGTTATCCATACAGATTTCGAAAAAGGATTCATTCGTGCAGAAGTAATCTCATACGAAGATTATGTACACTACGGATCTGAGGCGAAAGCAAAAGAAGCAGGAAAATTCAAAGTAGAAGGAAAAGAATATATCGTAAAAGATGGTGATGTAATGCACTTCCGTTTTAACGTATAATTTCCATACCATATAATAGAATATAAGCGAGAGCTAAGTCTAAAAAAAATTGTAAGCTAAACTGCCGTAGAAATTCGGCAGTTTTTTTATGTCTAAATTTTAAGGATTATTATTAGAACCTGATCCAGCTTTCCATTACAAGATTTTTTGTGAATTTATTTTTTTGTCCGGTATAAAAAGAGCTTCTTTCAGTCGCTTTTTTACCGCCACAAAAAATACAAATTCACAAAAAAATGCTTTCCATTTCAATCTGGGGTAGAAACGTAACCCACGCCTAGATTAACTTTGTTAAAATAATTTTACAAAATAGCTTGATTTATATTTTTTGGCTCAAAAATTGGTTAAGACGTTAAAACAAATTTCAACAACCTAAAACAAACCAAAAACCAATGCTAAAAAAAACCTTCAAATTTGCAGGCTGGACAATTCTCGCCATTATTTCCTTTCTTATTCTATACATCATCTCCGTTTATCTGATCTCTAAAATCACCGTAAACTCAGATATAGCCAAAATCAAACAGCAAAAAACAATTCCTATTTACATTCTTTCCAACGGAGTTCATACCGATATTGTTGTTCCAGTTGTCAACGAAGTAAAAGACTGGAGAAAAGAAATTCAGTTCAGCCATACACAATCAAAAGACAGTACAATGAACTACATAGCCTTTGGTTGGGGCGACAAAGGATTTTACCTCAATACACCCGAATGGTCAGATCTAAAAGCAAGTACAGCCCTGCGCGCCATGTTTGGAGTAAGTTCATCAGCCATGCATACAACATTCTTTAAAAACCTTAAAGAGGGCGAAGATTGTAAACGTATTTTAATTTCAGAAGAAAACTATAAAAAATTAGTAGCCTATATTTCAGAAAGCTTCCTTATTCCGGGTCAGCCACAATGGATAGAAGGACACAGCTACGGAAGAAAAGATGCCTTTTATGAAGCCAAAGGAAGTTACAACTTATTTTATACCTGTAATACCTGGGCAAACAACGCTCTAAAAGCAGCCAACCAAAAAGCAAGTCTGTGGACGGTTTACGATAAAGGGATTTTTTGTCATTATAAGTGATTTTTAGTACCTAGTTCTTAGTGCCTAGTTCTTAGTTTGTTAGTACTTAGTTTTATTAGTGCTTAGCGCTTAGTTTTTTTAGTGCCTAGTTAAAGAGTTGTATAACAATACATTTGATAAATTGTGCGCTTAAAATAAGTTCCGTAGGAACGAGTATAAATGAATAGTTCCGCAGGAATTGTTCATTTATAGAAAACGCTAAGAACTAAGAACTAAGA
>NZ_MUGW01000041.1 GCF_002217285.1 Flavobacterium hercynium | reverse complement strand
AAAGTAAAGGCGAAGTCTCCCGACTTCGTACCCGTTCCAATTAGTAAACGTTCAAAGCAAACAGTTTAATTACGACAAGGGATTGATTAATAAATAAAATTCAAATTATAAGCATTAAAGAAATTAATGATAGTATTTTTGCAACTGAGGATTATGAGATGATTAAAGAGGTTTTTGAAAAAATTGTCTTGAGTCAAAATGAAAAAATTGTTCTAAAAAAAGCTTAAAAAAATGGATTTAAAAAATGCACAATTAGATGTTGATACCTGGATAAAAGAACACGGTGTTCGCTATTTTAATGAATTAACGAATATGGCACAGCTTACAGAAGAAGTAGGAGAGGTTGCTAGAATTATTGCACGCCGATATGGTGAACAGTCAGAGAAAGAAAGTGATAAAAATAAAGATTTAGGAGAAGAATTGGCAGATGTTGTTTTTGTTGTTTTATGTCTTGCCAATCAAACCGGAATTGACCTTCAGGCTGCTTTTAATAAAAAAATGGATTTGAAATCAGTAAGGGATAAAGACCGTCATAAAAACAACGATAAATTAAAATAATGTGATATGTTGCAGTAAAGTTTTGGAGTGTCCTTTATTTAAAATAAATTTGCCAAAATGCATAATCTAATTACCCAATAATGAATTTATTACTTCACACCAATCAACATAACTTAAACGGACAAATTGCAGTAACAGGCTCAAAAAGCGAAACAAACCGATTATTGTTGTTAAAAGCACTTTTTCCAAGTATTACTTTAGCGAACACTTCAAATTCAGATGATAGTGAAGTCATGCAAAAAGCGTTAGTTGGAAATGAAGAAATTGTAGATATACACCATGCAGGAACAGCAATGCGTTTTCTAACCGCTTATTTTGCTGTAAACGAAGGCCGCGAAGTGGTAATGACAGGTTCAAGCAGAATGCAGGAGCGTCCGATTAAAATTTTAGTTGAAGCTTTAGCGCAATTAGGAGTTGAAATCTCGTATGAGAAAGAAGAAGGCTATCCGCCAATTCGCATTAAAGGAAAAAAAGTAACAGCTTCAAAAGTTACGTTGGCCGCTAATGTAAGCAGTCAATATATTTCAGCACTTCTTTTGGTTGCCTCAAAATTAGAGAATGGTCTGGAACTGACATTAGAAGGAGAAATTACTTCAATTCCGTATATCAAAATGACATTAGCACTGCTAAACGATTTAGAAATTCAGACTAGTTTTGAAGGAAATGTAATTAAAGTATATCCAAAAGCTGCGGTTGCTTCAAAAGAAATGGTGGTTGAATCAGATTGGAGTTCAGCATCGTACTTTTTTAGTTTAGTGGCACTGGCAGATACAGCTTCCATTACATTAAGCAGTTACAAAGAAAATAGTTTACAAGGAGATTCTGAGTTAGTATCACTTTATGAAAAGCTAGGCGTTAACACTACGTTTCAGGACAATAAAATGATTTTGGTAAAACAAGAGAATTTTAAATATGAAACCGTTAACTTTGATCTAAACAACACACCGGATATTGCGCAAACAATTGTAGTAACCTGTTTAGGTTTAGGAATTGGCTGTCATTTAACAGGACTGCATACTTTAAAGATTAAAGAAACAGACCGATTAGAAGCACTCCGAATTGAGCTTACGAAATTAGGAGCGAATATATCAGTAACGAATGATAGTTTGACATTAACAGCATCAGAGAATATAAATCATAATATAAAAATAGCTACTTACAACGATCACCGTATGGCAATGGCGTTTGCTCCGCTAGCATTAAAAGTGCCTATCGTTATCGAAAATGCAGAAGTAGTTTCGAAATCATACCCTGATTTCTGGAATGATTTAAAAGAATTAAATTTTGAAGTTTCAGAACTGTAATTTTAAAAATCTACTAAAAACAAGACCTTTGAACAAATACCTACAAACGAATTGTTTTGATGAACCTCCAGTTTAGCTGGAGGTTTTTTTTTGCCTCGGTTTTAGTATTAAGTTGTACAACAGTTCTTTGACGAATAGAGATAATAAAGCATAAATAGCATTTATCGGAATAAAAAAAGATTAAAAATGCATTTTAGACAACTTCAAACAGAAGTAAATCAAGGACTTTTGAAAATAAACACCAAAACACTTGACAACGCCTATCTCACAATCGTATATTTGCACACGATTTGAAATTTTAGATAAAAAATCTAAAGTGTACATCTTAAAATCAATAATTCAAATATGAAATTATCACATTTCCAATTTAATTTACCTAAAGAACTTTTAGCGGAATTTCCAGCAGAAAACAGAGATGAGTCTCGTTTAATGGTAATCGATCGTCAAAAACAAACTATAGAGCACAAAATGTTCAAAGATGTTATCAATTATTTTGATGACGGAGACGTTTTAATTCTTAACAATACTAAAGTTTTCCCGGCACGTTTATACGGAAACAAAGAAAAAACAGGAGCAAGAATTGAAGTTTTCTTATTAAGAGAATTAAATTCAGAGCAACGTCTTTGGGACGTTTTGGTTGATCCGGCTCGTAAAATCAGAATTGGTAACAAACTTTATTTTGGTGATGACGATTCGTTAGTTGCTGAGGTAATTGACAATACTACTTCTCGTGGTAGAACTTTACGTTTTTTATATGATGGTTCTTACGAAGAATTCAGAAATAAATTGACTGAGCTTGGAGAAACTCCAATCCCTAAATACATCAACAGAGAGGTAACGGCAGAAGATGCTGAAAGATACCAAACTATTTATGCAAAAGAAGAAGGAGCTGTAGCAGCACCAACAGCTGGTTTACACTTTTCAAAACACCTTTTGAAAAAATTAGAGATCAAAGGAATCAATTTTGCAGAGGTTACACTTCACGTTGGTTTAGGAACTTTTAACCCGGTTGAGGTAGAAGATTTGTCTAAACACAAAATGGACTCTGAGGAATTAATCATTAATCAACAAGCGTGTGATATTGTGAATACGGCTAAAGCAGCAAAAAAACGTATCTGTGCAGTAGGAACGACTTCAATGCGTGCTATTGAAAGTTCAGTTTCATCACAAAATACTTTAAATCCTTACGAAGGATGGACAAATAAATTTATTTTCCCTCCTCACGATTTTAGTATTGCAAACTGTATGATCACAAACTTCCATACGCCAAAATCAACTTTATTAATGATGATTTCTGCTTTTTGTGGACATGATTTAATGAAAAGAGCTTATGAAGAAGCAATCAAAGAAGAATACAAATTCTATTCTTACGGAGATGCAATGTTAATTATCTAATTAGATTTTTACAATAAATATAAAACCTGTCAGCGATGACAGGTTTTTTGTTTTTAAAAAGTTTCAGGTTTTAAATTAACATACCATTCCAGAACATTTTCCTATTTTTACGATTCAAAAACAAAGACAATGACTTTTCAAAATACACGTGAATTCGCGAAGCAGCTCGACGCACAAGACACTTTAAATAAATATCAGGAAGAATTTATTTTTCCTAAAGTAAATGATAAACGCGTTATTTATTTTACAGGAAACTCTTTAGGCTTGCAGCCAAAGAGAACTAAAGCATACATAGATGAAGTAATGAATGACTGGGCAGATTTGGCTGTTGAAGGTCATTTTTATGCAGAAAAACCGTGGTGGGATTATCAGGAAAGATTTTCAGAACCATTGAGTAAAATTGTTGGTGCTTTGCCTTCAGAAGTTACGGTAATGAATACGTTAACTGTTAATCTTCATTTATTGATGGTTTCTTTTTATCAGCCAACAGCAAAGCGTTACAAAATCATCTGCGAAGAAAAAGCATTTCCATCAGATCAATATATGTTTCAGAGTCAGGTACACTTTCATGGTTACAAAACCGAAGATGCTATTGTTGAAATCAAACGCAGAGAGGGAGAACACAATATTCGTCTTGAAGATATTTTGACAAAAATTGAGGAAGTTGGAGACGAACTGGCTTTGGTTTTAATAGGAGGAGTTAATTATTACACAGGACAAGTTTTTGATATTAAATCGATCACAGCTGCAGGTCATAAAGCAGGAGCAAAAGTAGGATGGGATTTGGCGCATGCAGCAGGAAACATCAAATTAGAGCTTCACGACTGGAATGTAGATTTTGCTGCTTGGTGTAGTTATAAATATATGAACTCAGGACCGGGAAATGCATCGGGTTGTTTTGTGCATGAAAAACATCACAACGATCCGGACCTGCCTCGATTTGCAGGTTGGTGGGGACATAATAAAGAACGCCGTTTTAAAATGGAGCCGAACTTTGATCCGGTTCATGGTGCAGACGGATGGCAAATAAGTAATTTGCCTGTTCTTTCTTTAGCGCCTTATTTAGCTTCAGTAGAAATGTTTGCTGAGGTTGGTATGGATGCTTTGATTAAAAAAAGAGATCACATTACGGCATATCTTGAATTTATATTACATGAGATAGATCAGGAGGTAAAAGGTAATTTTGAAGTTATAACACCTTCAAATGCCAATGAAAGAGCATCACAATTATCTGTTTTATTACATGGTGAAGGAAGAAGCCTGTTTGATTACCTTATGAAAAGTGGCGTTATTACAGATTGGCGAGAGCCCAACGTTATTCGCTTAGCACCGGTTCCATTATATTGTTCGTATGAAGACATGTATGAGTTTGGGCAAATTTTGAAAAAAGGAATTTTAGAAAAATAAGGTATACGAAGCATTGTTTTGTATGATAACTATAATCATGACTTTAACAGTTGTGTAAAGAAATTGTGTAACGATTTAAACAAATTATGTAACTTCAATAAAGAAGTTTACGCCTTACTTTGTTACGTTATAAATTTTAAAATTCGCTATCATGAAAACATTGTATTTAGTATTATGCTCTCTTCTCATTATTTCTTGTCAAAATCAGGGAAAAATGGAAATGAAACAAGCGAAGCAAGCCACCATTGACTCGATGAAAGTCGAAATTGATAAGCAAAGAGTTATCGATTCTATGAAAACTGAAATGGCCAAAATAAAAGAGGAACAAAAAGTGGAGTCTCAAAAAGTAGTTGTCGTACAGCAAAAAGCAGATGGAGTAGCAACTACAACGACTACAACCAAGAAGAAAGGATGGAGCTCGACAGCAAAAGGTGCAGTAATAGGAGCCGGAGTAGGAGCAGCAACCGGAGCAATTATAAGTAAGAAAAAAGGTGAAGGTGCTATTATTGGTGGATTAGCCGGAGCTGGTGTTGGAGCCGGAACAGGAGCCATTATCGATGGAAGTAAAAAGAAAAAAGAATAGACTTATTGAAGTCGTACCTAATATCAAAAAAGGCTTTCCTAAAACAGGGAAGCCTTTTTCTATACCAGTCACCTGGTAGATTTCAAGAAGATATTTTTAATAGAGTTGTTGCTACGCTAATTCCAATACTGGAATATTGATGTTTAATAATTCTGCTTTATAAAAATCGAAATCCTTTTTGATCTTACTTAAATCCTTTTGGAAGTTAGAAGAAGTTGGGAGTTCTTTTTTATAATACTCGATTCCATCCATAAGATTCGCTTTAAAACTATTCCATTTCTTAAGCTGATTTGCCGTTAGCTCTGTAGAAAAAGATTCAATTTCGTTTCTAAAATAATCTACATACATCTTCAATTCTTTTACAAATAGATTCGGACGATTTTCAGCTCTCAAAACAGACGTATTTCCGTAAATATGACCCAACATATCGCTAAGTGAAACTTCTTGATCAAAATAAGCCATATTAGGTCCAGGACATATAACAACTCCTTGAGCTTGTCCTTTTATTTTAATATCGTTCTCTAAATACGACGCATTGGCTAAACCAACACACAAACATGATTTTTCAGTAATGGAAAACTTAGCTTTTTCAAAAGCCTGCGCTGACATATCCTCTTTTTTGAGTTCTAATTCTTCAAGTTTAATGTCCTGGTATTTTTTCGAAGCGGTACATATTCCGTGTGGATCGTATTCTTTGCTTAAGGCAAGGAATTTTTTAGGACAAGAACTTCCCGCTTTATTTTCCTGAATTCGTTTTTGTTTGAACATTTCATTAGTTGTTCCTCTCAACGTGTTAAACGGAACTCCTAAAGGCGAAATATGACTTAAATAAAAATCATCTTCTTTGGCATTCATTAGTAAATTTCTGGTTTCCTGATCTACTGATGTTGCTTCTGGAACTAGTAAGAATGGCGTTCCCCAGCCTATAGAATCTACATTGTAAGTGTCTAATAAATATTCATGTTCTTCAGCTGTACCAACACCACCCTGAACGGTAATTTTTACAGCTAAAGGTTGTTCCGGAACATACTTGTCTTTTTGCTGCAATACTTTTGCCATCAGATCATGCGAAGATTGAATTAGCTGATCTTTCTTTTGTTTAAATTCTTCCAGAATAACACCCAATAATAATCCGTCAGTTGCAAAAGCGTGACCTCCGCAGTTTAAACCGGATTCGATACGGTATTCAGAAACCCAAAGCCCTTTTTTAGCTAAAAAGTTCCCTTGAATCATGGCAGATCTGAAATCACTTACTTTTAGAATGATTTTCTTTTTAAGTACATTTTGTTCATTCGGAAAGAAATCCGGAAAATTTTCAAAATAGCTGTACAATCTCGGATTCATTCCGGCAGAAAGTACAATAGACGAATCAAGATTACTGTTGGCAAAACCTCTCAAAGCAGCGTGTGCGTCATTAAACTCAATCGGGAGCTGTTCATCTTTAATGAAATTGTCCTTATCCAGTTTAGTCATGATGTTTACATCGATAGCACCTGCAGAAAGATGTGATTCAATATAATTCTGAATGTTTTCTTTAAATGATATTCCATCTTCCAGTAAACTTTGAAATCCTTTTTTGATATCAGAAGTATTAGGGAGCATAGTGATGAAATTTTCTAGAGCTGTTTTGCTTTCGGCTAATTCCGCTTTAAAATTTTCGAACTTTTCTTTTACAATTTTGTCAACTAAATTTAGATAAGATGTGATTCTCTCGGCGCGATAGTCATGAAATTTCTGTGTTATTTCTTCGTATGGAAGATTGAATTTCGTGCTATAAAAATTACGCATCTTTTCAATCAAATCATCGTCAGCCAACGCAATTACAGATGAAATGCCATATTGAGCCACTCGAATAGGGCTGTCAATAGTGTAAGCAAGTCCCATTACCGGAATATGAAAAGTGTGTAAAGGTTTTTTTGTCATTTGTGTTTCAAATTAAAAAATAAACACAAATTTTCAAAAAATAAACTTTTCAAAACCTGATAAATATCAGGGTTTTAGATTTCAAATTCAGAAACAGCAATACAGGTAATTACAAAGGCGTTAGATTAAAATTTTCTTTAAAGATTCTGCTATACTTCTCCAAAGAAAATTATAAAATGATTTTTCTTCGATTCGTTTTAGTTCAACGTCGGCAGTTTTGCTCTTATCATCAGAATCATTTTTTATCAGTAAATTGGCAATTGCACTTTTCAATTTCGCTTCTTTCTCCGGTTTTTTCTTTTTATAAAGCTTCACTTTTAAATCATCATAATCCAATGACGCATTTCCTTTCGAAATGTTATCATTTCCATAAAAATTGAAATGATACTTTTGAAATTTTCCCGTAAAAGTTGTGTTTATATAGGGCTTGGTAAATTTAGCAAGAGCTGCAACATCAAAGTTTGAAATAGTTCCCTGAATATGAAAACTGTCTTTTAAATCGAGTACGTTAAAATTCCAATTAACATGCATAGGCGAGACTTTCATAAATTGGCAATCGATGTTTATTTTTACATCATCCGCTTTTTTTAATCCAAAACCACTCTGAATGCGATTTGTCTGTAGATTGAAATTATCAAAAATCAAGATGCCTGGACCTTTCGAGAAATCAATTTCTTCTTCGTAAACCAATTTTGATTTTCGAACCTGCAGCGTGTCAATCTGCAACGGGAACTTGATTTTTCTTAACAAATGATTGTACAGGTATTTTTTGCTTAAATCATCTGTCGGCATTTTGCTGCGATAAATATTTGCATCGGCATGATCCATAACCAGAGATGAAGCTTTGAAGAAAAAAGTATTGTTCTTAAAACCCCATTTCATAGTATTTATGCTGGCAGAGTCTAGTTTTATGGTGTAAATATCCTTCTCTTTTTCAAGTTGCTTTATAAACGTTTTACGATCATAAGAAGGTAAAAGAGCAAATTTTTTAACTTTCAAAAAATTGTTTTCAGTGCTGATTTTAGCAATACTAATATCGTAGAATGGACTTGGTTTATAATACAAGCTGTCGCAAATTAAAACATACTTTTTATATTGAAATGGAATCTTTTCTTTTAGTGTTGCGTCTGTAATTAGAATACCTTCTAGTTTTAGAATAAGATTTTTGACGTTTAAGATAGGTTTGTTTTGTAGAGAAACAACATCAATGCTTCCGCCGTTGAGGTAAATGTTAGAAACAGCAATAACCTTTCTAAAAGGTTCAATAATTTCAGTTTTTATGCTTTTGCTGTTATTAACGAGCTTATCATTTTTTTTATATAAAATAACTTTTGGCTGATCTATCACAACACTTTCAGCCTGAATGACATCGCGAAATACAATATCCCAAACGTTAAAATGCTTGATCGTTACCGATTTAATTTTAGCATAAATTCCGGTTTTGGTACTGTCGTTTGCGGCTTGCTTTGTGGGCTGCTCTTTTGGATGAACCAATAAAGTACTTATATAGATGTTTCTGGAAATTAGAGCAACCTCAATTTTTTCGTAATTAATATGATAAGCAGTTTTGTTTTGCTTATGAATGATATTTGGCAGTTTGTTTTTAATCCAGATATTTAGTCCGATATTAACTAAAATCACAAAAACGAACAGCGAAATTATACCGATTGCTATTTTTTTGTAAATTGACATGTATGATATTGGTTTTAATGTATAAATTTAAGGTTTTAAAGATGTTGTTCTTTACATGATTTTATGTTTAAGTTACATCTGCATCACTATAAAATTGTCTATTTGTTTATTATTTAAATATGAGAAAGATTAAAAAAATCCTCCTGATTCTGTTGGTTTTTATTGTTATCCTTGGAATAGGTTTGTGTGCTTATATTTTTCATTTGAAGCCTAAATACGAAGGATCATTATCCTTAAAAAATATAGAAAAGGAAACCACCGTTTATTTTGATGATTTTGGAGTGCCTCATATTTATGCCAATTCAGAAAAAGATGCTATGACTGCTTTGGGGTATGTGCATGCGCAGGAAAGATTATGGCAAATGGAATTGCTTCGCAGAATCGCACCGGGAAAACTATCTGCGATCTTTGGTTCGGTTGCACTAAAAAACGACAAATTTTTCTCAGGAATAGGAATCGAAGAAGCTTCGGCGAAAGCCATTGCCCAATTAGATAAAAATAGCCCGAGTTATAAATTGACAATGGCGTATTTAGACGGTATCAATCAGTATTTAGAGGAAGGCGTAACGCCAATAGAATTTACCTTGGTTGGTGTCAAAAAAGAAAAATTTACGATCAAAGATGTGTATAATATTTTTGGTTACATGTCATTTAGTTTTGCGATGGCACAAAAAACAGATCCATTACTCACCGACATTAGAAATAAATACGGAGCAACATATCTAAAAGATTTAGGAATAGAAGGTGAGTTTAACACCACACAAATTAAAAGTTCGAAAGAAAATACAGAAGAGTATACTGCAATTGCAAAATCTGTAGCGGCTTTGCTGGATAAATCGCCAATTCCGCCCTTTGTAGGAAGCAATAGCTGGGTAGCAGGACCCAATAAAACAAAAACCGGAAAAGTTATTTTTGCTAACGATCCGCACATTGGTTTTTCGCAGCCCGCAACATGGTACGAAGCACATATAGTTACTCCTGAACAAGAGTTATACGGATGTTATTTGGCAGGAACACCATTTCCATTATTGGCACACAATCGCGATTACGCCTATGGATTAACCATGTTTGAAAATGATGATATCGACTTTTATCAGGAAAAGAATAAGCCGGGAGATTCAAATCAATATCAGACGCCAAATGGTTTTAGTACTTATGAAACCAGAAAGAAAACTATAAAAGTAAAAGACAGTTCAGATGTTGTTTTGACTTTAAAATCAAGCAGACACGGACCAATTATGAACGATTTATTGGAGCGTTTAGATCGCAAAAATCCAATTGCAATGTCTTGGATTTATACCCAGCAGCCCATTCAGATTTTAGATGCTGTTTACGGACTTTCGCATGCTAAAAATAAAAATGATTTCAGGAAAGCAGTTCAGTTAGTTGCCGCACCGGGATTGAATGTTATGTATGGCGATGCTAAAGGTAATGTAGCCTGGTGGGCAACAGGAAAATTGTATAAGCATAACAAAGGTGTCAATTCGCATTTGATTCTGGATGGTTCAACAGGTAAGGATGATATTGTGGAGTATTTAGATTTTTCAAAAAATCCTTCGTCCGAGAATCCAAAATGGGGTTATGTGTATTCTGCCAATAATCAGCCGGAAGCGGTAGATGGTTATTTGTATCCGGGTTATTATTTACCGGAAGATCGTGCCAAAAGAATTTCTGGTTTGATGGATGCCAAATCAGATTGGAACAAAGAAGCAATAAGCAAAATGATTTATGACAACACATCTGAAGTTGCGGTTGACGTAGTGCAGCATTTAGTTTCTAATATTGATGTTAATACTATTTCAGCAGCAGAAAAAGAAGCTGTACAAATTTTACAATCCTGGAAAGGCACAAACAATCTGGATGATGTGGCACCAACGATTTACAATAAATGGGTGTATTTATATCTGAAACATACTTTTGAAGATGAAATGGGGGAAGATAATTTTAATTTGTTTTTAGGAATTTCTCTTGGCAAGCAAGTTATAGCCAATCAAATTAAGAATGAAAACTCAGTTTGGTGGGATAATATCAAAACAAAAAATGTAAAAGAAACGAGAAAAGATATTGTTGCAAAATCATTTCATCAGACTGTTGTAGCACTTCAAAAACAATTAGGAAATAAAACTGCAGATTGGAAATGGGGAGAAGTTCATACTCTTGAGCACGAGCATCCGTTAGGAAAAGTGGCTGCACTTCGCGGTTTATTTAATGTTGGTCCATTTGCTTCACCGGGATCAAATGAAGTAATAAACAATTTGTTTTTTGGTCTAACCAATGAAGGAAAGTATTACGTAAAAGGCGGACCTTCGACTAGAAGAATTGTTGATTTTTCAGATATAGAAAATAGTATAAGTATTTTACCAACCGGACAATCCGGAAATCCTTTCAGTAAACATTACAAAGATCAGGCTGAGTTGTACAATGCTGGAAAATTTAGAAAAATGAAATTGAATAAAGACGAAATCATAAAAACGTCGACTAAATTAGTTTTCAAACCAAAAGCGTAAGCAAAAGTATGGTTTGATTAGTCATCATATAAAAAGCGGTTTCTGAAAATCAGAAACCGCTTTTTATATTTTTAGGTCTAGGGAGAGTAAAGATTTAGAAAAAATCTAAAATCTAAAATCTAAAATCTAAAATCAACAATCTAAAATTCAGAATCTTTCTCCGCCATTAAATATCTTCCTGTCACTATATCTTTGGCATAAATGTCAAGATTGTTATGAAGTACTTTGTTGGTTGTCATTACATTTTTTGATTGATAAGCAGCGTCTTTCTCGTATGTTTTTAGAAGTGTTTCTAATTCTACTTCGTTGTAGAATGCAAACATATTGTAAACTGCATCTCTAAAATTTCTAAAGTTTATGGTCTCTGAGATTTCAGCAGTTTTTTTAGCATTCCATTTTTCTTTAGAAGCTGCCTGGTTTACTTTACTTAAACAATAATCAACAAAATAAGTTTTGTAATTGGTAGCATCGATAATTTTATTAACGATAATCGTGTTTTGTTGTGAAGGCATTGGTGCCGCTGTAGAAGTTTGAGAAACACAAATAGCAGGAACAAACAGTAACAATAATAGAATAAAAAAGTAGTGTTTTTTCATAGGTTAAACTTTAAATATCTGCAACTTTTATGATGCAAACTGATTTATTTTGGGAGCTTTAAATTATTTTTTTTTGGGAACGGCTAAAATAGTATAATTTATTGTAAAACTTTCTTCAAAATTGACTTTCATAAAAAAAACTCCAATCGCACAATTTTTCAATTGACACTATTGGAGTTAGATAAAGTATTTGTTCTTTCTCGATTTTTTACGTCTGGATTCATTTTGTTTTACTTTTCTCGCAAGTAAACTCAAAACGGAGCAATTTATTTCTTTTGAGTAAATTTCTCGTATGTTGAGGTTTTTGTAAACGGCTGATTAAAAAAGTTTAGGAGTACTAAATTAAAAAGTTCCGGTTTTTCATACGAACCAAAATGAGTCGCTCCCGGCATTACAAAAAGGTTAGAATTTGGGATGTTATTAAAAATTCTGATCGAATGTTCTAATCGAATAGCGTCACGATCTCCTGTCATAACCAAAATTGGACATTTTATCTTTTGCAGATCTTTGTCTGTAATGTTGGGTTCTTTATCAAGCAAAGTGTAAAGTTTTTTGGTATGAGGATCTTTTGTAGCTTTTAAAGTATCCACAACTAATTTGTCTATTTCATCATAAACGGCTTTTTTTCCGGGAACTGTATTAGCACCAAAAACCGCAACTCGCTCTGTTTTATCAGGATGATTAATGGCAAGCAATAAACCTAAAATACCACCATCGCTCTGACCCCAGATATATGCGTTTTTAATTTGCAAAGAATCTAATAATGTGCTCACATCATTTGCCATTTGCTTATAGGTCAATGGAGTTGGAGAATTATCAACCGATTTCCCGTGCGCTCTGCTGTCAATGGCTATCACCTGAAAAAATTGTTTGAAATATTCGATTCGGTTTCCCTGACTTCTAATCGAACCTCCATTTCCGTGAAGTAAAACTAATGGTTTTCCACTTCCATAAACTTCATAATACATTTGGATTCCGTTGATTTGTTTGAAATGTCCGGCCTCTTTGTTATCTCCATATTTAACAGGTGCTGATTGCGCCGCTATATTTCCGATGTTTAGCAATAAAAGCAGTAATAATAGAATTGGTTTTTTCATGGTTTGGTTAATTGATTAGAAAAGATGATGATGATTCGTCATCCTATATGTTATTAGACGACAGAATTTGTGTTTTGTTTCAGTTTGATTAAATAAAATACAAGTAAACTAAGTCTTAGCAGATTTGAGTTGTTTAATTTTTTATTTTTTGAATTGTCCACTTTTCTTTTTTGGAGTTTCTGTGAGCAACAAAACCTAATGGTAAATCTGCTATTTCAAGTATAGTTTTATCTCTTTTTACAATTTGCTTAATTGCAACTATCATAACCACGTCTTCAAAATTTTCAACTTTATCATTACTACTAAATTGCCAAGTACCATCTTCCTTAAAATGATAGACCGTTGTGATTTCTTTATTTTCGTAGACTACATATTTGGTTGTAAATACAGCGGTATTATCTGATTCTTTAAACTGCTTAGGAACTGTTTTTTGACAAGAAAAAAAAATTGCAAAGAAGGATAATATTTTGAAACTCATTTTGGTCATAATATTTGTCTTGAGGAATAATTTTACTTTACGAAGTAATTACAGCCTAAAGATAAAATAGTATTTTATAAAAACTCAGAAAAATATTCCGGTTTAATAGATTTCCATTCCTCTAAGATAAAACTATAATAAACATCATCCTTACTTTTTCCTTCGGCATCAACATAATTATTTCTAAAGATCCCTTCTTTTACAGCACCCAGTTTTTCAATTGCTCTTTGCGATTTTTTGTTTTCAAGATCGGCACTGAATTGTATTCTCCTAAATTCAATGTTTTCGAAACCAAAATTTATTAGTTCGTACTTGCAAGCTTTATTTAAACCTGTTCCCTGAAATGCCGTTCCATACCAAGTCCAGCCTATTTCGCATTTTTGACTTGCATGATTTAGATATCCATAACGTGTACTTCCCGCTACTTTGTTTGTAGCTTTATCTATAATTAGAAATGGATAACATATTCCATCAGCCTTTTGTTTTAAAGTATTTTGAATGTAATTTTCAAAGTCAGTTTCAGTACGCACGTACATGCCCATATATTTCCAGATTTCATTATCAAAAATAATTTCTTTGAGTTCGATGTTTCTTTCGTTCTCAAAAGGGAGTAATAAAACTTTTTCGTTTTCTAAGATAATATTTGATTGTAATAATTCGCTTTTCATTGGTATTGTTTGATGTTTTTCTGTTTAAGCGAAAATAGTTCTTTAGAAATTTTAAATAAATTCATTAAAATGAAATTTTGTTAGGAAAACAAGTGTCGCATGAGGGATAGAGGCGGTATCCTTTTATGGAGAGAAACGGAATAAAAGATATAGCCGAAAGCCCGACCCGCTTTTTCTGCGGGTCATGCCAAGACAATAAAGGCTCTGATAGGGAAATAATTGTTTTATTTTTAAGGTTTTGTTTATTTATTACTTATTTTTACGATCTATACTTTAGAATTTTTTTGATGCAAACTTCACTTAAAATTGCTATTGTGGGTTCCGGATTAGTGGGATCGCTATTGGCAATTTATCTTAAAAAAGCAGGTCACACCGTTCATGTTTATGATCGTAGCCCTGATATTCGCAAAATAAATTTTTCGGGACGCTCCATTAATTTGGCAATGTCAAATCGGGGCTGGAAAGCACTGGATGGTGTTGGCGTTGGCGATGCGGTGCGCGAAATTGCCATTCCGATGGATAAACGCGCGATTCATTTGGTCGATAAACTGAATTTTCAGAATTATGGACAAGAAGGAGAATCTATTTATTCGATTTCGCGTGGTACATTGAATCGTAAGATGATTGAACTTGCGGAACAAGCCGGAACTGTTTTTTATTTTGAACAGAAAATATGGGACGTAACGCTTAGTGATGCAACTTTGCATATTGGTGAGTCGGAAAGAGGCGAGTGGGAGGAGAAAAAGTACGACATGGTTTTTGGAGCCGATGGTGCGTTTTCCAGAATTCGTCACAGAATGCAGCGTCAGAGTATGTTTAATTATTCGCAGGAATTTTTGAACATGGGGTATAAAGAATTGAATATTCCGGCAAATGCTGATGCTACACATAAATTAGATAAGAATTCTTTTCACATTTGGCCACGCGGAGAATACATGCTAATCGCCTTACCTAATTTAGATGGCAGTTTTACATGTACCTTATTTATGCCTTTTGAAGGTGAAAATTCATTTGCTTCGCTAACAGATCGTAAAATGGTAGAAGATTTCTTCGAGAAGAACTTTCCGGATTCGATTGAAGTGATTCCGAAATTGGCAGAAGATTTTTTCAAAAATCCAACGAGTACTTTGGTAACCATGAAATGTTTTCCGTGGACTTATGAAGATAAAATTGCTTTGATTGGCGATGCTTGTCATGCAATTGTTCCGTTTTACGGACAAGGTATGAATGCCGGTTTTGAAGATATTTCGGTTTTGTATGAAATGATCGAAAAATATGGTGACGACTGGAAAAAGATTTTCTCTGAATATCAAATTTCACGCAAGCCAAATGCCGATGCTATTGCGGAGCTTTCGTATCGAAATTTCATGGAAATGAGTACCAAAACGGCAGATGAGAAGTTTTTACTGCAAAAGAAAATTGAAAAAGCATTCTCTGATAAATATCCTGAAAAATGGATTCCGTTGTACAGTCGTGTAACGTTTAGTGATCGTCCTTATGCCGAAGCTTTGGCGATAGGAGATTTTCAGAACGGAATTATGGAAGAGATTTTGAAAATAGAGAACATCGAAAATATCTGGAATACTCCCGAAATAGATAATAAAATCTTAGAATTATTAAATAAATAATTCTTCGTTATAATTATAAAATCAATATCAATTTACAGTTTATAAGATTGTAAATTGATATTGATTTTTTGTTTGTAGTGAAATCGTGTTATTTTTTAAGGACTTTAGATAACATACCAAAAACACCTCTAATAAAGGTAGCGCTTGTTACCACTTTTAAAACAGATTTTGTAACCTCGCTTGTAACGGTAGATTCTGCTTTTGTTGCTTTTTTAGGAGCCTGCTCTTCGCGTTCGGCGCTTTCTTGTGCGGCGTCCGCTATTTTTTTATTCAGTATTTCATAAGCACTTTCACGATCAATTTCTTCAGCGTACTTTTTAACTAATTTCGACTGATTGTTGATGCTTTCGATTTCTTCAGCAGATAAAATGTCCATTCTGCTCATGGGTGCACGCATCATGGTCGCTACTAATGGTGTTGGAATCCCTTTTTCATTTAGTGCCGTGACTAATGCTTCTCCAATTCCTAAATTGGTAAGCAACTCATCTGTTTTATAATATTGTGAAGTAGGGTAGTTATCAGCCGTTTTTTTAATCGCTTGTCGGTCATTGGCTGTAAAAGCTCTTAGGGCATGCTGAATTTTTAATCCTAATTGTGCCAAAACACCACTCGGAACATCCATTGGATTTTGCGTTACAAAATAAACACCGACACCTTTAGAACGAATTAACTTTACAATAGTTTCAATCTGATCCAGAAGTACTTTACTGGCTTCACTAAAAATTAAATGTGCTTCGTCTATAAAAATCACCAACTCTGGTTGCTCAGCATCGCCTTTTTCCGGCATTGTCTGGTAAATTTCAGCCAGTAAACTTAACATGAAAGTAGAGAATAGTTTTGGCTTATCTTGTATATCCGTTAAACGTATAATATTAACGTATCCTTTTCCGTTTTCGTCAATACGAAGTAAATCGTCTATTTCAAAAGACTTTTCACCAAAAAACAAGTCAGCGCCTTGTTGTTCTAATTCGATTATTTTTCGGAGGATAGTTCCGGTAGTTGCTGTTGAGATTTTTCCGTAGCTGGCTGTGATTTCGTCTTTTCCTTCTTCGGTAATATAATTGATGACTTTTTTAATGTCTTTTAGATCTAGTAACGGCATTTGATTGTCGTCGCAATATTTGAAGATAACAGACACAACACCAGCTTGCGTATCATTTAATGCTAATATTCTCGAGAATAAAACAGGACCAAATTCAGAAACAGTAGCACGTAAGCGAACACCGTTTTGTTTGGACAAAGACATTAGTTCAACAGGAAATGCGCTTGCTGTAAAAGGTAGATTTATTTTAGAGTGACGTTCAGTAATAAAACCTTCTTCTTTTCCTTCTTTTGCGATTCCGCTAAAATCTCCTTTTATGTCCATCATTAGAACTGGAATTCCTGCAGCAGACAATTGTTCTGAAAATACCTGAATTGTTTTTGTCTTTCCGGTACCAGTAGCACCTGCGATTAATCCATGACGATTTAAAGTTTTTAAAGGAATCTTTACATGTGCCTCAGCAACTGCTTCACCATCGAGGATTGCGCCTCCTAAAATTATACTCTCACCTTTAGATAAATAACCTTTATTGATATCTTGAATGAAATTATCTTTTTTATTCATGTTATTATTTGTATTTTAGATGATTATAAGAGTTATATATTGTATTTTAACAATTTTACGTTGTTTTTTTAGTAGGAAAAAGCTTTTTTATGATGAAAATCTAACGAAAAAAAAATTCGCAACATTTTAAGAAGATATCAACAGAATGTTTGAATATTTACTAAAACGTTGTAATTTTCCCATTATTAGACCTGATTTTTGTCTTATTTAAAAAATGATTTCAGCAAATTAATGAGATATTTTTTAAATTGACGTTAAATTTGCTTCAATAAAATTAAAAAAAGTTTTTTTATTTAAACTAAACGTATAAATTTGCTCCTCTACAAGTTAAATATAACTAAAAAATAAAAATTATTTAAAACTATTAAAATTAAAAAAAATGGCAAACGTTAAGGTTAAAAAAGAAAGCACTTCGAATGGAGGAGGAATGATTTCAGGAATCATTATTGTAGCATGTGTTTTTGTTGGTTGGTTAATCTGGAAATTCGTTATGGGAGCTCCTTCTAACTTTGAAGGTGGAACTGTTGAAGGGCGTCCTTTAAATACACTAGGGATGGTTTATCACGGAGGATTTATCGTACCAATTTTATTAGGTATGCTATTAATGGTTGTTGTGTTTTCTATTGAAAGATTCATCGTTATCGGAAAAGCAGCTGGAAAAGCTAACTTAGATAAATTTATGAAAAGCGTTCAAGGAAGTATTAAAGAAGGAAACATCGAAGCTGCAATCGCTGCTTGCGACAAACAACAAGGTTCAGTTGCAAATGCAATTAAATCTGCTTTGATTAAATACCAAGACGTTAAAAAAGAAGGATTCAACAGTGAAGAAGCTTCAGAAGTAATCCACAAAGAAATTGAAGAGGCTACTTCATTAGAAATGCCAATGTTAGAGAAAAACATGACAATCATTTCTGCTTTAGTATCTTTAGGAACATTAGGAGGATTATTAGGAACTGTATCTGGTATGATTAAAGCGTTTGGTGCGTTAGCGTCTTCTGGAACTCCTGACCAAGCTGCTCTTGCAAATGGTATCTCTGAGGCACTTATCAACACTGCTACAGGTATTACAACATCTATCTTTGCAATTATCGCTTACAACTTCTTTACATCTAAAATTGATGATTTAACTTACTCTATCGATGAGGCTGGTACTACAATTGTAAATACTTACAGAAGATTCAGAGGAAGTTTGAAACAATAATTAATTTTTGATATTTATAATTTATAATTAATTATATCAAAATAAAATAAAAAGAGAATGGCTAAAATAAAAATGAAA
Organism: Flavobacterium hercynium; assembly: GCF_002217285.1. Lineage (GTDB taxonomy): Bacteria > Bacteroidota > Bacteroidia > Flavobacteriales > Flavobacteriaceae > Flavobacterium > Flavobacterium hercynium. Next base: position 9,655 of record NZ_MUGW01000041.1, on the reverse strand, counting down.
AAAAAGTCAGCATCGACAGATATGACTGCCATGTGTGATGTTGCGTTCCTTTTGCTTACGTTCTTTATTTTGACCGCTACTGCTAAAGTGCCAGAAGCACTTCCAGTGGATATGCCTTCATCTACTGTTCAGACTAAATTACCAGAAACGGATTTAGCGACGATCATCATAGGTAAAGGTAAAGACGGAAAAGAAAAAGTATTTTTTGATATCAGAGGTAGAGAAGTTCGTAAAAAAACTCTTGAAGGAATGGGACAAAAATACGGTGTAGCTTTTTCAGAAGAGGATAAAGAAAAATTCGCATTAATGGACGATTTCGGTGTTCCGGTTGCAGATTTGAAACAAATCATCAACATGAGATCAGCTGATAGAACTAAAGCAAACCAAACTGGAATTCCAATGGATTCTTTAGATAATCAATTGAAAGATTGGCTTTTAATTTCAAGAAGAGCTACAATTGATATTGACGATAAAGAATTGCAGGTTGCAATTAAAGGTGATGCTAGACAAGATTATCCTTCAATCAAAAAGATTATGGATATCTTACAAGATCAAAAAGTCAATACCTTTAACTTGGTTACAGGTATGAGAGGAAAAGATTTTTAATTAAAAAAAATATACACTAAATGGCTGAATTAAATACCGGCGACGGTGGAGGCGGAAAAGGTGGTAAAGTAAGAAGTAAAAAGCAGAACTCTAAAGTCGATTTAACTGCGATGGTGGATTTAGCTTTCTTATTGATCACATTCTTTATGTTAACCACTACGTTGTCAAAACCTCAATCGATGAGTTTAGGTTTGCCAGATAAAGATGAAGATCCAACCAAAAATAAGGACATAAAAGTTGATGAAAAACGAACTATGACCGTTATGATGGGGGAAAATAATAAACTTGTTTATTATATGGGATTACTTGACTCTCCTATAGCTGGTCCTAAAGATATTTCTTATGGGAAAGACGGAATTCGTAAAGAATTAATCGCTCGTAAAAAATCTGTACTTGAATATACTGGAGATAAAGCAAAAGGAATTATTGTGATCATCAAGCCAGGTAAGAAATCTAAGTATAAAAATCTTGTAGACATTTTAGATGAAATGGCAATTACAGGAGTTGAAACTTATGCTATTGTTAACGATTTTCTTCCTAAAGAAAATGAATTGTTAGAGAATAAATAAGACTTGTCTTGTTTCGTCAATAACCTAATAATGAAGAAAAATGAAATTAGATATAATTAAAAATCAGTGGCTTGATATCGTGTTCGAAGGACGCAATAAGATATACGGTGCATATGAGTTAAGAAAATCAAATACTAAAACTACAGTAAGATCTCTTATCGTAGGTTCAGTTATCTTTAGCTTAGCTGTTGCAGCACCACTTATTGCTAGTATTTTACCAGATTCTGGTGATGACGTAGTAAACAATGATGTTAAGATAACTACAGTAAAGTTGCCTCCTAAAAAACAGGAAGTGCAGCCAAACATGCCGCCACCTCCACCACCTCCACCAAAAGTGGATCAAGTGAAGTTCGTGAAGCCTGTTGTGGCAAAATCAGAAGAAATCACTGAGGAGCCGCCAAAAATCTTAGATCTTAAAGAGAAAAAGATTGGATCTGAAACCATCAAAGGAGATCCTGATGCAGTTTTAACTGTTGATGAGCCAGTTGGAAAAGGACCAGTTCAAGAGATCATTGCTGAAGATAACAACGTATACAACACGGCTGGTATCGAAGTAAAACCTGATTTCCCTGGAGGAATTGAAAAGTTCTACAAATTCGTAGGAAACAATTATAAGACTCCGGATGAAGAAGGTCTAAAAGGTAAAGTTTACGTTACTTTTGTAGTTGAAAAAGACGGTTCATTAACCGACATTAAAGTTTTAAGGGATATCGGTTACGGTACAGGAGCAGAAGCAATTCGTGTTCTTAAAAAATGTCCAAAATGGACTCCCGGCGAGCAAAATGGTAAAAAAGTTAGGGTATTATACTCTCTTCCTATTACTATTCAATCTGCAGAATAATGTTAAAAGATATACTTAATAATATTCAGAAGAAATCGCTCAAAGAGCGATTTCTTCTTGTTTTAGGAATACTGTTTTTTTTAATATATCTTGTACTGGGATTAATGATTATGTTTTGGGACAAATTACCAATCAACATGGATCCAATTTACAGATACGCATTTGGGATTTTGCTGATCGTATATTCAGCAATTCGTTTTTTAAGATTAATCAATTCTAATAATGAATAGTCATGTTTAAATATGCTAAAGTTTTTGGTTTAGTGGTTTTTGTTTTTTTGTTTGCAATGTGCAATCAAAAAAGTAAAAATGAAGAGGTAAAAGATACAATCATAAAAGGTTCTATCGATATTACTGTTGATGAAACATTGTTGCCAATTATAGAAGATCAGGTAGCTGTTTTTGAAAGTACTTATGATGCTAAAATTGGAATTAAAACAAAATCTGAAGCTGAACTGATAAATGATCTTTTAAATAAAAAAACGAAAGTTGTTGTAACAGCTAGAGATCTGTCTAAGGAAGAGAAAGAGCAGTTTAAAAAGCTTAAAATTACCCCACGCATTACGCCTATTGGAACAGATGCTGTTGCATTGATTGCAAACAAAAGCAATAATGATACTTTAATAGCGTTAAAATCTGTAATTGATTTTATGCAGGGAAAAGGGGATCCGAAAATTAAAGGTCTGGTTTTTGATAATCCAAATTCAAGTACCGTTCGTTATATGAAAGATTTAGCAAAAGTAAAGGAGATTCCTGCTACTGGCGTTTTCTCATTCAAAACTAATGAAGAAGTAATAAAATTCGTTTCTGAAAATGACGGAATGATTGGTGTTGTGGGAGTAAACTGGTTATCACAGCCAAGTGCAAGTGTTGCTAAATTAATCAGTAAAATAAACGTATTAAGTGTAAAAGGATTAAATGATGATAATTATTATAATCCTACACAAAATGATCTTGCAGAATTAAAATATCCTTTGGCACGTGATTTGTTTATAATAAATTGTCAGGGTTATTCTGGTCTTGGAATGGGCTTTGCTTCATTCGTTGCCGGAGATATAGGACAACGAGTAGTTTTAAAATCTGGCTTATTGCCATTTAAAACTCCGGGAAGAAAAATACAAATTAGAAATCGCATTACTAACGATAAAGAATAAATTAATTATAACTAAGATGAATAAATTTAAAATTTTTAGTCTTGCCCTAGTTGCTTCAGCTTCTGTTGCAAATGCGCAAGATATCAAAGAAGCTAAAAAGGCAATCGATGCTGAACAATTTCAGAAAGCAAAGTCTTTACTAAAATCAATTATCAAAGCAAAACCATCAGATGGTGAAGCAAATTTTGTTTTAGGAAACGTATACTTAAATCAATCAATTGTTGATTCTGCTAAAATTTATTACTTAAATGGATTAGAAGCATCAGATAAGAAAAACTTAAATTATATTGGTTTAGGTCAGTTAGATCTTGATAGTAAAAATAATGCAGGAGCTCAAACTAACTTTGGTTTAGCTACAAAAGATATGAAGCGTAAAGATGTAAATGAATTTATTTACATTGGTAGAGCTTACATCAATTCTACAAATCCTGATTATACAACTGCAGTAACAACGTTGAAAAAAGCTTTAGCAATCGAGCCACAAAATGCTCAGGCACTTTTAGCAATTGGTGATGCTTATTACGGAGCACACAATCAAAATGATGCTTACAAAGCTTACCGTGATGCATTTACTGCTGATCCAACACTTTTGAGAGCAAAAATGCAATTAGGAGTTTTATTAAAAGGAGCTAAATCTTACGATGAAGCGATTAAATCTTTTAATGAAGTTATCGCATTAGATGCAAACTACGGTCCTGTTTACAGAGAATTAGCTGAAACATATTACAAATGGGGAAGAAACAAAAGTTCTACTGCAAAAGTTAATATGCAAAACGCAATTACCAACTATGAGAAATACTTAAGTCTTACAGATTACTCATTAGATTCAAAAATGCGTCATGCTGATTTCTTAATCTTGGTTAAAGATTATAAAAATCTTGAAGTAGTAGCAAACAAAATGATTGCTGAAGATAAAGTAAATCCTAGAATTTTTAGATATTTAGGTTATGCAGCTTACGAAAACGGAAACGTAGATGTAGCAATTAAATCTATCCAGGATTATATCAAAGTACCTACAAATAAAGTAATTGGTAGAGATTATTTATATTTAGGTTTTGCTAAAATTAAAAAAGGAACTAATGCTGAAGGTGTTGTAGATCCTGCTGCTTTTGATGCTGGTGTTGCTGATATCAAAAAAGCAATCGAATTAGAGCCATTAGTTGTTGAAGAATTGGCTGATTATGGAAAAGCGTTGTTTGGTAAAAAACAATACGCACAAGCAGCAACTCTTTTTGAACTTGGAGCAGCTAACAAAGAATCTAAAAATTATTTAGATGATCTTGTTTATTATGGTATTTCAGTTTATTACGGAAATGCTGGTAAAGCAGTTGGTACTCGTGACGTTGAAGCATTAGGAAAAGCAGAAATTGCTTTTGACAATGTTTTAGTTGCTTCTCCATCATATGATGAAGCTTACTTATACAAAGGAAGAATCAACAACTTGTTAGAGAAAGATGATTTAATTATCAAAAACTACGAAGAATACGTTGCAAAAACTACAGCTAAAGGTGCTGAAGAATTAGCAAAACCTGCTACAGCTAAGAAAATTGTTGAAGCTTACAATAGCATTGGTGCTAGTTATGCAAATACAGACAAAGCTAAAGCAGTTGAATATTTCAACAAAAGTTTAGCAATAGATCCAGCAAATACATACGCTGCACAATCTGTAAAAGCACTTAAATAATTTAAGTTTTTGCATTAAAATATAAACCGATAGTTCTTTGGACTATCGGTTTTTTTATGTTCCATATTTAAATGACTATCTTTGCACTTTTAAAATAGAATAATGTTAGCAAAAGAAATACAATTAGAAGTAAATAAAGGAGCAATGTTGCCTTTGATGGAAGAATTTTATACCATTCAGGGAGAAGGCTTTCATACAGGAAGAGCTGCTTACTTTATACGAATTGGAGGCTGTGATGTTGGATGCCATTGGTGTGATGTAAAGGAAAGCTGGAATGCTGAATTGCATCCGCCTACAAGTATTGATTTAATTGTAAAAAATGCGTCGACCTATGCAGATACAGTTGTAGTAACCGGAGGAGAACCTTTATCTTGGGACATGACTTTATTAACGAAGGAATTGAAAGATAAAAACTTAAAAGTTCATATTGAGACTTCCGGAGCCTATCCGCTTTCAGGAACATGGGATTGGATTTGTCTTTCTCCTAAAAAAAATAAATTACCTACTCAAACCGTTTATGATAATGCGCACGAGTTAAAAGTAATTATTCATAATAAACACGACTTTATTTTTGCAGAAGAACAAGCAGAACAAGTCAATAAAGATGCTATTTTGTTTCTTCAGCCAGAATGGAGTAAAAAAGAAGAAATGACACCGCTTATTGTTGATTATGTAATGAACAACCCAAAATGGCGCGTTTCATTGCAAACACATAAATATTTAAATATTCCTTAAGGATATAAAAAAATCTCTTCAATCGAAGAGATTTTTTTGTTTTAGGATAAAATAATATACAGTGTATAAAAAAGAAACATATCTTTTTATTTCCAATTTTTATATTTTTTTAAAGAAGTAATATGCGCTAAATGGTGGTTGCCATGCCAGGCATATGTGCCAATTAATTGTTTTATTTTGTATTCTGAATTGTTTTCAGGGTGAATAAAAGATTTTTCAAGATCTTCATCAGATAAATTTCTCATGATATAAGCCAGTCTCAAATGTAAACCTTCCAGCAAAGTTAAAGTAGGTTGAATAGGCATTTTTAAATTATCCGGTAATTCAGACCATAGAGTTTCGTCGTACGGTTTTATTATCGGATTATTTTCGGTTAATGCCCATTTTATTCTGATGTAGCAATTCATATGACTTTCGGCACAATGATGAATCACTTGTCGAACCGTCCATCCTTCTGGACGGTAAGGAGTGTTTAATTGTTCATCTGTTAAATGAATTGTTTCTTGTTTTAATCTTGTTGGAAAAGATTCGATCTCACGAATTTTATCCGAAATATATTCCGGGCTGTATTCCTTTGGAAATTCAAATTTTCCTATAGGATACTTCAATTTTTCTAAAGCTGCTGTTTCCATGATTGGTAAGTTTTATTTTAAATCAAAAGTTTGGCCAAATAATCATAATGTTCACCTTCAAGAATCAGCTCGCATTTGAAACCATTTGCAACAGCAGCATTTTGAAGTGTGTTGTAATCTAAATACAACCAGTCAAAAGATTCTTCCTTTTCTCCTTTATACGAGATATTGAAAACAAGTTCACCATAATAATCATTATTAGACGGAATCCATTTTCCTCCGTCTTCATCTTCGTCAAACATATAAATAATGTCAGAGCTGTCTAGTAAAACTTGTCCACCCGGATTTAGTAACGATTTAAGTTTAGAAAGATATTTATTGCAGTGTTCTAATTTTCCAAAAATTCCAACACCATTCATTAATAAAATGATCGTATCAAATTTTTCTCCTTCAAAGTCTAGTATATTTTCAATTTTAGCATTTTTCACACCTCGAAGTTTACAAGTTTCTATCGCCTTTGCAGAAATATCTATCGAAGTAACTTCCAAATTGCGATCATTTTGTAATGACAAACTGTGACTTCCGGCTCCGCAACCTACATCAAGCGTTTTTCCGGTAGCCAATTGAAGCGCTTTTTGTTCCAGTAAAGGCATTTCAGCATAAGAACGAAATAAATATTCCACGCTCATTTCGTCTTCCTCAGATATAGAAGTTTCAGTAATGATGTTTTCAGGAGAATTATTGGTTTGGAAATCGTACATCGCTTTCCCAAAAAGATCTTTCATTGTATTTTATTTTCAAAGTTTGAGGTTTCAAGTTCAAAGTTGTTTAATTTTGCGGGTCAACTTTAAAATTTAAACTTGAAACAGATTTTAAATAACTTAAATAAGTTAGCCAAAGATAAGCATATCGAAAACAAAAAGTATTTCGATAAGCTGAAAAAGAAACAGCCTAAAAATTTAGATTATGTAATGCAGGATTTGCATGATGCAGAATTTAAGAAAACAGATTGTCTGCAATGCGCTAATTGCTGTAAAACAACAGGACCGCTATTCACTTTGGCAGATATAGAACGAATTTCAAAATCTTTCAGACAAAAGCCCCAGCAGTTTATCGATCAATATCTCAGAATTGATGAAGATAAAGATTATGTCTTAAAAAGTGTGCCGTGTACTTTTCTGGACAATGAAAATTATTGTATGATTTATGACGTACGTCCAAAAGCCTGCAGAGAGTTTCCGCATACAGATCGTAAAAAATTTCATCAGATTTCAGATCTTACATTAAAAAATGTTGCAATATGTCCCGCTGCCTTCAATATTGTAGAAGAAATGAAAAAGAAAATGCCGTTGTAAGTACAAAACCTAAATTAAACGTAATTGTTTGGAGTAACAATTCATTTTTGTTTATTTAAATGTATTTTTGATTGATACAAAAGAACTGCAATAACCATAATATATATCGTAAAAATTGAATCTAGAATATTTTATAGCCAAAAGACTTATTACTGCAAAAGATTATAAAAGCAGTATTTCAGCACCTATTATAAAAATTGCTATTTCCGCAATTGCAATAGGTATTATTATGATGTTGGTTTCAGTTGCTACGGGAATAGGTTTGCAGCAAAAGATTAGAGAAAAAATTTCAGCCTTCAACGGGCATGTTATAATTTCTAATTATGACAATAATAACTCAGAAGTAACCTTAGTGCCAATTTCAAAAAAGCAGGATTTCTATCCGGACTTTAAATCAGTGCCAGAGGTAAGTCACATTCAGGCAGTCGCAAGCAAAGCAGGAATAATAAGAACCGAAAATGCTTTTGAAGGAATCATTTTTAAAGGCGTTGGAGTAGATTATGCGTGGAAACATATAAAAGAGTATTTAGTAGAAGGACGAGTTCCTGATTTTTCTAAACAGCTCAACGAAGAAGTTATAATATCTAAATTTCTTGCAGACCGACTTAATCTAAAACTAGGAGACAGTTTTAATACCTTCTTCATAAAAGAAGAGCAAGGTAAAATGCCAAACAGTCGTCGCTTTAAAATCGTAGGTATATTTAGTTCCGGATTTCAGGATTTCGACAGCACCTACATTATTGGAGATTTACGTCACATTCAGCGAATCAATAAATGGAGTGCAGATCAAGTTGGGGCTTTCGAGATTTTTGTAAAAGACTTCGATCATATAAAGGAAACAGGAAATATAATCTATGAAGAAACCTCTTCAAGTTTAGATACAAAAACCATAATCGAAAAATACAGCTATATTTTTGACTGGCTACAGCTTTTTGATTTCAATATAATAGTTATCCTGGCCGTAATGATAATAGTAGCCACCATAAATATGGTAGTTGCTTTATTAGTGTTGATTTTAGAAAGAACACAAATGATTGGTATTCTTAAAGCCGTAGGAGCAAATAACTGGTCCGTTCGTAAAATATTTTTGTACAACGCCTTCTATCTTATAGTACGAGGACTTTTTTGGGGCAACCTAATCGGAATTTCATTATTGCTCATCCAACAGCATTTTGGAGTAATACAACTCAATCCTGAAAACTACTACGTAAACCAAGCACCCGTATATATAAATTGGGTCTATGTTATTCTGCTGAATCTGCTCACCATTGCAGTTTGTTTTATAGTGTTGTTAATTCCATCCTATATAATAACGAAGATTTCTCCAGTAAAAGCAATTCGTTTCGATTAATTCAAGAAACGTCTAAATTTTAAAGACCCGACAGCTTGCAAAAGCGACTCGGGTTTTTTTATACCTAATATATAAGTAATAATAACCTGCAAGGTTTCCCTAAGCGTAGTGTATGAAGTATTATATAAATAACAATAACCGGTGATGTTTCCCAAACCTGTTAGGTTTAATGTATATAATAAGGAAGAGGTATATTTTTGAGGAGCTATTTCCCGCTGTCTGCTACAATCTTTGTCTTTTTGGCAGCAAAAAGTCAAAGGATTTCCACTCCCATCGGGGCTAGGACAGCAGTGTAGCAAAGAACAACAATAGAAAGAAGAAAAAAACCTTTGCGTCTTAGCGCCTTCGCGTGATTAAAAGAAAGCAAGAACACAACAACAACAATAAAAAACAAATACCACCACCACAAAGCTAAAAAAAGAAAAAACCTTAGCGCTTTAGCGCCTCTGCGTGATTTAAAAGAACCCCAACGATAAGAGCAATACAAGTAAAAGAAAAAAAAGGAAAACAAAGTCAAAAGCGATAAACCATTGCCAAACCAACAAAACGGCACGTTTTAAACCCCCAAATATTGCGAAAACAAAAATGACCCCCTCAAAAATCCTACAATTACTAAAATAGCAGAAATTATAAGTTTTGCATTACCAGTGAGTTAAGAAAAAGTTTTAAAAAAGATGTAAATTATGCAATAAAAAGTATTGTAAATGTAAATAAAGGGTGTAGTTTTGCACCCGCAATAAGGACAAACGTTCACTGAAATACTGACAAGCAGCTAAATCAAAGTTGAAA
>NZ_MUGW01000040.1:35633-35838 GCF_002217285.1 Flavobacterium hercynium | reverse complement strand
TCGAACCCCTCATCGCCCACCAAATTCCAAAAACTCCAAAGTCAATTGATTTTGGAATTTTTTGCTTTATATTTATGAATTTCACTGTTTACATCCTATTTAGCGAAAGCAAAAACAAATTTTACATTGGCTTTACTTCTAATTTAGAAGATAGAATCATTAGGCACAATCAGAAAAGTAAAGGTTTTACAGGAAATGTAAACGA
>NZ_MUGW01000040.1:0-35529 GCF_002217285.1 Flavobacterium hercynium | reverse complement strand
TACATCCTATTTAGCGAAAGTAAAAACAAATTTTACATTGGCTTTACTTCTAATTTAGAAGATAGAATCATCAGACACAATCAAAAAAGTAAAGGCTTTACAGGAAATGTTAACGACTGGAAAATTGTTTACACAGAAAACTATCAATCAAAAGAGCTTGCACATAAAAGAGAATTGCAAATTAAATCCTGGAAAAGCAGAATTAAAATTCAAGAATTAATACAGAACAAAGATTAGCTCAGCTGGTTCAGAGCATTCCGATTTCTTCGGAAGTGGTCGGGGGTTCGAACCCCTCATCGCCCACTAACAAACTCCTTAAGAAATTAAGGAGTTTTTTTTGTTCAAAAAGTAACTCGTTTTTCTTGTAAATTTGGGGTTCCTTGTTATTTTTGAATAGATCAATGATAACTTTAAGAACCAAAAGAGAATTAAAAACTTTATAAATAAAATGGAAGTATTAATAATTACTGGCCCTCCATACTCAGGAAAAGGCACTCAGTGTGAAATTTTAAAAGAAGAACTTAAATTTGAACATATTTCTACTGGAGACAGATGCCGTTTTGAAAAACAAAACGAAACGGAAATTGGAAAAATAATGTCTGAATATGAAGAAAGAGGAGATTTAGTTCCTGATTCTACAATAAAAGAGCTTTTCAGTAAAATATTGGATGAGAATATAAATGCTAAAGGAATAATTTTAGATGGTTATCCAAGAACAGAGCCGCAAGTAGATGATTTATTAGAACTCGTTAAGTCTAAAAACCTGAAAATTGGAAAAGTAATTAATATTGATGTTCCAAAAGAAGAACTTTTAAAAAGAGCAAAAAAAAGAGCAGAAACTTCTAATCGCAAAGATGACAAGGATGCCAATATCCATATTAAAAGAATTGAAATTTTTGAAAATTCAACCAGACCCGCAATCGAATATATGAAGTCAAAAATCAAAGTTTTGACTTTTGAAGGAATGGGTACAATTGAAGAAATAACAAAACGAATTAAAGATAATTTATAGACATTAGTATTTATTTAATTGTCGATTTACCAAACAATTAAAAAACTCCAAAGTCATTCGATTTTGGAGTTTTTTGCTTTATATCTATTTTATGAATTTCATTGTTTACATCCTATTTAGCGAAAGCAAAAACAAATATATCGTTTAGATGTAAGTCATGAACAATGGTGTAAAGAAACTTGGAACTGCTTGCTATTTAGATTTTGCATTTTCTAATATAGGTAATAGACTTCAACATAAATTACCAAAAAAAATGAGAAAAGCTAAACAGTCCAAAATTTAAATTATTAAAAAAACAAATTACATCTAAAAATTGATAAATAACACATTTTTATTGTTTATCAATAAATTTTTATTATTTTTGACATATAACTTTAATTTAAATAATTATGTCAAAAACAAACAACTTCGTATTTTGGGGCTTATATATTGTGGCTTGGCTTATTTTCGTTGGTTTATGTATTGAAGCGGGAGGCTTGATCGTAAATTTTTTCGTCAGTTTGTATAATCCTGAGTTTGTCCAAAATCTTTATCAAAAATTAGACTTAAGTGAAATGTATAATGACAGTAAATTAGCATTTTTCGGTATTTATAGCTTTGTGCTAATCATTTCAATTTTAAAAGCTTTCCTATTTTACACAGTTATTAAACTGATGCACAAAATTGATTTGTCAAAACCTTTCACCAGTTTTGTTGCAAGACAAATTTCATATATTAGTTATTTTACTGTATCCATTGGAATATTAAGTTATATAGCACGAAAAACAGCTAAAGACCTACAGCATAATGGTTATGTTATCAACAGCTTAAACGAGTTTTGGGTAGACAATCAAGCCTTTATATTGATGGCAGCCGTAGTCTATATTATTGCGACAATTTTTCAAAAGGGAGTTGAAATCCAAAACGATAACGACTTAACAATATAAGCTATGCCAATAATTGTAAACTTAGATGTAATGATGGCGAAACGAAAAATTTCTCTGAATGAACTTTCTGAAAGAGTTGACTTGACATTATCTAATCTCTCAATACTAAAGACTGGAAAAGCAAAGGCAATCCGCTTTAGCACCTTGGAAGCTATTTGTAAAGCTTTGGACTGCCAACCAGCTGACATTTTAGAATATATTAACGATAAGTAAACAACTACCGCTAACAACCGCTAACTGCATTGAGGAGATTTATATAAATTGACATTTCATTTTCATGAAGAAATTTTCTCTTAGCGGAGAACCCAATCCGCTTTGATCCACTACTGCCAGTTACAAGCAACAAGTTAATGTCCTGCCTTATTTTAACCAAATACTGCATTTATATTTCCTAAAAATACCAAAATTAGTGTCAAGTGTTCGATTGCCGTCCCTGACACTCCATCAACAAACTCCTTAAGAAATTAAGGAGTTTTATTGTTCAAAAAAGTGAATTAAAATATCTAACCAAATTTTTGAGGATTATTATAAAGTTGTTTGTGAATGATTTATTTATATTTCTTTTGTTAACCTGTCTAATTCTTTTAATAAGGCAGGAAATCTAAATTCACCAGCCATACTTTTGACTTTTTCAAATGCATCGTCTAAATCAATCCCGATTGCAGTGATAAAAAGTGGTTTTTTACTATCACCCCTAAATAAACTTTTTTTGTCCTTATTTAGTGATGCAAAATTAGTTTTGGCCACGCCAATAATTGGAATCTTCTGGTTTAATTTTTCATACAAATGTCCTCCTAAACCATATTTTTTATCATCATCCAAATAAATATACCCATCGACAATAATAGCGTCAATATTTTTTAACTTCATCTTTTCCAAAAGACTTAAAATACAAGGTAATTCTCTTCGATAAAATTCTCCTGGAATATACTCTTCAATATTATCAATTATTTCTGAATGTACTTTATAATCATTACTATCATTCCATTTATTAAATTCAATACAAACAGTTTTTGCCTTTCCGTCAAAATAATAAGTATCGAATGCCAAAAGCACAAAGTTCTCTATCATAATCCTATTGGTTTCATTGTATCACCGGTACTTAACGTGTATGATAATATCGGATAAACAAAATTTAAATTGTTATTTTCTTGTCCTCTTAAAGTATAAAATTCCTTTTTTTGATTCTCATCGGCTAATGTTAATAATTTTCCATTAGATAAATACGGTAAATTATCTTTAAAATGTATAAATGTTTTTGATTTTCTAAAAGTAATTCCAAGCCATCTATTATCAGCTTCAAGTTTCTTTTTACTTAAAGTAGATTCCAGTATAATTTTATGAAGAAATTTTTCATTGGTTGCTAATGAAAATAAGATGATAGAATTATGTGTTAGCGGAATTTCGAATTCTTCATTACTGACTTTATCTTTAATTTTTAGTTTACGGATGTTCTTTTCTATTAATTTTTCAGGATATTCATAGCATGAAAATAAACCAATAAAAGAACCAGCTTCTAAATCTAAAGATTGATCTGAGTGATAATTCATTTTAGAATAATTACAGTCATAAATTTCTATAAGTGCATTATTAAAATCTGCCAATTGTAAATTTTCAACTGAATTGTTTTGTATTTCAGTATTTAGAGACGCTATAATTTGATGGTGTAAATGAGAAAAATCATGAGCTGGAATATTATAAACACTGGTTGTTCTTGTGATTGGAACATTATGATCCGATATATGAACTAAATTATTACCAATTCTACCCTTAGTGATAGTCTCAAAAGTTACTGAATTTGATAATTCCCCAAAAAAGTTTTTTTCGAAGGGGAGTGTAATTTTATAAAAGCCTAAATTGTCCATTATTTATTTCTCAGATTAAAATATTGGTTTTTCGTAATCACCAGAGTTCATACTAAAATGAATTTTTCCATATTCTATTTTCTTTTCGCTGATATTTTCTTCGTAATATGAATTCCTGAGCTCAATCATTGTATCTGAAGTCATTTGTTCAAGTTTAATAAAACTGTTATTTTCTTTAATATAGGTTTGGTCATTCATATAAACAGCTTCTAAATTTGAGCAGCGCGCAACATAACCCATTCTAATTGGAATTTGATCTACATTTAAGACAGAAGGCTTAATTTCATGAGTGTATAATCTATTGGTAGAAAGAGGTATTAAAAAAGCTGAATTTGGATACAAAGTAACACTGAATTCCTTTTCTAAATCTAGATCAGATACAGTATTTTTTAATTTAAAATGAAGTTTTGTTAGTCCGCTTGCTTTTTTGTAAAACCAATCGTATCGATCTTCTTTTGATTGTGTCAAGTGGTCAAAATTGGATTTATCATAGAATGTACAGAAAGCAATAATGCCATCTTTGGACATATCCTTTGTTTTGTCAGAATGTGCTTTTATTTTAGACTTAACCTCTTTTGCATTGTCATCACTTTTTATTTTATTCTCATAAATTTGAGCTAGAACATGATTAACTTTTGTTTCTTTTTCAAAAGTATATTTAATTGCATTATTTAAAGTATTTACAATAATTTGATCCGTTTTTCTAAAGTTGTCTGTTGGCCCGGTAAAATTACTTGAACATCTTAAAAGGCGAAAATGAAGCAGTTCTGAATCATCTTTTTCCTCTTTCTCAATTTCTGTTAAATAAATACCTTTTCTTAAAGCCTTCGATTCTTTGTTTGATTCTGTTAATTCCTGAAATAAATGTTCAGATTTAATTGCATTAAAAAAATCACTGTCACCAAACATATTTCTATAGTAGATCCCTACATTACTGATAAGAAGCGGAACTTCTCCTAAAGTTGTAAATTGTAAATTATTATCTTTATAATTCTGGTAATTTGTAGATAATTCTTTGATTACATAAAAAGTATGGTCGTTGTTGTCAAGTTGATCAATATCTCCGCACACATAAATTATTTTGTCAGCTAATGAAGTTTTAATTTCAGAAAAATCATTTACTACGATTCCACAAAATTTTTCAATCAGGTTGTTAAGCTCTAAGTTTGAGCTAGTATTTTTTTCTAAAACAATAAGAATATTTTTGTCTTTAGAGATTATGTTTTCGCCGGGTAATGCTATCATTGTTTATGTATTTTCTTCTTTAGCTTAAGTTACAAGTCTGCGTTTTAAGGGCTAATATATAATTAATTTATTACAGAAATAAATATTCCAGATAGTAGTTTAACCTTTTTATATTTAGAAATGATGAAAAGATATATTTAGAAATCTATCTGTATCAATAAATAGTGTAAATGTTTATTGATAAGAAGAAAAAAAACAAGAAAAGCTTCAGATTTCTCCGAAGCTTGTCTAGTGAGTTGATAAGCATACAAAACATTATAATGTATTATTTTGTAATGTTTAATTTCTTCAAATCGTGTAAAAAATGGTTTAAAAACAGATACATATCGCCCACAAAATTCCAAAAACTCCAAAGTCATTTGATTTTGGAGTTTTTTGCTTTATATCTATTTTATGAATTTCACTGTTTACATCCTATTTAGCGAAAGCAAAAACAAATTTTACATTGGCTTTACTTCTAATTTAGAAGATAGAATAGGATCATGATCAAAAGTTGAGGATTAGGCAAAAATATTAATTTGCTTTCTTATGATACGCGGATTATGCTGATTCGCTCTGCGAAAACGCGGATTTACACAGATTTTCTTCTTATTCTTATTATTACCATATTTGGTTTGAATTCCTTAGATACCTAACAGGTTTCAAAAACCTGTTAGGATAACGCATCTTAACGGTATTTCCTAACAGGTCTTGAAGACCTGTTAGGTATAAAAGTTAGGAATTAAGCAAAAAATCTTATCAGAAAAAGTATACTTTTGTTTAAAACTCCTGGTATTATAAGTACATGAAAAAAATTATTTATTCTTTGATTATTACTACTCTTTTGATGTTATTGTTTTTAGACAGATGCACAACCCAAAATATATCTACAAATGATTTTTTTAAGCCAAAAAGTTATAAGAATTTTAAAAGCCTGATAGAAAAACCGCAATCTAAAAGTTATGAAATTGTACCCTTGATTGGTTCTTTTCCAATATTATATGATAGTCTAAAGAATGATTATTACGTTTCTAATGATAAAGGTCTAACAAAATATAATTATTTAGGGAACATCATTATATCAGATGATTTAGAAAAAGAAAAATATACTTCTGTATTTGATTTCGCAAATTTTATACCGTATGTATTTGCAGAAAATGGAGTGTATGATTTTTCAGGAAATAAACTAGTTTATACTAAGTTTTCGCAAATCCTAAATTCTAAAAACGAAATTGAAAATACCGATTTTAAAATACTTTTTGAAAAATATTACAATGACGCCGAAATGGTCGTTTATGATACTGATAGGAATTTTGATTATCGGGCACAGAATTATCCGATGTATTTTAAAATAAAAAATAATTGGATTTTGTTATTCTCGCAAAAAGGCGATTACAGATTTACGCATTCTGGAAGTAGTCTAGTGGAAAATGATACCATAGGTCAGATTGATTTTTTAAATTTCCCAGCAAAATTCGCGGATAAAAAATTAATTGTATTAAAAGATCCAAAAAGCGGAATTTATTCTACAAAACAGATTGGTGAAAAAATAGATGATGATTATCTAAAAATGTATACTTCACAACTGTTAAAGGAGCAAAAGTTTGATTACCAAAGTTCAAATTCAATTGAGTTGCTTTCCCGCAAAAAAGACGAGTATTATTTGACAGGAGGTTACTTTAACCTTCCAGATTGGGTTTCTCCATCGTTTATTAACACGGCGTATTATCAAATTACTTATAACAACGAAAAATTATTTTTCAAAGAGAAAGCAATAAAATATTTTAAGGATTCTAAATGTAAGAACGATTTATATTTATATGAATTACCCAAGCATTTGAGAACAAAATCAAAAGTGGCTTTTTTAGATTATACTATTAATATTGGCGGCTATATGAACGATAGCACGGGAATTGTTGATCCTATTATAAAAAATGCGGGATTGTATATTTTGAAACAAAAAACTAACGCTAAAAGTACTATCAAGCGTTCGACTGCAAGCACGCCGAAACCTACAACAAAATATTAAATGGAAGAAATCATTGCACTTTCGGAAAATACAATAATCATCGACAGAAACGAATTTCTAAAAGTGAAAGGCAGCATTGATACCAATTTGTATTATGTAGAAAGTGGAAGTGTGCGGATTTTTGTTTTAGACGAATATCAAGAACAAACAATCAGATTTGGTTACAGAGAAAATTTAATTGTTTCCTTAGACTCTTTTTTGACAGGCAAACCTTCAGACTTATTTATTCAAGCGATAAAAAAAACGGTTGTAAGAGTTGTAAGCAAACAACAAATAGACAAATTTTTAGAAACAGAAAGCAATAGAAATCTATGGATAAAAATTTTAGAAAATTTGGTAATTCAGCAAATGGAACGTGAAATTGATATCCTGACAAATTCACCAAAAGAAAGGTATGAAAGAGTTTTAAAAAGAAGCCCGCAACTTTTTCAGGAAATTCCAAACAGGCATATTGCTAATTATTTAAGAATGAGTCCCGAAACTTTATCACGACTAAAAAAGTCTTGATTTCGATCAAGGTTTATAAATAATACTTTTTGCAATTTTGAATAAAAATCTAAATCATGCAATCAGAAAAATTAATCCAAATGCTTTTAGAGCAATCAAGACAAATTATAAACCAAGCAGAAAAACTACAAAGTTATGACTTGAATACGTTAACGTGGAAAGAAAACGAAATTTCGTGGAGCATTTTGGAATGTTTGGAACATTTGAATTTATATGGCGACTTTTATTTGCCGCAAATAGAAAATGAAATAAAAAATTCAACTACTAAAACTGACCTTGAATTTAAAAGCGGTGTTTTAGGGAATTACTTTGCAAAAAGTATGTTACCGAAAGAAAAGCTAAATAAAATGAAAACTTTTAAAGACAAAAATCCATTGAATGCCCAACTAGACAAATCGGTAATTGATCGCTTTATAAACCAACAAATCAAACTTCTGGACTTGTTAAATCGATCCAGAAATGTAAGTTTAAATAAAGTAAAAATTAAAACTTCTATTTCAAGTCTCATTAAGCTAAGATTGGGCGACACTTTTCATTTTTTCATCAACCACATTATTAGACATCTAAACCAAATAGACCGAATACAAGTTGCTAAAAATAAAATATAACCAATAAAATATAACCAATAAAATAGATGAAATCAAATTTAAAAAAATACTCCAATCAAATAATAATTGCTCTTTCAATCATCGTATTGTTTTCAGCATGTAAGACAAACAAATCGCTTGTTAGTCCAAAAAACAACACAAAAGATGTAAACATTTATGTTGCAGGATATGAGTATAACGATAGTAAATTTGAGAGTTCAATCGAAGAAATGTCCGATGAAGTTGGCATAAAACACGTTGCAAAATTATGGAAAAACGGAAAAGATCTTCCATTAGAAAATAGCGAGTTTTATTCAGATGCTAATGATGTAGTGGTCAAAAACCAAGATGTTTATGTAGTAGGTAATATTTTACCTCATGAAAAACATGTGAGTACTATGTGGAAAAATGGAAAAACACAAAAACTGACAGATGGAATAAAAAACGGTTACACAAGTTCAGTGCGCATAGAAGATAATAATGTTTATGTTTTAGGAGCCAGATATGACTTAACTAATTATATCATCAAAGTTTGGAAAAACGGAATTTCAACAGATGTGATTAAAAGTAAAAATTGGGTAGATGCATCTTCGATGTTTATTTACAAGGGAGATGTTTTCATTTGTGGTAATGAACGAAGTGGAGATAGAGATGAACAGCGTTACAATAATAAGAATGTCGCAAAAATTTGGAAAAATGGGAAAGCACAAAATTTAACCGATGGGCATCATAGTGCGTTTGCACTCTCCGTATATGTTGAGAACGGTATTGTTTATGCTGCAGGATATGAAATAGAAAATGATAAGTATATAGCAAAATTATGGATAGATGGCAAAGTTCAAAATATTTCTGACAGCAGCAATAATACTTTTGCAAGATCAATATTTGTTAGTAAAGGCAATGTTTACATTGCTGGTAATGAAACTATAAACGGAATAGAAGTGGCAAAATTATGGATTAATAACAAAGCTCAAAATCTTACTAATGGCAAAAATCATTCTCTAGCCACTGCAGTATATGTACATAAAAAAAATGTTTATGTAGTAGGGTATGAAAAAAATGACATCGAGAGACATGTCGCAAAATTATGGATTAATGGAGAGGCGCAAGATCTTACAGACGGTACAAAAAATGCATGGGGAAATTCTGTATTTGTTGAAGATGCAAGATAAAAAAATGAAAAAACTCTTTAATTTCTTAAGGAGTTTTTTATTGTTATTTCTCTCGGGAAATTTTCGAAAAACAGATCCTCTGAAAAATAGTAAAACGCACTTACCATATTGATATTTTTATGTAGTATTGTAAAAAAATTACCCGAGCTTTTTTAGCGAGTATATTTAAGGTAACTGTAACCAATTCCCAAAAGAAAGCAATCTATCTAATTGATGAATATTAACACTCAAATATTATTTTTTCTCAGCGCTCTGGGTGTTTTTAATAGTATTGTTTTGAGTTTTTATTTTTTGTTCTTCAAGCAGAATAAAAACAAATCTGATTTGTTTCTTGGACTTTTATTATTGTCGCTAAGTGTAAGGATAGGAAAATCGGTGTTTTTTAATTTTAATCACCAGTTGTCAAAAACGTATTTGCAAATAGGTTTGTCTGCTTGTTTTTTTATTGGTCCTCTACTCTATTTTTATGTTCGATCTATATTGCAGAATCTTAATTATTCATTTGCAAAATACAGTCTTCTTTTAGCATTTACAACTATAAGCGTACTTGGTTTTCTTTTCCCGTATAAAGTGTACGCTGAAACATGGAAAGGAATAATCTATTACTCGATAAATATTCAATGGTTTGTTTTTATTGTATTATCCATTTACGAAGCTAGGCAAGTATTCAAGAAGTTAGCAACTAACCGCAATCAAATTAGTTATCATGAAACCTGGATATTATCTGTTATTTTTGGTGTTTCTGCCATTTGGCTTTCGTATACTTTAGCCAGATACACGTCGTATATTTCCGGATCTTTGACTTTTTCTTTTAGTTTTTACATTTCCTTTCTTCTGCTTTTTTATGTAAAAAACAAAACATTAATTGTCACGAATAAAGAAAAGTACCTCAACAAAATAGAAGATAAAGTAGTAAAAGAAATTCAGGAACAAATCGATGTGCTTTTTGAAACTAGAAAGATTTATACTAATCCTGATCTGACTTTATCACTTTTAGCAAAAGAATTAAATATTCGTCCTCAATTGCTATCGCAATTTATTAATGACAATTTAAATAAAAGTTTTGCTCAGTTCATCAATGAATACCGAATTGATGAAGCCAAGCGACTTTTAAAAGAAAGTAATCAATTTAAAATAGATGCTGTGGGTTTTGAATCAGGATTTAATTCCAGCAGTACATTTTACAGTACCTTTAAAAAAATCACGGGTACGACGCCTTCAAATTTCCAAAAAGAGTGATATTCTACTCCTAAAATATACATTCGGACTCCGTTATTATAAACTTGGAATGTTTTAAAAGTGAATCAATCTAATTTTGAAAAACATTTTTAAACCATTAAAATCCAACGTTTATGAAAAAAATCTTTTTCGCAATTGTATTTGTATTACTATCAAATTTGTCCTTTTCACAATCCGAACAATCCCTAATTGAGAATTGCATTCAAAACTATATTCAGGGGACTTCGTACAATCAGCCTGACAGTATTAGCAAGGCTTTTTATCCTGAAGCTAATCTGTTTTTAAGCCACAAAGAAAAACCATTATGGATCGTTCCCATTTCAGAATATGTAAGCTGGTTTCAAAAAAGCAACAAAGGAGAATTTAATGGTCGTGTGGGGAAAATCATTTCTGTAGAATTCTTTAATGATATCGCTATTGCAAAAGCTGAAATCCTAATTCCTGAAAAGAAACTCGAATTTATGGATATGTTCTTGCTGAAAAAAATTCAAGGTGATTGGAAAATAATTAGCAAAGCGGCAAGTAGTAAAGCAAGCAATAAATCAGGAAAAAAAATACTTTTCATTGTTTCCAATGCAGATCATTATGGAAATTCTACGATTGCAACAGGTAATAGCTTTGTCGAAATCGTAAACGCTTATGATACTTTTGTAAATGCGGGTTATACCGTCGATTTTCTAAGTCCAAAGGGCGGGGCGATTCCGCTAGCCTACATCAATACTTCTGACAATTTGCAAAAGCAATATTTATACAACCAAGACTTTATGTACAACGTAGCACATACTTTGACGCCCAAAGAAATTGATTATAAAGCCTACAAAGCAGTTCATTATATTGGTGGCGGAAGCGCAATGTACGATGTGCCTGAAAACGCAGACATTCAGCGTCTTGTTATGCAACTGTACGAAGACAACAATGGTATTATTTCTTCGGTATGTCATGGAACGGCGGGTATTGTTAACCTGAAAACCAAAAATGGTAAATTCTTAGTTGATGGAAAAAAAATAAGCGGTTATCCTGATTCTTTTGAAATACAAGATGGCGAGTATTTTAAACACTTTCCATTCTTAATTCAAAAGACAATAGAAGAACGAGGCGGAAGTTTTAAATTTTCTAAGAGAAATGAGTCTTTTGTGGAACAAGATGGACGAATTGTTACAGGACAAAATTTTCAGTCATCAAATGGTGTTGCCTTAAAAATTATAGAATTGATTGAGAAAAGCAAATAGAGCTTAGTGATAATTGCTTTCTTATGAAACGCTGATGACGCCGATTCGCTTTGCGAAAACACGGCTTTACGCGGATTCTTTATACATTTTTGTCTTTTCGATAAATCATAGTTAAGTATGGAATGAAGTGTTAGAGAGAATCCGCTTTTATCTTTGCCAAAAACGTATTCAAAATGAAAAACATTATGCTGACTTTATTGGTGGTTTCTTTAACTACGAGTCAATTATTTTCGCAAAACAAAGACAACATGCCGCAAATCACTCACTTCAACACTACGGAAATTTTAAAAACTCAAAGCCATATTTCAAATTTAGAAATAGCAATTAATCATCTTTCACCAAATGTAGTTTCTATTGATTATCCAATTCTTTTTCTACACGGCTCAACATTTCCGACGGCACTTTCATTTGATTTTAGAATGAATACTATTTCCTGGATGAGTAACTTGTCTTCTAATGGTTATGATGTTTACGGACTGGACTTTCTTGGTTATGGAAATTCTGATCGTTACCCTGAAATGGAGAGCAGTAATAAAAATGCTAAAGTTGTGGGACGAGCAACAGACGTTTGTTTAGATGTAGCAATAGCGGTCGAAATGATTCTAAAAAAAACAGGGAAAAATAAAATTTATCTCATTGGACATTCCTGGGGCGGAACCGTTGCTGGATTATTTGCCACAAAATTTCCTGATAAAGTAGCAAAATTGGTGCTCTTTGCAACAATAACAACTAGAAACGAAACTTCTTCAATAGAAACTATTGAGGGTTCTTATGAGGAAATGACTCCGGAAGAAAGAGTTAATGCAATGAAAAATTTAACGCCAAGTGATAAGCATTGTCAGTTAGAACCTGAAGTTTTTGAGAACTGGGGAATGCTTTGGGCAAAAAATGATCCTTTAGTAAAAAAATTAAAAAGCAAAAGTATTCGTTTTCCTTCTGGACCTTCACAAGATGTTGAAGATTTGTTGCACAATAAACCGTATTTTAATCCAAAAGACATTAAATCAAAAACATTAGTTATTCGAGGAGAATGGGATCAATATCCTAATAATTCTGATGCCGAAAGTTTGTTTATAGCTTTAGAAAATACACCTTCAAAAAAATATGTCGTTATCGAGAAAGGTACTCATGTTTTGCATTTAGAAAAAAGCAGAAATGATTTGTATTATGAAACGCTTTCTTTTTTAAGGCAGGGAGTTAATCATTACTAATAAGATTGGTTTTGCGTGTAAGAAAATTGTGTTTAATTTAACTTGTACCCTAGATAGTATTAACATTTAGCAAAGCAAATTATTATAAGTTTGACCCGAATAATCAAACCTATTTTATGAAAAAAAAGTACCTACTAATTGCGATCTTATTTTCGGTTTTTGCTGCTAATGCACAAAGTGACGATCCAATAAACGAAAAGAAAAATGAATTAAAAGTAAATGTGCTAGTACCTTTTAATGGCGCACTTCAAGGAACATACGAAAGAAACTTAAATAAAAAATCCTCAGTAGGTGTTTCTCTCTTTACGGTATTCGATAACGATAAGGGTGAAAAAGATCTAAATTATTCAGTTTCTCCTTATTACAGAAGGTACTTTGGAAAAAAATATGCTTCTGGCTTCTTTGCCGAAGGATTTGGAATGTTAAGCTCTATTGACGGTAAAAAAATATATGATGTAAATGATAAATCAATATTTACGGAAGGTTCTGATGTAATTGATTTATCCCTTGGAATTGGTTTAGGAAGTAAATGGGTCACCAAAAGTGGAATTATATTTGAAATTAACGCTGGTTGGGGAAAACTATTATTTAATGCAGATAAAACGGATCATAATCAGGTTGCAAGATTTGGTTTTCATTTGGGGTACCGATTTTAAAGTCATAGACGGCACATAAAAGCATCTAATCGAAATTACCGATTTCACTAGGCTAAATTGTTATTCTATGAAGAAATTTTATCTTAGCAAATAGAATTCACTTGGCTTTAAATCTCCAAACTCGATTACAGGTGAAAATTGTACTTCATTTTAAAAACCCATGCAATTGAAAAGAACGACAAATGTAATTACCATAAATTCTGTTGGACAAATTCCAACGCTTAAAAAAATTAGAGAAATCACACGGGAGCAAAAACTAAAAATTGTTTTTGAAAAAGAAGTTCAAAATCAGAGAGAGACCGTCGGACAAAATTTAAAAAATGAACTTTCAGACTTTCAAGTTTCAATACATACCTATGAACCTGAAATAAATATTGTAAAACTTATTTCTGACAAAGAAATTGAAGAAAATCAAGCTTTTTTTGAGCAATGTGCGAAAGATTACAGACAATTAAGCGAAGAATTGTTATTTAAATTGGTTGACAAACTCTACTTGAAGTTAAACAAGGATTTTCCAATGGAAACGTTTAATGAACTGAAACAAGACAAAAGACAAATTGGAAAATTTGAAGATTGGAGTTATTTCCTCCACGGTTTTCATTGTGGTTTTAAAAACAATAAAACAGGACAATTAATAGAAGTACCTCTTGTTTATGGACTTGAATTTGGTGACTTAGATCCGTACTTTTTTTCAAAGTTTATCAAATCAACACCGCAATATCAACCTTTACCTGTTGCTATTTTTGAAGACTATGCCGATGGAGTAAGAATAAACGAAAAAATGATTTCACTTGGAAAGTTTGAAAGAATCAATTCAAACATTGAAAACTATTATGGTACTGCTGTTACTGATAGGCAAAAAGTAGAAATCAAATCATATTTAGATTTAAAAAAAATATACGAACAACAAAACCAAAATATTAGAAAACCAAAATTTAACATTTGGAAATTTTTAGGGCTGAAAAAATAAATCGAAATGAATAATTTATACAATGAATCTGATGTTTTAGGAATTCTAAACAGAATAGAAAAACTATCTCCAAATTCACAAAGGCAATGGGGACAAATGAATGCTGAACAAATGCTATCACATTTAAATGCTTTTCTGGAAACCGCATTAGATTTAAATTCACCTAGAAGACTCGTAATCGGAAGGATTCTGGGTTCATTCTTTAAATCAAGATATGTTAGCGCAAAACGATTTTCGATCAATTCCCGTACGCATAAAGAATATGTTTTCATTGACATTCGTGATTTTGAAAAAGAGAAAGCAAAATCTATTCAATTAGTAAATCAGTTTTTTGATGGAGGAACCTCGCAATGCACTTCAAAACCACATTCTTTTTTTGGAAAATTAACTCCTGAAGAATGGGCAATTGCTCAATGGAAACATTTCGACCACCATTTAAGACAGTTTGGAGTTTAGTATTAAAATGGAAAATCAAGAAACATACTAACCAACAGAACAAACTACCCTAAAAATCGGCAGTAAACTTCTATAACAATCGAAAAAAGATGAAAACAAAAAATGAATATTTTTATGTTATAACTGGTGGTCCGGGTGTTGGAAAAACAACATTAATAGAAAAATTAAGTGATTACGGATTTCAAATTGTACATGAAGATGCGAGAAGAATAATTAAGGAACAAATCGAAACGAATAACGAAGGCTTACCGTGGAAGCAAAAAGATGTTTTTGCAAAACTAATGCTGGAGGCATCTTTAAAAAGTTACAATGAAATCAGTTCAAAAAATGGTTCTGAGATTACCTTTTTTGACAGAGGAATTTTAGACACAATCTGTTATATGAAAATGGAACAAATACCAATATCAAAGGAAATTACAGCATTAGCAACGCAACATTCATACAATAAAAATGTGTTTATTCTACCACCTTGGAAAGAAATTTACCAAACCGATAAAGAAAGAAAACAAAATTGGGAAGAAGCCGAATTTACTTTTGATATAATGAAAGAAACTTATCTGGAATATGATTACAACATTATTGAAGTTCCAAAAATAAACATAGCGGAAAGAGTAAAATTTATTATTGAAGGTATACGCCAATTATCAAAATAATTTTAATTAAGGAGATGCGTTAAAAGAACAGCATACAGGCTTTTAAACTAAATACCTAACAGGTTTTAAAAACCTGCTAGGATAACGCATCTCCATTACATTTCCTATTAGGTTTCCAAGACCTTTTAGGTATAATTATCTATCGCTTTCAAAATCAAATCTTTTACATGCTTCGGTTATCAATCCTGCAAGGTTTCCAAAACCTTGTAGGTATTTTTGATATTCAGAATGTCACTTATCTAGAACTACAACGTTCTAGTCATCTTGCAGGAAATCAAAAAAACAGCATATTACTAAAAAGTAGCCAATATCTTTTCATTTATGACATACTTAGAGTGAATTTATTAAATACCTACAAGGTTTTGAAAACCTTGCAGGATAACTCACTTCGTCAAAAATGTGACACTTTCAAAATCAAAGAATTATTCATTGATTTTTATTTTTT
Organism: Flavobacterium hercynium; assembly: GCF_002217285.1. Lineage (GTDB taxonomy): Bacteria > Bacteroidota > Bacteroidia > Flavobacteriales > Flavobacteriaceae > Flavobacterium > Flavobacterium hercynium. The sequence goes on along the minus strand of NZ_MUGW01000040.1, from coordinate 19,348 downwards.
CAACATCACTTTCCAGTAACAACTGACTTGCGTCGAGCATTTTGATAACATGAATGTAAGGTGTTAACAAATCCGAATCAAATTCTACGATTGTGGGACGTAACGCCAGATGTATTACTTCACAAAGGAAGAATTCGAAGTCGGCTAAGGAATGCTCTTCAAAGGCATTTTGAAACACAATAAAAGGATTTTCATACTCTTCTGCTGTTAAGGATGCCTGCGAGAGAATGGATCTTTGCGCAGCCGATACTTCCCTCACTTTCCATTTTTTTCTTTTGTCTGACAAACGTGAACAAGCTCTTAGAAAAGATCGAATCGCGGTATAGTTAAAAAATACATCGCCCGGACATTCTTTATTGTACACTTCTTCTTTACTCCTGTAGAAAACTATTTCACTCAAAGTTTGTTTGTAGTAAGCAAGACTATCTGAACCAAAAAAGGCATCAATGACTTCAAATGGGTTTTCTAACTCATAATGTGCCCAAAAATTAGTTTCAAAAGAAATTTTATTTTTTTTCATGCGGTAACAATTTTAATATTGGATGGCGAAATTCCGTTCTTTAGAGAGGATACCATAGAAAAAATACGGATATAACATCCCACAAAAACTGTACTTTTACGGGATTTTTTTTATCTTTGAAAATCAAACTTTTTATTGTAAACGGCTTTATCTTTGAGCCTACAGAAAATTGCATTCATTATGGAACATAAAATACATCAGGGAAGGAACTTAAAACGTTTCAGAGAAATGCTTGGCATTAAACAAGAGTCTTTGGCTTTTGATCTGGGAGAAGAATGGAATCAAAAGAAAATTTCTATGCTAGAGCAAAAAGATGTAATTGAAGATTCTTTGCTTAAACAAATTTCTAGTGCACTAAAAATTCCTGTTGAAGCGTTTCAAAATTTTGATGAAGAACAAGTAGTAAATATAATATCGAATACTTTTAACGACCAGTCCAATGGATTTAATTATTATCCAACTTTCAATGTAAATCCAATTGAAAAATGGCTAGAATCCTTAGAAGAGATTAAACGATTGAACTCGGAACTTTTAAAATCCAAAGATGAACAGATTAAAACTTTGGAAAAACTATTGAACGGAAAATAAACTTTTTTAGAAGATATATTATTGCAAAAAAGAGAGACTTTTTATGAGTCTCTCTTTTTGTGTATTAAAAACATTATTAATACTAATATCTTTCTAATCATACTTTCCTTTAATCTTTAACCTTTTCAATAATTCATTTTTTTCAATAAAATTAAACCCTAAATCTAAAGTTATTGCATTTTCATTTTTAGAATAAATTTTGAAATATCTTCCATCTGTTTCAATTCTTCTCAAATCATAAAGAAGATCATTATCATAAATTGTACTATATTCTGATTTAAATGTTTTGTTTGTAGATTTTGAGTTACTCAATAAATTGAATAAATAGAAAACTTCAGATCTGGTTAAGTCTATAATTTGATTTCCCTTTACAAATCTGTAAAAATTAATATTTTGAAATTCCTTTACATTTTTGTTTTCTACTAATTTTAGTTTTTGATATAAATAGGTTATTGGTTCTATATTAATTCTAAGTATTTTTGGTGATTGTCTTCCGTAATCCGTTATTGACTTTATAATTTTATTGTCTTTTACAAATGTTACAGAAACTTCTTGGTCATCAGTCCAATCTGCAGAATATTGATCTTCTAATTTTAAGTAATTAGTTTTCTTTAAACTCTGCTCAATTTCATTAAACAGATTAGTATCTATTTTTGATTTAAAAAAACCATTTTTTAAATTATAAGAAGATCCAGAATAGTTAACATCACCTTCTTTATTTATTTCAACATCATTTATTCCACAACTACCAAAACAAGGTGATCTGGAAATAATTATTTTATCAAAGTTTTCATTTTCATTTTCATTATATTCTATTTTTGAAAACTCTAAAATGGCATTATTTTCAAAATTCAGTTTTAATTTTTTTGTGTTTACTCCAACTATTTTACAAGCATCCCACTTTTTGTCTATCAAATTCATAATATATAAACTGTCATCTTCAATTTTATATTTAGTTTTTGTGCCGTAAAATATAACCTTTCTTTCTTCTTTTTCTGTTCTCTCTTTTATTTCAAAAAATCCAGGCTTGCTCTCACAGTTTCCATTTTCATCAAAAGAATAACTAAAATCAGTATAGAAATGATTCTCTTTCTTAGGATTTTCTTGCTCAAAAATCCATTCTCCTATAATTCTATTTTCATAATTATTAGTTTTTTTCTTTTCACAACTCACAAAAAGAAATATCATTATAATAATTAGCAATCTTTTTAATCTCCTCATAAATTTATTCTAAAGTTCAAGAATCTTTACCTTTAAGATTCAACTCCAAGTGAAATTGTAATCTTACCATTTTCAGATTTATAAACATCGATAGTGCTTAAATCTAAATCACCAATATCATGTCCCCAAACGCCATATTTACCGTCAGTTTCATTTCTATTTATTAAACTACCTCTTTTCTCCATGGGAAGTGTTTTGGTTACCGCAGTACTTTCTTCTTCCTTATATATTTCATGGTACTTTTTACTAATTTCAAGTATTAACTGTTTTTTTGTAAAACCTTTTCCAGCGCTTTTTAGCACAAATTCTGCAGGCTTATTTAGTGGATAATCAATTAATAATGTAATTTCAGAATCAGGAACAATTATACTTTCTGCTTCAATTAACTGGCTTATTTCTGCTTCAGGATTTTCAATACTAATCCACGGAACGATACCATTTTCAAAATCTTGTAATTGTTCTTTATTGGCTTTTACTCCAATTTGTATTGTAGAAATTAAATTTCCTAAATCACTTTGGCTATTGTTTTCTTTGTCGCTTAAAAGTTCTGTATCAATATCCTCTTTCTGTTCTGAGGACTTTTGAAAATTGCAGCTCGTTAAAATAGCCAGAATAAATAATGTTATAATTGATTTCATAGTTGTGTTTTTTTAATTGCCCTTTGTTCCGTCCCTACTATTTCTTCAATAAACTGCTCAAAACTTTTTTACCATTTTCGTTGTTAGGATTTAGTTCAACCGATTTTTGATACATTTTAATCGCTTCTTCCTTTTTTCCGCATTGCAGCAATGCTTCGCCATAACTATCGAATATATTGGAACTGGTTGGAAAAATTATTATTGCCGCTTTGAAAGTTTCTAAAGAATTATCATTCTTTTGAGATCGTAGAAATTGATATCCCAATCTGTTAAAATCTCTTTCGGTTGCTTCATACTTACTTTTGTCTTTAAGATAATCCTGAATCAACTGATTTGCTTTTTCTTTATTTCCGCTTTCTAGTAAACTACCATAAACTCTTGATAGATTTTGCGTCGGCATTACATACGGTTTGTTGTTCAATAATTGAAAAACGGCATTTACTATAGAAAACACCGGACAGTTTCCCGTATTAGACAAGAGTATAACGGTTTGATTTTTATCAATATTATGCGCTAACATACTAGCAAGCCCCGTTACAGATCCGTCATGAAAAACTATTTTTCCATTGCTTTCATCGGTAAACATTCCCCAGCCCAATCCATAACTAATCTCTTTCCCATCTATAGTGTAGGTTACCTTTTTTCCATCATTTAATATGGTAGCCGTTAAAGCTTCCTCTAGTTCTTTCTTACCCAGAAGCTGGTTCGAAAATACTGCATTTTGATATTTTTGTAAATCTGAGGCTGTGCTTACAATACCGCCATTTCCATAAAAATTACTTTTGGTACTTATCAAAAAAGGATCTTGTAAAGTAGTTGTGTTAACAAAATTGGTAGAATAAAAGTTTGGATAGGTGTATAAGGCAACCTCATTTTTTTCTTTAATCTGCCTGTTAACAGGAACAAATGAATTTTTCATTTTTGCAGGTTTAAAAATGTTTTTGTCCAAATAAGCGGCATAACTAATTCCGGATATTTTTTCGATAATCAAGGCTGCAATACAAAAGTTGAGATTGTTGTATTCCCATTTGCTTCCAAGGCGAAAAAGAAAGCGGTGTTTTAAATCTAATAAATGTTGGTATAATGTCCTGATTCGAAATTAATTTTTCGGGCTGTTCTTTTATTACAATATCAAATAAGTTGTAGTAATCTACTAATCCTGAAGTGTTATTCAGTAATTGTTTAATAGTAATAGCTGAATACGGAAAGTCGTTAAGGTATTTTTGAACAGGATCTTCTAGTTTCAGTTTTCCTTGTTGTTTCAGTTGCAGTACTGCTATTGCTGTAAACGTTTTGGTGACGGAAGCAATTGTAAATTGGGATTTTTCAGTGATTTTTTCTTGCTTTTCAATATTAGAAAATCCGTAAAAATTAGAAAAAGTATTTTCTCCTGATTTAGAAATTACGACGCTACCATTGAAAAGATTGTTTTTAGAAAGTGTCGAGAAGAAATCTTTTAATTCTTGTCCTGAAATTGTGCTCGTTAAAAAAGTAGTTAGTACGATTAGAAAAATTCGGTTGTTCATTTTTGATTGATTGATTTGATTGATGATTTTGCGGAGCCAATATATGAAATATTATTACTACAATTAATCAATTCCAAAAATTGAGGTAAATAAAAAGTCCCAGCTGTCAAAAGTACTCTAACTTTCGGCAGCTGGGATAAATTGTTTATCAGAAATAGACTTTCTTTTTTACTCGTACATTTCGGGTGTTACAACATATTCAGTTACAAATTCTCCTGTTTCATCTGAGTAGTTATAATTTATTGTAATTTTATTATCTCTAAAAAATTTCATTCCGGGATTAGTTTTTACAGATTGTAAAACTGCTGGAAAAACATATTTTTTTACTGTATCCATTTTAACTTCTGCCTTTTTTATACCAACTAAAATATAATTGTATTGAACAGTTTTATCTGGTAATGCAATAACATTTTTCAAAGTAGTATATTCATCAACATTCATTGGACAATTTTTATTGAATTCATTAGCAAATTCAACAAGTTTTTTATCTATTGAAGGTTTGAATAATGATTGTGTCACAAAAAACATCACTAAAAACCCAACTATAAAACCTAAAAACGTCTTCAAATCAAATTTCCTTTTAGAAGCTGTCTTTTTAGCAGGACTTATTTCTGTTTTAATAGTTTGACTTTCTATACGTGGCAATTCGTAACCACATGCCGAACAATATTTTGCACTTACTTCATTTTCAGCTTCACAATTTGAACAAATGTTTTTCATAATTTTTAATCTTCAATTCTATTTAGTTTGTTTGTCAACCTCTTTATACCATTGATATAATAGAATCAATACAATTTTATTTAGTTAACTTTCTTCGGGCGAATATAAGAATATTTATATTGGACCTATTAACTTAATTAACCCCAAAAGAAAAATATTTTCTTAGCATTGTTTTTTTTAATCAATAATTAAAGAACTCATTTATTATCTAAAAAAATAACATCGATTTAGCAAAAGCACTTATTATGCTATTCTTTTTTTTGTGTAGTATTGTAAAAAAATTACTCTACCCTGCACAACTATATACCACTAAAAAAAAGACCAAAAATGAAACACCAGATCCAATTTATTTTACTTTTTATTTTTTCCGCAAACAGTTTATTGGCGCAAACCAGTTCAAACCCAGAAAAAAGGATTGATTCTTTATTTTCTAAATATAACGCAAACACTTCTGGTGTTGCAGTAGGTATTGTTCAGGACGGAAAAATTATTTTTGAAAAAGGATACGGTAGCGCAAACCTCGAATACAATATACCCATAACGCCAAAAACGGTTTTTAATGTAGGTTCTGTTTCAAAACAATTCACGACTTTTTCTATTTTTCTACTAGAGAAACAAGGCAAAATCTCACTAGATGATGATATTCGAAAATACATTCCGGAATTGCCTGTTTATGAAAAAACAATCACGATTAGACATTTATGTTCTCATACCAGCGGACTAAAAGACCAATGGTCATTGCTAACTTTAGCAGGTTGGAGAATGGACGACGTTATTACTTCTGAACAAGTACTGAAATTGGTAACGAAACAAAAAGAATTGAATTTTGCTCCCGGAAGTCAATTCAAATACAGCAATACAGGATTTACATTGCTAACCGAAATTGTAAAAAGAGTTTCAGGAAAAAGTTTTAGCACGTTTGTTAAAGAGAATATCTTCGATCCGCTTGGTATGGAGAATAGCTTAATCTATGACGACAACGAAAAAATAGTGAAAAACAGAGCCTATTCATACGGAAATGAAAATGGAATTTACAGCAAAAGAAACCTTAACAGCTCTTCTGTTGGACCTACAAATGTTTATACAACCGTTGAAGATTTAAGCAAATGGACGGCTAATTTTGAAAATCCTAAAATAGGTGATGTTGCTTTTATCAAACATTTTAATGAGCGTTCTTCTTTAGACAACGGAGATCCTGCTATTTTAGCGGTAAGCGACGGCGAAACGATTTACCACGCCAAAGGTCAATTTATGCGCAACTACAAAGGTATTAATGTGTATAATCATACCGGAAGCGACGCCGGTTTTAAATCGTATTTAGGTCGTTTTCAAGACAACAAATTGTCTATAATCCTTTTGAGCAATGATGAAGATTTTGTTGCCTACAAAGCAGGAATGAATATTGCCGAATTTTATTTAGCGGATAAATTTAAAAAGAGAGAAAAAGTAACCGAAACACAACAGAAAGCGGAAGAAAAGCCAAAACCTACTCCTACAGCAAATCTAAAACAATATGAAGGTAAATTTGAGAACGTCGAATTATCCTCCATTTTTACAACAAAGATTATCGATGGAAAACTGACAATGACGCATAACCGATTAAGCGATGCTGTTCTGACGGAAGTCGACAAAGATAAATTTACAGGAGCGATTACATTTGGTGTCGAAGTCAATTTTCAAAGAAACAAAAAAGGAGAAATAACAGGATTAAGCATTACTAATTTTGGCGCGACTAATGTCAAATTTAGTAAAATAAAATAGCGGTGTGTTGATCGAAAATCTGCAATGTATTTTCATTACATCTAGCAAAAAAAATTAGCTGTTTTAATCACAACTTGATTAAAACAGCTAATTCACAGTAAAAACTTTTTGTTATTCTTCTATTTCAATTTACTTAATGCCTCAGAATTTCTTAATACAAAAACGTATTGAAAATAATCTGTCACAAACAAATTATCCAAAGGCACTATATTTTCACCAAACATTCTTGATTTTAGACTTATTAGATTTTTTGATTTAAGATAAGGAGAATTGGAAGCGTTCAGTTTGAAAAGAGTAACCGCTTTTGGAGCACTTAATTCTTTTAAATCATTAATTCCTTTCACAAGCATAAAAGGACCATCTGCATTTAACCAATCTACTCTCTCGTTTTCAGGCGTTGGAAATTGTGGATTTTTAGGAAGGTACATTTCGCTATCTATCGTGTAGCTAACAATACTTGTAGTTTTAATTCCTGATTTTTTCAATTCTGCAGCAAATGTTTCTCTTCCTGATTCGGCTTGACTTTGCAGCGTATGGAAATACCCAAAAAGCCCATAAAACTTTTCATTTTCTATCTTTCTTTTTTTAATCAGGTTTTTAAAGTTGCTGATCATAGCCAAATCTCTTGATCCTTTTGAAGTGTCATCAAAATTTTTATCAATTCCGAGTACCGTAATTTTTAAGGAATCAGCCAATTTTTGATTGTAATCGTAAATTGCATTCCATTTATCAAATAATTGCTGACTTGATTGCTGAGGAATTCTTTGCGCAATAGATACGACAACGTCTTTTAGAATTACTTCATCTTTCGATTTTTTCAACAAAAAGCTGTTTAGTTTAGTCGCTGTTATACTATCCATTTCTGCAATGTAATATTTGATTCCTGCTTTTTTATTTAAGAAAAACAGCATCTCTCTATCCAAAGTTTGATTGTCGGCATAACCGTGAATTTCTCCTAAAAGAAAAACTTTCGATTTGTAGAAATCCTCATCAAATAATTTCCCATCAATCAAAGTTGTTACCGGTACATTATTTTTTGCCAAATAATCAAGATTGCCCTGATCTGTCGAACCTAAGAATACTTTATTACTGATGTATAAATAAATTAGAAAAATTAAGATGATGCTTAACAAAGAGATAAAGGTGAATTTGAGAATTTTTAAAATTTTCTTCATGGTTTTGGTTGGTTGGTTTGAGATTTACTTCAAAAGTGCACATTTTTTCATAATCTTTATACTTTCCTATTAAAATAATAATAAAAATTTTCCTGCTGAAACTAACGAATCTGTATCCGTAAAATATTCTTTTGTGCGTTTAAATAATTCTTTACACTAAAGAAAACGACAATAAAACACTAAATTATAACTATTTAAAAACAAAAAGCAAAAACGATTTGCATATTGTTGTCGCATATACTATATTTGCAACAACAATTAAATTTTGATAAAATGAAAACATTAACATTCGCATCATTGCAAGTAAAAGATTTAGAAGCATCAAAAGACTTCTACGAAAAAAAATTAGGCTTTGAAATTGGTAATACCAATCCGCAAGCGTGTATTTTTAAGTACAATGAAGGAGAAGCAAGCTTTGCTATTCGTACACCTCTTGAACCACTCGAAGGAAAAGAATTGGGTGTTGGCGTGGCACTTTGGTTTGCGGTTAAAGAAAATGTAGACGAATTGAAAGAAAAACTAATTGGAAATGGCGTTACAACTGCCGGACCTATTATCGAAACTCCTTTTGGAAGAGCCTTCCACGTAAAAGATATTGACGGTTATAAACTTACTTTTTTGGAGACAAAATAAAAGCAAATTGTTTACTAGTTTTAGAGTAAAGCACTTTTACGATCTACATTAATAATGATTAAGATTCCTATCTTTGAAATTAGTAAACACTTTTTTGATTTAATACCGACACAAAAGCTTTAACATCATTATGGCTAAAGAAATAGATTTTCACTTTAAAAGTCCAAAAGACAGTCCTGGTTATTTACTTGGACAACTCACAATGCTTTGGCAGCGTAAACTAAAAAAAGTTTTAGATCCATTAGATATTACACAAACACAATTTGTATTGTTAGCGGCTGTTGGCTGGCTTTCTAAAAAAAGCGACGCTGTAACACAAATTGACATTGCCAACCAAAGCAACTCTGACCGTATGATGGTGTCAAAAGTGCTGCGAACTTTGCAGGAAAAGGGCTTTATAACCCGACAAGAACATGAAACGGATACAAGAGCAAAAATCATTCGCTTAACGAATACAGGAGAAACCGTTCTGCAAAAAGCACTTATCGAAGTAGAAAATGCTGATCTTGATTTCTTTGCTGCTTTAAACGAAAATCTTCCATCCTTCAATTCGAATATGGTAAAACTTATTGAAAAAAATAAAGCAGAATAAAATTACGGATAACAGATACAATAAAGCACTAACCTCAAAATATGATCTCAACAAAAAACATCAATAAATTACCTTCAAAAGATTTACTTCAAAAAATTTGTAAAGCCATTTCTGTTTTAGATGCTATTATCTCCCAAGAATGGGAGTATCGATATTATTCCTATAACTCAGCATGGGCTAAAAAAGAGGAATTTTTCGAAATGAGAAATGGTTGTGGAGACCAAATGTTGATTTTATTTCTAGAAAACAGTTGTGTGATAAATGGTTTTGCACATGAACTTTATGATTTTGAAGATGAACTACCTGCAAAATCAAAATTGACAAAAAATCTTCCTGAAACATTTAATGAATTTATATTTGGAGAACCTGTAAAAACTATCGGTACAACATTTTGTATTTGGACTAATGAATCGGAAAAATGGGAAATAGGTGATTTAAAAAATATCTATGAAGATGGTTCCGAAGAGATGCTTTCTATTTTTGACGGAAATCCGCAAACTTATATAGATTGGGCAACCGACTATTTTGAATCTAGTTACAAAGAAAGTGGAATTCCATTAAAAACTGTAACTGAAATCTATAACGGAAAAACCCTAACTAAAGAAATGGTTTTATCAATCGTTGAGGATCTTGAGGATTGGAAACAACTCGAAGATGATCTTAAAGAAATAAATTATGAGTTTGACTTTAAATAAAAAAATACCAAAGATTTTTAATTAAAAAATAAACTTGATTTTACGTAAACACGTAATAATTATAGCTGCTTTTTGTCTACTATTGTACAACCAAAAAAAACGAAATAGCGTTAAACAATCTTATTATTGATAGCTCTAGGTAAGTTGGCGACACTATTAAATAATTGACAAAAACCAAAAATGATAAAATTTATATTCGTCTTACTTCTGACTTGTTTACAATTAGCAGCACAAGAAAATTATCAAAACGTAAAGAAAAACGTTGAAAAAACAATTGCAAACTATAAGAAAAACGGAAAAACAAATACGCAGTTAAATACGATTATTTCAAATTTTAATAGCTCTAAAAAAAGTGAATTAGAAGATTTAAAGAAAGATAATGTTGGTATTTGTATCGTACTTTCAGAAGACAATCCTGATTTAATAATATCACCTGCAAAATATACTTTTGACGATGACAAAATAAACATTTCAGGAATTGGTCCGCAAAATCCAGGTGAATTGCCCGATTATATGAAAGAGTACGTAAAAAAATACCTTACTCAATTTGAAAGCGTTGGCAGCACTGAATTATTTCGAAAACTTATCACAAAGAAGATTCCAACGGAAGGTACCTTTACCGAAAACAAAACGGAATATATTGTTAGTGAACCTAATACTATTTCTTTTGTACGCGGAAACGAAGATTGGATGTATATCATCAGTATTGATGATGATTACATGAATTTATCCGATCCAAGAATTATTGTCTACTGCTTTAAAAAATCAATCTCCGGTAAAGATATCTTCAATTTAAATAATTCTTTAGCAGATGCTGACAAAAGAAGAGAAGTCAAACAATCTCAACTTGAAGAAGACCGCGAAAAATATCCTTTATACCACGATTACAGAATAGATGATTTAAGAGAAGGTTTAAAACAACTTTTAGCACATGAACCGTATAAATCTAATCCGGAATTAATTAAGCATGCCAGTAAATTTAATGAGAGATTGGACCGTTTTAGTATTCGTAACTATGAGAAAGAACTCCTTTATCTGGCCGATATAAAAATAAGCAAAGAATTTTTGAATGAACATTTTAACGATCTCACACGCGGAGATTATGAAATTGAAAACATTACGCATTTAGCGGCTCATAGTTTAGGTGATATTTATTTTGCTAAAGGCGATTATCAGCTTGCTAAGGATTTTTATAAGAAAGCAATTTTTATCAGTCCAATAATTGTATCAAGTGGTACAACGTTTGGAAAAGATGTAGACAGAATTGTTTATGACCTTAATAAAAATGCCTATAAAGCAGGAAAGAAAGATGAAGCTTATGGCTTTCTAATTGCGTTGCTTTTTGACAGCAACATAAACACAAAAAAAGATATTGAGACTTACTTTACTGAGCAAAAAGAAGATAAAAAGCAATTCAAAAAAGATCTCGATAAAGCTTTAAAAACGCTGAAAGAAGAACAAGACAGTTACACTTTTACATTTAGAGGTAATGAAGTCTTTTTTGTTCCAATGTTGCAATTTAGTATAAAGTCATTTCAAGACTCTTTTAAAAACAACGAATTTTATAGATCATTGGAGTAATTTACCTGAAATATTACAAAATCAATTTTAATTGAATGTGCTATGCTTCAGCAATTCCCCCAACAGCTGTAATTTTCCCATCTTCAAATCTAAATTCGATTCCATGTTCCGTGTCCAGTTCATAACGGATCGATAATTTGATTGTCTTTTCGTCTAAAACTCTCAGGAACATAATTTCTTTTATTGCATAATTATGTTTGTCAACATCATCAATATTCAAAGCTGGATCACCCGATTTTTCAGGATTTTCATAAAAATGTGCGTATAGTTTCTGGTACCTTTCGAAAGCTTTGTCTTGAATATTTTTGATATTACTTTCAATATTCTCTATGAAATTCTGATACGTTGCCGCAAATTCATCCAATTGCTTTTCTGTTGGTGGTTCTTCAATTTCTTCTCCGTCTTCATCGAATTCTTCTCCTAAGAAAATCTCAATATTTTGTTTCTCAAAAAAAGAATTTGAAAAAGTAATGTCAGATGAATATCCAGCCCAGTCTTCTTCTACGTTACCCCAATATTTATGTGTCATGATTGTTTCTGCTTTTTTACTAACCTAATATACAATTAACTTTTAGTTAGTTATCTAATTTGATGACAAAAACTCATCAATTTTTATCGTTCTGTTTTCGTCATTTACTTTTTCTACAGCTTTTAAAACAGTAGCAATTTGAGTTTTATTAATTCTGTGTGTGCCAAAAAACACATATTCTATAGTTCTCGTATTTCTAATATCTTCTAAAGGATTTTTTGACAATAATACTAAATCTGAATGGTATCCTATTTTTATTTTTCCTGTTTTCTTTTTCATCCAATCACTTGGTGCTACAGTTGCAGCATAAAGTACTTGCGAGTTACTCATTCCCGTTTTAGATAAAGATTCTAATTCATCATGAAGTGAAAATCCGGGAACAACCGTTGCTACATTAGCATCTGTTCCTGCCATAATGGTAACTTTATTAGCAACTAATGCTTTTGCCATAATATGAATAGCTTCTGCATAGGTTTTCCAGAAAATGAGCGACAATCTTTTTGCTTCAGCATCATCGATTCCGTCATATTCATATCCGTTTTTACCCGGAAGCCAACCTAATTTGTACAATGGAGTACCCTCAATAATTTTGGGATTAGCATATTGCAGTTCAATTTCCTTTAATTTAGACTTTAAATCAAATCGCTGCGCCAAAAAACTTTCACATAACCAAACCGTTGAAGTAACACTGATATTATTTTTCTTTAGTTCTTTTGCAATATGCTCGGAACGTACTTTTAAAAATTCGAGATATTCTTTAGGATTTCTGGATACTGATTTTCCAAAATCGTCAATTGTTTTCACGGTTATTTCCTCAATATGTGCGACCTCAATTTGACCCGATGAATAAAAATGATCTAAATCAATTAGCGGAATGTGACCAATAACAGGAAGATTATACGTTTTCGCAATTTCGATTGTAGACTTAAACATATCCGGATTTACAAAACCATACATTTTAATGGCGTCATAACCTTGCTCCTTTATTTGCTTTATCGCTTTGGCTGCATCTTCTTTGGTAGAATAATTAATAGCATGTCGCGTCCAGCTGTAATAGTAACCTGCTAAACCGCTTTCACTAAATATAGGTGGAGATGCAATAAACATTCTTGGTCCAATACCCTTTTTCTGTATCGATTTTTTCCATTCTAATAATTCCGGACTTCCTGCCATTTCTCTAATTGAAGTAACACCATTTGCTAAATACAAATACAAGTCATTTTTACTTTCTTTTAAATGAACATGACTATCAATAAGACCCGGAATCAAAAATTTATTTGTTCCATCTATACTAGCGATTGCATTATACTTCTGTCCCCCTCGAATAATTTGATCAATCAGACCATCTTTGATAATAACATCTTGATTGGGGATAAAACTAGTACAATCTTGTGAAAGTATATTTACATTTTTTATTCGAATACCATTAGATGTTGTTGTAACCTTAGAAGAAATAGTAATCTCCTTAGTTGATTTACCAAGAACTTTTTTCAATTCATTATCGGCCCAAATAAATACGCTTAAAACAACAATTAATAGTATCACAATTATAGATAATAATCTCCTAAGCCAAACTTTTTTCATCCTTTTTAATTTTAATTTGAAAATCAAAAATAGAATCAAAACCACTTCAATTCCGCATAAAATAAAGGCTTAGGTACGAAATGCGTTGTTTTAGGTATAAAATTTACAGGAATAACAAATTGTCTTTATAGTTTTTAGAAACAGGTAAATCAATTTGTGTCAGAGAAATAGTTTGCTGGTTTTTCCAAGCCTTAAAATGAGATGGATTTACAAGATGCGAACGATGAATTTGAACTAAGAAATCAAAATCAGTTTGAACTTTTTTAAGTGTACTTCGTATTAATTTTGATTTAAGCTGATTATTCTCTACAAAAAAAATCTCAACATAATTTTGTGCATTAGACACGCAAACCAGATCGCTTTTTTTAATTCTTAATATATCTAACTTGTTTTCACCTCTAATAATTATGTTTTCGTTTTCTGATATCAAACCTTCTTCTTTCTGCGGAATTAATTTTGTAACATATATTCTCGCTAACACGATTATGGGAGTAGAAATCAAAGCCGATTTGAGAATTATTTTATCCGAAAAATGGAGAAAGTCATACCCTCCATTTAAAATAGGACTTTTATAATACAAAAATGTGCCCACTAAAAAGAGCAAATGAAAACACAAGATAGCGCCTATTTCAAAACCCACACTCCATTTTGAAATTTTTATATAAATACTTTTTTGAACTATGGCAAGCAATGCGTAACACAAAAAAGCAATTAAGCTAAATCCTGTGCTGATAAGAATCCAGGCTTTAAAACTTATTGTTCCATCATCAAATGGTCTTATAAAAAATGCAAAAATAAAAAGCCAGATACTAATAAAGATTCCAATTAAAAAATGGTGTTTTACCGAAGGATTTAGTGTTTTCATTTTAATAGCAGCTGCTTAATTATGAATTGCCCAGTAACTTTTCTGTCTCAGTCAGGAAATCTTTAGTTGCTTCTTCAATGTTGATGTTCATTCTTTCTGCCAACACAGTAAGCCACCATATCGATTCGCCTAATTTGTGTTTCAGCTCATCATCCGTATTTGCTTTTGGCCACCTGCCTTGCTGTGACATTACATGACGTCCTACTAAACCCGCATCTGTAAGAAATGCCAAAGCATCTTCTTCTACCGTCCATTCAGTATCGTGATGTTCGATTTCCAGTTCATGGTAACGCGCTCTAATTTGCAAGGAACGTTGTTTTAATTCTTCGAAGTCAATTGATGCCATAATTTAATTTTTAGTAATCAGCTCTTTAAAAGCTAAAGGTGTAATGCTTGTTTTTTTCTTAAATAATTTACTAAACGATTGCGGATGCTCAAATCCTAATTTATAGGCAATCTCAGAAACCGAAAAATTTCCATTCGCAATATATTCCTTTGCTTTTTCTATTAATTTGTCATGAATGAATTGCTGTGTATTTTGCCCACTCGTATTGCGTAATAAATCACTCAAATATCTTGGTGATAGTTGTAAAGCATCTGCCAGAAGCTGTACTGTAGGAACACCATTTTCGATAATTTTTTCATCCTTAAAATAATCTTCAAGCAAGATCTCTAATTTTGAAAGCACATCATGATTGTTTGCTTTCCGCGTAATAAACTGCCGATTGTAAAACCGATTGCTATAATTCAATAAAACTTCAATTTGAGAAATAATTACATCCTGACTAAAGTTATCAATTCGTTCGTTTAACTCCTCCGATATATTTTTGAAAACGCCTAAAATAGTCTCTTTTTCTTTCTCTGATAAATACAATGCCTCTGCTGCTGAGTAAGAAAAGAATCCGTACTTCTTAATATTTGTATTTAATGAATAAGGACGTATAAAATCAGGATGAATATGCAACGACATACCGCTATAATCTGCTTCTTCATCCTGCATTCTTAAAATTTGTCCGGGTGCAACAAACGACATTCCGCCTTCCTCAAAATCATAATAACCATGACCGTATTTTATTTTTCCTGTAAATTGGGTTTTAAAAGAGATCTTATAAAAGTTTAGTATCAAACCGTTTTCAAATTCTTTCGGATCGAAAACAGCTTCACCATAATTCAAAATACTAATAAGCGGATGCATTGGTTTAGCCTGTCCCATTGCATTATGCAATTGCGATATGGTTTCAAATACTACTGGCTTATTTTTCATTGTGATCTAAATTAGGATATTTGTTTGTAAAGAGTACTAACTATTTTATAGAAAGAAAGTTTTTAATTAAAAGCAAACATGCTTTTTATGTTTTGCACTTGTTTTTCTGCCCCGATTGTTGTGCGTTCATTGTATAATCCTATTGCATCATTTCCGGCAATATACCTAAACTGGCTTGTATTATCGGTAGTTGCATTATATACTATTTCAGCAACATCTTCGACTTTGGTATATTGAGCTACTTTTTCTGCGCTATATCCTTTACTTACTTCAGCAGATAATTTTTCGTATGCTTCGTGCTGACCTACTTCCATCGATCGTGATGCAAAATCAGTCTGCATTCCACCTGGAGCAATTACCTTAACTTGTATTCCAAATTGAGCCAATTCATACGCCATACTTTCAGAAAAACCATCTATGGCAAATTTTGTAGCGCTGTAAATAGAACAAGTTGGAAATCCTATTAAGCCAAAAGTCGACGTAATATTAACGAAAGTTCCGGTTCCTCTTTCGCGAAAATGCGAAACAAATCCTTTAGATATTCTGATAACACTAAGTAAATTGGTCGAAATCTGACGTTGAATCATTTCATCATCTAATGATTCTAGAACCCCAATCAAACCATAACCTGCATTATTCATTACAACATCTATCTCGTACTTACTTGTAACTTCGTTAATAGTTGCGATAATCTGCTTTTCATCTGTTACATCTAACGGAAGTACAACAACATCTTTTAACTGATTTAATTCTGTTTCCTTATTAGGATTACGCATTGTGGCAATTACACGCCAACCTTTGCTTTGAAATAACTTTGCCGTAGATTTACCTAAACCTGAAGAAGCACCTGTAATAAAAATTGTCTTTTGCATTTTTTAATTGTTTTAAAATTATAATACAAAAGTCAAAAAAAGTACTCCTGTGCCTGTAGTCATTTTGAATCTTATAGTAGCCAAAATGACGAAAGAGCAATATTACCTTCTAAGAAGATACAGATTTAGGCACTCTAAATTTATTATGTGCTGCTATCAATAGTATTCCAATAATAAAAAACAATAAAATCATTACTATGACATTTATGAAGACTTTTTCATTGCCAAATTTATCAACATTCAAGAAAGGATAAGGATACCAATTCACAATGCTTCCACGAATTAAAGAATAGAATAAATAAGCTAAAGGGTAAAATGTCCAGTAAATTCCGGTTTTCCAATTAATTTTAATTCGGTCAGAAAAAAGAATCCAATACAAAATATACAAAATCGGATTTAAAACGTGAAGAATATTATCAACAACAACTTGCCAGCCCTCCGCAACTAAAAGTCCTCTCAAGACAACATTGTAGACCAATCCCACAATAAGAATGTAAAGTGTAATTCCTGTTTCTACTGTAATTTTAGAAAAAAATAATCCTGCTTTTGTTTTAGGAAAAAAAACAGATAACGTCAGAGAAAAAGCAATTAACAAATTAGTTGTTATAGTAAAATAACTTAAAAAATTAGTTAGACTTCCTTCCATCAAATACCACTGAAAAAAGACTGCAAACCACGCAGAAAATGCCACAATTATAGCGCTCCAAATTTTAGTACTTCTTGCTTGTTCTAATTTTATCATACTCAAAATTTACATTTACAACAAAATCTTTAAGTATGCAATTTACAGAATATCAGTTCTATTTTATCATTTTCGTTCAACTAATTAGAGTTTATTCTAAATCAATCCTTTGATAATACCTCTTGAGGATTGTTTAATAAAACGAATAATGTTATCACGCTCGTCAGTCTGTTCGAAATTTTGTTCGATTAAAGCTAATGCTCGGGAAGTATTACGCTTTTCTTCAAAAACAACACGATAAATAGCTTTGAGTTCTTCGATCTTATCTTTATCAAAACCTCTTCTTTTCAAACCTACTGTATTTAAACCACAATAAGTCAATGGTTCACGTGATACCAAAACATAAGGCGGAATATCTTTTACAATTTTGCTCATGCCACTGATCATAGTATGTTCTCCAATAACCGAAAATTGATGTATTGCGGATAAGCCACTAATATTAGCCCAATCACCAACAATAACTTCTCCAGCCATACCAACACTAAATCCGACAATGCAATTATTTCCAATAAAACAATCGTGACCAATATGAGCTCCAGACATAATGAGATTATTATTTCCTATAACTGTTTTTCCTTTGGAAGAAGTACCTTTATTTACCGTTACATATTCACGAATTATAGTAGCGTTACCAATTTCCAATAAAGTTGATTCGTTGTTATATTTCAAATCTTGTGGAATTCCCGCTAATATAGCTCCAGAATGTATTTGACAACTTTCACCAATTCTTGAGCCATTCAGAATAGAAACATTATTTCCAATCCAAGTATTATCATGAATTACAACATCATCTTCAATCGTGCAGAAATTACCAATATGAACATTATTTCCAATTTTAGCTTTAGCACTAATAGCAGTATTTCTCAATTTCCATTTGTTTAATATCAATAACAAATATTGAAAAATAGTATATACTTTTCCTTGATCTAATGTCAAGTAATTGAAGAACGTATTCTGCTTAAAGTTTCGGGGCTTACACTAATGAGCGATGCAATATGCTTTTGTTTCGCTTTGATAATGATTTGTGGAAATGACTGCAAGAGAAACATATACTTTTGTTGTGCTGTCATTGTTCTAAACAAATGATGAAATTCATTTATTTTAGAAAGAAAGCTTCGAAGCATTTTAATATGAAACTTTGCAAATAGTGGATACTCCAGTAATATAGTTTCATCATGAAAAGACAAAGAATAAACAATCGTTTCTTCGCAAGCTTCAAAACTTTCAAATGATGGCTTTTGCTCAAAAAAACTACTCAACGAAGTAAAAAATTGATTGTCCGTGTAGATCCATTTTGTAATTTCTTCACCATCTTCAATACAAAATCTTCGAACGGCACCTGATATAATAAAATAGATTTTTTCACACACTTTACCTTCTTCGATAATAAAGGTATTTTTATGATGCTGTTCCCTAATGAAATATTTATTGACAGCTTCTTCTGTTTCGGGATCGAGTTTTTGGAAACTATTAATTATCTGTATTAATTCAATCATTTTAGAAATCTTAGTACAGCAAATTTATTGATATAATTTCAAACTGAATTCGAATTTCAAGTAGAAAGGAATGTAAAAACACTTTTAACTCGTTTATTAAAGGGCAAAATAATTGATTTAAGACTATAATTTATAATTTACGATTATAGTAATGAATTAATATAAAATCTCTGCAAGTATCTTATTAAAGCATTACCAATCTTTGTAGAGTTTCTAGCGAGGACTTCTCATTCTTCGAAGTGACAAAAATGAGAATAAGAAAATCCCCCACAATTATCCAAAACTGTTATAAAACAAAAAACCCTGTTCGTTAGAACAGGGTTTTGAAAGAAAGGCGACGACATAC
>NZ_MUGW01000004.1 GCF_002217285.1 Flavobacterium hercynium | reverse complement strand
CTAAAATCTAAAATCTAAAACCCTCTCTGACGTTTTGCTTCAAAAATCAAAATAGCAGCGGCTACGGAGACGTTCATGCTGTCGATTTCTCCCTGCATTGGGATAATGATATTTTGGGTTGCGGCATCGCGCCATTCCTGAGTTAATCCGGTGGCTTCTGTACCCACAACTAGAGCAGTTGGAGTAGTAAAGTCCTGTGTATGATAAGAAGTTGAGTTTTGTAAAGTAGCACAGTAAAAGTCAATTTTTTTCTCTTTTAAAAAGGCAATAATTTCGGCAGTTGTTCCTGTTGCAATTTGATTGGTAAACAAACAGCCAACGCTCGAACGCACAATATTTGGATTGTATAAATCGCTTTTTGGATTAGCAATTAAAACAGCATCCAGATTCGCGGCATCGGCGGTACGTAAAAGGGCGCCAATATTTCCTGGTTTTTCAGGAGCTTCAGCAACTAAAATCAATGGATTTTCAGATAAATTTAAATCAGACAATTGCATTGATTTGGTCTTGGCAATCGCTAAAATTCCCTCTGTAGTATCACGATAAGCCAGTTTTTGGTAAACCTCTTTGTTGATTTCGATTAACTGAACTGGCGAATTCACCAGTTTATTAATTTGATTTTCCGTTACTAATTCCGGTAAAAATAAAACCGTTTCTATTTCGTAACCTCCTTTCAGAGCTAATGAAATTTCACGTAATCCTTCAATCAAAAATGTTCCGGTTTGTTTGCGTGCTTTTGCTTTTTCCTGTAGTAAAACAAGCGATTTGATAAATGGATTTTGTATTGAAGTAATTTGTTTCATTTTTTTAAGGCTCAAAGTTGCAAAGGTTCAAAGGTACTGAGTTTTTTTGTAAAGTTACAAAGGTTCAAAGTTGCAAAGTTGCAAAGGTTCAAAGGTTCAAAGGTTTTCTGAAAAGTTAGAAAAGTTCAAAGGTACAGCCGTTTTTTGCTTCCTGCAAGGTTTTCAAAACCTTGTAGGTTTGAATGTACCTTTTAATACTTTCAATGCTTAATAAAATAACAAATGTTATTTATTAAAAATCTCTTTAATTTCATCAGCAACAGGATGTTCTGCTTTAAAGGTGTATCCCATAAGTTTTGCAATGGTTTGTGCAATTTGTTTTTGGTACAGTTGCGCTTCGGTTTTGATTTCACCTTTTGGAGCAATTTCCGGTCCAATGGCAGCGAACCAAATTTGAGAAGCACCTTCAATATCAGATCCATGATCTCGCCATTGCTTTTTTATTTTGTCACCACGACCGTGATCTACGGTGATTACTATCGTAGTTTTGTTTTTGTATTGCGGATCGTTTTGTACAAAATTCCAAAGTTCACCAATCCATTTATCGACTTGATTTGCAGCATCAAGATAAGACCTGTAATCGCCGTGATGTGCCCATTCATCAGTTTCGCCGTAGGCAATATAAAGTACTTTTGGTTTGTTGGTTTTTAGTTCGTCCCAAGCCTGATAATGCGTGAAAACATCCAGACATTCATCCTCATGAAAAGGTTTGAACGAATTGTTGCGCATTTCATTTAATAATTTTTGAGCAGCAGTTGGTTTAGTTCCTCCCACATTATCAAAGGCAGAAATTACAGGAAAGCCACTTCTTTTTTCGTTTAGAATTCTATCAAAAGCATCCCATGCTCCAAAAGCATTTACTTTTCCTTTTAGTTTTGACTGTTGGTTCAAAAACTCCAGAACATTTACGTTTGGATTGGCTTTATAACTGTTTGAATTAATTGCAACATCGACATTTCCGGTCATCATTTCGCTATATCCCGGATAACTAAACCAGTACGGATTTGCTACATCTATTTTGTTTCCTAAATCACGATTGCCATAAATTTGTCCTTTTGATGCTATTTCTGACCATAAAAAGGGCATTATTTTTCTTCTGGATGCAGCAAAGTCAGCATCAGCATATTTTTTGTAAATATAAGCACTGTCGCCCTGATTGAAGTTTTTATCATTGGCAAGTGCCGTATCTAATCCTTTAAAAACTTCCTGCCATCTCAGACCATCAGTAGTAACAATGATAATGTTTTCTGTTTTTTGTGCTGAAGCTAAAGTGCTTGTTAAAACAAATGCAAGTAAAATTAATTTTTTCATAACTTTTTTGGAGTTAAAGAGGTTTAATACTAAAAAACGGTTCTATCCTTCTTCTTATTGGCAGGAATAATTCAAAGGATTTTTTTAAATTCTATTTTTGTTTTGTGGTATTAAAAAATGTAAAAGTGCTACAATATCCCTCTGGCTTTGATCTCCAGATATTTGTTGATAGCATCTAAAGTCAACTGCTCCGGCTGAGTAAGCACAGCGTGTATTCCGTATTTTTTGAGTTCGTTGGCGATAAGACGTTTTTCGAACATGAATTTTTCAGCGATTACTTTATCGTACACTTCTTGAACAGTATCGGTTTTTTTGTTGATGATAGCGTTCAGTTCTGTATTGCTAAAGAAAATAACAACCAATAAATGATTTTTCGCAATTCCTTTTAAATAAGGCATCTGACGATTTAAACCATCCATTGTCTCAAAGTTAGTATATAAAATGACTAAACTTCTCTGATTTATATTTTTTTTGATATCAACATACAAACGGCTGTAATCACTTTCAAAAAAATCAGTTTTGATGTTGTAGAGCGTTTCCAGAATTTTTTGCATCTGCGAAGCACGTTTTTCAGCATAAACCCTATTTTCTACTTTTTTTGAGAAGGCAAAAATTCCCGCTTTGTCTTGTTTTTTCAGAATAACGTTTGCCAATACCAAAGTAGAATTGATAGCATAATCCAGTAAGCTTAATCCGTTAAATGGCATTTGCATCACGCGTCCTTTATCGATTGCCAAATAAACAGACTG
This sequence comes from Flavobacterium hercynium, assembly GCF_002217285.1. Lineage (GTDB taxonomy): Bacteria > Bacteroidota > Bacteroidia > Flavobacteriales > Flavobacteriaceae > Flavobacterium > Flavobacterium hercynium. The sequence goes on along the minus strand of NZ_MUGW01000004.1, from coordinate 69,753 downwards.
AGATTTTTCGTCCTGAAACTGGTTGACCATCAATGCATTTTTCTTTGCAGTCGCTTTCCAGTTTAGCGTTCGAAGATCGTCGCCCTGAACATATTCTTTTATTTGTTCAAACTCCATTGTATGCCCAATACGACGCATTTTTTTTATTCCGTATTGGTACAAATTGTTGGAGAAAGCTAGTAAATCATATTTTCGCAACTGAATGTACGAAGGATATGTGGGCACCATATTGTTTTTGTCAAACGTAAATCGTCGTGAAATTAATTTTAGAGGCGAAGAAACGTAAATGTTTAAATTTCCAAAATAGTATTCACCTCGCTCCGTAGGACGTAAATCATATTCGACCTTATCTTGTCCCGAAGCTTTAATTTTTCGTATAATTTTAAAATCCCTAACCTGAAACTGAAACGGAATTTCATCAATAATTTTAACCGAAACGGCAAAAGTGTAACCGTTTTTTATGCTAATGCTTACAGGATTTAAATCGCCATTTGATAATTTTTCAGGTGTAGTTCTGCTGCCTTCGATGCCGTTTTTTGACAAGTATAAAAGCAAAAGATCAAGTGCTAAAAAAGTACCTAATGTCAGCACGATAAACCATACGCCATTGTACAAATTCGGAAAAATGAAAGCGCAAACAAACAGTCCGATTATGCCTAAAAGTACATAAAAGAAGAAGTTATTGAGGTATAAGCTTTTTATGAAGTTCAATTTAAAAAAGTTTAGGGTTTACGTTTTTTTTATTCTGGTAATGAAGTAAGACTAGCATAATCGAATCCTTGTAAATAAGAAATTTTCCAGGTTCCGTTTTCTTTTACCACTCTTACTTTGTATTTCGTTTTGCCTTTCCACGCCCAGTTTAAGCTAGCTTTGTTGGTTTCTATTTTAGTGATGTTAATCGAAATTGTTTTCCAATACTTCTCCGGACCATCCTGACAATCACACCAAAAATTAGCATCGTTACCGTAAGGCGGAAGATCTCCAACAAAATATTCCATCTTGTTTGTTTTAAGATGGTCGCCAATTTTAAGAGCAATTTTATTATAGTTATCTAAAAATTCCTGAGCAAAGAAATTGGTTTTCTTCAATTCCTCCATTCTTTTACCATGTGCTTTGGTATCTAAGCCAATGTATTTATCACCTTTTTTGTTGACAATAGCATTAAAGTCGTCGTTTGAGTTTTTAGTTTCAACCCATTCATACGTTTTGCGAATCAACGTTTCGATCTGCTGTTGGTCAGTGGCGTAAACGATGGATTTCTTTGCAAATGTAAAATCTGGATTTACGGGTGTAAAACTTGTTGCTGAAAGCCATAAAAAGGATAAAAAAACTATTTTGTAAGCTTGCATTTTAAAAGGTTTTATAAATTTTATAGTTTCAGGTTTCACGTTTTATTCGTTTTCCTGCAAGGTTTTCAAAACCTTGTAGGTATAACTGAATCTAAATTATCTCGGAATTTCTACCGTTTCGATAATTTGTTTGATAATTTCAATGCTTGTAATACCTTCCATTTCGCGTTCTGGTGCTACAATTACACGGTGCTGTAAAACAGGAGTTGCCGCTTCCTTAATATCTTCCGGAGTTACAAAATCACGACCACGAATAGCTGCAAAACCTTTTGCTGCGTTTAAAATTGCGATAGAAGCACGAGGTGAAGCGCCTAAATACAAAAATGCATTTTCGCGTGTGTTTACCACAATTCTGGCAATGTATTCTAATAAATTCTGTTCTACACGAATTTGTTTCACCAAAGCCTGATATCCTTTTATTTCCTGAGCAGAAAGAATGGTTTTGATAGCTTCCAGCTTGCCATGATCCTGCAATAGATGTTCTCTCTGAATGATTAAAATTTCTTCTTCTAATTTTGGATAATCAATAGAAATTTTGAATAAAAAACGGTCCAATTGCGCTTCCGGCAAACGATATGTTCCTTCTTGTTCGATTGGATTTTGCGTTGCAATAACCAAAAATGGCGTTTCTAATTGGTAAGCAGATCCGTCAATGGTAATTTGGCGTTCCTCCATTACTTCAAAAAGTGCTGCCTGTGTTTTGGCGGGAGCACGATTTATTTCATCAATTAAAATTAAATTAGAGAAAATAGGACCTTGTTTGAACTCAAATTCAGAATTTTTCAGGTTAAAAACAGATGTACCTAATATATCAGAAGGCATTAAATCCGGTGTAAACTGAATTCGGCTAAAGCAAATATTTAATGTTTTCGATAATAATTTTGCTGTAATCGTTTTTGCTACTCCCGGAACACCTTCAAGCAAAACGTGTCCATTTGATAAAATAGCAACCAAAAGCTGATCGACCATTTTATGCTGACCAACAATAACCGTTTCAAGTTCTTTTTTAATCTGATTCACATGCTCTAAAAGGGGAGCAAGGTTGATTCTGGTTTCAAAATTCACATTATCATTTGTGATTTCGTTTGCTGTTGTATTGATATCGTCCATGTTTGGTATGTTTTCTTTTGAGTGGGTTTGTTCGAAATATTAATTAAAAATTTTCTCTATGGCATTACTGATTCTGATAAGATCATCTTCCAGACTTCCGTGATAACTTTTTCGGCGTTCATTGATTAAGAACACAACTTCCCGAATGTCATTTTCATCTTTTCCGGATTTATGCTGTAATCTTTTTATAAAATCTTCATCCAGTTTAGTAGTATCGATTAAAAATTCATTTCGGATTCTTTCTAAAAAGTAAATGATTTTTTTGTCGATAATATTATCATGATCGCCTTCCTGATAGTACAAGTTTCCTATTGTTTTAGTAAAATCTACCGTTAAGTTAGACAATGGTTTTATGATAGGAACAATACGTTGCTTGCGTTTCGCATTAAAAATAATGAAAATCAGCATTCCGATTAAAAATAAATACCAAGCCCATTTTAATGCAGGCTGACTTAAAATGTAACGCAAAGGCGAATCCGAAATAGACTCGCTGTTTTGTCCTTTGGTATACCAGTAAACCGTTTCTTTAGGTAAATAGGAAAGCACACTTTCAGCATATTCGTAATGATTTCCCTTTAACAAATTAATATTGGTAAAAGCTACAGGCTGCAAATGCAAATAGAAAAAACCATCTTGATATGGAACCTTTATAAAGTTAATTTGTTTTTTGGTTTTATTTCCCTGATACCCTAAAACCTGAGCACTTAGCGTATCTATTTTAGAGAAATAATTATTTCCCATTTCTTCTGTTATGGGATATTTTTTGTTGTTTAATTTACTATTCGCCAGCCACACAGAAGTTATTTTTTCGTTTGGATAACTTGTGCTAACTTCCAGTTTTAAGCTGTCTAATAATGGTTTAGGAAACGTTCTCATACTTAAGAAAGCGCTGTTTCCTATAGAAACAAAATAATTTAGTTCCTCAATAGACTGATCGTCAATTAAGGTTTGTTCTGCTATATTTAAGAATGTTCCGTGAATTTTATAACTACCATCAATACTGTCTCCAGCGTACTCGTATTGTGAATTTAGATATTCGTATGGAGTTAAAGAAGAAACACGTTCTATTTCCTGATTTTTCAAAAACCCGTCAATCTCTTTATTGAAAACATATAATCCATAAGGAATTTTATCATTTACAGCATAAGTAGGTGTCCAATCAATTGGTTTGGAAGTATTTCGATCTGCCAGTAAGATTAAAGAGAAAACCAAAACCAGAACAGCGATATAAATTTTGATAGATTTATTCATTGCTAAAGGTTTTTATAGATTGCTTAAAACGATTTTCGGTCTTTTGAAAAGTAGCTTCGTCGATTTCAAATTCACCATACCAAATATGGTTGTACAGATATGATAAATACGTAAAGGCTTCTCTGTGAGCAGGTCTTTGCAGTTCGTACAAATAATCAGTATTGGTTTTTTCGATATCCCATTCGATGTAATGATTTTGCGCCATGATCTTTAACAACCACAGATAATAATAACGAATGGCAATTCTTTTTTCGCCTTTGGCAATACTTTCTTCAATAAGTTTTTTAAAATCAAGCAGGTGAATATTTTTCTCCAGATCAGTGTAGTAGACGATTTTTTTATTGGCATTTTTACCGAAAATCCAATTTCCTTCCTTTCCAATTAAAACTTTTACAATCAGATAAATAACGATTACAACAACCACAACAGCAATTATTTTGAGCAGCGTAGCTACAAAACTAAGCGAGGTTTGCGGAGTGTCAAACGTAAAGATATTTCGCAGAATCGAAGCCAGCCATTCTTTAAAGTGATCCCAGAATGTTTTTTCAGGTACTTTGTATTCGTAAACAAAATCAGAGCCGGTATATTCTTTTTTGAAATTCTTAGAGAATTGTTTGCTCTCAACAGCGCTGGAATCAACTTGGATGTCGCTTTCTTTAAAAGGAACAGCACTAATTTTTGGCGGATCAATTGTAATGTTAGCCAAAGGCAAAGTATCCTGCGCACTCACGAGGAAGGAACAGAAAAGAAAATATAAAACGAAGAAAAATTTATTCATTACAGATTTCGATTATATCAGTTTGGCTTATAATTGTTGTGTTCTTTTGTAAACAATAGTTGGGTATATCAGGTAATAAAACGAAATCACAGCCAACGTAAATAAAATGATAAAACTACTCAGCCAGTTTGGCATATCTATAGAATATCGTGTAATAAACCCTTCCAGAAATCCTGCACTAATAGTGAAAGGAAAGGTGCTTAGAAATATTTTGAAACTATTTTTGAAACCTATTTTAAAAGAATTGACTCTCGAAAAAGTTTTAGGAAATAATATGGAAGCGCCTAAAATAAATCCGGCTGTAGTTTCAATTACAATCGCAAAAATCTCCATAGAACCGTGAATCCAGATGCCTCGCACACTTTTCCAGAAAACACCTTGTTCGTAGAAAAAGTATTGAAAAGAACCCAGCATAATACAGTTTTGAAGGAAAATATAAAAAGTACCAAGACCGCCGAAAATACCATAGATATAACAGCGTGCGCCTACATAAAGGTTATTCATGGTAATGCCAATAAAACTTCCCCAATTGCTTCCGGATCCGTAAACCGCCATTGGATTTCCTTTTTTGATGTTTTCTAAAGTCATGTTTACATAACCATCGCCTAAAATCAGACGTACAAAATTCTGATCGTAGCGTGCTGATATAACGCCAATAGCAACAGTAGCAAAAAACAATACAAAAGAATACAGCAAATAACGTCTGTAATCATAAAGTAATAAAGGAACTTCAGTTTTAAAAAACTCCATGAACCTGTTTTTTTCGGCTCTTTTGGTTTTGTAAATCTTTTGATAAATGTGCGAAGCCAAATGATTTAGATAAATCACTGTTTTGCTTTTTGGATAATAAGTTTGCGCGTATGACAAATCATTCATCATTTGAATGTACAAATTGGCTAACTCGTCAGGATTTTTTTTAGCTTTACCAAAAATAGCTAGCTCAAATTCCAGCCATTTTTCTTTATTTTGTTTTATGAAGGCAACTTCTCTCATTGTAGGCTAAAATATAAAATATGTCAGAATTATCGATTAATACTACGCAAAATGTTAAAATAAATTTTAAGGCGGCTTCCGTTGGCGAACGAATAGGCGCTTACTTCATTGATTTACTGATTAAAATCGCGTATGGTGTTGTCGTTTTTATGATTTTTTTTTCGTTAAATCTAGAAAAATTATTTGATAAACTAGACCAATGGTCGGTTATGTCTGTTATTTTATTTTTTTATTTTCCAATAATGATTTACTCCATTACGCTGGAAAGTATTTTAGAAGGACAAACTATTGGGAAAAAGGTACTGAAAATCAAAGTGGTAAAAATAGATGGTTATCAGGCTGGCTTTGGAGATTATTTAATGCGCTGGTTTTTTCGCCTTATTGATGTCACTATTTTCAATGGAATCGTTGCCATTGTTATTGTCATTATAAGTAAAAAAGGACAGCGATTAGGCGATATGGCGGCAGGAACATCTGTAATAACGCTCAAAAACAACATCAATATAAGTCACACCATTATTGAAGAAATAGGAAGTACTTATGTGCCAACCTATCCTTTGGTGATAAAACTATCCGATAACGATATGCGAATCATCAAAGAAACATTTCAAAGAGCTGCTAAAAAGAATGATTATGAAACCATACAAAAGTTGGTCTCTAAAATTGAAACCGTAACCGGAATTAAAAATCAATCCGGAGATAGTCATGATTTTATCAGAGTTATACTGAAAGATTACAACTTTTATACACAAAACATGTAAAAACGTATAAAAATATATAATGGTAAACGCCAAGAATATTTACTTTAAAAAAAATTAGAATGTTTCATCTATTAGACATAATTGGTACGATGGCTTTTGCAATGTCCGGAGCACTGACCGCAATGCACAAAAGGCTCGATCCGTTTGGCGTTTTTATTATTGCATTTGTAACAGCGGTAGGAGGCGGAACATTGCGTGACATCTTAATTGGCAAAACTCCGGTAGGATGGATGCTTGATTTGCAATATGTTTATGTAATTATTTTAGGTTTTGCATTAGCAATTGTTTTCAGAAAGAAATTTGATAAATTAAGAACATCATTGTTTTTGTTTGATACCATTGGACTTGGTGTATTTACCTTAATCGGTTTAGAAAGAGGAATCATTTACGGACTTCATCCAGCTATTTGTATTGCTTTAGGAACTATGACAGCTTGTTTTGGAGGCGTAATCAGAGATATTTTGTGCAATGAGATTCCAACGATCTTTAGACGTGAAGTCTACGCTACGATCTGTATTTTGGGTGGAATTGTATTTTTTATTCTGAAAAAATTAAATCTCAACGATGATGTTTTGTATTTAGTTACTTCGATTGTAATTATTACAGTACGTTTAATGGCAGTCAAATTCAAATGGTCATTGAAGGCATTTGATCATAAATAGCATTTAAATTAAAGGCCACGATCTAAAAATGACAAAATACACCGTAAAAAAATACCATCCCAATGATGCTGCCATCTGGAATGCGTTTATAGCTCAGTCCAAAAATGCTACCTTTTTGTTTCAGCGCGATTTTATGGAATATCATCAGGATCGTTTTGATGATTTTTCGCTTCTAGTTTTTGAAGATGAAAAACTAAAAGCAGTACTTCCTGCCAATAAAAAAGAGAATAACGTCTATTCACATCAAGGATTAACATATGGCAGTTTGGTGTTTTCGCACAAGCTAAAAGCAGAAAATGTTGGACTAATTTTAGATCAGGTTTTTGTTTTTTTTAAAGAAAATAAGATCAGTACCTTTTATTATAAACCAATTCCAGGGTTTTATTTTCCGGAAGGAAATCAGCAAACAGATTTTTTTTTATTTAAAAGAGGAGCCGTTTTAGAGCGCAAAGAAATGAATCTGGCGATCAATTTAGGATTGCCATTGCAGATTTCAAAAAGCAAATTAAAACACTTTAGAAGAATTGAAGATCTCGATTTAGATATCGTTGAGGAACACCAATTTGATTCTTTTTGGGATAAAATTCTAGAACCTCGATTATTAGAGAAATTTAAGTCGAAACCAGTTCATACCAAGGCAGAAATTACCGCTTTACAGCAAAAATTCCCTCAAAATATAAAACAGTTTTCCGTTTATCAGGAGGACGAAATAATTGCAGGAATAACCATTTTTGAAATGGGAAATGTTGTAAAATCACAATACGGCGCAACATCAAAAAAGGGAGAAGCAGTGCGGGCACTTGATTTTTTATTCATCAATTTAATTGAAAAATACAAAAACGAGAAAAAGCTTTTCTTTGATATGGGAATTGTAAATTCAGATCAGGAAGAGTATAATTCAGGACTTTTACAGCAAAAAGAAGAATTAGGCTGTACTGTTTACAATCAGGATTTTTATAAAATAGAGATAAGATGATATCCTTTTTAGACCTTAAAAAAATAAACGAACCGTATGAAATTGGTTTTCAGCAAAAGTTGAAAACAGTTTTAGACAATGGCTGGTATATTTTAGGCAAAGAAGTAGAAACATTTGAAGAAGCATTTGCAGCATATTGCGATGCAAAACATTGCATTGGTGTTGGTAATGGTTTTGATGCCTTAGTTTTAATTTTTAAAGGCTATATCGAATTAGGAAAACTTCAAAAAGGAGACGAAGTTATAGTTCCGGCAAATACCTATATAGCAAGTATTTTGGCTGTATTGCAGGCTGATTTAGTACCTGTTTTGGTAGAACCAAAAATAGAAACCTACAACATAAATCCTGATTTGATTCAGGAAAAAATTACATCAAAAACAAAAGCTATTTTGGTGGTGCATTTGTACGGTCAATTGGCAGAAATGGATGCTATAAACGAAATCGCACAACAACATAATTTATTAGTAGTCGAAGATGCTGCCCAATCACATGGTGCTCAAGGTAACTTTAAATTTAATACTGAAAATATAAAGCGAGCAGTAGCTTACAGTTTTTATCCCGGTAAAAATTTAGGTGCATTAGGAGACGGAGGCGCCGTTGTTACGAATGAGTCGGATTTAGCAAAAGTGGTCTTCTCACTTCGAAATTATGGTTCCGAAAAAAAATATTATAATGATTACGTTGGCATTAATTCAAGATTAGATGAATTGCAAGCCTCATTTTTAAGCCTGAAATTACCAAACTTAAATGCCGATAACGACAAGCGAAGAGCAATTGCAAAACGGTATTTAGCAGAAATAAAAAACGATAAAATTACCCTTCCTTTTTGGGATTTCTCCAACAATCATGTGTTTCATTTGTTTGTCATAAGAACCCAAAACCGAGACGATTTACAGCAATATCTAACTGAACATAAAATTCAGACTGTAATTCATTATCCAATTCCGCCACATCAGCAAAAAGCCTTTTCAGATTGGAATACTTTGTCATTTCCCATAACAGAACAAATTCATGCTGAAGTATTAAGCTTGCCTATGAGCCCTGTTTTAACGGAAAATGAGGTAGATTTTATTATAAAAATAGTCAATGCGTACTAATGTCGGATAGTAAAAAAGTATATCGGCAAATCTTTAAAACAACCTCTCTTTTTGGTGGAGTTCAGTTTTTTACGATCTTAATTTCGGTTATCCGAACCAAGCTGGTAGCTGTCTTTATAGGGCCTTCCGGAATGGGAATTATGACGTTATTAACTTCGACCCTGAATGTTATTGGCGGAATTTCAGGACTTGGAATAGAAACCAGCGCTGTAAAAAACATTTCAGAAAATTACAAGAGTGAAGATATAAGTACTGTTTCTAAAATCATTAGAGTAGTACAAAGAATCGTTTTTTATACCGGTATTTTAGGAATGTTGCTCGTTGCGCTTTTTTCCAAAGTGCTGAGTGAGATTACCTTCGGAAATTCAAGTCAGACTGAGGCTTTTGTCTTGATATCAATTACACTCTTATTCAAACAATTATCAGTAGGACAATTAGTAGTTTTGCAGGGATTGCGAAAGCTTCGGTTTTTAGCGAAAGCAAATTTGTATGGCAATTTATTTGGGTTGCTTTTTTCCATTCCGTTATATTATTTTTTAAATATTGATGCCATCATTCCCACAATTATAATTAGTTCAGTATCAGCGTTGTTATTTTCGCTGTATTATTCGAATAAGATTAAAATTGAAAAAGAAAAAATCTCTACTGAACTACTTTTAAATGAAGGCAAAGCGATTATCAAATTAGGTATAATGCTGACCATTAGCGGTGTGCTGACACTTTTAAGTGCTTATTTGATTCAGCTTTATGTTGGAAAAACAGGAGGACTCGATCATGTAGGATTTTACAATGCCGGGTTTACGTTACTGAATTCCTATGTAGGCATCATATTTACGGTAATGAGCACCGATTATTTTCCAAAACTGGCAGCGATAAATTCAGATAATGAAAAAATTAGAGAAAGTGTAGTACAGCAGGCTTTTACCTCCATTATGATTATCACACCCATAATTGTTGTGTTTTTAACTTTTGCTTCGCTGATTATAAAAATTCTTTACACACCAAAATTCGATGTTATTATTTCAATGGTTTGTTTTGGTATTTTAGGCATGCTGTTCAGAGCCGTTTCCTGGTCAATGGGATTTGTGTTAATAGCAAAAGGCGATTCTCAGATATTCATTAAAACCGCAATTGGTTTTAATATTTTGTCCGTAGTAATGAATGTGCTGGGCTATTATTTTTATGGTTTAGAAGGATTAGGAATAAGCTTCTGTCTGTATTTTTTACTGCATTTTATTGGTTTAAAAATCATCACTAAAAACAGATACCAATTTTATTTTGACAAAGATTTTTATCAAACCTATCTTGTTTGTTTCTTAATTTGTACTATTACATTTGCGTTTCGTTATATAGAATTTCCAATTCTAAAATACAGTTTAATGCTGGTAATGATTCTCATTTCTTTAGGATTCAGTTATTATCATCTCAACAAAAAGATGAATATTAAAGAAATGCTTGCTTCATTAACGCAAAAAAAAGACAATCAAAATGATTCGAAATAGTTACTCAAAAGGCAGAACATTGTATCACCAACTTAAATTTTACTGGACGGTAAACTGGTTCGCAACTTTGTATTTTAATTTTAAAAAATTCCCTTTTGAAACAGCAAAAAAGCTTCCCGTATTTTTTTATGGAAAAGTAAAACTCACTTCGATCACAGGGCAAGTACACATTGACGCACCCATTCGAAGAGGGATGATTGGTTTTGGACAGCCTTATGAATTAAATACGCTTCACAAAGGCACGGCAGAAGTTAATATCACCGGAACACTTGTATTCAAAGGGCATGTGCAATTTGGCAAAGACTGTTTCATTATTGTTAGAAAGGATGCATATTGCGAGCTCGGGCATTTGGCATCTTTAGGTTCTGGCGGAAAACTGATCTGTGCAGAAAAAATAGTTTTAGGAAGTTATGCTAGATTGGGTTCTGAATGTCAGGTGATTGATACTAATTTTCATCAGATGTTTGATACCAAAACCGGAGAAGTGTACAAAATGACCGCGCCAATAGAAATAGGAAGCTATAATTTTGTCAGCAACAGAGTTACTTTTATGAAAGGAGCTAAAACACCGGATTATTGCACAATTGCATCCAATAGTGTTTGCAGTAAAGATTATACTTCGCTAAGTCATAATACCTTAATTGGCGGAGTTCCTGCAAAATTAATCAGAGAAAATATTTCAAGAGATTGGGAGGCAGAAAAAGAACTCTTAAATAAATGGGTCATTATTTAGTTGATTGCCAGGTATCAAGGTATTTTTGAGCAATTACACTATACTCATGTTCTTTTTCTACAAAAGCTCTGGCACGTTTTCCGATCGCCATTATTTCAGCAGGATTTTCAATTAAAAATGACAGGTCACTAACTAAAGTGTCAACATCTGGCGTTGCATTTACCGCAACTTTCTGAGTTAAATTATAAAAATTCATGAACTCCGTTTCAGCGCCGGTAAAAACAACTTTCCCTTTTGCCATTGCTTCCAAAGCATTATATCCCTGATCGTACGCATACGTCTGATCCAGAAGAATATGTGCTTTATTGTACAGATTAATGTATTCGTTGTACGGAATACTTCTTGCCGTAATGATTTCAATTTTATCGGGATATTTTTGTTGTATTTCTTGAAGAGCCTTTTCAAAAATATCATTTCCTTTCTTAATGTAATTCAAATCGTTGATGCCATGAAAAATGATGATTTTGTCTTCAATTTTCAGCTCGTTGCATTCAATTTTAGCAGTATTTACAGGATTTGGAATTAATCCAAGGTATTTTGAGTTTCCGATAAAAGGCAAATGATAATCTAAATCAGAAGCAATAATGCCGCTGCAATTTTGGTAGATAAAATGATGCAGTTTTTCAAAGGGTTTCGTTCTGAATTTCAAAACATTTCCAAATGATTTTTTGTCAATTTTACCTGTAAGGTATAACGGAATTACAGACTTAAAATTTAGGTTTTCAAAGCAATACTTCACATTCAGATAATCGTATCCACAGCTTAACAGATATAATTTTTTATTATTTTGAATAAGATGCGAAATGATCTTTTTTTCGAAGGGATACGAGCAGTAAAAACTATTTTCGTTAATAAGCTGAACGACATCAAAACCCGAACATTGCTTTTTATACTTTAGAAATTGAAGATACGTTAAGTACGAACTAATGTCAAAACCTGTTACTTTGTAGAGTGCAATTTTAATTTTTTTTAAAATTCCGGTGTCCCATTTTTTTTCAATTAAAAAATCAATAGGAAATTGCTTAAATCCATCGTTATGTCCTATAATTACAACCTCGTGCCCTAAATGCGCTAAGCCTTCTTTTAAGGAATTATGTAAACGGCTAAATTCGCCTACGAGTAAAATTTTCATTTGATGGATATTTAACAAATATATTATATTTTAGCCAATATGATGAAGCCAAAAGTAAACGTAGCCATAATTTCAATTTCTTTAGCCAAAGGAGGAGCAGAGCGTTTTGCCTCTTTATTGAGCAAAATGATTGAAGCTGAAAATATAGCCGTTCACAATATCATCATCAACGATGCTGTTGATTATGATTACAAAGGCAAACTGTACAATTTAGGAACAGCTTCAAGCAGTACGTTTTCTGTTTTTAAGAAAATAGAAAAAGGATATCTGCTCTGTAAATATTTGAAGAATAATAACATAGATGTCGTTATTGATAATCGTCCGCGCAATCATTACATAAGAGAACTGTTGACGACACTGATTTACGGAAGTCGCAGAATAATCTTTGTTATTCATAGTTTCAACTTCAAAAATTATTTTCCGTCCCCACAGTTTTTGTCTCAAAAATTATATCGAAATGCAACAAAATTGGTCTGTGTATCAAAAGAGATAGAAGAAGGTATCCGTGAAAAACTCGGTTTTTTGAATACCATAACAATCTATAATCCTTATGAAGTTGTTGATACTGTTGTTGCTGAAAAAGTAAGTGATAACGAAAACTACATTTTGTTTTTTGGCAGATTCGATGAGAAAGTAAAGAACTTTAGTTTAATGCTCGAAGCTTTTTCGAAATCTGAAATTTATAAAGCGGGATATTGCTTGTATTTATTAGGAGAAGGTCCTGATTTGGTTTTCATTCAAAATAAAATAAAAGAACTGCAATTAGACGAATTTGTCAAAATACTTCCGTTTGTCAAAAATCCTCAGGAATGGATTGCAAAAGCAAAATTTACTATTTTGACTAGTCAATACGAAGGTTTTCCGATGTCTTTAGTCGAATCGCTTGCAGCTGGAACGCCTATTGTCGCAGTTGATTGCAAATCCGGACCCAAAGAAATCGTAAAACCGGAGCACAACGGTTTATTAGTTGAAAATCATAATGCGCCGGAACTTTCTAAAGCAATGAAGAGAATGATTGAGGATGAAAATTTATATAATTTCTGTAAAAAAAATGCCTCAGAAAGTGTAGAACATCTATCTTTAGATACGATTTCTAAACAATGGAAAGCCCTTATTTTATTCGATACAAATGACTAAAAATTCTAATAATCAGTTAATCGAGATCCCTAAAATTCACGACAGACGCGGAAATCTTTCCGTTATTGAAGGTGAAACGATTCCATTTACTTCCAAAAGAGTATATTATTTGTACGATGTGCCAAGCGGAAGCAAACGTGGTGGACATGCTCATAAAAAACAGCAGGAATTTTTGATCGCTTTAAGCGGAAGTTTTGACGTTATTCTAAAAGATGGAAAAACAATCGAAACCGTAACGCTAAACAAACCAAATCTTGGTTTACTGATCGTAGACGGAATCTGGAGAGAATTACGTAACTTCTCTTCCGGAGCAGTTTGTCTGGTCTTAGCTTCAGGTGAATTCGACGAAGACGATTACATCCGCGAATACAAAGAGTTCAAATTATTTAAAAACCGATGAACCTAAGCCTAATTGTGCTAATTTGAGTTTAAAAGCAATCAATATTTTCAAGGCAAAAGGAGGCAATTGGAGTAAAAACCTTTTCTTGAAGCCAATTTTTTGCAGATCGATTGCCTGGTAATAGCTATCGAAAAGAATTTGATTATTGAGGATTTTACTTTTTATGGCAAGAGAAAATCGGTTTAAATCCAGGAAATATTTTAGATCAGCGTTTGTTTTTTCCTGCTCTGAAAATTTAGCAAAATTCAGTTTAGAATCCATTAAAGCAGCATTTTTAGAAAGACTATTTTCATCGTGAGTATAACGAACTAATACCTTCCAAACAAACAGTATCGGAAAAAGTAAACCAATCCTAATCCATAAATCCGTATCCTGACCACTTTTTATTTGGGTATCGAAAACACCGGCTTTAGCAAAGACTTTTTTATTAAAAATAGTACTCGATGTTAAAAGTACAGATTCTTTTATACTAGCTTTAAAATAATTCACAAACTCAAAATCACCTGTTTTTGGAATAGAATATTGAGCAGGAAAAATATTTTTTGAAGTTTCGATTTCTATGGCAGCCGTAAAAACTTTTTGTTTAACAAAATAGGTACAATAATAGTGCATCGTTTCTAAAAACTCAGGATACCAATAATCATCCGCATCAAGAAAAGCGATAAAATTGGCGTTTGCTTTTGTAATCCCCAGATTTCGGGTAGCAGAAACACCTTCGTTTTTTTTACTAAAATACTGAATGCGATCATCCTTAAATTGTAAAACTTTCTCTTCGCTTTTATCCGTAGATCCATCGTTGATTACAATAATCTCAAAATCGCCAAAAGTCTGATCGAGAATACTTTTTATCGTGTTTTCGATAAAGTGTTCTTTGTTGTAAAGCGGAATTATGATCGAAAAAAAAGCCATTTAGTTCGTTTTCAAATTACAGTAATAACCCAATCTATACAAATCAAAAAGTAAAAGTGATGGTTTTGTGCCTAGCAATTGCTTTACAAATAAAGGCTTCGTTATTTTAAAACCAAAAGCAATTAGAGGTCTTAAACGATATTTTTTTACCATTTGAAAATAGGAGGAAAGCTTCACGTAATCAGTCGAAATTAGTTGCGCATTGACTAAGTTTTTTAATCCCAGCACCGCTTCTTCTGACTTTCTGAGAAAGGTTTCACTGCTTTCTAATCCTAAATGATATACCGGATTTTCGATGTGCAGCACTTCTATACTATTTTGTTTTAACTCAAAAGAGAACAAAGTATCTTCATGCCTGAGATTGGCAATGTTTTCATTGAAAGCGACTTTTGAAAAAACGCTTTTTGTAATTAGAAAATTCAGTGTTAAAAAAGAAAGATAAGCGTTTTTGTTTCGTTCGAAAACAGAAAGCGCTTCTCTTTTGGTGCCGTAAACCCAGCGTAAAAGTTCCTCTTTAGAAGGTTTTATACTTTCGTAGAGAATTCCACCATATACTATTTTTTCACAATTATCGATTTGCGCAATATAGTTAGAAAGAAAGTCTTGATGAACAGGAAATGTATCAGCATCTAAAAAAAGCAAATTTTCATATATCGCCTTTTTAGCCAATGAGTTACGAATAGCACTTCGGCCAATATTTTTTGGTAAAGTAGTAAACGAGGCGTTTTGTAATTGATTAATTTGCTGATTTTTCTGTAAAAACAACTCAGATGCATCATCAATACAAATGATTTCAAATATAATTTCAGCTTCCAATGCCATATTATGCAGTCTTTCTGCAAGAGAAACTACATTATAATTGTAAACCGGAATTAAAATAGAAAGCATTACACGCTGCGTTGCACTACTTCGAAGATTCTTTCATCCTCGCATTTAAGTGTTTTAGACGGAAATTTCAATAATAAAGCATAATCGTGCGTTACCATGATTACCGTTTTACCATTAGCATTAATTTTTTTCAAAACTTCTAAAACTTCTGAACTTGTTTGAGGATCAAGGTTTCCTGTAGGTTCATCTGCAAGAATAAATTCAGGGTCATTTAACAAAGCTCTTGCGATAGCAATACGTTGTTGCTCACCACCGGAAAGTTGGTGTGGCATTTTAGTTAGAAAATTCATCATTCCAACCTTGTCCAGTACTTCATCGATTTTGCGTTCCATACCTTCTTTGTCTACCCATCCTGTAGCTTTCAATACAAAAAGCATATTGTCTTTTACAGAACGATCCGGAAGCAACTTAAAATCCTGGAATACAATCCCGATTTTACGTCTCAAATACGGAATATCTCTTTCTTTCAGCGTAGCCAGATCAAACTCTACTATTTGTCCTTCACCTTCTGTCAAAGGCAAATCACCGTACAGCGTTTTCATGAAACTACTTTTTCCTGAACCTGTTTTTCCGATAATGTAGATGAACTCGCCATGCTTTACATCCAAATTAACATGAGACAATATTTTTTTTCCTTCCTGATATATAGTGACTTCTTTAAGAGATAGTACGGTTTGAGACATAATGATATTGATTTTAATGGTAAAAGTAAGAAGTTAGCGGTTGGATTCAAAATAAATTTGAAGCAATTGAAAAGAAAGACTGTAAAAAAATGCTGTTTTAGAAACTTTGAGAACCAATATTTTGCAGTTTAGGCTGCTGTTAAATAAAAACTATTATCAAAATTGTTCATAATAAATGCCTTAAATTTATCGTTATACACCGTATAAAATGATACATTTGAATACTAAATACAATTAAAATGCGTAAACTTTCCTGGCTCTTTTTTCTCCATATAATCCTAATTTCAACTCTGGCTTCGGCACAAAAATCAGCTATATATACCTACGAATTAAAGGATTTTGATAAAGCAGTTGCTTTATATCATGATAAACAATATGAATCGGCGCAGCATATTTTTGAATCTGTAAAAAGACAGGCTGTTACTGAAGAAGTAAAGTCGGATTGTGCGTACTATATTGCCAATTGTGCCATTCGCACCAATAAGGCAAATGCAGACGCATTGATGGAAAAATTTGTTACAGATTATCCAACAAGTACAAAACAAAATCAGGCTTATATTGAAGTCGCACATTTTTTCTTCGAACAAGGTAATTTTCCAAAAGCATTGCAATGGTTTGATAAAGTAGACGAAAGCTACATGAGCAAATCAGAATTGGATAAATTTAATTTCCAAAAAGGATACAGTTACTTCAATGCAAAAAACAAAAAAGAAGCAACAAACTATTTTAATAAAGTAGTCAATTCTCCGGAATTTGGTTCTCAGGCAAAATATTACTTAGGTTTTATGGCGTATGAAGGTGATGATTATAAAGAAGCTACCAAATATTTTGATGAAGTTTCAGGTGAAGAAAAATACAAAGAAAAACTGTCTTATTATCAGGCAGACATGAACTTTAAACTCGGAAATTTTCAGAAAGCGATTGATTTAGGGCAACAAGCTATGAGCAAATCAAATGCGATGGAAAAATCGGAATTGAATAAAATTATTGGTGAAAGTTATTTCAATTTAAAACAATACGGCAAGGCGATTCCGTTTTTGGAGCAATACGCGGGGAAAAAAGGAAAATGGAACAACACCGATTTTTATCAGTTGGGTTATGCGTATTACGAGCAAAAAGAATACGAAAAAGCAATTTCTCAGTTCAATAAAATCATCGAAGGAAAAGATTTCGTTGCTCAAAATGCGTACTACCATTTAGGGTTAAGTTATTTGAATACAGGCAAAAAACAAGAAGCTTTGAATGCTTTCAAAAATGCTTCTGAAATGGAATTTAATGCTCAGATTCAGGAAGATGCTGCTTTAAATTATGCTAAAGTAAGTTATGAAGTTGGAAATCAGTACCAAACAGTTCCGGGAATTTTATTAGATTTCCTTAAAAAATATCCAAATAATTCAAGCAGATCGGAAGTAGAAAAATTATTAGTTGATTCTTATATTTCATCTAAGAACTACAAAGAAGCCTTGATTTTATTAGAAAAAAACAGAACGCCGGAAAATAAAACAGCTTATCAGAAAGTTCTTTTTTACAGAGGTTTAGAATTGTATACAGAATCGAATTACAGCGAAGCATTAAAAATGTTTAATGGAGCTGTCAAAGAACAAAAAAATCCTGAGTTTACGGCACGTGCTACATTCTGGAAAGCAGAATCAGAATATTTATCAGATGATTTTCAGGCTGCCTTATTAAGCTACAAGCAATTTGCTGGTTTGGCGGGAGCTAAAACAACAGACGAGTATAAAAACATCAATTATAATATCGGTTACACTTACTTTAAATTAAAAGATTACGATCAGGCTGCAACTTCATTTCAGGCACAGATTGACAATGCTAAGGAAGATAAAGTACGTTTGAATGATTCGTATTTACGTTTAGGAGATTCCCGATTTGTAGCCACAAAATACACTCAGGCAAACGAAGCTTATACAAAAGCAATGGCAGCAAAAGGAGTTGATGCAGATTATGCACAATTTCAAAAAGCAATGTCTTACGGTTTCATGTCTAAAAACGATAAGAAAATCGCGGAACTGAATAATTTTCTTCAAATGTACAAGAAGTCATCGTACCGTGATGATGCCTTATACGAATTGGCGAATACGTATGTAACAGATAAAAAGAATGATCTGGCGATTAAAACGTACGATCAGTTAATCTCTGAATACAAAACGGGATCATTTACTTCAAAAGCTATTTTAAGACAAGGATTGGTGTATTACAATTCAGATCGTGAAGATCAGGCATTGGTAAAATTCAAAAAAGTAGCAGCAGAATTTCCAAAAACACCGGAAGCTTTAGAAGCCGTTTCTACAGCGAGATTGATTTATGTAGATTCAGGAAAAGTTGATGAATACGCAACTTGGGTACGAACATTAGATTTCGTTGCCGTAACAGACGCAGAATTAGACAACGATACGTATGATGCCGCATTCAAACAATATAGTCAGAATAACAGCAAACAAGCTATCACAGGATTTGAAGGTTACATAAGCAAGTTCTCAAAAGGAATGCATTCGCTTGAAGCTAATTTTTACTTAGGACAATTGTATTATGCAGAAGGTTCAGAAGTAAAATCGGTACCAAATTATGATTTTGTAATTGCACAGCCAAGGAGTGAATTTACAGAACAATCTTTAACAAGATTAGCGCAGATTTTCCTTAAAGCAAAAGAGTGTGACAAATCGATTCCGGTTTTAGTACGTTTAGAAAACGAAGCCGATTTTCCACAAAACAAAAGCTTTGCTCAGGCCAATTTGATGAAATGTTACTACGACAAAAAAGATTATGATAATTCAGTTGTTTACGCTGATAAAGTATTGCAAAATGTAAAAGCTGATGCCAACGTAAAAGCCGATGCTCAAATTATCGTAGCCCGTGCAGCAATGCAAACAGGAGATGAAACGAAAGCGAAAGCAGCTTATGCAAAATTATCTGTAACATCAAAAGGAGAGTTGGCAGCAGAAGCGTTGTATTACGATGCGTATTTTAAAACCAAAGAAGGTAAGTTCGAAGCTTCGAATACATCCGTTCAAAAACTGGCAAAGAATTATTCAGCTTACAAATATTATGGCGCAAAAAGTTTGGTTTTGATGGCGAAAAACTTCTATGGATTAAAAGACAGTTATCAGGCAACGTACATCTTAGATAACGTAATCAATAATTTTACAGATTATCCGGATGTTGTAGAAGAAGCTAAACAAGAATTAAGTGCAATTAAATTAGAAGAATCAAAAACGAATTCATCTATCACGAAATAAGAAATAAATGAGTTTACCTTTTTATATAGTTGATGTTTTTGCAGAAAAAAAATATGCTGGTAATCAGCTGGCTGTTTTTTTGGATGCTGAAAATTTAAGTTCGGCTGAAATGCAAACCATTGCGCGTGAGATTAATTTTGCTGAAAGTACCTTTGTTACTAAACTTGATTTAGAAAATAATAGTGCCGAGATTAAAATTTTCACACCTGGGCAGGAAATGAAATTTGCAGGTCACCCGCTTATTGGAACTTCATGGGTTTTGATCCATAAGATCTATAAAAATATACCGGATAATATAACATTACAAGTTCCAATTGGAGCAATTCCAATTCACAAAACGGATGAATTAATTTGGCTTACAGCGGCTCAGCCTGAGTTTTGGGATGTTTTTGCAAAAGAAGATTTTTTAGCCTTTTCCAATTTACAAAGCGGAGATTTTAATGATCAGTTTCCAATTCAGGAAGTAACCACAGGAAGTGCTTTTGTAATGGTTCCGTTAAAATCTGCAGCAGCTTTAGAAAATCTAGTATTAGACAGAGATAAAATGAATACCTGGCTGCACGCCAATTGCAGAACAAGTCATCACGGATTGTATTTCTATTGTCTGGAAGATTCAAGTATAAAAAGCAGATTGTTTTACATAGAACACAATCAATTATTGGAAGATGCCGCAACAGGAAGCGCAAGTACCTGCTTACAAGCATCACTTTTAAAATACAAGGCTCCGGAAATCGATCTGATCAATTATCAGGGAGATTACATGAAAAGGCCTTCGCAGATTCATTTCAAAGGAAAGTTAACAAACGATCACTTTGATATTAAAATAGGAGGAAAAGCCCAATTTGTAGCAAAAGGCGAATGGGAAGCTTGAGATTTTAGATTTTAGAATGTAGATTTTAGATTTTTAAAAATCATCAAATAGATAATTAAAGATAAAGCAAAAAAGCTTAAAGCCTAGAGCTTAGAGCCTACAGCAGAATAAAAAATAGCTTAAAGCCTAAGGCTTACAGCATAAAGCAAAAAAGATATATGAAAATTAATTTCCAAAATAAAACCATCATTTTGATTTTGCTGTTCGTTTTTCAGCTCTCTTTTTCACAAAAGAAAGACGAAACAATAGGAACAGAAACCGTAAATGTGGTAAAACCTTATTCGCCAACCATTTCAGATGCTTTTAAAGTAAAAGAAATTCCGACTCTTGATGATACAGGAAATCAGCCTAAAGAAACTATTAAATATAGTATTTTGTCTGTTCCGGTAGCTTCGACATTTACGCCTTCAAAAGGAAATGCAGCCAGTGTTGAAAAATCAAGAAAAGAGCGACTATTTAATAATTATGCTACGGTTGGATTGGGGAATTACGGAACCCTGAATGCAGAATTGTTTGTGACGCACGATTTAGGAAATAATGATTATCTGGCAGGAATGTTTCGCCATCATTCATCACAAGGCGGAATAAAAGAAGCTTTGTTGAATGATGAATTTTACGACACCGCTTTAAATGTTGGATATGGCGCAAACAATCGCGATATGTCATGGAGCGTTGATTTAGGATATCAAAATCAAATATACAATTGGTATGGTTTGCCTGCGGAATTTGGTGCTACTTTACCAATGGGACAAGCGGGTGATTTAATTAGAAGCATTAACCCAAACCATTCTTATAATACAATTTCAGTTGGAGGAAATATAGAATTTAACGAAAGTGTTTTTGATAAAATAGATACAAGATTTATTCACTTTTCAGATAATTTTTCATCGTCAGAAAATCGATTTTACTTTAAACCAAGTTTTAAAGTAGATATTATGGATGAGTCAATTAATACCAATATTATTGTAGACCACGTTAGCGGAAGCTTCGATAACAATTATTTTAAAACCAATACGGATCCTTTAAAATACAGTTTAACTAACTTTGGAATAGAACCAAGTTTTGTTGTTCTCGAAAACGAATGGACATTAGAAGTAGGAGCGGGATTGTTCTATGGTTTAGATTCTGAAAACAGCGGAAACAAATTTTACGTTTACCCAAAAGTAAATGCTTCTTATAAACTGGTGGGAGATTTAATGATTTTTTACACAGGTGCAAATGGTAGCTTAAATCAAAATTCGTATGCAGATTTTGTGACTGAAAATCCATTTTTGTCACCAACATTAAATATGAGACCTACGAGCAATCAGTATACGGTATTTGCAGGTTTAAAAGGGAAATTAGCCAACAATGTAAACTATAATCTAACAGGTTCTTATTTAAACGAAAAAAATAAAGCATTGTTTAGAAGCAACAGTTATACCGAGGATTTTACAAATGAGAATTACGCCTATGGAAATTCTTTTGGAGTAGATTATGAAGACATCAGAACGTTTCGTTTTTATGGAGAATTAAAAGCTGATTTTTCAGAGAATGTAACATTTGGTATCAACGGAACTTTTAATAGTTACAAAACAGATGGTCCCGTAGAAGCGTGGAATTTACCATCGATGAAATTGAGCTCAAATCTGGATGTTAATTTTACGAAACAATGGTATGCAGGTTTAAATGTTTTTTATGTAGGAGAACGTAAAGACATGCAGACCAACTTAAATTTCATGACAAATGCGGCTCCAATTACCTTAAAAAGCTACTTCGATGCCAATGCGCATTTAGGATACAAATACAGCGATCGTTTAACTTTCTTCTTAAAATTAAATAACATTGGAAATCAGCGTTATGAAAAATGGCTAAACTATCCTGTGCAAGGATTCCAGGTTTTAGCAGGAGGAAATTATAAATTCGATTTCTAAGATATATTAGCTATAAAGGCAATAATGCCTTATTTTTTAGCCACGAATTCACGAATTAGTTTAAAAAAAACATTCGTGAATTCGTGGCTAATTTTTTTTGAGACTGCACAAAACCTTTGCATCTTTGTAACTTAGAACCTTAGTACCTTTAAAAAAGAACCTCAGTACCTCAAAAAACAATGGAATTCAAACAAAAAATATATTCACATTACCAACAAATGGTTCAGGACCGCATAGATGTTTTTAGAGACATGATTTCGGCTTTGACAGAAGATTCAAAAAACGATGCCAAAGGTTCTGCTGGCGATAAGCACGAAACAGCTTTGTCGATGATGCATATCGAGCAGGAAAAATTGACTAATAAACTCAAAGAAGCAATCACCCAAAAAGCGATTTTAGATAAAATTGATGCTTCGAAAACCACAGAGAATATTATTTCAGGAAGTCTGGTCAAAGCCAATGGGATTTATTTATACCTAAGCGTAGCACTTCCTAAAATTTCGATAGAAGGAATTAATGTTATCGCACTTTCGCCACAATCACCTTTAGGATCTCATCTAATGGGTAATAAAGTAGGTTTTACTTTTGAAATTAATAAAACGCATTACACTATAGAAAGTGTAGAATAAAGTAACGTAGGTATTAGTAGTGCTCAATCTTGTCGTTTCGACGAAGGAGACCCAAGCGACAGCGAACGGACGAAGTAAATCTTTGCGAGAAACTCGACAAAGATTATGGCTACTTTGTCTTGTTTATGACGCAGATGATACCGATTCGCTATGCGAAGACACGGATTGAAGCGGATTTTTTATACTGTTTATAGTAGGCTTATTTTTTACACTCCTTATATTCAGCTCATTTTTTGTCCTTTTCGAAGGGGAAATTTTCGTAAGGAACTCCACAACGAAAATTCAATCTTTCTATAGTTTTCGATACAATGTTTTCTTTATAAAATGACAATGAAAAAGCCCAAAATTGAAATTTTCAAGTTGAGGGCTTTTTTTTAGGTCTAAATTTTACATTTTAAGTGTAAAAACAAATTATTGGTTTAAAATTATAACTGAAATAGTCTTTTGTGTTTTTCAATTGTAACCTATAATGCATCTTTGCCTTATCAAAATAAAAATTATAATAAAAAAAATATAGAATTATGTGTGGAATTGTATGTGCCTTTGATTTAAAGCAAAAAGCGGAAGCCTTAAGACCTCAAGTATTAGAAATGTCTAAAATCATTCGCCACCGTGGACCAGACTGGAGCGGAATTTACAGCAATGATAAAGCGATTTTGTCTCACGAACGTTTGGCAATTGTAGATCCGGCTTCAGGAAAACAGCCTTTGTTTACAGAAGACAAAAAATTAGTTTTAGCTGCTAATGGTGAAATTTACAACCACAGAGAATTACGCAAACAATTTGAAGGAAAATATAACTTTCAGACTGAAAGTGATTGCGAAGTTATCTTAGCACTTTATCAGGCAAAAGGGCCACATTTCGTTGATGAAATGAACGGAATATTTGGATTTGCTATTTATGATGTAGAAAAAGACGAGTATTTTATTGCTCGTGATCACATGGGAATTATTCCATTATACATTGGTTGGGATCAACACGGAACTTTTTACGTAGCATCTGAATTAAAAGCTTTAGAAGGATACTGTACAAAAATTCAATTGTTTCCTCCGGGACACTACATGACAAGTAAAGACGGTGAATTTGTACAATGGTACAAAAGAGACTGGACAGAATATGATGCAGTAAAAGACAACGAAACAAGTATTCCTGCAATTAAAGAAGCACTTGAAGCGGCTGTTCACAGACAATTAATGAGTGATGTTCCTTACGGAGTTTTACTTTCAGGAGGTTTAGATTCGTCTATTACTTCGGCTGTAGCCAAAAAATTTGCACAAAAACGTATTGAGTCAGATGATACAACAGATGCCTGGTACCCACAATTGCACTCTTTTTCAGTAGGACTTGATGGTTCTCCTGATTTAGCTGCTGCTCAGGTTGTAGCCAAACATATCGGAACGATTCACCATGAAATTAAATTTACAATTCAGGAAGGTTTAGATGCTGTTCGCGATGTAATTTACAATTTAGAAACCTATGACGTAACAACGGTTAGAGCATCGACACCAATGTGGTTAATGGCACGTGTTATTAAATCAATGGGAATCAAAATGGTATTGTCTGGTGAAGGAGCAGATGAATTATTTGGAGGTTACCTGTATTTTCACAAAGCGCCAAATGCACAGGAATTTCACGAAGAAAACGTTCGTAAATTAGGTAAACTGCACATGTACGATTGTTTACGTGCCAACAAAAGTTTGGCAGCGTGGGGAATAGAAGGTCGTGTTCCTTTCTTAGATAAAGAATTTATGGATGTTGCAATGCGCATCAATCCACAAGATAAAATGATTAACAAAGAGCACCCAATGGAAAAATGGGTTGTTCGTAAAGCTTTTGAAGATATGTTGCCGGAAAGTGTAGCATGGAGACAAAAAGAACAATTCTCTGACGGAGTAGGATACAGCTGGATCGATACGCTTAAAGAAGTTGTTGGAAAAGAAGTTTCAGATGAACAATTGGCAAATGCGAAATATAAATTTCCATTGCAAACACCAACATCTAAAGAAGAATACTATTACCGTTCGATCTTTGCAGAACACTTCCCAAGCGACGCAGCAGCCTTATGTGTGCCTCAGGAAGCAAGTGTAGCGTGTAGTACAAAAATTGCTTTAGAGTGGGATGAAGCTTTCAAAAATATGAATGATCCTTCTGGTAGAGCTGTGGCAAGTGTACATGACGACGCCTATGTAAAAGCATAAAAAACTTACTTAATATTTTAGTTATTGGAAAGACGTTCTCATTTATGGGGACGTTTTTCTTGTGTATAATATTAATTTGTAATATTTCAATTACTTGAACGGAATTATTAGCAATTATTTAACTTTAATTTTTATATTTGACAAACCCCAAATAGATGAATAAAAGTTAGATTAGTTTATGATGCATTTCAGCTAATGCTTATTTGTTGCCGCCTTTAAAATTTTATATTAAATTAAGAAATAAAAATAGAATCGTATGTCTGGAATATTAGCCGTTATTGGTAAGGGAAAAGACCCGCAACTGGTAAAAGAGCTTTCTAAAAGAATGTCGCACCGGGGTCCTGATGAAAGTGATTTTCAAATTTTGAAAAATGGTAGTATAATTTGTCACGAGAGTTTGTCGATTATTGGGTTGAATTCAGGTAAGCAGCCTATTCAGGGAACAAAAGATGCCTGGATGGTTCATGATGGGGAGATCTATAATTATCAGCAGTTAAAAGAAGGTATCTTAAAAGAACATACATTTAGAACAAAATCAGATTCAGAAGTTATTGTTCATTTATATGAAGAATTTGGATACGATTTTTGTAATAAATTAGATGGAGACTGGGCTTTCGTAATTGTCGATGGAGATGATTATATGGCCGGTCGTGATCCAATGGGAGTAAAGCCGTTGT
The DNA here is from genome assembly GCF_002217285.1 of Flavobacterium hercynium. Classification (GTDB taxonomy): domain Bacteria; phylum Bacteroidota; class Bacteroidia; order Flavobacteriales; family Flavobacteriaceae; genus Flavobacterium; species Flavobacterium hercynium. Next base: position 43,850 of record NZ_MUGW01000004.1, on the reverse strand, counting down.
ATTATGGTTTAGATGAAAGAGGAAGAATTTATTTCTCTTCAGAAATGAAACCTATTGCAGATCAGTGTAAAACATTTTCTACGTTTCCACCGGGACATTATTACACCGCAAAAAAAGGATTTGTGAAGTATTATAATCCTGAATATGAGGATTATGAAAAAGCAAACAAAGACTTAAATTTAAGTGTTATAAGAGAAAAACTAACAGAGGCTGTTCGCAAGCGTTTAATGAGCGAAGTTCCTGTTGGAGTATTGCTTTCAGGAGGATTAGATTCTTCTTTAACGTCTGCAATTGCAGCTCGATTATTAGCAGATAGCGGAGAAAAACTGCATTCTTTTTCAGTAGCATTAAATGCAGATGCTCCAGATGCACAAGCAGCCAGAAAAGCAGCAGCATTTTTAGGAACAGAACACCATGAAATTCATTTTTCTGTAAAAGAAGGAATAGAAGTTTTAGAAAAAATAATTTTATATATTGAAACCTATGACATTATCTCAGTAAGAGCTAGTGTGCCAATGTATTTGATGTCTAAAGCAATCGCAGAAAAGGGCGTAAAAGTAATTCTTTCAGGAGAAGGAGCTGATGAAATTTTTGGAGGTCATTTGTATTTTAGAAATGCACCATCTACAGAAGAATTTCAAAAAGAAACCATCGAAAGAGTTCAGAAATTATTTACCGCAGATTTATTGCGTGCTGATAAATCGACAATGGCAAATGGTATCGAAACAAGGGTGCCGTTTTTAGACAAAGATTTCCTTGATGCAACGATTCGTATCAAAGCAGAAGAAAAACAGCCTAAAACGTACAATGGGGTTGAAAAATACATTTTAAGAAAAGCATTCGATACACCTGAACAGCCGTATTTACCGGACGATATTTTATGGCGTCAGAAAGAACAGTTTTCTGATGGAGTTGGTTACAGCTGGATTGATGAACTGATCGAGTATTGCGCTTCTCAGGTGTCTGATGAGCAGTTAGAAGGAGCAGCAGCAGAATTTCCGTATAATTCACCAACAACAAAAGAAGCGTACTTGTATCGCTCTATTTTTCATAAATACTATCCACAGGTCAGCGCGGCACAAACCGTTCGTAAATGGATTCCAAAATGGCAGGAAAACCTGGATCCAAGTGGAAGAGCAAATGCGGCCCACGTAAAAGGAGGGATCGAAAATGTAAAATCCGGAGTAATAGCGTAGTTTTTTAGAAACACAGTTTTACTATAATCACCCAATCCGAAATGAGCTTTTTTAGAAGTTCATTTCGGATTTTGTTTTTAAAATCAGATTAAGAATTTAACATTAAAATTTATTTGATAAATGGAAATTGAAATTGTAGCTGGAATTTGCCTTTTTAATTGACTTTTTTTGATAATATGTTAATAACTTACCTGCTTTAAATTGGATTTTAACGGATATATAATTTGCGTTTTTATATATTTGCGTGTTAGACAATAATTACATTTTTTAGAATAAATTATATGAGCGAAGAAATCAAGAAGAACAATTATTCAGCAGATAGTATTCAGGCATTAGAAGGAATGGAGCACGTAAGAATGCGTCCTTCGATGTATATTGGAGATGTAGGGGTTCGAGGACTGCATCATTTGGTTTATGAGGTTGTTGATAACTCTATTGATGAGGCCATGGGAGGACATTGTGATACCATTGGTGTTGCAATAAACGAAGACGGTTCTGTAACAGTTGAAGATAACGGACGTGGTATTCCAGTTGATTTACATAAAAAAGAAGGTGTTTCTGCACTTGAGGTAGTAATGACTAAAATTGGAGCCGGAGGTAAATTTGACAAAGATTCATATAAAGTTTCCGGAGGTTTACACGGTGTAGGGGTTTCTGTTGTAAATGCCCTGTCTGTTCACATGAAATCTACTGTTTTTAGAGACGGTAAAATCTACGAGCAAGAATACGAAAGAGGTAAATCAATGTATCCGGTAAAACAAATCGGAGAAACAGATAAAAGAGGTACACGTCAGACTTTTTACCCGGACGATACTATTTTTACACAAACTATAGAATTCTCTTATGATACTTTGTCAGCTCGTATGCGTGAGCTTTCATTTTTGAATAAAGGAATCACAATTACGTTTACAGACAAAAGAGAAGTAGACGAAAAGGGCGAGTTTAAAAGCGAAGTATTTCACTCAGACGAAGGTCTTAAAGAATACATTCGTTATTTAGATGGTAACCGTGAGCCTATTATTTCTCACGTAATCAGCATGGATCACGAAAAAGGTGAAATCCCTGTAGAAGTTGCTTTGATCTATAATACAAGTTACACAGAGAATATTTTCTCTTATGTAAATAACATTAACACACACGAAGGAGGAACGCATTTACAAGGTTTTAGAAGTGGTTTGACAAGAACCCTTAAAAAATACGCAGATGCATCCGGAATGTTGGATAAATTGAAATTCGAAATTGCAGGAGATGATTTCCGTGAAGGATTAACAGCTATTATTTCTGTAAAAGTTGCAGAACCACAATTCGAAGGTCAGACAAAAACAAAGCTTGGAAACAGAGAAGTAGTTTCTCCGGTTTCTCAGGCAGTTGGAGAAATGTTGGAGAATTATTTGGAAGAAAATCCAAATGATGCCCGTATCATCATCCAAAAAGTAATCTTAGCAGCTCAGGCACGTCACGCAGCCAAAAAGGCACGTGAAATGGTACAGCGTAAAACTGTTATGGGTGGCGGTGGATTGCCAGGAAAATTATCAGATTGCTCTGAGCAGGATCCGGCAAGATGTGAGGTTTATCTAGTCGAGGGAGATTCGGCTGGTGGAACAGCAAAACAAGGTCGTGACCGTAACTTTCAGGCTATTTTACCATTACGTGGTAAGATTCTGAATGTTGAAAAAGCAATGCACCATAAAGTATTTGAAAACGAAGAGATTCGTAATATTTTTACCGCTTTAGGGGTTACTGTAGGTACCGCAGAAGACAGTAAAGCATTGAATCTTGAAAAATTAAGATACCACAAAGTAATCATCATGTGTGATGCCGATGTCGATGGTAGTCACATTTCTACCTTAATATTAACGTTCTTCTTCCGTTTCATGAAAGAACTAATCGAAGAAGGTCACGTTTATATTGCAGCTCCGCCTTTATACCTTGTTAAAAAAGGAAATAAAAAAGAATATGCGTGGAATGATGTTCAACGCGATCAAGCCAACGAAAGAATGGGAGGAAGTGCCGCTATTCAACGTTATAAAGGTCTTGGAGAGATGAACGCAGAGCAATTATGGGAAACAACAATGGATCCTAGCTTCAGAACATTACGTCAGGTAACTATTGACAGCTTAGCAGAAGCAGATAGAGTTTTCTCTATGTTAATGGGTGATGAAGTACCACCACGTAGAGAGTTTATTGAGAAAAATGCAGTTTACGCTAATATCGACGCGTAAAAAAATAAAACCAATTCGTTTAATTGTTTAAATTTATACAATTAAACGAATTGTTCGTTTATCAAACAAACAAAATTAACTAATAACCGAATAAAAGTAAAAAATATGAAAGTTACTATTGTAGGAGCAGGAAATGTTGGAGCTACATGCGCGGATGTTATTTCTTATAGAGGAATTGCAAGTGAAGTAGTATTGTTAGATATTAAAGAAGGTTTTGCAGAAGGAAAAGCATTGGACATCATGCAATGTGCTACAAATACTGGTTTTAATACAAAAGTATCAGGCGTAACCAATGATTATTCTAAAACTGCAGGAAGTGATGTTGTTGTTATTACATCAGGTATTCCAAGAAAACCGGGAATGACTCGTGAAGAGTTAATCGGTATTAATGCAGGAATTGTAAAAACAGTTGCAGAAAACGTATTAAAATATTCTCCGGACACTATTATTGTTGTGGTTTCAAATCCAATGGATACCATGACTTACTTAGCATTGAAATCTACAGGATTGCCTAAAAACAGAATTATTGGTATGGGTGGAGCGTTAGACAGTTCTCGTTTCAGAACTTATTTGTCTTTAGCTTTAGATAAACCTGCAAATGATATCTCTGCAATGGTAATTGGAGGTCATGGTGATACTACAATGATTCCACTAACACGTTTAGCGTCTTACAACGGAATTCCGGTAACAGAATTTCTTTCAGAAGAAGTGTTGCAAAAAGTAGCTGCAGATACTATGGTAGGTGGAGCAACTCTTACAGGTCTTTTAGGAACTTCAGCTTGGTATGCACCGGGAGCTTCTGTTGCTTATTTAGTAGACAGTATCTTAAATGATCAAAAGAAAATGATTGCTTGTTCTGTTTTTGTTGAAGGAGAATATGGTCAGCAGGATATCTGTATAGGAGTGCCTTGTATTATAGGTAAAAATGGAGTAGAAGAAATTTTAGATATTCAGTTAAACGACCAGGAAAAGGCGTTATTTGCTAAAAGTGCAGATGCGGTTAGAGGTATGAATGATGCTCTAAAATCAATTTTAGTATAAAGATCTTCGGAAAAAAAGGAAAAGACTGTACTTTTTTAGTCTTTTTTTTGAGATTAATTAATAAATAAATTGGTTAATCTTTTCGTTAATTATATATTTGCTCGATTTAAAAAAAATCCAGTAATTCGTGATCTAGTTTTTTGTTTTAAAAAAATCATGTCAGGGCTTATTTTATCGGACTTTAAAACAAAAACAAATAATAAAACTTAATTAATTTTTAGTAATAATGCAGAATAAAGGACTTATTAAATTTTTCGCAATTCTATTTGCATTGGTAAGTATTTACCAACTTTCGTTCACTTACGTGGCAAGCAATGTCAAAAGTGAAGCTAAAGCTTTTGCAGGAGATAATCCTGACAAAGAATTAAAATATTTAGATTCTATTGGTAAAGAAAAAGTGCTGAATCTTGGATTTACGAATTTTACTTATAACGAAGTAAAAAATAAGCAAATCAACAAAGGTCTTGACTTAGAAGGAGGAATCAACGTTATTCTTCAAATTTCTATCAAAGACGTTTTAAAAGGATTAGCAAACAATTCTAAAAACCCGATTTTTAATAAATCATTAGCTGATGCGAATGCAAATTTAGAAGGAAATAAAACATATCTTGATAAATTTTTTGAAGCTTTTGACGCAAACTCAAACGGAACAGTAAAATTAGCATCTCCTGAAATTTTTGCAAACAGAAATTTACAGGGAGAAGGTGGTATTGCTTTCGAAATGAGTGATGCACAAGCACAAAAAGTAATTAGAAAGAAAGTTGATGAGTCTATCGAAAGTGCTTATAAAGTATTAAGAGAGCGTATCGATAAATTTGGTGTAACACAACCAAATATTCAAAAATTAGGTACTACAGGAAGAATCTTAGTGGAGCTTCCAGGTGCAAAAGATGTTGATAGAATTAAAAAATTATTAGGTGGAAAAGCTCAATTAGAGTTTTGGGAAACTTATAAAATTGAAGAAGTTGGAAACTTTTTAGTTGCTGCAAATGAGGCTTTAAAGAAAACTGAAATCAAAGCACCTGAGACTAAAACAGTTGCTAAAGATTCATTGAATGCTTTATTAACTGATGCTACTAAAGATTCTACTGAAGCTAAAAAAGGAAACAACCCATTATTTGACAAAATTTTAAGTCAAGGTGGTGGACCGGTTTTAGGTTATTTTGCTCCAAAAGATACAGCTGTTATCAATGGATACTTAAAAAGACCGGAAATCAGAATTTTATTAGCTGCTGACCAACACAATGCAAAATTCCTTTGGAGTAAACCAACAACATTGAAAGATGCTAAAGGAAAAGAAATTGAAGCAGTTGAATTATATGCTATAAAAGGAAACAGAGACAATGTACCGGCTATGAATGGTGGTCTTGTTACTGATGCAAAAGATACTTTTGACCAAATGGGTAAACCAGCTGTTTCTATGCAAATGAACAGTCAAGGTGCTAAAGTTTGGGAAGAATTAACAGGAAGAGCTTTTAATCAAAAAAGTTATATCGCTATTGTTTTAGATAATATCGTTTATTCTGCTCCTGGTGTTACTAGTGGACCAATTGCTGGAGGAAGATCTGAAATTACAGGTTCTTTTGACGTAGCAGAAACTAAAGATTTAGCTAACATCTTAAATGCAGGTAAATTACCGGCATCAGCAGATATTATTCAATCAACAGTTGTAGGACCATCTTTAGGTCAGGCTGCGATTGATGCAGGAACAATCTCTTCTGTATTAGGATTTTTATTAGTTTGTTTATGGATGGTATTCTATTATGGTAAAGCAGGTTGGTATGCTAACTTAGCTTTGTTATTAAACTTACTTTTCTTATTCGGAATTATGGCAAGTTTTGGTTTTGTATTAACATTACCAGGTATTGCAGGTATCGTACTTACATTAGGTACAGCGGTAGATGCGAACATCATTATATTTGAGAGAGCAAAAGAAGAATTGCGTGAAGGTAAAACATTATCTGAAGCAGTTGCTGCATCTTACGGATGGCACGGAGCAATGCGTTCTATCATTGATGCCAACGTAACACACGTTTTAACTGGAGCGATCTTATTTATTTTTGGAACAGGACCAATTAAAGGTTTTGCTTTAACATTACTTATTGGTATCGTAACGTCTATGTTTACGTCTATCTTTATCGCTAGAATTTTTATTGATAGAAATATTGCAGGAAAAGCAGATTTAACTTTCTCTACAAATATTACTAAAAACTGGTTTACTAATTTCCACTATGACTTTATTAAAGTTAAGAAATTCACTTATATCTTCTCTTCTATTGTAACAGTAGTAAGTTTAACTTCTATCTTCTTCATTAATGGATTAGACGAAGGTGTTGATTTTGTTGGAGGAAGAACATTCCAGATTAAATTTGAAAAACCAGTTGATGCAAGTGTAGTTTCTGATGAATTATCTACAGCTTTCGGAACTCCGGTTGAAGCAAAAATTTTAGGAGATGATGATCAGTTGAAAATCACGACTAAATATAAAATTAAAGAAGATGGTATTGCGATTGATGAAGAAGTGAATCAAAAGTTATACAATGCATTACAAAAATATTACCCAAATACGACTTACGATAAATTTATCAACTCGTACAACGGTAAAAAAGTTGGAGTTTTACAACAATCAAAAGTAGGAGCTTCTATTTCTGAGGATATTAAAACTAACTCATATTGGGCAGTTTTAGGTGCAATGGCAGCAATTTTCTTATACTTAATGGTTTCTTTCCGTAAATGGCAATATTCATTAGGTGCGATTGCAGCAGTAGCGCATGACGTTGTGTTCGTATTAGGAATCTACTCTTTATGTTATAAATTCATGCCTTTCCACATGGAAATGGATCAGCACTTTATTGCTGCGATTCTTACCGTAATTGGATACTCAATGAATGATACCGTAATTGTATTTGACAGGGTTAGAGAGTTTATCATCGGAAACCGTAAAGGTAGTTTCGAAGATGTAGTAAATGCTTCTATTAATACAACATTATCAAGAACATTGAATACATCTTTAATGATGATCATTGTATTGTTAACAATGTTCATCTTTGGTGGAGAATCTATTAGAGGATTTATCTTTGCTATGTTAATTGGTATCGTTGTAGGAACATATTCTTCATTATTTATCGCAACACCAGTATTGGTTGATACGATCTCAAATGAAGAGAAACATACAATTGAAGAAAAACACAACGCATAATAATACACAAGTATTTATTGCAGAGGTTATATAAAAAAAGATCCAACGAAAGTTGGATCTTTTTTTTGTTCTATATTTAAGTAATGTAAAGTAATAGGTTATGTATAAAAAAATATGGATTATTTTTTTAGTAGTATTGTGTTGGAGTATGACAGCACAAGAAAAACAAAATAGATTCGCTGTTGGTCTTAATTATGGTTTTGGAAGTGAATTCAATAATAGAAATTATACTTTTGAGAATCACTTTTACAAGGCTCAAATTCAGTATTTATTAAAGAAGACAAAGCATTTTCAATATGAAATTTTAGTTCAGCCGGAAGTGAATTTTGGAAAACATCAGTTATTGAATTTTTATTTTGTTAAGCCTGACACACCTAATTTCGAAGAAAAAAGAGCTGAGTATACACAACTGAAGGAAGTACATGAATATGTCTTAAATCTAGGTTTTCTCTTTAGAAAACCGATAAACCAAGTATTGTCGGTGTATGTTTTAGTAAGTGTTGGTCCAATGATTAATGATACAGAAACTGAAAGAATATCAGAAGGATTTGCATTTGCAGATGTTGCAGCGTTGGGACTTTCTTTTAAAGTACAAAAATTGCAGTTAGATGTTCGTCCCAGTATACGCCATGTTTCTAATGCGGGACTGGGAAGTGCTAACGCAGGTTATAATACAAGAAATATCGAGTTTGGTGTTCTGTATTCGTTGTAATTATTTCTTGATTCCTTTCGAAGATTAAATGCTGTTTTTTTTTTTTTTTTTTTTTTTTTGACATTTTTAAAGACCTAACAGGTTTTTAAAACCTGTTAGGTCTGAAAAAGTTGTAAAGAGCTATCAATTTAACTGACAACTTAAATTCATTATAAAAAAAATGCCCGATATCGCTAAAATATCGGGCATTGGTATATTGAAACCTTTTGTTTAAGATACTGCTAATGGATTTCTTTGGGCTCTAATGATAAAGAAAAGACCAATAATAACAAATGGTATGCTTAACCATTGTCCTGTCGAGAATAAGCCTAATTCGCTTTCAAAACCACCTTGGCTTTCTTTTACAAACTCTACTACAAAACGAACCATGAATAAAAGGACTAAAAACAATCCGAATAAATAACCAGATTTAAGTCTCGCATTTGTTTTCCAGTATAGAAAAAACAAAATAGCAAATACAAAAATATAGCTGAACCCTTCATACAATTGAGTTGGGTGTTTAGCAGGAACCTGAGCCAGTAAATCGGCAAATTTAGGATCTGTAGCAATTGCTGTATAAGCATCTTTTGGATTCGGGATTTGTGTTGCATTCACAGCTTCATTTTTGCTAAACTGATCGTGTAAAAAACGAATACCAAAAGGAGAAGTTGTTTCGTGACCAATAATCTCAGAATTGAAAAAATTTCCTAAACGAACAAATATAGCGCCACTCGCAACCGGAATTACGACACGGTCTAAAATCCATAATAAAGAACGTTTTAAGATTTTTTTGCTGTAGTAATACATCGCAACGATGATTGATATTGCCGCACCATGACTTGCTAAGCCTTGAAAACCTGTGAATTCAAATTCTGGTGAGAATCTAAATGGTAAAAATATTTCAAGTAAATGATTTCTGAAATATTCCCAATCATAAAACAAAACATGACCTAATCGAGCGCCAATTAAAGTTGCTAAAACAGTCCATACAAATAATGAATCTAATTTTTCCAGTGATTCACCTTCACGTTCAAAAATCTTTTTCATTATAAACCATCCTAATCCAAAGGCGATTACGAACATTAAACTGTAAAAGCGAATCATAAAAAATCCCAGGTTGATTCCTTCTGAAGGATTCCAAATGATATTTAAGGCGTGTGTCATATTTGAATTGTTTTTGTGTGTTGTAAAAATAAATATTTATAACAAAGAGTATCTTTATTTAAAGTTAATGTTTGTGCTCACATTTTTTTTCAGGTACAGGATCATAGCCCGTTCTGCCCCAAGGATTACAGCTCAGAATTCGCTTTATTCCTAAATAGCTACCATAAAATAAACCATGTGTTTGTAACGCCTGAATCATATAGGTAGAACACGTTGGCTCAAACCTGCAACTCGCCGGTGTAAAAGGAGATATCGCAGATTGATAAAAACGAACTAATAAAACAAATGGCGTAATTGGTTTCATGTTATTTTAAGTGTTCAGTGTTCAGATTTTTAGTGGTCAGTCATTTTTTAGTGATCAGTGTTCAGATTTTTAGTACTCAGTTGCGATAATTAATTAGTTTTTAATTGTTTGAAAATCATAATAGTAAAAACTGATTACTAAATACTAAGCGCACAGTTAAACTGAACACTGATCACTAAGCGAAGCTCACTGATCACTTAAGCAAAGCTTATTGAATGCTAAAAGCAGTACCTTCTTTTCCGTCTTTTAATTGAATACCTAAAGCGATCAATTGATCACGTATCTGATCTGAAAGCGCAAAGTTTTTGTCAGCTCTGGCTTGATTTCTCATTCCGATTAGCATGTTTACTACACCTTCTAATTTATCGTTATTGCTGTCTGCTGCTTTCTCATCATTTAAACCTAATACATCAAAAACAAAAGCATTAATAGCTGTCGAAAATGAATTTAGATCTTCAGCAGAGATTGTTTCTTTACCTTCTTTTAATAAGTTGATATAACGAACAGCTTCAAACAACTGAGCAATTAAAATAGGAGTATTGAAATCGTCATTCATCGCGTCGTAGCACAATTGTTTCCATGAACTGAAATCAATTGAACTTGTCGAACTTGTTGCAAGACTTGGTAAAGCCTCAACCGCTTCCATTAATCTTTTGTATCCTTTTTCTGCAGCTACAATGGCATCATCAGAAAAATCTAAGATACTTCTGTAATGTGCCTGTAACATAAAGAATCGTGTTACCGATGCAGAAAATGCCTTACTAAGAATGTTATTATCACCACTCAAAATTTCTCCCGGTAAAATATTATTTCCGGTAGATTTTGCCATTTTCTTTCCGTTTAAAGTCAGCATATTGGCGTGCATCCAGTAATTTACCGGAGATTGTCCTGTACAAGCTTCGTTTTGAGCAATTTCACATTCGTGGTGTGGGAATTTTAAATCCATTCCGCCACCGTGAATATCAAAGTGATTTCCCAAATATTTAGTACTCATAGCAGTACATTCTAAATGCCAACCCGGAAAACCATCACTCCAGGGCGAAGGCCATCTCATGATATGTTCCGGTTCTGCTTTTTTCCAAAGCGCAAAATCCTGTGGGTTTCTTTTATCCGATTGACCATCAAGATCACGTGTGTTAGCCAGCATATCTTCGATATTGCGTCCGCTTAAAACACCGTAATTATTGGTTTCATTATATTTTACAACATCAAAATATACTGATCCGTTAGCTTCGTAACCAATTCCGGTATTGATGATCTTTTTGATGATTTCAATTTGTTCGATGATATGTCCTGTAGCAGTTGGCTCAATGCTTGGCGGCAAAAAGTTAAAGGCCTTAAGGATATCATGAAAATCTACCGTATAGCGTTGTACAACCTCCATTGGTTCCAGTTGTTCCAAACGTGCTTTTTTGGCAATTTTATCTTCACCTTCATCAACATCATCCACAATGTGACCAACATCGGTAATGTTACGTACATAACGTACTTTGTAATCAAGATGTAAAAAGTATCTGAATATTACGTCAAAAGACATAAATGTTCTCACATTTCCTAAATGTACATTACTATAAACCGTTGGTCCACAAACATACATTCCAACATTTCCCTCATGAATAGGATTGAAATTTTCTTTTTCACCCGAAAGTGAATTGTATATTTTTAGATGTTGACTTGTATATAAAGGCATATTTATTTTTTGCTGTTTAATCGTTAAATTGTTTAATCGTTGAATTGTTTAAACGTTTTATGATTTTTAAACTAATTATTTTATTGTTGTGAAAGATAGAATTTTTTTAGACTATTTATCTGATTGCAAATCTTTTCAATTTTCTCACGAGATTCTTTGTAATCAACATCAGAGATGTAATTTAAATCTTTTGAAATAATTAAATGATTTAAAGTTTCCATTGCCGATGAATACGATATTGTTAAAAAATGAGCTCTATCGTTCTTTGTGTTTCTCGAAGTTCCTTCTGCAATATTGGTAGCAATTGATACAGAACTTCTTTTTATTTGAGAGGTCAGACCGAACAATTCATTTGATGGAAATTTACTAGTTAATTTATAAATTTCCAAAATAAAAATTCTGGAGTTTTGCCAAACCTCTAACTTTTCAAATGAAAAGGTGTACATTCTTTTTTTATTTAATTGTTGATTTGTTTAATCGCTTAACCGAAAATTAAAAGTAGCGATCAACCGATTAAACAAATTAACGATTTACCGATTAAACTAGAACTGCGTTTCCAATTTAATATAATCTAAAAACTCTCTTTTTGTTTGAGGGTCTTTGAATTTTCCACCAAATTCAGAAGTTACAGTGCTGCTTTCGATATCTTTAATTCCTCTTGAGTTTACACAAAGGTGTTTTGCATCGATTACGCAGGCTACGTCTTCCGTTCCTAGAGCTTTTTGTAATTCTTGAACAATTTGCATGGTTAGACGCTCTTGAACCTGAGGTCTTTTTGCATAGTACTCTACAATTCGGTTCATTTTAGAAAGACCAATTACTCTTCCGCTGGAAATGTAAGCAACATGTGCTCTTCCTATAATTGGCAATAAATGATGTTCGCAGGTAGAATAAACGGTAATGTTTTTTTCAACTAACATTTCACCGTATTTGTAATTGTTGTCAAAAGTAGAAGCTTTTGGCTGTTTTGCAGGATTAAGACCTCCAAAAATTTCTTTAACAAACATTTTTGCTACTCTGTTTGGAGTACCTTTTATGCTGTCGTCAGTCAAATCCATTCCAAGAGTTTGCAGAATGCTTTCGACATCTTTTTTTATTTTTTCAATTTTTTCTTCATCACTCAAATCAAAAGCGTCCTCTCTTACAGGGTTTTTCGCATTGCTGCTGAAATGATTGTCACCTATCTCGTCTAAAAAATCTTCGTTATTTATCATTAAAAACTACTATTAATATGGGTATAATCTTTTTAAGGCGGTAAAGATAATTAATAAATAGGAAACCTTTTCTATCGTTTTTACTATTTAATCGCTACTTTTTAGATATAATTTAAATTCAAACAATAATGCCTGTTTTTTTAAATACAAAAGGCAATAACCTTTTGGTTATTGCCTCTGCAGGTTTTCTATTATTCTTGGTTTATTATTTTTTTGTATTGTAAACTTTTAATGCTTCTTTTAAAACATTTACAGCTTTGACAAGGTCTTTTTGGTTGAGTACATACGCAATTCGAACCTGATTTAAACCCATTCCCGGAGTAGAATAAAATCCTGCTGCAGGAGCAATCATAACCGTTTCTCCATTTAGATCGTAGCTTTCTAAAAGCCATTGTGCAAAATAATCGGCATTGTCTATCGGTAATTGTGCGATACAATAAAAAGCACCTTTAGGTTTGGTAACAATTACACCATCAATTTTATTTAATTCGGTTATGAGCGTATCGCGTCGGCTTTTGTATTCTGTAATAACCTCATCAAAATAACTTTGAGGCGTATCTATAGCAGCTTCACACGCAATTTGGTCAATTGTTGGCGGACTCAGACGTGCTTGGGCAAATTTCATTACAGTAGACAGAACATCTTTGTTTTTAGTAACCAAACAGCCAATTCGTGCACCACACATGCTATAACGTTTAGAAACAGAATCTACCATAATAACATTCTGTTGTACATCGTCAAGATTCATTACAGAAAAATGAACATCATCAGAATCATATAAAAATTCACGATACACCTCATCTGCAATCAGGTATAAATCATGTTTTTTAATTAATCCTGCCAATTGTTTAATTTCGGCTTCAGAGTATAAATATCCTGTTGGATTACCTGGATTACAGATTAGAATAGCTTTAGTTTTTGGCGTAATCAATTTTTTGACAGTATCTATACTAGGTAAAGCAAATCCCGTTTCGAGAGTCGAAATCACAGGAACAACAGTTGCACTTGTAGAAGAAGCAAAAGCATGGTAATTAGCATAAAATGGTTCAGGAATAATGATTTCATCTCCCGGATCCGTAATTGTGGCCAGCGCAAACAGTAAGGCTTCAGAGCCACCAGTTGTTACGATGATGTCTTCTGGGTTTACATTTACATTTTGACGCTGGTAAAACTTAGCTAATTTTTTTCTATAACTTTCATATCCGGCAGACGGACTGTATTCAATAATAGTTAAATCAATATTTTTTACCGCCTCGATGGCCACTTCGGGTGTCTTGATATCCGGTTGACCAATGTTTAAGTGATACACTTTGGTTCCTTTTTGCTTTGCAGCATCTGCAAAAGGAGCAAGTTTACGTATCGGTGATTCGGGCATGTTTCTGCCTTTGCTTGAAATTGTTGGCATAATCTTAATTATTGAAGTGCAAATTTGCATTTTTTTTTCGAATTTAACGTAAACAATGCAGTGACTTGTAAAAATCTAACAATTATCAGTATTTTTATTAATTTTATATTAAAATAATAGCAATGAAAAAATATATTGTGTTGTTTTTTGGGCTTTTGATATCTTTTTCACTTCAAGCCCAAAGCGACTTTTTGCTTGAAAATCAAAAATCGAAGGTTACAATTCCTTTTAAACTGATAAACAATCTTGTATTTATCCCGATAAAAGTAAATGGTGTCGAATTAAACTTCTTACTGGATTCCGGTGTAGAGGAAACAATACTATTTAGTATGGAAGACAAGCAGGAGGTAAGTTTTAATAATGTAGAAAAAATAAAACTGCGTGGTTTAGGAAGTGAGGAAGAAATAGAAGGACTAAAATCGACAAACAATGTATTAGAAAGTCATGGCCTTAAATCAACAAGTCATTTGCTGTACATTATTCTGGATCAAAGTTTCAATCTGTCCTCTCAAATTGGAATTCCGGTTAACGGTATTATCGGACATCGGTTTTTTAAAAATAATCTGGTAGAAATCAATTACCAGAGAAAAAAGCTTGTTGTACATGCGAATAATGAAAAAACCAGAAGTAAGATCAGTAAAAAATTTACATCAGTTCCTATCACAATAGAAAGATCAAAACCGTATGTGTATACCACTGCAATAGTAGATAATGTTGCTATACCAGCTAAATTGCTAATTGATATTGGTAATAGCGATGCCTTTTGGGTTTTCGAAAATGATAAAATAAAATTGCCGAAAAAGAATTTTCCGGATTTTTTAGGCAAAGGCTTTAGTGGTGATATCGAAGGACATCGGGCCAAAATTGCAAAATTCTCAATTGCTAATTTTGAGTTTAAAAATTCAATTGTGTCTTTTCCGGATTCTACTTCTATTCGAAATGTAAAGATGGTTCCAGACCGTATAGGCTCAGTTGGTGGAGAAATTCTAAAACGCTTTACACTAGTTTTAGATTACGCAGACCGTAAAATGTACCTGAAAAAGAACAGTAAATTTTCAGAACCTTTTACCTATAATAAAAGCGGAATTACAGTTCAGCACAAAGGATTGCAGTGGGTACAAGAAACCGTTCGTCTGCAAACGGTGAAGGTTGCAACGACCATGAATGATGTAAACCCCGACAGTAAAAAAGATGATAATTTTAGATACAAGTTTTCACTAAAGCCAGTATATGAAATTGTAAACATCCGAAAAAACTCTGCTGCTGAAAAATGCGGTTTGCAAAGAGGAGATATCATTGTTAGTGTCAATAAAATATTGCCTTACAAATATTCGCTCCAGCAAATTAATGCCATTTTAAAGTCCGACGATCACCCTTGGATCACCCTTGAAATCGAGAGAAAAAGCTTATTACTTAAGTTTAGGCTTAAATTAGAAGACGAATTGTAGTATGTTTTAATTGCAAATTACAGATTTACAGTTTCTTATAAATTTTTTTTGATTATCAAAATAAGCTTTAATTAATAAGAAAATTAAGTTTTTTTGATTAGTGACATTATTTTTTACTATGTTTAACGAAAATTTAATCCATGGTCAAAAAATACATTAATTTCTTACATTTTGTATTGTTTTTTATTTTTTTATCAATTTTACCTTCAAAAGCCTTTGCACAATGTGCAGGTAATAATGGAAGCGTCGTAATATGTAACATTTCAGATCCGGTAAACCGATCAGTGTCGTTGTTTTCTTATTTAACTGGTACACCAACAGCGGGAGGAACCTGGACTGATACTAATAATTCCAGAGGCCTTGATCCTGCAACTGGAATACTGGATGCACAAGCAATCCGACAAGGAGGAACTTACCAATATACTTATACCGTAACAAGCGTTCCAGGCTGTGTAAATAATACGGCAACGGTAACCGTTACTATTGGAGCATATCCGGGAGTTCCGGCTCCTTTTGCTACTGCATGTGATAAAGATGTTGTTTTTAATCTTTTTACTGCTTTTAATAGTACTGTAATGGGGCCCCATAATAATGGTATATGGAGAGATAGTGCTGGAGGAATAGTTTCGTCATCGCTTCCTATTACCGGAATGAAAGGTGATTTTGTTTATACCTATACTGTACCTACTATAGCGGCTTGTCCAACAAATCCAGCAACCATATCAATAACTTTAAGTGTTTTTGAAGCACCGGATGCAGGAACTACAACCGATTTGGTGCTGTGCGGAAGTGATGGTTTGACAGGATATACCAATTATGATTTAAATAATTTAATTTCAGGGCAAGACCCTACAGGTGAATGGAGTGGTGATGGAATAACTTCAGGCAACGACCACAATGTCGATCTTCAGGATATATTCAATACAAAAGGTCCGGGAGATTACGTTTATACCTATACAGCTTTTTCTGTTCCAGGTAATAATATTTGTCCTGATGACATGAAAAGTTTAGTTATTACCCTTGAGAAAAAACTTGATTTTACAGGCGCAACACTTGTGGTTGATTCTGATATATGCGAAAACGAAATTCCAACAGCAACTTATGCTGCAAGACTAACCCAAGGAGCAGAAGCTATTCCTAATGGTCAATATGAGATTACGTATGCTGTTTCCGGACCTAATTCAGGTTCACAAACTGTAACGGCAAATTTTGTAAACGGGGTTGTTAATTTTCCGGTTTCCTCAATTTATTTTAGGCAAGTGGGTAATTTTATTATAAATATTACCAGAATTGTAGCCGTTGCAAGTAAAAAATCTTGTACAAATGTGGTCAATAACTTATCAGATGATATTACGATTTATGCATTGCCAAAATTAGATGGCGCGGTATTAAGATTAAGTCCGGTTTGCCAGAGCAAAGATGCAGTTGCACAACTTACGAATGCTTCACAATTAACAAATGGTAACTATACTGTTTATTATACTATCGGCGGCGCTAATAATGTATCAGGACAATCGGCAACAATTAGTGTAATTGGCGGAAATTCGAGTTTTACCGTTCCGGGAATTTTTAATTCTAATAGTGGAACCTCAACAATACGAATTACCCGAATTGTAAATAACACAACAAATTGTTCTAATGCTGCAAATGTGAGTGGAGACTTAATTATCTATCCTTTACCAAATGCTTCAACAGTTCTGGTATCGGTAACTGATGTTTGTATAACAGAACCGGTTGTGGCTACCATTTCCGGTTTAGGAACTTTGACAAGTGCAACACTTTTCTATACGTTATCAGATAGTAATACTTCAGGATTGCAATCCGTTGTGTTAACGGTTTCAAACGGCAGTGCTGATTTTATTATTCCTCCAGCGTTAGTTTCACAAAGTGGAAATACCCAAATTTCGTTAAGCAATCTGGTCAATAACACCACCAATTGTAATGTTATTTTGCCCAGTATATCAGATCAGTTTTTAGTTAGTAGAATTCCTGTTGCACCTACAGTAAACGGTAGTCGCGTTTTTTGTAAGGTTGAAGGCGCCACTATTGCAGATTTAGAACCACAAGGAACTCAATATAAATGGTATAACAGTACAACAGCTACAACACCATTGGAAGATACGTATGTATTGCAATCAGAGAATTATTATTTAAGAGAAATTTCAGTATTAGGATGTACTTCCAGTGCTGCAACGGTTATGGTAACAGTAAATGATACGCCTGCTCCAACACTGAACTCAGATGGGCAAAACTTTTGTGGATTAGAAACACCCAGAATAGCCGATTTATCCAGCAGAACCAATGCCTTCGCCAGTGTAGTATGGTATGATGCTCCAAACAACGGAAATTTACTGACATCGACTACATTGCTTACAGATAAAACAACGTATTATGGAGTCGATTTCTCGACTGTAACCAGTTGTATTTCGGATAATATTTTAGAAGTAACAGTTTCATTGTATGATTGTGATACTTCGCAATATGCCTTTTTTATTCCTGACGGATTTTCGCCAAATGGAGACGGAGTAAACGATACCTTCACGATTCCAGATATTAATTTTTTATATCCGGATTATACCCTTGAAATTTTCAACAGATATGGAAATGTAATGTTTAAAGGAAATAGAAACAAACCGGATTGGGACGGAAAAAACTCCGAATCAGTGGCGATTGGTGACGGAATAGCACCAAACGGAGTCTATTTTTATATTGTCAATTTTAATAAAGATAATAGACGACCTCAACAGGGGCGCCTTTATTTAAATCGATAGTAGGTTACTCATTATTTAATATAATTTTCAAATGAAAAAAATAATACTTTTTATATCTTTTCTCCTTCTTACCGTTTCTGTTTCTGCACAGCAGGATCCGGAGTACACACATTATATGTATAATATGAGTGTTGTAAATCCAGCCTATGCAACCGGAACACCGGCAATGCTAAATTTAGGCGGATTGTACAGAACACAATGGGCGGGAGCTGTAGGTGCACCCAAAACATTTACTTTTTTTGGACACACCTCATTAAGCGATAAAATAGAAGTTGGTTTGTCATTAATCTCAGATGATATTGGTGACGGAGCCAAAAAAGAAAATAATGTCTATGCTGATTTCGCTTATATCGTAGATTTAGGCGGGCAAAACAAACTTTCGTTCGGAATAAAAGCAGGATTTACTTCTTTGCAGACCAATTTTAATGGATTTGTTTTACAAAGCGGAAATGTTGCTACAGATTTGGCTTTCGCCGAAAATATAAATGTAACCAGACCTAATATTGGTGTAGGAGCCTACTATTTTAGAGATAATTTCTACGTTGGATTATCAGCGCCTAATCTTTTGAGCTCAAAACATATTGAAGAAAAATCAGGAATCAATGCTTATGGATCCGAGGCAATACATGCGTTCCTGACCGCAGGATATGTCTTCAAGGTGAATGATATGTTTAAAGTAAAACCTGCATTCATGTCTAAAATTGTTCCCGGATCAGCAGTTTCTGTTGATGTAACGGCGAATGTTTTGTACAATGACAAGTTTGAGTTAGGAGTAGCATATCGTGTAAGTGATGCTTTCAGTGGCCTAATGAGTATAAACGTTACACCATCAATGCGTGTAGGTTACGCATACGATCATACGCTTTCGAATTTAGGACAGTTTAATTCCGGTACACACGAAATTATGCTGTTATTCAATTTAGATTTGTTGGGTAAAGGATTTGATAAATCACCAAGATTTTTTTAAGATGAAAAATATGAAAAAACTACTCGTTATTATATTCGTATTTTCGATACAGTTTATAAATGCACAAGATCAGGATTTGCTGAGAGCCAAACGATTTTTTGATAAAACATATTACGCAGAATCCATTATATTATATGAGAAATTAGCGGAGAGTAAACCTTCACAGGAAGTAATTAAAAATCTGGCTGATTCTTACTATTATACTAATAAACTAATAAAGGCGCAACGTTACTACCGACTTTTGGTTCAGAGCTATAACAAAGATCTGGATAGAAATTACTATTTTAGATATGCACACACCTTAAAAGCAACCAATAGTAATGACGATGCCAATGCGGCACTAAGAACCTATTATACGAAGTCAGGTAATCCTCAGGATTCTGTATATTTTGAAAAAGCACTAAAAGAACTCGAAAATGTTTCTGCAATTGGTAACCGTTTTGTAATTACAAATTTGGCATTGAATACCAAAAATTCAGAGTTTGGAGCTGTAAAGCACAATGATAGTCTGATTTTTGCCGGAGTAAAATTGAAACCCGGATTGTTTGACAAGAAATTTAAATGGGATAATGAAACCTATTTGAATTTGGTTGCTGTACCATTAAAGAATATCAATTCAGCTGATTCTATTGCGCATTATTTTGCCAAAGAGCTGAAAACCGGAATGCACGAGTCAAATGCTGTTTTTACCAAAGATGGTAAAACCATGTATTTTACAAGAAACAATTCTAAAAATGGAAGCAAGAGAAAGAATGACGATAAGATTTCAAATCTTCAAATTTTTAAAGCCGAGTTTATAAACGGAAAATGGAAAAATGTAACCTCACTTCCGTTTAATAGTTCAAATTATTCCGTAGAGCATCCGGCATTGAACGCAGATGAAACGGTTCTTTATTTTGCTTCAGACATGCCAGGCTCTTTAGGATCGTTTGATATTTATTCCGTAAACATTAATAAAGGAGCTTTTGATACGCCTAAAAACTTAGGACCAACGATCAATACCGATAAAAGAGAACAATTTCCTTTTGTTTCAGACGATAATAAACTTTATTTTTCTTCAGAAGGGCATTTAGGATACGGATCATTAGATGTTTTTGTATCTGAAATTAATGGAAAAGAATATAGTAAGCCGGTTAATATCGGTTTACCATTAAATTCAAATGCAGACGATTTTGCTTTCAATATAGATTCTAATACCAAAGAAGGTTATTTTGCATCGAATAGAGAAGGAGGAAAGGGAAGCGATGATATCTATCAATTAAAAGAAATAAAAGATTTAGTTGTAGAAGATTGCAAACAGCTTATTGCAGGAATTATTACGGATGTAGATACGAAATTACCACTAGAAAATGCTACAGTACAATTGCAGGATTCTGAGAAAAATAATATTGGTTCGGCCACAACAGCGGCTGATGGGAAATTTAGTTTTCAGGTATTATGCGAAAATTCGTTTACGGTTTTGGCTTCAAAAGATAATTATACTAGTAATTCCAGAGATGTATCGTCAGGGAAAGTAAGAGACGCTGTCAATGATGGTTCTATGACATTGAAATCTTTAGAAGTTATCAAATTAGAAGAAAAGTTAATTAGTGAAAATAAAAAGAAAGAAGAAGAGCAATTAGAGAAAGAGAAAAAAGAAAAAGAAATCTTAGATGCGCTTGCTCTAAAAGAAGCCATTATAAAAAAGAAAGCAGATCAGATTGCTGCTGTTGAGGCTAAGAAAAAAGAAAAAGCGAGAGAAATAGCGGAAGAAGCAGTTAAGAAAAAAGAAAAAGAAAAACAGATTTTAATAGACGAAAAAGATATTTACAAAGACGACAAAGGCAGGTTGCTTATTAGAACAGAACCAATTTATTTTGATTACAACATGTGGTACATTCGTAGGGAATCTAAAGTAGTTCTGGGGAAAGTGGTAGCCTTGATGAAAAAGTATCCTAATATGAAAATTGAAATAGGATCGCATACCGATTGTAGAGGAAACAATAAGTTCAACGAAAACTTATCACAAAAAAGAGCTTCATCGAGTAGAGATTTTGTAATAGAATCAGGAATCGATCAGAAGAGAGTTACTGCTAAAGGCTACGGAGAATCTGTACCTATTATCAAATGTGTAACAGATGATGCCTGCTCAGAAGAAGAACACGAATTAAACCGTAGAAGCGAATTTGTAATTACAGGTTTGTAAATACATTTTAGACAATAGTAAACCCAATTTTAATTAAGAAGCTTTTTTTTAGCTTCTTTTTTATTTAATTTTATAACACATAATAAATCAAACTAAAACTGTACTTATGAAAAATGTAATTATACCATGCTTGCTTTTGGCTTGCGTTGGACTTCAAAGCTGTAAAAAAGAAGAAACCAAAAAAGAGGACGCGGCACAGACTGTTACAGAGAAAATAGTAAATGTGGAATGCTATAAAGCCATTTATGAAAAAGACACTCTCGATTTAAAATTAAATACTTTAGAAAGCGGAAAAGTAAGTGGCGACATGGTAATGAAAGTAGCCAATGCACAAGAGAAAATGGGTACTGTTAAAGGAGAATTTCACGGAGATACCTTGTTTGTAGATTACACTTTCGTTGAAGGAAAAGAAGGTAAAAACACGTTTAAAAATCCGATGGCACTTTTGAAAAAAGACAAACAGCTTATCGTGGGTAACGGAACAATACAAACTACAATGGGCGTTTCGTACTTAGTTAAAGACCAGCCTATCGATTTTGATCGTGTAAAATATAAGTTTTCGGCTGCCGATTGTCCTGAAGGATCAAAATAAGCATCAAATGAAGAGCATAAAAAAAGCCGTTTCTAGTTTTAGAAACGGCTTTGCATTTTTTAGAAAGTAAAGTTGTTACAGTACTTCGCCTTTAATTTTTAGAGCAACACGTCCTTCCGGATAGTTTACTGCATTGGTTTCAACTGTAATTGTTTTACGAATTGGTCCTGCGGCCATATTGTATTTTACGTCAATTTTTCCTTGTTGTCCGGGCATAATAGCTGCAGCCGGTTTTGTAACGACTATTGAACTTAACGTAGATTCTGCCGATGTGATCAATAATGGAGCATTTCCCGTATTTTTAAAATCAAAAGAGCGAACACCATTATCGCTTTTCGAGATTTTTCCATAATCAATTGTATTGTCTGGGGCAGCAAATTCAATCTTTGGGCCGTTTTGTGAGTAACCTACTACACTGAATAATAGAATTACAATAAAAGAGGCAACATTTTTCATTTTTGCAAATATTTATAAGTTGTAAGTAAATATACTTTGTTTTAATTAATACACAAATTATTATTTCGCTTTTTATAGTGTACTTTATTATTTACTTTTGCTTAAGATATAATAACAAAAACTGAACCAATAATTTGGGTTGATTTGTTTATTCTTTAATTTGTTTAACTGTTTATTTGTTTAATCGTTAAATCGATTGTATTCAATAGCGGATATTTTGGCTATCTGTTTAACTGTTGATTTGTTTAATCGATAAATCGATTTATTCAATAGCGGATAATTTTGTTTATTTGTGTAAAAGTTACTCAGCAGTTATCGATTATACATTAACGTAAATCAACAAATTAACGGTTTAACAATATAATAAACGATTAAACAGTCAGAAAGATCAACAATTTTGTTTAACCGTTGATTTGTTTAATCGTTAAATCGATTGTATTCAATAGCGGATATTTTGTTTATTTGTATAAAAGTTACTCGATTAAGTATGAATATACAGAATACAGATAATAAGCAAATACAAACAATACAGTAAACGAATAAACAGTAAGAAAGATCAACAATTTGTTTAACCGTTAATTTGTTTAATCGTTAAATCGATTTTATTCAATAGCGGATAATTTTGTTTATTTGTGTAAAAGTTACTGGATTAGGTATCCATTACACAGACAATTGGCAAATAATACAATAAACGAATTAACAGTCAGAAAGATCAACAAATTGACAATTAAACAAATTAACGGTTCAACAATATAATAAACAATAAATTAAATGACAATTCCAGCAAAATTTGACGCTAAAACGATCGAGAATAAATGGTATGATTACTGGATGAAAAACAATTATTTTCATTCGGAGCCAGATCATAGAACGCCTTATACAATTGTAATTCCGCCACCAAATGTCACTGGAGTCTTGCACATGGGGCACATGTTGAATAATACAATTCAGGATGTCTTAATTCGTAGAGCGCGTCTTAAAGGTTTTAATGCTTGCTGGGTTCCGGGAACGGATCACGCTTCTATTGCAACTGAAGCAAAAGTAGTAGCAAAATTAAAAGCAGAAGGAATTAATAAAAATGACCTGACACGCGAAGAGTTTTTAGCGCATGCTTGGGAATGGACAGATAAATATGGTGGTGTAATCTTAGATCAGCTTAAAAAATTAGGTGCTTCCTGCGATTGGGAACGTACCAAATTTACTATGGATCCGGATATGTCAGCATCTGTAATTAAGTCATTTGTTGATTTGTACAACAAAGGGTTGATTTACAGAGGATACCGAATGGTAAACTGGGATCCTGAGGCTAAGACAACTTTGTCTGATGAGGAAGTTATCTATGAAGAGCAACAAGGAAAATTATTTTTCTTAAAATATAAAATAGAAGGATCAGAAGATTTTCTGACTATTGCAACAACACGTCCTGAGACTATCTTTGGAGATACAGCAATCTGTATTAACCCAAATGATGAGCGTTTTACACATCTAAAAGGTAAAAAAGCAATCGTTCCTATTTGTGGCAGAGTAATTCCGATTATTGAAGACGAATACGTAGATGTAGAATTCGGAACCGGATGTTTGAAAGTAACTCCGGCTCACGATATGAATGACAAAACGTTAGGAGAGAAGCACAATCTTGAAATCGTTGATATCTTTAATGAAGATGCTACACTTAATAGCTTCGGATTACACTATCAGGGAAAAGACCGTTTTGTAGTTCGTACTGAAATTGCAAAAGAATTAGAAGAAATTGGAGCTTTGGCTAAAACCGAAATCCATTTGAATAAAGTAGGAACATCAGAAAGAACTAAGGCGGTAATCGAACCAAGATTATCTGATCAATGGTTTTTGAAGATGGAAGATTTAGTAAAACCGGCGATCAAATCGGTTTTAGAAGATGGAGATATTAAATTGCACCCAAAACGTTTTGAAAACACTTACGCACATTGGTTAAACAATATTCGTGATTGGAATATCTCGCGTCAATTATGGTGGGGACAACAAATCCCGGCTTACTATTACGGTGACGGAAAAGAAGATTTTGTTGTTGCTGAAAACATCGAAGATGCATTAGCTTTAGCTAAAGAAAGAACCAACAACCAACAACTAACAACCAACGACCTTAAACAAGACGTTGATGCCTTAGATACTTGGTTTTCATCTTGGTTATGGCCAATGTCTGTTTTTGGAGGTATTATGGATCCGGAAAGCGAAGATTATAAATATTATTATCCAACAAATGACTTGGTAACAGGTCCGGATATTTTATTTTTCTGGGTTGCCAGAATGATCATTGCAGGTTACGAGTATGCAGGTGAAAAACCATTTACCAACGTATACTTAACAGGTTTGGTACGTGATAAACAACGTAGAAAAATGTCTAAATCATTAGGTAACTCTCCTGATCCTTTAGATTTAATTGATACTTTTGGTGCAGATGGTGTTCGTGTAGGATTGCTTTTAAGTGCTTCTGCAGGAAACGATATTATGTTTGATGAAGAATTATGTAATCAGGGAAAAGCATTTTCTAATAAGATATGGAATGCTTTTAAATTGATTAAGGGATGGGAAGTTTCTGAAACTATTCCGCAGCCGGAATCATCTAAAGTAGCCATCGAATGGTACGAAGCGAAGTTACAGCAAACCTTAGTTGATATCGAAGACAATTTTGAGAAATACAGAATTTCAGATTCATTGATGGCGATCTACAAATTAGTTTGGGATGATTTCTGTTCTTGGTTCCTGGAAATGATTAAACCGGCATATCAACAACCAATTGATAAAACAACGTTTGACAAAGCAATCGAAATGTTAGAAAGCAACTTGAAATTGTTGCATCCGTTTATGCCTTTCCTTACCGAAGAAATTTGGCATTTAATTGCAGACAGAACTCCGGAAGAAGCTTTAATCGTTTCGACATGGCCGGAATTGAAACCATTTAATGCCGACTTAATTGCTGATTTCGAAAGTACAACTGACGTAATTTCAGGAATTAGAACGATTAGAAAAGAGAAAAACATTGCTTCTAAAGATAGCTTAGAATTAAAAGCAATCAATAATGAAAAGCTTACCACTTACTTTGATTCAGTTGTAGTGAAACTTGGAAATATTTCAGCTTTCGAATACGTTTCAGATAAAGTAGATGGTGCGTTATCTTTCCGTGTAAAATCAAATGAATATTTCATTCCGATTTCAGGAAATATAAATGTTGAGGAAGAAATTGCAAAACTAACAGCAGAGTTAGTTTACACGCAAGGTTTCTTAAAATCTGTTCAGGCAAAATTATCAAATGAAAAATTTGTTGGTGGAGCACCTGAAAAAGTTTTAGCAAACGAAAGACAAAAAGAAGCAGATGCTCTGGCAAAAATTGCTACAATCGAGCAAAGCTTAGCCGGACTGAAATAAAAAACAGTTTAGCATTTTAATACAAAAGCCCAATACTATTTTTTTAGTATTGGGCTTTTTCTTTAATAGTGATTTGAATGCTGGGGCAAAAAAGATGTTTCTTTTCGATTCAAATTAATAAAATTGTAAGTCAGAAATTAGTTCTTGATAATCTTTCTGGTGGTTACAATTCCCTTATCAGAAATAAACTGAACAATATAAATTCCAGCATTTTGTTTGGCTATGTTTACATTGAATTCTTTTTCTTTATTTGTTTTTTGTTCAAAAACAACTCCGTTATAGATACTTGTGATTTTTAAAGTTCCCTGCTCTTTACTGTTTACACTTATTTTAAAAATTCCATCTGTAGGATTTGGATAAATAGTAAACACTCGGGATTCTTCTGTCTCTGCAAGCAGTATCTCATTTGTTTTAGTGTTTGGTTTTCCTGCTCGTACAAGGGCAAAACGTTCACCACCTTCCAGCTCGCCTTTACGCGCATCTTCCTGAATGAAATCTAACGTAATTTGCTCTCCTTCCGGCAATTCTTTTGCTATTCTAAAATCAAATGTTATTCCGAAGGTTTCGCCAATATCGATAGGCAGATTAGTAATGGCAGCCTCGTTCGAAGTGATAAGAATTTTATTTTTATCAATTATTTTTACTCCCTTTAAGCTTCCGTTTGCCTGCGCTTTTTCAAATAAACGCTCGTCTAGTGTAGCTTCTATGGTACCGCCCAATTCGAAGAAATTGTATTTTAAATCTTCATTAAAACCTTTATCTGCAAATCTCACATTTATAAGTTTAGATCGCACTCCTCTAATAAAAACAGCCGTTGGAGAAATTACATCAGTGGTATTTAAATTATAAACACTTAGATTTTTCCAGGCAATATTATTATTGTTTTGTGCATTTGGAGCAATACTAGTATTGATTCCTTCATTGAACATAGGATCACCAAAAGCTTCGATTCTTGCCGCTAAACAAAAATGGTGCTGATCATACGTATAACTAGCCGGATTTGGCGGATACCACGGAATTCGTACAATGGAGCTGCTGCCTGCTGTTATAGCCGGAATATGTGCTTCGCCAATAAAATTACCATGTTCAACAGGTCCAACAAAGAAATTTACAAAATTAGTTGGCCACATAAGTCCCGAAGAAGCCTTTGCAAAATAAAGTTTTACTTTGGCAGCAGTGCTTGTAGCTGCTCCTCTGTTATAAACTCTCACGTATACTGAATTTGGTGAACTTGTTTTGTATTCAGGGTTTTCATGTACTAGACCTCCATCTGCGTTTTGTCTCACCCAGATATCATCGCTTATCCACATTGGACCCGTATCAGAATTTGGTTCCACTCCTGTATCGTAAGGTCTGTCTTTGATGTAAAGGTCAACTAACGGCGCCGTTATTCCGGTAACAATCAAAGAATATTTTTGATTACCAGTAACTAAAGTTCCTTTGTGTGTAACTGTTATGGTGTAATTACCGGCAGCTCCAACAATTCTAATTTTCTCGTAAGGATCTTTAGTATTGTCACCTAATCCGTTTGTAGTAGCAGATAATAATCGGTATGGGAAATTAATTCCTGCTGAATTCGTTACCCGAATATCAAGATCGTTAACTAATTTGGCCGTAGCAACATTCGGAGTACTTCCTGAGTAAGCTGCACCGGCAGGATCTGTCCATGAGATAGAAGCAATTAGCGGATTAACACCATCAGATGTTACAGTAAAACTATATGTAGAGCCGCTATTTAAGGTGTTTTCATCTATAATAGCAAGCGTTCCTTTTTTTGTAATCGTTTCTGCTGCAAATTTGGCATTCAGTAAACCCCAGCCAAATATAGCATCGGGACCAACTGCACCCGCATCATCTGCGGTATGCAAGGCTAATCCTTTTAAGGTTGCAGCACGCATAAAAAATCCTGTTTTGTTTTTATAATGCTGTTGCAGCAAAAGTAATGTTCCGGTAACATTTGGAGCAGCCATAGACGTTCCAGTTGCAGATCCGTAACTGCTATTGGTCAAGGGTGTAATTGCTGCTGTAAGTGTAGCCGTAGAATAAAGACCGCTTCCGTTTCCGGTAAGATCAGGTTTGATTCTTAAATCGTCTGTAGGTCCCTGACTGCTTGAACTATGAATAAGAACACTTGATAACGCTCCTGTACTGCTTATGACAGCATCCTGAGCATTAGCAATAACAAGATTGTTTTTTGCAGTGGCATTTCCGGTAAGCTTATCGTAGCTTGTAAATCCTCCTAGTGGACTTGTATTGGCAGTATTGTCAGTACCATCATTTCCAGCGGATTTTACCATCAAATAATAAGGAGCATTAAACATTAATTCATCCCACTGTCTTGCAATTGTTTCGTAAGCTCCAAATCTCCATGGTGCTATAACAACGGCTCCTGAAGCATTTCTTATTCCCCATCCGTACGAGTGATTGGAGAGCAACATTCCATTTGTTGCAGCAGTTGTAGCTTCAGATAAATCAGTATTCCAGTCATGAGTTCTGGCATTTCCCTGAAAAGCCATTCCTTTTGCCTGCGGAACTGCACCTGCAGCTACAATAGTTCCCGTGACATGATTGGCATGCTGGCTGTTATTGCTTGTGGGAACAATAGTTGTAACACCATCTGCAATAGTAACTCTTCCTCCAAATTCGTTGTGTGTAGGAAGTGTAGCACCTCCGTCCCAAACATAAGCGGTCATATTTTGTCCGTTGAGAGCAAGACCCAAACCACCACCGGAATTAAGATAATTAGCACGTGTTGATTTGGCGGCATCAACATTGTCAGGAGTAAAATACACTGGAGATTTTTCGTCTGGCGAAACATCCATAAGTTCGCTTTGCGTACCATCTTTATTAATAAATGTCAGTGGCCAGCCGTTTACTCGGGCGAGACTAATAGCCCTTTGCTTCTTTGTAATTGCTTCGGCTTCATACCTTTTGCTTAAAGACTCAAGTTCTGTGACATTGGTATTTGATTTAATCGTTTCAATGTCATCTTGTGTTTGGGAATACATCATTCCGCTCACACAAAATAAAATAATTTTGTAGATATTTTTCATATGATTTTGATTTTTATGGGGTAATAATTAACGTGATTGTATCAATATCAAATGCGGAGGACTTCTGTCGCTGATGACTCCAAAAAAAGCATGCAGCAAATTGATTTTCATTTTCATAATTTAAATATTAAAGGTTAATATAGAATACTTCTGAAAAAATTAATCTGTCAATTTTATTTACAAAGAAGGTATGTTTTGTATGAAATTACTTTGCATTAAACAAAGCTCATTAAAGTAAATGAGAATAAAAAGCGTATAAATACCTGATTTTTAATTAATTGTAATTTTAGTACTTAGTACTTAGTTTTTAGTACCTAGTACTTAGTTATAAGTGTGTAGTTCTTAGTATTTAGTTTTTTAGTGTTGATTGCTAAGTATAAAGTTTCAGTATTAGGCATAAATTTTTGAGCGCGAAGTTTTAACTACTAAGCACTATAGAATACATACTAAAATCGAAGACTAGGTACTAAGTATAAAATCAGTATAAATCCGCGTTTTCGCAAAGCGAATCAGCATCATCCGCGTAACATAAAAGTGCAAAGTAAGTGTAATCTTTTTAAGGCATGATTAAACTAAAAAGCCAAGTACTAAGAACTAGGTACTAAAAAAACTAAGCACTAAAAACTAGGTACTAAGTACTAAATACTAAATCTTTTCAAAAACAAAAACAAAGGATAAGAAATAAGTGTAATACCCACAATGATGATAAAGCTTTTGGGATCGCTGTAAATAAAGCCACCAAGCAGGATTAAGGAAGAAACAATTGCTATAATCGTTGTCCACGGATACCACAAAGATTTGTAAGGTCTTGGCAAGTCCGGTTCTGAGCTTCGAAGTTTAAGCAGTGAACAATAAGACAATCCCCAAACGATAATAGAAGTAAAGGCAGCAAATGAAAACAGGGCTTCAAAAGAGCCAATACAAATTAAAAATAAACTGAATAAAGAAGAAACGAGCAAGGCAACAATAGGAGTTCCGCCTTTGTTTACAGATGTTCCTTTTTCGATAAAAAAGCCATCTCTGCTTAAGCCGAATAAGATTCTTGGCGGAATCATCATAAAAGCATTTAGGATACTAATGAGTGAAAAAATAGAAATAACAGTAACGATCATAGCGCCGTTTTTTCCGAAGATAATTTTGGCAACATCGGCTGCAGCCAAGCTAGACTTAGAAAGTGTTTCAACAGATAAAACATGAAAAAAGGCCACATTTACCAAAACGTAAATAGCCACAACTAACAAGACACCGCTATACAACGATCGTGGAATGTTTTTGTTTGGATTCTCGTTTTCTTCTGCAAAAAAGCAAACGCTGTTCCAGCCATTATACGTTCCGATGATAAGCTGTAATGTTTTGAAAAAGCCAAACAATAAACCAATGTGAAAGAAAGAATTATCCTTAGGAACCGGAGCTAAAGTTACGCCGGTATACATAAAGCACGCTACCACCAAGGCTACGAAACAAACCACTTTTAGCAAGCTGGTTATTTGCTGAATAACACTGCCGTTTTTTACGCCGCTTAAATGTAGTAGAACAAAAGCTACTAATAAACCAATTGCAATAGGAGTAGCGTAATTTGCCAGACCTGGAAACAAAATAATAGTATATTCACTAATAACGATGCAGTAAAAAGCAGGTGGAATTACATTCGTAATATAATCAAACCAGCCTGAGAGAAAACCGGCATAATCGCCAAAAGCTCTTTTGATGTAGTTGTACGAACCTCCCGCTTTAGGAAGCATGGTGGCAAGCTCTGCATAAGAATTAGCACCAATTAAAACATATAAACCTCCAATGATCCACGAAGCAATAATAAGCCAGTAATTATCGAGCATTGATGCAATCGTACCCGGTGTGCGTAAAATTCCAACTCCAATTGTTCCTCCAATTAATACCGCGATATTAAAACTTAATCCTAAACTCTTTTTTAATTGGTTTCTTTTGGTATCGCTCATGTGTTGACGTTTTTATTAGCTTGTAATTTAAGCTTACTGAAAACAAAAGTAATTATAAATTAAATTATTTTCTTCATTAAAAGAAAAAAACCTTGCTCAGCGAGCAAGGTTTAGAAGTCTAATTTAATATGTTTTTGGAGAAAACTTATTTAACGGCAATTAGGTACGTTGCCATTTTCCATACCTCATCGTATTTTTTTCCGTTAAGTTCTCCCGGAGCTTTTTCAGTATAAGCAAATTCAACCATGTAGTTTCCAGACCAAAGTGGTGTAAAAGAGATTTCTCCCTTATCGTTAGTCCATAATTCTTTTTCCCATCCATTAGGAGCAATTACTTTTATTTTTTGCTCTTTTGCTATGGCACCCTGGTACAAAGCATTTACGTTGATTTTAGTTTTTTGTTTTGCAGTAGTTACATCTTTAGAAAATACACTAATAGCATTGGTGTTAGCAGTAGCTTCATTTCCTTTTGTATTGTTACCAACTGTAACGTTAGCGCTTGAGTTGTAATCTAATTTCATTGTTCCGTAAACATCTTTTACAGTGTGGTGCATCGCAATAGTATACACACCATCTTCGTCAGGAGTAAAAAATGCCTGATATTTGTTTTGTAAAGCAGTAGCGGTAAGTTTAATTTCTTTTTTTGATGGACTGATTACTACCAAAGAAAAATCTTTAAGGTCAGAGAACCACTTAGCAGCTTCTGTAATATCGTTATCTGAAAATTCGCCAAAGTAAATTGAAATTTCTTGTGCTTTTCCTTTTGTACCGGTTGCTTTAGTTTCTATCCAAAGTGCGTGAGCAAATAATTGAGGAGTTGCAACAAGCATTAAAAGTAAAACGAGTATCCCTTTAAGAGTATTTGATTTCATAAGATCAGGTTTAAAAAATTATTAATTTGATATTTTTCACAAACTTAAGCCTTATTTAGAACAATTAAAAATTAAACAATAAGAAATATTACTTTTTAACGTTACGGTTTTTTATTAAATGATCTAAATTTGCAGTCAATTCTATTGAAACAATTACATGATTATTCCTTTTTTTAAAAAGATACAAGGTTCGCCAAAAGGATTTAGATTAGCCAACACCGTATTTTTTTTCCTTTCCGGTTTTGGATATTCCTCTTGGGCTTCCCGTATTCCACATATAAAAGCGCAATTGCATTTAAGCGAAGCCGAGTTTGGTGCCGTATTATTTGCTTTTCCCATTGGTTTGATGTTAACAATGCCCTTTACAGGTAAGTTACTAAACAAATACAGCAGTAGATCCTGCATGCTTTTGGGCGCTATTATGTTCAACATTGTTTTGTCATTACCGGGTTTTAGCGCATTTGTGTGGCAATTGGTCCTTATTTTATTGATTTTTGGTGCTTCCAGAAATATACTGAATCTCTCGATGAATGCTCAGGCGCTCGAAGTACAGAAATTATATTCAAAATCGATTATGACGAGGTTTCATGCTGTTTGGAGTTTGGCTGGATTCGCAGGAGCCGGATTAGGATATGTCATGGTAACCCAGCATATTGCCCCATCGTATCACTTATTAGGAATTAGTATTTTTTTAATGGCCGTTACAGCCTGTTTTTATCCGCTTACCAAATATACCGAACCCGTACCTCAGCAAAAGAAATTCTTTTCTATGCCGGATAAAAACCTTGTCAAGTTTGCCTTAATTTGTTTTGTTTCTATGGCATGCGAAAATACAATGTACGACTGGAGCGGAATCTATTTTCAAAACATACTGCACGCTTCACCTAAGCTTACTACAGCGGCATTCGTATTTTTTATGACCGCAGTTACAGCCGGACGCTTTTTAGGCGATTACGCCGTAACCAGATTCGGAATCAAAAACATTCTTTTCTATAGCGGAATCTTTATCACACTAGGATTCTTAATTTGCTTCGTGTTGCCTTATATCTATCCAACCATCTTTGGTTATGTTTTAATCGGAATAGGTGTTTCCTGTGTCGTTCCGCTTGTATTTAGCATAGCAGGAAATTCAAAAAGTCTCAGCAGCGGATCAGCCTTAACTTCTATTTCAACTATTGGTTATTTAGGATTTCTAATCGTACCGCCAATGGTAGGATTCATCTCTGAATTTTTAAGTATGAAATGGGCATTCTTAGTCATGTCGCTTCTGGGAGCAATTATGATTCTAATGGTGAATAAGATAGGAGAAGATGAGTAGTTTAATCGGTTATTTGTTTAATCGTTGAAATCGTTAATTTGGTTCGTCGTTTGATTGTTGATTTGTTTGATTGTTCAATGTTTATCTTTTTTAATCTTTAAATCATTCAATCTTTAAATTTTAAAAATATTCCAAATAAATAAATAAACGTTCCAACAAATAACCGGCCTAACAATTTAACGATTCAACAGTTTAACGGTTTAACAAATTAGCGTTCCAACAAATCAACAGTTCAACAAATAACCGATTAAACAAATCAACAAATAAACGATTTACCGGCTCTTAGCCATTAAAAACGTATCCGTCGTTATTTTTCCTTGAAGTTTCCCTGTAATTTGAGCTGTTACGGTATTATTAGCAGTTTTAGTATACGTTATTTTTTGAGGGAAGTCATGTTGTGGATTTTCGAAAACCAATTTAGTATCTGTTTCGCTTGTAGAAGGAAAATCAATAGCCTTGTCATTGTTCTGACCGTTTACAGTAGCGCTGTAGGTAAGATTTTCTCCTTTTTGAGAAAGAATGATACGTTCGTTATGCAAAGTGTCTTTTCCTTTTATAAAATAAGAAGTAGCACTAAAAGTACTGTCGTCTACCTTTTGCCAGCTTTCGGTAAGAGTACCATCTGGTGTTTTGGTTTCCCAGTTGCCGATAAGCCATTCAGCCGTTTTGATTTTATTTATTTTGATTGTTTCCTTTTTTTGACAGGAAGCAATAGTAGCCAGTAAAACAGCACAAGTTATTTTAAGAGTAAATTTTTGGTTCATAAGGTTAGGGTTTTGGTGTTAATTATAACCACTAATTTAGGAAAAAAAAACTTAGATAACAGTTTTAGTTTTTACACTAAGCGTTGTCTTTTAAAATCGCATACACCAGTTCTTTTGTTGGTTTCTGGTCTTTTAGTTGAGCTCTAACATCATCAAAAGAGACTTTAAAATCGCAACCCAATTTATAATCGCCACAGCCATAAGCCGTTTTGCCTTTCATGATCGTGCCTTTTTTACATTTAGGGCAGGTCAGAGCATCAGATGCGGTTTCTGTTTTTGTTTCCGGTTTTGCTTTGGCAGCCGTTTTTTTAACTTCCAGTTTAAGTTTGTAGTTTTCCTCAAAGCGAATTAAACCTTCTACGGTTCCCGCTTCGGTTTTAAAACCTTTTATGTTTACAGTAGATCCTTTTTGAACCAATCTTAAATACTGATTTTCAGATATTTTTTTATCAGCAAAAGTATATGGTAATAAGAAATCGCAACCCGCTTTATAATTCCCACATCCAAAAGCAGATTTTCCTTTAATCAAAGTCGCTTTCTGGCATTTTGGGCAGGTTTCGGCTAAAATTCCGGCAGCTTTTTTCTTCTCCACCTTTACCACCTCTTTTTGAACACTTTGAGCATGCGAAATATTAGCGTGTCTGGTTTCGCTTCGTACTTCCGTAACCAAAGCTTCGACCATGCGCTTCATGTTTTTGATAAAAGCACCCGCGGTAAACGTTCCTTTTTCGATATCCTTTAACTGCTTCTCCCAGGAACCAGTAAGCTCAGCTGACTTAATCAATTCATTTTGAATCGTATCAATAAGCTGAATTCCGGTTGGAGTAGGCAAGACCTGTTTTTTATTTCTAACAATATATTGACGCTTAAAAAGCGTTTCAATGATATTCGCACGAGTAGACGGACGACCAATGCCGTTTTCTTTCATCAATTCGCGTAAATCCTCATCATCAACCTGTTTTCCAGCCGTTTCCATTGCTCGCAGTAGCGTTGCTTCCGTAAACTGATTGGGTGGTTTGGTTTCTTTTTCTAAAAACGAAGGTTCGTGTGGTCCTTTTTCTCCTACCACAAAACTTGGTAATATATCTGCTTCTTTTTCTTTAGCGTTCGGATCTTCAAATACAATACGAAAACCTTTTTTTAAGATTTCTTTTCCCGTAGTTTTAAACGTGACATCAGCAGCTTTACCAATAACAGTCGTATTAGCAACCAAACAATCATCATAAAAAACAGCAATAAAACGTCTTGTAATGATGTCGTAAACCTGTTGCTGATTGTATTGCAAGTTCGATTGTATTCCGGTTGGAATAATAGCGTGGTGATCCGTTACTTTTTTATCGTTAAAAACCTTAGGCGATTTTTTAATTTTTTTCCCCAAAAGCGGTTCCGTCAAAGTTGCGTAATTTGTTAGCTTTTGCAGAATCCCCGGTACTTTCGGATAAATATCATTGGGTAAAAACGTCGTATCGACTCTGGGATAGGTAACTACTTTTTGCTCATAGAGCGTCTGCACAATTTTGAGTGTTTCATCTGCCGAAAAACCAAATTTTGTATTGCAATACACCTGCAAGCCCGTTAAATCAAACAGTTTTGGAGCATATTCGTTTCCGTTCTTTTTCTCTACCGAAACAATTTCGAATTCACTTTCTTTAACCTTATTGGCCAACGCTTGTCCGTCTTCTTTATTCAAAAACCGACCTTCTTCGTAGCTAAAAAGCGTTTCTCTGTATAACGTTTGCAACTCCCAATACGGTTGAGGTTTAAAATTCTCAATCTCCTTAAACCGATCCACAACCATTGCCAAAGTTGGCGTTTGCACACGACCAATAGACAAAACCTGTTTGTATCCGCCATGTTTTACCGTGTACAATCGGGTAGCATTCATTCCCAATAACCAATCGCCAATCGCACGCGAAAAGCCCGCGTAGAATAAATTGTCGTAATTGGCAGATGGTTTTAAGTTATCAAAACCTTCTTTTATGGCTTCTGTCGTAAGAGACGAAATCCACAAGCGTTGTACTTCGCCTTTGTAGTGTGCTTCATTCATTACCCAACGCTGAATCAGTTCTCCCTCTTGCCCGGCATCCCCGCAGTTTATGACAACATCGGCGCGGTCGAACAAACTTTTTACAATTTTAAATTGCTTCTGAATCCCGGAATTCTCCACCACCTTGGTTTCAAACTTCTCCGGAAGCATGGGCAGATTGTTCAAATCCCAGCTTTTCCAGTGCGGTTTATAATCATTAGGTTCTTTTAAGGTACACAAATGCCCAAAAGTATACGTTACCGCATAACCATTTCCTTCAAAGTAGCCATCATGTTTGGTGTTGGCTCCTAAAACGGATGCTATTTCTCGCGCTACACTTGGTTTTTCAGCAATACAGACCTTCATTTTCTCCTTCAAATTAAAGAGCGAAATTAGTCTTTTTTTTTTGAGGGACAAAGGCTCAGAGGAGCAAAGGGACAAAGGTTTTTTAGTTTTTGAGTGGCTGAGGTACTAAGTTTCTAAGAAGCTAAGTTTTTTCAATTTTTAAATCTTTCAATTCTTCAATCTTTCAATCCCAATAAAAAAACCTCAGTACCTCTGAACCTTTGTCCCTTAAAAAAAACTAAGAAAAAAATGCTAACATCGTCTGTAAAGCATCTGGTGCGTGCATTTTCTCGCCATTTTCAAGAGATTCCTGCGTTGCTTCTGCTGCTCTTTGGCGCATGTTGGTTTCGAAGGAAGAGATAGCTTCTTCAAGCGTATTGAAATCATCAGAAGTTAGATATTCACTTAATTCTAAAGCGTCCAGCATCGCCATATTAGCACCTTCACCCGCAAACGGAGGCATAACGTGAGCCGCATCGCCAATCATGGTAAGATTAGGAAGCGTTTTCCAGTTTTGGTCCAAAGGCATGTAATAAATCGGACGTGGAATAAAAGGCGAAGAAGCATTCTCAAACAATTCCTGCCAAACCGTGCTCCATTCAGGATATTCAGTTGTAAACCATTCTGTTACTTGCGGAATATTGCTGTAATCAAGTCCGTTAGTCGATGCCCATTTTTCATCCGTTTTAAAACTGGCGTAGAAACCAAGGTTGTCATTCCCTTTTTGTCCTAGTAATATGTTTTTCGTATTCCCAAAAGCCATTACTTTTCCACCCTTAATCAAAGCAGCAATATTTGGCGTTGTTTTAGTAGATTCCGTAATATTTCCTTCCAGCATCGTTATGCCCGAATACAAGGCTTTAGTATCCGTTAAGTAAGGTCTGATTTTAGAATTAGCACCATCAGAAGCGATTACGATATCAGCATAAGCAGATTGTCCGTTTTTAAAGTTTAGCAACCAACCTTCGTTTTGTGGTTCCATACTCAAAAATTGACTGTCCCAAACCACCGTTTCAGATTGCAAAGATTCCAATAAAATCTTTCTAAGCGCACCGCGGTCTATCTCGGGACGATAATGCGCATCACCAAAATCTTCCTGATGATCCGTGTCATGATCGCTAAAAAATACCGTTGCCTGATCGTCCGTAATTACCGTTTTATCCGCCATTGGCAGAAAATTACTTTTAAACTCCGCAAGTAAATTGGCTTTTCGAATTGCCGCCAATCCCGAGGTTTCGTGCAAATCCAGTGTCGAACCCTGAACACGGGCATTTTTGTTAAGATCTCTTTCGTAAACCGTTACAGCTACATTTTGCAATTGCAGAAGTCTGGCTAAAGTCAGTCCGCCAGGACCACCGCCAATAATTGCCACCTTTTTATTCTCTAATAACATGTGTCTAAATTTTATATTAATTGTATCCCTTTCAGCTTTTAAGCCTTTCGTTGGGACAAAATTATTGCTGTTTTAGAACAGATAATAGTATAAATCGGTCATTCTTATTTTTTAGCAATTCGCTGGGAACCACGCCCGAGAATTTTTTAATCTCCTTAATAAAATGCGTTTGATCCGTAAAGTTTAATTCCGGAAAAAGTCTGCCTTTTGCAATATGTTCCAAAGAAACCTTAAAGCGTAGAATTTTACAAAAAGCATTCAAAGAAAGTCCGAATTGTTTATTAAAATACCGATTGATTTCGCGGCTGCTCCACGCTATTTTTTCCGCAAGTTCCTGAACCTTAATTTCACCGTTGGAAGCATAAACCAAATCAAAAAGCTGGCGTTTTCGCTCGTCAATCGCAGTAGGTAAAAGTTGGTGTAGTTTCGGAATAATTACTTCCTTAAAAGCATCAAAATCTTTTAAATCTCCCGGATTGATGTTCCAAAAACCTTGAGGTAAAATGGTGGCACTGTTCAAAATACCCGCAATAGAAGTCTGCAAAAGATATTCAGCTCCCAAAGGCTTAAAACTAATTTTATAAGCCAGCGTATTCGCCCGAATAATTTGTTGTTCCGGAACATTCTCCAACCCAATAAGCGTAGTCTCAAGCAAACCCGATTCCGATTGCATAAAAAACAAATCAATTCTTCCATCCGGCATCAAAACAACTTCCATGTCATGGTCTGATTTGTTATGAAACATACCAATATTTTCTACAAAGTCAAGAAGTAATTTGTCCGGCTCAATAGCTTTGTAGTAGAAATCATGGTTCATAATAAAAGATTTGTGCTGCTAAGGTACGAAGATGTTAGCCTTTCAAGTTTAAGTTTTAGGAGCTAATCCTGCTGTCCGCTATATCTTTTCCTTGCTAAAGAAGCAAGAAAAAGGATGCCGCTACCATCAGGGCTAGGACTCAAATGCTCGCAAAAGCATTGGAGATGAGATAATTTATGTAAAGTTCCGTAGGAACGATTTATATTGTAGCAACGGATTTTAATCCGTTGATTATGTAATGATCGTAACAAAAAGTTCCATAGGAACGACCGATTTCGATCCGTTTTTTTTGCAATTAATACAATATCGGCCGATCCTATGGATCTTTTTTACTTTCTATTACTTGTAAAACCGGATTAAAATCCGGCTCTACAATATCGTCCGAGCCGCTGGCTCTTTGTTTTGTGTTTAATGATATTTGCGTTTTAAAGTTCCGTAGGAACGATATATTTTGTAGCAACGGATTTTAATCCGTTGATTATGTAGCGATCGTAACACAAAGTTCCATAGGAACGACCGATTTCGATTAGCTTTTTTTTGCAATTAATGTAATATCGGCCGATCCTATGGATCTTTTTTTCTTTCTGTTACTTGTAAAACCGGATTAAAATCCGGCTCTACAATATCGGCCGAGCCTCTGGCTCTTTATGAGTTTCTTTTTCTTGTTTTAAAAATACAGACTTATTTATTCTTTAGTTATAGGAACGTAGATATTTTGCTATGAAGTTCCGTAGGAACGGTACATTTTGTAGCAACGGATTTTAATCCGTTGATTATGCAGCGATCGTAACACAAAGTTCCATAGGAACGACCGATTTCGATTAGCTTTTTTTTGCAATTAATGTAATATCGGCCGATCCTATGGATCTTTTTTCTTTCTGTTACTTGTAAAACCGGATTAAAATCCGGCTCTACAATATCGTCCGAGCCGCTGGCTCTTTGTTTTGTGTTTAATGATATTTGCGTTTTAAAGTTCCGTAGGAACGATATATTTTGTAGCAACGGAT
This sequence comes from Flavobacterium hercynium, assembly GCF_002217285.1. Lineage (GTDB taxonomy): Bacteria > Bacteroidota > Bacteroidia > Flavobacteriales > Flavobacteriaceae > Flavobacterium > Flavobacterium hercynium. The sequence goes on along the minus strand of NZ_MUGW01000004.1, from coordinate 4,351 downwards.
TTTAATCCGTTGATTATGTAACGATCGTAACACAAAGTTCCATAGGAACGACCGATTTCGATCCGTTTTTTTTGCAATTAATGTAATATCGGCCGATCCTATGGATCTTTTTTACTTTCTATTACTTGTAAAACCGGATTAAAATCCGGCTCTACAATATCGGCCGAGCCTCTGGCTCTTTAATAACTTATAAAACAAATTGACCTTCTAATACCTTAACAGCTTCACCTAAAATAAAAACCTTATCATCTACAAGTTCTACACTCATTGTCCCGGTTCTTAACGAAGATTGAAAAGCATTCAATTTTGTTTTGTTTAGTTTTTCGACCCAATATTTAGTCAAAAAAGTCTGAACACCACCCGTTACAGGATCCTCATTACTGCCTGACCACGGCCAAAAATAGCGGTACTCAAAATCAAAAGTTGCATTGTCTGAGACAGCCGTGACCAAAACACCGCTTATTCCCGTATGCGAATTGATCAAAGCAGTAAAATCAGGTTTTAAACTGGCTAATTCAGATGCACTTTTAATTTCAAGTAAGATTATTTTATTTTTCGGACCGTATCTCTTATTCAAAACTTCAGAAATGCCAAGCGCATCGATCAATTTTTGAGGTACTTCAGTTTCTTCAGTATCGTAAACAGGAAATTGCATTTTGATTTTGTTGCCTACTTTCTCAATATACAATTCGACATTATCAAAGTTTATAAATTTTATATTCTCCAATGTAGTCGTATCAAAAAGCACTTTCGACGAAGCCAATGTAGCATGACCGCATAACGGAATCTCAGTCTTTGGCGAAAAAAATCTAATCCTGTAAATGTTGTCAGAGATTTGTTTGATAAATGCCGTTTCAGAAAAACCAATTTCTGTAGCAATACTTTGCATCGTTTTGCTGTCTAGTTCTGTGTCAGGTAAACAAACCGCAGCCGGATTTCCTTTAAATTTTTCACTTGTAAAAGAGTCTACAAAATAGGTCTTCATTTTTTATTTTATATAAGTTTAGAATTGTATGTATCGTTTTTTGAACACAATAAAACCTCAACATTTTTTATAAAGCTGGTGTTCAGTAATGATCAGAGATTTATGCAATAAAGATACAAAGAGATTCGGTAAATTATTTAAAGTTTGTAGGAACGGTACATTTTGTAGCAACGGATTTTAATCCGCTGATTATGTGACGATCGTAAAAAAAGTTCTGTACGAACGACCGATTTCGATCAGCTTTTTTTTGCAAATTGTACAATATCGGCCGATCCTATGGATCTTTTTTTCTTTCTCTTACTTGTAAAACCGGATTAAAATCCGGCTCTACAATATCGGCCGAGCCTCTGGCTCTTTATGAGTTTCTTTTTCTTGTTTTAAAAATACAGACTTATTTATTCTTTAGTTATAGGAACGTAGATATTTTGCTATGAAGTTCCGTAGGAACGGTACATTTTGTAGCAACGGATTTTAATCCGTTGATTATGCAGCGATCGTAACACAAAGTTCCATAGGAACGACCGATTTCGATTAGCTTTTTTTTGCAATTAATGTAATATCGGCCGATCCTATGGATCTTTTTTTCTTTCTGTTACTTGTAAAACCGGATTAAAATCCGGCTCTACAATATCGGCCGAGCCTCTGGCTCTTTATGAGTTTCTTTTTGTCTTTTCGAGCAAGTTACTCACTCTATCAAAGTTATCCACACATTTTATTTCTTTTCGAGCAAGTTGCTCACAACATCAAAGTGATCCAAGCATTTTATGTATTTTCGACGAAGGAGAAATCTTCGCAAGTAGCTCCATAAAGTAATTCCAATCTTTGGCGAGTTGCTAACGAAGATTTCTCCTGACGTCGAAAAGACAAGATTGTGGTTAATCCCTGTAAAATGAAATCAAAAGCATTATAAATTTCGGTTGTATACAATGGATTGTATACGATCACATAAAAGAAAGTTATTGCTTGTAATTTTGTTTTGATGAAAAACTAATACAAAACATTACAATAAACTGAAATTTATAATGGAAACACAACATACACATCAAGTTGCTGAATTATTAGAATCAATGAAAAATTTAAACTTTTTCACAAAGCTAAAATCAGAAAATAAAAGGGGAAATACGTTTAAAATACCGATAAAAGTTTCTTGCTATAATGAGTTGAATATGATGGTTTCTGATTTGCTTAAAGCAAGTATTATTTTGCTTAATAATGAGGCTAAAAGTTTATCGCCTTTTACAGCTGATTCAGATATTAACGTATTGACTTTACTAGAAATCGCATTACAACTTTTACCAGGAGAAGAGATGCAATTATTAGATAATTTGCATGCGATTCATTTGCAGAATGATACTAATTAAAGTTACATCTTCATTCGGAATGAAGAAATCAATTAATAAAAAAAATAAAACTCAAAAATGAAATTAGAAGATGCAGTAAGTATTCTTTCAACACAAGAAGAAACAAGATTGATAGAATTTTTTAATAAAAAAATAGAAGCCAAAGTAATGGCGAAGATGATCCGAAAACTAAACTTTATAGTTGCTTTGGGCATTATGCGAGAAGACGAAACGCTTCAGCTCGAGATAGAAAACGTAGAAGACGGTTATTTTTGGCTGAACGAATTAGCCGAAGTTTTAGATCCTTATTTTGAAAGTGATACTATTTGATTGAAGGCAGGTTCTTAAGAAATTATCTGAAATACCTACAAGGTTTTGAAAACCTTGCAGGAAACGAAATAGAAATGGTAAATCAGGTTATAATTTAGTAATGAACTCTAGAAATAAAAAAAGTAGTATATCGTAATTACGATTCAACCAAATGTTTTAGTTAGCACTCCTGCAAGGTTTTCAAAACCTTGTAGGTGTACAACATCTTTCGTGGCGATGGCGCTTAGAATGGGAAATAATGGTTTGAATGAAAAGTATTAATTATATTTGAAAGCAGGTTTAAGGAGTAATTATGAAAAAACACATAAAATACATTTGCTTTATCTTAGTGTTAGTGTTATTTTTTTTATGTTTTACATTTATTAGAAATATGAAAAAAGATAATGATGATTTTAAAAACGATCAAAAAGCAAAAGAAGTAGTTCTTTCCGAAGAGACTTTAAAAGGGCTTGATTCACTTAACGAAAGAATAGATTCACTTACTGTTAAAAACGACATTAAATTTGGACGAATTGTAGAAATAAAAAAAAAGGAAAAGGGTAAAAAAAACTAATAAAAATAAGAAGTGAAAGAAAGCGAGGAAAATAAATAATTAAAATTTTATTTAATTTTTAGAGTATTTAAAATTGAAAAAGCCTCCTCATATTCTTTATCTTTTTCTTCTTCACTTTTCTTATCTAAAATTGAATATGAAAATAAAAACTTTTTATCTGAATCTATTATTATCCATTCATATTGCGAAATAGAATCTTCAACAAATTTTATACATTTTAAAAATGAATTAAAATGACCAATTTTTGTAGATGAAAAAATATAATTGAGTTCATCTTTAATAATTTCTTCATTATAAATCTTGTCATTAAAATATTCTAAAATTAATGCTTGATTATTTTTCTTGTTAACAAACCAAAATTGATTTTTACTAACTCTTCTATAAATCCATAATGATTCTGGGAATTTTATTGTGAAACTAAATTCGGGCAAGTCAAAAATTACTATATTTTTAAATAATATTTTCGATAACATAATTCGTTTTTTTTTATTTTCCTTAGCTAGCATTATCTTAGGAAATATTCCCGTGGCTAACGCGAGCGTCTCGCTTTTGACTATTGACAGAAGATTTCTAACCTCTCGTTTTTAAATATAGAATATGGTTTTCTAATTGCTCTTCAAAAAAACTTGATAACGAATCGTATTTTATTTTTGGTTCTAAATCTCCCTCAAAGTAATAATATATTGGACAATTTTCTTTTAACGAAGTGTCAAAAAAAGCAAAAATATAGCCTTGATGAGAATAAAAAACAAAATGTTCTTTTTTCAATTTGAATTCACTATTATCATCTTTTAGCAACTCATTCGCATATTCTCTCAATTCAAAGATTCTATCATAAAAACAATCTTCACCTCTTAAGAACTTATCTCCTGTTTTCCCAATTTTCGCTAAAAATAATTTATACTCAAGAGGTAAAGAGATTTTATAGTAGTTTTCAATTTCTTTTATTTTTTCATTGTCAAGCCCTTCAGTTTTGTAGCCAAGTTCTTCAATTCTTTTTATTACATTTTCCATTTTTTATTTTGTATTAGGAAATTTTTATTGAACTTAATAAAAATATTGATTCACATAAATATTTTAATTACCATACTCTTATTCTATTTACTAAAAGAAATTTTTCGTACAATTGTGTACGTCAAAAAT
>NZ_MUGW01000039.1:19251-38123 GCF_002217285.1 Flavobacterium hercynium | reverse complement strand
AACAGGTTTTGAAAACCTGTTAGGAAATTCGGTTATAAAAAAGAAAAGGCTCAACTAAAATATAGTTGAACCTTGCTTTATGAATAAAAATTATTCTGAAATTATTTATTGAGTAGTCTTTCAAGTCTTTGCATCATTTCCTCTTTCTCTTTCAACATACGTTCGTACAAAGCGATCTTTTCTTCGTGTAGTTTAAGAAATTGATCAATCTGATTAATTGTAGAGTTGTAGAACACAGATGCTGGTTGTTGACAATGGTCAAATGTATTAGAAATGATATTTATTACAGCTTCTTCATCAAAATTTTGAAACGCTTGAACCGGAATTTTTAAAGCCTCTGAAATTTGCTTAAGCAAATCATCTTCTATTACATCTTTTTGCTCCAGCATAGAAATTTTCTTCTGATTCCATTCTTCTCCAAGATCAAAAGCCAATGATTCCTGTTTGATGCCAAGCATTTCTCTAAAACGTTTTACGTTTCTTCCCTGATGTATTTTCTGTTCCATAATGATTGTCAATTTTCTGAAGACTCAAAGATAAAAAAAGAACTTTTAAAAATCTGTTTTTATCAGGTATTATAACCAGCATTCTATTTATATTATCATTTTTAAATAATACTGCTTCAATGGTAATTGCTAAAGGTTTTTAATTCTAACTTCATTAGAAATATTAAAAATATTGTTTTTTTTATGCAGTTCATTTTATACCTAATAGGTTTTGAAAACCTGTTAGGAAATCAGGTTGTAAAAAAAAGAAAAGGCTCAACTAAAAAGTTAAGCCTTACTTTATAAATAAAAATTATTCTGAAATTATTTGTCGATTAATTTTTCAAGTCTTCGCATCATTTCATCTTTCTCTCTTAACATACGTTCGTACAGTTCTATCTTTTCTTCATATAACTTAACAATTTTATCGAACGGATTATAAGAAGGTTGATAGCTAAATCCAGAAGCGACCGCATTATCCTTAAAATCCTGAAACGAATAGGTGTTTGCAATAACATTCACCGCCTGCTCTTCATCAAAATTTTGAAACGCTTGAACGGGAATTTTTAAAGCGTCTGAAATTTGCTTAAGCAGATTATCTTCAATTACATCTTTTTGCTCCAGCATAGAAATTTTCTTTTGATTCCATTCTTCTCCAAGATCAAAAGCCAATGATTCTTGTTTGATGCCAAGCATTTCTCTAAAACGTTTTACGTTTCTCCCCTGATGTATTTTCTGTTCCATAATGATTGTCAATTTTCTGAAGACTCAAAGATAAAGCCATTCCGATTAAAAAGTTTGAGTTTCAAAGATAAAAAAAGATCCTGTAAAATACTTGTGAAGACTTTTCATTCATCTAAATAACAAAATAAGTATACGAAAATAAACATTGAAAATCCGCAGAAATCTGTGTTTTCGCAAAGCGAATCCGTATTATCCGCGTGTGATAAGAAGGTGAAATTGCGAAAAAAAAAGCCTTTACATTACTGTAAAGGCTTTCTATTTCTGTGGTCCCACCTGGGCTCGAACCAGGGACCACCTGATTATGAGTCAGGTGCTCTAACCAGCTGAGCTATAGGACCGGTTTGAGGATGCAATATTACTACTATTTTTCCTTGACTCCAAATATTTCGGGCTATGATTTGTATTTAATTTTAAATAAAAGCACCCGAACCCGAAAAATTAATTGATTTTCAACTGATTATTTAATTTACAAAACGGCATTTTTTTTTATTTATTTTCCTGACAAAGCTCTACCAAAACGCCATTTGTTCCTTTTGGATGCAAAAAAGCGACTAATTTATTGTCTGCTCCTTTCTTAGGAACGTCATTAATCAGTATAAAACCTTCGCTTTTTAAGCGTTCTATCTCTGCAAAAATATCTTCGACATCAAAAGCGATGTGGTGTATTCCTTCTCCTTTTTTTTCTAAAAACTTTGCAATCGGGCTTTCAGGGTTTGTGGCTGCCAAAAGTTCAATTTTGTTCGGTCCGCTTTTAAAGAACGATGTCATTACGTCTTCACTTTCTACTGCTTCTGATTTATAAGACGGCACGCCCAAAAGTTTTTCGAACAAAACATTCGAAACTTCCAGATCTTTTACCGCAATACCTATATGTTCTATTTTATTCATCATAACTTAAAACAATATTTTTATTGATTAATGTAGGTATTAAAGAATCCGCATTCTGCAATTACATCCTGATAATACTTGGTGTCTGCATATTCGTTTTTTAGTGTTTTGAATGCATTCCAGGCAACAAAATTAACCTTGTCATCTTGTATTTGCCACCAATTATCTACAGCGCTATATTTTTTATTGTAATATTCGTTGCGCTCGCATTTGGCAATCATGTAAGTACATTTTGCTTTTTGTTCCTTTGTTGTTGCTGCCTGAAATGCTTTTTGATAGTACATCTTTGGCAAATCGCAATTGGTGATCATTTTTTTCATTGTATCACGGAAAGAATAAGGGCTCGAACCATAACCTACAATGCTGATTTCATAAAAAGTTCTTCCGTTACCAAAGTGTGTGATATTGTAAAACGCATTCCCCAGCAGCAAACTATTGGTATACACATCTTCTTTTTGCTCTACTTTGTCCTGCATTGCTTTTATGGTGGTTAAGAAATCAAGTTGAGAATATTTCTTTTTTTGGTATGCCACATGATCGCAATCGTGACAATCTTTAATATTTCCGTTAAACGGATTTCCTAAAAACGTATAATACTGAACAGAATCTGTTTGCTGAATGAACGTAATCGCTTCTGAAATTTTATTTTTATACGTTGACTGAACAGCCTGAAAATTATTAATATCCTTCAATTTTAAATAATAAATCCCGGCAGCTATTCTCTCTATTTCAGTTTTATTCGTTTTATTCATGAAGGTCTTCATATCCTGCATGTTTTTTTCATTATCATAAAATGAATTTCCAGAACCCCAATAATAACTTGGTGAATACCCAAACAATTCTGCCATTACAGGATTAGACTTTGCATTATACAATGCTGCTAAATAATTTTTACTCCATTGAGTCGCATTTTGATAACGAAACTCTTGTCCTTTGTACGTTTTTGGAAGTTCATAATACAGCCAATTCAAATCGGCTAAAATAGTTTTCTCATTTTTATCTGTGAGTTTATCTATTTTGTACATATTGTTTACAAAACGAAGTATTCGAAGCTGGTATTTAGCCAATTCTGTTTTTGGTAATGCTTTTTCTGCCTTATCATAATTAGTATCTGCTGTTGTAAAATCTCCTTTCATTGTTTGAAGATAACCTAACGCGATATCCCATAAATAAGGCTTATCGGTATTTCCTGCTACGGAAATTTTAGAAAATAAATCAATCACTTTTTTATCGACTATTGCTTGATTTTGTGTTTTATTTTCGGCAACTGTTTGTTTTACACGTGGCTTACTATAATCTTTATCTTCTGCACTACGAATCGCATTAAATGAATTATTTACTTTTTCTTCTTGTTTGTTTACGAATCTTGTTACCAAATAATTTAGATGCTGGCTTTTCGGATCTAATTCATAAATCTTCTCAATTGCTTTTTGTTCATCTTTGTAATAGCCGTGTATCGCCCAAAGTGCTGCTTTTTCTTTATTGCTTTTTGCCATAGTCAACGACTTATTCCAATCTAAATCATTCTTTGGATTAAAACTGTAAGCGGTAACGATTCGCAGTTCAGGACATTTATCGAATACCTGAGCATAAAGGTAATTGGACAAGGCGTAATTTTTTTGCTGGTAATGTACACCTGCTACATAAGCAAGTGCGCGGTAGTACAATACATTTTTTGCTACAGAAGCCTCTGTTTTATTGAAAAATGCAATTGCTTTTTTCTTGTCATTGCTATAGAAATAGGCTTTCATGGTCAGAAACCAATACCTGTTTTTCAAAAATGAATCTGATGTTGTATTGTACACATTTTCGATTGACTGAATCATTTTTAGATTATCAAACGTTTTTGCGACAACCGGATCATAACTCCAGTATTCGTCTCCAATAGAAACGGTTTCTATTTTTTGTGCTAAGTACAAAAACTCAACAAAGCTTTTTACTTTATCATCATTCAAATTTATTTTTTTGCCCCATTTCAACGAAGCCTGATTTGCTTTCTTGGTTTTCAAAAATACATGCAAGTCTTCGATATCTTCTTTATTTCGTATCGTTTTATCTTTATAATAATTGCGTGTTTCAGCGCCAATTAAAAAATAATTGACTGTAGCCGTATCTACTTTTGCTTTTAAAAAGATGCCCCAATCTGATTTTATCTGATCATTGAATCTGGAATTGTGCTGTGTATCGAAACCAATTCCGTAGAAGATACCGCCAGATAAAAAAAGTGGCGAATAGGATTTGTCTGCAAATGTTTCCGGAGTAAAATTGGAGTTGTAATTAAAATAATCCCAATCGTCTCCACCGCCACAAGCATAAATAATTCCGTAAATTGAAAGTACAGAAATACTAGAAATAAGAAACAGCTTGCTTAAAAATACTCTTTTCATAGTTTTTAATATTGAATTCATCTAAATCGTAAAAAATAATTTCGTTTGGCTCCTGAGCTACATTGTCCCGTAAATCTTTTGCCATTTGTTTTATGTTGTCTTCTGAAATTGCTTCTATTTTCAGCAAATCATTCTCCTCATAAAAAACGCCGTTTTTATAATTTGATTTTATTGCTCTAAAGAAAATTGCATTTATCTGCTCGAAGTTCTGATCTTGTTTTAATTGTTCTACGTTAATTTTGGATCGTAATCCTATCACACGTTGATTTCTGATATGAACAGCCCACGAAAAAATGGGTAATGCAAAATCGAGATGCAGGGGATACTTTTTTAAACTTTTGAGATATCGCGCCGCTACTTTTTGGTCATAAATCGAGTTGGAAGAATCATTGGCAATCGTTCCCATATTGTAATACATCAAAACTCCGGAATCTACATTCGGAATTTTTGTTTTCTTAAAATACTTTACCTGGTGCAGCCTAATAGTTGCCGACAGTTTCTTTTGCGAAAGCTTTTTGAATTTCTCAATAAATTTAAGATAATTCTCTTTACTGTTTAACGACCAGTCACAATCGATTTGAATTTGCTGGCAGCTAATTTTGTTTTTTTCATTGATCTCATTGACTAAATGCACAGTTTTTTGAGCCAAATCATCAACATCAAGAACAGAATCCAGCATTACCTTATTTTTAATAAAAATCACCGGAACAATTTCAAAAGTATTTACATTTTCCTGAAAACGAATTGGCGTTATCGGAATTGGGTTTTGCGTTTGGGGATGCAAGCCAATATCAAAATATCGAATGTAAAGCTTTTTAACATTGTTATCTTGCAATACTTCTTTCTCTGTTTCAGATAATTTAAAAATTGTTTTCCAGTAATAGAAAGATACGATTGGTTCTTTTTCGCTGCCACAAGACAGGAGTAAAAAACAAATAAAACCAAGCAAAATATTCTTTTTCAAAACCAATTAAATTAAATGCAAATTCAAAAGTAAGGAATTATTACACTTTATTGCCAGACTATCTCTAAAAACAGCGCTTAATAAAAATCTCCAAATCCTAATAAATGGATAAAATATTTCTATTAAAGCAAATATAATCGTTATTTTGTGCAATCAAATTCAAAATGGTCATGTTGAAAAACAACTTAAAATATATTTCCCTTTTACTGGTTCTTTTAATGATGAGCTGCGCCAAAAGAGGCAGCATCACGGGCGGATTAAAAGATACGCTGGCTCCTGTTTTACGATATAGCTCTCCTAAAAATTTCAGTACTGATTTTAAAGCAAACGAAATTACCTTAACTTTTGATGAGTACGTAAAACTTAAGAATACTAACAAACAGCTGATTATTTCACCTCCAATGAAATATGAACCTGTGATTCTACCATCGAATGCGAGTAAAGTGATCACTATAAAAATTAAAGATACGTTACAGCCTAATACGACTTACAGCTTAAATTTCGGTCAAAGTATTACGGATAATAACGAAGGAAATGCATACAATCAATTTAAATACATTTTCTCTACAGGATCTTACATCGATTCATTGGCATTGGGCGGAAGAATTAAAGATTCTTATGAAAAAACACCGGATAACTTTGTGTCGGTAATGCTTTATGAAGTTAATGATACTTTTAAAGACTCTGTTGTTTACAAACAAAATCCGCGTTATATCACCAATACGTTAGACAGTTTGCAAACTTTTAGATTAGAAAATCTGAAGGCCGGAAAATATCTTTTAGTAGCTCTAAAAGACAAGGGAAGCAATAATAAATTCAATCCTAAAGATGATAAGATCGGTTTTATCAAACAGCACATCACGATACCAAATGATACTGTTTATGAGATAGAATTGTTTAAAGAAGTACTTCCTCTAAAAGCTTTTAAACCAATACAGGCATCAGGAAACAAATTGTATCTTCCGTATGAAGGAAAACAGAATTTCAAAAATTCAAAACCTCAGGTTGTTCTTCAAAATAATGGAGAGACACTTGAAACTATTATAACCCAATTTCCTAAAAAAGATTCCCTGCAAGTTTGGTATAAACCTTTAAAAGCAGATTCATTGTCTATGGAAATAACCAAAGACAGTTACAACAAAAAATTTACGTTTAAGGTTAAAGATCAGAAAAAAGACAGTTTAAATATTACGGCTGTACAAAACGGGAACATTAATTTTAGAGACCGATTTACTTTAGAAACGACGACGCCTTTAGTAAAATTTGACAAATCAAAAATCAGATTAGTCAACAAAGATTCTGTTGCCGTAGATTTTACAACAGAATATGATGAATTTGAACAAAAGCTTTATGTTGACTTTAAAAAAGAACCTTTAGAAAAATACAATGCAACGTTTTTTCCCGGCGCTTTGACGGACTTCTTTGAAAAGACAAACGATACTCTGATTTATAAATTGAGTACAAAAGAACATTCGGATTTTGCTAATCTTAAACTGAACTTAATCAATGTAAAACGTTTCCCAATCATTGTTGAACTGACCAACAAAAAAGGAGATGCGGTATTAGCAAGCGCTTATTCTGAAGGACAGACAGAACTTGAATTTAACCTTCTTGAGCCAAACGCTTTTACGGTACGTATTATTTATGATGATAATAAAAACAAGATATACGACACCGGAAATTATCTGGAAAAAAGATATTCTGAAGAAGTGTTTTATTCTCAAAAAGAAATTGATGTCCGCGCCAATTGGGATTGGGTAGAACCTCTGGATGTAAGTATTCCGTATAATCCGGAACAAGACAGAAAAGATGCTGCTAAAAAGAAGAAAGACGACCAAAAAAAGAAAAAATCGTTCTAACGCTAAAGTAACATAAGATGCAGGATAATGATTTAATAGTAAAAGAAAGCTGGATTAAGAAAAACTGGAAATGGTTTTTAGCCTTGGCGATAGTGTTTCTTTTACTATTGGCAGTTATCTTGTCTTCTACTTCACAAAAAGGCATAAGCGATCTTGCCAGCGCTTACAACGATCATTCCCTTCACGAAAAAGCAATTGATCTAGCCAATACCAACAAAGAAGTACAAGAAATTATTGGAAAAATTAATCCAATTGACAAGCTCGCCATTTTAGAAGGAAACGCGATCTATTCTAACAATAACAACACCGTTAGTTTATCCATCAGAATTACAGGCGCCAAAAAGAATGGAAAGTTAGATATTGATGCCGTCAAAAAAGGATCAGAATGGCATTATACAAAAATCATTGTTCGCACCAAGAAACCCAAGGAAGAGATAATAGTTGTTGATAAATAAACAGACTTACAACTTAATTTCAAACTGATCTCTGTCGCTTAAAAAATCAAGTTTCTTTCTTGTTTCCAGCATTGCGTTTTTATCCAATTCAACAATAAAAACAGCTTCTGCTTCTTGTGGTTCCAGAACATAGTCACCAAGAAAATCGACTACCTGCGAATGTCCAATATGCTCGTAATTATTTCCATCGAAACCAACTCTGTTTACACCTATTACATAACTCAGATTTTCGACTGCTCTAGCTCTTAAAAGAATATCCCAGGCATTTGTTCTGACTTTTGGCCAATTGGCTACATACAAAAGCAAATCGTATTGCTCTACATTTCTGGCAAAAACAGGAAACCTAAGATCGTAGCAAACCTGAAGGCAGATTTTCCAGCCTGAATAATCGATAATAACTTTAGATGAACCACTTGTAAAATGTTTGTCTTCGCCTGCAAGCGAAAATAAATGACGTTTGTCGTAAAACTGTATTTCGCCATCAGGAAAAACAAATAGCAATCTATTGTAATAGTTATTGTTTTCCTGAATAATCAAACTTCCTGTAATTGCAACACTATTTTTCTTTGCCAGAGTCTGCATCCACGATACAGTTTCACCTTGCATCGTCTCTGCAACTGCAGCTGCGTTCATAGTAAAGCCCGTCGAAAACATTTCAGGCAGCACAATAAGATTTACCTCTGAATCAATTTTGTTTATTTTCGATTCAAAGTTATTTCTGTTTTCAAGTGTGTTCTCCCACTGCAGATCAGATTGTATAAGTGCTATTTTCATCTATTAAAAATAAGATTTTTTAAATCAAAACTAATTTCGGGAATGCCTTTTTATACAATTGCATTTTTTTATCATTTGGTTCTACTTCTGTCACAATATAATTCACCTCTGATAAATTGGCAATTTTCATCTTTAGGGCGATATCCACTTTTTCTGTAATTGCAATTATCGCTGTTTTTTCAGCAGCTTTTAGCATCGCTTTTTTAACTTGTACGGTTTCCCAATCGGTGTCTGAAACACCACCTTCGATATCTAAAGCATTGGTTCCTAAAATCAGTAAATCGACTTTAATATTTTCTAATTGATGGTACACTTCTCCACTCACACACATTTCTGTGAAAGACGAAATACTGCCCCCTATCATAATAACTTTGACATTAGGTTTGTCTAAAAGTTCAACCGCTGACAAAACTGAAACTGTAAAAATGGTAAGATTTAGGTCATTAGGAATTAAACGAATAAATTCTCTAATGGTTGTTCCGCCATCAATCAGCAGGACCATTCCGTTACGAAGCAAGCTTAACGTTTTTTGTGCAATGATCTGTTTTGCTTCACGCGCATACGTTTGATTCGCAGACATGTGATGATATGCTTTTGTCATAGCACCACCTTTTACCTTAATCAGTAAAGATTCTGATTCGAGTTCATTTATATCACGTCTAATTGTATCTTCTGAAACAAACAACTTAGAAGAAAGGGTTTCAAAACTTACACGGGTATGTAAATTGATTTCTTTTAAAATAAGATTTTTGCGCTCTTCCTTACTATAGTTTTGCACTTCATTCTCGTTACTCATGCAAATTGATTTTTATTCAAACAAAGGTAAGAATAAATGCAGTACATCTTATGAAAGAAACCAATAGCCAATTCATAAACGTTAAACTTCTCCTTTACAATTCTAAAAATCGGTTGCAAATTAGTCTTTAAGGCAACAGCTGTTTCTTTTTCTTCTAATTCGGTTAGAAGTAATGGCTTTATAAGCATAAACACCTATAATTATTGACGTCACAATGTTTTACTCGTTTATATGAAATAAAATATTTTATACCAAATCTACTTAGCTATAATTATAATACGTAAATAAGACCAAAAAATGGATCGTTTCTATGGAACTTTTAACACGAATATTTCATAATCGACGGATTAAAATACGTCTCTACAAAATGCGACGTTCCTACGGAACTTCATAATAACATTTACTTGATGAAGAAATTATTTCTCTCCTTCGACCGCTTTATCGATTCTTTTAAAATCATCTTCTTTCAAATTATACGTCAATCCTCCATAATAATAAAAAGAAGGATCACCGGTTTTTGAATTCACAATCTGCAAATATTTATTACCGTTCATTCTTGCGTATCGTAGATAATAAATTGGTTCCGTAGCTAAAATTTTCTTTTCCAGCTCTTCATCTTTTATAATTTGATATTTAAATTTATAAGCTTCTAAAAGTTTTTTAATCTCACTTTCGTCTTTTAATTTATCAGATGTTGTAAAAGTGCTAAATTCAAGAAAATAAGCTTCCGGGATATAAAGTATGCTTTCTTTCAGATTTTTCACTTCAGAGGTCGTAAAATCATCATATAAACCACAATGCTCTCCCTTCTCTATCTTGCTATTAATTAATTGAAAATAATTCTTTAACATCCCCAAATTTGTATTGGTAAAACTGTTACTTGTATACATCCTGACAAAAAGTTCTGTCTTGGTCTGATCCGTGCGTGCTTTCTGCGCGTCAACTAGAAATGCATTATTAACGGACAAAGGTGCTCTGGCAATGTAAATCAAATTGTCAATAAAGAGTCGGCTCAGATTTACATGGTACTTTTTCTTCTCCGGATTCAGTTTTTTAAATCCTTTATCAAATTTTTCTTTATCCAGAATCTCAACTACAAGATTTGCATGTACATAAACTGTTCCTTTGGATGTTCTGCTAATGTCACCGTCTAACTTGGCAAACGAATATTTACCATCAACATAATCCAGCATTCTAAACTGTTTAAATTCTACTACTTTAAATGGCGTAACAGTCCAAACTTCATTTAAAACTTTCTCATAATCTTCTTTTTTGTTCAGCTCCGGTAATACAAAAATGGTGGTCGTGCTTTTAAATTTCTCTAACTCACCTTTTTTAAATGCTTCATTTGCTCCTCTGTACGAAGCAGTAATCGCAACTTGAGCATAATTTGACATGCTTACTACAAGCATTATAAAGAGTAAAATTCGTTTCATGGGTTTTGGTTTTAGTATTAGGTTTATTTGGGGTAAACAATTATTAACTAAGAACAACAAAAAACGCATTCAGCCAATTAAGGTTGAATGCGTTTTTGTTTTTATAATGGTAAGGTTATTATCCTTTTAAACTTGCTGCTAAATACTCACGGTTCATACGTGCAATATTTTCAAGAGAAATTCCTTTAGGACATTCTACTTCGCAAGCTCCAGTGTTGGTACAGTTACCAAAACCTTCAGCATCCATTTGGTGAACCATGTTTAATACACGGTCAACTGCTTCTACTTTACCTTGTGGCAATAAAGCATACTGAGATACTTTTGCAGAAACGAATAACATTGCTGATGAGTTTTTACAAGTTGCAACACAAGCTCCACAACCAATACAAGCAGCAGCATCAAATGATTTATCTGCATCGTGTTTGTTGATCGGAATAGTATTTGCATCAATTGTATTTCCTGAAGTGTTTACCGAGATAAATCCTCCTGCATGTTGAATTCTTTCGAAAGAACTTCTGTCAACAACTAAATCTTTGATTACAGGGAAAGCTTTTGCTCTAAATGGCTCGATAAAAATCGTGTCACCATCTTTAAACATACGCATGTGTAATTGACAAGTTGTTACTCCTCTGTCTGGGCCGTGTGCTTCTCCGTTAATGAATAATGAACACATTCCGCAGATTCCTTCACGACAATCGTGGTCAAATGCTACTGGTTCGTCTCCTTTATTGATCAATTGTTCGTTAAGAACGTCAAGCATTTCAAGGAAAGACATATCTGGTTCGATTCCGTCAATTGGGTAATCAACAATTCCCCCTTTATCTTGGGCGTTTTTCTGACGCCATATTTTTAATGTAAGTTTCATCTTTTTTAAGTTTAAAAGTCTTAAAGCCTAAAGTCTTAAAGTCAAAATCAAAAGCTTAACACTTTAAGACTTTAGACTTTGGACTTTCGACCAAATTCTATTTGTAACTACGCTGTACTAGCTTAATGTTTTCGTAATTTAGAGCCTCTTTGTGTAATACGGCATCACTTGGTTTTCCTTTGTATTCCCAAGCTGCAACGTATGCAAAGTTTTCATCGTCACGAAGTGCTTCTCCTTCTTCTGTTTGATACTCTTCACGGAAGTGACCTCCACAAGATTCGTTACGGTGTAAAGCATCTTTTGCGAACAATTCTCCTAGTTCAAGGAAATCGGCAACACGTGTTGCTTTCTCTAATTCCTGATTAAATTCGTTTGCGCTTCCTGGAACTTTTACATCTTTATAAAACTCTTCACGTAAAGCGGCAATTTCTTCGATAGCTTCAGCTAAACCTTTAGCATTACGCGCCATACCAACTTTATCCCACATGATTTTTCCTAATTTCTTATGGAAATAATCTACTGAATGAGTTCCTTTATTATTGATAAATCTTTCGATTTGATCTTTTACATTTTTCTCTGCTTCTACGAATTCAGGTAAATCTGTAGAAATTTCACCCATTTTAATATCCGGAGCAAGATAATCTCCAATAGTATATGGTAATACGAAATATCCATCCGCTAAACCTTGCATCAAAGCAGAAGCTCCAAGTCTGTTTGCTCCGTGATCAGAGAAGTTAGATTCTCCAATTGAGAAACATCCCGGAATTGTAGTCATTAAATTATAATCAACCCAAGTTCCACCCATTGTGTAGTGAACCGCAGGGTAAATCATCATTGGTGTTACATAAGGATCTTCGTCAACAATTTTTAAATACATCTGGAATAAGTTTCCGTATTTACTTTTTACGATTGCAGTTCCTAATTTAGTAACCAAAGCCGCATCGTTAGCATCATGTCCTTTTACGTAAGCTTCTTCAGTTCCGTAACGTTTGATTGCTGCAGCAAAATCAAGGTAAACAGCTTCTCCGGTTTTGTTAACTCCAAATCCGGCATCACATCTTTCTTTTGCGGCACGAGATGCAACGTCACGTGGTACTAAGTTACCAAAAGCAGGATATCTTCTTTCTAAGAAATAATCTCTTTCGCTTTCTGATAAATCTGTTGCTTTTTTCTTTCC
Source organism: Flavobacterium hercynium (assembly GCF_002217285.1). Taxonomy (GTDB): domain Bacteria; phylum Bacteroidota; class Bacteroidia; order Flavobacteriales; family Flavobacteriaceae; genus Flavobacterium; species Flavobacterium hercynium. Next base: position 25,293 of record NZ_MUGW01000039.1, on the reverse strand, counting down.
TTCACGGATTGCTTTAGCATCTTCTAATTTTGCAGGAACCCAAATACGACCATCATTACGTAATGATTCAGACATCAAAGTCAATTTAGACTGGTGATCTCCTGAAACTGGAATACATGTTGGGTGAATTTGTGTGTAACAAGGATTTGCGAAGAACGCTCCTTTTTTATGTATTTTCCAAGCTGCTGTTGCGTTACTTCCCATAGCATTTGTAGACAAGAAAAATACGTTTCCGTATCCACCTGAACCAATTACTACTGCGTGAGCAGAATGTCTTTCTATTTCTCCTGTGATAAGGTTACGAGCGATAATACCTCTCGCTTTTCCGTCAACAATTACTAAATCTAGCATTTCATGACGGTTGTACATTTTTACTTTTCCACGACCAATCTGACGGTTCATTGCAGAATAAGCTCCTAACAATAATTGTTGTCCTGTTTGTCCTTGTGCGTAAAATGTACGAGAAACCAAAGTTCCTCCAAAAGAACGGTTGTCTAACAATCCACCATATTCACGAGCCAATGGCACCCCTTGAGCAACACACTGGTCAATAATATTAGCAGAAACTTCAGCTAAACGATAAACGTTTGCCTCACGTGCACGGTAGTCACCACCTTTTACAGTATCATAAAATAATCTGTAAACAGAGTCACCATCTCCTTTATAGTTTTTTGCTGCATTGATACCACCTTGAGCTGCAATTGAGTGCGCACGTCTTGGTGAATCCTGAAAACAAAAAGCTTTTACGTTATAACCCAGCTCTGCCAAAGTAGCCGCAGCTGAACCTCCGGCAAGACCTGTACCAACAACAATAATATCTAAATTACGTTTGTTAGCAGGGTTTACTAAATTAATATGATCTTTATAATTTGTCCATTTGTCCGCTACTGGACCATTTGGAATTTTTGAATCTAATGCCATTATAATTGATATTAATTATTGAAATGATGAAATAATGCGATAATTACGAAAAGTGCCGGCACTACGATTGCAAAACCATAACCAACTTTACTTAAAAATCTTGAATATTTGTTGTGCATCCCCATAGATTGAAGAGATGAACCGAATCCGTGCCAAAGGTGAAAACCTAATAAAACGAATGACACACAGTACAATCCTGTACGAATTGGGTCGTGAAACTTATGAACTAATTCTCCAAAATATCTGTTTGCATCCGGTAAATTACCTACTACATATTTATAATTTACTTCCGGAAACCAGAAATCATAAAAGTGTAATACTAAGAAAGCCAGAATAACTGATCCAGAAATAATCATGTTTCTAGAGGTCCATGAAGCGTTTGCCGCTCCGTTGTATTTTGCATAAGCAATAGGACGTGCATTTTTGTTTTGCAAAGTAAGGACGAATCCAAATACAAAGTGAAAAATCACACCAAATGCTAAAACAGGCTGCATAAAATACTGAATTAGTGGATTGTATCCCATAAAATGTGAGGCTTCATTAAAAACGCGTTCACTAAAAATAGAAATTAAATTTAAGGAAACATGCAGCGCTAAAAACGAGATTAAGAACAGTCCTGAAAGTGCCATTGCAACTTTCTTTAAGATGGACGCATTCAATAGTGCAGATTGTGCCATAAGAGTTTAAGTAGTTTATTTTAAAAAATTACAACAAATTTAAAGTAAATACACATGAACTACAACCATTTCGTTGTTATTTATAATGATTTTAAAGAGCCTGAGCGCCAATTGTACAAATTATTTAAAAACAAGAAATTATCATTTTTAACATTGCCTTTTTAACGAAATAGCCTTTTAATATATAATTACTAATTTGTTATTTTTTACCGCTTTTTAATTTAAATTCCTCAAAAGTACACGCAAGTCAAATTTTATTCAAACAAAACACGCCAAGTTTAAGAGCATAATTTTACCTTTATCGGCTTCAAAAAAAAACAGAATGAAAACAGGAATCGACGCTATTTCTTTTGATGTAGCCAACATACATTTACCTATAAAAACTTTGGCTGTTGCCAGAAATATTGAACCGGAAAAATTAGAAAAAGGTCTTGGATTACTAAAAATGACCCTTCCGGACGTTCATCAGGATGCTGTGGTTTTTGGAGCAAACGCTTTAACCAAACTTATTCTTGACAACGAAATAAACTTAAACGAAATTAGCCGGATTTATGTTGGAACAGAAAGTGCTATCGATAGTTCTAAACCTATTAGTTCTTTCCTTATTAGCTTAATGGAACAAAAATTTGGTGAAGACGCACTTGCTGAATGCGATGTAGTTGATTTTACTTTTGCCTGTATTGGCGGTGTAGATGCGCTGCAAAATTGTCTTGACTTCGTAAAATTAAATCCATCAAAAAAGGCAATTGTTGTTACAACTGATTTTGCAAAATACGATTTAAACTCTACTGGAGAATATACACAAGGTGCAGGAGCTTTGGCTATGTTAATTACCTCGAATCCAAGAATAATTGCTTTTGGAGATAATTGGGCGACCAGTACAAAAGGTGTTTTTGACTTTTTCAAACCTTACAGGACTATCTCAAAAGAGGCTATTATTAACAACGAAAGCAATGATCCGTGGTTTGATAATTTAGAAGCTGAAATAGAAATTCACAAAGACCAACCGGTTTTTGATGGTCAGTATTCTAACCAATGTTATATGGATCGTACGCGCAATGCTTATTTTTCATTTAAAAAACTAAAAAATACAACTGAAACTTTATACAATACCTGGAACAGCATTATCATGCACTTGCCTTATTCGTTTCAGGGAAGAAGAATGTTGTCTGAAATTTACGCTTTAGATCATGCTGAAAAAATCATTTCAGAAAATATTGAACCGGCAGATTATCAAAACAAAATTAAAGAAGTTGCAAAATCTGAGGAATACAAAAAGTTTGTAACGGAGAAATTACAACCGGCAGAATTAGCCTCTTCGTTAATTGGAAATCTTTACACCGGGTCTATCTTCATGGGATTATTATCGACTTTGGCACATTATTATGATACCAAAAACGATGTTGCAGGAAGTTCATTTGGATTCCTGGCTTACGGAAGCGGTTCTAAATCTAAAGTTTTTGAAGGAACGATTCAACCGGAATGGCAATCGGCTTTAGCAAAGACTAAGCTTTTTGAAAATCTAACAGCCAGTACTGAAATAGGACTTGAAACCTATGAAAGCCTTCACAAAAAGGAACAAAAACAAAGTGTCTTAACGCCTAAAAACGAATGGGTTTTAGACCGAATCGAAAAAGAAATTCCTAATTTACTTGGCGCACGCTATTACAAGTGGATTGACTAATAACTAAAAACCGAAGCTAAATTAAAACTAGCTTCGGTTTTTTTATTTTACAACAAATCATCGTTGTCACTGTAGTGTTCTTTTATTTCCTGCAAGATTTCGAAAACAACGGTGTCATTTTTTTCTTTATGTCTTCTTGCCCAAAAGCTGTAAATCCATACCGTACTAAGCTTAGTAACATTATCTACTTCATAGTTGTGCGACTCCGCTTCATTCTTAATGGATTGAAAAGCATCATCTGAAACATACGGACGAATCAACGGAAAAGAGTAATCCAGGAATTGTTCTTTTCTATTTGCACTCATGATTTTATAAATCTCATTTAGCGATTCTTCCGGGTTTTCGCTTTGGTAAAGATCATCATGACTTTTAATAAGAGCATCTACAAGTGCATTTAGATTTGATTCATGATATATTCTATCTGATAAAAAAGCATACAATAATGGTTTGTATCCATTAAAACTTTCTCGAATTGCTTCCGGGTCGCGGCGTAACTTTTTGTCTAACTCAGTAATAGCCGGATAGGAATTATAATAATTATTAACATGAATAGCACTTCTTACCTCATTAAAAGACTGATCTGATTCGAGTTTTAAATATTTAGATAAGAAGAGTCTGAAAAGACTTTGGGAATCATTGTGTCCGTAACCCAGATTATCTTCTATTTTTATTTCAGGATAATTCATTTTGTAAAATCCGAAATGATCTTCCGGATCATCATCGCCCTCACGGTATCCATCTTCTTCATCACCATAAGTCACTTCCATTTCTTCTGGTGTTTCTTCAACTGTTTTTAATGTTCCTACCACATTATCATTTGCTGCAACATCAATCAAAAACAAACAATTTGATCCCAACATAAAAGTTCCTGCAAAAATAATTACAGAGATTGCAATCATTAAAACGCCTAGCAGCTTACTTATCTCATTTACGAAATCACGCACTCTGAACAACAACCCAATTAGCAAACTAGCGAACAACATTAAAGCAATAAAAACAGATAATCTGCTACTAAACTCGTAGCCTCTCAGTCCAACATATACTTTTAATACAATAGAAACAATTGCCATAATAACACAACCAGCTCCAAAAACAAGATTGGCAAAGAAAGAGTTCTTCCAAAATTTATCAGCAGCTATACTCTTAGCTTTATCAGCTTCGGCACTATCAGATTGAAGTACCGCAACTATTATTTTTTGAGCTATTATGGCCAGCAACAATAATATAATCGGTGAAAAACTAATTATTAGCAACGGAATGGCATCAACTACTCTATACTCATCACCGTATTCAAATTTAAAAAACAGAAGACTCAGGGCTAAAAGAAGTACAAACTGAATTATTAAAACTATTTTATATGATTTTATCATTCTTCTAGTATAGGTTGGTTGTAATGTTTTTGTATTTCATTTAAAATTGTGGCAATCTCTTTTTTATTTCCTTCGTGCTGTCTTCGCGCCCAGAAACTGTAAAACCATATTATATCCGTTTCAAAAAGCTGACTTCCGTTTGTAAACGTGAAATTTTTAAGTTTTTGAAGTGTTGCCAGAGAAAAGTTTTGTTCGAAATTTGAATAATGCATTTCTAAGTCTGGTTTTATTTCGGCAGTAACATTCATCATGTTATACAACTTATTCAATTTCTGATCTTCTCCACCCAAATCTTCATAGGTTAGCAATAACCCATCGACTATTTTGTCGAAATTAGCCATACGATACACCTTTGGCGAAATAGTATTAAAAAGAAGCTCCTTATGATCTTCAAATCCGGAATAAAGTGCATTCGGATTTTCTCTTAACTTATCTATATATTCTACGAGATAATAATAATCGTTTTGAACAATGTGATCATTTAAACTGCGCCCTATCAAAAATCTAACATCAAAAAAATCGTTCTTACCTTCTAGCCCACCCCAATCTGTAATTAAAGAATTCCATGATGAAAGCAATTTAGATTCTTCTGAAGCTACCGAATCATCTTCTTCTACATAACTTTCTTCAAAGTCTTCCTCAGTTGCTTGTCCCGCATATCCTGAATCATCATTTTCGTTTTTATGGGTGATGTAAATATCTGAACTGTCCTTAAATTCAGTAACAAATACAATTTCATAAACAAATGAAACTGCTATTGAAAACAAAGTAATAATCATAATAACAATTGCCATTGCTTTATTTGATTTCCAATAGATTCCGGTTACCAATAAAAAACAAGCCACGATCAAACTTAGAATAATCACAAGAAACGATCGTAAGAAGATGGTGAAATAAAAAAATTTGATCTGATCTATTACAAAAGGATCATGCTTGAAAACCACCCATAACATAAATGCAACTGCCAATACAAAGAAAACATTTGTATAGAAGGCAAACTTCCAAAAGTTTTTCTGACGTTTTATTTTTTGAAGTTCAATTTCATCGACCGTTTCTTTTTTCTCTTTTGAAAAAAAAGCTACAAGCGCAAGAAGACTGCAGACAATAAAAATAATTAAAGGAACAGCGCAACCATATCTAAACTCATAAGGATGAAGTCCACGAATATTAAGAAGTTTTTGATCTCTGAAATTCAATAAAATCAAGACCCCAAACAAAAGAACGGCAACAAATTGAAACAGTATTACGTTCTTGAAAAATTTAGTTTTTTTATCCATAATTTAGGCATATATCTATGTAAGAATTTTGCCAAAACTATTAAAAATAAATTTGATTTTAATGCATAATCTGTTATTTGTTTTATCGTTAATTCGTTGAATTCGTTTAATCG
>NZ_MUGW01000039.1:0-19160 GCF_002217285.1 Flavobacterium hercynium | reverse complement strand
CGATTAAACGAATTCAACGATTCAACAACTAAACGATTAAACAAAAAATCACTCTTGTTGTTCTGTGTTAATATTATTTCCGTGCATGGTTCTGTCCTGTGCATGCATTCCGTTTGACATTCCGAGCATGAAAGCGGTCATGATTAGCACTATTTTTCTTTTTAACCATTGAAGTCGTGGTTTAGATTGCTCTAAACTTTTTTTATTATTGTGTTTATACATTTTGAAAATGATAAATGATTAGACATTATTTTTCATTCTTATGCATGAAGTTGCATAAATGCTTAGAAAATGTTCTCGCTAAGCGATGTATAAACTTGAATGTAAATCTTGAGTGTTTCGAATTTCATTTACAAAAACGGCTTGTTTTATAAATGAAACTAAATTTTGATGAAGTAGTATTTGCTTTTTTACGAGAATGTTAGTCTGAAAATCTGTGATTCTTTTTAGTGAAAGATAAAAAATAGGAATTGACAGAACTGTTTTTACAGCGGAGCGTGTAACATTAAAAAGATATAAACGGAATTTCTCTAAATCCGCTTCTTTCCTTACAACTACGCTATACGACTGATAATAATCAGCTGTTTTTCGGGAATCTATTGTACCATCATTCGCAATCAGGGCAAATGCCAGAAAGAGTGAAAGAAGATATTTTAGATATTTATTCAATGTAACGCGTTTTAGATCTTATTTTCGGTGTAAATATATTCGTAAATGAAATGACAAGAAAGCGAATTGTAGATTTTTTTTACTTACTAACCTATTTTTCATCCAGCAATAATTCCATTTTTGGTAAAAACCGGTCCTTGATCGACGTCTCTATCTCTCCGATTTTCACAAAACCGAATTTCTCATAAAATTTCTCTGCTTTTGGTTCAGCATCGAGCACTACTTTTTTTACATCTGTGTTTTTTAATCGAAATAAAAAATCATTCATTAATATTTGTCCAAATCCTTTTCCTATACAATCAGGCCAAACAAATAGATTGTCAAGTTCTATAGTATTTTCACTTTCGTGGAAGAACGAATAATAACCCACAATTTCATTTTCAACAACCAATTTATAAACTGATTTAGTCACAATGTATTGTTTGGAAACCATTAATACTTCAGACCACAATTCTATTTGCTCTTCTGAATATCCCTAATATGCTTTTGACTTTTTTGTTAATGCAGTCAAAACTTCGCTGTCGTTTAAAGTTGCTTTTTCTATGATCATTGAATTAGTAACTCTATTTAATTATTCAAACCAAGACGTTCAAATTTAGCATTATACTTTTGAACATAACCATTCCATTCATTTTTATATTGTTCATTACTATAAAGAGATGATGCATAATCAACAACTTCTTTACTAAAATGATTCCCAAAAATAGTATCGAGATATTTTACGTCTGAATCAATCGCTTGTTTTAAAATCGTCAATTTCTCTTGTCCATTTTCCTTGCAAACTTTATCGAGCCACAATCCCTTACCTATTTTCACATATTCTACTAAAAGACTATCTGTAATAAAATCTGACGGAACATCAGTGATATTGGGTTCATGTTTGCCATTTCTAAACGTAGTTAGTATTAATTCTTCGGAATAAAAATCTCTTGGGATTAAGGAAATCAAAGTTCCGCTTTGTGCTGCGAGAAAACAAAGGTCTTTTATTATGAATTCACTTGGTATTTCTCTAATTGCAAAGCCATCTTTTTTTACTAAGACTTCGCAAAGTTCTGGAGTAATAAAATTATCATCGACATAAGACAAGGCATGAAACGTAATATTCAATGCCAATTGATACAATTGGGGTGTTTTGTATTGAAGCGGAACTAACTTTAAATCACGATAGTTAGACTTCACTCTTTTCTCCCAATAATCATAGGTCTTTGCCGGAGGATTGCTTTGTTTTAAAACCAATTCACCAAGTTCTAAATCGCGTTGCAGTTCTTCAAAAGTTTCTATTAATGGATTTTCAAGCATTTTTCGCAATTGGCTGGATATTATTTCTTCGTCGGTTTCGTCATCGTACTCGCTAGCATTTTCAGAATCAAAATCATTGGCTCTGTCGTTGTAATAAAACAGAGTGTTTTTTCGCTCTGCAAATGTTGTATTATGATCTTCGACTATAAAAACAGGCGCTTCAATGCATCTTAAACTTTTAAAATTACCATGATTATAGTACGTCATTACGACCTCCTGAGCTTGAACATTGCCCAATATTTCAACATAAGCACCGCCTAACAACATGCTTTGACAATTGACATTTCCGGCGATATACACATACGGACCGTAATCGCCTTCGGCATTTATAATAGAACCGCTTGTGGAGAAATCTCCGTTTATCAAAATTCCTTCGATTCTTTTAGTTTCAATTTCTTTTAACGGCAAATTCAATATTGAAGCAAGTCTTTTTTTAACGTCGTCTTCGTAAATATCTAAGTGAAAGTTTCCTTCAAATTTTACATTTTCATCTGCTACTAAAAAGAAATCGTCGTCTTCCCATTCTTCAAAATAATCAAATCCTTCTCGATCGATTAAAAAAGGATATTGTGTTTTTACTTCTTGTATTGATATGAGTTTGAAACTTGAATTTTGCATTTTGCTTTTATTTAACCGAAAAACGTTCGGGTTGTGGTATTATTAAAAAGGCATCACAGAATTACGTTTCTCCAAAAAACTATAACGCCAGACTTTCTACTATCAAGATTACACATTATTTTTCAATTTTTAAAACAACTTCTTATAAAACCGAAGTTCGCGTGAGGGATAGAGGCGGTATCCTTTTATTCCTCCCGATAGCAATCGGGAGGAATAAAAGATATAGCCGAAAGCCCGGCCCGGAGGGACACGCCATTGTGAAGCTTCTAAGATTCTAAGGTTCTGAGGTACTAAGTTGCTAAGGCTTCTAATTTAAGTACAAAAACATAGAAATTAGGTGGGAGACAAATTCTCAAACAAATATGAAAACTTTAATAAAGCTGTTTGAGGCTACTTCTGTAAAAATTAGTAATTTTGAAATTCGAAGTTCAAAAATGAAATAATTATGAAATATCATCAAATAAGCAGCGCACTTTTTGTAAAAAACCGCAAAAAGTTTATGGCTGAAATGAAACCTAACAGTGTTGCTGTTTTTAATTCTAACGACATTTATCCGATTAGTGCTGACAGTACTTTGCCATTTGCTCAACACAGAGACATTTTTTACTTAAGTGGTGTTGATCAGGAAGAAAGTGTTTTGCTTTTGTTTCCGGATGCGCCTTATGAGCATCAAAAAGAAATTCTTTTCCTGAAAGAAACTAACGATCATATCGCGGTTTGGGAAGGTGAAAAATTGAGTAAAGATCGTGCTTTTCAGGTTTCTGGAATCAGAACGGTTTATTGGCTGCAGGATTTTCATAAAATTTTGAACGAAATGATGACCTATGCTGATACCATGTACATTAATACTAATGAACATTATCGTGCAACTGTTGAAACTGAAACGCGTGAAGCTCGCTTTGTAAAATGGTGGAAAGAACGTTACCCAGCGCACAATGTAGCTAAAAGTAACCCAATTTTACAACGCATTCGTTCTATCAAAGAAAGCGAAGAGATTGATTTGATTCAACAAGCTTGTGATATTACAGAGAAAGGTTTCCGTAGATTATTATCGTTTGTAAAACCAAATGTGACTGAATACGAAATCGAAGCGGAACTTGCTCATGAATTTATTCGTAACCGCTCTAAGGGTTTTGCTTATACGCCAATTATTGCTTCTGGAAACAATGCAAATGTTTTGCACTACATTGAAAACAATCAACAATGTAAAGCGGGCGATTTAATTTTACTGGATGTTGCTGCAGAATATGCTAATTATTCTAGTGACATGACAAGAACGATTCCGGTTTCTGGAAAGTTCAGTGAAAGACAAAAAGCGGTTTACAATGCTGTTTTGAAGGTAAAAAATGAAGCTACTAAAATGCTGGCCCCAGGAACTCTTTGGAAACAATATCATATTGAAGTGGGTAAAATTATGACTTCTGAATTGCTTGGTTTAGGTTTACTTGACAAAGCTGATGTTCAGAATGAAAATCCGGAATGGCCTGCTTACAAAAAATATTTCATGCACGGAACGTCTCACCACATGGGGCTTGACACGCATGATTACGGATTACTGCACGAACCTATGAAAGCTAATATGGTTTTTACGGTTGAACCTGGAATCTATATTCCGGCAGAAGGTTTTGGAATTCGTCTCGAGGATAACGTTGTGGTTCAGGAAAAAGGAGAACCTTTTAACTTAATGCGCAACATTCCGGTGGAAGTTGATGAAATCGAAAGTTTAATGAACTCGTAATTTAGATTTTAGATTTTAGATTTTAGATTTTAGATTTTAGATTTTAGATTTTAGATTTTACTGCAAAAACGTTCAACATAAATGTTGAACGTTTTTGCTTTTTATGGACGACTGGATTTAGCTTAAATTTGAACTGAATTGCATTAATTGTAACGCTATTGCACTTATGATTTCTGTATGGTTTTAGCTTTTATTATCTTTGTAGTTCAATTTTAAAACTTTATTTTGGAAAATATTCAATATAAAAATACCACAATATCCTTTACCGTTTCCGGGGAAGGAAATGCAATTGTATTTCTTCACGGCTTTTTAGAAAACAAAAAAATGTGGACGGAATACATTACTCTTCTTGAAAAAAATCATCAGGTTATTGCTATTGACTTATTAGGTCACGGTGATTCTGATTCCATGGGTTATGAACATTCTATGGAAGATAATGCACGTGCTGTTCATGAAGTTTTAATGCATCTAAAAATCGACAAAGCTTCGATCGTTGGGCATTCTATGGGTGGTTATGTCGGTTTGGCTTTCGCCGAATTATATCCGGGAACTATGGAAAAATTAGTTTTATTAAATTCGACTTCTAAAGAGGATAATGCCGAGAAAAAGACAAACCGAACCCGAGCCATAAAGGCTGTTAAACAAAATTATCAAAGTTTTGTTAGTTTGGCTATTGCAAATTTATTTAGTGAAACGAACAGAACCAGACTTGCCAAAGAAATAGAAAAGGCTAAAGAAGAAGCGCTAAAAACACCATTACAAGGGATTATCGCTTCGCTGGAAGGAATGAAAGTCCGAAAAGACAGAGAAGCGCTTTTAAAACAAAATCTCTTTCCTGTACTTCTTGTTTTAGGAAAAAAAGATCCTGTCTTAAATTATGAGGAAAGCATCTCTCAAATAGAAAATACAAATGTAGAACTTGTTTCTTTTGAAGACGGCCACATGAGTCATATTGAAAACAAAGAAGATTTAAAAGTTACTTTGTCTGAGTTTCTGGCATAAAAATATGCTAAAAATAAAAAAGGCTATTCAGAATCTGAATAGCCTTTGTAATAAATATTGGGGCAAAAATTATGATAAATTTGAAATAATATCTTTTTTGAATTTAGATAATGTAGCTCTCGTTAAACCTAAGTTTGCTTTTGTAGCATCAACAGCTAAATAAATAAAATACTTTCCATCTTCAGCAACATCAATGATGTGAATTTGATCTGTTAATGTAATCAAGATATCGTTGATTTTTTGATCTAATCCTAAAGCTTTAATTGCGCTTAATTTTGCTTTTACAACTTCTAAGTTATAAGCAGATGCTAATTCCGGATCAAAGTCTGGATTTAAAGAAAGTGAACAGTATGACATACCTGTTTCAACCTCAGTTACAGAAACTGCGATGAATCCTTTTACATTCTCTTTTAAATCGTTTTTGAAATTTTCTAAAAAATCTGACATATTTTATTTTTATTTAGTTAATTGCTGAAAATAGTATCCATTTTGCGAAGCAAAAGTCCCATTTTACTTATATCTTTTGTTAGCAAGGCAACACAGTTATCACCTTGATCTTTATTTGCTACTACAATACCATCAAGATTCTTAATCATTACTTGTTTAAGTTCTCCGGTATTAACGTCTTCAGACATTTCAAGACACATTTTAAGGATCATTCCAATCATTGCAGCGACGTTGCCATCGTACTCCAAATTAACAGACTCTACCAAAATTCCGTCTATGTTAAAAACCAATCCAGATTCAGCTCCAGTCTCTTCCACCAGTGTATTTAAATCAATCATATTGCTATCGTTTAATTTTTAAGAAGGGTCAAAGGTATTTTATAAACATATAATTGACCTCTAAACAATTGTTAAAAAAAATACAATCCTAACCTACTGAACCACTTTTGTTTATACTTTAATTTTTAACTATTTTTAGAATAAGATCATCAAAAAAAATTAAGAGAAAAAACAAATATCAACGTAAAAACTAAATTTCTTTCCACATACCTCAATTAAACAACTAATAGACTGAGTAAATTCACTTTACGATAAGTTTTTCATAAATTTGTAAAAAATTTAAACAAATGAAAACTGTAGAAGAATTAAGATTTGACTTAAATGTAAAATTGATGAAGTTTAGAAGATTTCGTTTTGAAAATGGAAGTGTAAACACTAATCAAAATCAGGAAACCAGCAAAAAAGGTTTCTTTAAAAAAATATTTAGTTAAACACTACTTACAAAAAGCTGAACTTCTTAAACAATCGTTTTAACAAGTTCAGCTTTTTTTTCTTTAAATATCAAGCCATTCCATTTTTTGTTAAAATCGACCTGCTTAAAATTTGGATTACATTTTATTTATCTCTTCTAATTATCCGGCTTACTATCCTTTTTTTTAATTTGTTTTTTTATTTCAAAAACAAAATTAAGAACTTTACTACACAGATGATGAGCACGTTACTTTTAAACTCCTAAGCAAAAACTTTAAAACAAGTTATTTTCTGCTTTTAAGAATAGGCTCTTGCTAACTTAAAGTCGCTTTTTTCAAAATTAGAAGAATTTCATAAAAACAAAATAATCACAAAATACCACTGTTTTGTTTATCGTTGAAAAAAACATTTTTCAAAAATATTCTATTTTTGACTAAAACTGATTTTATGGTCAAAATTTAAATTTTGATTTTAAAACTTCTAAAATCAAAAAGACCTACTGTAACTTTTCTTCAAATGGAAAATCTTTATCAAAAATTTCTTTCAATAGTATAACAATTTCTTCTAAGTAATTTTTTAGAATTTCTTTTGTAACTGTTATATTCAATTCTTTGTCTTCTTTGAATCCAAAAGGCAAAAAACCGGATTTCAAATTCTTAAAAGAAATAATCCCAACTTCAATAGGAAATTCCCTGGCATGTTCCTCATACATAAAAGCATACGCCAATACCTGAATAATTTTATCGTTTTTAAGCTCTTGCGTTAATCCATTCCACGATTTAAGTATAACATTGGCTTTTTCTACTTTTCCGGTCTTATAATCAATAATCCTAACTTTTCCATTACGAAGCTCAATTCTATCTACATTTCCTTTAATAAGAACCGGAAACGGCAAAGCAGGATGTTCAAGTGTACGCTCAAATGTTTTTTCTAAGGCTAAAATCTGAATAGCATCTCCGTTTTTAATAGTTTCCAATTCCATTCTAAGAAAATTAGAAATATTACGCTTGGCAACTTCAAAAGCTAAAAGGTTTCGTCCTTTTTTTATTTCACCTTCTTTGTATACCAATTTAAACTGCTTTAAAACTTCATCATCCAAAAGCTTAAAACAATTTGTAATATCAGTTTCTGAGATAAATTTGCCCACAAAAGGATCATACAATGCTTTTAATGTTTCATGAATTATCGTTCCCAGTGTATTCAAAGCAATATTTTCTTCTACTTCCTCGACCTCACGGATACGCAGAATTTTTTGAAAATAAAAATCAATTGGATTCCGAATATAACTCGTTAACGCAGAAGGAGAAAAACCTGCCGACGCAATCTCTTTTAACCGTTCCATTACGGCATCTGATTTGGGAATCACTGTAGCCTTATATGCTGTTGTTGGTAAAACAGGATTGTAAATATCAAAAGTCAGATTGTGTTTTGGTTTCTTTTCTACTTCTAACTGCGTAATAAATCGACTACGCTCACCGGCATCTAATCCGTCATTCTCGGTATTGTATATCAAATACACATTTTTAGCTCTTTGAAGTAAATGGTAAAAATGATAGGTATAAATGGCATCTTTTTCTTTAAAAGTTGGCAAGCCCAATTCTTTTTTAACATCATAAGGAATAAAGGAGTTTTGAGATTTTCCTGCCGGAAACTTTCCTTCGTTCATAGAGGTTACAATTACGGTATCAAAATCTAAAACACGACTTTCAAGTACTCCCATTATCTGCAATCCACGGAGAGGTTCTCCTTCAAATGAGACTTCAGCAACATCAACGATTTGTTTGTAAATAGCATAAAGTGTATTTATGTTATCGATATGTTTGTGTTTTGAATAATAATTAATCAGCTTATTAATCACTTTGAAGATAGCAAAAACAAAGGCTTTCGCAATTTTCTCCTCTTCATTATCATTGCTGAAATTTTCTTTGATTAAGATTAATAACTCCGAAATAGTTTCCAGAACATCTATTGCTCCTTTTTCCCACTTCTGAAATAGCAAATTGAATAATCTGGAAGGATTTGAATTGAGCTCTATCAATCGGTTATGTGTGATAAAAGTATAATTATTTTCCTTTATAATTTTAACCAAATTGCCCGCTTTTGCATACGGTTCCACTAGTGGATGGGTTAAAATATCAAGAACATCCTTATAATACAATACATAACTTTCTCCTTTACGCGAAAGCGCATTGGTATGCATTTTAAAAAGCTTGGCAATCAATATTTGTGACGGATTATTTTTACCTGAATATCCCATCGTAATATTCAGTGCTCCAACAGATGATGGCAATGCATATAAAACAGGTAAAAGTAAATTTTCCTCACCAAGTACAATGGCAACTTTATCCAGAGAAGTATTTGGATTTTCATTTATAAGCTGCTCAATAATACTTCCTGCTAATTTTGCCTGACCAATTGTTTTGGGCGTACCAATTACTTGTATATTTTTAGACTGAGTAAAATCATCTACAATCCACTCAAATGGATGCAACTTGTAGTGTTTCCAGCTTTCTTTAAATCGTCTGATAAAAAGTCCGGCATCATGGTAAGGATCGTTTAAAAAAGTCTGATCTGCATCCCAGTAAATCTTACCTTGTTCTAAAGCTAAAAGATGCTGCACTATTTTTTCTTCGGCAGCATTTAAAGCATTAAAACCTGCAAAAACATAAGTTCTATTTGAAATTGTATTCGAAAAATGATTTAAGTTATTTACTGCCTCGCGATAAATCAATCCCTGATACCCTATTGACTTATTAAGCAAGTGCTCATACAATGAAGTGTAGTACAATGGAAGCAGTTTCCAAAAATCAATATAATTTTCTAACAGTTTTGTTTTGTTTTCAACTTCTATACCCCATTTTTTGATATCTTCAATATCATTTAAATAAGACAACACATGGTTAGGATCGAGCAAATAACGATCAATTTCGTTAAAATCCTGCAAGAGTGTTTTTGCCCAATTGGCAAATAACTCAAATGATTGCTGATGCTGCTTATCTGTAACAGAAAGATAAACTTCATAGAATTCGAACAAAAGTTCTATTGAATCTACCGATCGAATAGACGCAACATTTTGAACGAAATCTTCAATACTAATAATATCTGGAGAAAGAATTGTTTGTTTAGTTTCTCTTTTTAACGCTTCGATTAAAAAAACCTTTGCTCTTTTATTAGGCAAAATAATAGTTGTATTTACTAAATCAGCCGAATAATCCTGAATTATAACAGAAGCTATTTTTTCGAGAAAAGAAGTATTTATCATTTGATAAAAATAAAAAAAGCCATTCAATTAAGAATGGCTTTTAAGTTTTTATTTAAAAGTAAATTAGATTTTACCTTCGTATTTAGAACCTACGTGTTTAATTTCAGTTCTTCTATTTTGTGCTTTACCTGCAGCAGTTTTGTTACTTGCAACTGGTACGCTTGAACCTAATCCTTTAGCACTTAAGTTTTCAGGATTAACTCCTCTTTCGATTAAAGCATTCATTACAGCGTTTGCTCTATCTTCAGAAAGTTTTTGGTTGATTTTTGCAGAACCTGTACTATCTGTGTGTCCTTCAATGCTGAATTTCGCGTTTGGATAGTTTTTAAGGATTTCTTTAATAGCATCTAATCTTACTGGAGTTTCTTTGTCTCCTGTTTTGAAAGTAGCTTTTCCTGAGTTAAAGTAAACCGCTCTTGCTTGAACTTTAAGATCTTCTAAAGCTTCAGTAGTTACTTCAGGACATCCTCTGTTACTAGCTGGACCAGCAACTGTAGGACAATCGTCATCTTTATCAGCAACACCGTCTTTGTCAGCATCTAATACTGGACATCCACCGTTTTCTTTAGGACCTTTAACTGTAGGACATTTGTCATCTTTGTCAGCAATACCATCACCGTCAGTATCAGGACAACCTTTTAAAGCAGCTAAACCAGCAACATCTGGACAAGCATCATCTTTATCAGCAATTCCGTCTCCGTCAGTATCAGGACATCCGTTGAAAGCAGCTAAACCAAATACATCTGGACAAGCATCACTTCCGTCAACGATTCCGTCTCCGTCAGTATCAGGACATCCGTTGAATTGTTTTAAACCAGCAACTTCTGGACAAGCGTCATCTTTATCGTAGATTCCGTCTCCGTCAGTATCTTTACCTCCAAATTTGAAGATAAGACCAGCAGTGTGTTGAAAGTGAGATGGAGCGTCTGGAACACCAGCAGCATCTTCTCTGTTATCAGCAGCAACAGCCCATTTGTATCTTGTAGCTAACTCAAGACCAATAGCATCAGTAAACCAGAAAGTTAAACCAGCACCTGGGTTAACAGTTCCGTAGCTACTGTCTCCGAAGAAAGTGTAACCTCCACCAACAGATAACGAAGGATCGATTACTTTAGATTTAATTACTTCTTTGAAGCTATATTTAATAGTAGCATCAATACCGTAGTACATTAAATCTCCAGGATTAGCAACAGAGTTTCCTCTTGAATCACTTTCTGCAGCACCAGGATTGTTAAAAGTTACATATTTATCAATTTTGTTTACAGAACCTTGTAAACCAATTGAGAAACCACTTCCTACGTATCTAGACACACCAATGTATGACAAAGAAGGAAGAACGTTCCAGTTGTCTTTTGCACCGAATGGCTGAGAAAAGTGTTGGTCAAAAAAACCACTTCCTGAACCAGAGCTAGTTCTAGTATCAACGGCGTTAACTCCAAAAGAGATAGCCCATGGATTGTTACTGTCTTGTGCGTGAGAACTTAATCCCATCACCATCATCACAGCAACAACAAGTTTGTTAAGATGTTTCATACTTAATTTTTTTAATTACAATTTAGTTAATTACAGACAAAAGTAACACCAAATTTTTTAAATACAAAATGAAATGTTAAAATAAACCTACAAAAACCAAAGAAAATGGGAATTATATAACTTTTAACATTTGTCCCACTGACACAAAAGCAGTTATAGCTTTGTCTAAATGTTCCTTTGAATGTGCTGCAGACAATTGCACTCTAATTCTGGCCTTATCCTTAGGCACTACAGGAAAAAAGAATCCAATTACGTAAATACCTTTTTTAAGCAATTCTTCTGCCATAGTCTGAGACAATTTTGCATCGTACAGCATAACCGGTACAATTGCTGAATCACCATCAATGATATCAAAACCTGCTTTTTTCATACCTTCTTTGAAATAGTTAGTATTCCATTCTAATTTATCTCTCAGCGTTGTATCTTTTTCTAACAATTCAAATACTTTGATCGAAGCACCAACAATAGCAGGTGCTAATGAATTCGAAAATAAATAAGGTCTTGAACGCTGACGTAATAACTCTATAATTTCTTTTTTTGCAGTTGTATATCCGCCCATTGCTCCGCCTAAAGCTTTACCAAGTGTACCTGTGATGATATCAACACGTCCCATTACTCCTTTGGCTTCAAGAGTACCTTTTCCGGTAGCCCCTATAAATCCTGCCGCATGACATTCATCTACCATAACCAAAGCATCATATTTATCAGCCAAATCACAAATTTTGTCTAGAGGCGCAACTAAACCATCCATAGAGAATACTCCATCCGTTACAATAATTTTAAATCTTGCACCTGATTCATTTGCTTTTATCAATTGCTGCTCAAGATCCTCCATATTACTGTTTTCATAACGGTAACGTGCAGCTTTACACAAGCGAACTCCATCTATAATAGAAGCATGATTTAAACTATCTGAAATTATAGCGTCATTTTCTCCAAATAATGGTTCAAAAACACCGCCATTTGCATCAAAAGCAGCTGCATAAAGAATTGTATCTTCTGTACCGTAAAAATCAGCAATTTTCTTCTCTAATGTCTTGTGTATATCCTGAGTACCGCAAATAAAACGTACTGACGACATTCCGAAACCATGCGTATCCATAGCGTCTTTTGCAGCCTGCACTACTTCCGGATGAGATGAAAGACCTAAATAATTATTGGCACAAAAATTTAAAACTTTTTCACCTGTTGAAATAGTGATTTCAGCATCTTGTGCTGACGTTATAATGCGTTCTTTTTTGAAAATTCCATTCTCTTCGATGGTTTGCAACTCACTTTGCAAATAATCTTTAATTTTACCGTACATCTATTATTATTTTAATATGTTAAAAATTAACAACCTAATACAAATCAGCCTTTAACGACTGACAAATATTTTCACAAATTTACTACATCGATTTCTGATCCTATATATACCAAAGCCTTTTTTAACACTTTGTAATTTAAATCTTCTATTGCTTCCTGATATTGTTGAATTTGTTTCAAATATTTAGGATTACTTGCTCCTGTTTTATAATCTAAAAGATAAGCCTCTTTGTTTTCCGTTAATACAATTCTGTCCGGTTTTAAAATCCCACCCTCTTTCTGAACTATGGTTTGTTCATTCAAAACAGTATTTTTTCCATCAAAACAAGCGCTTAACTCGGGATGGTTTACGATTTCCTGCAATGTTTTTGAAACTTTATCTACCTGATCAAAAGTAATCAATCCGTTTTCTATTCCTTTTGTTATCGCCAGATCAACATCTGATTTATCTTTTACAAAAGCTAAAATTTCGTGAACTATATTTCCATAAGAAATCGCCTCTTGTTGATGTGTCCCCCACATTAAGGCTTCTCTTTGTGCAATTTTAATATTCTTAGGATTCAAAACTTCTTTAACGACAGGAATTATCTTAACGGGATCTGAAGCTCTAGTTGGCGGAGAAAGTTTTACCTTGCTTCCAAATTCATAATAAAGCTGATCTGAATCATAGATTCCTTTATGCATTAAATATTTGATGAAAAATGAAGCCATATTACCTGGCAGCTCTCCATCTTTTCTTTCTTTTAAAGCTTGAGAAATAACATACAACTGTTCTTCAGCACGAGTTAATGCAACATATAGCACATTAATATTATCTAATAACTCTTCTTGTTTTTTTAAATTGAAAACAGCCGAAGCACTTTCTCCAAATCCTTCTACAGCACTGCTATTATCTACGAGGGCTTTTGGAATGCCCAAATCCGCATCTTCTGTGTCCAGCCATAATTTATCTTTTGGCTTTCTGCTGTAATCTTCTTCTGCAAAAGGCATAATAACTACCGGAAATTCAAGCCCTTTCGACTTATGTATTGTCATTATTCGAACAGCATTATTCCCTTCCGGGGAAGGGATACTGAATTTGTGCGCATTTTTATCCCAATAGGTTAAAAAATCAGCAACTCCAGCCTGATTGCGAATGTCGCGTTCTAAAACAATATCCAGAAAATATTGCACATACGCATTTCCTTCAGAAGGAAGTACGAATTTTGATATAATTATTTCAACTGCTTCATACAATGATTTTTTTCGAACGTTCTCAAAAGAAAGCGAAACATCAAAACTTAGAAGCCATTTCTCAAAATCGGTTTCCAGTTTTTGTGCCATTCCCATTGCAATAAAATCATGAATTTCCATATTAGTCTCCAGCGTTATCGCCAGGAAATGCAGAAAATTTGCTTTTGATTCTAAATCGGCGCTGTTGTTTAAGTATTTTAATAAATGAATTATCAATCGTACTTCTGTCGCATTCTGAATCATCAATGTTTCTGATGACAAAAGCGGAATATTTTGTTCTGTTAAGTAATTAGCAACCGCTATTCCCTGATCTCTTTTTCGCGTTAGGATTACAATATCTTTATATTCAAAACCCTGACGAACGACTTCCATAATTGTATTTAAAGTTGCCAATACATACAAGTCTGCTTTTTCTACAACTTCTTCCTCTTCCCCAAATTCACTTTTTTCGATTATGGGCAAAAAAGAAATATTAACATAGCCGCCTTTTTTAGCATTACTATTTTGAAAACTATGATTCTCATACAAATCTTTATAATCTTCATTTGAAAACTCAGCAGAAATAAGTTTAAAAAAGGCATTATTGAAATCAATTACCTCACTGTAACTTCTATAGTTCGTATTTAGATGCTCTAACTTTTTATCTGGATTTGAAAACGGATTAGCTTCTTTACTCAATTCAATAAATTGCTCCGCTTTACCTCCTCTCCATCTGTAAATAGATTGTTTAGGATCACCAACAATCATTAGTGTGCCTTTATTTCCAAAATCATCCTGACCTGCAAGTGCATTATCAATTAACGGAATCAGGTTTTGCCACTGCATTTCTGAGGTATCCTGAAATTCATCAATAAAGAAATGGCGGTAACGTTCTCCTAGTCGTTCATAAATAAACGGCGCTGGCTGGTTCTGAATTTCACGATGAATAATAGCATTAAATTCAGAAATTGACAGAATATTTTGTTCAGATTGAATTTTAGCTAGTTCATTACTTACTGTGTTCAGTAATGAAAGGGGTGTTATGTTTTTTAGAAAAGCTTTATAAAAATCTCTTTTCTCAAAATTTTTATAAATTCCGGCCAGTGTTTCAAGAAACTGAGGAATAAGATTTTCTATGAGTGCTTTATCTTTTGCTGTTTTGTTAATCGCAATATCTTCAAATTCGTGAAAGGTTTTATTGCGAGGATTGAATTTCCCATCACGAATACTTTCTAAATGATTAGGAAAAGTTCCTCTCGAAAAAGACTTTGTATCAATTCCATTTGCATCAATTAAAGCAATACACTCAGAAGCCAATTCTGCATTTTCTTTTTCTAAATCAGAACACAAAACTGCCATTTTCTTTTTTATGACAACAAATTCTTCGATCGTCGTGTCCTGAAAATGTAAAATTTCATTTCGGTTATTTTCATTCAAAACCAATCTGCCTGTTTCCATAATTTCACGCGAAACATCCCAACTTTTATCATCGTCAGTTTTTTCCATTGTAAAATCAATCAACAGCTTAGTAAGGGTTTCATCCTGCCCAGCCTGCGCAATAATGGCATCAACTGCTTCTACCAACAAATTTTCGGTATCTAATGTTACCTCAAATGTCATTGGTAAATTTAAATCATGAGCAAAAGCACGAATTACTTTGTGCGTAAATTTATCAATTGTAGAAATATCAAAAGCAGCATAATTATGGATAAGATGCTTGATAATACTTTGAGATTTTATTTTGATTTTAATGATGGAAAGTCCTGTTGCTCTCGACAAATCTTCCATCAAATCAATTGCTTTTGCAGAAGGTTCCTCTTTAGCAAACTCTGATAAGCTTCCCACAATACGGCTTTTCATTTCATGAACTGCTTTATTGGTAAAAGTTATCGCGAGAATATTACGATAAGCATCATTTTTAGGAGATGAAAGAATTATTTTCAAATACTCTTTCACTAAAGTATAGGTCTTTCCTGAACCTGCCGATGCATCGTAAATAGAAAAAGATGGACTTTGCATACGTGTCGTTTTAATATGTAAAAATAGCATTTTAAAATGGCAACGGATTATTCAATAGTCAAAAATCAATATCCACCACTAAAAACTAATCTCGAGTTAAAGAGATAAAAGAAACAGAAGTATAAAACCACTTAAGATAAAGCCCAGATTAATCACCAACTTTTCCCAATTAAAAGATCTTACTACTAACAAAATCAAGATATCAAAACTGTACAATAAAGTGATTGATGGCAAACCCAAAAAAATAAAAAACAGAAGCTGTGGAGGACCTAAGCAAGATCTTCCGTTTGAATCGATAAAAAGTAAAGGAAGTATAACTGAAAACAATATCAGAACTAAAAATACAATTAGCCTGATTACAAAATGAGATTCATCGTTTTTGTACTTTTTAAGCAAGTGGCAGTAAATTAATTTTTAGGAAATATTCTTTTATTAAAGACGAGCAAAATACCAACTCCTGTAGAAATTGCCATATCAGCTACATTGAAAATAGCATTGAAAAACATAAAATGCTTACCTCCAAAAAAAGGCAGCCAGCCTGGCAAGTTACCTTCCCAGATAGGAAAATAAAACATATCGACTACCAAACCATGAAACCAGGTTCCGTAAGGTTCAGGCGAAAACAATGTTGCCAAATTATTTGAACTGTCGTCAAAAATAACTCCGTAGAAAACAGAATCGATAATATTTCCGGCCGCACCAGCCAAAATCAAGGCAACAGCCACTATTAAATAAGAGGACTGACGTTTTTTAACAGCATCAGCTAACCAATATGCAATTCCAAAAACTGCAAAAATTCTAAAAACAGTCAAAATTAATTTACCGTATTCTCCAGGGATTTTAGTTCCCCATGCCATTCCTTCATTTTCTATGAAATGAATTCTAAACCAATCCAAAACCAAAACTTCTTCGCCTAAGACAAAGTTCGTTTTTACATAGATTTTAGAAATCTGATCCACAATTAAAACTAAAAATATAAGGAGATACGCTTTTCGTAATGACATTTTATAAATTTTTGATGCGCAAAAGTAGTAATTAAATCAAAAAATAAGCTTTATAAGTAACGTTAAATCTTTCGTAATAAAATTATTTCAAGTTTTAGCCTTATAACAATACATTATTTAATTTATATTTGTAGCAAAAATATCAAACACAATTTCTTATTTTAGAACTCATTTGATATCAATCATTTTAGCAATTGCTTAAATTCCTTCGATTAATAAAATTATCCCTTTTCTAAATAACTTTTCAGCTTTATGCAGTCCGATAAATCAGTAAACAAAACAACACAAATTTTCAAACATTTTCGCTTAAACGAATTTAAGGTATTGTTTTACAGGCTTTTTTTAGCTTATGCTTTTTATTTCTTCGCCAGAATTTTATTTTATGTTTTTAACAAAAGCATTTTAAGAGTAGATTCGGTTTCAGATCTCCTCGCCCTTTGTTATCATGGAGTAACCTTTGATACTACAGCAATTCTATACATCAACTTGCTTTTTATTGTATTCTCTGTACTTCCATTATACAAAAACACAAGTTCGGGATATCAAAAGTTTCTTTTTTATCTGTATTTCAGCACCAACTTAATTGCTTATTTTACCAATTTTATAGATTTCATATATTATAAATATACTTTTGCAAGAACAACTGTTGTGGTATTGAATGTCTTAAAACATGAAACCAACAAAACAACATTGTTTTTTAGTTTCCTCGTAGATTACTGGTATATATTTGCGCTATTCATAGCATTTTCAGCATTTTGGATTTATCTTTATAAAAGAGTTGTTCCTAAAGTTGTTGTTCCTTCGAATAAATTATATTATTTCGGATTTTCAGTAATCACTTTTCTTCTTACTGTTTTGTTTACCATTGGAGGAATCAGAGGCGGGGATTTTAAAAAATCAACAAGACCCATCAATTTATTAGATGCCAGTCGTCATGTAAAGAAAATTGCTCATTCTGACATTGTACTTAATACGCCATTCGCGATTATCAGAACTATGTTTACCAATAGTTTCCAAAAATTGACCTACAAAGATGTTAACGAGCAGGTAATTCTTGAAAAGGTTCAACCTATAAAGCAATATCAAAATAACCCACAGACAAAACCAAATGTCGTTGTTTTTATACTTGAAAGCTACGGAAGAGAATATATTGGAGCTTTTAACAAAGATGCCAAAATACCTAATTACAAAAGTCATGCTCCTTTTTTAGATTCTTTGTCACAACATAGTATGATTTTTAGAAATGCTTATGCTAACGGACGTCAATCTATTCATGGTATGTCTTCTGTTCTTGCCGGTATTCCTTCTTTTAAAGATGCCTTTACATCATCCCCATATCCTAAACAAAAAATAGAATCATTAGTTTCTACCTTAAAAAGCGAAGGATACAACACATCCTTTTTTCATGGAGCGGCAAATGGCTCAATGGGCTTTTTAGGATTTTCAAATATTCTGGGAATTGATGAATATTATGGAAGAACTGAATTTAACGATGACTCTCAATTTGATGGTTTCTGGGGAATATGGGATGA
Organism: Flavobacterium hercynium; assembly: GCF_002217285.1. Lineage (GTDB taxonomy): Bacteria > Bacteroidota > Bacteroidia > Flavobacteriales > Flavobacteriaceae > Flavobacterium > Flavobacterium hercynium. The sequence goes on along the minus strand of NZ_MUGW01000039.1, from coordinate 771 downwards.
ACCATTTTTGCAATTTATGGAAAAAACACTGGACAAAAAGAAAACACCATTTTTCGCCAGCGTCTTTACAGTGTCTTCACATGAACCCTATATTATTCCTAAAGAATACAAAAACAAATTTCATGAAGGCGGCGTTCCTATGCACAAATGTGCAGAATACACCGATTATTCTTTGAAAAGATTTTTTGATGAAGCCAAAAAGAAGCCTTGGTTTAATAATACCATTTTTGTATTAGTGGCAGATCACTGTAATCAGATTTACTATGATGAGTATCAAAAAGCTATAAATCATTATGCGGTTCCGATCATCATATACAAGCCTAATAGCGAATATGTAGGCGTTAGCGATGATTTGGCTCAGCAAATCGATATTTACCCAACCATTTTAGATATGATTGGATATCAAAAACCTTTTAGAAGCTGGGGAAGAAGTTTATTTGACAAGACTACCAAACCGTTTGTTATTAATTCTACAGGAACTATTTATCAATTTTCAAAAGGAAACTATATTTGTACTTTTGATGGAAAAAATGCAATTGGTTTTTATGATAAAAATGACAAGGACTTAAAACACAATTTAATTGCCAATAAAAATGCAGAAATGCAGGAAATCGAATTGAACTGTAAAGCTTTTATCGAAGATTATTACGATAGAATTATTGACCAGAAACTTTACTATAAGAAGTAATTATAATTTCGGGGAACTAGAAATCTAATTAAGCCTATAAAAAAATGCTCTTAATTGCTGACGTAGACTGCACCCAAAAGTTT
>NZ_MUGW01000038.1 GCF_002217285.1 Flavobacterium hercynium | reverse complement strand
AACTTTTGGGTGCAGTCTAAAATCTCGGGCTTTAAAATTTGCATTTACAATGTTTTATTTAATAAGATTGTATGAAACTAGTTCACTGCCATAATCTTCACTTATCATTTTGATAATTCCGATATTTTTAGCAATCAAATATTCTGTATCAACAGTAGTATCTTCTCCATCAATAGTAGTTTTCTGAGACAATTTAAATCTAACTACATCTTTATATTCTACATTATTAACAGTAATAGTTGCTAATTTTTCTAAAATTGTTCCCGTATATTTAAAATTCAATATTATACCTGTAAAAGTAGTCCCTTCATAAGTATAGGTTGTTGTCTGAACAAAACTTCCTGTCCATGTTTGACCTACTTCTAAATAATCTTTAAATAAAATAAGCTCATAACCTGTTGTTTTACCTTTATATGCATCAAAATCAAATATAAGATCTTCAAGTTTAAAGTAATAATCTCCTTTTACTTTTTTAACCCAAACTTTAGCTACTGCACCTGTAATTTGATCTGTTTCGCCTAAAAAATTCTCAAATCTGTAGTAAGTATCTTCATTTACTTTTTGCGAATCGATAATTTTTATTGCTGTTTCCTTTCCATCTTGTTTCATTACCCACTGATTACCTACTGCCATTGGCCAATAATCATCTGCCGGAACTGGAGTTACAACAGGATCTGGCGTTACAACAGGGTCTGGTGTTACAACTGGATCAGGCGTAGTTCCTGGTTTTGTTCCCGGATCTACTACTACTGGTTTTTCTTCTTCAACTGCTGACTCACTTGAACAAGAAACAAATAAAGAAGCAGACATAAATAATGCTACTAAAGCAATACTTTTTAGTTTTTTCATGGTATTAATTTGTTTTAGTTGCCGCAAAAATAATAAAAAATTTTATATATTTTTTAACAAACTTATTCCTAAAACTTTATTTTTATCAAACTATTAATTTACAATCAATTACATTGCTTTTTAGTAAAAATAAATAGAATTAATTATAGAAAATAGAAGTATAAACTTTTGTAATTAAATATAATTTTCAAAAAAAATAAACAAAACTGTAACAAACTGAAAAAAGTAAAGTCCTTATAAAAAACTAGCAACCAATATTTGAATACAACTAACCAAAATATCGAAGATTTAATCGCGCTTTGTAAAAACAATAATCAAAAAGCACAATTCGAAGTTTACAACAGATACTCCAAAGCCATGTACAATGTGGCCTACAGAATCGTAAAAGACGAACATTTTGCACAAGACGTCATGCAGGAAGGTTTTTTGAAAGCTTTTACAAAAATTAACGACTACAAGCAGGAAGTTGCTTTTGGAGCGTGGTTAAAAAAGATCATTATTAATTATAGTATTGATTTTTACAGAAAGAATAATGCTTTTCAGGTCGAAGACCTTAGCAAGACGCTTTATAAAATAGAAGAAAATGACAGTTTCTTTTCTGAGAACATAGATCTTAATTCTCTGAAAGTCAAACAAGTTTTGGATACTATTTTAGGATTAAAGGATAATTACCGAATGGTTTTGACACTATTTTTTATAGAAGGTTACGATCAGGAAGAAATTTGCGAAATACTGAATATTAGTTATGCTAATTGCAGAACAACGTTGAGCAGAGCTAAAGAAAGTTTACGTAAAAAATTAGAAGAATTATAAAATCGCCTAATATATAAACCGGTTATAAAGCGATTAATACAATAAAAATGAGTGTTATGAAAAAGGAAAATGAAGACTTAGACCAATTATTTAAAAAATTCGAGAATCAATGGGATGTTCAGGAATTAAATACTGATCATCAGGTTGATTTCTTAAATAAACTGAATACAAAACAACCTAAAAAGAAAAATTACACCGCTTGGGCAATTGCAGCTTCTATTGTGGTCTTGTTAGGAGCATCAATACTTTTTAACAATTACCAAAATGAGAAACCGAAAGAATTTCAGTTTGCTTCGAACGAAACAAAACGAACAGACTCTATTTTTACTATTCTGATTGATAACGAGCTAGTAAAATTAAAAGAAAAAACATCTCCTGAAAATGAGCAAATCATAAACGATGCCCTGAAACAAATGAAAGTTTTTGATGCTGATTATGAAAAAATCATCAAAGAACTTCAGAAAAACGGAGAGAACAAACAAATTATTTATGCCATGATTAGCAATCTTCAGACCCGTATTTCATTTTTACAAACGGTTTTGAAACGAATTGAAGAAAGCGAAAATTTAAAAAACACTACACATGAAAAAACTATCTAACATACTACTTATATTCATCTTACTTCCGTTTTTAGGATTTGCTAATAATGGTGACGATACTTTTATTTCTAAACAAAAAAACATTAAAAAAACATATCTCGTAAACTCAAATGCAGGAATCGATATTACCAATAAGTACGGTAACATATCTGTAATGACTTGGAATGAAGACAAAATTGATCTGGATATTACGATAAAAGTAACCGGAGGAAATGAAGAGTGGGTCAACGAAAAGCTAAATAGTATTGATGTTGGAATCACAGCATTAAAATCTATGGTTACTGCTATAACAGCTATTGGAAGTTCTTCTTTTTTAAGTAAAGGAAGCAGCAACAGCTTTGAGATCAATTATGTGATTAAAATTCCTAAGAACGGAACAGTTAAACTAGATAACAAGTACGGAAATATTACAACGACAACTTTAGAATCTGCAACAGATATAAGTTGTAAATATGGAAAAGTGTCTATTGGTAAGCTGAATAGCCTAAACAATAAACTTCTAATTGAATATTGTCAAAATTCAAGTATTGATTATATAAAAGGTGGAACATTACAGGCTCGTTATTCGTCCTTAAAAATCACTGATTCAGGTAATATCAACCTAGATACCAATTACACTGATTTAGTGATTCTGGATGGCGAAAACATCAAATACGATTGCAATTACGGAAACTTTAAATTTCAAAAAATAAAATCATTCACAGGATCAGGAAACTACCTTACGATTTCGATTGCTGAGATTTCAAATACCATAAATTTAAATACCAATTACAGTAAAATAAACATTGGTGCGATAGCAGAAAAAGCTAAAGATGTAAGCATAAATTCCGGCTATTCTGATGTTTCACTGGGTTATAATGTAAATTACGCTTTTGACTTTGACATCAACACCAAATTTGGCAACATCAAAAGTGATAATTCATTAGATGTATCGGTTAGTGAAAGCAAAAAAACTTCTAAAAAAATAAGCGGTTTCAATAAGAAAAAAGGACAAAATAAAGTAATTGTAAACTCCAATTTTGGTAATGTAACACTAATAAAAACTAATAACTAAAAAAAAATCAACCATGAAAAAACTATTATTCATTTGCGTTTTATTCTTAGCTGGCTTTACGGCTAATGCGCAATCGGCTTCTAAATTAGAAGGAAACGGCAAAATTGTTTCTCAAACCAGAAACACATCGGATTACGATGCTATAAAAATTTCAGGATCTTTTGATGTTGATCTCGTAGCAGGGAAAGAAGGTAAAATCGCTTTAAAAGGAGAAGAGAATTTATTAGCATCCGTAAAAGTGGAAGTTGAAGGCAATACTTTGAAAATATATATGCAGAAAAACACTAGTATCCGAACAAGTAATGGCCAAAAAATTGAAGTGACAATTCCAATTGAAAAAATAACTGACTTGAATTTATCGGGATCTGGAAATATTCGCTCTAAAGATGCAATCAAAAACGAATCGTTCTCTGCAAAATTATCAGGTTCCGGAAATTTCAATTTAAACTTAGATACCAACTCGTTTCAACTAAATGTAAGTGGTTCAGGGAATGCCAATGTAAAAGGAAAAGCTGATAATTTCAACTCAAAACTTTCCGGATCTGGAGATATTGATGCTGTTAATCTTAACGCTAAGAAAGTTGAAGCAACTGTTTCCGGATCAGGCAACAGCCGCGTTACTTCTACTGAAAGTATAACAGCAAGAGTTTCGGGTTCCGGTAAAATTAAATATGCCGGCAATCCTGAAAAACGTGATGTAAAGGTTTCCGGATCAGGAAATATTTCAAAAGCGTAATATTTATAAAAATACAATCATCAATCAACTTTTCATTATTTCAACGCTTAGTTAAAACAAATGAGAAAAATTTTCATCAAAACTTTGAAGGTGTTTTATTAATTTAAAACACCTTTTTTTGGCACTCTTCTTAACAGCAGAACTCCAATACCGAAAAATAATGCTAGTATAAGAATGGCATATCTTGGACTTCCGGTAATTTGATCTATAATACCATAAATACACATTCCGATTACGATTCCAATTTTTTCAGCAACATCATAAAAGCTAAAGAATGAAGCTGTATCTTCTGTTTCAGGTAATAATTTAGAGTAGGTTGAACGAGACAAAGCCTGAATTCCTCCCATAACAAATCCGATTAAAGTTGCCATTATGTAAAAATGAATAGGCAGCCATATAAAGAAAGCTGCGATACAAAGTAATACCCAAATAGAATTAATAACAATTAATACCGGAATATTTCCGTATTTAGCAGATGCTCTCGAAGTTACAACTGCTCCAATTATTGCAACTAATTGTATCAATAAAATACAAATTATCAAACCTATTGTGCTTTCACTTTTAGAAGACCACTGAATTTCCTGTGCTCCAAAATAAGTTGCTACAATCATAACCGTTTGTACAGCCATACTGTAAACGAAGAAACTTCCTAAATATCGCTTTAGAGAAATATTTCCCTCTAATAATTTCCATACTTTTTTTAGTTCGGTAAATCCATTGAAAATAACATCTTTTGATATTTTTTCATTTTTAATTTTATTCCCTTTTGGTAAATAAAAATAAGTGTACTGACTAAATAAAATCCACCAGATTCCCACCATTAAAAAAGAATATCGCATCGCTTTCATTGCTGCTTCGCCTTCTGTACCTGTAATACCAAAAACTGCAGGCTTCATAATCATACCTAAATTAATGACCATTAAAACGACACTTCCTACATATCCTAAAGAATAGCCTTTGGCACTTAATTTATCCTGTTGTTCCGGAAATGCAATATCCGGTAAGTATGAATTATAGAAAACTAAACTTCCCCAGAAACCAATCAACCCCAAAAAGTAGAAAAGTAGTCCCGGATATATGTTTTCCAGATCAAACCAATATAAACCCATGCACGATAAAGCGCCCATGTAGCAAAAGAATTTCATAAATGACTTCTTGTTTCCTACGTAATCGGCAATACCTGATAATAAAGGGGATATAAAAGCTACAACCAAGAATGCTGCAGCTGTAATAAAACTAATAAGTGCTGAATTTTTCAGGTTCATTCCAAAAACATCGATATAATGATCTCTGTCTGAAAATAACGCCTCGTAAAAGATTGGAAAAACAGCCGAAGAAATAACCAATGGGTAAACTGAGTTAGCCCAGTCATAAAAAGCCCATGCATTCAATAATTTTTTACTCCCTTTAGGTAAATCTGCCATAATTATGATTTTGGTTGCTAAATTATTTCTTTTTTTCGATAAATGTATGCGATATGATAAAATACTACATTAACAAATCATTACTCAATAGTAAACCATTGTAATACTGATAAATAAGCACAAAAAAAAGCTATTTCAATTCGAAATAGCTTTATATAAATTTACCAGAAGTTTCTAATCTTATTTACTGATTCCAACTTTAGCAGCAGTTGCTCTTGCTTCTGGAATTAATGCTCTGATGTTTGCAATACGTGTCGCATCAGAAGGGTGTGTACTCATAAATTCAGGTGTTCCGCTTCCTCCTGACTTAGCTGACATTCTGCTCCAAAAAGCAATAGCATCGTCCGGATTATATCCTGCAATAGTCATCAATGTAAGTCCAATTTTATCTGCTTCAGTTTCATTACTTCTGCTAAATGGAAGCATCACTCCTACTTCAGAACCTAAACCGTAAGCTTGTGCAAATATTTGTCTCGTTGTTTCTGTTTTAGAACTTGTCGCAGCATCTAAAGCTACACTTCCGATTTGCTGTAATTGAGCTGCACTCATTCTTTGTGCTCCGTGATTGGCAAGAGCATGCGAAACTTCATGTCCCATAACCGTTGCTAGTCCGGCTTCATCTTGTGTTACAGGTAAAATTCCTGAATACACCACAATTTTTCCACCTGGCATACACCATGCATTCACTTCTTTATTTTCAACTAGTTTATATTCCCAACGATAATCTTGTAAATATTGAGATTGTCCTAAATACGTTAAATATTTTTCTGCAGCTGCTTTTATTCTTACTCCAACTGATTCTACTCTTTTAGCATCTGCTGTTCCTGTTATAACTTTATTTTCTGCTATAAAGGCATTGTACTGCTGAAAAGAGGAGGGAAATAATTCGCTATTAGAAACAAAGTTCAAATTTTTCTTTCCTGTAACAGGATTTGTTGCGCAGGCATTTATTAAAAATGCGACCAAGAATGCTAAGAAAAAGTATTTTTTCATTGTGATTTAAATTTTAAAATATGGAGTAAAAATACAATTTATTTAACATTATTTTTTACACAATTTAACTCAAACCTATCATAATTTTAGTTCTCCCCTGCAAGATGAAGTTCATTAAACTCTTTATCAACAATTAAGAAATTATTCTCATCTAAACTCACTTTATCAAAAGCAACAAATTCATTATCGATTTCGATTGTAGCTACTTTAAAAGGCAATCCAATTAAGTTGATTTTATATTTTTTGTATGGCGTATCAAACTTTCCTTGTTTATGAAGCTGTACAATAAGCTCATTTTCTTTTCCAATTAATTTAAAAGACAAAAAGCTGTAGCGCCCTTTTTTATAATCATAACCATCCTGAGCATCTTCATAAACAAAAGATTCTTCTTTACCATTTTTATAATATAAATCAAGTGTTAGTTCATCAAATTCTAATTCACCGACATATTGCTGAACAGGATATTTTGGAATGATAGCACCCGCTTTAACAAAAAGCGGTATTTCATCAAACTTGGTATCAATCCAGATTTCTTTTCCACCGGTATTAAACTGATTTGTCCAGTAGTTATACCACTCTCCTCTTGGAATATACATACGTCTGCCTAAAGAATTAGGTTCAAGTATTGGACAAACTAATATTTGGTTTCCAAAGATGAATTCATCATTACGATAATGTGTTTGTGTATCGTCCTGATCATAATATACCAAAGGTTTCAGCATTGGAATTCCTTCTTCGATATATTGCCAAAACATAGTATACAAATAAGGTAAGAGCTGATAACGTAAGCTTACGAATTTGCGGGTAATATTAATGACTTCTTCGTCAAAAGCCCAAGGTTCCTGATTGCCATGATCTCCTGATGAGTGTGTTCTGCAAAAGGGATGAAAAACACCCAATTGAATCCAGCGTGCGTACAATTCACCCGTTGGCTGTTCAGCAAAACCACCTATATCTGAACCTGTAAAACCCATTCCCGAAATAGACAATCTTTGTGCCTGAATATTGGCAATCCATAAATGCTCCCAAGTAGCTACATTATCACCTGTCCATGACGATGTATAACGCTGTGCACCTGCATAAGCGGATCTTGTAATAACAAAAGGACGCTTAGGATAGGTAAAGCGTTTTACACCATGATAGGTTGCTCTCGCCATTTGTGTACCATAAATGTTATGTGCTTTTCTGTGACTGCAAGGATTTCCATCATAGATATGACGAACGTCCATAGGAAACGTTTTATTAGGTACTTCCATAACAGCGGGTTCATTCATATCGTTCCACACCCCTTTTACACCGATATCTGAAATTAATTCTTTAAATAAACCTGCCCACCATTCTCTTACTGCAGGATTTGTATAATCCGGAAAATTACATTCTCCAGGCCAAACCTTTCCTTTCATGTAAGGACCATCAGCTCTTTTACAGAAAAAATCCTTTTCTAATCCTTCCTGATAAACCCAATAATCTTTGTCTATTTTAATTCCCGGATCAATAATTACAACTGTTTTAAAACCATCTTCGGCTAATTCGGCTACCATTCTTTTAGGATCGGGAAAATAATTCTGATTCCAGGTAAAACATCTAAAACCATCCATATAATCAATATCCAGATAAATAGCATCACACGGAATCTTAAGTTCTCTGAATTTGGATGTGATTTCTTTTACTTTATTTTCAGGATAATAACTCCATTTACATTGATGGTATCCTAAAACCCAAAGTGGCGGCAATTCCGGTTTACCGGTTAAATCAGTATAAGTCGTAACTACGTCCTGCATTTGCGGACCATAAATGAAATAGTAATTCATTTCACCACCTTCTGCCCAAAAACTGGTTACGTTTCTTCTTTCCTGACAAAAATCGAAAAAGGTTCTAAAGGTATTGTCAAAGAAAATTCCGTATGATTGTTTATTATGTAAACCAATATAAAAAGGAACTACTTTATATAAAGGTTCCTGATCTTTTTGATAAGCATATTGATCTGTTGCAAAATTTTCTAATCTTTTGCCTTTTAAATTCATCTGTGTGGCTTTATCACCAAGACCATAAAAGCATTCTCCATCTTTGGAAGATTTACTCATTTTTACGATGTTCCCACCGTATTCGTAACTTTCTTCCCAGTGAAAACCTAATTCGTCTTCCAGAATCAATAAATCATTCAGATCATAAATGGATAAACGAACGTCTGCTTTCTGAATTTTACATTTTACTTTACTGGTTGTAATTAAAAAGAAAGTATCTTCTTCAGTAAGTTCTAAAAAATTATAGCCATGTAATTGTGTTTTATCAATGGCATACGAGAAATCATTACTAAAATAACCTTTGGTAGTAAAACGAAATCGGATCAGACTGTCTCTTAGAACTGTGACTTTTAGAATTATTTTATTGTCTGTATTAAAGAAGATCGAGTCACCTTCATGTTCAAACGAAACAATTTTTGATGGATATAAATCGCCTTTGTATTCTAATGCTGTATTTGTAATCATATTGCCGATGAATTAATTATACTAAATATATCACTCTTCCAAACATACAAAAAAACAACGTAAAGCCCTCTGAATATGAGGATTATTAACGAAAACGTTATTTTTGCAGAACTACTAATTTCAATATTGAAAAATTCATTAATCCTGAATTATAAAGTTTAATATTGCTAAAACTGTATTATTAAAAAATCCATTTATTTAAAAGAATATACGGTAACGCTCAAAGGAGGAAGAATTAATTCAACAGAAAAATCTCTGCCATCATAAGGAATACTTTCTATTTGCAGATCGTTATTATTTCCTACACTGCTTCCACCATATTTTGCAGCGTCAGTATTAAAAATTTCGACTATTTTTCCACTTTTAAAAATTCCGATTCTATAATTATATCTAATAACGGGAGTAAAATTGCAAACCACAATTAGGTTTTCTTCCGGATTATTTCCTTTCCTTATATAGGAAACAACCGCATTTTGATGATCTGAATAATTAATCCATTCAAAACCTTCTGCTATAAATTGTTTTTCATATAAAGCCGGATTATTTTTATACAAATGATTTAAATCGGTTATTACATTTTTTATTCCAATATGATAATCAAACTGTAATAAATGCCAGTCTAAACTTTTTTCAAAATTCCACTCGTCATTTTGTCCAAATTCCGATCCCATAAATAATAATTTTGTTCCGGGATGCGTAAACATATAACCGTATAACAAACGTAGATTCGCAAACTTCTGCCATTCATCACCTGGCATTTTACTTGCAATAGACTTTTTACCATAAACTACTTCATCATGCGAAAAAGGTAGCATGAAATTTTCGGTAAAAGCATACGTCATAGAAAAAGTCAAATCATTTTGATGGTATTTTCGATACACCGTTTCTTTCTGGAAATATTGCAAAGTATCGTGCATCCAGCCCATCATCCACTTCATTCCGAATCCTAAACCACCTGTAAACGTAGGTCTGGAAACCATTGGAAACGATGTACTCTCTTCAGCAATAGTTTGAACTCCATCAAAATTAGCGTAAACTACTTCATTAAATTCTTTAAGAAAACTTATCGTGTCTAAGTTTTCTCTTCCGCCAAAAATATTAGGCTCCCATTCTCCTTCGTTTCTGGAATAATCGAGGTACAACATAGAAGCTACTGCATCTACACGCAAACCATCTATATGATAATTTTGAAGCCAAAAAACCGCATTACTTATTAGAAAAGCGCGAACTTCATTTCGTCCGTAATTAAAAACCAAACTTTTCCAATCCGGATGATATCCTTTTCTTCGATCAGGATGTTCATAGAGATGTGATCCATCGAAATAACCTAATCCGTGACTATCATCAGGAAAATGTGATGGTACCCAATCTAAAATTACGCCAATACCAGCCTGATGCAATTTATCTACTAAAACCATAAAATCCTGTGGTTTTCCAAATCGGGAAGTTGGAGCAAAATAGCCAACTAATTGATATCCCCATGAAGGATCATACGGATATTCCATTACAGGCATGAACTCAACGTGAGTAAAACCCGTTTCTTTTACATAATTGACCAAATCGTCTGCAAGCTCTAAATAAGTCAAAAATCGATTGTGTTCTCCCCTTTTCCAGGAACCTAAATGAACTTCGTAAACCGAAAAAGGCTTATCTAATGCATTTGTCTCCTTTCGGGAATGCATCCAGTTTTCGTCTTTCCAGCTGTAATCTAAATCCCAAACAACAGACGCTGTATGAGGTGGTTTTTCACAGTACAAAGAAAAGGGATCTGCTTTTTCTGTTATTACGCCATCAATAGAAGACTGAATTTTATATTTGTACAATGTGCCTTTTTCAATTTCGGGAATAAAACCTTCCCAAATACCGGAAGAATCCCAACGTACTTGTAGCAAATGTTCGTTTTGTACCCAATAATTAAAATCACCTATTACAGAAACGGATTGCGCTGTTGGCGCCCAAACTGCAAAGTAAACACCTTTAACGCCATTGACTTCCAGTAAATGTGCTCCAAGTTTTTCATACAATTTAAAGTGTTTACCTGCTTTGAATAAATCAATATCAAAATCAGTAAATAAAGAATGCGTTATGACTTTATTCATATTTGGTTTTTATGGCAACAATTAATCTTATTCAATTCTAAAATTATCAGACAAAACAGCTCTTTTTTTAATTACAATAATTCCGTCTTTAATGCTGTACAGTTCATTAGAGAAATTTTCTAAATGCTTGCCTCCGCTGATGTGAACATTATTTCCAATACGAACATTTTTATCGATTAATGCATTACTTATGAAACAGTTTTCTCCAATTCCAACATGTATTTTATTAATCGTACTTTCATGATTCAGTTCATCAATATCCTGATAAAAATCGTTCCCCATGACATAGCAGTTTTCAATAACGGTTCCATCACCAATTCTGGATCGGATACCAATAACGGAATTTTTTATTTCTTTAGCATTAATAATACAACCTTCTGAAATTAGGGATTGATTTATAATAGAATTTCTAAATTTTGATGGTGGCAATAATCGTGGTCTTGTAAATATCTTATTTTCATTATCAAACAGATTAAATTCTGGAATATCGGCAGTTAAACCAATATTTGCTTCAAAAAAAGATTCAATATTTCCAATGTCTGTCCAATAGCCTTCATATTGATAACTTAGAATTTTATGTTTTCCAACTGCTTGTGGAATAATCTCCTTTCCAAAATCTTTTGTTTCAGGATCTTCCATTAAATTTTCCAGCAATTGTCTGTTAAAAATATAAATTCCCATTGATGCAAGGTATTTTTTTCCCTTTGCATGCATTTCTTCACTCACTTCAGATTCCCATTGTGGTAAAAGCGAAGCATCTGGTTTTTCTATAAAGGCTTCAATAAAACTTTCATTGTTTGTTTTCAGAATACCAAATTCAGGAGCATCCTTAGCATTTACAGGTAAAGTAGCAATAGAAATAGCCGCATCTGCATTGATATGAGCTTCTAGCATCTCATTGAAATCCATTTGATACAATTGATCACCTGATAAAATTAGAGCGTATTCAAAATCGTGTTTCAAAAAATGTGACATACATTGTCGAACAGCATCAGCAGTTCCCTGAAACCAGGTTGCGTTACCCGGAGTTTGCTCAGCTGCCAAAATATCAACAAAGGATTGACTTAAAATGCTAAAATTGAAGGTGTTTTTAATGTGCGTATTTAAAGAAGCTGAATTAAACTGCGTCAACACAAATATTTTAAAAATATCCGAATTAATACAATTTGAAATTGGAATATCTACCAAACGGTACTTTCCCCCAATCGGAACTGCAGGTTTTGATCTAGATTCTGTTAACGGATAAAGCCGCGATCCTTGTCCACCGCCTAAAATAATAGCAATTACATTCTTTTTACTAAATTTCATTTTTCTTAATAATTAGGTTATATAGCTCAATGTATTCTTGACAAACTCTTTCCCAGGAATGATCCGTTTCCATTCCTGATTTTCTAATCTTAGTAAAATTCTCTTTATCCTCATATAATTGTAACGCGCGGTTGATGGAATAACAAATATCATCTACAGAAGCCTGATCGTGGCAAATTCCATTTCCATCATCTCCAAAATCTATAACGGTATCCCGTAAACCACCAGTACGACTAACAATTGGAATTGTACCGTAACGCAATGCATACATCTGATTTAAGCCGCATGGCTCTACTCGTGAAGGCATTAAAATAAAATCGGAACCTGCATAAATTAAATGCGCTAATTCTTCATTGTACCCTATAAAAACATTATAATTTCCTTTAAATTCATTTTTTAATTGTAATAACTGCTCTTCTATCTCTGCATTTCCTGATCCTAGAATAAGAATATTCAAATTCTCAAAATTGTCAGCTAAAGCTAAAGCCGAAGCTTGTGGCAGTAAATCACCTCCCTTTTCTTCGAACAATCTGCCAATAAAACTAAATAGCGGTTTACTTGAATCGAGATTAAATTGTTGACAAAGCTTTTCTTTATTAATTTCTTTGCCTTTTGAAATAGAATCTATCGAATAATTCTCGACAACCATTTTATCCTGAGCAGGATTCCAGACTTCAAAGTCAATTCCGTTTAATATTCCTTTAGATTTACTTCGCACTGAATTAAATAGCGGTTCTAATCCATTTGCTGAGAAATTAATTTCGTTTAAATAACTTGGCGAAACTGTAGTTACTGCATGTGCGCATTTTATTCCAACAGCTAATGAATTCAAAGAATTATTCCATTCTAAAAATCCAACATGCATCAAATCAAATTCTGGTAAATAATGCAGTTTATCAAAACCAAACCAGCCTTGATACAAGCCATTGTGTATCGTAAGTACGGTCTTTATACTTCTTAAGCTTTCGTACTTATAGGCATATTTTATTAAAAAAGGAATAAGCCCTGTATGATGATCATGACAATTAATAATATCGGGAACAGTATTTCTTGTTGAAATCCAATCTAGAGTTGCGATCTGAAAAGATATAAAACGTTCAATGTCATCTTCATATCCGTAAACATTTGGCCGATCAAATAATTCGTTGATTTCGATAAGATATAATTCATATCCTAAATCATCAGTAGTTTTTTTTAAAACACTAAATGGAAAATTAAAATTTCCTAAGCTGACATTTCCTGTATGTACACTTTCAAATTTATTTTCATTTTTAAATTTTGTATCGTAACACGGTACAACAACCTGAACTTGGTGTCCTGCTTTTTTTTGATATTTTGGTAAGGCTCCAACTACGTCAGCTAATCCCCCAACTTTAGCCATTGGATAGCTTTCAGCGCTGATATGAAATATTTCCATTCTAAAATTTTAAAGAAAGTATATTTAGTTTATTAGTAAATGTTATTTTCTTTAAAACAGTTACTTAATGTATTACTTTTATTGTTTTTTAAATTTAGGAAAAAAACAAGCATAGTTTAGATTACACTACAAAAATAACGATATGACAAAAAAGACAAAAAATCCTACACAATCGATAAAAATTCCCTATCTAATTATACTATCCTGTAAAATTTGTGCCTTATTTTCAAAGAAATTGGTTACGAAATTTGCAGCAAAGCTTTTCGAAACACCAATAAAACATAAGATTCCGAAAAGAGAATTGGAAATGGATCTTAAGAGTAATCAAAAATCTTTGTTTGTTCCATCCATTGAAAAAACTGTAATTACATACGAATATGGTCAATCAGCCAAAAAAGCATTGTTAGTTCACGGTTGGTCCGGACGAGGAACACAACTTTTTAAAATAGCAGATGAATTAGTGAAAAAAGGATACTTGATCGTTAGTTTTGATGCTCCTGCACATGGAAAATCAAATGGTTCAACAGCTACAATGGCTGATTTTATTGCTGCAATTTTAGAAATAGAAAAGCAATATGGTCCATTTGAAATTATTATTGGGCATTCATTAGGTGGAATGTCTGTTTTAAACGCTCTTAAAATGGGATTTAAAGCAAATAAAGCTGTTGTTATTGGTAGCGGAGATATTGTACAAGACATTGTAGACGAATTTATTGCAAAATTAGAATTGAAACCGGAAATAAGTCTACGTTTGCGAAACCATTTCGAAAATAAATACAATTTAGTAATGGCTGATTATTCAGCATATAAGGCAGCTAAAACAATTGATATACCAGTTTTGGTTATTCATGATCAAGATGATCCTGAAGTTTCAGTTAAAGCCGGAATTCACATTCATGAAAATCTATCAAACGGAACTTTATTTTTAACAGAAGGGCTTGGACACCGAAAAATATTAGGCGCTCAAAATGTTATAAAGAAAACAATGGAATTTATCGGAGCTTCTTAAGCTTTAATATTAAACTGAGACAAAATCAATTTACAATAAACATAAAATGGATTTATTTGGCGAATCAGAAAATTGGGAGAAGAAACTAGAACCAATCCTGAGCAAATACAAAGACAGGAAACATCCTTTAGAATATCAAAATACATATCAATTAATGGTAATGGTTATATTATCAGCTCAGGATTCTGATGCTAATATTAATAACATTGCTCCTTTGTTATTCGCCAAATTTCCAACTCTAAGCAGTTTAGTTG
The DNA here is from genome assembly GCF_002217285.1 of Flavobacterium hercynium. Taxonomy (GTDB): domain Bacteria; phylum Bacteroidota; class Bacteroidia; order Flavobacteriales; family Flavobacteriaceae; genus Flavobacterium; species Flavobacterium hercynium. The sequence continues at coordinate 1,032 of NZ_MUGW01000038.1, read as the reverse complement.
ACACAGATATTGAAACTTTTACATCTTATGTAAGCAAAGTTCGAAATTATCAAACAAAAGCGCAGTGGATAATTGATATTGCAAAACTATTAAAAGAGGATAAAGAAATTCCAACGACTTTGCAAGGATTAACAGCATTGAAAGGTATTGGAAGAAAATCTGCCAATGTTATTCTAAGAGAAACCAATAAACCTTCTGAAGGTATTATTGCTGATCTTCATGTTATAAGAGTTGCTCCCAGAATCGGAATAATAAAAGAAAATAAGGACGGGAATAAAATTGAGAAAGATCTAATGCAGATATTACCTCAAAACATCTGGTCTGAAATTGGTATGGCGATTTCATTTCTCGGTAGAGAAACCTGCAGACCAAAACCTAAGTGTGAAGAATGCCTATTAAATGATATTTGCAATTACTATCTCACTGAAGTGATTTAAAAATTACTTTCTTCTGGTATCAATTAAATAAATGATTTTCCAAAAGTCATTTTGCTTAAATAAAACAAACATATTTACACCTGTATGATTTAATTTATCATTGAGATAAAATTCGGAGCCCAGACATGAGCCATAGAGCCATCAATTTGAATGGTATAATTTAAAATTTTCTCTTTAAATTTTGTTTCTATTGGAATTGTAGCTATGGAAAGCAAAAACTCTTTTAAATTTTCATCAGACAATTTATTTCCTTTACTCTTGCTTTCACTTATTGATTGGAGTATAATTTTATCTGAACAAAGTTTTCTAATTTCACTCGTATCCTTTTGATGGAATGCATTGAAAAATGTCTCTATAGAATTTCGAACTTCTTTTTGTTGTGCATTTACAAGCCAAGAGAAAAATAAAAATATAATCAGCGTCATCTTTTTCATAATTACTTAATTTAGTCTTTAAAATTAAGCAAAATATTTAATCTGAAATCTATGTAAGTAGCTTATTAAAGTAGTACCAATCTTTGTCGAGTTTCTAGCGAGGACTTCTCATTCTCCGAAGTGATAAAAATGAGAATAAGAAAATCCCCCACAATTATCCA
>NZ_MUGW01000037.1 GCF_002217285.1 Flavobacterium hercynium | reverse complement strand
ACATATAATTTCTTAAATATTAAATCTAATCTTAAGATAAATGCACTAAATTTATAATTGGTAAATACAAAAATTTATCTACAAATATCTCTGTAGTATGGAAAATCAATTCAAAAATATTATTGAAAGCGCCTATTCTTCGTTTAACGAAAGAAATATTGACAAGGCATTATCAACGATGCAGCCAGATGTACAATGGTCTAAAGCGTGGGAAGGTGGTTATATAAGCGGACATAATGAAATTAAGGAATACTGGAGCAGACAATGGACAGAGATAAATCCTAAAGTAGAACCAATTGGATTTGTAAAACGGGAAAATGGTTCTTTAGAAGTTCTGGTGCAGCAAAATGTAAAAGACTTGCAAGGCGGTGTTGTATTTGATGGCGTGGTGAAACACATTTATACTTTTGAGGACGGACTAATAAAAACTATGGATATTGAATTAGCAGATGCCAATTAAACTCTTAATTTTGTAATTATACTTAAAATAAAAATTATGTCAATAACAACAGAGGCAGAATTAATTGGAATGAAAAAAGCCAGCGAAGCTGTTGCCTACACGCTGAAAGAAATGAGAAATTTTGCCAAAGCTGGCATGACAACCAAAGAATTAGATAACTATGGTGGTCAGATTTTGAAAGATCTGGGAGCAAAATCAGCTCCATACGAAACATACGGTTTTCCGGGATGGACTTGTATTAGCATGAATAATGAATTTTGCCATGGCATTCCTTCTGATAAAACGATTCTAAAAGATGGTGATTTAATAAATATTGATGTTTCAGCAGAATTAAATGGTTTTTGGTCAGATAATGGAGGATCTTTTGTAATTGGGCAAGATATCAATCAACATCAAAAATTAATAGAAGCTTCAAAACAAATTCTTCAAAAAGCAATTTATAGTATAAAAGGCGGTGTTCGCATTTCGGATATTGGATTTCTTATAGAAAACGAAGCTAAGAAGAAGGGATACAAAGTCATTAAAAATCTTACCGGACATGGTACAGGCAGAAGTTTACATGAAGAACCGCATGAAATTGCCAATTACAGAGATCGATTTAATCTTACCCGATTCAAGAAAAACTCTGTTGTTGCTATCGAAACGTTTATTTCTACAACTTCTACAATTGCAGAAACTTTACAAGATGGCTGGACAATGGTTGGAAACAAAGGTGGTTTTATGGCACAACACGAACATACAATAGTCGTTACTGATGGAAAACCAATTATACTTACTGAGATGAATGAAATATGGAATTAAGTTTTTTTTCAATTGTGAGTTGTGAATTGTGAATTGTGAATTGTGAATTGCGAAATTATCAGCTTGGAACTCGAAACTTCAAACCATAAACTACAAACAACAAAACCGTATACACTATCGCAATTTTGAAAAAATAAGTTTTTTTTCTTTAACAAAATCATTAACTTGTATAGAAATAATTAAAATACAGGATTTTATCTTGTTTAAAAAAAGAAAACTATGCGATTATCAGTCCTCCGTAAAAATATAAAATTCACTCCCGATTCTAAAAGAGTAGTTACACGCTATTTTATGAACGGTGAAGAACGGACTCAGCAAATGGTTAAGCGCATAATGACGCTTGACGAAAAACAGGTGTCTGAAACACTGGAACAAACACTTCGCGAATTTGCCAGACGCCACAGAAACATATCTTCGATATTCTTTAAACACTGCGAAAAAATAAGGGATGTAATTGAAGGCATGCAGATTGATTATGAAAATATGTCTCTTAATCGTAAAATGCTTATTGGTTCTTATTGTACCATGGAATATGCGATAGAATCTGCAGCTATTTTTAACCCTTCGATTGTTGAAGATTTTGACCAATCCGGTCTTGAAGCGGGAGAAAAACGTGTTATCATTTCATTTAGGGCTACCGGTGAAGGTCATATTTCGTCAATTGTCTTTAGAAGAGGAATTCTTGATAAGAATAACAATCTTCAGGTAATGAAAAATGGTCACCATATTGATAAGGCTGAGATTTTACACAAAACGTTTTTCAATAAGGAACGTTTTTTATTAAAATTATCTGAAATGCATACGACCGACAAGTATATTACGCAAATCATGGATAATTTGCCTGAAGAATTTGAGTATGCAGTACTGAAAAATATTGTAAATAATACCTTAAGTGATCCTACTATACGCGAAGAAAGAAGAGTTGCGCTAAATGAAATTTTATGGTTGGCAAAATCTTTTTATGATCTAGAATTTAAACATGATTCTGACATTACAGAACGTGTTATATTTCCAATTTCTGAATCTGAAAGCCGCGGTATCGAAGATGCTCGTTTTGTGCGCTTCATTGATGATGATGATTCCGTTAGAGTTATGGCAACTTATACAGCCTACAATGGTCACACCATTCTACCTAAACTGATTTCAACCGAAGATTTTTATACTTTTAGAGTAATGCCTTTGCATGGTGCAGGAGCTCAAAATAAAAATCTGGCTTTGTTTCCAAGAAAGATTAAAGGAAAATATGCAATGCTTGCCCGAATTGATGGGGTAAACAATTACATTATGTTTTCTGACCGCGTAACACAATGGAATACGCCTATCCTGCTTCAGGAACCACGTTATACCTGGGAGTTTACACAAATAGGAAACTGTGGATCTCCTCTTTGGACAAAAGAAGGCTGGCTGATCATTACGCATGGTGTGGGTACGATGCGTCGTTATTGTATTGGAGCGTCATTACTTGACCTGGAAGACCCAACTAAAGAAATTGGAAGACTAAGCGAACCTTTGCTTTCTCCGCTAGAAGACGAACGTGAAGGTTATGTTCCGAATGTTGTTTATTCTTGTGGTGCAATTATACACAACGACAGCTTAATACTTCCTTACGCTGTATCTGATTATTCTTCTACTTATGCTATAGTAGATTTGGCTGAATTATTAGATGCTTTAAAGAAAAGTAAATAAAACCAAATAACTATAAAACTAAAAATGATTTTTGCATTATAAACGGTTACTAAACCTGCTATAACGCAAAAATCATTTTTTATTATCTAACAAACAGCACTTTTACATTGGTGTTTTCTTAAGATATTCATCAAAAGATTTATTAGGATCTGATGTTGCATATTCATTTTCTGGTTCTGGAATAACATGAATTTTAGAATCTGTTACGGATACAACCGCTGAACAAACGTAAACTCCAATTTTACCATCACTGTATTTAAAATCCAGTAACGTCAATTTTACAAAATCATTGATCGATAATTCATAATAATTTCCATAACGAATGATCTTGAAATAAACTTCTTTGTTTTCTACTATTTCAAATAGATTGGTTTGAATGTTTTCAAAGACAAAATTATTTTTTACGTCTTTTTCATTAAATCCCCATGCTCTAAACTGCACAAAACCATTAACAAAATCAAGTGAAATGTAGTAAGCGGTTCCTTCTTCGTCACACTCTATAACAAAACCTGTTTTGCCCATTCCTTCTACTGCAAGCGTACCTTCCCATACAAAATCGCTTGACGGTTTATCAAAGCAAAAAACTTCGTAACCGCTTCTACAGCCAAATACCCATCTGCTTTCGTTCTCTAATGTAAAACTTGCCGAAGGATTACATAAAATAGGTACTGGAAGCGGTAAGTGTTTCTGCAGAATAGTTCGCCTGTACAGCGTATTCCAATGATGATATGATTTTAATAAAAGTCTTCCGTTTTTGTCTACATCTAATTGTTTTGGAGGTGGTATAACACGATGTGTATTTACATTTCCACCAATGAAATAAAAATTATAAACCAGATAATAATCGCCTTCTTTCACAATTCTGGCGGCATAATTACCTTGTGGCATCAATACATTATTATGAAAAGCATGATATTCGCCCATAAAATCAGGAGCAAACCAATAGCGTACTTTTATATCTTCGCGAATTGAACCTAGCAAATAATGCATTCCGTTTATTTCTATAACGCAAGGACATTCTACATCATCATACACATAAGGCATGTGTAACGGTTTTTGCAGTACATAAGTATCATTCTTTCTTTTTGCCACGCCAATACAGCCTCTTCTGTACGTTGGTCCAACAGCGCTGCGCGCACAGATTAATAAATAATCATCTCCTTCGAACTGGTATTTAAAAGGATCTCTGAAACTTAGCCATTCTCTGGGATTGTTTTCGTAACTTTCATAATAAGGCGCCTCACTCTCAAACGGAAGTCCGTACTGGTTTTCTTTTTCCCAATGCACTAAATCTAATGATACTGCTCTTCCTATTTTTTGGATAATTCCTTTATCCTGCCTTTTTAAACCTGTATAATACATTTCGTAACCTTCTCCTTCAGAATTTTTACTAACATGCATTGTCCAAAGCATATCATCATCCCATTCTCCGGGATCGCCTACCCATAAGGCATTTTTTACCCTTTTCCATGAAAGACCATCCTTTGAAATTGCATGCGCAATATAATCGTGATTTGGAATAATCAAATGAAATAAATGATGAACACCATACTCGTCTATAAATACATCTACATCACCTATCTCCCAATTACTAAATCCTGAACCTGAATACATACTATTTTATAATTTTATAATGTTTTAATCCTTCTAAAATACCCGCTGAAGCAGCATCTTTTGCCATAAAAATACTTTTGGATGTTTCGTAGTGATCGAGTTCAGCACTTCGATTCCCTACGATAATTCCTCTGATAGGTCCTCTGAACATATCGATATCATTTCCTGAATCTCCTGCTGCAATAACATTTGATAAAGGAATTGACCATTTACGGCATAAAAATTTAATAGCATTACCTTTTGATGCTCTTTTGGGAATGATATCAATAAATTTTCCGTGACTCGGAATAATATTTACCTTATACCATCCTGTTCCTAATGCTTTAATTATCTGATCGTAATTGTATTTTTCTATATCATAATAATACGAAATTTTTAATGGATTTTGCCCTGCTTCTTCCTGTAATCTCAACCAGGGAATATCTTTTAGGCGGTTTACAATATCATCTCTCTTCCACTGTCCTGCCAGAAACTTTGCCCAGCCTTTGTCTAAAATATACTCTTTCCCGTTGGTGTAATAGATTTCGGTACCTACGGAACAAATAACAAAATCGGGTGAAGGAAAGTCTTCTTCTTCTATAACTTGTTTGACCAAATCTAAATTTCTTCCCGATGCCATTGCAAAAGCCATTTTATCTGTCCGATTTACTAAATGTGCTTTTAATTCCTGTAAACCCGGATTATTTAATTTGGGTTCAATCAGTGTTCCATCTATATCTGAAACTAAAAGATGCTCCACTTTTCTTTTTAATCGTTCAATATTGATATTAGGATAATGTTGCTTTTTGATCCCTGAACCAGATGACATTGTCAAATTTTCCTTTACTAATTCAATATAATGATTAACATGCGTTAACCAGCTGTAATGTTTTTGAATATTGATTGCTCCGTTATTGGAATAATATCGCCATTGATTTTCATCTGTCAGAATATTTCGCAATGCTTTCTTGATTTCTTTTTCATCCTGTGGATCAACCAATTCTCCATTTTGACAGGTGGGAAGAATTTCTGAAGGACCTCCGTTCTTAGTTACCACTACCGGTAATCCTGAACTTGCTGATTCAATAACCGTAAGACCAAAATTTTCATGAAGTGCCAGATTTACAAATACACCCCGCTTTTCTGCTGCATAACGGTAAATAATAGAAACTTCATTTTCTACATCATGCTTTTTTGGAATCGCCATTTTACCGTACAAATCATACTTATCCATCAAAAGCAGTAAATCAGTTAGAACATCTTTTTCAGATTCCGGCATTTTCGAAATATCTCTTCGAATTCCTGCAAAAATAACCAGGTTGGCAATACTTTGTAGTTCTTTATCTTTTCCATAAACCTCAATTAGAGTATGAAGATTTTTATGGCGATCTGGCCTCGAAAGGGCTAAGATAAAGGGTTTGTGTGGATTTATTAAAAATTTAGAAATCGATTCGGCGACCCAGTATTTTCGTTGCTCTTCTTCCATTTGTTTGTTTGAATCCTGTTCGACATGATAATAAGGAACAAACTTTCGAGTATCAATTCCGGGTGAAATAGCATGGTATTTACCTACATCAAAATTTTTATAAGGCTGATAGGTTTCAATTTCCTGCTCTGTCGAAGTAACGATGAATTCAGAGAGTTCAAGTGTCTTTTCTTCTGCTGCTATCCTTTGCCTAAACTTAAATTTCTTTTCGAGTTCTTCGTCCGGGATTCCGGCTTCAATAAGTTTTTTCTTTTTGTAATATCCTAAAGAATGTCCGGTATGCGCAAAAGGAATATTTAGAATTGCTGAAAGTTCTGCCGCTGCATAACCGGCGTCTCCGTAGTGAGAGTGAATCCAATCCGGAAATATATTATAAAACTTAATGTGTTGTACCACACCGTTTACAAAAGTATCCAAACCTTCCCATAATTGTTCTTTTGCTTTGTATTTTTTTCCCAGAAACGGAATTCTTCTAATATCAAATTTGTCATTTACTTTTTCAACCGCTACCGCATATTCGGGAGAGAGATTAGGATCGTCTATTAATCGTGTAAATAAATCAACGTGTTCTACATCCTCGTGCTGTGATAAAAACTCTGCGAGCTCATAAACATATTTGGTTTGTCCTCCATTATCGGCATCTCTGCCTATTTCGAGTCCGGAACCCTTTAAAAGTCCGTGAATATTAATTATCGATATCCGTAATTTTGTCATTTTGCTGTTACTGTTTGAATTTTTAAGGTACAAAAAAATACCCGTTTTACCCTTGATTATATAAATTTTGAAGTTTTATTAACATTATTCACATGGTGAATATTAATGTTTTACATCTTTTGGGTGTCACTTTTAGACACACAAAAACCTGAAATGATAGTCATTACAGGTTTTATTTTTTAAGTGAAAAAGCAAAATTTCACTTTAGTACTATTTTATTTGTTTTTAGTAGTCTTCTTTGATGTTTTTGAAGTGTTGATACTGTCTTTTGAATGTTTTTCTGATGGACCTGAATCTGTAGCACCGTCGTTCGGACTTTCACCTGGACCAATTCCTGTACCGGTTCCGCCATCCTCTGTTCCAACTGCTTCATTAGCATTAGCACTATTCGTTGTACTAAAACCACTTACACCCGCTGTATCTGATACTGTTGTGGTAGTATCAGCAGGAAGTTGTCCTGTTTGGACTTCATCGCTGTAACCATCTTTATTATCTTTACAAGAAAATAATATTCCGGTCAGGACAAGTACCATTATGACTTTAGTTTTTAATAGCATTTTCATAATAATTTCTTTTTTGTTTGTACTATCTCAAATTTAAAATTATGAATACCAAAAATTTTACATAATTATCCTTTTCTTTTACAGATACTTCCGGAATATATCATTTTTAATAATACTTCTCTCTTCATGCAATAAATGCGACAATTACAATGTTTATGTACATACGGAATGCCGTTTTTAAATTAAATATAAAGTATATGAAAAGAATATTGTTTTTAACTATAATGATAACTGTTTCTCTGCAAGGATTTGCACAAGAAGAATTGAATAATAAGTTTACTCCAATTCCGCCTAAAGATGCAAATGCTAAAAAAGAAGTTGTTCCTCCAAAGGAAGTTGCACCTCCAAAAAATGATCCGCCAACAATTGTAGAAAAGCCGGATCCTTTAAAAATTAATCCTGAGGAACTTTTTAGAGATACAAATTTGTATAAACCAGAGGCGAATGTTGAAGGTATCTATTACAGACGTAATCAATATTTAGGAGGATTTAGAACTAAAGCCATTACTTCGACAATTCGTTATCGTGATGCTGCTTTTGTAGATGGTGATAAGATTAGAATATTACTTAATGATGAAGTAGTTGAAGCCGAAGTTAGTTTAGTGGGTGAATTTAAAGATTTTAAAATTAAGCTAAAACCGGGTATTAATAAAATTGACTTCGAAGCTTTAAACGAAGGTTCTGCATCACCAAATACTGCAGAATTTCAAGTTTTTGATGATAAAGGTACTGTTATCGAATCCAGTCAATGGAATGTGGGTACAGGGTATAAAGCTGCTATTATTTTGTTTAAGGAATAGATTTTAGACTTACTTAGACTTGCTTAGACTTACTTAGACTTACTTAGATTTCTTAGATTTCTTAGATTTCTTAGATTCTTAGATTCTTAGATTTTTGGATTGAAAGATTATAAGATTGAAGGATTTAAAAAATTAAAATGAATTTACTAGATAAATTATATTGAATGATGAACCTCCAGTTTTTAGCTGGAGGTTTTATTTTAAATAAGCAAAACATCATCCTAAAATGATTACACGTTTAAACAGTTAAACAATCCAACACGATTAAACAAATAAACAAATAAACAGTTAAACAGTTAAACAATCCAACGAATAAACAACTCACTCTAAATAGGCATCAATCCTCACTATAAACCCTTCGTTGTTGAAGGTAAAATCCAGGCCTCCTTTTTCGTGACCGAAATTGCCTTTAAAATCAACTTTTGCTTTACTGCTGAAACTATTTACAATTTCAATATTTTCTAGTTTTGTATTTGTATTATAGCCTACAAAATAGGTTTTAAGGTATTTTTCTACACCACTTTTTCCAGTAAACTTTTCCCCTACTGAGACATCGTCTATTATCGCATTTTCTGCAAATAATTGTAATGTCTGTTCTACATCAAAAGTATTTATCGTTTCTATAAATCCTTGTATACGTTTTTCCATTTTTAAATTATTAAAGATTTAAATTATAATGCAAAATTGCCTGAAAAAAAAGGCTGTAAAGTAGCCAAAATGATTTAAAATGTAGTCAAAATGACAATGTCTGCCTAAGGTATTGGTATAATTTGTACTTTCGGAAACCAAAACCAAATCAACCTTCTAAATGGATCATTTTAACTCACGACCAACCTCAGCTAAGGAGGTCGTTATTTCTTATTCTCTTAATTATGCTTTGGCCAGAATAGCGGCATATTCTATTCTCGTATTTGCAGGTTTTTATTTGATTTCTACCATCAAATTTGATTACGCCAATTATAAAAGAGCTGATTATGCTTATTTAGCGATAGCGATAGGAATGATTTTTTATTTCGGAAATGATATTATAAAAGAAATTTCAAAACTAAAAAAGAAACTTATACTCTCAGACAAAGGAATTACTGTCGAAAATATTTTCCATTCCTGGAAAAGCATTCGCAAAGAAACCGTGACCAAAAAAGAAGAACATTCTAAAAGTGCAGGATTTGATTATGTAGGTGCAATATTGCAGTTTACCAGTTCTAAAGGAACAGTAGAAGTTAATCTCTTTGCTTATAAAACCGATGAGGAGACTGTTACAAAACTTATAAAAAGCTTCCGTAATCAGTACAATCAAGCCAACAGAGTTGAAACGGTTTCCAGCAATAATGTTTTTAATAACCTAATTGGTTTTGATGCGTACTTAGATCTTAAGGAAAAAGAGGCCATTAAAAAAGAAGAAGAAATTCTTAGGCTTGCAGAAGCAAACGAAAATGATTTAATAGAATACTGCCGAACTGATGTTTATAACAAACTCGATCAGTTAGAGTTTCTCTATTATGTTTTATCTGAAGATTATAAACGTTGGGAAAGCTTTCTGGTTGCCGAATTCATCCGAATGTTTGAAATGTCTAAAAAAAGCGATGACGCTACAGCATTAATTGAATTGATTGAAACCATCACTCAAGATGATAACGAGACGCTGGAATCTCAAAAAATAGCGCAATATCTTAGCAAAGAATTAGATAATAAAAATCCGAAAATTCAATTGAATGCTTTGTTTTTAATAGAATATTGGATCGATGAAAACACAGATCAGACAATTATTTCTAAAATCAAATCGAAATTACAGGATCCTGACAGAAATGTTAGATGGAATGCCTACAGACTAATAAAAGACTGTGCTTTTATAGAAAGCAGCGACATCAAACTTTCATTTATGGATAAGATAAAAGGCAGATTCTAAGAACAAGAAAAAGCTCCGATTTAAGAGAATTGGAGCTTTTTCTATGTTTTTCTTTAATGACTTCTAGAGTTTTGCGCAAGGAAGCTGTAATACGTTTGCGTTGAGTGGCTGCTCGATTTTTCGTTCTAATTTTTCCTGATGCTGCGTAATATAAATTTCCATTGATCCTGTACCAACATGCAATTCCAAAATGTGTCCGCCATAAGCATCAAATTTATCATCTGTTGCGACACCATGCACGTGTATAGAAGGTTTTCCATCACTCCACGCAATTGATCCTGTCAGACTTCCCATTTCCACTTTTGAAAAGGTTTTAGGATTAAACTTCTTTTGACTAAAATCATAAAAACCAAATGTAACCTCGCGTGCAAAACCGATTCCGGTAAAATTTGCAGATGGAATTTGTTGTTCCTTAACCAAATTTTCAATAGCAGCAAGTACATTATCATTTTCACGCAACACCATCAAATATCCTGAAGCCGTTTTGATATAACGACACTTTGAATCCTTATTTTTTTCCTGTGCCTGTACTAAACTTGTTGCTAAACATAGAAACAATAGTGCTGTTGTTTTTTTTACTAATCTGATCATGCGTATTAATTTTTAAATTATTTCTTTTCTAAAGTAATTTGTCAAAATGTATCGGGAGATCATTTATGCGTTTTCCTGTGGCATGAAAAATGGCATTCGAAATCGCAGGCGCCATTCCCACTATACCAATTTCTCCAATTCCTTTTACCCCTAAATCATTTACAAAGTCGTCTTGTTCATCAACAAATAATACTCCTAATTCTGGAATATCAGCATGAACCGGAATATGATATTCTGCTAAGTTGGCGTTCATGTATTTCCCAAATCTGTGATCAGTAATCGTTTCTTCATGAAGCGCCTTGCCTATTCCCCAAATCATACCTCCTAAAATCTGACTTTCTGCTGTTTTAGGATTAATAATTTTTCCAGCTGCAACTGCTGTTACAGCTCTCTTTACTTCTATAATTCCTAATGTTTCATCTACTTCTACTTCTACAAAAACAGCGCTATGAACCGCTCTTGCTTTTTTCCTGTATTGTAAAGGATTGGGCATTGAAGTATTGGTTGTTTTTATTTCTTTACCATCATTGGTTTTAAAAACATCTTGTACCGTACATTTTAATTTAGGATCATTTGTGACAATAATGCAACCATCACTAAACGTTACTTCTTCAAATTTAACTTTTTCTAAAGGAGAACCTTCTATCTTTTTGGCTTTTTTAAATATTTTTTTGTTCAGTGCTTTACATGCCGCTTTTACTGCCGGACCTACAGTTGCAACGGTAAAAGAACCGCCTTGTATGGGTGCAAAAGGCATTTTACTGTCGGCATATAAAAAAGTGACATCCTCTATCGAAAGACCTAATTCATCTGCTGCAATCTGTGTCATTACAGTTAAAGTTCCGGTTCCTATATCAGTAACAGCACTTTTAATTGTAACTTTTCCGTCACTTGTCATTATTGCCTGTGCACGTGCTAAAAGTCTGTTGGCATCCCAAATACCAGTAGCCATACCGTAGCCAACCAGCTTATTGCCCCGTTTCATACTTAACGGTTTTGGATTTCTCTCTTTCCATCCAAATTTTTCAGCGCCTTTTAGATAACAGGCTCTTAATTCTTTACTGGAATATTCTTTACCTGTAGTCTTATCTATTTCCGAATAATTAATCAGCCTTAACTCAAGAGGATCTAAATTTAGCTGGTATGCCAATTCATCCATTGTTATTTCGATTGCGTGCATACCTGTACTTCCTCCTGGAGCTCGCATATCTAGTGGGGTATATACATCCAGCGGAACTAATTTATGTTCCAAAAGTGTATTTTCTGCAGGATAAAGCATAGCAGACCAATTGACTACTACTTCTACATAATCCTCAAATTGCGATGTTTCTCCTATTGCTTTATGATTTATGGCGTTGACCTTTCCGTTAGCATTGGCACCGAATTTTGTGTATTGCAATGTTGGAGGGCGATGTCCAAAAGTATACATTTGAGCTCTGTCTAAAGTAACCCTTACATTTCGTTTTAGTTTTAATGATGCCATTACAGCCATAAACAATTGATATTGTGGTCGCAAACCAGATCCAAAGGCACCACCAACAAAAGGTGCTATAACCTGAACATTTTTCATTTTCAAACCAAAAACATTGGCAACATAAAGCTGAGAATTTATAGTTCCCTGTGTTTTATCGTAAATTTTTAATTTATTTTTTCCTTCATAAATCACTGTTGTTGCAAACATTTCCAACGGATTATGATTTTCTGTACCATGGTTAAATATTCCTTCATGATGCACAAATGAGGTCTTGTACGCTTTTTCAAAATCACCGGTTGGTTTTGGAGGCGGTGGTTTTAGCATCGATGCAAGTCCTTTTTTAGGTTCTCTTGCCAACTTATAATTTGCTTTTAAATCGGTTGTGAATTCTTCTTCTTTATAAGTAACTTTAATTAAATATGCGGCATATCGGGCCATTTCAAAAGTAGTTGCTACCACCAGTGCAATAGGCTGTCCATTATATTTTATATCATTATCTTTTAGGGGTTTAAAAACGGTTCCCGGGGGTGCATCCATATCAGCGTACTGAAAATCAAACCATCCCGTTGACGGACGGTTTTCATGTGTAAAAATCTCTACTATTCCTTCTAACTTATTCGCTTCACTTTTATCTATCGAAATGATTTTACCTTTGGTAATGGTGCTGTTTACTACATATCCGTATAATAAATCTTCTGCTTCGTATTCGCCTGCATATTTTGCACTTCCGGTCACTTTTTGATGACCTTCTAAACGACTTAAAGGTTTTCCTGTAAATGGCTGTTTATTCATAATTAAAGTTTAAAAGGTTATTACAAAGACGGTTTAGCTCCTGCTCGTTGCTTTTCCGGCTCAAGTGCCATAAGACTATTTCTCACAATTGCTTTTTTTGCTAATTCAATTTTGAATTTATTGTGCTCAAAACCAAATGCTCCTTCAAGAATAAGATCTGCTGCAGCGACAAAATTTATTGCGGTAGGTTCTTTCCCTTTCAAAAAATCTTCAGCTTTAGGAACACGCCACGGTTTATGGGCTACACCGCCAAGTGCAATTCTGGCTTCGGTAATAGTACCATTTTCGATAATGAGTCCGGTTGCTACAGAGACCAGCGCAAAGGAGTACGAACTTCTGTCTCTCAATTTTAAGTATGAATAATTATTTTGAAATCCTTTTTCAGGAAGGTCGATGCTGGTAATAATTTCTCCCTTTCGAAGATTATTATCTATTTCGGGAGTTTCATCTGGGAGTTTATGAAAATCTGCAAAGTCAATTGTTCTCTCCCCTTCACTACCACTAATATTTATAGTAGCTTCCAATGCTGCCAGAGCCACACACATATCAGATGGAAATACAGCAATGCAGTTTTCGCTATGTCCTAAAATAGCATGAATTCTATTGTATCCTCCTAAAGCAGAACAGCCTGAACCTGGCTCTCGTTTGTTGCATGGCGTCTTATTATCATAAAAATAATAACATCTGGTGCGCTGCAATATGTTACCACCATTTGTCGCCATATTTCTAATTTGAGCCGATGCTCCGGCTAATATTGCTTTTGATAATAATGGATATCGTTCTTCAATAATAGGATGATAAGCAGTATCAGCGTTAGTCACCAACGCTCCAATTCTAATTCCGCCATTATTAATCTTTGTAATGTCGTGGTTGTCTTTTATCGAATTAATATCTACCAGCTTATCTGCTTTTGTGATAAAATATTTAAGAAGATCATTGATATTAGTTCCTCCAGCAATAAACTTATTATTTTGACCATCAATAATCTGCGATATTGCCTGATTAATATCTGTAGCTTTAGAGTATAAAAAATTATTCATAACCTTCTCCTTCCTTCACTTCCATAATGGCATCAATTATACCTTTATGAGCACCACATCTGCATAAGTTACCACTCATTAGTTCCTGAACATCTACTCTGCTTTGTGCTTTTCCTTCCTGCAACATACCAATTGCACTACAAATTTGTCCGGGTGTACAATATCCACACTGAAAAGCATCATTTTCGATAAAAGCTTTTTGTAAGGGATGTAGTTCCTCGCCATTTGCAATTCCTTCGATAGTAGTAATTGAAGAACCATCTTTCATTACGCCTAAAATTAAACAACTTAATACTCTTTTACCATCTACTAGAACGGTACATGCGCCACATTGTCCATGATCGCATCCCTTTTTGGAGCCTGTAAGATGAATTTCTTCTCGTAGTACATCCAGTAGAGATATCCAGGGCATTAGGTTCAGATTATATCGGGTATCATTAATCAATAGTGATACCGGATGAGTTTGATTTGTTTGCATAAGTTTATTGTTTTATCACAATTAAATATTGTTATTGGAGTAGTGAAAAAAATAAAAACCCTTAACTCTTCACTAAACCACCTAACTAATTAATTTTCAATTGATTTAACAACAAAATTAGACTAGTTTCCCTTCCTCTATTTATATTAAAGCCATCAAAATTTACATGATTCAAACCTATTTGTTATAAATTTATTAATAACATCAACCTTTAAATTATACAAATCCTAACCTATTCATCTATAATCTTTTAATTACAAGATACGAGTACATTTGTCTAATAATAATTAAGTTACATCTCATGGAAATCATTTACAAAAATCCAAAAAGCTCGGGCAGTATTACAAATTACCATACTATCTTAAGACTTATAAAAGAAAAAGATTCTACTGACAAGCGCATACCCGAAAAGCAACCTCATTTTCTATTTTTAGTTTCGGGAGATTATGAGGAAGATGAAAGTTCGAATGAAGATGATACAAATGAATTGCCTGCTGATTCTGATGTACTGATTGATATTGATCAGGATTTAGAAGAGGTGGATCCTGTAAATCATCCTAGAAATTTTGAAAATGATCCGGATTAATATATTGTATTTCCACTAAAAAAAATAGGTATGTCACTATCCAAATACAATCAAAAACGAGATTTTAAGCAGACAAAGGAGCCTAAGGGTAAAATTGCTAAATCAGAAAATGAATTGCAGTTTGTAGTTCAAAAACATGCTGCCTCACATCTGCATTATGATTTTCGATTAGAGTTAAACGGCGTTCTTAAAAGCTGGGCTATACCCAAAGGACCATCAATGGATCCTGAAATAAAACGACTGGCCATGATGGTCGAAGATCATCCTTACAGTTACAAAGATTTTGAAGGATCTATACCGGAAGGAAATTATGGTGCCGGAAACGTAATTGTATGGGACAACGGAACTTATGCTCCTGAAGATGTAACTGATACTCCAACAAAAACATTGAACGAGCAGTTAAAAAAAGGGCATTTAAGTTTTATTTTAAAAGGAGAAAAACTCAAAGGAGAATTTTCATTAATTAAACTGAAAGGAAAACAGGAAAATGCCTGGTTATTAATTAAAAAAAAGGATGGTTTCTCCTCTGACATAGATATATTGAAAAAAAATAAGTCGGTTATTTCTAAAACTACCTTAGAAGCGATGATAAAGGATTCGGCTAAAACATCAACTTCTAAAACTAAAAAAGTTGCGGAGAAAGAAACAGCGGAATTGGAAAAAGCAGTTTTTATAAAACCAATGCTTGCCGCTACGATAACAGAACCATTTGAAGATCCTGAATGGGTTTTTGAAAACAAATACGACGGTTATCGTGCTATTGCGGTTCTCAATGAAGACGATACAAAATTATGGAGCCGAAATAAACTTCCCTTTACAAACAATTTTGAGGCTATTGTAAAAGAGCTAAAAAAAATAGAACACACTGCTGTACTTGATGGTGAAATTGTTATTGAAGATGATAATGGAAATGCTAATTTTCAGTTGCTTCAAAATTATCTTAAAACCGGTGAAGGAAAACTAAAATATTATGTTTTTGATTTGCTTAATTTAGATGGAAACCTGACTACAAATTTAATATTACCGGAACGAAAAGAATTACTGCGCTTATTACTTGAAAAGTATAAACTTTCTAATATTATTTATTCTGAACATGTAAAAAATGGTCTTCAACTTTATGAGAACGCTTTAAAAAATAAAAGTGAAGGGATTATTGCAAAAAAAATAAGCAGCAACTATGTTATTGGAAAAAGAAGTAATGACTGGCTAAAAATAAAAATAATTCAGCAAGAAGAAGCTATTATAATTGGAATTACAGCGCCTAAAAAATCACGAAGTTATTTTGGAGCCGTTTTACTTGCACAATATTACGGCAAGAGTTTAAAGTTTATTGGCAAATGCGGAACGGGTTTTACAGATGAAACTTTAAAAGATTTGTATAACACTTTAAAACCTCATTTTACAGAAAACAGCCCGCTTACTGAAAATACAGGTTTGCGCGACACAATTCAATGGGTAAAGCCAAAGTTTGTTTGCCAGGTTAAATTTTCAGAATGGACAAATGATAAACATTTAAGACATCCCGTTTTTCTTGGCATACGAACTGATAAAAAATTCAATGAAGTTTTTATGCCTTCGACTACAAATAAGCAAAGAAATAAAACTGTTGAAATGGAAAAAGAAGATATAAAAGAAAATAAAAAAGGAGAAAAAAATGAAGAAAATGATTATGATGTAAAGATTGGTAAAACCACCGTTCATCTTACAAATCAAAATAAAATTTATTTCCCTAAAGACGGCATCACCAAAGGCGATATCGTACAATATTATGCGGAAGTCTCAGCACTGATTTTACCTTATCTTAAGGATCGCCCACAATCTATGAATCGTTTTCCTAATGGTATTGATGGTTCGAGTTTTTACCAGAAAGATGTTGCAATTGATAAAATTCCGACTTGGTTAAAAACGAAAAAAGTATATTCTGAATCGAATGAAGAATATTTAAATTACCTGATTTGCAACGATAAACAAACGTTACTATACATGGCTAATTTAGGTTGTATCGATATCAATCCTTGGAATTCGACTATAAAACATATCGAAAATCCGGATTGGCTGGTAATTGACATTGATCCTGCCAAAGACAATTTTGAAGAAGTGATTAGAACCGCTTTGACTGTAAAAGAAGTTCTTGACGAATGGGAAACAGATTGTTATTGTAAAACGTCCGGAGCTACTGGTTTACATGTTTATATTCCGCTTGGCGCTAAATACGATTATGATTCTATTAAAATTTTCAGTGAATTACTGGCTCAGGAAATACATGCCAGAATACCCGAAATTACCTCTCTAGAAAGAAGTATTAAAAAACGAAATAATAAAATCTATATTGATTATCTGCAAAACAGACGCGGACAAACTCTCGCCGCGCCTTATTCTGTAAGACCTGTACCCGGAGCCACTGTGTCAACTCCACTAGAATGGAATGAAGTAACTAAAAAACTGCATCCGTCACAATTTACTATCAACAATGTTATGAAACGTTTTGAGAAAAAGGGCGATTTATGGCAACCCGTTTTAAAAAAGGGAGCTAATATTAAAAAGATTTTACAAAGGCTGGAAAATAGGGAAAATCACTAAGATGATTTTTTCTTTTCCAGACTCGCTTTGAGCATCGCCATCAAATCATCACTTTGTTTGTGAACCACTTTTAATTTTGGTGGAGCTTGTTTCTTTCCTTTGGCTTTGTTTTTTATAATCTTTAAAAGTTTAGCTGTATATTCATCTTTGTACGAACTAATATCAAATTTTTCAGTAAGCTGATCAATTAGTTTATTCGCCATATCCATTTCTTTGGTTGCTTTTTTTGAAACTGCCGGAAGCTTTAGCTCGTCAGTTGTTCTGATTTCCTGCTCAAAACGAATTCTGTTTAAAAGAATAACATTTTTATACGGTTTCAAAATAGCCAGACTTTCTTTGTTTCGCAAAACAAAACTTGTTACGCCTACTTTACCAGAAGCTTCCAGTGAATCTCTAAGCAATGCATAAGCATTCATAGCACCTTTGTCGGGTTCTAAATAGTACGGCTGCTCATAATAAATACTATTGATTTCTTTTTCGAAAGCAAAACTCTGTATATCAATTGTTTTTGTCTTCGCTGCATCTGCTACTTCAAAATCTTCGTCATCAAGAACCACATATTTTTCATCTACTTTATACCCTTTAACGATATTGGCATAAGGTACTTCCTTGCCTGTTTTTTCGTTTACACGTATAAATTTAATATTAGCATGATCTTTTTGATCGAGCATATCCATATCCAGACTACTTTCCTGCACTGCGGACATTATTTTTATGGGAATATTGATTAGTCCAAAACTTATAGATCCTGTCCAAATTGCTCTCATGACTTACTTATTTAAACATTGTTGGTACTTCCTTCAACCCATTTTAGAGCTTTATTGAAAGCTTGTTTTTTAAACCCGCGAAATTCTCCACTTTCATTAAAAGTAAAGCCGTTACTTATGCTAACTTCATCATCTGAAACGATGGCAAATCTTTTCCAGTTTGCAAATTGCTTTAAACCCGTTAGAGAATCCTGCAACCAGGAATTATTTGTAAGGTCTTGAGAATCGGTGTCCAGGGCAAACAAAAAATTAATTCCATTTATTCCTTTAGACAAACCTTCCAATTCTGGTAAAACAACCATTTTAAAATCATCTGTCGTTACCTGACCAAGTGCTCTGAAAGCTACTATATTTTCTGCTGTTTCTATTTTATGTATCATATTGAGGAATGTTTTCGTTAAACTTAAGAGACTCAAAATTAGAGAGGAAGTGCAATAATTATTTTATATCATCTTGTCATTATATTATAAAATAACTATTTATAAAAAATTATTGCAGGGACTTCATGTCAATAACATATCGAAATCGAACCTCATCTTTTTTAATTTTCTCAAAGGCTTTGTTTATATCTTCAATATTGATCATTTCTACATGAGGAAGTATATGATGCTCGGCACAAAAATCTAAAGTCTCCTGCGTTTCTGCCACTCCTCCAATTAAAGAACCAGCCACAGAACGGCCAAATTTTGCGACTTCCATATTGTTGGTTGGCGATTTATAAGGTCCAAGTAAACCTACGGTAACGATAGTAGCTCTTGGAGCGAGCAAGCAGATATAAGGGGTAATATCAAAACTTTCAGGAATAGTACAAAGCAAAAAGTCAAACTATTTTCTTTGGCTGTCATTGCTTCTTTATCTTCCGATAATAAAATTTCATCGGCACCTAATTCATGTGCTGCCTGACGTTTATCTTCATTAGTTGTTATCGCAGTAACTCTTGCTCCCATTGCTTTTGCGATCATAATTCCCATATGCCCCAAACCGCCAACACCAATTATTCCAACAGAATCTCCAGATTTAATTCCCCAATGTTTTAAAGGTGAATACGTAGTTACTCCAGCACACAAAATAGGTGCAGCTGCAGCGTATCGTAATGTTTTAGGAATGCGTAGGACAAAAGAATCTTTGACCACAATATGAGTAGAAAAACCTCCGAAAGTATTGTA
This sequence comes from Flavobacterium hercynium, assembly GCF_002217285.1. Taxonomy (GTDB): domain Bacteria; phylum Bacteroidota; class Bacteroidia; order Flavobacteriales; family Flavobacteriaceae; genus Flavobacterium; species Flavobacterium hercynium. Next base: position 38,826 of record NZ_MUGW01000037.1, on the reverse strand, counting down.
ACCGGAACCATCGGGCTTAAAATAACCATTATAAGTCATGGTTTGAGCAACCGGGCCAAGACAGAATTGCTCCTCGCCATTCATGCAAGGCTTACAATTTTGACAGGAATCGATCATACAGCCTACACCAACAATTTCATCTATGTGAAAAGCAGAAACTTCTGTTCCTGCTTCAATTATCTTTCCAATAATCTCGTGTCCTGGAACACAAGGGTAAATTGTGTTTTTCCAATCGTTATTAACCTGATGAATATCTGAATGACAAACACCGCAATACAAAATTTCAATTAAAACCTCATCTGCTTTAGGTTTGTATCTTTCAATTTGCATAGGTTCTAGAATTTTACCTCCTAAAAAACCTCCTGAAGCTCCATAAGCTTTTGTGATGAACTTTTTTGAATCATCATATATAATAGTATTTACCATAACTAAAGTTTTATATTGTGAATTATTAAATCTTGAAATCAGAATATAATACTGATTTACAATAACTTAAAATTAGTCACAACTTATATTAAAACTTTATACTATTAGCTGTTCTTATTACAAAACTTCAACAAACTATTGTAATTCAAACCATTGCTGTACTTCTTCCAGAATATTTTCTTCTTTATGACGATTTTCGAATTCGTTTGTAGTAGCATTATATTGATATTCTTTTTGCCATTCTTTATAATTTAAAACAATTTCCTTCAAGGCATCAATTATCAACAAAAGTTCGGCATTAGTGGTTATAGGATGTAATGATAAGCGTACCCATCCCGGTTTATTGTTTTGATTTTTTTCAAGTAACTCGTTTGTAATTGATTTCGTTTCATCAATGTCAAATAAATAATGGGCATACGTACTCGCACACGACCATCCGCCACGAACCTGAATACCATAACGATCATTTAAAAGTCTAACAATCAAATTGTAATGAATGTCTTCGATAATAAAAGAAACACAGCCTATTCGATCTGTTTTAGTATCCCCTAAAATAACTAATCCAGGAATTTTTTGAAATTCAGCATAACAAAGATCCAGCAGTTCTTTTTCTCGATTGGCAATGTTTTTGGTTCCCATTTGGTCTTTTAGCTGAATGGCCAGAGCGGCTCTTATTACCTGCAAAAAGCCCGGCGTTCCTCCATCCTCTTTTACTTCGATATTATCACTGTATTGGTATTTTCCCCACGGATTAGTCCATTTTACATTTCCTCCTCCCGGATTATCAGGAATTGCAGCTTTGTACAATACTTCGTTAAAAACCAGCACACCACAAGTTCCGGGTCCGCCCAAAAATTTATGAGGCGAAAAGAAAACAGCATCTAATTGCTCTTGTGGATCTTTTGGATGCAAATCGATTGTAACGTAAGGTGCAGAGGCTGCAAAATCTACAAAGCAAAATCCATTGTTTTGATGCATGATTTTTGCCAGTTCATAATATGGTGTGATAATTCCCGTAACATTGGAAGCTGCTGTAAACGAACCAATTTTTAGTTTTCGGTCAGCATATTTTTTTATGAGTTCTGAAAGCTTTTTAGGATCTACCAGATTATTTTCATCTGCCGGCAATACCACAACATCAGCATTGATTTCGTACCACGGAACCTGATTCGAATGATGCTCCATGTGGGTTATAAAAACGACCGGTTTATCATTTGGATTTTGCCATTTGATTTTGCCTTCGGTACGCAATCCCATAATACGTTGTAGCTTAGACAAGGCTGCTGTCATTCCGGTTCCTGTTGTAACCAGACAATCTGATGCATTTGCGTTTACATGATCTTTTATAACTTGTCTGGCATGCTGATAAGCATACGTTGATGCTTTTCCTGTTTGACTGGAAAATGAATGCGTATTTGCAATCATTGGTCCTATTTTATTGAGCATAATCTCCTCAATCGGACGATATAATCTTCCGCTGGCAACCCAATCCGCATATAAAAGCGTTTGTTTTCCATTAACTGATTCAAAAATATGTTTTACACCAATTGTATTTTCTCTGAATTTACAAAAATAATCTTCTAACTGACTTGGTAGTGTACTGTTCTCAATAGCATTCATTTCCTTTATCATTTTTTTATTTATAATTTTAATTGAATTCTTTAAAGAACTCAAATATTTATTAGCAACTTATCGGTTTATAATTTAGTATCTAAAAGCGATTTAAGTGTAGTTTGTAACTCTTCCTCATGAAGATTTTTAGCTACAATTATACCTTTGGAGTCTACCAGATAATTAGACGGAATCGCTCTTACACCATATAGTTTAGCAATTTCACTGTTCCAAAAAGCCAAATCAGAAACGTGTAACCAATTTAGTTTGTCATCATTGATTCCTTTAATCCAATTTTCTTTTTTCTTGTCTAAAGAAACTCCAATAATATTGAATCCTTTATCATGATAAGCCTGATATGCCGCTACAATATTTGGATTTTCTTTTCGGCAAGGACCACACCATGATGCCCAGAAATCAATAAGCGTATATCCTTTAAGATTGTCTGAGAGACGCGCCGGTTTTCCCTCAGGTGTTAAAGCTGTAAAATCCGGAGCTTTTTTTCCAACAGCTAATCCGTTTAGTACTTTTACCAGTTCCTTTAATTCTTTCACGTAAGTGGTATTTAATAAACTTTTATCTAACAATGCAATATTTGCTGTTATTTGTTCCGGACTTAATCTGTACGACCAATTTCTATACAATACATAAGCAGAAACTAACGAAGAAGGATTCTCTTTTATGAAAGTACTGATTTCTACATCATGATTTTTTCTATAACTATTAAACAAATCCTGTTGTACTGAACCTTCTACCACAGAACCACTGTAATATTTTAGCGGACTCAATTTAACAGAAACAGGCGCTTTGTCCAGAAAAATATACAATGGACTATTTTTGGTGTTAACACTTAAACCATACAATTCCGGAAGTGCCACTTTTGTTTTAAAACTAAATTTCCCGTCTACGACCTTAACTGAATCGACAGTTTTAAACATTTTATTATAAAATTTCTGAAGATATACATATTGCGCTACTGTATCTGTAACCGTTCCGTTAAGTTGTATATTATCTTCTTTTTGCGCCTGAACTCCTGTTATACCAAGGCATAATGCCAGAATTACTACTATTTTTTTCATTTGTTGCATCGTTTAAATTTATTATTTTGATTTTTAAAATTGAACATTGAAATTCCGTGACCTTTTATAAAATGGTCTTAAAAAATGTTATAAGATGGGATTACGATTAAAAACTCCAAATGCTGTGCATTCGAAAATCTAATTGTTTCTGATCGCTAAAATAAAAGTTAGGTAATCTTAAATTGGCATGTAAACGGAATAGCTCTATTTTCATTTTAATAATTAAATGGTTAAAAATGTATTGTAGCTTATTCAGAATTTCCACGGAAATATCTTCTTATCTGTCCCGCAAAGCGGGAAGGATTTAGCACCTTATTTGGCAACAGGTTGCTAAGACATCATCGGGCCTATTCCCTCAGTCTTTCTGGATAAGTTAAGCAGAATTTGTGTTCTGCTGATGCAAATATACATAAATTCTATAAAACTAGTATAGTTTTGAAAAATATTTTTTAAAAATTGTTTAATCGGTTAGTTGTTGAACCGTGTAATCGTTAAACTGTTTAATTGTTGAAGCGTGTAATTGTTGAACTGTTTAATCGTAAATTTTCGCCCAATCCAACAATCCTTCAATCCTTCAATCTTAAAATCCTTCAATTTAAAAATCTTAAAATCCTTCAATTTAAAAATCTAAAAATCCAACAATCTTAAAATCCAACAATCTTAAAATCTAAAATCAGAAATCTAAAATTAAAAAAAGGGGTAATTATATAACACCACTCTAAAATTATATAACTCTTATGCCTCTTCCGTGCAATAATTTTAAAAAATGAAAAAGAAGAATATTTTATTAATAGATGACGACCCGGATGATACCGAAATATTCGTTGAAGCTATTAAAACACTGGACAAAGAAATTGAAATTACGATTTCGAATAATTCACTTGAAGCATTACAAAATTTGAAAGCAGCGAGTGATATACCTGATTACATCTTTCTTGATATGCAAATGCCTTATTTAAGCGGAATAGAATTTTGTCAGGAAATTGCAAAACAACCAAATCTAAGCAAAATAAAAGTTGTTATTTATTCGTCACATTCAGCTAACCGACTGAAGGAAATGACAAAAGACATAAACACAGCTCATTTTTTATCTAAGCCAAACAGTTTTACTGAATTAGTCGAATTACTGGATACTATTTTACAATAAGTCCTTTTATAGTCAAATAACGAAGAAGCTAAAAATTATATAACAAAGCATGAAAATTATATAATTTTTAAAACGCAATCAGAAGTAGTTTTGACTAACTTTTTTAGGGATAGATTTTGAATTGAATTGAAAGCAAGAAGAACCAAAACCACGTATAAACTTTTTTAAATTTTTAATCAGATGGCTTACGCAAATAATGATATTACCCGTTTTTTAGATGCACAAAATAAACTTTATCTTACTGCTTTTTCAGAAATTAAAAAAGGAAAAACAGAAACACACTGGATGTGGTTTATCTTTCCTCAGTTAAAAGGGCTTGGAAAAAGCGGAATCGCTGATTACTATGGTATTGCTGATTTAAATGAGGCAAGAGAATTTCTTCAGCACCCAATTTTATCTAAACATCTTGTGGAAATATGTGCACTATTACTAACCTATAAAAGAAAATCAGCAGAAGCAATTTTGGGCGATTTAGGAGCTAGAAAACTACGTTCTTCTATGAGCCTTTTTGCTCAGGTAGAAAACGCAAATCCTATTTTTCAGGAATTACTGGATACTTTTTTCTCTGGTAGTTTAGATCCGCTGACTGTTTCACTGACTACATCAAAAATAGAATCGACTATTAAATTATCGGCATAAAAAACAGTTTTCTGTATACAGAACTGAAGTTATAGTTACAAAAGGTTTTTACAATTAAGCATTGCATTGTCTGAAAATTAGTATATTTGGATAACACTTTGTTTTACTCTAATTGATTACTATGCCTTTTACAAGTCGTCTTGCTACATTAAACGATGTCGAAACTTTACAACAACTTATTGCTGCTTCCGTTCGTGGTTTGAGCATTGGTTATTATACCGAAGAACAGATTGAAAGTTCTATCAAATATATTTTTGGTATTGATACCCAGCTTATAGCAGACGGTACGTATTATGTTATCGAAAGTGGCAGCACCATTGTCGCTTGTGGAGGATGGAGCAAACGCAATACGCTTTATGGCGGCGATCAGTTTAAGGAAGAAGCTGATCCATTATTAGATCCAAACGTTGATTCGGCAAGAATTCGTGCATTTTTTGTACATCCGGACTGGTCACGACAAGGAATAGGAAAAATGATGATTACGCTTTGTGAAGAAACAGCAATACAAGCTGGTTTTAAATCATTCGAATTGGGTTCTACCCTTCCCGGTCAACCGCTTTACATTGCTATGGGTTATCATGCTACAGAACAAGTCAATGCTCCTTTAGAAGATGGTACTTTTTTGGAAATTATTAAAATGAAAAAAACCTTGTAGATGCTTTAGGCATTAAGTTTTAAGCTATAAGCTTTTAATTTCTGACTTTAGATTTTTACTTTCGGCTTTTTACAATTCATATTTCACAGTCCACATTTCACATTTTACACATTTTACACTTAAAAAAAAAAAGCCCCATCAAGTCTAAAGACTGACAGGGCTAAAACTAAAAAAAAAATCTATTCAAAAAAAAATCAAATTATTGTTTGATAAATGACTTATTCACTACACTTTTTCCTGTTTGAATACGTAACAAATAAACGCCCGGAAGCAATTTACTGCTATTGTATGGTACTTCTGCGCGACCTGTTTCATACGTTTTATCTGTAACTACATCTATTTTGCGTCCGTTGATATTGTACAATGAAATTGTAACTTTTTCACGCTCTGTCTGCATAAATGAAATCGTCAGATTACCCGCTGTTGGATTAGGAAAAACATTTACACTAAAATCCTCATCATCTAAAATAGATGAATCTGAACCAAGTGTATTTACTGTAGTAGTACAGGTTGGTGTTGTACTAAAAGCCATTGTTGCTGGTGAAAAAGTTGTAAATGTTGCATTGATATCCACATTCGAAGCATCATTTGCACCTTTACCGTCGCATTCTGATCTGCCATTTCTCCAATATGGAAATTGCAAGTATACGCCAGATGTAGAACAGCTTCCTATTTCTGCATCACCTCCTACTACAACTGAATTGCCAAAACTTCCTGCAAACAACATCGCATTACCTTTGATGTTAGCACTTCCTGTTACCGAACCGCCTTCCATCCAGCCATTTCCTTCTACTATTGCATTATTTGATAATGTCGCATTGTAAACACAAGCATTGTCTCTTACTATCGCATTTCCGCTAATATTACCACCTTCTACCATTGCTGTACCTTCGATACGGGCATTTCCAGAAATAGTTCCGCCACGTACAATAGCATAAGGTCCTACATAAACAGATGATGCTACGTTGGCATTACTTGAAATCCATCCACCTCCATTGGTGTGAATACGTCCGTTTGTTTTAAGCACTTTTCTAAAATCTGCTGCTGCCTGAAATCCTTCCGGATTAGCATTCGCAATTTTTACTTCATAAGGATATCTTCTTTGTTTTGGATAACCAACATCCATATTGTAATTAATATGAACTTTTGGAGCAGCGAAAACTACCAGAAAAATTCCTGTTTCAGTAGCAGAATTAAGTGCAAAAGAAGCTTCACCATCTGTATTGTACATTGGGCTGTAACGAGATACTGTTCCGTCTGCCTTTGTCGTTACAAAACCATAACGCCATCCTGCCTGAGCTGTATTTACTTCTGTATGTCCTTTGAACTTAATTGTTACTTTTTTCTCTGTTCCCGAACAAGTTGGATACAACGGAATAATATTCATTCCGTAATCTTGCGGAGCCCAGTCGTTATTCGTGTAATATTGATCTGTCGTTCCGGTAACTTTCGTCAGCAATGTATATTGTCTGCTTGTATAGCGGGGCATTCTGCTTTGAATAAGCTTATACGTATCTCTAATTTTTTTACCAAAATTACTAGTAGTATTAACTTGAGAATTCCATTGAATTGGATAATCAAATGCAGGTTGTCTTTGTGCATATCCCCACAGATAATCGTTAAGCTGTTCCTGAGAAAAACCTTTTAATCGTTTGATCGTTTCTAAAGGATGTTCCTGATTTTTAGATTCAGCCCACATACGTCTGGTAAAATCAAAACCATCTTTTTCCTGCACATAATACATCAAGTGAAAATTGGTATAATGATGACGGTTAGAAGACCACATAAAATGTCTGGTTTGTATCCATCGGGTCAATGTTCCGTCGATTTCAGCCAAGTGTGGATATACTTGTCCGCGCATAAAATTAGCATGACCTTCAAAAAATGGTCCGGCCCAATCGTATCCTGCAAATGCAGTTCCGTTACCCGGATTTTCCTGAATGCGCATCATCATTTGCAAAGCATGCGCAAATTCATGAGACAAAGCACCACCATCTCGGGTTGCTTCCGGATGCACAAACATAGCACCAATCGTGTTACTAAATGAGCTGGCATGTGCAAAAGCCAGCAACCTATCGTCTGTGGCATTCCAGGTATTCATGACCATGATAATCATTTTGTACTTTCCAACATTGGTTGTTGGCGCGTTGCTCACAAATTTTAAATCTGTTACCATACGCTTAAAACTAGTTTCTAATGTATCTGCTACTGATTTCGGGGTAAATCGTAACGAAGCATCAGCGTAAGCAGCAGGATTCGTTCCTACTTTATCTCCCCAATACAATACAAAGTTTGTAGACTCGTACTTTCTGGAATCTGAGATTCTATTATAAAATTCGTTGTTGGGATTGCTCCATTCCGTGGGTATAAAGAGCGTTTTCTGTCCTATTGCAGCATAACTGCAAAGAAAAAGGACAACTTGTAATAAAAGTGTTTTCATATATTAAATGATTTGGGGTTTAATCTCATTTTAAATCATTAGATATACTCATTTCTTCAAACGATTCAGATGTACCCCCCACACATTTTCAAACTCTTCATCTACTAACTTATAATCAAATTGACTATAAGATACATTCAAAAAACAATAATAAATATTGATCAGTATAGTACTACTTTAATGATTTAAATTTACCACGAATATATGTATTAATCTTTTATAAAAACAAACAAATAATCGATAAAATGTTCATTTTAACCGATGAAATGCATTTTTAAAGATTTCGTAACAAAAATTTAATTTAGCCTGAAAAATGATGAAATAAAAGAAAATACTCTTCAACTAAACGTCAAACAGTATAAATAATATGAATAAAAAACAATCTGATTTTTCGTTGCAGACTAATAATGAAAACAATTGGAAAATAAAAAAACGAGATTGCTGTTTTAAACCATCTCATTCGTATTTTTTTTATCTTTTTTTGGGAGTATAAGGCCGTCTAATTCTTTTAAAAATTCTGAATCAAATTCTGAATACGCTCTTAGTGTGTATTTTTCATCTCTTTTGCGCATGACCAGTTTAATTTTCTGCACCATCAGCCAAATAGGTTCATAACGTTTATGACCTAACAAATATTGAAGTTTAAGTACTGAGATTTTTTTTCTGGATAAGGTCATGATTTCGATACAAATCATCCAGTATTTCACAGGTAAATTGGAATTTTCCATTACTGTTCCGGAGCGCAGACTTATTCTGTTCTGACACCTTTTACATTGAAATTTTAAGTCAATTTTCCGGAAAGAATGTTCGTCATGTCCGCATTTTTTGCACAACAAACCATTTTTAAGACGCTTGTTTTTGAAGTCTTCAATGCAAGTTGCTTCATCGGGATATTTTTCGAAAAACTCACGTAATTCCATATATGCGACACTACCTTTATATTTTGAGTACAAATATAAAGTAATAGTCAATCCCGATTACGAAAGTTTCATTAAAAAAAAAGAGAATATCCTTTTCAGAATATCCTCTCTTTCCAATTAATTACTAAAGTATTATTACAATTTTCCAACAATTTCTTTCTTGTATTTATTTAAGATTGATTTTGTCATTCCTAAATTTGCTTTTGTAGCATCTACCGCTAAGTAAATAAAGTATTCTCCGTTCTCAGAAACATCGATAATGTGAATTTGAGATGTTAACGTAATCATTACGTTATCAATTTCCTGACCTATTAAGTTTAATGCTTTAATGGCATTCATTTTTGCTTTAATAACTTCAAGATTAAATGCAGATGCTAATTCAGGATCAAAATCAGCTAATGCAGATTCTGAATAATAAGACATTCCACTTTTAATTTCAGCTACAGAAACTGCGATGAAACCAGGTACATTTTTTTTAAGATCTTCTCCGAATTGTTTTAAAAAATCAGACATATAATTAGGTATTTATTTAAACTTGTTTTTCAAATCCTTCTTTTGAATTTGATGCAAAAATATAGATAGATTCCCATTTAATTATCCGCTATTAGTACCTAATTAAATATTTTTTCCAATATATATTAATTTTTTAATAGAATTAAGCTTCTTTAAGAAAATCCTCTAACCGAAAATGAGAATTTTATAATAAAATACTACAATTGAATATGCATTTATTATCATTATTGTTTCGTTCCTGTTAAAATGATATGAGAAATCTTTTTGCTTTTGTTAAACTGAAATATTTTTCTCTCAAATAAAACAAATTGTAGTACGTTTGCAGCAAACAAATGTAATCTAAAACCAAAAATAGTATTATATCTGCTTTTTGAATACCACTCAATTATTGACTTAAAGTTTGAATATATGTTAGTAACAAAAACTTTAAATCATTATACGCCGTGGCTTTACAAACCAACTCCATTATTAAAATTGGTGACATCACCATTTCCAATTTCAGCAACTTAAAAATTGTTCAGGACATTCATGCTCACAATACCTTTTCGGTAGAAGTGAGACAAGACTTGTTAGTCTCTGAATTCAAAAGTGTCATGCCACTATCTCAACGATTGTATGGCGAAAAAATTAACATCGAGATCAAACCCATCGAAGGAGTAGACGATCTGATGGTATTTACACACCGCAGTGATTATATCCTGCATTTCTCGGGAATTGTTACCAAAGTCAAAACCCAAAAATCCCGTCATCAGGATCTGGAAGAAACGCTTTTCATTTCAGGGCACAGCTGTTCTATACTACTCGATGACGGCTTGAAATGCAACTCTTTTACGGATAAAACATTAATTGATATCGTCACAGAAGTAAAAGAAGGTTATGATATAGATCTGAATATTTTTCCGTTCTACAAATATCAGTTGCCGTACACCGTACAATACAACCAAAGTACATTCGATTTTCTAAACAATCTTGCCAAACGAAACGGACATTGGTTTTATGACAACGGGCGTACGATGGTTTTTGGTATGCCGGGTTCCGCAGGAGGAGAACCAAAGTTAGTTTATGCCACCAACATGCAGGAGTTCAGTTATGAAATGAAAGTGTTGCCTGCTCAGTTTCAGGTAATCGAAAATGATAATCGTCTGGGAGATTATTGGAAAGATCAAACGATAAATTACCGCAACGAATGTGATGGTTTTCAGCAGAACTTCATCAATAAGTCCAATACTGTTTTCAGCCAGACTACAGAAATGCAGCTCAATCAGAATCCTATTGGTGCACGCGGAAAAACAACGCTCGAAGAATACACCAAAAATAAAATGCGTTCTGTTTTAGCCAATCTAATGATAGTAACGGCTAAAAGCGAAGTTCCCGGAATTACATTGGGCAATAGTGTACGCATAACAGGTGTAGATGTACAGCTCGAAAGTTCTTATTTTGTAACCAGCATTACACACCTGTGCGAAGACGAAGGATGTTATGAAAACAATTTTACAGCAGTAAACTTCAACGGTTCTGTATTTTCACCCCAAACCAATCCTGATTTAATTACTATATGCAAAAGTCAAACTGCTATTGTAACGGCCAATGCAGATCCGAACGGACATAGTGCTGTACAGGTACAAATGCCTTGGCAGGAAAGTAAAAATAAAACAACACCTTATATTCCGATGCTTCAAAACTACGGAGGCAATGGCAGAGGTTCTCATATCCTCCCCGAAATTGGCGATACTGTTTTAGTAGACTTTCAGGGTGACAATGCCGAGCTTCCTTTTGTAATAGGAACCATGAGTAATAAAAAAGAAATAAGTGGTTTCAGCACGCCCAACAACGATCTCAAAGTACTGGCGACGAGAAGTGGTAACAAGCTCCTTTTAAATGATGAAACGGGCGATATCACCATTGAAAGCCAAAAAGGACAAACCATAGCAGTGCTCTGTGGTGATGGCAACATTCGATTTAAAGCTCCCAAAAACATAGAATTTGAAGCCGGAGAAGATATTACGATTAAGGCAGGAAAGAATTTTACAGTCGAAGCAGAGAAGAATTTTACAGTTGAAGCGGAGAATAATATTATCCTTTCTGGTAGGAATAATGTAGAGATAAACACAGAAGGAACTTTATCAGAGCGAGGTGATCAGCGAATCCTGCATGTTACAGAAAAAAGTATGTTGCAAGCGGGAGAGCAGATTGAAATGGCAGAGCAAATAAAAATAAATTCAACTCAGGGAGATATCACACTCAAAGCATCACAAATAATTCGTGGTAATAGTCAGGAAGGCAGCTTTTTTAATTAAAATTTTAATAATATGGCAATTATAAAACGAGCAAAAAACAGCATTGTAGAAGTAAACAAGAAAAATGTGGTTATAGCAAAAGAAATAGAAAAAACAGCAGAAACGATAACACTTGAAGCAACTTACGGAGATTTAGAAATAAACAGCGCAAATAAAATTATAATAAATGGGAACATCAATTAGTTTTGGAGATTACGAACCAACAAGAATATCTGAACCTTGGAAAAAACATCAAAGAGTAGCATTAAAATGGGCTTACTACACCCAAAGTGCAGCTATGCAAATAAATAATTTACAACATTGTGTAACAATTTTAACATCATTAAAAATCTATTCCGGTTACAATGATGAAAAATTTGATGGATATCCGTATCAACAAGATAAGAATATATATGCAAGTGCCTTAAACATTTATATCAGTAATACTGGAGACATAATTGGAGGAGATTGTGTAGTTACTTATTATAAAACAATAGGAAGTAAGTCTGGATTTGAAGAATTAGATAAAAATTATGAAGTAAGAAGAAAAAAGAAAAGTGCAATAGATGGTTCGACATTGCATAACCTTATAATAAATGAAGGAAGAGTTAAATTTAGAGATGGCTCCGAATTTAAATTAGGTACATTTCAAAACTATATAAAAGAAGCTACTATAGTTAATAGAAAACTTGATCAGAACTACACAAGAATAATGATCTCAAAAGATAAATCTGAAATAGAAAAAATCTTAACTCGTCTTTCGATATTTGGAGGAATTATAGGTTTTATTCCTGTCTCCGAAGCAGCTGGTGCCTTTGTATTAACCAAAGAAGTAATTGGAATATTTTGTTTTTTTCTTGGTCTAGAATCTGAATTTAAAACATTGGATTTAGCTTATCCAATGTATGATATATATCAAATAGGAAGAAAATCATATCATCAAGATTATGGTTTATATCAAGGTCAAGATGGAGAATTTTATCAACAAAAAATAGGTAAACAAGAACAAAGAGAAGAAAATATTCTGAAAGGTATTGTGCCAATTGTAGAAAAAAAATAAAGTAATGCATAAATTATATATTCTGTTAGTTTTTATTGTTTTAACAATAATATCATGTACAAAAAAAGACACAATTAATCATTATTTAAACAATACTGTCACGCAAAAAGAATTATTAGATAATGGGTTCTACAAATATTCTATGACATATCTGGAAGGAGAATCACCTGAAAAAGATATTCATGATTATGAACCAACAAATCCGTCACATTATGATACTGTAAGAGTCGAAGTTTTTTCAAATATTAAACCAAAAAAAATTAATGGCATTCCAAAAGGACCTTTACCTATATTTAATGATAGTTGCAAAATTGAGAATAGGAATAAAATTATAACCTATTTTTTTAGAAATAATTCTTTAGAATTTAAAAGCATAATGAATCCTATTTGTAGTGATACTAAGACAAAAGATTCTTTCAAAACACAAATTGATATAAAAAAATATTATGACAGCTTAAAAATTTCATACAAAAAAATGCCTCTTGAAAGATTACGAAATCACAATGATAGTATTGGATTGAGAGTAAGATTTATAATTAATAATTTCGAGTCTTATTTTTATTTAACAGAGAGAAAAGAAATGATAACATATTACAAAACTAAAAAAAGAGGAAATGAAGATATGTTAGTATGGAATTTTTACAAAGAAGATTCGTCTTATGAATTTATAGAATAAAATGTAATAATAAATGAAAACAGCAAGTATTATAATTTTGATATTTACTATCATATCATGTGCAAAAAAAGACAGAATCAATCACTATTTAAATATCCCAGTAACACAAAAAGAATTAGTAGATAATGGGTTTTATAGGTATTCTTATACAGACACTATTTATGATTGGGATAAAGGTGATTACATTATAAAGGATTTGGTGAAATATGATATGTGTTCAAACGTAAAGCCTGAAAAAAACAAAGAAGGAGAAGTAGGTCCTACTCAGTTAAGAGGAATTTTTAAATTAGATTCACTACAGGAAAAGAGAAATTGGGATTATTTCAAAAATGATTTAGACAGTAGGGTTATAACTTATTTCTTTAGAAATGATATTCTTTCATATAAAAGTATAATAGTAGATACTGTAAGTAATTATCATAAAAAAACAGCTGATTTTACAAGTAAAGAAAAAATTTTGAAATATTATGATAGTCTTAATGTTCCTTTAAATATAATTTTAGAGGGTAACTTAAGTTCTGAAAAACGTCCGACATTATTTATGATTAATAATTACAACACTAGTATACAATATGCCAGTAAAGACCCAGGTTACGACATGTTTGTAAATTATTTAGATGATTTTATTGATAGAAATATTTTACAAACATGGTATTTTGGAGGTATGAATAAAGTTTATTATGATTTCTAGTTTTTATTGCAGATCAATCTATTAGAAGTAGAATTATTTATATATAATCACATAATATATCTTACTCCTGATGTTGCTAAATTGAAATGTTGTTTCAAAACAAAAGAGCATGCATGAGCGAGATTTTTTTATTACTTAGAATTGAAAAATGGGATTATAAAAAAATGGCAAATAATATGAAAATTACAACAATACTATTTATGGCACTTTCATTATTCTCCTGTCAAAACAATAAGAAACAAAAGAAATATTCGTGGACAGCTTCAGTCTGCACTCCAAGAAATTACCCTGCAGAAATATTTTCTGGACATTTAATCGTCGGCAAAACATTGCAAAGTGGCTATGTATATATGCCATTCGATCTTGTTATAAATAGTAATAATTTAGGTGATAATGATGGCTCTCCAACTGAGTGGGCAACTGAAATAGCACCTAAATTTTTAGATATTACCTGGTTATCTTTTACCGAGAAAAAAAGTTATTCTGGAGTTTTTGAGCTCGATTCTGAAAAAATTGAAAGTTTAATGATCAACGGTAGTGACAGGCCTTATTGGGACCCTGAAACAAAAAAAAAAGGAATAGCAAATGATCGAAACTTTGCAATAAACACCGGTTTATTTCCTGGAGGGATGGTCGTTTTATATGTTTTTAGCCAATCAAATATGACAATTGTAGGACGTTACCAAGCACATGAAGATAAAAATGTCGAATGGGGAATTGCACATGAAATAATGAAAACTAAAGCAGGATTTGATAGAGTAATTGATGCTAATATCAAAGAATTACCACAAGAAATACTAGACCAAATTGCTAATGGTACAATACCATTTGGTTATTGGGAAACCCTTTTTAGAGAATATCATATAATGCCGCTAATCAAAGCAGAAGATAAAGTAGAGACTATTAGGCTAAAATACATTAATGGTGAAGCGGAATCTATTTTCTTGAGTTTAAATGGCAATTCAATGCCTATTAAAAAACGTGCCATTCCAAGAAAAATAAATATTGTCTGGCACGATGTAAACGATGTACGCATGGAAACGGATATATTCTTTGATGAAAAAAAATCAAAAGCCATTTTTGAACGTATTGGAACAGCAGAACCTATTGGTTTTGTTATTGATATTGACCGTAACACCAAGCCAAGAGAAACCCAAGGACTTTCTATAAAACTAAAAATCAGTTCTGGTGTAATTGATATGAATGAAGCAATAGAATCGCAGGAATCCTTTACAAAACCAAAACCGTATTGATAAGAAATGAAAAAGATAAAAAAATACAAAAAGACAATTTTAATTGTAATACTCGCTCCATTTGTAATGCTATTTATTAATAGAATTATTGCTTTATATTATGATCAAACCTATTTTGATATTGACAAAGGAATTGAATCAGGAAAATATGAAATGAAAAAAATTAAAATTAGCGGATACTTGAATTATTGTGGAAGTGATGACCATTTAATACCAAAATACGATGCCGACGGTATTCTCGAATTAATTGATTCCAACAATGCTTATCAGGGACATGTTTATTTAGATACAATTCATTTAAATTTCATTATCGATATAAAGGAACATATATCTGGTTCTGAAATAAATGACGATCTAGTTCAAAGTGATAATTATGTAGTAATAGACAAAAAAGGACAAATTATTCAAAGAATAGTAATTG
Organism: Flavobacterium hercynium; assembly: GCF_002217285.1. Lineage (GTDB taxonomy): Bacteria > Bacteroidota > Bacteroidia > Flavobacteriales > Flavobacteriaceae > Flavobacterium > Flavobacterium hercynium. The sequence continues at coordinate 23,019 of NZ_MUGW01000037.1, read as the reverse complement.
ACAGTCTTACATATAATTTAAAAAATTGTCTTCTATTAGAAAACAAAATAGATAAAGTACAATATACAAGTATGCCTCCCGTAATTACCATGAAACATTTTCTAAAAAAAAGTTTTACCCCCTGTTTTATTCCTAAAATGACTTTAGGTATTTCTAATGTAAATGGAATTTGCTATACCTGGTCAGGCACTGCATATTGGGAACTTATTGCTAAAAATGAAAAGTTTAAATTCACATTTGAAGACGAGTTACAAGATTTGTTTTCTTACGATTGGTTTTTTGTTAGTAAACTTGGTTATTATGAGATTCCTAAGAAATATGAAGATTTATTTGATATAAGTTTTTTTGTTAAAAAAAATGATTTATATATCATAAAAAGAAAAGGACCATATAAGGATTAATCTTTTTTTTACTTCCTTTATACATCAAAATTTCAACACGTTAATAACTTTATATACCTAACAGGTCTTGAAGACCTGTTAGGATAATTATTAAACTTAGTACTGTACTTCCCTAAGAGTTTTTCAACTTTTTAGAAATCTAAAAAATCATTTTCTATAAAAACAATTTTAATAAAATCACAGAAAAACTAAACCAAAACCCGCTTCCAATTTCCTCTTCTGTACATCATCAGGCTTAATAGGGTAATTAAAGTTTCTGCAACGGGAATGGCGATAAAAACACCTGTTGGTCCCATTTCGTAGTAATGTACAAGCAAGTAAGCAAATGGAATCTGGAATATCCAAAAACCAAATACGTTAATCCATGTTGGTGTCCAGGTATCTCCTGCTCCATTAAAAGCATTGTTCAAAACCATTCCGAGACCATAAAAAATAAAGCCTACACTCATAATCTGCAAGGCATTTACAGCAATTCTAATGATAATTTCGTCGTTTGTAAAAAATGATATGAGATAATGCGCACTGCAAAAACAAACAATCATAATCGATCCCATAAAAATCATATTGTATTTCGCTGTTTTATACACGGCCTTCTCTGCCCTTCCAATTTCGTCTGCACCCAGATTTTGCCCGACCAAAGTTGCAACAGCATTGCTAAGTCCCCAAGCTGGAAGGACAAAAAACATCATGATTCTGATGGCAGTCTGATAACCCGATGAAGCATAATCACCTCCTGTTGTAGCAACAAGATTGGCTAAGAAAATCCAGCTGCACGATGCAATTACGTATTGTAAAACGCCCGGTGTAGCCAATTTCAAAATCGATTGTATTAAAGAATAATCCGGTACGAAATAATTCCACTTTATTTTTAGAATACCCCGACCATAAAAAAGAAAATAACATTGGTACACTACACCAATACCACGTCCAATCGTGGTTGCAATTGCAGCTCCCGTCACACCCATTGCAGGAATGAACCAAAAACCGTTAATCAAAACGGGACAAAGTATAATATTGGAAATATTAGCAATCCAAAGGCTTTTCATCGCAATTATTGCATTGCCCGCTCCTCTGAAAATTCCGTTTATCAGGAAAATCAGCATTACAAAAACACTGCCCGCCATCATAATTTTAGTATACAAAACACCATAGTCTACAGATGCTTCTGAAGCGCCCATTAAAAGCAGAATCTCTCTGGCGTAAACAAATCCCAAAATACTAATAACAAGATTAATACCGATTGCAATAACAATCGCCTGCACACCCGATTTTGCTGCCTGAGTATTTTCTTTTTCGCCAATTCTACGCGCAACAATAGCGGTTGTGGCAATACTTATTCCAATTGCAATCGAATAAATAATAGCAAAAACAGATTCGGTTAAACCAACGATCTGAATCGCATGATTACTTTCTTTTAAATGACCAACAAAATACAAATCGACCAAGGCAAAAACAGATTCCATTGCCATTTCTAAAACCATCGGAATAGACAAGATCAGAATTCCTTTTCGGATACTGCCTCTCGTAAAATCAAACGACTCGGCTTTTTCCAGCACTTTACTTAAACTTTTGAACATAATAATCATTGTGCTTTCTTTTACCAATAATAAAGACAGCAACTAATTTTTTAATGAATAAAAAGATAATGACTAAACTGAAGTCACTAAATTGGAGTTATGACGAAACGCCGCAACAGGATTTTTGAGTTTCCCCACAAACTGAAGACTTTCTATCGGGTCAGCTAAATCGAGCATTTGTTTGTTGTTTCGCAATTGCAGGCGATTCAGACAGCAGGAATCAAATTCAGGCTGAAACAAGTTGAATTTCTTAAATTGCGCAGCTAAATGGGGCTGATCCTGCTGGTAATTATGAATACAATTGGCTACCAATGACCAGAAATCTTCTTCTGAAAGTGTACCATTTTCTGCTAATATTGCGGAAAGGAAACGGAAATAGAACTGAAAAACATCATTAAAAATGCATAAAATTTTCAGCGGTTCTTTCATTTCAATATGAATGCGCTTCACTTTTTCCGGCAACGGAATTTCTCCATTAAATAACATTACTTCTTCCGTGATGTCTTTCATAATTGCTTTTACCGGAATATGATTTTCTAAAACTAAAATCAGGTTTTCGCCATGAGGCATAAAAACCATTTCATGCTGGTAAAAACAATGCAACAAAGGCGACAAATAAGCATCTAAATAATTGCTAATCCAGGCTTCGGCGCTGATTCCTGATTTTTTGATTAAGGCAGAGACAAAAGTTTTTCCGGACTGATCGACATGTAATAATGCCGCCATCGTCATGATGCTTTGTCCTTTTGCTAATTTTGGAATTGGGCTTTCTCTCCATAAAGTGGCCAGCATTTTGTTGTGCGGAATACTTCTTCCTAAGGGTTCGTAAAGGAAATTTCGATACCCAATTGTAGCGACTTCACCTAATAATGTAAATCCTTTTTGCTGTAAATAAGCATCATTTTCTACAAGATCGGCAACCCATTTTGTAATGGCTGGCGTACTTTCCATATAATAAGGAGAAAGTCCGCGCATGAAACCCATATTGATTACAGAAAGTGCTGTTTTAGCATAAAATTTTTCCGGTGACGATGTATTAAAAAAAGTGCGTATCGATTGCTGAGGACAATAATCATCTTCTCCGTATCCTAAGCAAACCAAATCACCTTCGGCAATATCAGGAGCAAAAATCAAAGCCAGTTTATTGAACCATTGCCACGGATGCACAGGAAAAAAATAATACGCATCGACTTGTAATTCCTGTGATTCTATAATACTTTCAAACTTTGCAATCGTCTCAGCAGACAATTCCTGTTGCAATACTTTTTGATAGTCTAAACTTTCAATTGCCGTAAAAGTAGCTTTGCTTTTGTGCCCTGCAATCCATAATAATTTTACAGGCGCATTGGCTTCCGGAGAATAGGTGGCAAAGTCATCGATATTAAAACCATTTTTACCGCTGTTGGCCACAAAACACGGATGTCCTTCGGTCATGGCATGTTCGATAATCTGATAATCTAAGGCTAATAAATCATCTGAAGTATATTTTTCGTTTGCAATTTTATATGCTGTGCTGTACAAAGTACTAGTAATTTCTTCTAAATACGTTGGTAAAAGATTTTCACTAATACCTAGCACCTCTTTGAATTCAATGATGAAAGCTAATAAACGCAAGGGAGCTGTCGCTCCCTCTATTGTTTTTTTGATTGTATCTACTGGAATTGACCAATGATTTAAAGTTAAAACCGAAGCCTTAAATGCATACTGAACATTGGCATCCGGTGCTTGAATGGTGTAGTAACCAGAACTGCTTTCGACCGGTGTAATCAATAATTCGTGAGCAAATTCGCTTATTGTTTTTTTAAGTAAAATTGCGTTTGCCTTATCCCAATTCTGTTTTGTTAAATGCTGTATATTTTGGGTTGGTATTTCCATTTTTATATTTTTAAACCGATTGTAATGCCTTGTAATAATCTGTGCGGGTGCAAAACTCTAAATGTGCTTTTTTGTGCGGTAACTCCAGTATGCGCTGAAAAACAAATCCCGCTCTTTTATTCAACAAGTGAATTTTATGATTTCGGGCATCAGGTTCTACTACAACACGTTGCGTAGCGGCATCTGAAAAAATAAAATCTAGAATGACCGTAAAGATCGTCCAGGTAAAATTTGGAATCGATTTTTCGAAGGGCGCTACCAGAATGTGCATGCCTTTGTCACCCTTTTTAGCATCATAGTATTTTCCAACAAGATCATTTTGAGGATCATAACATTCTAATAAAAAAGCAACATCATGATTAAAAATTCCAATGTAAACCTGCGCTTTTTCGAGAATGTTGTAATAGGTATTTTTTACTTCCTCAACAGAAAAGCCTTTCATTTCCCAATACACGGCGTAATCTCTATTTATCCAATTATGAATCAACGGAATATCGGCTTCCATATCAAGCGGACGCAGTTCGAAAACGCCTAAACCCGGAATCGTTTTTACAAAAACAACATCAGAAGCAACATCATTTTCGGGATGAGTTATTAAACTGTTCATCATTTGTTTAAGGTATTAAGCGATTATTTTTTTATACGGAGCGATCGGATTTTGTAATTTTCCTTGAAATTGCAGCAATGCCACAGGATCATCTAAATCGATCATAGTTTTGTTATTGTTCAGTTGCAAACGGTTTAAGCAAGACAACTGAAACTCATTCGCAAACAAATCATATTTGGCGAATTTAGCCTCCAAATGCGGATTTTGATCCTGATAATCAGAGATACAATCTGCAACAAGTTCCCAATAACGTTCTTCCTGATATTCATCCGACGAAACTAAAATTGCCGACATGAAACGGAAAAATCCATCAAAAACATCAATAAAAATCGAAAGCAGTTTTACATCCTCAGGAACTTCAGCATAAATTCTTTCGATATTTTTAGGAACCACAACATCAGGGTTTAAAATCACCGCTTCTTCGGTAATATCTTTCATGAAAGAACGTACCGGAACATGATTTTCTAAACCTAGGATAATATTTTCACCATGAGGCATAAAGACCAAATCATATTCATAGAAACAATGCAACAAAGGACTTAGGTAAACTTTGAAGTATTCTGTAAGCCAATTGTCTATTGATAAAGGTGATGCTTTGATAATTTCTGACAGCAATGATTTTCCGTCTTTATCAAGATGCAAAAGCGCTGCCATCGTCATTAATTGTTCATCGTTTTTTAACTTCGCGACCGGACTTTCTCTCCATAAAGAAGCAATCATTTTGTTGTATGGATTGTGTTTTCCAAAGCTTTCAAAATATGGATTGATGTAACTTACAGAAGCCACCTCGCCTAACATTCCAAAACCAACTTTTTGTAAATACGCATCACCGCTTAATAACTGATCCAGCCATTCTGCCATTTCAGGAGCTGTTCCTAAATAGAAAACCGGTAATCCACGCATAAAGCCCATATTCAGAATAGACAATGATGTTTTAGTATAAAACTTTTTAGGATTACTTAAATTAAAAAGTGTTCTAATCGACTGTTGTGCCTGATACAAATCTGGTCCGTAGCCTACACAAATCAATTTTCCTTTGGCTACTTCCGGTGAAAATAAATTGGCAAGCTTGTTAAACCATTGCCACGGATGAACGGGAATAAAGAAATAATCGTTTGGATTCTCCCCTTTCTCTACTATTGTTGCATTGAATTTTGAAATGGTTTCTGTGCCTAATTCTTGTTGAATTAAAACATCATAATCCAATTTTTTAGTTCCTGCATATACCGTTCTGTCGCGATGTCCAGCCAGCCATAAAATCTTAAACGGATTTCCGGCTTCTGGTGCATACGCTTTGTAATCCATGCTATTATACCCTATTCGTCCGTTGTTTGCCACAAATCCCGGATGTCCTTCCATCATGGCTTGCTCAATGGTTTGAAAATCAGAATTAGCAAGTGATTTTGAAGTTGAATTTTCCTTTAATAATTTGTAACAGCTTCCGTAAAGCGTGCTGATAATTTCTTCTATATACGATGGAAGCAATTGTTCTGAGATACCTAAACTGGTTCTGAATTCCTGAATAAAGTCGACTGCATCCAGAGGTAAAACAACATCGTTTTGATGCTTTTGTATCGTATCTGCTTCGATATTCAGGTGATTCATTTCGAGCAATTGTGCTTTAAACGTATACTTAATAGTATTATCATCTGCGAATAAAGAATACTTATTTCTGTTTTGTACACCCAGTTCTAAAACAGGTTCGATCAAATGTTCGTGTGTGAACTCACAGATTGCTTTTTTTACCAATAAACGATTGGCTTTTTCCCAAACTTCGGGTTGTATGTGCGTGATCGCTTTTTCTGGAAATTCTAATTGATTTTCGGTATTCATTTCAGTATAATTGAGGTTAAATGAATCTATTTTTTTGATGAATTGCTCTCGCGTACAGAAAGCTAGCAAGGCTGTTTTATGCGGTAAATGCACGACATCGGCATCTTCAAAACCAACGCGATGACAGATGTCAAACATCTTTTTGTTTCTGATGTCCGGCTCTACCACTATTCTCTGAATCTTGAGATCACCGAATACAAATTTCATGATACTCGAAAAAATATGCCACGTAAACTGATGCACGGGCTTAAGTGACGGCGCTACAATAATATGGATACCACAATCGTAATCCTGAACCGGATAGTAGGCTCCGATACTATCTAATTTTGGATTATAACGCTCTAATAAAAACGAAACTTCTCCATTTACAAGTCCAATAAAAACATCTGATTCTTTGTTGATTTTTTCATATTCAAGACGAACTTCTTCCAGATTTTTTCCCTGCATACCCCAATATTGCGCATAATCGCGATTGACCCAATCATGAATAATTTGGGTATCAACATCCAATTGCAACGGACGAAAATCTATCGTTCCGAAATTTGGAATTGTGGTGGTATAAATAGGATTATATGCATTCATTTTTTACACTATTTAAATTAATATTTACTTCATTTTTCTTTATGAAATAATACGATTCTAATTGTTTACAATTAATTCGTTGGTATTGGCTGTTGTTTTTCTTGCTCGTAATTGTGTTTTGATTTCGCTGTAGGCAAACTGAATACTGATGCTCAAGATAATAACAGCAGGAACTAAACATAAAACAGCCAGCTGATCCTGATTCCAAAAACCAACTACATACATGCCCCAATTGATTAAAACCCACTGAATAACATATAAACTTGTTACGTGCTTACTGCAAAAAATAAGAAAATTAAAGACTCCATTATTTTCTTTAAATAACTGAACTACAATATTAATTAGCCAATACAACACTAAATTTGTTCCAAGCAATAAAATGCTTCCTCCTGGTCCTAAATGGTAATAGTCGCCAAAATGATATTCAGGATTAGAGAAATTCAGAATTCCGCCAACGGCAATAAAAGCCAAGCCAACCCAAAGCATTTTCTTAAAAAACAATTCCTGATTTTCGTTGAGCTCTTTGTACCATCTTCCTAAAAACATACCAATCAATATAAATGCACTCCATGGAAATACAGGGAAATAGACATTGAACTGATTGCTAAAAAGTAAATCACAGCAATAATCCAGTCCCGGAATTCCAATTCTGTAACCGCTTAGTTCCTTTGATACTGCGATGATTAATAATGCCACCGCAAGCGGTACATATTTACTTTTGCTGTAATGATTTATTACGCCCATTATAAACAAGGTAAGTCCCGCCAATTGTAGAATATCTCCCAAAAGCAGGAAGAAAATCCCTGTTTCTAATGTGCCTGATTTTAAGCCGTACGCAGAAACAAATGTTTCCGGAAGTCCGCCAAAAATAAACTCAGGAACCAGAAACTTTAGAAGATTCATTCCGTAACCAATCGCCAAAATGTATAACGCTCTTTTGCAAACTGCTAAAAAACTCTGTCTTCTGGATAAAACAAACGAAATTCCCATACTCACCAAAAACATAGTCGTTCCGCGGCCTAACCATAAAGTGATTTCACCTAAAATGCTTTTAGTCTGGGTTTCAATCGTACCGTAAATCAGCATCGTGTGAATCATCATCATCAAAACCACACTCATTCCTCTGGCAATATCAATCGCCAGAACTCTCTTTTTTTGTTGTTGTACTGCTTCCATAATTATGCGATAGTTTCAAATGCCGGAGATTCCACAACTTCTGTTACAGGAGCACCAAATTCCTGAAATGCAATTTTCTTTTCGATAGCGTAATGCTCAACTCCGGTAATTTCTTTAATGATGTATGAGTTTCTGTAACAAACCATTCCTAAATCCGGAGTTACAAATCCGTGTGTGTGTAATTCTGCATTCTGAACAAAAATTTCATTTGCATTGTAGTCAATCGTATAATTTCTATTGGCTGCAAAACGTCCTTTTTCGTCCCAAAGAATTCGATCGGCAATTCCTTCTAAAAACTGTGGCAATTTATATCCGTATCCGGTTGCTAAAACCAATGCAGATGTTTTATGGCGGTAACGCTGATCTTGTTCTAACTGATGCAATTCTAATTCAAATTCCTGATTATCTTCATTGTACGAAGCTTTTGTGCAGGCTGCATTTGTTCTAAGATTAACATCAATTTCTGTAATTACTTTTTTACTGTAAATAGTATCAAAAATGGTCTCGATCAGGTCTTTATTAATTCCTTTGTAAAGTAATTTTTGGCTTTCAAGCAAGCTGTCACGTTTCTCAGCTGGCAAATTATAGAAATAATCTACATATTCCGGTGACGTCATTTCGAGTGTTAGTTTGCTGTAATCCATTGGGAAAAAGCGAGATGATCTCGTAATCCAGTTCAATTGGTAACCGTACACATCAATTTCCTGCAATAAATCATTAAAAACTTCGGCAGCACTTTGTCCGCTTCCTAAAACGGTAATGGCTTTTTGTTGCTGTAATGCTGCTTTATTCGAAACATAAGACGAGGAGTGAATCGCTTTTCCTTGCAATCCTTGACACGCTTTTGGTATATGAGGCGCTGTTCCTGTTCCTAAAACAATCTTTTTTGTTTTGTAAATCGACGTTACATCCGTGTTTGTACAAAGTGTTTTTACGATGTAAAGCTCCTGATTTTCATCAAATTCAATTGACGTTACTTCAGTATTAAAAAAGATATTAGGTAATTTTTTGATTGCCCATTGACAATATTGATTGTATTCATTACGAAGCAGTAAAAAGTTTTCGCGTATGTAAAACGAATACATTTTGCCTTGTTCTTTGATATAATTTAAAAAACTAAAAGGGCTTGTTGGATCTGCTAAGGTTACTAAATCTGCCATAAACGGAATTTGCAGCGTAGTGTCTTGTAACAACATTCCAGGATGCCAGTTAAAAGATTCGTTTTTGTCAAAAAACAAACCGTGAAGATTTTCGATAGGTGCCGTAAGACAAGCCAGACTAAGGTTAAAAGGTCCCACACCAACGGCAATGAAATCGTATGTTTTATTTTGCATGATTCTAATTTTTAATTTTTTAATGAATATTCCTGACCGTGATGCACGATTAGTGCAATAACTTCTTCCAGATCTTTGCGTGTTGTTAACGGATTTAATAATGTGAATTTCAAAAAGACTTCGTTGTAAACTTTTGTACTTGTTATGATCGCTTTTCCTTCGTTGAAAATTGCTTTACGAATATGGCTGTTTAGCGCACAATATGAAGCGCCATTTTCCTGAAAAGGCGTATAACGGAAAACAACTGTACTGATTTCAGGCTGATGAATGATTTCAAAATCATTGCGGTTTCTCAGTACATCTGCCGTGAACAAAGCATTATCCATTGCTTTTTCTATATAAGTACTCAAACCTTCTGTACCTATCATACGGAGTGTAAACCATAATTTTAAGGCATCGAATCTGCGTGTGGTTTGAATCGATTTTTTTACCATATTTGGAATTCCTTCGTCTTCCTGCTCTTTTGAATTAAGATAATCAGCATGGTATTTTATGTAATCCACAAAGGATTTGTTTCTCATAAAAAAACCGCTTGAACTTACCGGCTGATAAAATGTTTTATGATAATCGATAGTTACAGAATCTGATAATTCAATTCCTTCTAATTTGCCTTTGTACTGTTCACTAATCAGTAAACCACCGCCATACGCCGCATCAACGTGAAACCAGATATCATTTTGATGCGCAATAGAAGCAATTTCTGTTAGCGGATCGATAGAACCAAAATCAGTTGTTCCAGCTGTACCCACAATGGCAATTGGAATATTTCCTAAGTCTTTTTGTTGCTGAATTACCTTTTTCAGTGCATTGATATTCATTTTAAAATCGGTGTCAACCGCAACCGGAATCACAGCATTTTGTCCCAATCCTAAAAGACTTAAGTTCTTTTTTAAACTAAAGTGACTCACTTCTGAACATAAAACTCTAAATTTTGAAGCTTCAGGAGGAAGACCGTCCATTTTTGGATCAATTCCGTAGTGTTTTTTTATGTAATGATCTCTTGCCAAAAGCAATCCCATCATATTTGACTGCGTTCCGCCACTGGTAAAAATTCCGTCTGCGTTTTTAGGATAGCCCAGTTTTTCGATCGTCCAGTCGATCAATTTTAATTCGATAAAAGTTCCTCCCGTACTTTGGTCATACGTATCCATTGAAGAATTTAATGACGATACAAATGCTTCTGCTACAAGGGTTGGCGTTAAAATAGGACAATTAAGATGTGCTATGTATTTTGGATCATGAAAATGAATACAATCATTCAAATAAATATCCTTTAATTCTTCAAGAACAAAATCTAAACTCTTTCCGCTACTATTATTCTCAAGATGAATAGCATCAATTCTTGATTTAATAGTCGAAATGCCTGTACCTGTAAATGGAGTATTCCGTCCTTGTAAGTGATTGCCAATTGTCTTAATGGCCTTTTTCATACTTTTTCTATAAATCTCGAGCGATTTTTTGTTATTAGAAAAAATATGCTTGTTGTGCTTCTTCTCTCCTACACTTTCTTGCTGTAACAGCGTGCTTTTTTCTTGTGCCTCCATTTGCTTATTTTATTTAGATTGATTCTAAAGAATAGTTTTAGCAAATGTAGATTTGAAGGAAAATTAAATCAATACCATAAAAAAGTGAAAATTATTTCTACAAATGAGGTATTCAAAATACCTCATGTATAGTAGGAAATAAAACATAAAATAAGATTAAAAAATACGAAAATTACATAATTTTCTTTTCTAACGCGTACAATATCAGCTCAGAAGTAGTATGTCGGCCAGTTTTTTTCATTATATTTTTACGATGAGTTCTAAAAGTATGAATACTGATAAAAAGGTCAGATGCGATACTCTTGCCGTTATTTCCCTGTGCGATTTGCTTTAGAATTTCAAACTCTCTTAGCGTTAGTTTTTCATCGATATTTTCATTTGGTAAAGCAAAAACATCAATCAGCGCATTCAGCGTTTTGGGGCATAAATAACGTTCTCCATTATTTATTTTGTAAAGTGCGTCGTAGATGGTTTGCTCTTCGCAGTCTTTCGAAATAAATCCGTTGATATTATCTTTTAAAAAACTGTCGATTGTTTGCTTGTTTTTGAAGTACGATAAGATTATGATTTTGCATTTTGGATATTTTGCTCTAAGTACCTTTAAATCATCATCATAAAACAAAAAAATATTATTAGGGTCAATAATAAGGCAATCGATATCATTCTTATGCAAACACTTAAACAGTTCTTCTCCAGAGTTAACGACCTTTAAGTTGGGGGTTTTCACCAACTTTTTAAGTGTATGTTGCAAGCCAATTATGTGTAGGTTTTCAGAATCGGCAATAAGAAAATTTTTCATTGTTATTTAGATTAGTTCTAAACAAAATTAATAGATTAAATTCAATTATGAAATAATCTAGTTTAAAAAATAGTTATTTTCTTATAGATTGCAGTGACAGCAAGAAAAGTCATAGTGACAATATCATTTTTCTAATCTTAAAATGCTACTAATACCCTGATTATAGTATAAAAAAAACGCCTCAAATGAATGAAGCGTTTCTCAAATTGTGCTGTAAAACAGTTGAATTTATGCTTTGGCTTTTCGTTTTACGGTACAACCTATTTCTTTTGTTTCTGTAATGGCTGGTTTCTGATTGTTCTTTAATGCAGTAATTACATCTTCGACATATTTAGTTTTATCTGCCTTTAGACCTTCAGGATCATTATCGATAGCTCCGGTATATTCAATTGCTGTTCCTGTTTTAGATTTTGACACTACAAAAAGATGCGGTGTGTGTTTCGCCCCATACTGATCTGTAACCACTTGTCCCGGATCAAACAAGTACGGAAAAGCATATTTCTTTGCTTTCGCCAGTTCCTGCATTTTTACAAAAGTATCTGCTTTAGAAGCTTCCGGATCGTTTGGATTAATAGCAATTACAGGATATCCCTGAGGTTTAAACTTTGCATTCAATTCTATAATTCTTTTTTCGTAGCCTATTGCATAAGGACATGTATTACAAGTAAATACAACAATAAAACCTTTTGCATCAGGAAAATTAGCAAAAGAAACTTCTTTATTATCAACGTTTTTCAGTTTAAAGTCCGGTGCAGCTTCTCCTGCTTTGAGTGTTTTGCTTTGTGCCTGCGCTATTAGTACGCTAAATAACAATAAAATGGTGATGTGTTTTTTCATAATTATATTTTTTTATATTCTGTAAGTAATTGTTCGTAAGTGAATTCTGTTTCTGAAAAGACTCGTTTTTCATTTTTTATAAAAAGCGTTGCGGGAATACTTCCTGACCACGAAGGATCAATACGATCGATATACTCCTGCGGATTAGATTCATTCAGTAAAAATACTTGGTTTTGCAGTTTTTTCTTTTTCGCAAACGGAACAACAGCGGAAGTAAGTTTCGATTTAAAGTCAACACTTACTAGCAACACAGCCAGTTTTTCTGATTTGTATTCCTGTCCCAGCTTTTCAAAATGAGGCAATTCTTTAATACATGGTGCGCACCAGGTCGCCCAAAAATTGACAACATACGTACTGTCTTTTCCGTTTTTTATTCTTTCCTGAAGCTGATCTACCGTAATTAGTTTTACTTTTTGACTGTAACCAGTAAATGAAATTGCTAAAAACAAGAAAACGAATACTTTAAGGATTCTATATTTCTTCATACAATAAATTGAAAATGAATTATTTAAACATGGTTTTTATTACAAATATAAACTAATCTCATTATATGATTGCTATATCAGCTTTATAAAAGTAGTTCTTTATTCTATACCTTTTCTTTACAAAGCACACAAAAAAAAGCCGATTTTCAGCATTTTGAAAATCGGCTATTATCAATATTAATTAAAATTTTATTGTACTGCTTTTAAAACGTCTACATTTCCGTAGCCAAATTGAGCATCTTTTGACGGATAAAGAGAAGCCGATCGTTGTAACTTATCTAAAACCTGCTGTCTTGTCCATGTTGGATTTTTAGACCAAACCAAAGCTGCAACACCTGCCATTGTTGCTGTCGCAACAGAAGATCCGCCAACATATTCTTCTGTGTTATTGACAGAACCAAGAACTGGAACTGTTTTTTTAGTCCCTGTTCTTTGCATAACAACTGTAAAATCTACCTCTTTTCCGCTATGGCAATTATCACAGCGTTTAAATTCCGCTCCTTCTTGTATACCAGTTACAGCAACGACTTCGTCCATTGTGGCAGGGAAAATAACACCGTAAAAATTATTGATTACCTGAACAGAAGTACCAGCAGCAGAAAAGATCAGTTTGTTTTTGGAGTACGCATATTTTATAGCATCTCTTATTTTTGTCTGCGGAATTATACCTTCTGTTCCCATCGACATCGAAATAATCTTAACCTTATTATTATCAGCCAATTTCATAAATGCCTTTTCTACACCTCTCGAAGCCTGATAAAATCCAATGTAAACACCAGAAGAAGCTTTGTAACTAATTAAATTGGCATTGTACGCCACACCAACCGGAAATCCTTTGTTATTTCTTGGCGCTGCAGCAACAGCATTCATTGTCGTACCATGTCCGCATGCATCATTTGGACTAGTAACGGTTGTTGCCCATGGCCAAAAACTATCGACATACGTGCTATACTTTTCAACGGTTCTTCCCTGTGAAAGTCCATTATTAAAATCACTTCCCATTAACGATTGCTGATCTGCAATTCCTGTATCAACCACCGCAATAGTTACACCGGCACCTGTACTATATTCCCATGCCTGCGGAATATTGTGTATATAAAAGTTCCAAGGTACTTTGGCATTGGGTGCTACAACAGTATAATCTCCTGCCGTCAGCGTTTCAGCAGCAGCTCCGCATCCTGATTCATATATAGAAGATGCTGATTTCATGATATTCTTTTGTTCGATTTCATAAGCATAATTAGAAGGCTCTATGTAGCGAATGTTGTTTTCTTTCAAAAGATTAACAAAGGTTTCTCTGTTATGAATAAAAACATCAATAAACTTAATAGTATCATTTTCACCTAAAAACAACTTGTCTTCTTCTGCTTTTTTACTTGCGATTCCTTTCATTTCTGAAGTCAAAACCATCTTTTTCAATCGCGTTTTAATTTCCTGATCTTCTGAGGTTCCTTTATTTGTAGCGCCCGAAAGATCTCCCTGATAACCAATGGTTACCACATTTTCGCTATGTACAATGGCGCTCCATATCATTTGATTCGTAGCATCTGACCAATTAAATTCACCTTTTGCCTGCCTGATAACATCAATTCTTGAATTAATTTCTGAAACCGACAAGGTGTCTCTTTCAAACACCTCTCCATTAGAAGATACCGTATTTACTGTTCCTTCTTCGTCCTTCGCACAAGAAAATAACATTCCAATAATAAGCACACTTATTATCCCAAATTTACCTCCTCTTACACTGCCACTTTTCATTTTGTTCTTTTCTTTCATGTTCATTTAGATTTTACATTGCTATTTTTTTTACCACAATTTAAGAATATAATTACGAATAAAAATAAAAAACAACATCTAAATCTTACTTTTAACAAAAAAGACCCTTTAAATATAATGTAACTATAATTGAAGGTTAAATTATATGCTTATTTTTTAAGATTAAAAAGAACCAAACCGCACAAAACCAGCTACACATTGTAAATTAATGTATATTTGGACTAGCTAAAATTACTATTTTACAAACAATAAATAGTCCAGATGTTACGACCTTGGCAATTAGAAATTCAATTAGATAAAAAATCCAATACAGCAATTTACCTGCAAATTGCAGATGCCATAATCAGTGCAATAAAATCAGGAAAATTAACCTCCGGAAATGCTTTGCCTGGCAGCAGACAATTGGCCGTTTTACTAAACGTAAACCGAAATACAGTAATCGAAGCCTTAGATGTATTACTGGCTGAAGGCTGGTTGATTACCATTAACCGAAAAGGAACTTTTGTTGCTGCTATTTTACCACAAAACAGTACTAATACCAAACCAAAACCGGATTTCGACAGCATTGATGAAGAACCAAAAGCACATCTTATTTTTGATGATGGACTTCCGGATAGCCGTCTTGCTCCTATGGCAGATCTGGCGAGAGCATATCGCGAGATTTTCAACAGAAAGTCGCGCTGGCAAATTATGGGCTACAGTAATGAATTAGGCGCTGCCGAATTCAGAAAAGCAATTGCTCAAATGTTGAATTTTAAACGCGGAATGAATGTTGCCGCGGATCAAATATGCATTACACGCGGAAGCCAAATGGCGATGTACCTTACTGCACATTGCCTCTTTTCAGAAGGAGATTTTGTTATGATCGAAAATCCTGGGTATCAGCCAGCATGGAAAGCATTTGAAAATGCCGGCGCGAAACTGCTTCCTGTAACTATTTCACATGATGGTCTGAATTTAGACGAAGTCGAAACGTATCTAAAGAAATACAATACTATAAAAGCCATATACGTTACGCCACACCATCAATTTCCGACAACAGTAACGCTCAGTCTCAAAAAAAGACTGCAACTCATTGCATTATCCAATCAATACGGATTTACGATTATCGAAGATGATTACGATCATGAGTTTCATTTTGGGCAACGTCCTATTTTACCAATTTCAAGTTATGAAAATGCCAAGAACTTCGTATACATTGGTACCTTAAGTAAAATTGTTGCTCCTGCATTACGTATTGGTTATCTGGTTACTACGCCACAAAATATTCAGAAAGTAGGCAACCATCGTAAAATTATTGATGTACAAGGCGATAATATCATGGAAGAGGCCGTTTTGCATCTTATAAATGAAGGTATCATTAAGAGGTATCTCAAAAAAAACAATCACATTTACAAAGCAAAAAGGGATTATTTTGAAGGGCTTTGCCAACAATTTCTCAAAGACAAAGCCACATTTACAAAGCCCGAAGGCGGTTTAGCCTTTTGGATTGTACCTAATTCCAAGGTCGACACGGTATTCGTTTACGAACAGTTACAAGCAAGAGGCATTCAAATCATGAATCCTGAAAAATTCAGTTTTGAAGCCCCAATTTCCGGCTTCCGACTAGGATATGCTTCTCTTACAGAAAAGCAAATGGAGGAGGGAATTACCGCACTTTCAGAATATTTGTAAAAGCATTCAGTTCAAATCATGCTTGATTTTACTGTAAATTAATAACAGTTTTCCATTTCAATAATCGAAAAACCATGCTCCTTTATCTGATTTTCAACTTCTTCAGGTGCTTTATCAATATGGCAAAATTGACATTCTTCTGAGGTTAAAGCCTGACCTTCCTGCATCACTGTTTTAAGGTACTTTCTGCCAAATTCAAAAACCGCATTGGCATCTGCTGTATTCTCGTCTACAAGAATATCAAAATGCATCACTTTTCCGTCTTTTCGGGTTACATAAGTATCCCATACTGCTACTTTCATCGTATTTTATATTAGTTGATTTGAAAATTATTTGTTTTAAAAAATTTATAAAACCTCTTCAAAATACTTCGAAGAGGTTGTTATATTTACCCAATTACATCTTCCATAGAAGCTCCAAAGTTTATGTGTAATACATTCCCGTTTGGCGTTACCAAAGCCGGAACAGATAATACACCTGCTTTTTGAGCATCGGAAATTCTGGTTCTGTCTGTACCAATATTTACTACTTCTACATCCTGAACTAAATTCAAAATGTCATGTTCTGCACTTACGCAAACTGGGCATCCTGCATGATAAAAAATAGATTTACTCATCACAATTAATTTTTAAGTTGACTTTATTGTCAGGACAAAATTACTCCGAAAGACAAATCCTCCCATAATCCAGTTTTTTGATTTATCACCGTATACTGGTCCAGTTCTCTTCTCAATACACTATTTACAACTTATTGATTAACATCTGGACTACTTAGCAATAGCAAAAACTGGATCTTTTGCACACTACAAACATCAGCTAACTTTGCTGCTATGAAAGAACTTATAATTTCGAATCTAAAGCAGGTGCATCAGCGTATCGAAAATGCCTGCAGTATTTCCGGCAGAGACGTATCAGATGTACAGTTATTGCTCGCTACAAAAACAGTTTCTGCAGAATCTATTAAGATTGCTGTTGAAGCTGGAGAAACCTTAATTGGTGAGAACAAAATGCAGGAACTTCGAGATAAAAATCAGATTTTAAAAGAGTTACCAATAGAACGCCATTTTATTGGACATTTACAAACCAATAAAGTAAAAGATGTTTTAAAGTACGCTAACTGCATTCAATCCTTAGACCGATTAAGTCTGGCGCAGGAATTAGACAAGCAATTACAAAGAGAAAACCGCCAATTAGATGTTTACATACAGGTAAACACCTCATTTGAAGAAAGCAAATTCGGTTTAGCGCCAAACGATGTATTACCATTTCTTCATCAAATCAAAAAAATCAAAACCTTAAATATCAAAGGTTTAATGACCATTGGTTTATTGGATGTCGAAAAAGAAAAAATGAAACCCTCTTTGCGTTTATTACGAGAAATAAGAGATGAAATTTACACTGACAACACCTTAGAATTAAACGATTTAAAACTTTCTATGGGAATGTCACAAGATCTGGAACTGGCCATAGCCGAAGGTTCTAATGTAGTGAGAATAGGAACATCGATATTTGGAAACCGCTTTTTAGGAAAAGAAATCTGGAACGAAAATATTACAGAATAAAATCTACTTTTGCACCAAATAAAAATGCACATGAATCTCTACGAACTTACCGTACAGGATACTGAAAAAATAGCGTTGAGCGACTTACTTTTTAGTGATGAAAACTTGGCTGCTCTCACACAAATTATTAAAGAACATCGCTATTTAGAAGAGCTAAAAAAGTACAATCTTAATGTAGATAACAAAATTTTACTGCACGGACACTCCGGCTGTGGCAAGACTTCTACAGCAAAAGCAATTGCTGCGGCTCTCAATAAAAACATTGTAATCATTAATTTGAGCACGCTGATTAATGCACGAATTGGGGAAACTTCGAGGAATGTAAAAGCAATTTTTGACAAAGCGAGCAGAGAAAATGCCGTTTTATTTCTGGATGAATTCGATCAGATTGGCAAGAGCCGCGATTCTGATGATAAGGATGTCGGCGAAATGCGACGTCTTGTCAACACTATTATTCAGTTAATCGACTATTTTCCAGACAATAGCCTGCTAATTTGTGCTACCAATCATTACCACACCATTGATACCGCATTATTAAGACGATTTCAAATTCGGTTACCTTTCGAAATGCCCGACGAAGATCAGTTAAACACTTATTATGATACTTTACTAACAACATTTCCTGTTCATTTACAACAAATTACGCGTAAATACAATATTTCGTATGCCGAAACAAAAGACTATATTCATACTCTAATGAAAAAACAAATTATCGAAGAGCTCGAAAATTCCAATATTTAAAATTGTATGAAAAAAATAATACTGATTACCATACTTGTTTTAATCATGCTGTACGTGCTAAAACAAAAAGTTTACAAACCTTACGCCTGGAAAAAAGCCATCAACAGCAAAGAACACCAGTTGCAATTAGGCAGTTTTATCTTCAGCAAACAAAGAGGATCAAACGGGAGCCAAAGTTATGAAAATCATTATTTTGTATTTAAAGTAATCGAAATCAATGGCGATTATGTGCGTCTTTCAGTAGTGCGACAATTATCTCAAAATAAAACCATTCAAAAAGGTGATTTCAGTACCACTTCCGAGGCTTACAAAGAATTAAAAAAGACCATTACCACCTTAACCATTACACCAATTCAGTCCACAGATTTATATCACGGAGATGGTCCTTCCATGACCGTAAACCCTTATTTATTAAGCAAATATCCCAAAATAGCAACATCAAGATATTACTACGAAGAGGTATCACAAAAAAACAAACCAATTCCAACCGATATAGCGGATCTAAGTTATTATTTGAGTCTGGTTTATTCTAAAAAAGAAATTCTGGAACGCGGAAAACTAACACCTTGGGGATTAAACAATAGCGAAACACCTGAATTACTTACCCGACTATCAAAAGATATCGACCTGATTATCAACTAAAACAAGTCAATTTTTGCGAAATAGTTTTATTAGGAGCTATTCCGGCCATACACTATATCTTTGCTTGCTTAAAGAAAGCAAGCAAAGGATGCTGTTTCTGTCCGGGCTAGGAAATTGGTTTTCAAAAGAAATAAACCAAAACAATTAAAACACTGTAAATGAATATTTTATAAAACAAATTATAAAATCATGTAATTATTTTTAGCCGTAACAAGCTAATTTTGAGAAACACATAATTAGTAACTAAAAAATCAAAACCATGAAAACAGTAATCAAATCAAAAATCGCATTCCTTTTCATAATCATAGGATTATCATTTTCTTGCAAAAAAAATGATACAATTCCGGTAGATTCTGACCTATATGTTGATTCCACAGTAACTACAGTCGATAGCGTAAACGCTACCGTCGATACTCTTGGTATCGCTACCGATACGACGATGGTAAGCGATACGATCGCAAAACCAATAAAATAAGAACAAATTGCTGTACAAAAAAGAAACTCTATCATTATGAATAGAGTTTTTTTATATCATTTTTTCAGCGTAAAATAGAACTTCTATCCTAGTCTTTTTCTAATTCTGCTCAACGATTGACTCGTAATTCCTAAGTAAGAAGCGACATGAAATAAAGGAATACGCTTAACGATTTCGGGCTGTTCTTTTTGCAATTTTAAGTAACGTTGTTCCACTGTATTAAACAACAAAGCCTCCATTCTAAGCTGTGCATAAATAAAAAACAGTTCAGCCAAACGTCTTCCAGTATTTGCCCAGCCATTGTTTACATCGTACAAATGATACAAATCTTTATACTTTATAGCATAAAGTTCGGCATCTTCAAGCGCTTCGATATAGTAAATACAAGGATATTGATAAATAAAACTAGCAAAAGAAACGATAAATTGCCCCTCAGAAAAGAAGAACATATTGCGCTCTTCTCTGGCTTCTTCATCGAAATAATAGATTCTAAAAAGCCCGCTTCGTATAAAACCTAAGTCAGAACAAACGAAGCTTTGCATATTAAAAAACTCCCCTTTTTTTATTGTTCTGCTATACCAGCATGCACTTCCTTTTCCAAAATCTTCTTGCGAAAGTCCTGAAAAATTATGCAAAAAATCAACTAATTCCTTCTTATCTTCCATAGTAAAATAGTAAAACCCAGCCGTTATAGACTGGGTTAAAATTATAAAATAAAATATTACTTTACCGGCTTCAGAAACTGCAAGACTTCCTTAGCATGTGCTTCTCCTTTAAAGAAATCTCTAAATTTATGCACTACAATACCTTTATCATTCACTACAAAAGTTTCCCTTCCGGTCAGGAATAAGGCATTTTTTACCCCAAATTGCTTGATCACTTTGTTACCGGGATCACTCAAAAGTCTAAAAGGAAGGTTGTTTTTCTCTGCAAACTGTTTGTGGCTTTCAATTCCTGCCGAATTTATACCGATCACTTGTATTCCTGCAGCTGTAAAGTCCTGATAACTATCGCGAAAGGCACAGGCTTCTTTAGTACAAACACCACTTTCATCTTTTGGATAAAAATAAATCACACTCGTAACTCCTTCTAAATCAGTTACACTATTAAAAGTCTTTCCGTTATGATCCTGTAGGGAAAAATTAGGTATTTTGTCTCCAATTTTTAGTTCATTCTTCATTGCTAAATCGTTTATTGTTGTTAAACCGTTTAAAATCGTGTATACTTCTTTGGGTTGCGACACAAACGGACTGTGACCTGATTGTATCGAAAATGTATTTGTAATTCCGGCTTCCTGCACCATTTTTTGCTGAAAAGCATAACTTATTGCACGATCTTCAGTGGTGTAGATATAGTATTTTTCTAAGCTTTCGAATACCATTTTATCATATTGAAGTGGTGTTCCATGAGGTGCCAGAGGCTCCGGTTTTAAGTTCTTAATCAGTAAGTCATTTTGCTTTTGTGTTCCGTCCTGGCAAAAGATTTTAGGAATAGTAACGTCCGGATTTTTAAAAGTGGCTGTAGTTCCATCTGTTGAAAATAGCAATACATCAGGTGTAATTGATGAACTTTTATCTTGCGACGAAAGCTCAAAAACCGACTTTCCACTTGGTGGAACAAAGCCCGCAATGTATACCAGTTTTTCGATTTTGTTTGGAATTTCTGTTGCCGTTTGGGTAATAATGGCGCCTCCAAAACTATGTCCCACTAATATAACTTTACCATTTACAGCATTTATTGCCGTCTTTACACGGCTTACATAATTGGCTAAAGTTGCTTCTGCAAGTGGTGAATTATCTGTTCCGTGTGCCTGAAGTTCTACAGCAATAACCTGATGTCCTTGGTTTTCTAATTGCTGTTTCACATCATCCCAAACAAAAGAAGTTTGCCAGGAACCGTGAACTAATACAAATGTTTTGGGGTCTGTTTTATTATCATCACTGGCATTACATGATGTTATGCCTGCAAAAAGGAATGAAAGGAATACTATTTTCAATACAATACCTTTAATTTTTTCGGTTGTCTTTCTCATATCTGAATTTTTAATAGAGCAAAATTCATCTAAAAGAGAACCTCTAAGATTACCTTAAGGTAATTGCAGTTAAAAAAATTTAACGTATTCAGAATAGAAATCAATCCTAAAAATGAATCTAAAAGATAGAAACTAATGGCTAAAAATTCAGAAAATAGTACCCTAAAATATTTTCAAAGAACAGGTTTTAACAGAAGAAAAAAAGTGTAATTTCGGCTCAAAAAAAGCATTCATTTTTCAACCTCTAAAATGATGAAAATTTAAAGATTTTAGACTTTTTAAAAGTCTTAGAAGTCAAAATTAACAACAAAATACGCTAGTAATCGTCTCTAAATAACACATCATTTTAAACTTTACATTAATTAACTTAAATCACTGGTAATTAAATAGTAAAATATAAATTTTAACACGCACTGACATTGTGTCATATACCCAAAAAACTTAATAATAGTTCGTTTTTCACATAATTCACGAATCTTTAATTTCAAAAAAAAAGCAACATTATTTTTTGTTCCTTATCAACATGAATTTAGCACCAATTTCGCGCTATTTTTTTCTTCGCTTGAAGTATCTAATTTTAATATTTTTTTGTTACCACTTTTTCAAAAAAAGACAAACTTCTTAACTCCCACTTTACCTGCCTTTTTAAACTTTATTTTATAATTTCTTTTTCAAAAAATCTAAGTTTAAAATGCAATATTTATGAAGAAACCAAATAAACCGTGTTATTTAAATGTTTTCAATGTAATCCACATAAGAATACCACTTTTAAACAAAAGCGTCTTAAAACGGCTTTAAATTGAGTTAAAAACACTCTGGTTAACCAAATCTCAATTTGAAGTTGTTACGAGAATTTTAGAAGTTAATAAAACCTGAAACGGAACAAAATTACTTGCTTGATTTGGACTTAATTTTCATCAATACAATAAAAAACACCAACTTCAAAAAAATAAGTGATTAATTTACAATATATTAAACACAAACTACTAAACTAAAACATTAATAAAAGCATTTAAAAACGCTTCAATTTTTTTAAATAATCTTTGAGTTTTAAATATTTTGTTAATC
>NZ_MUGW01000036.1 GCF_002217285.1 Flavobacterium hercynium | reverse complement strand
ATTTGAATATGGGTAGATATAAAAATGAAATTGCATTAAAATTTTTAGGTGAAAGATTAAAAGCTTACAGACTAAAAGCAGAATTAGAGATTGAAGATTTAGTTGTAATGACTGGGTTTGCGTATAATACTATTTCTAATATGGAAAATGGATCTGAAACGTATCTTTCCTATTTCATAGAAATTTGTTTTGCTCTAGGTATTCATCCAAAAGAAATTCTTGATATAGAATTAGATTTAAAGCCTAGATTTCCTTTGCCTGCTTCCCGATTGGAAAAATCAAGATTGACAAATAGAATTAATGCTTTTATTGAAGACGGTTATTTTAAAGTGGAGAGATCTGCAAGTGAAGTAACAAAAAAGCTTAGTTTAGACCATAAGTTAGCTTTTGAGTCGAAAAATGTTTCTGTAATATTAGTAAGGTTCGCTAAAAGCAATATTCTAAAAGTTACTAAAAATGGAAATAAAAATCTTTATAGTATAAAGTAAGAGTAATTTGAAAGTTTTTTTTGCTTGCGCTAGCGGAAGCTTTTCGCAATCTTGTCATTTCGAAGAAGAAATCTTCGTTAGAAACTCGACAAAGATTGGTAATACTTCACAGAGCTACTCGCGAGGATTTCTTCTTCGTCGAAATGACAAGATTGCGAGTTTCTTGCTTATAAAGATTACCATGACCTGTTAGGATAATTTGTCTCAACCACATTTCCTAACAGGTCTCCAAGACCTGTTAGGTATATAAATGGATCTCTTATAAATTAAAAATTCTTTCTTCCTGAATAACCTCCCTCATTTTCTGTATTCCCATACCTGATCATTTAATAAATTCCCCTCCTTTCTTATATTTTGTCTTATTTTATCGGATTCATTGCCGAAGCCTTGTTTTATTTGTTCTATTATAAATATCCCGTTTTCATGAAAAGTTCCAATTATTTCATAAAAGCAGGTTTATTAATTTTTGAATCAGATTTAGAAATAGACAAACGAAGAAATAATTATGTTGATTAAAGTTTACGGAAGTGCGGTGTTTGGTGTTGAAGCTACAACAATTACGGTTGAGGTGCATATGGATAAAGGAATTGGTTATCATTTGGTTGGATTGCCGGATAATGCCATAAAAGAAAGCAGTTACCGAATTGCAGCAGCGCTGAAAAATAATGAATACAGCATGCCGGGCAAAAAAATAACGATCAATATGGCGCCTGCCGATCTACGAAAAGAAGGTTCTGCGTATGATTTGCCTTTAGCAATTGGAATTTTAGTAGCGTCAGATCAGATAAAAGCTCCCGAAGTAGATCAATATGTTATTATGGGAGAATTGTCTTTAGACGGAAGTCTGCAATCCATAAACGGTGCTTTGCCCATTGCCATAAAAGCAAAAGAAGAAGGATATAAAGGTTTCTTCCTGCCCAAACAAAATGTAAAAGAAGCGGCAATCGTAGCCGGATTAGACGTTTATGGTGTAGAAAATCTACAAGAAGTGATTGACTTTTTTGAAGGAAAAGGAACATTACAGCCTACCGTAATTGATACCAGAACCGAATTTTATAAAACACTGGACTTTCCGGAATTTGATTTCTCAGATGTACGCGGGCAGGAAAGCATTAAACGCTGTATGGAAATTGCAGCATCAGGAGGTCATAACATTATTTTGATTGGTCCGCCGGGTGCAGGAAAAACAATGCTAGCCAAAAGATTACCGAGTATTTTACCGCCAATGACCTTGCGTGAAGCGTTGGAAACAACCAAAATTCATAGTGTAGCAGGAAAGCTAAAAGAAGTAGGTTTAATGAATCAAAGACCCTTTCGAAGTCCACATCATACGATTTCAAATGTTGCTTTGGTTGGTGGAGGAAGTTATCCGCAACCTGGTGAAATATCGATGGCGCACAATGGTGTTTTGTTTTTAGATGAATTACCGGAGTTTAAACGCGATGTTCTGGAAGTAATGCGCCAGCCTCTTGAAGATCGCGAAGTAACAATCTCGCGGGCGAAATTTACCGTTACGTATCCTTCTTCTTTTATGTTGGTAGCGAGTATGAATCCCAGTCCGAGTGGTTTCTTTAATGATCCGAGCGTGCCCAACACCTCTTCACCACACGAAATGCAACGTTATATGAGTAAGATTTCGGGGCCATTATTAGACCGAATTGATATTCATATCGAAGTAACACCCGTTCCGTTTGACAAATTATCAGACGACAGAAAATCAGAAAGCAGCGTCGAAATCCGAAAAAGGGTAACAGCAGCCCGCGAAATACAATCGGTGCGTTTTGATCAGTTACCGAATATTCATTACAATGCTCAAATGAATACCAAGCAAATCAGAGAGTTTTGTGCCTTAGACGAACAATCAAAAGAATTACTCAAAACGGCAATGGAACGTCTAAACCTTTCGGCACGAGCGTACGACAGGATTCTGAAAGTTTCCAGAACAATTGCTGATCTTGATGCTTCGCCACAAATTATTGCTTCACATATAGCAGAAGCAATTCAATACCGAAGTCTGGATCGTGATGGTTGGTTAGGTTAGTAGTATTATATTCAAAAAATAGTCCCGATGATTTCCCACCGTGTAGACACAAAATTATGGAGATTAGAATTCAACACGAATTTCACCAATTTTCACCAATGTAATCGGGTAAATTTTAGGTTGTGTTATTGATTTTAAAAAATTAATTCGTGCCAATTCGTGAAATTCGTGTTGATTTTAAAACTGTGTCCACACCATAGGATGATTTCGAGACTATTTTTTCGGAACAATATTCCAAAGACTCATTTTTCTTCGGGTTACAAAACCTAGTTTTTCGTAAAGTGCAATCGCGCCGATATTTTTTTCTGAAACGTGCAGATAAGGAGTTTTGTTTGCGTCAAAGTTTTTGTTTACGACATGAGTAATGAGTTGTTTGGCGTAGCCTTTTCCCGTATGATCAGGATGGGTAACGATAGCGCTGACTTCTGTAAAATCGTTCATTCGCATACGTTCTCCTGTAACGGCGATAAGTTGATTGTCTTTGTAAATGCCAAAATAATCGCCTAATAAATACGTTTTCTGTTTAAAATATCCAGGCTGAACCAAATTGACCAATTCACATAATGCATCATTATGACTTTCGGTTAGTTGCGTAATTTTCTCCGTAATCGGTAATTCAATTTTTTGCGCAATAACCATTTGAAGGCAAACCAATTCATTTGTAATCGTTAAAGAATCAGGGATTTCAGGTTTTTCTCCAACGATAAAAAAGTTCTGGCTCAACGACGAATATTTTTCCACAGCATCTTTGGTAGTTTCAATTGCTACAGAACCACCAAACGGACAATATTCGGGATTATAAAATTTTGTATTTCCGTAATCCAGAGCAAATTCTGAATGACTTTCGACTAAGGAATTCCATGTTGGATTATCTAATTTGTTTTCTGCTGAATTTTTCAAAGTTGTTATTCTGGTTTGTTGTTAAGATTATTTTTTTCGACCCACAAATCGAATTACAGAACCGAGTCCGTTATGAAATAATCCTTCGTTAAGTTCAATTTCTTTTTCCTCTAATATAATAATTTCAAAATTATTAAAATCGGCTTGAATTTCAGCAATAGAAAAAAGCATGTCGATTTCTTTGGGCCCGCCAACCTTTTCATTTTTGGCGATGTAATCTAAATGATTTTTGCTGAAAGCTTCAAATATTACGATACCATCTTTCTTTAGATATTGACTTAAAGTTTTATGATAAGCTGATTTTATATTAGCAGGAAAATGTGCGTAGATAAGCGCAATAGCATCAAACTGATTGGGTTTAAAACCTAAAGTTTCTAATTCACCAACACGATAATCAATACTAACATTGTTGCTTTCAGAAAGTTGTAAGGCTTTATTTTTCCCTTCAATACTAATATCAAAAGCGCTGGAGTTCCAACCCAGTTTAGCTGCAAAAACAGCATTGCGTCCTTCACCTTCGGCAGCAAAGAGAATGTCACCCGGACTTAGTTTTTCTAATTGTTCCTTCAAATATAAATTAGGTTCTTCACCATAAGCAAATGCTTCATTGCTGTAGCGGTCGTTCCATCTTTCAGTCCAGGTGTCGTTCATTTTTTATTAGTTAAAAGTCGTAAAGTCGAAAGTCGTAAAGTCGAAAGTCATAAAGTCAAAAGTGAAAAGTCGAACAGTTTTATTAAGCAATCCACAATCCACAATCTAAAATCTAAAGTCTAAAATCTAAAATTTAGAGTCAATCTACTTTCTTATACTCCAAGGTTCCCATTTGTGGTGAAGATATTACTCTTTTTTGGGGATCGAAATAATCGATTGTAAAGTTTATGGGAAGTAAAATAGCGATAATAGTAAGTTCTTTGTTGTCGCTGGACAACTTCCATTTTGCTTTGTGTGATTCGTCGCCAACAAGACTATTAAATTCACCATTTTCCATAAATATCTGAAAAACCTGATCTGTTTTAAAATATTCCTGGATATTTTTTTCTTTACCTTTTTTTGTCCATTTTACCAATTGCCATTTTCCTATCAGTTCCTTAGAAGTCTGCGCATTAACAGATAAACCAACTAAAATAATAAATGCAATAATTACTTTTTTCATTTTTAAGTTTGTTAAAGATTAGTAAGTAAATATAGTTATTTTTCTGACAAATATTAACCCTGTACAATTAAAAATAAAGGATTACTGAAAATTATTCTTTGTACTTAGACTTCAAGTTTTTGTCAATTCCATACATTAAAATTCCGTAGCATAGAACAACAATTGGATAGGTAACAACATACAGAAATACATAACCATGTTTTGAGCTTTCTTGCCCCAAACTAAAATCAATTAAAGAGTAAGAACTATAATAAACTACATAGAATAAAATGGGGATGATTGCAATACCTAAAGATAAAGCATACTTTAAAGACCTGTTTTTTTGCTCGTATTTTTTTCTAATTAATTTTAAATGAAGAAAGAACATTAAAATTAGCAATAAAACAGCGATACCAAATGGCTGCAGAAATAGTAGAATTGTAGCAACAAAATTTGTTTTTTCTGTAATTATGAATTCAATGTCATCAATGTTAATAGATGTGATTTGCCATTTTGCGATATCATTTTCAATTTCCGGATCACCAATATTAGAGCTTACAATTTTGTATTTAGATTGTAAAGGCATCTCGATATTTATAGTACCAAATGATTTCCAGAATCGGGAAGGATACAAAGAATATTCAAGGGTTTGCATTTTTACAAATCCATACCTATTGAATCCTAAAACAGCCTGGTATTCAACAGTAATTATATTTTCTCCTTTATGTAAAGGGGCTTTAAAATAAATTAAATCTTCTGAGTTTGCTGCTATGCTGTCTGTGTCTGAAAACTTCACAGCCGAGGCATTTATTAACTTAGAATCTAAAATTTGGGAAGCAATATTATTTACAAATACAATTTGATTCTTGTCCAATCCAATGCCAATAAAAAGCAAAGGAATAGTTTGATCAACATCAGAATGTATTAAGTACTTAATTTTGAATTTTGCAATAGTAGAATCTTCGTATTCAGCCAGATCAATATTTATATTTTCTTTAATTACACGGCAATTTTTTGCGCCGTACAGTGTAGAATGAGTGGAACCGCTGATCCAGGGCTGTGCCATATTTCCAAAACTCAAAATTGGAAATAGAAGTAATGCTATTAAAAATCTAATTTTCCTCATAGTAAATTTGTCAAATCAGGTGTTAATTTTGCTTTGTAAAAATAATAGTATCGCCAATTTTAGAGATTAAAAACTCCAATTCTTTTCCATTTCGGTATTCTGTTGGTTTTTTTCCTTCGCCTTGATAGGTAACAGAATCAACAGCAATGCTAATTTTATCCTTGTCGAAAAACTCATATTTACCCGAAACAGTTGTAAAATGATCAGAACCGCAGAAGGAAACAAACTGACTATTAAAGTGCGTTTTATCAGCAAACGAAGTTAGATTTCCAACAAATTTTCTTTCGACGAACTTTGTCAAAGTATAGTGCTCTATTTTTGGATCTAACGAAATAATGTGATTCGTAATCCAGATTTCACTCTCAAGTTCTTGCTGATATACATTTGTTACATTTTTGTTCTTAACTGTTTTTTTCTGGCAGGCTACAAACGAGCTTGATAAAACAGAGAGCATTAAAGTATAGAAAACAATTTTGGTCATGATTTGTTTATTTATTCAAAAACTTCTTTAACAGCATTCCATTTATAAATCTTCTCTCTGAAATTAAGGTACTTCCCGTAGGTTTTAGTAAAA
Organism: Flavobacterium hercynium; assembly: GCF_002217285.1. Taxonomy (GTDB): domain Bacteria; phylum Bacteroidota; class Bacteroidia; order Flavobacteriales; family Flavobacteriaceae; genus Flavobacterium; species Flavobacterium hercynium. Next base: position 78,911 of record NZ_MUGW01000036.1, on the reverse strand, counting down.
TATTCAGGACTGCTCATTGGATTTTCATCAAAAGCGACCTTAATGTTTTTGCCAGTTCGTGGTAATTCTATCGTAAATTGTGAATCACTTAGTGCTTCTTTGACAGACTGTTTGGTATTGCTTTTCGTGAATTCAGTAACGAGATTATTTATAAAAACATCAAAATTAGAAGTATAACTTTTTAAATATCCGGTAGAAACTTCGGATAAACTTCCGTTTTTGTACTCAAATAATTTAAAATTATGCTGATGAAATCCGCCGTTACTTCCTAATACACTCGAAAGCGCAATTAGTTTTTTGTTCTTCAGATTCCAATATGCTATTTCATAAATGCCATATCCGGATTGTCCTTCGGTATAATTTTGACCAAGTCTGATGTAGCCGTTTTTTACATCACATTCTAAAGAATAAGCCATATCTGAAATCTCAAGGCTCTTGTTTTTAACTAAATTTTTCCTTTCAATAAAACTTAAATTATCAACATATTCAGCAGGAATAGAATAAAAGAAGTCAATGATATTTTGAGCATTCGAATGTTGGACAACAAGGAATAAAAAAGCCAGGTAAAATGTTTTTTTCATGATTTTGGTTTTAGGGCTTTAGTTTATATCTAATTTGAAATAAGCGTATTTTTTTTCTCCTGTTTTGAGTTCTATGCTTTTCGTATATCCTTTTACATAAAAACAGTCATCTGTTTTCCATACTATTTTTTCAGTAGTAAAATCCTCTTTTCGGCTACTGGCAACTTCAGTTAAATAATGTTTAGGATCAGACAAATCATTGATTTTTAGTATTCCAATATCACAATTATGATTTTCATAAACTCCGTTATTATAGTAAACAAGATATTTATTGTTTACAGAAGGAATCGGCGTTTCGACACTTGCATCGCCAAACGAAACGATATTATAATGGTATTCGCTTACAGGATCAAAAAGAAAAAATTCTCCAAACCCTAAATTCTCAGCTGTTGAGTTTTGTATCATTGCGTACAATTTAGAGTCCGTATAACGACCTAAAAGTTCATAACCACTATGACTTTCCTCGCCACCATAATCGTTATATTTTTTAAACGCATGTTTTTTATTAGCACCTGAAAGATAAAAGTAATTGCCTTTCTGTTCCGGTTTTACTGCTTGCAGAAATTTTTTAGGGGTAATGGATTCAAATTCCGTTTCAGAAATCGAATCAAAATTTAGTTTTGGCATTTTTTCATACTGATCCCAATAACCAACTTCGATATGTTTTATAGTATCAACAACAGGTTCTGATTTTATGGTATCGTTTTTAATTGCGGTAGAATCTGAATTAATTTTAGATGTATTATCCTGATTTTCTTTCTTGTCGTGACAGGAAATCAGCAATAGCGCGAAAACGGAAATTAAGATTGTTTTCATTGAGTGTTTACTTTATAATTTTTAATTCAAATTTCTTAAGAGCCGGATTAAATTCATAATTCAGGCTATTCCCCTTAAAACATTCATTATTACCTTCGGTTAAAGATAAATTAGCGATTTCAATTTTTTTAGTTCCCGTAAAAAGGTATTGAAAACCAATGTTGTTTTCTTCCAATAAGTCAATACAATTTTTATCATCTTTGTTTATCAATAAAGCAGTCAGGAAATTATCGAATACGTTTTCAAATGGAATATATTCAAGAACACCATCTTTATACTCAAAAGCAAGAAGATCGTTTCCATCACCAACAATATCATCCGTGATCACAATATAATTGTTGGGTTTTATTTTGTAGATAGAGAAAATCCAAAGACCATCGACAACCTGAATTTCTATAGTATTGGGTTGTGCCAGTTTTATACTTGAAAAATGTTCCGGTGCGCCCGTCGTAAATTTATTTTTTTGAATCTCCTTTACAAATTCAATTCTTTCTTTTTTACTCCATCCCCAGCTTCTCATCGTGCTGTCCGGCAAAAGAGTTAAAATGTCAAGCAGATTTTTATGTTCTGCATAGTCAATTCTTAAAGTATCCTGTTTTTTAGTTTCATTTGTTTCTGCTGTGTCCTGAGTTGTGACATTCGGATCTTGAGTTGTGGCATTTTGTTGTTGTTCTTTTTTATTACAGGATATGACAAGTAATACTAAAAAAGAGAAAAGTACTTTTTTCATTTAAGATGATGTATTGGGTATTGTTTTTAGCGTAAAATTTAGAATAACGTTGCGTAGTATTGTGAAGTTTCTACTCTTCTTCAGGAGTATCTATAAGGTTGTTGTTCCATAAATTTTTAGCAAAATCTTTAAAGACTTCTGGTGCGTTTTTAAAATTCTCATCAAATTTATATTTACCACCATAATATAGTGTTTTACCATCATCGTCTATTCCGGTGGCTACTTTATTCTCTCCACGCATGGCAAATTTTTTGTTGCCTTCATACATGATGATTTTCATGTCGCACGGACTAACATCGCCATGGCAAACCGTTTTATACATAATCCAGATTTCAGCAATTCCATTTTTATTTAAATCAGTTACTTCAAACGAATTTTTGACAAAATAAGCCGCAATATCAACCGGACAATCAGAAATAAAATCGTAGACTTTCCAGGTTTGTTTCGCCTCATTATTCGATACAATATAATGATAAGCAAACAGTTCAGCATCGCTGCCATACTCAGATTCATGTTCGAATTTTGGACTGGTATAAATTCCTGTTTCAGTTGTAACGACAATATTATCACCCGATTTGTCTTTCCAGCGTACCGCATTTTTTATAAACCCTTCATAACGAATACCAGCAGGAAATTGAGTAGAATCAATTGTGCTGACGTTTAGCGGATATACTTTGGTATCTTCTGATACTTCTTTATTTTCAGATGGTGTAGCTTGTTCTTTCTTTTCAGGTTTACAACCTAAAAACAGATTCGTAATAAGTGCTAAAAGTATAAGTTTCTTCACGATTGATTTATTTAAAATTATAGACTGTATTGCTTGTTGATTTTTATTTCCGGTTTTTCGCAAAATAAATACAAGCTTACTAAAAATAGCCATTCTAAAGGTTTCATTGCCCAATACGTAAAGTTAGATGATCTTTCCGTATTTATTTTTTTAGATAAATTGTAACCGTATTTGTCATAGTTGCGGCGTATAAAGCGGTGTAATTTTGGAGAGAAATCCTGAATCATTTCTTCAAAAGCATTGGCAATAAGCAATTGTCGGTTTACGATTATAGTATTGCCATTTCTTTTTCCTAATCGAATAGGTTTTACAATTTTAGGATTTCCTGAAGCAGCAACCGTACATAAATAATGCCCTTCGTGATTGAGTATAGGCGGATGTGTTTGCTTAGAAAATGTCCAAAGCGTAGTTTCAGTAAATACCTTTACCAAAGAATTAGAATCCTGACCAAGCAAAAGCAATACAATCGTTACCAGAATCAATAACGGAATGATCATAATCAAACTCCACAATGGCAGATTACTTTTTTGAGCAAAGAAGGTATTTAATTTATTCAAATATTTATTGCTATAGCTTTTTTGACTGGCCTCTTCCATTTCGTTTGTTACCATTTTTACAACAAGAATTACAGCGATAATCAAACTTATCAAGGGAGCAAATAGTAACGGAAACACATGTTCGGGAGATTCATCAATACCAATGCTTTCCGTATTATGATCTGACAGTTGTAGTAAAATAATAAAGTTCAGAATAATCCCGATAGACAAAAAACTAAGAGACAAAACCTGTGTTAGTGGAGGAAGTGTATTGCCTTTTCGCCAAATCAATACCATTGAAATATTAAAAGCAACAAAATAGAAAAACAGCGTAATAATATGTATACCGCCAAATGGAGTATAACATTCGATATCAACAGGATCAATTGCGGTGTTAAATTCATTATCATGCTGCTGCATTCCTAAAAAGAATATGAGCAACGAGAAAATATAAACGTTGGCCGTAATAATGCCTAATAACGAAACATCATTTTTCATTTTTTTCAAAGTTCCTGTAACGACACTTATAATGCAAAGAAAAACCAGTCCGGCATATAAAAAAATCATATAGAATATTGTGTTTGAAAATAGAATTTTTTCATAACCAGATTGGTTTACTTTTGATTAAAAAAACAATAGAATGCAGTGATTAAGCTTCTCTAAATACTTCCCCACCATTTTTGATGTATTTAATTGTTTCCCATAGGTTTTCCATCTTTTCATCATCATCGATTTCTACAATGTCATCTACCATATCCTCACGTTCCAGATTCTGTTCGATAATACCATTTGTATCTTGAACCGCATTAAATGAAAAAACATCATTAACCGTAATTGTTCCTTCAGCAGCAATAGCATGACCGTATTCTAATATAGTTTTAGTAACAATATTTCCGCCAACATCTAACGAAAGGTTGCAAAGAGAATCTCCTACAATAGCATTTGTAGCGTTTAGATCACCTGTAATGAATATACTCGATAACGTAATCAGACTTTTACAATTTACATTACCCAGAACAATAAGCAATGACGAATCTACCCCTTCACAATCCTCAATAATATCTGTAATATTAAGGTCTCCATCTACGATTACAATATCATTACCTACCACTAAATTATCTAAAGTTGTAGTACCGGAATACAAAACAATTTTACCTGCTACTTCGTAATTAGCCTCTAGCTCATGAATGATGTCTTCATTAAAAATCACAGCATTTTTGTTTACCAATTCAATAGCATCGTCTAAAGTAATTTCTTTAAAATTCTCCATTTTATATTTTAATTAAAGTTTGTTTTAGGGATACAACGCCCTTTGAGCGCTTTTTTCCGATTTTGAAATTTTGTTTAAAAATATAAAAAAACACCTATTAATATCTAAAAATAGCAATTGCTTTTAAGAATAAATCGTTATGTGTTGATAGTTAGTGTTTTATGATTTAGGAGCAGTCGTTTTAGGTTTCAAATCACGACCAGTCCCGCTTTCGCCTTTATCTCTACATTTCGCTTAGCAGCGAAACTGCGAGGATATCGGCTCAATCGGGGCTAGGAGAGTTGTTTTGGTTTTTGCAATAAATTTGGCAGATAAATAGTGCAATCAAAATGATTTTTGATTACGTTTCAGGAGCATGAAAATTAGGTATTTATACGGGTTCGTAGATTCATTTTTTCGTATTATATTGTTGATCAGTTGATAAGAAAAATTAATTTAAAATTTTCAACCCAAATTAATGAAGTAATGGACAAAATAAGACTAAGTATTATCAATAGATCAAATAATGTGAGCAATCTTAATATCGTTATTTTTCAACGGAATTTTGCTCAGGAGTTTGGTGAAGTTGCCATCGCATGGAAAGTAATTAGAAACCCGGGACTGGAGGAAAAATATACTTTTACCTTTTCTACGAGTGTGAATGTTACAGCAAGTGACAAATACGGAAATTTTTCTCCATCGCTTTTTGCTTACAATGGAGCAGTTTACGAAATGGTTCAAAATACATCTGGAGATGTACTTCAGCTTTCATCAGTGCCAGCAGCAAATCCTAACCAGTTCGAAGTAAAAAATACTCATGCTCATTCCGGTTATTCAGCACACTGCTACAGAGATGGCAGTTTAATTGCTAAGCGAACAGAAATGACACCAAACGAAACAGCTGTTTTTGAATTCAAACCACAGTTTTTTATTGGTGTTGTACCTGATGTAGAGCAAGGTGATGTTTTAGATGCAGCACTTATTTCACAAATTAATACTCAAATTAATTTATTTGGCGTTACCAGTGCAGATATCGTAATGACAGGCGGACCCGGTAGCAATGATGGAGAATTCAGTTTTACATTAGAAAACATAAACAAACAGTAAATCTTTTTATAGTACAAATTTTTAAAAATTAAAAAATGAATTATTCTAAAGAGTCTGTATGGTATTCCGGCGATTGGAAAAATAGAGGTAACCATGATCATATTCCCTACAACGGCATAAAAATTAGTACCACAGCTAATTATGCAACTTCTTCTTCTTCTGTACAAAAATTAGTTTCAGTTGCCGTAGAAGTAATAGATTATACGTACGATATTTTAGGTGTTTCCAGTAAAATAGCACCTCTAAAACCCGGTATTTGGACAGACATTCCAATACCAATGAACAACGAAACTCTACCTCCTGAACTCAACTCTGAGTTTACGATAATAGGTACAGACAATATTGGTTTAGGAAAACTAAAATTAGAGGTTATGAAAGGCGGAATGTTTCTGAATATTAAATTCAGATACGGAATCACAGGAAAAAAACGAGACGAAATAGGGTATATTCTCCATATTGAAGAAACAATTACTATATAAAATGTAATGCTGACTATTTGTTCCCGTTTCTATCTCAGCGTGCAGACAAGTTGTTTGCAAAATGCCTTATGGCAAAAGCGCCTCTATTTTAGCTTCCGATTTTTCTTTAAGAACGCTATCCGGATGAAAGCTCCATAATATCAAAAAATTTCCCTTTACAACATACTCTTCCGGATGCTCGTCTGAGGGTTGTTTTTCCTTTCCCCATAACAAACCTTGCAGAAAATTATCGCCTTTAAATCTGTGTTCAAATTCAAAATACATGATACTTCCGCTATCTGTTTTACTTTTAAAACTCTGAATTGCTTTGCTTTTTAGCTTTCCAACAAAGTTGCTGTACGTTTCAATGTCATTATAAAAATTACAAGCCTGATTTGAAACACAAGTATGACCGTCGCTTGTGCTGTAGCTTTTGGGAATTTCTTTAGGTTTTAGTTTTAAATCAGCAATCGTCTGACTAAATAATTGACTAGTAAACAAAAGGAGTAATACCGACAGGGGAATCGTAATTTTCATGGTTTTAGGTTTTGATTTACTAAGCTAAAATAGTTTTTTTATTTGATTTAGGTGATTTCATTGGCCCCCAAAAAGCAAAAAAGGTATTGTGTAATTTAAAAAAGAAAAGAATAAAGGCTTTTTTCAGTACAATTTTTTTTTAAAAAAAAAGTTGATGATTAAGAAGGGAAAAAGACATCTTTTTTCTTTAAAATATTCTTTTATAGTTTGTTACGGTATAAACAAAAGTTTATTCTTTGTTCGGTAAATTTTTAATAAATATAATGTTAAGCTTATTTTTTATGTTAAATGTCTTATTTTTTTCTTAGATATATTGCTATTTGTAATATTTTTGCCGGAAACAAATGTAATCCGCAGTTGTAATATTATATCTTTCTTTCTGAATACCACTCATTGAATTGATTTAAAGTTTGAATATTATGTTATCCCCAAAACTTTAATCAATACGCCTTAATATGAGTTTTTTAGCCAAATTAGAATTAGACAATGAAGTCTTTAATGTTTTAGAATTTGATGTTCATTTTACAAAAAACGTTGACAAAGACGGAAAACCCGCCAACAAAGCAAAAGGCGGACAAATTAAATTAGTATTAGAAAGTAGCCAAACTGATATGTTTTCAGATTGGATGGTTTCGAAATCGACTGTAAAAGATGGTAAAGTTGTTTTTTACCGCCGTGATGCTATGAGCAACATGAAGAGTGTAACGTTTTCAAAAGCGTACTGTATTTCATTCCGTAAAGTTTTCCATAGTGAAGGCACAGTTCCCATGACTACAGAAATCCTGATTTCTTCAAATGAAGTAAAAGTCGGAAATACAATGTTTTCAAACAATTGGAAAAACAGTTAAAAACCCTACTTTATGGCTCTTCAAACCAACACCATTATTAAAATTGGTGACATCACTATTACCAATTTCAGCAATTTAAAAATTGTTCAGGACATTCATGCTCACAATACCTTTTCGGTAGAAGTGCGACAAGACCTCCTTGTAACTGAATTCAAAAGCGTCATGCCGCTTTCACAGCGATTGTATGGCGAAAAAGTAAGTGTCGAGATCAAGCCCATTGAAGGAATAGACGATCTGATGGTATTTACACACCGCAGTGATTACATCCTGCATTTTTCAGGAATCGTAACCAAAGTCAAAACACAAAAATCCCGTCATGAAGATCTGGAGGAAACCCTTTTTATTTCCGGTCACAGCTGTTCGATCTTACTCGATGACGGCTTAAAGTGTAATTCTTTTACCGATAAAACATTAAGTGATATCGTCATAGAAGTAAAAGAAGGTTATGATATAGATCTGAATATTTTTCCGTTCTACAAATATCAGTTGCCGTACACCGTACAATACAACCAAAGTACATTCGATTTTCTAAACAATCTTGCCAAACGAAACGGACATTGGTTTTATGACAACGGACGTACCATGGTTTTTGGTATGCCGGGTTCTCCAGGAAGTGAACCAAAATTAGTTTATGCCACCAACATGCAGGAGTTCAGTTATGAAATGAAAGTGTTGCCTGCTCAGTTTCAGGTAATCGAAAACGACAATCGCCTGGGAGATTATTCAAAAGATCAAACACTAAATTACCGCAATGAATGTGATGGTTTTCAGCAGAACTTCATCAACAAATCCAATACTGTTTTTAGTCAGACAACAGAAATGCAGCTGAATCAAAATCCAATTGGTGCACGCGGAAAAACAACGCTCGAAGAATATACCAAAAACAAAATGCGTTCTGTTTTAGCCAATCTTATGCAGGTAACAGCGACGAGTGAAGTTCCTGGAATTACGCTGGGCAATTCGGTTCGCATTACCGGTGTTGACATGCAATTAGAAAGCAGTTATTGCATTACCAACATTACTCATTTATGTGAAGATGAAGGATGTTACGAAAACAATTTTACAGCAGTAAACTTCAACGGTTCGGTATTTTCACCCCAAACCAATCCTGATTTAATTACTTCCTGCAAAAGTCAGACCGCTATTGTAACCGCCAATGCAGATCCGAACGGACATAGTGCTGTACAGGTACAAATGCCTTGGCAGGAAAGTAAAAATAAAACAACACCTTATATTCCGATGCTTCAAAACTACGGAGGCAATGGCAGAGGTTCTCATATCCTCCCTGAAATTGGCGATACGGTTTTAATAAATTTTCAAGGAGACAATGCCGAGCTTCCTTTTGTAATAGGAACCATGAGTAATAAAAAAGAAATAAGTGGTTTCAGCTCGCCCAATAACGACCTCAAAGTACTGGCGACGAGAAGTGGTAACAAGCTCCTTTTAAACGATGAAACGGGCGATATCACCATTGAAAGCCAAAAAGGACAAACCATAGCAGTGCTCTGTGGTGATGGCAACATTCGATTTAAAGCGCCCAAAAACATAGAATTTGAAGCCGGAGAAGATATTACGATTAAGGCAGGAAAGAATTTTACAGTCGAGGCAGAAAATAATGTTACTCTTTCTGGAGGGAATAATATTGATTTTGTTTGTGATGGAGATATAAATGAAAGAAGCGATAGTAAAACGGAAATCATTGCCAATAGTTATACCCGAAATTCTACAGACTCTACTCAGCTTGCAGAGGACATTACTATTGTAAGTACCAAAGAAAACATCCTTTTAGAGAGTTCTCAAAAAACAGTCGAGATTAACAGCGGAGAAGATTCCAGTATTTTTTAATTTTTAAAAGCATTAGCAACATGGCAATTAATAAAACAGCAAAGAACATACATATAGACATTCGAAATAAATATTTGTGTATAGCAAAAACCATCCTTGAAGTAAGTGAAAAGGTTGATATAGTTGCAACAAAAGAAAATCTGACTTTAGTGGCGAAAAAAAGAATATATGTAAAAGGCAATAAATAATAAAACTATGGCAAATGTAATATTTGGAAATGCACGCTATGTTCCTGCTAAAAAAAACTATAAAGTAGTAAATGATGTTTACATAGGGGTGTTTTTTGATGGCACCTCCAACAACAGGAAAAATATTGAAGGGAGAAGAAAAAACTCTAAATTAATGAATAGTAAAATATCAGACAACGATGGTTCTAATACCAGTTATGGCAATGATAATACCAATGTAGATCGTTTAGAAAAAGCGTATTTAAATGATCCTAACTGTCATTATTATTCTGTTTATGTAGAAGGAATCGGAACTAAAAATCCTGATGAAAACGATGATGGTACATTAGATTATTATGGTGATTTTACAAGAGGACAAGCTTATGGTACAGGAGAAACAGGACTTTTTGAAAAAGTAGAGAAAGGCTGTTTTGATATTGTACAAAAATTACAACTGGAAGAAGAAAATAGTATTAGTACACTATATCTAGATGTTTTTGGTTTTAGCCGAGGCGCAACAGCTGCACGTATTTTTGTAAATGAGCTGTATAAAAAGAAAATCGTTGGCAAAGAAGATAGTTATAATTTAGGTTACTTAGGCAAAGCTTTTCAAAAATTAGATTATAAACAAAAGCCTATTCGCATTAAGATTCGTTTGTTAGGTCTTTACGATACGGTATCATCTTACGGAAAAAATGTTTTTGATGATGTCGACGTAGACAATGTACCTTTAAAAATTCCGACTGTGGGTTTTACAGTTCATTTAACAGCCGAAGATGAACATCGTGTCAATTTTCCACTCACCAATATTGACAGCGCAGGAGCTAATAGTATAGAACTGAGCCTGCCAGGAGTACATTCAGATATTGGAGGTGGTTATAAAACGGGTACAGAAACTGTATCACTAACAGAGTCAGAAACTAAGATTGCTTCTGAAAAGAAATATGTATTGGAACAAAAATGGTTTTCACTGAATCAGTTAGAATCTCCTAGTACTTCACCTAACAAATTAATAGGGACAAAAAATCTGAGTAACGAATACAGCTATGTTATTCTTCATTTAATGGCAGAATTTGGTAAACGCAAGTACAAAATTCCTTGGAACTATGATGCTTTTTTAAACAATGAAAATTTTTATAAAATTCCAAAAGATTTATTAGATGTAAAAAAACGTATTGATCTTTATGCCTTTGAAAAGAAGTCAAAACTACAATTTTATACCGCAAAAGAAATAGAATCTAAACGCCAGAAAGTATGGCATGATCAGAAAGCAGTCGATGCTTTTAATACAATGGTAGGAGAGCATTACATGCTAGAAAAACTCAGAAAAAATTATTTACACTGCTCTGCCAGTTTGGATGGTATCGGGATGGAACCCATACAAGACAATCGAAACAATATCATTTGGAAACGAAAAATAATACAAGGATAAGCACCATGAAAAAGATATTTTATTTCAGTACAACGATCATTTTATCAATTATCATTTTAACCTCTTGTCAAAACAATATGAAAAAAAAGAAATACTCGTGGGTAGCTACTGTTTGTACCCCAAGAAATTACCCAGCCTTAATTTTTTCGGGTCATTTAATAGTCGGTAAAACATTAAACAGTGGTTATGTTTACATGCCTTTTGATAGAATTATAAACAGTCGTCATTTAGGCAATAATGATGGTTCTTCTTCGGGTGAAGCAACAGGAATAGCGCCTAAATTTCTAGATATTACCTGGATGTCTTTTACTGAGAACAAAAGTTATTCTGGAGTTTTTGAGCTCGATTCTGAAAAAATTGAAAGTTTAATGATTAACGGAAGTGACAGACCTTATTGGGATCCTGAAACAAAAAAAATAGGAATAGCAAATGATCGTCATTTTGCAATAAATACAGGTTTATTTCCTGGAGGAATGGTCGTTTTATATGTTTTTAGCCAATCAAGTATGACAATTGTAGGTCGATATCAGGCACACGAAGACTATAATGTGGATTGGAAGGTCGCTTTTCCCAATATGGAACATAATAACAAGATGGACGGATATGTTGCGGATATTGTGAGTAGATTTCCTCAAGAAATAAAAGACCAAATTGCAAACAACACCATACCATTTGGTTATTGGGAAACTCTTTTTAGAGAATATCATATAATGCCACTAATCAAAGCAGAAGATAAAGTAGAGACTATTAGGCTAAAATACATTAATGGTGAAGCGGAATCTATTTTCTTGAGTTTAAATGGTAATTCAATGCCAATTAAAAAACGTGCCATTCCAAGAAAAATAAATATTGTCTGGCACGATGTAAACGATGTGCGCATGGAAACGGATATATTCTTTGATGAAAAAAAATCAAAAGCCATTTTTGAGCGCATCGGAACTGCAGAACCAATTGGTTTTGTTATTGATATTGACCGAAATACCAAGCCCAGAGAAACTGAAGGAATTTCTATAAAATTGAAAATCAGCTCTGGTGAAATTGACATGCAAGAAGCAATAGAATCTCAGGAGTCCTTTACAAAACCAAAACCGTATTGATAAGAAATGAAAAAGATATTCTATTTCAGTATTACTATTTTATTAACCCTAATTTTAACCTCTTGTCAAAACACTATGAAACAAAAAAAATATTTTTGGGATGCTTCAGTCTGCACACCAAGAAATTACCCAGCCTTAATTTTTTCGGGTCATTTAATAGTCGGTAAAACATTAAACAGTGGTTATGTTTACATGCCTTTTGATAGAATTATAAACAGTCGTCATTTAGGCAATAATGATGGTTCTTCTTCGGGTGAAGCAACAGGAATAGCGCCTAAATTTCTAGATATTACCTGGATGTCTTTTACTGAGAACAAAAGTTATTCTGGAGTTTTTGAGCTCGATTCTGAAAAAATTGAAAGTTTAATGATCAACGGAAATAAAGTGCCTTTTTGGGATGTAAAAACTAAAAGCATCCAATTTTTCACTGATTATGATTTTACAATTAATACCGGTTTATTTCCTGGAGGAATGGTCGTTTTATATGTTTTTAGCCAATCAAATATGACAATTTTAGGACGTTACCAAGCACATGAAGATAAAAATGTGAATTGGAAGGTTGCTTTTCCCAATATGGAACATAATAGCGAGATGGACGGATATGTTGCGGATATTGTGAGTAGATTTCCTCAAGAAATAAAAGACCAAATTACAAACAACACCATACCATATGGTTACTGGGAAACCCTTTTTAGAGAATATCATTTAATGCCGCTAATCAAAGCAGAAGATAAAGTAGAAACTATTTTGATAGATTACATAAATGGCGAATTTGAGTCGATCTTTTTGAGTTTGAATGGTAATTCAATGCCAATTAAAAAACGTGCCATTCCAAGAAAAATAAATATTGTCTGGCACGATATAAACGATGTACGTATGGAAACCGATATATTCTTTGATGAAAAAAAATCAAAAGCCATTTTTGAGCGCATCGGAACTGCAGAACCAATTGGTTTTGTTATCGATATTGACCGTAATACAAAACCAAGAGAAACCCAAGGACTTTCTGTAAAACTAAAAATCAGTTCTGGTGTAATTGACATGCAGGAAGCAATAGAATCGCAGGAATCATTTACTAAGCCAAATCCGTATTGATTAAATACAATTTTTAATTTTATAGTGACATGTTCTAATTAATACCTAACAGGTCTTGGGTCTTGGAGGTCTGTTAGGTTAATTGATTGGTCATAAAGTAAATTATATTGTTCCTAACAGGTTTTTTAAACCTGTTAAGAATCTTAAAAAAAACTCTAACTTGTGAGTAAATTCATTTTTTTTACAGTTATAGTGAGCGCATGACGAAAATCTAATTTTTCCTCAATATAAATTCACCACTTTCATCGCATAAGTAAGGAGTTTTATTTAGTATTTTAATTCTCTTTAATCCTAACTTTGTGAAATAATAATGACCATGACGAGTTTCTTTCTCGTTTTTTATTAGTATACTCTTTAGACCGCAATAATTGTCATTTGTTGTTATTGTTACATTGTAATCTTTAAGTTTGGTTCTTGTTGGAAAATTTCCAGTTCCTTTATCTATAGATACCATTCGAATTTGAATTTCTTGATTAATTTGGATTTCTATTGAATCAGATATTATATCACGATTTTCTTCAGATTGCCAATTTTTAGATATGAAAAATTTATCTTTTTCTATTTTTAAAATCAATGAATAAAAATATTTTTTGCCATCAATTATAAAATCGTATACACCATTTTTAAGTAAGTAAAACCCTCTTTTGTTATATAGAGGGTTTAGCTTAGATATTGAACTTAAAGAGTCTTTATTTATAAATTGTATTATATTGCAATTGTTATCAATTTTGGTATTCTGACCATTAATAGAAAAAATATAAAAAAACATAATAATGCTAAGTATTGATTTCATTTGAATAATTGAATATTTATTTGTTGTGTTTTTACTTTTAGAGTGTTTTAATAAATTGCCAAATTTATTCTATTTTTATTAAAAACGGTTCTCAAAATAATAAGTTACATGGTTTTTATTTCTTCTACATCTGAAAACCTTTTGTAAAACTATTCAAACAGCTATAGAAACTACAGTCAAAAACTTTGCAATGAAAAAATCCCGTTTCAATTAAGAAACGGGATTCTAATGATATTCCCTTTTTTTTTATTTTAAACTGTTGCAGCAACTTCTTCCGGCAACGGAATTTGATTTTTAAGTAAATCTTCGAATGTTTCGTGTTGACGAATTAAGATTCCTTTTCCGTCTTTCCATAGAACTTCGGCTGGTTTGTATCTTGAATTATAGTTAGACGCCATAGAGAAACAGTATGCTCCGGCGTTTCTGAATGCCAGGATATCACCTTCGGTAATTTCCGGAATTCTGCGGTTGTTGGCAAAAGTATCAGTTTCACAAATGTAACCCACTACAGAGTAAAAACGCTCTTTTCCTTTAGGATTAGAAATATTCTCAATATGGTGTTGTGAACCATAAAACATTGGACGAATTAAGTGGTTAAAACCACTATCGATTCCTGCAAAAACCGTTGAGGTTGTTTGTTTTACTACGTTTACTTTTGCTAAAAAGAAACCTGCTTCACTTACAAGGAATTTTCCAGGTTCGAAAATCAACGTTAAATCTTTACCATATTCAGCACAGAAAGAGTTGAATCTTTTTGATAATTTTTTACCTAATTCTTCAATATCCGTTTCGATATCGTCTTTTTTGTAAGGTACTTTAAAACCGCTTCCAAAATCTAAAAATTCTAAATCTTTGAAGTTTTTCGCAGTATCAAACAAAATTTCAGCAGCATACAAGAACACTTCGATATCTAAAATATCAGATCCTGTGTGCATGTGAATTCCAACAATACTCATTTTAGTATTTTCTACAATTCTAAGAATATGTGGTAACTGATGTACCGAGATTCCGAATTTACTATCAATATGACCTACAGAAATATTAGCATTTCCTCCTGCCATTACGTGCGGATTGATACGAATACATACCGGAATTTGAGGATATTTTGTTCCGAATTGCTCCAGAATTGATAAATTGTCAATGTTGATTTGAACACCCATTGCCGCAACTTCTTCGATTTCTTCAAGAGAAACGCCGTTTGGTGTAAAAAAGATTCTTTCTGGTTCATAGCCAGCATGAAGTCCTAATAAAACTTCCTGAATAGACACAGTATCCAGCCCGGACCCCATGTTCTTTAACAACTGAAGAATTGCAACGTTTGACAATGCCTTCATGGCATAATTAACTCTTAAGTTTTCTACCTTAGAGAAAGCTTTGGTTAATCTACTGTACTGATTTTGAATTTTTTCAGCATCATAAACATATAATGGACTTCCGAATTGGTCTGCTAACTGCAGTAAATCTTTTGCTTGCATTTTTAAATCATTTTGAGCAAAGTTATTACACTTTTATCTATCTACAAATAATTTATAGAAAAATAACAAATTGTAACAAATTGTTTGTTTTTGAACAATTTTTTCTTTTTTAGGGACAAAGGTTCAAAGGTTCAGAGTTGCTAAGGTTCTAGTATTGTGAAGTTTTTCTCAAAAGTGTTTATGACTTTGAGTAATGGCTTTTATTCCTTAATATTTCTTATAAACGTAGAAACTAAATAAAATCTTAAAAGCCCTGAGACATTAGTCCAAGGGCTTTTAGTAAAATATATCAATTTATAATTCTTTAAGTAGTTTAAGATGTAAGCTCCAAAGATAAAACTCAGAACCTTTGTCCCTCAGAACCTTAGTGCCTTCAAAAGAAAACTATAAACTCGGTAAATCACCGTTTCCTTTAGTTGGCAAGTTAGTAGAACCCATTAAGAATAAGTCTACTTCTCTTGCTGCCTCACGTCCTTCTGATATAGCCCAAACGATTAACGATTGTCCTCTTCTCATATCACCGGCAGTAAATATATGCGGAACATTAGTCTGATAGTTTTTAGCTTTATAGTTGCTTCTCATATCAACTTCAAGACCTAATTGCTCGCTTAAAGTTTTTTCAGGACCTGTAAATCCTAAAGCCAGTAAAGCTAAATCACAAGGCCAGATTTTTTCAGAACCTTCTTTTTCGATTAATTCCGGACGTTGACCTGGTGTCATTTTCCATTGTACTTCGACTGTTTTTAGTCCTGTAAGTTCTCCTTTATCGTTAGCAATAAATTCTTTAGTGTTGATTAACCAGTTTCTGTCGCAGCCTTCTTCGTGAGATGATGAGGTTTTCAATTGCAAAGGCCAGAAAGGCCAAGGAGTCGACTCGCTTCTTCCCACCGGAGGTTTTGGTAAAATCTCAAAATTAGTAACCGATTTTGCTCCGTGTCTGTTTGATGTTCCAACACAGTCAGAACCAGTGTCTCCACCGCCAATAACGATTACATTTTTTCCAGTTGCTTTTACCTGATCTGCAATTGTTTCTCCGTATAAAACTTTCGTTTGTTGTGTTAAGAAATCCATTGCCTGAACAACACCTTTGCTTTCGATTCCTTTTGTAGGTAAGCTTCTTCTTTCTGTTGCTCCACCACATAACACGATCGAATCAAAAGCATTTAATTCGGCTACGCTAAAGTTTACACCTACATTTACATTCGTTTTAAACGTAATTCCTTCCGCTTCAAGAATAGCAACACGTCTGTCAATGATGCCTTTTTCTAACTTGAAATTTGGAATTCCGTAACGTAATAAACCTCCAATAGCATTGTCTCTTTCAAAAACGGTAACGGTGTGACCCGCTCTGTTTAATTGTTGTGCTGCCGCTAAACCTGCAGGACCCGAACCAATAACAGCAACTGTTTTTCCTGTTCTTGTTTTTGGCGTCTGTGGTTTGATCCATCCTTCAGAAAAACCTCTTTCGATAATGTTTTTCTCTATGTTTTCGATAGCAACCGGTTCTTTGATGATGCCTAATACACATGATTTTTCGCATGGAGCAGGGCATAAGCGACCTGTAAATTCAGGAAAGTTGTTTGTCGATTGTAAAATCTCTAAAGCACTTTGCCATTCTTCCTGATGCACCATGTCGTTGAAGTCAGGAATTAAATTTCCTAACGGACAAGCACTGTGGCAAAAAGGAATACCACAATCCATACATCTCGAACCTTGTTCTTTTTTCTTATCTTCTGCTAACGGAATTGTAAATTCATTGTAGTTCGAAACACGTTCTGCAACTGCTAAATTACTTTCGTCGGCTCTATTATATTCTTTAAATCCGCCTATTTTACCCATGACATTATTAATATATTTAGTTGTGAGTTGTAAAAGGTGAGAGGTGAACTTAGCACCTCTGCACCTTTGTATCTCAGAACCTTTTAATTAAGCTATTAATTCTTCTATTTTTTTCTCTTCTGCAATTCGTTGTAATGCTTTTTTGTAATCAGTTGGCATTACTTTTACGAAATGATTTTGCTCATTTTCCCAGTCTGCTAAAATTCTTTTTGCTATCGGGCTGTTCGTGTACAGGGAGTGATTTTTGATCAATCGTCTTAGTTTTGTTACATCTTCTTCTTCGATCGGATCAAAAGCAACCATTTCCATGTTGCATGATTTCGAATCAAATTTCTGAGCAGGATCATACACATAAGCAACACCACCGCTCATACCAGCTGCGAAGTTTCTTCCTGTTTTTCCTAAAACTACAACAGTTCCTCCTGTCATGTACTCGCATCCGTGATCTCCAATTCCTTCTACAACTGCAGTTGCACCAGAATTTCTCACACAAAAACGCTCGCCGGCAATACCATTAATGTATGCCTCTCCGGTAATAGCTCCGTAAAGAGCAACGTTTCCAATAATGATGTTTTCTTCAGGTTTGAAAGTGGCAGTAGGAGGGACTTTTACAATTAGTTTTCCTCCAGATAACCCTTTTCCTAAATAATCATTACAGTTTCCGTGAATTTTAAACGACAATCCGTTTGTTGCAAATGCACCAAAACTTTGTCCGGCAGAACCTTCAAAATCAACTAAAATAGTGTCTTCGGGTAAACCTTGTGCGCCATATATTTTTGAGATTTCATTACTCAAAATAGCACCTACAGAACGGTCTGTATTTTTAATTTTAAAGGTAACTCTTGTTTTTTCTTTTCTGTAAATAGATGGAATTGCTTCTTTAATGATATCAAAATCCAATACATTCTCAAGAGCGTGATCTTGTTCTGTTGTATTGTGAATTGGCTCTGTTTTAGCTTTTTCCGGTTTGTATAGAATAGAAGACAAGTCTAAACCATTTGCTTTATAATGTTTGATTGCTTTGTTCACATTTAATTTTTGTGACTGACCAACCATTTCTTTTAATGTTCTGAAACCTAACTGCGCCATGATTTCTCTTAACTCTTCCGCAATAAAATACATGAAGTTGATAACGTGCTCCGGAGTTCCTTTGAAATTTTTTCTCAATTCAGGATCCTGAGTTGCAATACCAACCGGACATGTGTTTAAGTGACAAGCTCTCATCATGATACATCCTGATGCTACAAGCGGAGCAGTAGCAAAACCAAATTCTTCAGCTCCTAATAAAGCAGCGATAGCTACGTCACGACCTGTTTTTAACTGTCCGTCACATTCCAGCACTACGCGGCTTCTTAAATCGTTTAGGATTAGTGTTTGCTGTGCTTCGGCTAAACCTAGTTCCCACGGAATACCTGTGTGTTGTAAAGAGGTTAATGGTGCAGCACCTGTTCCTCCATCATAACCGGAAATTAAGATTACGTCAGCTTTTGCTTTAGCAACACCGGCAGCGATCGTTCCAACACCCACTTCTGAAACTAATTTTACGTTTACACGCGCTTCACGATTGGCATTTTTTAAGTCAAAAATCAATTGCGATAAATCTTCGATAGAATAAATATCGTGGTGTGGCGGAGGCGAAATTAAACCTACATAAGGTGTAGAGTTTCTTGTTTCAGCAATCCACGGTACTACTTTTTCACCTGGTAACTGACCACCTTCTCCCGGTTTTGCACCCTGAGCCATTTTGATCTGAATTTCTTTGGCATTCGTCAAATAGTTGATCGAAACACCAAAACGTCCTGACGCTACTTGTTTGATCGCACTGTTTCTTGAATCTCCGTTAATTTCTTTCTGGAAACGTTTAGGATCTTCTCCACCTTCTCCTGAATTACTTTTTCCGCCAATTCTGTTCATGGCAATAGCTAAATTCTCGTGGGCTTCTCTACTGATAGAACCATAAGACATAGCACCGGTTTTGAATTTTTTTACAATTTCTGTCCATGGTTCTACTTCATCAATAGAAATTGGATCCAAGTTGTTAAATTCAAATAAACCTCTAATTGTCATTAGGTTTGAGCTTTGCTCATTGACCATATTCGAGTATTCTTTATAGCTTTCCGGACTGTTTAAACGAACTGCTTGCTGTAATTTAGCAATTGTAGTTGGGTTAAACATGTGCTTTTCTCCAGATCTTCTCCATCTGTAAATACCTCCAATTTCTAAAGGCAATAAGTTGGCGATTTTTGAATTTGGAAACGCTTTTTGGAATCTCTTTTTAACTTCTTTTTCTACTTCCATTAAACCAATTCCTTCAATTCTGGATGGTGTATATGGGAAATATTTAGAAGTAAATGTTTTATTTAAACCTAAAATCTCGAAAATCTGAGCAGCTCTGTACGAGTGTAATGTAGAGATACCAATTTTGTTCATGATTTTAAGAATTCCTTTTGCAATGGCTTTGTTGTAATTTACGATCGCATAATCAGCTTTTACACCAGTAATAAATCCTTGGTTTACCTGATCGTGAATAATTTCGTTTACCATGTATGGATTGATAGCACTTGCACCGTATCCGAATAGTAAAGCAAAATGATGAGGTTCACGAGGTTCAGCAGATTCGATAATGATTCCGAATTTAGAACGAACCTGTAAAATGTTTAAAGAGTGGTGAATATAAGAACAAGCCAATAACATAGGAATTGGAGCCATTTGTTCGCTTACACCTCTGTCTGATAAAATAATGATATTGCATCCTTCAGAAACGGCTTTGAAAGTAGCCTGAACACATTTTTCCAACGCGCGCTCTAAACCATTAACTCCTTTTTCTATTTTGTACAAAGTAGAAATAGTAGCCGATTTAAAATCTGCATGATCTATGTTTCTTACTTTATCCAAATCTTCATTAGAGATAACCGGATTCTGGATTTTTAGTTTTTTACATTGTTTAGATTCAATTTCGAAAATATTGAAATCACCTCCAATTGCTAAACTAATATCTGTAATGATTTCTTCACGAATACCATCCAAAGGCGGATTGGTAACCTGAGCAAATAATTGTTTAAAATAGTTGTATAATAATTGAGGCTGATCTGATAAAACGGCCAAAGGCGTATCGTTACCCATAGAACTAATGGCTTCTGCACCCTGAGCTCCCATTGGATTAATGATTGTTTTTAAATCCTCAATAGTATAACCAAATAAACGCTGTCTTGTTTGAAAATCTAATTTTTCAACAGGAGTAGGGTTATTCGTGTATGGAATTTTAGCCAACGGCAACAAATTAGCATCCACCCATTCCTGATACGGACGTTTTGTCACAATAGACGTTTTAATTTCGTCGTCTTCAATAATACGTCCTTCGTTCATGTCAACCAGGAACATTTTTCCAGGCTCTAAACGACCGTGTTGTACTACATCTTCCGGTTCTACATCAAGTACACCAATTTCTGATGACATGATTACAAAACCACTTTTTGTTAAAGTATAACGAGAAGGACGTAAACCGTTTCTGTCTAACAATGCACCAATTACGTTTCCGTCTGTAAACGGAATAGAAGCCGGACCATCCCAAGGCTCCATGATGCAAGAGTTAAATTCGTAGAAAGCTCTTTTTTCAGGAGACATGTTTTGGTGTTTTTCCCAAGCTTCAGGAACCACCATCATCATCGCTTCCGGCAAAGAACGTCCGGTCATTAATAAAAGCTCAATTACCATATCCATAGAAGCAGAATCTGATTTTCCTTCTAAGATGATAGGGAATAATTTTTTGATGTCGTCACCAAAAATTTTGCTTTCCATTAATTCTTCACGGGCACGCATACGGCTTACGTTTCCACGAAGCGTATTGATTTCACCATTATGACACATGTATCTAAATGGCTGAGCTAATTCCCATGAAGGAAAAGTATTGGTAGAGAAACGCTGGTGAACTAACGCCAGACGTGTTACTACTTCGGGATCTTTTAAGTCAATATAATATCGGCTGATGTCTTCCGGCATCAATAGACCTTTATATATTATAGTAGTTGTCGATAAACTAGAGAAATAAAACATGTGGCTTTCAGAAGTTTTTGATCCTCTGACAGCATGTTCAGCAATTTTTCTAGCTGCAAAAAGTTTTGCATTAAATTCTTGTTCAGTTAAATCCTGACCGTTTTTGCTAACAAAAACTTGTTTAACTGTTGGTTCTTTTTCTGCGGCAATCTGCCCTAAATTTTCAACTTCAACAGGCACATCTCTCCAACCAAGGATTTTTAAGTTCTGATCCTTAATAGTTGCTTCGAATGCGTTAATACAAAAAGAAACCTGGTTTTTGCTTTTTGGTAAAAAAACCATTCCTACTGCATACTCGCGTGTTTCAGGGATTTCAAAATCACACACTTTTTTAAAAAAAGCGTGTGGAATGTCGAATAAAATTCCAGCTCCGTCACCAGTTCTTCCATCAGAACTCACTGCACCACGATGTTCCAATTTTATTAAGATGTCCAATGCTTTGTGAATAATATCGTTAGATTTAATACCATTCAAATTACAAATAAATCCTGCACCACAATTGTCGTGTTCAAATTCAGGCAAATAAAGCCCTTGTTCTTTAACTTTCATTCTTGATATTTTTTCTTCAAAAATAGCTATTTCGTTGAATATAATGTAGTGAAATTCTATTTTGGCTTTCATTTTTATTGTAATACTAGAAAAATGATTCTTAAATGATAATAATTTTATAGAAGGTATTGTGAAATGATAAAATCACAATATGTTCTAAATAATATTAGGAAAACTCGGTGCTTAGCTATTGATAACACTAGTGTTTTTGTTAAATTTCAAACAGAATCACTGTTTTTAGTTAACAATTTACACACAATAACCTAACGATTACTTTTCTTTGAAAAAGAATAAAGTTTTAATCTGGATTGTACTGAAGTTATACTGATTTTTTTAATTGAAAAAGATTTTACTTTTCAGTTGAATTTTGCTATTTTTGTCCCACTTTTATTCTGAAACAAATTCAGAACCAGACAAATTCTATATTATGAACATACACGAATATCAAGGAAAAGAAATTCTAGCGAGTTACGGAGTACGCATTCAACGCGGAATTGTGGCTAACAATGCAGTTGAAGCTGTTGCTGCTGCAAAACAATTAACTGCCGAGACTGGTACAGGATGGCACGTAATAAAAGCACAAATTCACGCAGGTGGTCGTGGAAAAGGTGGTGGAGTTAAACTTGCTAAAAATTTACAACAAGTTGAAGAAATTGCAGGACAAATTATCGGAATGCAATTGATTACACCTCAAACTTCTGCTGAGGGTAAAAAAGTAAACAAAGTTTTAGTAGCTGAAGATGTTTACTATCCTGGTGAAAGTGAAACTTCTGAATTTTATGTTTCTGTTTTATTGAATAGAGCAACAGGTCGTAACATGATTATGTATTCTACTGAAGGTGGAATGGATATCGAAGAAGTTGCTGAGCACACTCCTCATTTAATTTTTACTGAAGAAGTTGATCCTACTGTTGGATTACAAGGTTTTCAGGCAAGAAGAATTGCTTTTAACTTAGGTCTTTCTGGAAATGCTTTCAAAGAAATGGTTAAATTCATCGATTCATTATACAATGCTTACATTGGTTCTGATGCTTCTATGTTTGAAATCAACCCGGTTTTGAAAACTTCAGACAATAAAATTATGGCTGTTGATGCTAAAGTAAATATCGATGATAATGCTTTATACAGACAACCAAAGTATGCTGAAATGCGTGATGTACGTGAAGAGAATCCAATCGAAGTTGAAGCTAAAGAAGTAGGTTTAAATTACGTAGATCTTGACGGTACAGTTGGATGTATGGTAAATGGTGCCGGACTTGCTATGGCAACTATGGATTTAATTAAATACGCTGGTTTTGAGCCTGCTAACTTCTTAGACGTTGGTGGAACTGCTGATGCTAAACGTGTTGAAACTGCTTTCCGTATTATCTTAAAAGATCCTAACGTAAAAGCTATTTTAATTAATATTTTTGGTGGAATCGTTCGTTGTGACCGTGTGGCGCAAGGAGTTGTTGATGCTTACAAAAATATGGGTGACGCTATCAATGTGCCAATTATCGTTCGTTTGCAAGGAACAAATGCTGAAATTGCAAAAGAATTAATTGACAATTCAGGTATGCCAATCTTATCTGCAGTTCAATTTCAAGAAGCTGCTGATCAAGTTAAAGCTGCTCTTTCTTAATTAAATAAGAAATCAATTATATAGAAAAACCTTCCGATCATTCGGAAGGTTTTTTTTGTGAATTATTTTAACTGTAATGCTTTGTCTTTAAAAATAGCCACGAATTAATTTGATAATCTTTGAGATAAAAAATAATTCGTGAATTCGTGGCTAAAGAAACTTTTCGATTAAAAAATTATTTTAAAACCGTCGCTAATTCTACAATTTCAAACGTAGGATCATGTGCTATAAATTCTCTAAGCATCGCAGCATGACCGGCACCTAATAAAACCATTACTTTATCATCTTTACTTTCAGTCAGTTTTTTAATTAAAGCATACATATAAAGATTTCTTTTATACCATTCGGAAACTAAAAAAGCACCCACAAAATTGTCTGTTTTTCCTCCCTTAAGCGCTGTTTCAATATACCAGCCAATATTCTGTTCATTAGATACTTTTGTGTTAAAATCTAAAATTAATTCAGTTAGAGAAAATTTGGCAATTTTTTTATTTTGATTTGCTTCAAATTGTTTCATGTCTTCCTCATCCTTCGTGATTAAATCAAGCTGACCGGCTGCTGTCATTCCTTTTACCAAACTGTCATAAGGAAAAACAGTATTTTTATAATCAATTGCAAACAATTTTGTATGACCTAATTTTTTGGCAGCTCTTAAGGCTAATTGCGTTATTTCATCCACCTTTTTCTGAAGTAAACTATCTGTGTTTTTACTGTAGAATTGATCCAATTTGTCTTGTTTTTGATAGTTCCATTCAACAAAAATTTTATCAGGTCCAAACTTTTTAATTTTATTGGCAATGTTTTCCAGTTCTTTTTGGCTTTTATCAGACATAACATTAAACGCGTTTATTTGCGCAACATCAAGCCCCGGATTTTGAAAGTGAAATGTTCCGATTAATAAAATTTGTTTCTTTTTTGTTTGGGAAAAAGTAAGATTTAAGGTAGTTAACACTAGTAATAAAATGATTTTTTGCATGATGGTTTGTTTTTAAATTCATAACAAATGTATCTCAGTATTTTTCCTAATATTTTAGTTTTTGATGAACGTCAAATTTCAAATTACAAACATTAAAAAGTAAGGAGCAAAAAAATTCGTGTATCCTTTTTAATAGTTCATCACAGAAAACAGCTATTTTATAGAAATATAGTATTCATTTTATTGCATAGTTGTATTTTTGAAATCATAACAATAGTATTATGAAGCTAAAAATTCCGTTCTCTTTTCATGTTTTTCTTTTTCTTGGGGTTTTTCTTCTTTTTTATATTGTGGATATAGGAGTTAATAACCGTGGATTAGATTACATTTTTAGCAGCATGTATTTTCTGTTCAATATCAGTTTTTTTCTGTCAGTTTACCTTGTTTATATTCTTAATTTCTATACATTTTGCAATTGGTTTTTAAATAAAAAGAAATTTTTTTTATACTTGTTGAGCATTCCGGTTTCCTTATTGATTTTTGCCGGAGTACGTTATTTTTTGCAGGAAGTTATTGTTTTTGAAATCACAGGAATTCATAATTATACAGCAAAATCAAGAGAAATAACCAATTATATCGGTGATAATTTTTTCTTTGGATTACCGGCTGTTATTTTAAGTGCAGTAAGTTATTTTTATTGGCAATTTCAAAACGCGCACAAACAAAATCAGGAATTGTTATTAGAGAATAAAAAAGCTGAATTTCAGATGTTGAAAGCGCAAGTGAGTCCGCATTTTTTATTTAATACGTTGAATTCTTTTTATAGCCAACTCGTTCTAAAGGAAGATAAAATGGCGGATGATATCTTGGTTTTGTCCGATTTGCTTCGGTATGTAATTACGGAGACAGATAAAAATGAAACGCTGCTTTCGAGCGATATTCAGTTCATTCAGAATTATATTCATTTACAGAAAAAAAGATTTGAAGATCAGCTGTACTTGGATTTTACGGTAGAAGGTGATTATTCAAAAGAGAAAATACTTTCTTCAACATTAATTCATTTTGTAGAAAATGTTTTTAAACATGGGAAATTGAATAATCCGGAAGAAAGAGCGCGTATTTTGATTCAGATAAATGAAAATTTTCTGGAGATTTCAACCTTCAATTATGTAACAGAAGGAGAAAATTATTCTTCTACGGGAATTGGTTTTGAAAACGTAACCAAAAGACTAGCGTACCAGTATAAAGACCAGTTTGTACTTGAAAAAACGAAGGAAAATAATATATTTAAAACCTATCTGAAAATTCCATTAAACAAATAATTCATGAAATATAAATGTATTATTGTAGACGATGAACCGCCTGCAACCCGAATATTAAAAAGCTATGTTGAGAAAGTTTCTTTTCTGGAAGAGACAGGCATTTTTAATGATTCGCTGAAAGCATTGGAGTTTTTGAATTCGAATAAAGTTGATGTCGTTTTTCTCGATATTCAAATGCCACAATTAACGGGACTACAACTTTCAAAAATCATTTCAAAAGACGTAAAAATCATCTTTACAACCGCTTATTCTGATTTTGCTTTAGAAGGTTTTGAGTTAAATGCTGTTGATTATTTATTAAAACCAATTGCATTTGAACGTTTTTATCAGGCTGTCTCTAAATTGAATACAGAGGTTAAAACAGAAATAGTAGCGACGAATCCAGTTGAATTTATTTTTGTAAAAACAGATGGAAAGAATAAGTTTCAGAAAGTAATGCTGAACGATATCTTATACGTAGAAAGTTTACAAAATTATGTTTGCGTTAATACTTCTAAACAGCAAATTATCACGCATTCCTCCTTAAAGAATGTTGTTGAGTCGCTGCCGCAAAATGATTTTATTCAAATACATAAATCGTATGTTGTTGCGTTAAAACATGTGGAATCGACAGATAACTTTTCGGTTTTTGTAAATAGCAAAGAATTGCCAATTGGCGCTACGTATAAAGATGTTTTCTTTGAAAGAATCGACCAGAATAAAATGTAAAAAAAAATCCATTCAACGTAGGAATGGATTTTTGATATTATGATTTTTTATTCTTTCCGTTTTTGTAAACTACCTTTTCTACCACCTGAATTTTTGGAGTAGCCGGTTTTTTCTTGAAAGGTTTTTTAGTTGCAGCCGCTGACTTAGAAGGTTTTTGATCACCTCTTGCTCTTTCAGCATCTTTTGGAGCTGCTTTAAATTCCGGTCTGTCGGTTGTATCTTTCTTTGGAATTTCTGCTTTGTGCTTTGATAATACATCAGTAGGGTTTTTAGGATTTTCCTTCGTCCCTCTTAAATGAATAACTAAACCGTTTAAGAAGTTGCGTAAAACCTGATCGCCACATTCCATATAATTTGGGTGATCTTCAGCTCTAAAAAAAGCACCTAATTCTGATTTTGTAATTCTAAAATCTACTAATTCTAAAATTTCAACTATTTGGTCATCACGGAGCATCAAAGCCACGCGAAGTTTTTTTAGTATATCGTTGTTTGTCATTGTTTAATTTTTTACAAAGGTACATTATTTTAGAAGGAAATGTTACAACAAAATTACACCAGTTCCGGTTCTTTCCGGATAATAGGTTTTACCATTTACGATTGTTACACCGTTGGCAATATCCTCAGCCAATAAAAGCGGACCATCCATATCTACGTAATCCAGTTCCGGTAATAGGTGCGCAATTGCCGAAATACCAACCGTAGATTCGGTCATACAGCCTATCATCGTTTTTAAACCCAGTTTTTTGGCTTCTGCAAGCATTCTTCTGCCCGGTGTGATTCCGCCACATTTCATCAATTTGATATTAATACCATGAAAATGTTCGTGGCATTTTGCTACATCAGTTTCGGTAATACAGCTTTCGTCTGCAACAATTGGTAAAACGGAGTTTTTGAAAACTTCTTTTTGTCCTTCCCAATCGCTTGCTTTAAGAGGCTGCTCGATAAATTCTACGCCTAATTTTTTTAAAATTGGAGCATACGATATGGTTTCGTCAGCAGTCCAGGCACAATTGGCATCGACTCTAAAAATGGCATCGCTATGTTTACGCAGTTCTGTAACGATTGCAATGTCCTCAGGAGTTCCCAGTTTTATTTTGTAAATAGGCCACGGACGTTCTTTCATTTTGGTAATCATATTTTCAATACTTCCTATGCCAATTGTGTAATTGGTTAGCGGATTAGTATTAATATTAGAATTCCATAATTGATATAGTTTTTTTCCTTTTTTGCGGGCGTACAAATCGTGATATGCATTATCGAGCGCACACAAGGCAAAAGGATTGTCTGCAAGCAAAGGACTTATTTTGTTCCAGAATTCATCAGGAGTTTCGTTGCTTGTATTCTCGATAACAGCTCGAATGTTTTCAATATCATTCTGAAGAATTTCAATCGTAATATCGTAATAGGGATTCGACGTTGCTTCGCCATAACCTGAAAAAGAACCGTCTTTTAGCTCCACAATAAGCGAAGGCTGAAAATCGATTGTTTTTCTGGATATTCTAAAAGTGTGTTTTAGTTTAAGATTGTATTCTCTTAAAATTAGTTCCATAGTAATGAGATTCCGGGTGAAATTGTTTTTTTTTTAATAAACGAATTAATAAACCAAGCTTTCCTAACTTTTTTTGATGGACATTTTTACACCTATACCCGTTTGAAGATCAGGTGCATTGTCTACTTTTATATCTTCTCTTAAATATACAAAATAGGAGAATCGCTTAGTCGAGTAGGTGCACATAAAATTCCATCCTTCTAAATCTTCATATAAATGTGATAGCGCAGTCTGCCAATGCGTTTTTACTCTTTCTCCGGTTAAAACAAGATAATCAGCATCTTTTTTGTTGTTGTAAGCGCTCTGAAAATTGTAATTGATGCTGTATGAAATGCGGTTACTATTTTTGAGTTTAACTTGGTAATTGACAAGACCTTCAAAACTATATAGAAATTTTTGATTGCTAATATTTACCCGGTCTCCATATTCTATAAAATGCTGACGAAGTGCTCCTGCGCTAAAACCAAAGCTCAATATATTTTTATCTTTGAAGATCATTTTTTTTAGAATAGACGAAGAAATACCAAGATCTGTAGAAGGATTATACTTTGAAGTATTAATACCCAGCTGAGCACCAAAATTAAGATAGATATGATGCTTTTTGTTCATTTCTAATTTGGGATAAAAATTGTAATTAATATCAATTCCCGGAATTATAAAGTCATTATTATTCATGGTAATAACTTTTCCGTTTTCGTCCTTATACGCTATTCCGGCTTTGTTGATCCCATAATGATAACGGGAAAACGGATCTTTTCCGCCGGCAATATTTCGGTGAAACCATTCTATCGATGCATCCGAAGTAAAAACAGAGAACGGATATTTACCACGATCCAGAGAGTTAGCACGAAGACTAAAATTCAGTTCATGATAAGTGGTAATAGGTAAGGTAAAAGTAAATCGGTATGATCGTATAACGCCATCAGCAGAAAACTCTTTAATTTTAGAAGGCACTTGATTTAAATTGAATGCATATTCTCGGTTGTACCAAGGTAAATTTTCGGAGGCTTCGCGATCTTCAGGATTGGTTAGTTCGTATGATTTTACATAAGGCAAAACAACGTTTCCACTTGAAACATCAAATGAAAAGGAATATTTATCAGGAGATCGAACATTAAAATTGTGATGTAACCGCGAAATATAAATCCCTAACGGATGTGTAGAAAGAAGATAGGGTTTTACAATGTCAGAAGAATTCTCTATTTCTGCATTCCAAAAATCATCTTTAGACAATTGTGCCAGAGAAGGAAAAGTGAAAATTAAAAAAAATAAAAAGAGGAAATAATATTTCATTTCGGGATTTATAAATTTTTAATAAAACTAATGAATTTTAAGATTTAAATTAAAGATTCAATTTATTAATCTTTTTTTTAGATTAGAATTTTAAAAAATAGTCATTATATGGGACTTCGTAAAGTTGATATTTTGTTTTAACTTATTGATTTTAAGCGGTTTATTTTTTGTTAAAATATGTAAAATTTTTATTTGTATGATTTTTTTTATTATTTTAGCAACTGAAAAAATATGGTTTTCAGGTCATAATATAGCCCGAAAACTGTTTTTTAAAATTACGTAATTATAAGGGATTGCTACAGCTGTTTTTATGACCCTTAAAAAAATAGAGCAAATCGGTATTTACAAAAGCCGTAAAGAGGAATAATGAATAGAATCAAAAATTAACTTAAAAATTAGAAATTATGAATTCAGGAAATCCAATTTCAGACAGAAGAGCACCTTGGTTTTTGGTGCAAAATTTAAACGTTAACCCTGATGATGAACATGGGCAAACACAAGGGGATGCAGCAAAAGATCGTACGAATCAAAATGATGAATATGAAATAGGAAGTGGAGGAGATTAAAACGATCTTAAATAGATATCAAATAGAAAGATTTTTAATTAATAGCTGCTCATTTATTTGATAGATGGCAGCTATTAATATATTTACTTTTATTGGTAATTTACTATTTTTAAGGCAGTTGTTCCTGTAATTTTTTAATATCATCACGCAATTTAGCCGCTTGTAAAAAGTCTAATTCTTTTGCTGCTTTTTCCATTGTTTTGCGTTTTTCGCGAATCATTTTTTCTAATTCTGCTTTAGATAAATAAGCCGTTTCCGGTTCTGCAGCGGCAGGTAGTGTATGTCCTAATTCGTATTCTACCAAAGGATTTTTGGTAAAAGCACTTTCGATTTTCTTATTTAATGCCTGCGGAACAACGCCATGTTCCGTATTATAATTAATTTGCTTTGTTCTGCGATAATCGGTTTCGTCAATAGTTCTTTGCATGCTCGCCGTAATTTTGTCGGCATACAAAATGGCTTTTCCGTTTAGGTTCCTTGCGGCACGACCAATAGTTTGTGTCAACGATCTGTGGTTACGAAGAAAACCTTCTTTATCAGCATCCAGAATAGCAACCAGAGAAACTTCGGGTAAATCTAAACCTTCGCGCAGTAAGTTTACTCCAATTAGTACATCGAAAATACCTTTTCGTAAATCCTGCATAATTTCAATACGTTCCAAAGTATCTACTTCAGAGTGAATATAGCGGCAACGAACATTAACTTTAGTTAAATATTTCGCCAGTTCTTCGGCCATTCTTTTGGTTAAGGTAGTAACCAGAACTCTTTCGTCTAACTCGCATCGCACCTGAATTTCTTCGATTAAATCATCAATCTGATTTAAACTTGGCCGAACCTCAATAATAGGATCTAATAAACCTGTAGGACGTATAATTTGTTCCACATATACACCATCTGTTTTTTGTAATTCATAATCAGCCGGCGTTGCAGATACATAAATAACCTGATTTTGTAAAGCCTCAAATTCTTCAAATTTCAAAGGTCTGTTGTCCATTGCCGCAGGTAATCGGAAACCATATTCTACCAGATTTTCTTTTCGGCTTCGGTCACCTCCATACATAGCGTGTACCTGCGAAACCGTTACGTGACTTTCGTCAACTACCATTAAAAAGTCACTTGGAAAATAATCTAATAAGCAGAAAGGTCTTGTTCCGGGTAAACGTCCGTCAAGGTATCTTGAATAATTTTCGATTCCGGAGCAATAACCTAATTCGCGAATCATTTCTAAATCGAAATTGGTACGTTCTTCCAAACGTTTTGCTTCCAGATGTTTTCCGGTTTCTTTAAAATAATCTACTTGTTTTACTAAATCCTGCTGAATCTCCCAAATAGCACCTTGTAAAACTTCAGGAGAAGTCACAAACATATTGGCGGGATAAATGGTCAGTTTTTTAAATTTCTCAATAACTTGTGAAGTCTTCGCATCAAACGATTCTATTTCCTCAATTTCATCTCCAAAAAAATGAATACGATACGCGTCATCAGCATAACTCGGATATACTTCGACTGTGTCACCTTTTATTCTAAAAGTTCCCGGAGTAAAGTCAGCTTCAGTTCTGGAATACAAACTTTGCACTAAGCTATGCAATAATTTTGTTCGCGAGATAACCTGATCTCTTGCAACTTCGATTACGTTTTTCTTAAATTCTACGGGATTTCCAATACCATACAAACAAGAAACAGAAGCCACAACCAAAATATCTCTTCGTCCTGAAAGCAGGGAAGAGGTGGTGCTTAAACGCATCTTTTCAAGCTCTTCATTGATAGATAAATCTTTTTCAATAAAAACACCTGTTACAGGCATAAAAGCTTCCGGTTGATAATAATCGTAGTACGATACAAAATACTCTACAGCATTATTAGGAAAGAATTGTTTGAATTCTGAATACAATTGTGCTGCCAGCGTTTTGTTATGTGCCAAGACCAAGGTGGGTCTCTGAACTTCCTGAATAACATTGGCAACGGTAAAAGTTTTACCTGAACCCGTTACACCTAATAAAGTTTGATATTTTTCACCATCTACGATACCTTGAGCAAGTTTTTCAATAGCTTGCGGCTGGTCTCCTTTTGGACTATATTCTGAGGATACTTGGAAATTCATTTTGGAAAAGTAAAAGTTCTTAGTTACAAAGATACGAGAAAGATAGAGATTGTTTTCTTATTTTAGAAATGCCACTATTTCTTCATTAATATGCTGATATTGGTCAATGGTCAGAAAGTGCCCGGCATCTTTTATAATTTTTGTTTTGCCTTTTCTAAGGTATTTATCGGCTCTTTCCAGACTTTCTTCGGAGTTTATAACATCGTGATCGCCTATTAAAACTAAAACAGGATTGTCGATCGCTTTTAGTTCATCATCGGAAAAAGGATGCATTTTAAGCATAGTCGAATTTGATTTTGCGTATTTGTTGGCTAAGTAAAATTGTCTTTTGTAAACAGGACTGATTTTTTCAGGATGACTCGAAAACGTGTTCAGTGTTTTACCGAATTTCTTTTCACTAGGGAATAATTTAAGCATTAATGCCGAAGTAGTTTTGCCTACTTTATCAATAAACTTAAAAGTTTGAGCAGGACTTAGTAAAACTATTTTATCAATTGAATTTTGTTTTTGACTTGCCAGTAATGTAGCAATCCATCCGCCACGTGAAGCAGCCACAATATCGAAGTTTTTTAATTTATAGTGAGAGAAAATTTCATTGTACCAAATCACAATCTCTTTTGAAGAAAGTGGTTTTGAAGTTAAGGTTGATTTTCCGGGTTCCATTAAAAAATCAATCGCATAAACCCGATGATTTTTTGCTAAGGATTTTATATTAGGATACCACATCGTTGAGCTCGCATCCATTCCGTGAAGCAAAACAAGTTCTTTACCATTTTTTGGACCGGCAATTACAACATGTGCAGTTCCATAACTGGTTTTTATATCTTCTTCTATATAAGGAACACCCCAAAGTTTCAGGGAATTATTATAGGAGCTAATGTAAGTTGCTTTTTCTTTTTTAGTGTGAAAGATATAATCATCATATTTGGCTTTTTTGGAAGAAGCACAACCCACAAATAAAAGGCAAAGCATTAATTTAAAAAGTAATTTTTTCGCTGTCATAAAACTCAATTTACTTTTAAAGGTATGAAAATGACATGCCGATAAAGTAATAGAATTTTAATCTAAAGTATCATAATTACAATGAAACCAGATTTGATGACAACTTAGAATTTCCAGTTTTTCTGCTGACTTTCATTCAAAAAAGTCCAGGCAAGAATTCGGCTGTTTTTTTGTCCTTGTGCCATGTCAATGGTTCGTACAGTAGCAGCATTTACTTTATTTAATGTTTTGTAGAAACTAGCGAGATTTTCTCTTTTAGATACTAAAGTAGTAAACCACAAACATTGTGTGGCAAATTTAGCACTTTCATAAATCATTTGGGTTACGAAACCGCTTTCGCCGCCATCACACCATAATTCCGAATTCTGACCGCCAAAATTCAGAACAAGATTTGTTTTTCTCTTTTCTTTCGGATTTAAGTTAGACACTTTTCTTGATGCACTCTTATTAGCATCTTCTGCTGAAGAATGAAAAGGAGGATTACAGATTGTAAAAGTAAAACGATCTTCGGGTGTAATTATATTTTTGAAAATAAAGCGTGACTCAATTTGTTGCTGTAAGCTGATAGCATCAATTAAATTGGAATTAGCTTCAATGATTTTACTGCAATTTGCAATAGCTTTTTCATCGATATCGGTACCCACAAAATCCCAGCCGTAAATAGCATTTCCTAAAATAGGATAGATACAATTTGATCCCGTACCAATGTCTAATCCTGCAACAGATGCTCCTTCAGGAATAACTCCATTGTTGCCGGTTGCCAGTAAGTCAGCCAGATAATGAATGTAATCTGCTCTTCCCGGAATAGGAGGACAAAGGTAATCTTTAGGTATATCCCAGTTTTGAATGTTGTAATATGTTTTTAATAAAGCTTTATTAAGCGCTCTTACAGACAAGGGATTGCTGAAATCTATAGTTTCGATGTTGTGATGATTTATCGCAACATGTTCTTTTAATTCAGGACAATTCGTAATAAGTAGTTCAAAATCATAACGTGAACGATGCAGATTTCGAGGATGTAAGTTGGTTTTTTCAGAATTGTCGATTGTTTCCATTTTATAAATTTCCGTGCAAAGATAGTCATTTTTTATCTGAGCTTCTAAGTTTCTAGCTAAGTCTCTAAGGGGCTAAGTTTCTAAGGTACTAAGAGTTTAAGTAGCAAAGTTTTTTAGAATCTAAGCGATAAACTATCTAAGATTCTAAGGATCCAACAATCTAAAGATTCAACAGTCCTAGTCTAACAATCTAACAATCTAAAAATCCAGCAATCTAAATTAATCCATACATTCCATCATCAACAAATCGCCGTCAGTATGAGTAATAGATACAATTCCATCTTTTGCAACGGCATTGCTGCTGCCTGTTCTATAACCAATGGTGAGCGTATCATTTTCTAAAGGATATTCTAAGTTGTCCGAATTAATGCCATTTACGATACCAATTGGAATTAAAGAAATAGGCGTTTTAGCCGTATACCATTTTTCGAATTTATTAGGCAATAAGAATATTTTAGAATGATCGTCAAGAATAACGATTTTGAGTAAATCGCGGTATCGAACGATGTTGGTAAGGTTAGTAATCGTGTGATCTGCGCGTTTACCAGTAGCCCAAACGACATTTACAGCCGGAATTTTTCTGTCGATTAAATAATCAAATGCTTTTTCTAAATCTGTTTTGTTTTGATCGGGTGTTTGTACAATTTCGATAGGATATTGGGAAGTTCGGTATATTTCAGGATCGAAGCCACGATCAAAATCGCCCAGCAGAACATCTATTTTTATTCCAAGTTCAATTACACGTTCAATTGCGGAGTCCAGAACAATAACCAGTGGAGACCATTCAAGTAATTGTCCGAGTAGTTCAGGATTGCAGGCAGCGCCGTTAGCAATAATTAAAGCGGGTTCCTGATCGTCGCGAACAATATGATGTGATGACATGCTTATTTTTTTGAATGAGTTGCAAATGTACAAAAGGATAAAATGCCAATGCTACCATTTTGTATTTTAATATTTAAGCCTCTACTAATCTTCGATGATAATTGATTTGCCCTAAATGATATGCTAAATGAGTAGATAGATGAACAAGGAAATAACCCGTAGTCATTTCTTTTTCAAATATGATCTCAGGATATATTTGATTTAATTCTTCTTCGGTTAAAATATCCAGCACCTTATTTACAACTACAATGGTATCTTCAATTTTCTTGATTAATTCTGATTTTGGAATATCTTTCGACGAAAATTCTAAAGGACGGTTTCTGATATAACCTGTTTTACCAAGTTGTGCTCCAATATAAGTATTAAGATTTCCGATAAGATGCAAACACAAATTACCTCCGGCATTAGAAATATTTTTGTCTATTGCCCAAAGTTGATTTTCATTTTGATACGATTCTATTTCTACTTTTAGTTTGTTAAGATCTCGATTATAAAGTGATTTTAGTATTTCGATCAGCATAGTTTAGTTTTTGTTTTTTATCGGAATCCAGATTTCTTCTTCAGATTGGGGATCATCTTTTTTATAATGACGTTCCATAACAGCGAAATGAGGTCTGTCATCAACTGTATAGGGCGAATTGGGCAGCCATTCTACAAATATCGAATGATAGGTTTTGTGTGCTTCAGCTGCCGCTCCTTTATGAATAAAAACAGCATACAATCCGGAAGGAATTGTAAGTGCTTCCATTTCAGCCGGGATTGCATTAAAATCATCAACTTCAACTGCGGCCCATTTTTCAAATTCATCTGCTGCTTCAAAATTATCAAAATGACCAACAGGATATACTTCCAGCGAATACAAATTAGCGTTTACATTGTTAGTAATTTCTTTGCGGCGTGGCATGAAACCACACCAAAGCTCAAAAGTTTTATTTTCGAGATAAGACATTGTAAGATGTTTGCCAATAAGCTTTTTTTTAGCTAAAGTTTCAATCCTGTTTATCATATTTTTTTTTATTCTATATTAAATTCGTGTACTATTTCTTCCGATTCGTTCACTGAAAAATAACCTAACGGATAATTACCTTTTTCGGTTATATTTTTCATGTTTCCCTTCAGTCTTACAGAGGGTGCTTTAAATTTATCATCTATATTATCCACAATACTTTGCAGCTTTTTAAGATAGTTGTAATATCGCTCTGAAATTCCGGTATTCGTAAGTGTAACTTTGTGACTAAAGAATGGTCCTTGATTTTGATCTTCGTCGTCTTGGTTCTCATCATCTTGATTTTCATCTTCATCTCCGTCTTCAAAGAACTTTTTTGAGTTTTTATTGAAATGTTTTTTGTTTTTAAACAAATCAGCTGAAATTTTAGAGGAAGATTCTGATTTTCTTTTATCTTTACTTCCAGCATCATTTGATACATAGTAACTGTCAGAATGGATATTAAAATATTCTTTGCCTTTAAAGAGCTCATCCGAAATTAAGGTAAACGATGGATCACCTTCATGTATAGGACTTACTTTTAGCATATAAAAATTATCAACATCTTTTGGATCATTAAAATAAGCTTTGACTTCAACTGAAGCATATTCTTTTTCAACCGGACCTGTTTTTCTTTCTACACGTGTTACAGGTGTTACTGATGTCATAGTCTCCGTACCAACATAAGTTTGCCCATTGTTAATTACGGTTAATGTATATGTTTCATCAGTAGCAGGTTTGAAACTTGTACAAAGATATTTGCCTTTTTTTTCTGTTTCAAAAAAATCAAATTGTTCGTTTAAACTGTTTTTTATAAAAACTGTTGCTCCGGAAACAGCGTGTATTTCTTTATCGTAAAAAGCCGATGTTCTTGTTAGATTTATGACTTGTATCTCACCGGAAGTTCCTTTTTTCCAATCGATAAAGGCATCGACAACTAATTTTGGAGTGTCATTATCTAATTCCAAATCAATAGGTTCTGTACAGTTAGTAAACAAAATTGGTGTTAAAAGTAATACTAAAAAAAATATTTTTTTCATGATTTATTATTTTTTATTCCTTAAACAAAAAGTAATTTTAGAATTTGAAGTTATAGTTAACAGACGGTACTATGCCGTATGTATAGGTTGAGTAAGTATTATGATATCTAAACTCAATATAATTAGAATTGTGTCTGTTGTAGAGGTTATAAATGCTAAATACCCATTCTCCTTTCCAGTTTCTGTTTTTATTTTTTCGAGGTGTTAAAGTTGCCGAAATATCTAAATGATGATAAAGCGGTAAACGGTGTTGGTTTCGTAAGCTGTAATCAGGAATTAAGTTGTCACCATACTGATATGATGATGTAGCGTAAGTAGCCGGTTGTCCCGATTGCAGAATAAAGTTAGCTCCAAAAGACCACTTATCGTTTACATTGTACGCTGTTGTAACAGCTAAATTGTGCGTTTTATCATAAGCAGAATTATACCATTTTCCGTCATTAATTCCTATTTCTTCAGGAGTTCTTCCAGGAGTTTGTTGTTCTGATTTTGATAAAGTATAAGAAATCCATCCGTTCAGTTTACCTTCATTCTTTTTAAGCATAAATTCAACTCCATAAGATCTCATCTGGCCATTTAAAATGATTTGTTCAACTGCATCGTTAGCAATTAAATCAGCTCCATCAATGTAATCCAGTCTGTTCTGAATTTTTTTGTAATAACTTTCAACTTCAACAGAGTAATCTCCGTCGCTTATGTTTTTAAAGTAACCTAATGCAACCTGATCTGCAATCTGAGGTTTGATATAATTATCACTAGGCGTCCAGATATCGATAGGAGTAGGAGATGTGGTGTTTGAAATGAGTTGAAGATATTGAACCATCCTGTTGTAGTTGGCTTTTATAGCAGCATCATCATTTAATTGATATGAAATACCAAATCGTGGCTCTAAATTGTTGTAATTTTTTATAACTTCATTTCGTCCAAATTGTTTTGTGGAAACAGGTTTTGCTTTTTCATAAATCTGTAAGTCAGAATTGAAAATTACAGGATTGTCATTCGCATAATAATTTACGGTTGAATTTCCTAAACGATAAAATAAACTGTAACGTAAGCCATATGAAATTCTGATTTTTTCAGATATTTGACTTTCAGCGTCTACATAAACCGCAGGTTCAAAAGCATATTTTTTATCTAATTGCTTAAAATCAATAGTAGATGCTCCAATCCCATTGATAGTTCCCGGATTAAAATCGTAGTAGATTCCGTTTAAACCATAATTAAGGGTGAAGGTATCTGATATATAATTTTTAAAATCATATTTAATATTATAATTTTTGATTCCGGAATCCCAGGCATATTTTCTTACGTTCATACCCAGTCTGTAATAATAATCGCTGTATACAAGAGACAGATTGGAGAATAACTGATCAGAATATAAATGATTCCAGCGAAGATTTAAAGTTGTATTTCCGTAATTGTTACTGAAATGCTTATTTAGGGCAAAGGCGTCACGACCAAAATAACCGGAAAGAAACAAGCTGTTTTCATCATTAATTTTATAGTTGAATTTACTGTTTAGGTCGTAAAAAGAAAGAGAGGTGTCTGCAGTTTCTTGTGATAATTCAAGTAATGGTTTTAAGTAAGAAATTCTTCCTCCAATCAAAAATGAAGCTTTATCTTTTACTATAGGGCCTTCAACAAGAAGTCTGCTTGAAATTAATCCAATTCCTCCGCTTACGTGAAAACCTTTACTGTTTCCGTCTTTTTGATGAATATCTAATACAGAAGAAGCTCTTCCTCCAAATCTGGCAGGAATTCCTCCTTTGTATAATTTCAAATCTTTAATAACGTCGGGATTAAAAACAGATAAATAACCAAATAAGTGAGAAGTATTAAATAGAGGAGATTCGTCCAGTAAAATTAAATTCTGATCAGCACCGCCTCCACGGACGTTAAAGCCTGAAGCACCATCTCCTGCATTGGTAACACCCGGAAGTAATAAAAGGGATTTTAAGATATCAACTTCTCCCATAACAACAGGCATTTTTTTAATGGCAGTAATAGAAAGTTTATTAATGCTCATTTCTGCAGTTTTGATGTTAAGTCTTCCTTTTTTACCGGAAACAACAATTTCCTGAAGTTCCTGACCAATTTCTTTTAGTGAAAAATTGTTTTTGGAGTCATCATTTAAAATAATCATTTCCAGAATGGATTCATATCCAACATACGAAATTTCAAATTCATGTTCTCCTTCCGGAATTGTTAAAGAATAAAAACCATATTCATTAGTAGTAGTACCAATTTTTAAATTTGGTACATATATATTTACACCAATCAAGGTTTCATTATTTTTAGAATCGCTAATAGTACCGCTTACCGTAAATTTTTGTTGAGCGTAAGTCACCAGACTTGTAAATATTAGAAAAATCAATAGAGTATTTTTTTTCATATGCATAATATTGTTTTTTTGCTGAGGAAAAAAAAGACAACTTTTACGTTGTCTTTTTTACAATAGAAGGATTAACGTTTATACGTCAAAAAGATGATAGTTTTAAATTAACTGTAATTATTCAATGATATAGGTTACTGTTTTTGTTTCTCCAATTGAGAAATAGCCTAAAGGATAATTATTTTTGTCAGTTGTATTAACGATATTTCCTTTCAGTTTTACAGGAGGCGATTGAAAAGGTCCACCACCAGTATCGGTAGTGCTAAGGAAAGTTCTTATGTAATTATAGTATCGTTCTGAAATTCCGGTATGGGTAATTTGAACTTCTACCCCGGTTTCTAGATCAGCATTATCTGAATTACTTGAAAGTTCACTACCTTGATTGAATTTATCTTCGATTACATAAACATCATCTAAAATTTTATTTGAATATTTATGTGTGAACATATAAAAATTATCCTGATCTGCAGGATCATTAAAGAAAGCTTTCACTTCTATTTCGTCACCCAAAAGTCCGCCATTGTTATTTTGTTCTATGCGTGTAATAGGAGTAACAGCCTGCAAAGTTTCGGTTGAAGTATACGTGTTTCCGTTATTAATAACTGTTAGTGTATACTTTTCGTCGATTACAGGTTCAAAATTAGAACAAACGTACTGTCCGGTTAAAGGTATTTCAACAAAGTCAAATTGCTCATTTAGACTATTGGTTATGAATACTACAGCTCCGGAAACCTTCGGTATTACTTTATCGAAATAACCTGTTGTGGTCGATAATTTTATGATTTGCTCTTCACCACTTGTTCCTTTTTCCCAATTGATAGATGCTTCGATTACTAATTTTGGCGCAGCAGTTTCTAAATTAACATCAATGACATCTTCACAGCTTGTCAAAAAAAGCGATGTAAGAAATACGATTAAAAAAGTTATATTTTTCATGATTTATTTTTTATTTCTTAATAGAATGTAATTTTTAGAATTTAAAATTATAAGTAATAGAAGGAACTATTCCATATATAGAAGTTCTAACTGCTTCACCATCACCGGTTCTTGGATTATCAGCGAAATGAACAGAAGCGGCATTTTTTCTGCCGTATAGATTATAGATACTAAAAACCCATTCTCCTTTCCAGTTTCTGTATTTATTTTTGGTTGGTGTTAAAGTAGCCGAAATATCTAAATGATGATACGCTGGCAAACGGTATTGATTTCTTAAACTGTAATCCGGAACGGTTTCTCCGATATACTCATATTTAGCTGTAGGATACGTGACAGGCTGCCCTGATTGCAGAACAAAGTTAGTTCCAAAAGACCACTTTTCATTTAGTGTATAAGATGATGTAATAGCTAAGTTATGTCTTTTATCGTAAACAGAATTATACCATTTTCCGTCATTAATTCCTATTTCTTCGGCAGTTCTTCCCGGAGTTTGCTGTTCTGATTTTGATAAGGTATAAGAAATCCATCCGTTCAGTTTACCTTCGTTCTTTTTAAGTAAGAATTCAACACCATAAGATCGCATTTGTCCATTTAAAACAATTTGTTCGATCGCATTGTTAGCAATTAAATTGGCTCCATCAATGTAATCCAGCCTGTTTTTAATTTTTTTGTAATAGCTTTCCACCTCAAGAGTGTAAGTTCCGTCGTTTATGTTTTTAAAATAACCTAACGCCACCTGATCCGCAATCTGAGGTTTAATGTAAGTATCACTTGGCATCCATACATCAAGAGGAGTAGGAGATGAGGTATTCGAAATTAATTGAAGATATTGTGCCATTCTGTTATAGTTGGCTTTTATAGCTGCATCATCACTTAACTGATATGAAACACCAAATCGAGGTTCTAAGTTGTTATAATTTTGAACAACTTCATTTCGGTTAAAATATTTTGTCGCAACAGGTTTTGCTTTTTCATAAATCTGCAAATCAGAATTGAAAATTAGAGGGTTGTTATTGTCATAATAATTGATTGTAGAACCTCCTAAACGATAAAACAAACTGTAACGTAATCCGTATGAAGCAGTAATTTTTTCAGAGATTTTAGTTTCTGCATCTACATAAGCAGCTGGCTCAAAAGCATATTTTTTATCTAACTGTTGCAGATTAATAGTAGAATTTCCGCTTCCGGTTATGGTTCCCGGATTAAATTCGTAATAAATGCCATTTAAACCATAGTTCAGCTTGAAACTATCTGAAATGTAATTTTTAAGGTCATATTTAATATTGTAATTCTTGATTCCGGAATCCCATTGATAATTGGTAGCTTTGAGGCCTAATCCAAAATTATAATCACCGTATACAAGAGACAGATTAGAAAATAATTTATCAGAAAACAGATGATTCCAACGAAGGTTTAGTGTTGAATTTCCGTAAGTATTATTGAATACATTGTTTAAGTTTAAAACGTCACGTCCAAAATAACCAGAAAGATATAAGCTATTATCATCGTTTATTTTGTAGTTAAATTTAGTATTTAAATCATAAAAATAAAGACCGGTATTTTTAGTTTCTTCTGATAACTTGAGAAACAAATGCAGGTAAGAAGCTCTTCCTCCAATCAGGAATGAAGCTTTGTCTTTTACTAAAGGACCTTCTACCAAGAGTCTGCTGGAAATTAATCCGATTCCGCCACTAGCATGAAAACCTTTACTGTTTCCGTCTTTTTGATGAATGTCTAATACTGAAGAAGCTCTTCCTCCGAATTTTGCAGGAATTCCGCCTTTATATAATTTCAAATCTTTAATAACATCCGGATTAAAAACAGAGAAAAATCCAAATAAATGTGAAGTGCTAAATACCGGCGCTTCATCCAGTAAAATTAAATTTTGATCAGCACCTCCTCCTCGAACATTAAAGCCAGAAGCACCTTCTCCTGCATTGGTAACACCCGGAAGTAATAAAAGTGATTTTAAAATATCAACTTCTCCCATAACAACCGGCATTTTTTTAATGGCAGTAATAGAAAGTTTGTTGGTACTCATTTCAGCAGTTCTAATATTAAGTTTTCCTTTTTTGCTGGAAATAACAACTTCCTGAAGTTCCTGACCGCTTTCTTTTAATGAAAAATTGTTTTTAGAGTTATCATTTAAAACGATCATTTCCTGAATGGATTCATATCCAACATACGAAATTTCAACTTCATGTTCTCCCTCAGGCATTGTCAAGGAATAAAATCCATATTCATTAGTTGTTGTACCAATTTTTAGTGCTGGAACATAGATATTGACACCAATTAAGGTTTCATTACTTTTAGAATCGCTAATAGTACCACTTACAGTAAACTTTTGCTGCGCGTAGGTCGCAAGACTTGTAAATGTAAGAAAAATCAATAGAGTAATTTTTTTTATAAGCATAACATTATTTTTTTGATTATGCATAATTACCTATTCTAATTAACGTCAACTGTTAAATATTTGTTAAAGAGTATTGTGTTGTGTTGAATGTTGTCTCTAATTAATATATTAAAGACCTTTAATCGTAAAATAAGTTTAAATTTATTTTTTTTATGTTGCTCTAATGTTTGATAAATAGTAAGATATGTGGTATATGAAAGACACTATTTTGTCATTTAAGGGTAAAAAAAAAGACAACATTTACGTTGTCTTTTTCTGTTTTTTATGACATTTTGACGTCAAATAGGATTTTATTAAAATGTTTTGTTAAAAATTTTAATAAAATATTATGTTAATTTATTTTTGAAAGTATAGCGTTAAAAGTAGCACTTGGACGCATTGCTTTGCTTACTAATTCAGGAGTTGGCTGGTAATAACCACCAAGAGTTTGCGCTTTTCCTTGAGCTTCAATTAATTCAGCATCTATTTTTGCTTCGTTTGCTTCAAATTCTGAAGCAATTGGAGAGAAAATAGCTTTTAATTCAGCATCTTTACTTTGAGCAGCTAAAGCCTGAGCCCAGTAGAATGCAAGGTAAAAGTGAGATCCACGGTTGTCGATCTGAC
Organism: Flavobacterium hercynium; assembly: GCF_002217285.1. GTDB lineage: Bacteria > Bacteroidota > Bacteroidia > Flavobacteriales > Flavobacteriaceae > Flavobacterium > Flavobacterium hercynium. The sequence continues at coordinate 35,533 of NZ_MUGW01000036.1, read as the reverse complement.
CAACTTTACGAGCAGGAGATTTGTCATTTGCCAGGAACTTATCGTTTGCTTCGTCTAGTGTTTCAGCTAAAACAATTGCTTTAGAATTGTCTAAAGTTTGTCCTAAGTGCTCTAACGATGCACCAAGAGCTAAAAATTCTCCTAATGAATCCCAACGTAAATAGCCTTCTTCAGTAAATTGTTCAACGTGTTTTGGGGCAGAACCTCCAGCACCAGTTTCGAACAATCCACCACCATTCATTAAAGGTACAATAGATAACATTTTAGCAGAAGTTCCTAATTCTAAAATTGGGAATAAATCTGTTAAATAATCACGTAAAACGTTTCCTGTTACAGAAATAGTGTCTAAACCTTTGATGATTCTGTCTAAAGTAAATTCTGTAGCGGCAATTGGGTTTAAGATGCGAATATCTAAGTTTGTTGTATTATGATCTTTAAGGTATTTTTGAACCTTTAAAATCAATTCTCTGTCGTGTGCTCTGTTCTCGTCTAACCAGAAAACAGCAGGAGTATCAGATAAACGAGCTCTGTTTACAGCTAATTTTACCCAGTCCTGAATAGGAGCATCTTTTGCCTGACACATTCTGAAAATGTCATTAGCTTCTACAGTCTGTTCCATTAATACTGTTCCTTTGTTGTCTACAACGCGAACAACACCATCAGCTTTTATTTGGAAAGTTTTATCGTGAGATCCGTATTCTTCTGCTTTTTGAGCCATTAAACCTACGTTAGGAACACTTCCCATTGTTTTAGGATCAAAAGCACCGTGTTTTTTACAGAAATCGATTGTTGCTGTATAGATTCCAGAATAAGCACGATCCGGGATAACAGCTATTGTATCTTGTTGTTTTCCTTCTTTATTGTACATCTGTCCTGAAGTACGAATCATAGCCGGCATAGAAGCATCTACGATAACGTCAGAAGGAACGTGTAAGTTGGTAATTCCTTTGTCAGAATTTACCATTGCCAAAGCAGGTCCGTTTTCGATTGCCTGAGTAAGGGCAGCTTCAACTTCAGCTTGTTCAGGTTTTCCTGCGATTTTTGCATATACATCTCCTAAACCATTTCTGGTGTCGATGTTTAATGAAGCGAATAAAGCTTCGTATTTTTTGAAAACGTCAGCAAAATATACTTCAACGATAGCACCAAAGATAATTGGGTCTGAAACCTTCATCATTGTAGCTTTTAAGTGTACAGAAAGTAAAACACCTTCTTTTTTTGCTTCGGCAATTGCACCGGCAACAAAAGTTTTTAAGGCATTTAAATTCAGTACAGAACTGTCAATGATTTCACCTGCTTTAAGTGGAGTACTTGCTTTTAAAACAGTAGTTGTACCGTCTTTGGCTACGAATTCAATTTTTACAGCATTAGCTTCCGCAACAGTAAGTGATTTTTCACTTCCGTAGAAGTCACCGTTTGGCATAGAAGCTACTTTTGTTTTAGAATCAGCAGACCATGCACCCATTGAATGTGGATTTGCTTTTGCAAAGTTTTTTACTGCTCTTGGAGCTCTACGATCAGAGTTACCTTCACGTAATACCGGATTTACAGCAGAACCTAAAACTTTAGCGTATTTTGCTTTAATTTCTTTTTCAGCATCGTTTTGAGGATCTTCCGGGAAATTAGGAATTTTGTAACCGTGAGATTGCAATTCTGTAATAGCTGCTTTTAATTGCGGTACAGATGCAGAAACGTTTGGTAATTTTATGATGTTTGCTTCTGGTTGTGTTGCCAATTGACCTAATTCAGCCAAAGCATCTCCAGTTTTTTGAGCATCTGTTAATGATTCAGGAAAGTTTGATAAAATTCTTCCTGCTAACGAAATGTCTCTTGTTTCAATCGCAATTCCAGCCGTGCCTGTAAATGCTTGTACAATAGGTAAAAATGAATAAGTCGCTAATAAAGGCGCCTCATCAGTTAACGTGTAAACAATTTTTGAAATTTTTGTCATTTTTTTTCTTTTTTTTATAATCGTATCACTGTTGGGAGTGATGTAAATGGTATTAGTCGGCTCAAAACGAGCGGAGCAAATATAATAAAAACAGTCCGAAAACGGTTGCGTTTTAGGGAGAATTACAGGAATTATCAGATTGTTATTTCGAGGTCATTATATTGAGAAATTGGTGATTTTGATATTAAAATATTACAGTTTTGTCATTTTGAAAAATAAGGCATAAAAAAACTCGTTTCACAATACATGAAACGAGTTTTTTATAATAAAGTGATAAATGATTATCTTCTTTTATCTTTAATCTTAGCTTTTTTACCAGTAAGTTCTCTGAAGTAGAAAATTCTAGCTCTACGTACAGCTCCTTTTTTGTTGATTTCAATTTTTTGTAAAGCTGGTAAGTTTACTGGGAAGATACGCTCAACTCCAATAGCTCCAGACATTTTACGAATAGTAAAAGTTTCTGTGTTTCCAGAACCTCTTCTTTGAATAACAACTCCTTTAAAAAACTGAGTTCTTGTTTTTTCACCCTCTTTAATTTCGTAGTAAACTGTGATAGTATCTCCAGCTCCGAAAACAGGGAAATCTTTTTTAGCAACTAATTCGGTTTGAACGAATTTCATTAAATCTGCCATGGTATCTTATAATTTTGTTTTTATATAGAGCAACATTCACGGATTTCGCCAGAGGTTAGTCTAATTCGGGTGCAAATGTAGAAAATAATTATGAATTATAAATTGTAAATTGCTTTTTTTTTAAGCTTTACGCGATAGGCTTTAAGCTTTAGGCCTGAAACCTGAAACTCAAAAGCAAAAACAATAAACAATAAACTCAAAACAACAAACCACAAATTACTCTTCAAGCAAATCCGGGCGTCTATTTTTGGTATGTTCGTATGCCATATCTTCTCTCCATTTGTCGATTTTGGCAAAATGACCGCTTGTTAAAACCTCAGGGACTTTCCATCCTTTGTAGTCGGCTGGTCTTGTATATATTGGTCCGGAAAGCAGATTATCCTGAAAGCTGTCAGTCAATGCCGAAGTTTCGTCGCTTAAAACACCTGGAATCAATCGTATTAAGGCGTCAGATAAAACCAAAGCACCTAATTCTCCTCCGGATAAAACGTAATCTCCAATAGATATTTCTTTAGTAATAAAATGATCTCTAACACGCTGATCGACTCCTTTATAATGTCCGCATAAAATAATGATGTTTTCATACATAGACATGGTATTCGCCATCTTTTGATTAAGCGTTTCTCCGTCTGGCGACATATAAATGATTTCGTCGTATTCGCGTTCGCTTTTTAAATGTGTAATACAAGCATCAATTGGCTGTACGGTCATAACCATTCCGGCACCTCCGCCAAAAGGATAATCATCAACACTTTTTTGTTTGTTGGTTGTGTAATCTCTTAAATTATGAAAATGTACTTCGACTAAACCTTTATCTATAGCACGTTTCATAATCGAAGCTTCAAAAGGGCTTCGGAGTAATTCCGGCAAAATCGTTATTATATCAATTCGCATTTTATTTTTTCAAAATTTTAAAGGCAAAGATACAAAGTTAAAAGTTGAGAAATTAAAGATTTTAAAAATGGAAAGTAAACTAACTTGATGTTGGGAGATAATTATTTTTTTTAAGAAATATTTAGATGATGGTGCTTTTCTTAATGTTAATTTAACCTTTTCATTTGTATTTTCTGCTGTTTTTTAAGAAATAACCTCTACTTTTATAGGAATTCGATTTCTAAAATAATACCACAGTCTTATGAGAAAAATATTTTTAGTCACATTGATACTGATTTTTCATCTATCATGTTCAGGCACAAAAAGTACAACCGCACAATGGGTAGGAAAACCAAAGCAAGATCTTGTTAAGAGTTGGGGACCTCCTGTACGAACTATCGAAAATTATAAAGACGGCGAAGTATTAATTTATGGAGATCAGATTTATACGAATTCTGGCAATGGTTCCAGTAATAATACAGGGATTGCAGGTTCTAATCATTGGGATCTTACCTATGTATATGTAGGCAAAGATGGTCAGGTCAATGCCATAAAAACGGAAAAAGATCAATCGCCTCCTCAGGAAGTTGATATTAAAAAGTTAGTCGGAATTAATTTGTAATAACAGAAATGAAATTCTGTTACCTGATTTTATTTTCATTTCAAAAAACAGGTCTAAAAGATAATCGTCTAAAAATCTTATTTTTGTAAAAATTATAAAATAACGGATATGCAAAGTTTGGGAACAAGTAAAGAGTTTATAAAAGGAGATGATATTGAGTGGGAAGTGGTTGGGGAAGGAATCAAACGCAAAATTCTCGCCTACGATGATAAAGTTATGCTGGTAAATGTTGCTTTTGAAAAAGGTGGTGTTGGCGTTTTGCACGAACACTATCATTCTCAGGTAACCTATATTTCGAGTGGTACATTCGATGTTACAATCAGTGGTGTTACACAAACCTTAAAAGAAGGAGATAGTTTTTATATCCCGCCTCATGCTGTTCATGGTGTGGTTTGTTTAGAAAGTGGACTTTTGACAGATGTATTTAGTCCGATGAGAGAAGATTTTTTGAAATAATAACGACTTGGAAATCAATAATTTTTAGCAGTAAAGTAAAAATTAGATACGCTAATTAGAAAATTTTGTATTCTTTTTTAAGTTCAGGTACTAATTAGAATAGTATTTTTGCAACATGAATTTAACTAAAACGAATGTCTTGTTTATGGCAGCTTGCACTGGTCTTATAGTTGCAAACCTGTATTACTGCCAGCCTTTAATTGTTTTAATTGCCAAAGAATTTAATATTCCCGAAGCCAATGCCGGAACAATAGCTTATCTGACTCAGGGAGGTTATGCCATCGGACTGTTTTTTATGGTTCCGTTAGGTGATAAAATTGAGCGAAAAAAGCAAATTCTAATTACGACTTTAGCCTCTGTCGTCGCTTTGATAATTGCAGCTACGGCAAAGAGTTTCTTAGTTTTGCAAATAGCCTCTTTACTTATAGGAATCACCTCTATTGTTCCACAGCTTATTTTGCCTCTGGCTGCTTCATTAACTGCACCGGAAGAACGAGGGAAGGTTGTCGGAACCATCATGAGTGGATTACTTCTTGGAGTTTTGCTTTCCAGAACATTAAGCGGATTTGTTGGTCAGATTCTGGGATGGAGATCTATGTTTTTGATTGCCGCCGGAATTTGTACGCTGATCTTTTTTGTAATTCAAAATAAATTTCCGGTAAACAGACCTCAATTTCAGGGAACCTACGGGCAATTAATTAAATCGCTTTTTACATTAATAAAAACACAGCCACTTTTGCGTGAAGCTACTTTAATCAATGTTTTCTGTTTTGCTCAGTTTGGCGCTTTCTGGACTACAATGGTATTGTTGCTTTCGGAATCTCCTTTTAATTTGAATAGTTCTCACATTGGACTTTTTGGAATTGTAGGAGCTTCAGGAGCTTTGGCAGCGCCTTTGGTAGGTAAAATGGGAGATAAAGGAAGTCCAAGAGTTGCCGTAGGTTATGGTTGCTTGTTAATGCTGATTAGCTTTATCGTATTTTACTTTTCAATAGAAAGTATCGCAGGAATAGTTATTGGGATTGTTCTAATAGACATTGGAATTCAGGGTGTTCATATCTCCAATCAAACAAGAGTTTACTCTTTATTACCGGAAGCACGAAACAGATTAAATACTGTATTTATGTCATTTAGTTTTTTAGGAACGGCAGCTGGTACAGCATACGGATTATTATTATGGAAATTAGGCGGATGGCATGCTGTAACGATCGGATGTGCTGCTTTATCACTATTATCTTTGGTGGTTTACGGTGTTACATTTAAGTCTTCTTCTAAAAAATAGAAACCACAAATTGATAAAAAATTAATTTGTAAATTTGCATTAAAATTTAAAATAACAATAATGGAAAACGGAATATACGCTAAATTCAACACTAGCAAAGGTTCAATTTTAGTAAAATTGGCACACGATTTAGCTCCTGGAACTGTAGGTAATTTTGTAGCGCTTGCAGAAGGAAATATGGAGAATAAAGTTAAACCACAAGGACAAAAATTCTATGATGGTTTATCATTTCACAGAGTAATACCTGATTTTATGATTCAGGGAGGTTGCCCAAAAGGAACTGGAACTGGAGACCCAGGATATAAATTTGATGATGAATTTCACCCAAGTTTAAAACACGATCGTCCGGGAGTTTTAGCAATGGCAAATTCAGGACCTGCAAGTAATGGTTCTCAATTCTATATTACACACGTTCCAACTTCTTGGTTAGACGGAAAACACACTGTTTTTGGTCACGTGATCGAAGGTCAGGATATTGTTGATGCTGTTGCACAAGGTGATACACTTCAGACTTTAGAAATTATTAGAGTTGGTGAAGAAGCTGAAAAATGGAATGCAATTGAGGCTTTTATTGCTTTAAAAGGTGCTCGTTTGAAGCGTGATGCAGCTTTAAAAGCAGAATCTGAAGCTAAAATGGAGCAACTTGCTGCTGGTTTTGATAAAACAGAAAGCGGATTACGTTACAAAATGATTCAAAAAGGTGATGGTAAAAAAGCGGAAGCAGGTAAAACAGTTTCAGTACATTACGAAGGTTCATTAGAAAACGGAAAAGTTTTTGATTCTTCTTACCCACGTAAAAAACCAATCGAATTTAGATTAGGTCAAGGTCAGGTTATCGAAGGATGGGATGAAGGTATCGCATTATTACAAGTTGGAGACAAAGCTCGTTTTGTAATTCCATCTGATTTAGGATACGGAGCTTCAGGTGCTGGAGGAGTAATTCCACCAAACGCTACCTTGATTTTTGATGTTGAATTAATGGACGTAAAATAATTAAAAACTAAAATTTTTAATTATTTCTACTATACAATCCCATTCGCTGGCCGAATGGGATTTTTTTTATATTTACGCCATTAAAAAAAACATTAATGAAATTAAAAATCATATTCGCAGCTGTTATAGTTTTATTTGCCTTTTCGTGTGGAACTCCAAAAATAGTAGCAACAACTCCTGTGGCGCCGGTTGCTTCTACAGTATCTTCCTCTGCAGCAGAAGTCAAAGTTACGGAGTTAGCACCGGAATTAGTAAAAGGAAAGAGTTTGTATGAAAAGAATTGTGCAGGCTGCCATAAATTATTTCAGCCTAAGACATTTACAAAAGAAGAGTGGAAGCCTATTTTAGTAAAAATGCAAAAGTTTACCAATTTAGAAGACGCAGAAATGGTCTTTGTTTCAAATTATATCGACTCACAATTGTGATGTTCAAGGTAACGATATAAGCTTTTTTTACAATAGTATATAAAAAAACACCTTCGCAATGGAGGTGTTTATAAAATTAGATATTGCTGACAGCAACTATTTTTAAAGTTTTTATTCCCGCAGGCAATTCCCAGTCTACGATATCATTCTCTTTAAACCCAATTATAGCAACGCTTAAGGGAGCGAGAACAGATATTTTTCCTTCCTTTACGTCAGATATCGATGGCAATACAATTTGAATCTTCATTTGCTTATTGGCTTTTACATCCTCAACAGTTACAAACGAGTTAATTCTAATAATTGAATCTTCAAGATTATTTTCTTTACTAATTATAGCTCTGTCTAATTCGTGCGAAAGTTGTCCCGCTTCTTTTGCGTTGGTTGAATTTTTACTTTTAAGGATCAATTCTCTTAAAAGAGTATAATCTGTTTTACTAAAAATAGGTGTTGGTTTCATAAGTAATGAATTAAAGTTTATAAAAAGTAGTTCTGTTTCCCGGTTCTAATGGAGAAACAATTTATTGTTTGAAAAATGATTTAAATAAAAAACTATTTAGAGGAGGAAGTTCCGCTAAGTAAAAATGAATCGGTAAACGTAAAGAAATCCTCCGCCTGAAAGAGAAAATGAAATAGACGGAGGCCTAATTGATAAAGGCCTTGCTATGTGAAACAAATACAGCCGTAAGCGGTTTTCCTGTAAAAGAAAACGCATGACAAGATGCTGTAAATAATAGATTGTTCACAATTTTATTTTTTTGATGATCTACAAAGATAACTAAACTTTTTTAAAGGATAGTAATGTTATTTTTAGGAGATTATTTCCATTTAATATTACACCCTAAACTTGGTTTTTGCGGGTCTTTAAGCGTTCTGTTGTAGATTAAAGCATCAATAGCGCTTCGCAAATCGCTTCCACTTAAAGGTATTCCGTTATTAGGTCTGGAATCGTCTAATTGACCTCTGTAAAACAAACGATCCTGATTGTCGAACAAGTAAAAATCAGGTGTGCAGGCAGCGTCATAACTTTTGGCTACTTCCTGACTTTCGTCGAATAAATAAGGGAAGTCTATTTTGTTCTGAAAAGCAAATTCCGTCATGATCTCGGGAGCGTCTTGTGGATATTTCTCGATATCATTGCTTGAAATTGCAATAACACCAAGTCCTTGAACACGATAATCATTAGCAATCATGATGATTTCGCTAAGTACATGAAGTACAAACGGACAATGATTGCACATAAAAACAACCAGTGTACCTTTTGATCCCTTTAAATCTTCAAAAGAATACGTATTATTAGAATTCGTATCTTTTAATTTAAAGTTTGGAGCAATTGTTCCGAGAGGTAACATGTTTGAAGAAGTTCGTGCCATTTTATATTCTTTAATTCAAATTTAAATTTAAATTCCGGATAAAAAAGAGCATCAGTAATAAAAAAACATCCAAAGAGCATTTTACTTTAATTGTATTTTGCTCCTTGGATGTTTCTATTGATTTTATATGGAAATGTTTACGAATTTAAAAAACTCAATAAATCATTGTTTAATTTATCTTTATCTGTGTAAAATAAGCCGTGTGGTGCGCCTTCATAAACAATATACGTATTGTTACGAATACCTTCGGCTGCTTTTTTAGAAGTAAGATCGATCGGTACAATCTTGTCATCATCACCGTGAATAATTAAAGTAGGAACTTTGATAAAATCTAATTCATCTCTAAAATCAGTATAAGAAAAAGATTCAGCACATTTTTGTGTAGCTCTTGGCGAAGCAAAAGAACATAACATTCTGTAATATTCCAATAAAGGAGTACTCAATGGTTTGTTGATAATGTTAATCCCAAAAAAGGTTTTTCCAAAGTTATCTACAAATCCAATTCTGTCCTCTGCAATAGCTGTGGCAGTTCCGTCGCTTTTTTCTTTTGGATGTCCTTCAGGATTGTCAGTTGTTTTTAATAAAAATGGAATAATTGAGGAAATTAAAGCTGCTTTCGTAACGCCTTTTCCACCATAACGGCTAAAATAACGAACTACTTCACCACCTCCCATTGAGAAACCAACAAGCGTTGCGTTTTCTAATTGAAGCTGTTCGATAATTTCTTTCAGGTCATCTGTTAACGTATCGTAATCGTATCCGTCCCAAGGTTGCGAAGATTTACCAAATCCACGACGATCGTAAGCAATTACTCTGTAATTGTTTTGAACCAGAAAATCGATTTGGTATTCCCACATTTCATTCGAAAGCGGCCAGCCATGAATTAAAATAACCGGTTTTCCTTTACCATAATCTTTTACATATAATTTGACATTATGTGCAGTCTCTATAAATTTATCTGTATTGGGATGCTGAATATCAAATTGAGAATCTCTAAGCGATTGGTCGGTATTTAGTACGTTATTTTCCATTTTATAAATTTTTAAATGTTAACTTGTTCATTTACATTTGTAAAAGTAGAAACGGAACCAATAAAATATGTTATAGAATTAGTAAGAATATTTATAACATTAAAATATTTAAAAATTAAAAATATAATATGGATTTAACCTGGAGTGAATTCGAAAGAACAGATATGCGTGTAGGTACAATTATCGAAGTAAATGATTTTCCTGAAGCCAGAAAACCTGCCTATCAACTTACAATAGACTTTGGTGCCGAAATTGGAATCAGAAAATCTTCGGCTCAAATTACCAAACGTTATCAAAAAGAAGATTTAGTAAATCGCCAGATCGTTTCAGTAGTTAACTTTCCTAAAAAACAAATCGGGAAATTTATGAGTGAATGCCTTGTTCTTGGCGCAGTAGGCGAGGAGGGAGACGTTATATTATTAGCACCCGACTTTAAAGTAGAAAACGGACTTCGAATAGGATAGTTACTTAGTATTCAGTGTTCAGCTTGTTAGTGATCAGTTCTTAGTTCTTAGTTTTTTAGTACTTAGTACTTAGTTCTTAGTACTTAGTATTTAGCGCCAAGGACTCCTTTTTTTAATGTTTTTGGTTTAGAATTTCATTGGCTAAAATAAAATCAGTGAAATACTAAAAAACTGAACACTAAAAGAAACTGAACACTGACCACTAACAAACTGACCACTATCCTATACGTTTGATCAGCTGCTGCAAAATAACTTGCCCTTCTTCCCAATATTTTAAATCAGAATCAGAGTTGATGTGTCCTTGTTTACCAACATTTACCAAATCACTTCCCCATGTTTCGGCAAAATATTTTTTTCTTTCGAAAGAAGCATAAGGATCATTTTCGCTAGCTACAACAATAGATGGAAATGGTAGCTTTTGCGTTGGCATAGGTGCGAAATTCCGAATACATTCAGGAGTATGTTCCGGTGAATCTACATCGGCGGGAGCAACTAATAGAGCTCCAACAATGTGTTTGTTAGTATACAAGGCTGTCCAATGCAAAACGAGTGAAACGGCAAGACTGTGAGCAACTAAAACAGTAGGTTCTTCAAGTTTAGAAATTTCTTCGTTTAATCGTGCAATCCATTCTTCGCGTACAGGCTCATCCCAATTGTCGTGTACTACACGTGTTGAATTTTTGAATTTTTCATGCCAGAAAGTTTGCCAGTGTTTCTCTCCGGAATTACCAAGTCCGGGTAAAATTAATAAATGTGTATTCATTTTGATGTCTTGGTTAAGGAACTATTTTTGGGGTGTTTTATCTTTATTCTTTTCTTTAATTATTCGGTTTACTTCGTTTAAAAGTAATGGAAAAGCAGGTTCCGTCATACCATGATTGTAACCGTCTAATTCAAAAAGGCGCGTTTGTTTATGACCTTTTAATTTCATCATGCGCATGAGATAAGCATTTTCTTCATAGCGTCCCAACATTTCCAATTCGCGATCTCCAGTAATCAATAAAAGAGGAGGTGCATCAGCACGAACAAAAAATAGTGGAGCGAAAGCATCTATTGTTGGCTGAGTTTCCGGGATTCCGTTTTCTCGTCTAATTTCAAAATGAGTAATGCATTGAGCGCTAAACGGAATTAGTCCCGCGATAGCATTGGCATCAATTCCTTCTTTTTGTAAATATTTCTTATCTAAGCCAATCATTAAGTCTAAATAACCGCCTGCAGAATGTCCGGAAACAAAAATTAAGGAAGGGTCACCTCCATAATTGGAAATATTATTAAAGACCCAGGCAACTGCGGCGGCTGCATCATCAATCGCTTTTGCGGCTTTTGCTTTTGGAGACAATCTGTAATTTACGCCAATGATAGCCACGCCTTTATTTTTCAGCGCTTCAGGAATTTCTTTGCTGCCGCCAGTTAATCCTCCACCGTGAAACCAAACAATCGTAGCAAAGCCTTTAGAATTTTTTGGGTAATAGATATCCAAAACGCAGCGTTCGTTGATATAGCTGTCGGTTTTGTTTACAGCCGAATTGTAGTATTGAATATTTGATTTAGTATCGTAATCTAACTTTTGGGCAAAAGAAGAAATTCCGATTAGGCAGATACTTAATAAAAGAAATAGGTTTTTCATTTTATATTTTTTAAAAATAGAAATTTAAATATATAAAAAAAGTCCAAGATGCGGGACATGTTGGACTTATACTTTTTAAAAAGCTATGTAGGTTGGACTAAATATCGTCAAAATCAATATCAGTGAAACTAGTTCTTTGTACTTCAAGTTTTTCAGAACCGTATTCTTTTTTAAAATCTCTTTGGTGTCTCTCAGAAATTACTTCTTCGCCTTTGTGGTTTAAGACGTACGAAGTCATTTCGTCTAATATTTCGCCAAAAGCGCTGAAATCTTCTTTATATAGGTAGATTTTGTGCTTCTTAAAATGAAAAGAACCATCTTCTTCAGTGAATTTTTTACTTTCGGTAATCGTGATATAGTAATCATCAGCTTTAGTAGCTCTTACATCAAAGAAATAAGTTCTTCTTCCTGCTCGTAAAACTTTAGAAAAAATCTCTTCTTTTTCTAGCATGTCATTTTCTCTCATAATACGTTCTGTCATTTTTGGAATTAATAGAACTCAAAAATCATAAAAATTTATCGATTATACAACAATTAAAGTAATTCTTTTTCCGAAAGTTGCTTTAAATATAATGATGAATAATAACCTTCCTGATTTATTAATTGATTATGAGACCCTTGTTGAATAATTCTGCCGTCTTCCAGAATGATTATTTTATCGGCATTTTTAGCCGATGAAATACGATGACTTACAATTATAGTAGTTTTATCTTTACAGATTTCAAATAAATTATTTAAAATAGTTTCTTCTGTTTCCGTATCAACTGCAGACAGACAATCGTCAAATAATAGAATAGCAGGGTTTTTAATTATTGCCCTTGCAATAGATACACGCTGCTTTTGTCCTCCCGAAAGTGTAATACCTCTTTCTCCCAGAACAGTATCGTATTGTTTGTTGAAAGCAATAATATTGTCGTGTACAACAGCATTTTTAGCAGCTTCTATTACTTCCTCGTCAGTTGCATGCTGATTACCAAATTTAATGTTGTTTTTAATAGTATCAGAAAATAAAAAAGCGTCTTGCGGTACAATTCCAATATTATTGCGCAGATCGTTTAAGTTTAAAGCGCTTATTTCATTCTCATCTATTGTTATTTTTCCATGGCTAACATCATATAAACGCGAAAGCAATGATAATATTGTAGATTTTCCGGAACCTGTTTTTCCAAGAATAGCTAAAGTTTCTCCTTTCTTTACAGTAAAGCTTATATTTTTTAGCGCCTCAATATTAGTATCTTCATACGTATAACTTACATTTTCGAAAGCAATTGAACCTTGAATATCAGAAGGGTTTTCATTATTGTTTTTGATTTCCGGTTCGATTTTCAAAAATTCATTCAAACGTTTTTGAGAAGCTTCTGCCTCCTGAACCATAGAAGAAACCCAACCTAAAGACGCTACCGGCCATGTTAGCATGTTTACATATAAAATAAATTCAGCAATCGTACCAATGTTAGGAATAGTACCGTTGATGTATATAACACCTCCAAAATAAATTACCACCAAATTACTAATTCCGATTAAGGCAATCATGAGAGGACCAAACAGCGATTGTACTTTGGCTAAATCCAAACTCTTTTTTTTGCTTTCGTCAGCAAGCATCACCATATTGTTCTGATGCTGGTTTTCTAAAGAATAAGCTTTAATGACTCTGATTCCTGAAAATATTTCCTGTGAGAAGCTTGATACTTTAGATAAATATTGCTGAAAGGTGGTACTTCGCTTATTGATTTCTGAGCTAAGTTTGAAAATACAATACGAAAGAATAGGCAATGGTAAAATTGTATACAAAGTCAATAATGGTGAAACACTATACATATATATAATAACGATAGCAAAACGTATACAAGTGTTGATCGTGTACATTACGGCCGGACCTACATACATACGCACTTTTGAAACATCTTCGCTAATACGATTCATTAAATCTCCAGTTCTGTTTTGTTTGTAGAAATTTTGAGACAAATTTTCGTATTGCTTAAAAACTTCATTTTTTAAATCAAACTCAATATGACGTGACATTACAATCAAAGTCTGACGCATTAAGAAGGTTAAAAATCCTGCAACAATTGTAGTGGCTATGATTAGCAGTACGTTATGGATTAAATCCTGGCGATAAGAATCGATAATTGCTTCTGAAACTTTTTGAGATTCAGGTAAATTATCGAACTTTTCAATAGCGTTTAGCGACTTACTAATAAGCTTTGGTGTAAACAAAGAAAATATTTGTGCGATAATGGTGATTAAAATTCCGGCTGAAAAACTGTATTTATATTTAATGAAATATTTGTTTAAATAGCTTAATTCTTTCATTTTTTTAAGAGATTCAATATTAAATTGATTTGATTTTATAAATTATTCTCAATTAAAGGTAATAGAATTTATAATTATGTCAAAACAATTCGATTGTAAAATTGTTATTAAAAGGATAAAAAATTAGCACATGTATATTTTTTGTTTAAGTTTGAGATGTCTTTTTGACAAATTCATAATATTTAACAAATAAATAGTAACGCTATGGATGCAACTTTCGCAACTGGAAAGGAACTTCAAAAAATGGATCCCGTTTTTGGTCAATTATCTTTTGACGATCACGAACAAATTGTATTTTGCAACGACAAAGATACGGGTTTAAAAGCAATTATTGGTATTCATAATTCAGTTATGGGGCCAGCTTTAGGAGGTACTAGAATGTGGAATTATAATACCGAATGGGAAGCATTAAACGATGTTTTGCGTCTTTCAAGAGGTATGACTTATAAATCTGCAATTACCGGACTTAATATTGGTGGAGGTAAAGCAGTAATTATTGGAGATGCAAAAACACAAAAAACGCCTGAATTAATGCGTAAATTTGGTGAGTTTGTTCACTCTCTAAGTGGAAGATATATTACAGCAGAAGATGTTGGAATGGAAACTAAAGATATGGACACTGTTAGAGATGTAACACCTTACGTTACAGGTATCTCTGAAGAAAGAGGTGGTTCAGGAAATCCTTCTCCTATTACAGCTTATGGTGTTTACTTAGGAATGAAAGCGGCTGCTAAAAGCCAGTTTGGTTCTGATGTTTTAGATGGTAAAAAAGTTTTAGTTCAGGGAATTGGTCACGTTGGAGAAGCTTTAGTAGAATATTTAACTAAAGAAGGAGCAGTAGTTACTATTGCAGACATCAACGAAGAAAAATTATATGAAGTAGCTTCAAAATACAACGCTACAATTTATACAGGCGAAGATTTATATACTGCTGATGTTGATATTTACGCACCATGTGCAATGGGAGCTACAATCAATGACAATACAGTAAACAAAATCAAAGCTAAAGTAATTGCTGGTGCTGCCAACAACCAATTAGCAGATGAAAATGTTCACGGAGCAAGATTACAGGAAAGAGGTATTTTATACGCACCTGATTTCTTAATCAACGCTGGTGGAATTATCAACGTTTATGCTGAATTAGAGCATTATGGTAAAGCAGAAATCATGAGCAAAACAGAAAATATCTATAATACAACTTTAGAAATTATTGATTATGCTGTTGCAAACAACATGACGACACATAAAGCTGCTTTAACAATCGCTCAAAATCGTATTGATTTGAGAAAAATTGAAAACAGCAAAAAATAAGTAAAAACTATTATTTTACAATCCCAGTATTCAATCCCGTTTTACCATGTAAACAGGAAGTGAATACTGGGATTTTTTTTTGTAAAAATAAATTTTGGCAGAAATTATACTTGATTTTTGAGTCTTAAAAAATTAATGGATATAAATTTTAATTTGACGTGTGAAATACTTATTTTTGCAGACTAATTTTTAAATGTTCTTACAAGGTGGTAAACAGAAGACACATACGCGTTAAAGTAATGCAATCCATTTATGCAATGCACCAAAGCGGTTCTGATAATATGGAAAAAGAAGAGAAGTTTCTTTTTTATAGTATTGATAATATTCAGGACTTATATCTTATAATGGTTTCTTCATTGATCGAAATTTGCAAAAAAGAATCTGTATTTTTGCATTTATCAAGTAAAAAACATCTTGCGACTGCTGCAGAACGTAATCCTAATGAAAAATTTATAAACAATAAAATTTTTCAGCTTCTTGCCGAAAGCAATTCCTTAAGCATCGCTTTAGAAAACCGTAAAATCAACAATTGGTCTTTAAATGACGATTATATCATTTTGCTTTTAAATGATATTAAAGCAAGCGATGTGTATGCAAAATACATGAGCAATACTGCGAATACATTTGAAGAAGACAGACAATTTATAATTGATTTGTTTTCAGAAGTAATCGTTCCTAACGAAAAGTTATACGAATACCTTGAAGATGATAAGTTAACTTGGGTTGATGATATTCCTGTTGTTAATACACATATCATTAAACAATTAAAAGCAATAAAAAACAACAATCCTGACGAGTTTAGAGTGCCTAAATTGTATAAGGACGTTGAAGATAAGGATTTTGCAAAAGATTTATTCAGAAGAACAGTTTTAAACGAATCAGTATTAGCAAAAGAATACGATGATAAAACGCCAAACTGGGATAGCGAAAGAATTGCTGAAATTGACACGATTATTTTAAAAATGGCAATTTGTGAGTTTTTAAAATTCCCTTCAATTCCTGTAAAAGTAACTCTTAACGAATATTTAGAAATTGCAAAAGAGTATTCTACACCAAAAAGTAGTATTTTTATCAACGGGATTTTAGATAACCTTGTAAAAGAACTTGAAGCCAATAAAAAACTGGTAAAAGTTGGAAGAGGTTTAATGTAAGATTTCAAAAAAATAATAATAAATCAAAAACAGAATTTAAATTATGGGACAATTAACTCAATTTGCGCCATTTCTATTAATGTTCGTGGTAATCTATTTCTTCATGATCAGACCACAACAAAAAAGAGCGAAAAACGAAAAAGAATTTGAAAGCAGCCTAAAAGTAGGGGACAAAATAATTACTAAAAGCGGTTTTCACGGTAGAGTGGCAGAGCTTGCTGAGACAACAGTTATTATTGAAACAATGTCTGGAAAATTAAAATTAGAGCGTTCAGCTATTTCTATGGAAATGAGTGCTGCTTTAAACAAAAAAGTATAATTTTTAGATTACTATAAAATATAAATCCCAAATTCTAATTTAGAATTTGGGATTTTTTTTATTTTAAAATTTTGAATTGCAACTTGATTTAAGTTAGTAATATGAAATTTCTCTTTCAAAATAGCTGCCAGTACCATCGTCTTTTATAACTTTTTTGATGATCCAGTTTCCGTATTTATCATATTCGTATTGATATTTTGTTACAGACTCGTATTTTTTTGTTTTATAAAGAGATTTTACAATATCATTATGACTGTTGTATTCGTAATCAAATGTGGACTTTTCTTTTTCTTCTTCAAATCTTTGTTCTACAAAAGTGGTACTAATACAATTATTGTTTTTATCATATTTGTGATATTCTTCCCGATATGTTTTATCGTCAGCATCTTGATAAATGGTTTCTAAAATATTGTTGTTTTTATCTTTTTTAATTAATTCATAATGATTGACTTCATACTTGTTTGTAATTGTATCTAATAAAAGATCAGCCTTTAAAATTGGATTTTTATCGTACATGTAAACCTGTAAAGAACTTTGATAACCAGCTCTGTTTTTACTTACTATATATTCTTCTTTTTCTAATCTGTTTTTCTTGTCATATTTACATGTTGTTGTTGAAAAAACAGTGTTTTTATCTGTGTAACGGATTTCCGAAACCAGCTGATTTTTTTTGTTGTATTCATATTTAGATCTTAAAACAAACTTTAGGTCTGGTGATAGATTGGATATGCTATAAGTTTCTTTTAAATTTCCTAAAGAATCAAAATTTTCAATATGATCCTGACCAAATCCTGTCAAGCTTACTCGCTCACCTTTAGAATATGTCACAATATTGTTAACTAGATTGTACTCAATTTCTTTTGTAGATTTTATATGTCCTTTTTTTACTTTTACTTTTTCTTGTGAGTTGCAACTCACAAGAAAAAGTAAAAGTAAAAAGCTTATCAGATTATTTTTTTTCATTAAGGTATTGATTATATATTGGTTTTGTTTGGTGTGTACTTTTGTTTAATGTATTATTTCTAATTGTTTTGAGCTTTTTGATTGATGATTTTTAATAACATTTTTCGAAAAGGATTCTGATTGATGTTATTCAACATTAGCACTTAGATAAAGAGTATTTAAATGATCATAGTTTTTTCTTTTTTAGTTTTATTGATAATATTCAATTTT
The DNA here is from genome assembly GCF_002217285.1 of Flavobacterium hercynium. Taxonomy (GTDB): domain Bacteria; phylum Bacteroidota; class Bacteroidia; order Flavobacteriales; family Flavobacteriaceae; genus Flavobacterium; species Flavobacterium hercynium. Next base: position 17,540 of record NZ_MUGW01000036.1, on the reverse strand, counting down.
CCTTATTCTGATAGTTGGTGTGTATTTTGGGTTAATTGTAATCCTTGTTATGCAATTCTGATTTTTGTCAAGTTGTTGATAAACCTTTATGTTTTGGTCGTACTTGTGCTTGTAATATTCTTGAGATGTACCATCAGGATTAAAGAGTATCTCTTTTGCTATTTCTCCTTGATCATCATATTCATATACGATACGGCTTTCTATAGTTTTGTCCTTTTTATACCTTAAAGTTTCAATTTTTTGTCCTAATTGATTATAAGTATATAAATTCTCGTACCAGAACTCATTATCTTCATGATGCAGAATTTTTACCTGATTTTTATCTTCAAAATAACTGTAAAGCCATACCTGCTTTTTTACATGTTGCTTAATAAGATGTCCGGTTTTAGTATACTCAAATTTTATGTCGCCAGAAAATGAAAAATCATCGCCTAGTAAATTATTTTTACTAATAATAAGTTGATTGTTTTTGTCATAAAATAAGGCATCTGTTACTACAGACTTACTGCCAAATCTGTTTCCAAATGAAATTCTGTTTGTTAGAAAACCATTTTCATTAAAAGTTACTCTGCAATCATTATCCATTTCCGCAAGGTTAGAATATTCGTGCTCTTTATTTAGATCGATTAATTCATAATTACTAAAATTAATTATAGAATCTTTAGGAAGAGAATGGGTTTTTTGTTCTACTGTTTTCACCTTCCCATTTAGTCCATACTTTTCTAATGTCAGATTAATATCATCTTTAATTACTTCGTAAATATTTTTCGTTTTAGGATTACTTTTGTTTTCGCTTCTTTGAGCAAAACTTTGTAGGGATGAAAAGATAAATAGAAATGAGAATAGGGTAGTGATCTTCATACTGTTTTATGAAAGGATTTTCTAAAAGTAATAATAGAAAAATTATAGTTTAATTTCATGATCCGATAAACATATAGGTTTGAAAATTCTGTTAAGGATAAAAGGGATAAGAAAAAAAGAACTATTAAAGTTCTTTTTTTCTTATGATATAAGTAACGAATGAAAAGATTAAAGTAAAAATACCTAAGACAAAAGTTGGTAACCATAAACTTGCAAAATCGTTTATTTGTGCATCGCTGCTATCGTCGGGACTATACATAATTTCAATTTCTTCGCCAACATTGTAAGCAGGAGAATTTCCTTTACCTGCATTTGATTTTACATTTACTAATCGCCCTGTTTTATCTTTAAACTCAAATTCAGGATAATAAAAAGTTGTTTTTTTTGTTCTATTATTTTCCCGTTTTTCTTCAATTTTCTTTTCAAAACGAACAATTTTGCCCGTAGTAAAAATCGCTCTTTGAATTTTTGTATATCTGTAATAAGTAACGTATAAAGTTATTGCTAAAAAAATGATACTTATTATTAGCATTATCCTTCCTGCTTTACTTTTTTCTTTTTCCATTGTTTAATTTTTTTTAGGGGTTTATAATTGTTTTTATTTTTTCTTTAAAATCACCTTCCCATTTAGTCCATATTTTTCTAATGTCAGGTTGATGACATCTTTTGAATATTGATATTAAGAAAAGGTTTGTTATTTTTTTCGAGCGTAAATGTAAGTTTTTGTTCTCAAACAAAACAAATGTTAAGTTTAAAATTTAACAACAAATTTCGCAGTAAAAAAAGCAATTGCACAAATTATATAAGCATAAAAAATCCCAAATTCTGAAATAGAATTTGGGATTTTTTTAAATGTATTTTTGGACAGATTACATTCCTTACTTTTTTCTTTTCGGTTTTTCTGTTACATCAAAAATACCCGGTATAGCAGTCAATTCAGCGATTTTCACAATTACATCAGTTGCTTTCTGAATGCTTTCTGCCGGAACATACTCGTATTTTCCGTGAAAATTGTGTCCTCCTGCAAAGATATTCGGGCAAGGTAATCCCATAAAAGATAATTGAGATCCGTCAGTACCGCCACGAATAGGCTTAATGATCGGTTTAATGTTTAATTCTCTCATTGCTTTTTCAGCAATATCAACAATATGTTTTACCGGAAGCACTTTTTCCTTCATATTGTAATACTGATCTTTTATTTCAGTGGTTACAATATCTTCTCCAAATTGTTTAGCGAATTTTTTATTTATTTTTTTAGCAATTTTTCCAATTAGGTCTTTTCGCTTTTCGAATTTAATCTTGTTGTGATCTCTAATAATCAGTTCTAAAACCGTTTCTTCGATACTTCCTGTTAAGTGGTGTACGTGAAAGAAACCTTCGTAACCTTTAGTTTCCTGTGGTGTTTCGCCTTTTGGAAGTTCGTTGATAAATTCATTTGCAATCAGCATTGAGTTAATCATTTTTCCTTTAGCATAACCAGGATGAACACTTTTTCCTTTAAAAGTAATTTTAGCTCCTGCAGCATTAAAATTTTCATATTCTAATTCACCAATCTGACTTCCGTCCATCGTGTACGCCCATTGTGCGCCAAACTTTTCAACGTCAAAATGATGCGCTCCGCGGCCAATTTCTTCATCAGGAGTAAAACCTATTCTGATTTTTCCGTGTTTAATTTCAGGATGCTGAACTAAATATTCCATTGCCGATACAATTTCTGTAATTCCGGCTTTATCATCGGCACCTAATAAGGTAGTTCCGTCAGTCGTAATAATCGTTTGCCCTTTATATTGCAGTAAATCTTTGAAATAGCTTGGAGATAAAACGATATTTTTTTCAGCATTTAGAATAATGTCTTTTCCATCGTAATTTTCAACAATCTGAGGTTTTACATTCGCTCCGCTAAAATCAGGCGAAGTATCAAAATGCGAAACAAAACCAATTGTAGGCACTTCATGTTCCACATTACTTGGCAAAGTAGCCATGATATACGCTTTATCATCGATTGTAACATCGTCTAAGCCAATTGCTTTTAGCTCTTCGACTAATTTATTGGCAAGGTTCCATTGTTTAGCAGTACTTGGTGTAGTTTGTGAATTTGGGTCAGATTCTGTATCAATTGTTACATAACTGATGAAGCGATCTATGATATGTTGCATTTTTCTAATTTTTAGGCAAATATAAACAATATTTCAGGGGTTTAAAAGTATGTAATAAACAGTGGATAGGATTTAGAAGCTTATTCTTGATTTAGAGGAGAAATAAATCACAAAAAACAGTTTTTTGTAAAAATGAAGCATTTTAAAGTATGAATAATTACATTTGCACGCAATAACAACTACAACACAAAACTTTTATGTATAAATTGATAATTCGTCCGATTCTTTTTTGTTTTGATCCTGAAAAAGTTCATTATTTTACTTTTTCATTTCTTAAATTCATTTCAAAAATACCGGGAGTTTCATCAATAGTTAAATTAGTTTACGAAGTAAAAGACCCTCGTTTAGAGCGTGAAGTATTCGGAATTAAATTCAAAAATCCGGTTGGACTTGCTGCAGGATTTGATAAAGACGCTAAGTTGTACAAAGAGCTTTCAGACTTTGGATTTGGTTTTATCGAAATAGGAACTGTAACGCCGGTAGGTCAGGAAGGAAATCCAAAAAAACGTTTGTTCAGATTAAAAGAAGACCAGGCAATTGTAAACCGAATGGGATTCAATAACGGAGGTGTTATTGATGCTGTAAGACGTTTGCAGAGTAATTCAGGAGTATTAATTGGAGGAAATATTGGTAAAAATAAAGTTACGCCAAACGAAAATGCCGTAGAAGATTATTTACTTTGTTTTGATGCTTTGTTCGATCACGTAGATTATTTTGTGGTAAACGTAAGTTCACCAAACACACCCAATTTAAGAGCATTACAGGATAAAGAGCCACTAACAGCCTTATTGCAGACATTGCAGGATGCCAACGTAGAAAAGCAAAAAACAAGCACTCAGAAAGTAAAACCAATTTTATTAAAAATCGCTCCGGATCTTACAGACGAGCAATTATTGGATATCATCGATATTGTAAAAACAACTCAAATTGCAGGAGTAATTGCTACCAATACAACCATTTCGCGTGACGGATTAGAATCTCCAAATCAGGCAGAAATGGGTGGTCTCTCAGGAAAACCGTTAACAAAACGATCTACAGAAGTAATTCGTTTTTTATCTGAAAAAAGCAACAAAGCATTTCCAATTATTGGAGTAGGAGGAATTCATACTGCGGAGGATGCTATCGAAAAATTAAATGCAGGAGCAAGTTTAGTACAATTGTATACAGGTTTTATTTACGAAGGGCCAGCCTTGATCAAAGCCATTAATAAAGAAATTTTAAAGCAACTGTAAAAGCAGCGCCTGAACAATAAGTCCGACTGCAATAGCAATTCCAAAACTTATTAAAGTACCAATTAAAACATACTCAGTAAGTTTTCTGTCTTTGGCTATTTTCAGGTCTCCAAATCTAAAAACAGATTTAGCACCCAGCAAAAAACCGATTGCTTCAAAATGTCCAATTAGGATAAAGCAGAAAATAAATAATCGTTCCAGTATCCCAATGTAGTTACCTGCACTAGCGAGAGAATCGTCGCTGCTTGTTTCATTATCAGGAGTCCATATCGAGATAATTGTTTTAATAAAGATAGAAGTAGGTTTCGTAATCAGTAAAATACCAGTTAGTAAAATCCAAAATTGATTGTTGATCCACGAAAAACTCACGGCTTTATTTTCATATAGCAAAACAATACCAATTAAAATAAGAACATGCGCTATCTGGTCTACGACAAACCAGGTACGTTTTGTTTTGCTTTTTTGAAAATTCAGTTTTACAAGATCAACAGCGCCATGCGTAACGGCAATTAAAATGGCATACGGTATAAACTTAATTTCTCTAACCAGAATTGCTGCTAATGTTCCGTGAAGTAGAATGTGAAGGTATAAATAAATGCTTTTATGTTTTTTGACTTCCTTGTCGGTAACCCATGAATTGGGCTGCCAGATAAAATCACCAAGTAAATGTGCTAAAAGAAGTTTTATAAATAAAATCATAATGTCGTAAGTTGTTTTATCTGAGTTCTAAAATAACGATCTAAATTCATAACCAAATCAAATTGAGCCCGCTTTTGTCGTCTGCTCACAGCAGCTTGATTAATGCCCAGTTTTTGACCTAATTCCTCCTGCGATAAATCAGGATTTTCAATAGCAAGAGCAACAAATTCAGCAGACTGTATTAGCCAGCTGTCCATAAAAGTCAAGGCTAGTCGCAACATCAGGTTCAGCGTATCGTCGAATGCAACATCGCCCATTCGCATTGCCAAAGTCACTTTTTGTTTTTTTAAAGTTTCAAAAAGTTCACCCGAATTGATAAAGGCAGATCCGTTGCTTTCAGAAATTCTTTCCGCATTATACGTTTTATCTCCAAAACCAATACTCATTCTCGCATCTGATTTTACGGCTCTTAAATGCGCTTTTATTAAAATAGCAGTCAATAACGCATCTTCAGGATTTTTTATTTCAATTTGAAATTCATCACCTCTGTAAACCTCCCAGTTGCTTGGTGTAGTACCAAACGGAGACAGGATTTTTTTTAAACCCTCTACCCAATGTTCGGACTTTTGTTGTCTCGAACCAATGATATCACCTGTAATTACGCTAGTCATAATTCAAATATAATTAAAAATTATTAAAGTAGTTTATTACAAATATAAGGAATTTTTATTATTATTACGTTTATATGTAATATTGTTTTTTATTACGTTATTGTGTAATAATTAATTTAGAAAATTATAACTTTTATTTCTTTAAAAAAGAAACTAACTTAGCCTTCACAAAAGAATAAGCTTTGAGTAAAGAAATCAAAATTATCGAATGTCCACGTGATGCCATGCAAGGTATCAAAACTTTTATTCCGACTAAAAACAAGGTTTCGTACATCCAGGCTTTGCTTAGAGTAGGATTTGATACCATCGATGTTGGAAGTTTTGTCTCACCCAAAGCAATTCCTCAAATGCAGGACACAGCCGAGGTTTTGGCTGAATTAGATCTTTCGCAAACTACCAGTAAACTATTGGCGATTATTGCCAATACACAAGGAGCAGCAACAGCATCAGAGCACGAAGCCATACAATATTTAGGTTTTCCATTTTCGATATCCGAAAATTTTCAGATGCGAAACACCCATAAAACCATTGCAGAATCATTAGTTACCTTACAAGAGATTCTCGAAATTGCAGCTAAAAAAGACAAAGAAGTAGTGACCTACCTTTCAATGGGTTTTGGAAATCCGTATGGTGATCCGTGGAATGTTGAAATAGTAGGCGAGTGGACAGAAAAATTGTCTACAATGGGGGTCAAAATCCTGTCGCTTTCAGATACCGTGGGAAGTTCTACACCAGAAGTGATTACCTATCTTTTTTCAAATTTAATTCCAAAATATCCTCAAATAGAGTTTGGTGCGCATTTGCATACCACACCAACAAGCTGGTTCGAAAAAATTGATGCAGCATCAAAAGCCGGCTGCCTTCGATTCGATGGTGCTATTCAGGGGTTTGGCGGCTGTCCTATGGCAACCGACAAACTAACCGGAAATATGCCTACTGAAAAACTAATTTCCTACTTTACATCAAACAAAAAAACAACAGGACTCAACTCGCTTAGTTTTGAAAGTGCTTATAATGAGGCTTCAAAATTATTTGGTAAATATCACTAAAAAGTATTAATTTTAGTATAGCGTCATAATAAGCTTTGATTTATTGACGTTGTATCTTATTATACTTTAGATATTTAGTCATGAAAATAAACTCCAGTAATAGAATTTTCAGAATTTTAATTGCCGCATCGTTGTTTTTTTCATGCGCGAGTGATCTCGATTTTGATCAGACCAAAGACCTGAAATTAGAGCCGGTTGTTGTAGCTAATTTTGCCTATTTTGATCTTCCCGTTTCCGATTTTGGTTACGGAGGAGGAGGTGAAATAGCATTTGATGCAAAAGAATTTGAAGTCTTTAAACAAAAATTTCTAAGAGAAAATATCGTAAGAACTGATATCGATTTTGAACTCGAAAATACAATTCCACGTGCCTTTATTGTAGATCTTCAGCTTTTAGATGCCAACAGTCAAATTTTAGAAACTCTTAGGTTCGATATACCTGCTAACTCAGGAAGTACAAATATCATAAAATATCCAACTGAAGTATTTCAAAATCAACGTTTAGATCTTCTTAAGCAAACCGCACAAGTAGGTTTCGTGGTCAGAATGTTACCCGGAACACCACTAGATCAAAATAGTACAGGGAATATAAAATTACGTTCCGGCGGAACCGTTTATTTTGAGATTCAATGAGACAAATAAGAAAAGTATATCTAGTATTGATTAGTGCTATTCAGCTCACTTGTTTTGCTCAAAACAAAGAAATCCTGTATAATTTTACCAGCATTCCACAATCGTCTATGCTAAATCCAGGAGCCGATGTTTCGTATAATTTTTATTTTGGCGTTCCGTTACTCTCCGGAATTTCAGCAAATATAGGTTCAAGCGGTTTTTCTGCCTATGATTTATTTGCAGACAATGGCGTTGACTTCAATGATAAAGTACGAAGCGTAATCAATAAAACATCAAACAATGATCGTGTACAGGTCAATCAACAACTAGAATTATTTTCAGGCGGATTTAGAATAGGAGGAGAAAAAAGCCAATCTTACATTTCATTTGGTGCTTATCAGGAATTCGACTTCTTTATGTACATGCCCAAAGACCCCGCCATACTGGCAATGTATGGTAATCAAAATTACATCGGAAAATCATTCGATTTAGCCGACTTAAGTGTCAAGGCCGAAGTATTGTCTGTATTTCATATCGGATTTCACAAAAAGATCAATAAGAAATTAGTAGTCGGAGGACGTGCAAAATTGTATTCCAGCGGAGCAAATGCAACATCCACAAAAAATTCCGGATTCATCTGGACACAACAAACCGAAGGAACACCCAATCTTTATACTCAGGTAATTGCCTCGCATTTAGAACTTAAAACATCTGGTATCTCCAGCTTTACCAAAGACGAATACGATCGAAGTATAGCAAGCGATATCGCCCGCAACACTTTTTTAGACGGAAGCTTAGGTTTGGGAATCGATGCCGGAATAACGTATTATTTCAAAGAAAACCTGCAATTTACCGCCAGTATCGTCGATTTAGGATTTATCAATCAGACCAAAGACATCGAAACCCTAACCTACAAAGGACAATACCGTTATGATGGCGTAAAACCAAATTTCTCCCAAACCGATGAACCCGGAAACATCATCGACGATTTCGAAAAAGCAATTCCGCGTGACACAACCTACAATAAATACACCACATGGAGGCCCACAAAATTCTACACATCACTTCAATATTCCTTTGGTGAATCGAGATCATCAGAAGATTGTAATTGCAAAACCTCTGCAAAACGAAAATATGCCAATGCCGTTGGAGGACAATTATTTCTCATGAGCACACCCAGAACCCCATTTGCAGCACTCACCGCTTATTACAAACGGAGTATTTCAGATGGTCTAGATTTAAAAGCAACCTATACCGTCGATGCCTTTTCGAGTAAAAACATAGGATTGGGATTTTCAGGAACCGTCGGTAAATTCAATGTTTATGCTATGGTCAATAATCTTTTAGAACTCAAAGATGTTACGAAAGCCAATAGTATGGCATTTCAATTAGGTTTCAATTTTGTTTTTCAGGATGCAGAAAAATAATTAGAAGCTATTCCTGCTGTCCAATACAAGCACTTGGGCAAAACCACTTTTTTTAAGGCTTTAAAAGAGCTTCCGCTGGTCGCTTTTTAAACCCAAAAAAAAATGCAGTTTTACTTCTCGTGGCTTTCCTTTTCCATCAGGGCTAGAGCTCATCAAAAAGATAATGCTTTTCCTGTAAAATTAAATTTATGAATAAGTTAGTATTTAAGTTTGCAATTTATTCACTATATTTGCACGCAATTCAACTAGAAATTGCAACATGATAGCACACAACACCAAGATTATCGGCGAAGGTTTAACTTACGACGATGTATTATTAGTACCTAACTACTCGAATGTGCTTCCTCGCGAAGTGAGTATCCAATCAAAATTTTCAAGAAATATAACACTAAACGTTCCAATAGTATCAGCTGCTATGGATACCGTTACCGAAAGTGCAATGGCAATTGCTATGGCTCAAGAAGGTGGAATAGGTGTTTTACATAAAAACATGACAATCGAGCAACAAGCTGCGAAAGTTAGAAAAGTAAAGCGTGCTGAGGCAGGAATGATTATCGATCCGGTAACATTACCAATGAACTCAACAATTGCAGACGCAAAAAATGCCATGAAAGAATTCGGAATTGGCGGAATTCCAATCGTTGATGAAAACAGAATCTTAAAAGGAATCGTAACCAACCGCGATTTACGTTTCGAAAAAGACGGATCAAAACCAATTGCAGAAGTAATGACAAGTTCAAACTTAGTAACAGTAGCTGAGGGAACATCATTAGAACAAGCAGAAGTAGTTTTACAAGGACATAAAATCGAAAAATTACCAGTTGTAAACGCTAACAATGAATTAGTTGGGTTAATTACCTTTAGAGATATTACCAAATTAACTCAAAAACCAATCGCAAACAAAGACATCTTCGGACGTTTAAGAGTAGCTGCAGCCATTGGAGTTACAGGCGATGCAGTACAAAGAGCAGAAGCTTTAGTTGCAGCAGGTGTAGACGCTATTATTATCGATACAGCACACGGACATACAGAAGGTGTAGTGAATGTATTGAAAGAAGTAAAATCAAAATTCCCAAAAATAGATGTAATTGTAGGTAACATTGCAACTCCGGAAGCTGCTAAATATTTAGTAGACAATGGAGCAGACGGTGTAAAAGTTGGAATCGGACCTGGTTCTATCTGTACAACACGTATTGTTGCAGGTGTTGGTTTTCCTCAATTTTCAGCAGTTCTAGAAGTAGCTGCTGCTATCAAAGGAACAGGAGTTCCCGTTATTGCAGATGGTGGAATTCGTTACACAGGAGATATTCCTAAAGCAATTGCAGCAGGTGCAGACTGTGTAATGTTAGGATCATTACTAGCAGGAACAAAAGAATCTCCAGGAGAAACAATTATCTTCGAAGGAAGAAAATTCAAATCATACCGCGGAATGGGTTCTGTAGAAGCAATGCAAGGAGGTTCAAAAGACCGTTACTTCCAAGATGTTGAAGACGACGTTAAAAAACTAGTTCCGGAAGGAATCGTAGGACGTGTTCCTTACAAAGGAGAATTAAACGAAAGTATGTTACAATTCATTGGTGGTCTTCGTGCCGGAATGGGATACTGCGGATCAAAAGATATTCCAACATTACAGGAATCAGGACGTTTCGTTAGAATTACATCAAGCGGAATTACAGAAAGTCACCCACATAACGTTACAATCACAAAAGAAGCTCCAAATTATTCAAGATAATTTTTAGTTTTTTCTATAAAACAAAAGGCATAAGATTCGCTTCTTATGCCTTTTTGTTTTTCTAGTTAAATAATTTAGCTATTATTTTTAATTCTCCTGACAGGTTTCCAAAACCTATTAGGTATTGTCGATGTTTAAAGAAAAAGACCTACAAGGTTTCGAAAACCTTGCAGGTCAAGTAATAAATAATATTTAGTTAGCTCTCCTAACAGGTTTCCAAAACCTGTTAGGTATTTTATTTATAAGAATCTATATTAATTTAGCTTTCCTGCAAGGTTTTCAAAACCTTGTAGGTATCTATAAATAGATAAATTAGGCAGTTAGCTTAATTAGGAATAACAACAAGACCATTATTCAGCTCATCAATAATACCCTGATTAGGTTCTATTGCTTCAGCCTGTGCACCATATTGTAATTGTATAGAGCCACCTTTTCCGCTGTAGAAAAAACCTTGATATTTATATAAATAATCGTTGTAGTCTAACTCGCAAGTGTAGTAATTAACGGTAAGATCATTAATTTTCTTTTTAGCAATTTTAAGGTTTGCAATAGTTCCAAACTCTTTGTATTGCTCTTCGATTGTGCTTTTTAGATTTTTCTCAGTAATGAAATAATCATATTCAATAAAATACGCATTAATCAAATTGTATTTGTCATGAAATTCAGCATCCCAGCCGGTTGTTTCTTCGTTTTTAATCCAGTTAGCAGGATTATATTTTAACTCATAAATTCCTTTTCGGCTGGTGTACGATTCTAAAGTAGGTTTTTTTTTGGTTTGTCCTATCGCTACAAAGCTGGACAGCATAAAAAGGAGGGCTAGTTTTTTTACCATCGTTTACGTTATTTTACATTCTTTTTTTTAGTCAAAAAGAAGTTATTTCGAAAGCGAAAGTATAAAAATTTAATCGACTTACGCTAAAATAAAAAGCGATTTTTTAAAAGTAAAATTGGCTAAAAAAGAAAGCAGCCAACACCAAAGTTTCAAATTTGTGTCAGCTGCAATATGCTATATAAAAAGTAGTTTACGATGCTGTATTGGATTCAGCTTCTCTAACTTTTTGATTTTCTAATATTTCTTGTATAAAACCCTGCGTTTGACTTTCTACTTCTTCTTCAGAAATGTTCAAAGCCTTTGGATCTTGCACTAATGCATACCACGGTTTTGGGCCATCAAAAGGATATTGTCCAAAAACAATAACAGGAGTTCCTTTTACTTTTACATTCTCTTTATCCTTCAGAATCCATTCATCAGCAAATTTGTATAAAAATTTTGCATCTTTTTCCAGCAAACGAAGACATGAATGCGAAGCAGGATATCCAGGTAACTCATATTGATGAAACCCAACACCAAGTTTGTTTTCGATGTTAAAATTCCATTTCAATTCCCACTCATCATTAAAAGTACTTGTTGTTTTTTCTGCTTTCCAGTTCGTAAAAAACAATCCGGTAGGCGTTTGGTCTTTCTTACGTCCCATGTTTGTTGGTCCCGTATATACTAAATCACCATTCTCATACGCAGCAAAAGTCTGAGAAGGATAAGAAAAGATAATAACCTTGCTTACTTCCTTCAAATTTGAAACGTGAATAGGAAACGAAAGATAATAAGGTAAATCACCACTAAAATCAGACGGAATTACAACAGAATCCAATTTAGCAAAGTTGGCTTTATCAGTTCTGTTTACAGCGTAAGCGATATCTAGTTTGGTTGAATCACTTTTATTAGCTTCTAACCATTCTTTTGTTTTTTCAAAATGAAATCCAATTGATTGCGGTTTTTTGTATTCAACTGTTTTTTTTGTTGCAGCTATTTCTTTAGTTTCTTTTGTTTCGTTCTTTTTGCAAGAAGAAAAAACTAGAAAAATTAGCAAAAGAGCATTTGATGTATAGTATAACTTTCTCATAAACTGGTTTTTTTTAGTTTAGTAAAGTTATTTTTTTAGCCTCCAATCGAATTACATAATTTCTTGAATTATTTATTGGATTATCATTTCAGATATTTGACCTTATTCCATTGGGAACAAGGTCAAAAATATATTGATTATTGCTTAATGCTTAGATTAGCCCTTTTATTTTTGCATGTTGGAGTAACATAATTGTTTTAGCATCTAAAATTTCTCCTGATTCGATCATTGCATACGCTTCATCAAAAGTAAATTCCAGAACTTCAATGTTTTCTTGTTCTTCATCTAATCCTCCGCCGGCATTAACTTTCATGCTTTCGTCATATTCTCCAACAAAAAGATACAAGATTTCAGTAACAGAGCCCGGAGACATATAGGTTTCAATTACTTTTTGAACTTTGTTTAAGCGATAACCTGTTTCTTCTTCAGTTTCTCGAATAACAGCTTCTTCAGCATTATCCTGATCAAGAAGTCCTGCACAAACTTCGATAAGCATTCCGGTTTTATTTCCGTTAAGATACGTTGGTAAACGAAATTGTCTCGTTAGGATAACCGTCTTTTTAGCCTTGTTGTATAATAAAATAGCCGCTCCGTTTCCTCGATCATAAACTTCGCGAATATGAGTTTCTGCCCTTTCTTTTTCTGTTTTATAAGTAAAAGTTACTTTATTTAAGGTATACCAGTTGTCTGATAATAATTGAGTTTCTTTTATTTCAATCTCAGGATTTTTCATAATTAAGCTAAGGTGTTCTATGTTAATCTAATTTACAAAAGAGAATCTTTTTATCTCCGTTATTAAAAAAATAAATGCAAAATATTTTACAAAAAAAAACGCTCTGTTTATCAGAGCGTTTAGTATTCTTATTTTGTGATTGTTTGTTTTCTGTCTGGTCCAACCGATACAATTTTGATTGGCACTTCAACTTCTTTTTCAATAAACTCAATATATTCTTTTAGCTCGATTGGCAATTGATCATAACTAGTCATTCCAGTTAAGTCAGCTTGCCACCCTTTAAATTCTTTGTAAACAGGAGTTACGTTTTCCGGCTCGATGTTGTAAGGAAAGTGAGAAATGTTTTGACCTTTGTAGTTGTACTCTGTACAAACTTTTAAAGTTTCGAATCCAGAAAGAACATCGCCTTTCATCATCATAAGTTGTGTAACACCGTTAACTTGAATAGCATATTTTAAAGCTACTAAGTCTAACCATCCACAACGTCTTTGTCTTCCTGTAACAGATCCAAATTCGTTTCCAACTCTTGCCATTGTAGCACCAACTTCGTCAAAAAGTTCAGTTGGGAAAGGTCCGCTACCAACACGTGTAACATACGCTTTAAAAATTCCATATACTTCTTTGATTTTATTAGGAGCAATTCCTAAACCAGTACAAGCTCCGGCTGCAGTAGTATTTGAAGATGTTACGAATGGATAAGTTCCAAAATCAACATCTAACAAAGAACCCTGAGCTCCTTCACATAGAATAGATTTACCCGCTTTTTGAGCTTGGTGCATGTATTCTTCACTGTCAATAAAATCTAATTTTTTTAATTCTTCGATAGCTTCAAAAAACTCTTTTTCAAGTTCCGCTAAGTTGTATTGAATAGCAACATCATAAAAAGCAATCATAGCTTCATGCTTGTCAGCTAATGCTCTGTAACGCTCTTTAAAATCTTCTAATTCGATATCTCCAACACGTAAACCATTTCTTCCGGTTTTATCCATGTAAGTTGGACCAATTCCTTTAAGAGTAGAACCAATTTTAGCTTTTCCTTTAGATGCTTCAGAAGCTGCGTCTAATAAACGGTGTGTAGGTAAAATTAAGTGTGCTTTTCTTGAAATGATTAATTTGCTTTTGATGTCAAGATTAAATTTTTCTAAACCTTCAATTTCTTTTTGAAAAACTACAGGATCTATAACAACACCATTTCCGATGATATTTACTGATTTTTTATGAAAAATTCCTGAAGGGATAGTTCTAAGAACATGTTTAATTCCGTCAAATTCTAATGTATGTCCAGCATTTGGTCCTCCTTGAAAACGTGCAATAATATCATAATTTGAGGTAAGAACGTCAACAATTTTCCCTTTACCTTCATCTCCCCATTGTAATCCTAGTAATAAATCTACGGTCATTCTGTTTTTAAATTTGCGTTTAGACAATTTCAATTGCCCTACTGATTAATGTAGTTAATTTTTCTTTTTTTTTATCTTTTAATAATTCCCGTTCAGGAACTATTGTTTTTGCTTTTTGTTTCCGTAAAAATATAAAGAATGATTCGTGATCTCGATATCAAATATTTCTTCGATTGTTTTTTTAATGGTCTGAATTCGGGGATCACAAAATTCAATTACTTCGCCAGAATCCGTCATGATAATGTGATCATGTTGTTTGTCGAAGTATGATTTCTCGTAATAAGCCTGATTTTGACCAAATTGATGTTTTCTAACCAAAGCGCAGTCTAACAATAACTCAATAGTATTGTATAATGTTGCTCTACTCACACGATAGTTTTTATTTTTCATTTTGATATAAAGATTTTCTATATCAAAATGCTCTTCACTATCGTAAATTTCCTGAAGTATAGCATAACGCTCAGGAGTTTTGCGATGCCCTTTTTGCTCAAGATACATTGTAAAAACATTTTTTACAATTTCTTGATTCTTAGTGTTGTCAGTTGAAATTAGTGTCATAATCTGGCAAAGATAATTTTTTATTTTAATGAATAAAAGTTTAAAGTTCAAAGTTTAACTTTCAATTCTCAGTTTGTAACCTGTAAATAGTCTTGTTTAGGGCTTTTGCGCTGTTTTTTTTGCTTCAACACACTTAAAACTTAATTAACATATTTGTTTTTATTTAAGATAAAACTAACAATTTCTGTACCGTGTTTTTCTTAACTCTATTTTCTAAGATATCGAAATTTAGGTTCGGTATTCTCTCGTTACTTTATCAACACCATCAATTTTTTTAATGGCATTTATCATTTTTTTCAAAATTGTATTGTTCTGTACAATTACCGCGACCTGACCATGAAAAATACCAGCATCAGTACTCAATGAAATACTCTGAATGTTTACACTCATATTATTCGAAATTACCTTCGTTAATTGGTTCGTAAGTCCAAGGACATCCATTCCGGTAATATTAATGATCGCTTTAAATTCTTCCTGCGAAGAATCGATCCATTTTGCGCTCATGATTCGGTATGCATAGTTAGATTGCATTCCTATCGCATTTGGACAATCTTTCTTGTGCACCTTTATTCCTTCGTTGATCGTTACGAATCCAAAAACATCATCACCCGGAATCGGGTTACAGCATTGCGAAAGTTTATAATCAAGTTTATCGTGTTCCGTTCCAAAAACCAGCATGTCGTAGTTACTGCTAATAACTTGCTTGTGAATTTCTTCCGGAGTCGTAGTGTCTTTGTTACGCTTAATTTTATTTTTGAAGAAGTTGATGATCGAATTGCTTTTTTGCGCAGCATAATCCTTTAATTGCTGATTTTCGATAGCGCCAATTCCAACTCTGTAAAATAAATCAAGACTTGTTTTTAATTTGAAGAAGTTAACTAATTCATTGATAACCTGTTCGCTAATGGTTATTTTTAGGTGTTTTAGTTTTCTGGTAAGTAATTCTTTTCCTTCCTCTGCAATTTTTTTGGTGTTCTCGTTAAGAACATTTTTAATCTTATTTTTAGCTCTTGAAGTCGTTACGTATTCAAGCCAGTTTACAGTTGGTTTTTGGTTAACAGACGTAATAACTTCAACCTGATCACCACTTTTTAGTTCGTGGTTCAAAGGAACTAGACGTCCGTTTACGCGGGTTCCTCTCGTTTTAATTCCGATTTCAGAGTGAATACTAAAGGCAAAATCAAGTGAAGTCGCTCCTTTGGGTAACGATTTTATTTCTCCTTTGGGTGTAAAGACGAAGATTTCTTTAGAATATAAATTCATTTTAAAATCTTCAACAAAATCTACCGCATTGGTTTCCTGATTTTCTAAAGCTTCGCGAAGCAGATTAAGCCAAACATCAAGTCCGCTTTCTTCCGTTGCTCCATTTTTATATTTGTAATGCGCTGCATATCCTTTTTCGGCAATTTCATCCATACGCTCACTTCGCACCTGAACTTCGACCCAGCGGCCTTTTGGTCCCATAACCGTAATGTGAAGTGCTTCGTAACCTGTTGATTTTGGTGATGAAATCCAGTCACGCAAACGACTTGGACTTGGTCTGTAATGATCTGTTACGATCGAATAGATTTTCCAAGCCACAAATTTCTCATCATGTGGAGCTGATTTATACACAATTCGAAGCGCAAACTTATCATAAACTTCATCGAAGCTTACGTTTTGAGCACGCATTTTTCGACGAATAGAATAAATAGATTTTGGACGTCCTTTGATAATGTAATCAATTTGCTCGCCATCAAGCGATTTCTTCAAAACATCGGAGATATCTTTGATATAAGCATCCTGTTCCTCTTTTGTTTCTCTAATTTTGCTTACAATATCTTCGTAAACAGCAGGTTCAGTGTATTTTAATCCTAAATCTTCCAGTTTGGTTTTAATGTTGTACAAACCTAAACGGTGGGCGAGTGGAGCGTAAATGTATAAAGTTTCGGAGGCAATTTTGGTTTGCTTGTATTCCGCCATGGAGTCCATGGTTTGCATGTTGTGCAGACGATCGGCTAATTTTATCAGAATAACGCGGACATCATCATTCAGCGTCAGAATCATTTTTCTAAAATTCTCTGCCTGCATCGAAGCATTCAGGTCTTTTTGAACCAATGAAATTTTGGTAAGTCCCTCAACCAATTGAGCAACCTTTGGATTGAATAGTCGTTCGATATCTTCAACCGTCAACGGTGTGTCTTCTACAACATCATGCAATAAAGCCGCGGCAATAGAAGTCGCTCCCAAACCAATTTCAGAAGCAACGATTTTTGCAACCGCAATGGGATGAAATATATAGGCCTCTCCGGATTTGCGACGCTGTTCTTTATGCGCATCAACTGCTACATCAAAAGCCTTACGAATAAGTTTTTTGTCAGTTGGCGATAAAGTCTGGTAGCTTATGCGGAGTAACTCCTTGTATTCCTGTGCAATTGCTTTATTTTCTTTCTCAATATCTATTTCTATCATAACGGCATATTCAAGTACTAAAAATAAGAATTAGTTTGAATATACGCAAGGGAATGGGAGTAATAGATTTTAGAGTTCAGATTTTAGATTTTAGATTTTAGATTTTAGATTTTTGGATT
>NZ_MUGW01000035.1 GCF_002217285.1 Flavobacterium hercynium | reverse complement strand
AACTATTTAAATGTAAACAAAGGGGTAAATTATGAAATAAACAAAAACGTGATATTGAAAAAAAGAAAAACAGAAATTATAAAGTATACAAATGAAAACATTGAAGAGATTAGACTTTGTATAAATGGTTCAAAAGACACCGGAAATGGGACTTTGGCTTTTAGTAGATATTATTATGCAAAAATAAAACTACTAGACGGATCGTGTTTTGTCATCACATCTTTATATTCATCTAAGATTGATAAGATATTAGAAGAAAACTTCAAAGACATTAAGATCATAACAGAAAAAGTATTTTATCCCACAATTAAGTAATCATAAACACAACTAAGTTTTTTCGCTAACTGCTATTGTAGATGGGGCACTAATTACAGTCGGTGCAGGACATTTTGCTGTTGCTGTTGCACAATAGAGCCAAACCGGAGACTGGGTTTAAGCTTTAAATAATGCAGGACTGACTTTTGGAATTAGTTTTAATACGGATTTTGGGTATTATGGTGCTAAACCAGATGTAAAAATGGAGCTTTTGTAGCGGCTAAAGGGGATTTTTCGGAGAAGAAAGAGCAATCTCTCTCACAATCTAATAAAAGCGATTTCAAATCTGGATCTGCTATTATTGGTTATGAAGGAATCGTTCTGACTAAAGCAGAAATGCTCATTAAATATGGAGCTAAAGGACAAACCGTTTCTAATTTAAGGCACGTTTCTAATTCACTTAAACTAACATCAAAAGTTGGTAAAGTTTTGGGAGGAGCAGGATTATTTTTAACCTCTTATGAAGATTATGAATCAAATAATCTAGGTTGGGGAACAGTTGCAAAAATAGGAATTGGAGGTGCGCTTTTATTTGCATCTGCTGCTTTTAGCCTAAGTTATGTAGCTTTAGATATAGGAGTGGGTCTGTATACTGGAACTACAATTACAGATAGAATTGGAAATTATGTTAATGATAAAATGAAATAACAATGAGGATTATTTTTAATTATACATATTATAGAATTGCAAAATTTTATTTCAAAAGAGACGGTTTAGAGGCATTTACTGCATTGTTGACAATTTCTCTAATTAAAGCAATTTATTTAATGGATATTATTTTCTTGATAAGAGATTTGTTTTTAGATGTGGAGAAAGCAAATAAAGTTCATTTTTCAGAGAAAATAGTTGTTTTATTAATTCTTTTTTTAATATACCTATTTAACAGAAAGCAATATAAAGGCAAATATATTTTGTTTAGAGAAAAATGGAGTAATGAACAAAAAACCAAGAAACAAATTAAAGGATTTTTAGTGATACTATTTATATTATCTCCTTTGCTATTATTATTTATTATAGCTTCTATTTTTGGAAGAACAATTTTTTAAACTTCCAAAAACTCTAACAAAATAGAATTAAAACTAGGCTGCTGCTATATGAGCTTCAACTTCAGCAATTCTAGTAATATAGCAGGAGCTTGACCTTATTTCTGCGGTAAAGCAATTTACGAATATTCGTCAGGAAGCACACTATTTATAAAACAAGATGAAAGCATACTATTATTTATTGTTCAGATTGTATTCACAATTAATGAATCCTAAAAATGGATACGACGAAAGAACTGTAATTAATATTACAACTACAACAAGTACATTGATAGTTTACCTCTCTTTACTTACAATTTTGTTGTTTGTAGATTTTTATTATTTCAAAATACTTGATTTAATAAATCAAAATAGTATATCAGTCATTCTTAATATGTTTATTATTGGAATTATAAACTACGTGTATTTTATTAAAGACAAAAAATTTTTAGAAAAAGGTTTTAAAACCGATAAAAAAGGAGGATATGTTATAATACTATTTATTGTTTTAAATAGTATGTGTTTGCTTTATTTTGCAAATAAAAATCGCGAGAAAATTTTCGCAGAACGAGAAAAAGCAAGAATAGAAAAAAATCGATGATTAGTATTTATTATAAAATTTGCGTTGATACAATTATCAAATCAAAAACTACCAATAATGGAAATTGGAAATTTAGTACAATACTATTTTTGTCTGCTTTTTTAAGTTTAATTTTCATGTCAATAACTATTTCACTTAAAAGTTTCTTTCCTGAGTATGTAAATTACTCACTTTTCTCTGATAATCGCATAAAAAAAAGTTTAGACATAAAATTAGAAGCTATTATACTTTATCTAGTACCATCTCTTGTCATAAATTATTTTTTAATTATCTATAATAAGAGATATGAAAAATTACTTTTTAATTATAAACCAAGTAATGGAAAATATATGATTCGATTTATAATTTTTAGTTTAATCTTATTTC
Source organism: Flavobacterium hercynium (assembly GCF_002217285.1). GTDB lineage: Bacteria > Bacteroidota > Bacteroidia > Flavobacteriales > Flavobacteriaceae > Flavobacterium > Flavobacterium hercynium. The sequence continues at coordinate 71,311 of NZ_MUGW01000035.1, read as the reverse complement.
TAATAAGCATTTTTATTTCATAATAAATCTGTTCGTAAAAATAAAAACAATGAAAAATTACTATTATTATTTTCTATTTCGATTGTATTGGGTGTTTAGAGATTTTTCAAAAGAAGGACACAAAATGGCTTTGTTTTCTACTTCATTAGCAAGTACTTTCTTTTTATATTTTACTATTGATATAATTATGGGATTAGTCTATTTTTTTAAAGCTTCTGCTTCAATAGACTTAGGCGAAAATTATGCATTCTGGATATTATCCTTTATGTTCATTTTATGGGTTATTAACTATTATCTATTTGTAAAACCAAGAGTTTTTTTAAGGCAAAATTTCAAAAAAGATAAGACTGGAGGTATTCTCATTATAGTCTTTCTTAGTTCATTAGGATTTTTAATGATAATAGGTGGTAATAAAAACCGAGAAAAGATTTCTAAACAACGAGAAATAGAAAGAATAGAAAAACTTTCGAATTATGAATAATTGGATGACTGGTTTAGTAGCTAAGAAATATCAAAATTACAAGTTTTAGAAGCATTTCCAAAAACTGATACAACTACAACATAATCGCCCGAATACACATGAAAAATAAAACAAGCTACTCATACCAAGCAATATTGCTTAGGTAATAGATATCCTTACGTTTTGCAAAGAATTATATAAGCCCAAAATAAATAAACAATAAAAAAAACAAAAAAATTCTTATCCATTATTATCGTGTCGATAGTATTATCAAGCTGTGCTATAAACAGAAAAGTCAGTTATGATAATCTTAAAATGGATTTATCTGCTGTAAAGGCTGAAAGTCTCGGTGTAGCATTACTAGATCATAGACCTTCCGTTGTAAAGGGTCGGAGAAAACCATCACTTACAGGTTATATGAGAAGTTGTGCAGGAATTCCTTATCCAATGTCAACAACGACAGGCTGTAATTTTATAGATGAGATAGCCATCAACATGACAGAATCTCTAAACAGATCCAATACCAAGGCAACCAAAGTATCAACTAACTTCAAACAAGACGAGAACACCGTAAAACAGAACCTTTTTAACTCTGAAAGTGAGAAAAAAATCTTTATTGTTTTTAGAGAACTTCATACAGACGGATACGGAATTCAATTTCTTTACTATGATTTTGATGTTTCGGTATTTGACAATAGCAATAAAACAATTGCTTTTAAGCAATTTCATGAAAAAAGAAAATTAGGTGGAAATGCAGCCATTACAAATGGCAGATACAAAGAATACATGCCTAAAGCGATCGTAAAATTGTTTGAAGATGTCCTAAATGATACAGCTATTTTAGATGCATTGAACAATTAAAAAAAAGAAAGCTTCGGAATCACCCGAAGCTTTTTCTTTTTTGTTACTGCAATTGCTGATTCACTTCTTCGAACTTTGCAATTAGAGTATCAATTTTATTCTCTTGTTTTTTTATTTGTTTCGGACGAAGGTAAAACCAGTTAAACCCAATCCACAACAAAGTCAGTCCGTAGGTTAAGCACAATCCCAAAAGCGACATTCTGCTTGCGTATTCATACATATACAATCCAATTCCGATTGTTAGCACTACGAAGTAATAACCGATCATTTTGGTTTGTAAAAATTGCTGTTTCTTTTTTATCAAAAGCAGTTCCTGTAAATATTCCTGATTGGTTTGTGTTGTACTGATATTTTTATAATTACGTAATAATTTATTGTAAACGAATAAATACATTACCATCGCAAGAATCGTTAGCAGAATTCCAATTTTTGTCGAAATGAATTGCGGGTTATAGTAAACTCCAATACAAACAATAAACACACTCGTTACAACAAGTAAAACATTAAGTATCCATACGTTTCTCAAACCTGCTTTTTTAAATGTATGTAAGCGTGACATCAAATCTTTCATATCTGGTTCTTTAATGGATTGTCTTTTCCATAAATCTTTAAAATCTATATGATTATTGTAGTCCATTTTCTTTAAATTTTTGAGTTAATTTTTCTTTAATTCTGTGAATTTTCACTCGTACATTAGCTTCGGAAAGCCCAACGATTTTAGCAATCTCCGCCTGTTTTACATCTTCTAATTCTAATGAAATTATTACACGATCCGTTTCCGGCAATTCAGCAATGCATTTATATAAAAGCTGAATTTGTGGCTCGATAGAATAATGTTTTTCTTCTGTGAGATGAATCGGCAGATCTGACTTTTGAAAACGCTTTTCTTTTTCAATTTGTCTTAAACAATTATTAGAAGCAATTCTAAAAATCCAAGTTCCAATAGTCGATTCGTTTCTAAACGTTTCCAGCTTCTGCCAAACAATGATAAAAGTTTCCTGAGCTAAATCCTGAGCTACGTCATAATCGTTTACAAAACCCATGCAAAGCCTGAATATTCTATCCCAATATGTTTTATAGATATCTTCGAATTCCATTTTACGATTTTATAAAAGTGTCTAATTGTTTCAAATACCATTCCTGATCGTCGTACATTATAAAATGCAGGCCTTTAGCAGCATATTCAAAATGAGCGGATTTCAAGTTTTTGTATTGCTCTTCAATAGTTGGTTTTAAATTTATAAAATAGGATTCTAATAAAACTAATGAAGGGCATTTTATTGTTGCAATTTTCTTTCTCAAATCGACATTAAAAAAATCACAGTACATTTGACCGAAGGTTGTTCGATCTGATTTCACACTCCAATCTACAATTAAGTCAAGCTTTGAAGCATTTTGAACAAGTCTCGGCATCATTTGCTTTTGCATGTCGGAAAACTGAGTATCGGACATTGCTGTCATTTGAGTAATCATAGGCGAACAATCATTCTTCTGTTTTGATTGAAAAGACGTATCACTTAAAGCTGCTAAACAAGGTAAAGCATCTACCACTACGATTTTCCCAATCAGTCCCGGATAATCAGCGGCAATTGCCAAGGCTAACCCGCCTCCCATACTGTGACCAATTAAGATTGGTTTTTGGATTTTATTGTCTTTTATATAATGGGCGATCTCGGTTTTCCAATGTTCGAATGAAGGATTTGGCTGTGGTTGTACTCCGGCAAAACCTGCCATTGTAAGTGTATAACAAGTGAAATCTTTTTCGAAAACTGCTTTGGTTTCGTTCCAAACTTCTCCGGAAGAAGCAAATCCGGGGATGAAGAATAATGTTTGTTTTCCTTTTCCGGTTTTAATTACTTCGAAAGGATATGATTTTGTTTGTGCAAAAACATTAATACACAATGCTGAGAATAATAGGGCGATAATTAAAATATACTTTTTCATTTTTAATAGTTTTAAGTTGTTAAATAATCGGATCCGCCCTTTGGATACGAGAACTATTAAAATGTTACAACTTAATTCAAATTTTTAATGAAAAAATTCTAAATCTGAATGTTGGAGGTATTTTTAAGCGCTAAGAATGCGAAATTATTTGCGCGCAAAGACGCTAAGACGCAAAGGTTTTTCTTCAATCTTATTATTGTATGTGTTATTCAAAATAAAAATTTGTGAATTCGTGGCGAAAAAAAAAATAATTCCAATGTTGGAGGGGTTTTTAATCGCTAAGAATGCGAAATTATTTGCGCGCAAAGACGCTAAGGCGCAAAGGCTTTTCTACAATCTTATCATTGTATGTGTCATTCAAAATAGGAATTCGTGAATTCGTGGCGAAAAAAAAAATATTCCAATGTTGGAGGGGTTTTTAATCGCTAAGAATGCGAAATTATTTGCGCGCAAAGACGCTAAGGCGCAAAGGCTTTTCTACAATCTTATCATTGTATTTGTCATTCAAAATAGGAATTCGTGAATTACTTTGTCTGTTTACAAGCGCTCGAGTCTTGACGAAAAAAATACCCAACAAAAAAATCGCCACGAATTCACGAATTATTAAGTGTACATTCGTGAATTCGTGGCGAAAAAAAATATTAAAATTTATATTTATCCTACAAGGTTAATAATCTTACCAGGAACAATAATTACTTTATTTGGTGTTTTACCATCTAATTGTTTTAGCGTTCTTTCGTCTTTCATAATGATTTCCTCAATTTGAGCTGCAGTTAAATCTAAAGGCAATTCGATTGTGAAACGCATTTTTCCATTAAAAGAAACCGGATATTCTTTATTGGTTTCAACTAAATGTTTCGCTTCAAAAACTGGAAAAGGAACCGTTGCAATTGAAGTTGTATGTCCTAATTGCGACCATAATTCTTCTGCGATATGTGGTGCGTAAGGCGAAACCAAAATCGCTAAAGGTTCTAAAATTGCTCGTGAATGACAATTTTGAGTAGACAATTCATTTACACAAATCATAAATTGAGAAACAGAAGTGTTGAAAGAAAAACTCTCAATATCTTCGCCTACTTTTTTAATCGTTTTATGCAATGATTTTAAGTTGTCTTTTGTTGGTTCGTCGTTGTTTACAATTAAACCATTGTTCTCGTCAAAATACAAACGCCATAATTTTTTAAGGAATCCAAAAACTCCGGAAATTCCAGCAGTATTCCAAGGTTTTGCCTGCTCTAAAGGTCCTAAAAACATTTCGTACAAACGCAATGTATCAGCTCCATATTCAGCACAAATATCATCTGGCGTTACTACGTTATAATAGGATTTAGACATTTTTTCGACTTCACGTCCAACAATGTATTTTCCGTTTTCATCAAAAATAAATTCGGCAGTATTAAAATCTTCTCTCCAAGCTTTGAATTTTTCAATATTTAATTCATCCGAAGAATTTACAAAATGAACGTCAACACGAATTGGCTGTACTTTCTTATCTTCAATTTTATTTTTAGAAACAAAAATATTAGTTCCTTCTAATCTGTAGACATACGCAGTAGTTCCCAAAATCATTCCCTGATTGATCAGTTTTTTGAATGGTTCTTCGGTTGGAGCAAATCCTTTGTCTTTTAAGAATTTATTCCAGAAACGAGAATACAATAAGTGACCGGTTGCGTGCTCACTTCCTCCAATGTACAAATCAACACTTTCCCAATAGGCCAAAGCTTCCTTGCTCGCAAATTCATTTTCATTGTGTGCATCCATGTAACGCATCCAATACCATGAACTTCCTGCCCAACCTGGCATAGTGTTTAATTCCAGAGGGAAAATTGTTGCATTGTCAATCAACTCTGTGCTAACCACTTTAGCATTAACACTGTCCCAAGCCCAAACAGCTGCATTTCCTAAAGGAGGCAAACCATCTTCGGTTGGTAAATATTTTTCTACTTCCGGTAAGATAATCGGCAAATGTTTCGCATCGATCATTTTTGGAAGTCCATTTATGTAATATACAGGAAAAGGTTCTCCCCAATAACGCTGACGAGAAAAAACTGCATCACGCAAACGGTAATTTGTTTTTCCAGTTCCCTGTCCTATTTTTTCTAATTCAGCAATTGCTTTTTGCGTTGCAGCCTTATAATTTAATCCGTTTAAGAAATCAGAATTCGCAATTTCAACATTGTCTTTAGAACCGTAAGCAGCTTCAGAAATATCAATATTAGCAAAAATATTCTTGATCTCCGGCATTCCGTTTTGACCTTTAAAGAAATTAGCAAATGAGTAATCTCTTTCGTCTCCACAAGGAACCGCCATTACAGCACCAGTTCCGTATCCAGCCAAAACATAATCCCCAATCCAAACCGGAATTGGTTCTTTAGTAAAAGGATGTTCTGCATACGCTCCGGTAAATACTCCTGAAATTGTTTTTACATCTGCCATACGCTCACGCTCTGAACGTTTCGCTGTTTTTTCGATATAGGCTTCTACAGCTTCTTTTTGCTCCGGAGTCGTAATTTTCGCTACCAAATCATGTTCTGGTGCCAAAGTCATAAAGGTTACTCCAAAAATAGTGTCAGGGCGGGTTGTGAAAACTTCTATAAAAGAGTCTAAAGTCGAATGTCCAAAGTCTGAAAGTCCTGTTGCACTTTCCTCTTTCGACTTTTGACTTTTGACTTGAAACTTAACTAAAGCTCCCACCGATTTCCCGATCCAGTTTCTTTGTGATTCTTTGATCGATTCGCTCCAGTCAATATCATTTAAACCTTGTAGCAAGCGTTCTGCATAAGCAGAAATTCGCATGCTCCATTGGGTCATTTTTTTACGGATTACAGGATATCCTCCACGTTCAGAAACGCCGTTTACAATTTCGTCATTTGCTAAAACAGTTCCCAAACCAGGACACCAGTTTACTTCTGTCTCTGCCAAATACGTCATTCTGTATTGCAAAAGAACTTTTTCTTTCTGATCGTCAGAATATGAGTTCCATTCTTGTGCTGTAAAAATCATAACATTATCATCGCAAACCGCTTCTACTAATGCATTTCCGCTTTCTTCAAAAACAGTTACAAGATCTTTGATATCAAATGCTTTTCCTTGTTTTTTGCAATACCAGGAATTAAACAATTGAATAAAAATCCACTGTGTGTGTTTGTAATAATCAGGATTTGAGGTACGCACTTCACGTCCCCAATCAAATGAAAATCCTATTTTATCTAATTGCTTTCTGTAACCTGCAATTTGTTTTCCTTCTTTATCTACTCCTCCATCAATATTTACACGTGTTGTATCTTCCGGACGCTGACCTGTCTGAATAGCATATTGTTCTGCCGGCAATCCAAAACTATCGTAGCCCATAGGATGCAGCACATTAAAACCCTGATGTCTTTTGAAACGAGAATAAACATCTGATGCGATATACCCCAGCGGATGTCCAACGTGTAGTCCTGCTCCAGATGGATAAGGAAACATGTCTAAAACATAATGCTTCGGTTTTTCAGAATTGTTTTCTGCAGCAAAAGTTTGGTTTTCAGCCCAATATTTTTGCCATTTTTCTTCGATTTCGTTCGGATTGTATTTCATTCCCTGTTTATATTTTTATTTTAATGGAGTCGTGCTCTCGCTTACTCAAGTCAGTTCTAAGGTTCAAAGATTCTTAGTGACAAAGCTTTTAAGGCTTTATCACGAAAATTACGAGTTGCAAATTTACGTTTATTGTGGATTGTACCAAAGTAATTTTATTAGATAAAAAATAATGATAAAATTAGACTTTAAACAAGCATGAATAGTAAGTTTTTCATTTAAGTATCTAGCGACATTTCTTCTCTTTCTGATTTTTAAACAATTGCAAAAAATAATTTTATGTCGAAATTGATTATTTTAGAGGTGTTTTTAAAAGAGAAAATGAAAAACAATAAAAAATATTCTGTTGAAGTCCGACTCTGGATTGAAGAAGCCGAAGGTCCCTTTTTAGGAATTGGAAAAATCTGGCTCCTCGAAAACATCCGAAAAACCGGATCGATTACCAATGCAGCAAAAGAAATGAAAATGGCGTATCGTCAAGCCTGGCAATTGGTGGAAGAAATGAATCAGCGTGCAGAAAACCCATTGGTAGAAAAACTTCTTGGCGGAAAAGGCGGCGGTGGCGCAAAACTGACTGAAGCTGGTGAAAAAGCTATTATTATCTTTTACGAAATTGAAAAACGAATTAAAGATTTTGCTGAAAAAGAAACTCAAAATTTAAAATTTTAAGTAAAACAGCTTCCTATTACAACTTAATGCCGATTTTATTAGCGTTCATTTCAATATCTAATCGTATATTTATGATACGAAGTTAAAAGTTTGGTCGTTATTAGCTTCAAATAAAGAAATTCTTTATTATTTTTACCACATAATTTAAGCATACTATGAGTTCTAACTTTGATAAATTTCAAAAACGCAGGTTAATTTCCTCCTATTTTTCGGTTGTATTAAGTGTTTTTCTGGTACTTTTCCTTTTGGGAGTGCTGGGATTATTTATTATCAATTCTAAAAAACTGGCTGATGATTTTAAAGAAAAAATCGCAATGACGGTTTTCTTTAAAAATGAAGCTAATGATAGTGTTATCAAAGCATTTAATACGGAACTAAAAAAAGCGCCTTTTGCGAGATCTTATGTTTATGTTACCAAAGAAAAAGCAGCAAAAGAACACACTGATATTATCGGTGAAGATTTCCTGACTTTCTTAGGAGAAAATCCGTTATTGAACTCTTACGATATTCACCTAAAAGCAGACTATGTGGAACGTGACAGCATTCTTGAAATTGAAAGTAACTTACGCAAAAACGCTATGATTTCTGATATTGTTTACGACAAACAATTAGTAAATCTGGTAAACGACAATATCAAAAAAGTTAGTATGTGGATTTTGATTATTAGTGGTTTCTTAACTGTGATCGCTGTTTTATTAATCAACAGTTCATTACGTCTTTCTATACATTCTAACCGTTTTATCATTAAAACAATGCAAATGGTAGGTGCTACAAAATCATTTATTCGTAAACCATTTGTAATGCGAAGCGTAAAGTTAGGAATTCTTGGTGCCGGCTTAGCCATCATCGCTTTAGTTGGACTTTTATTTTATGTAGAATCAAATTTCCCTGGATTGGGAATCCTAGAAGATAAGATCCTAATTGGTTTAGTATTACTTGCCGTTTTTGGATTAGGTGTTCTAATTACTTGGCTGAGTACACACTTTGCAACACAACGTTTCCTAAACTTAAGAACTGACGATCTGTATTAATTTTAGATTGCAGCAATGATATTAGAATTTTTTAAAAACAAAAATGAAAAATAAAGAAGAACAAAAAAAACAGGAATTTCTTTTTGACACTGTCAACTACAAGATCTTATTAATTGGGATTGCCGTTATTGCATTGGGTTTTATCTTAATGTCTGGTGGAGGAAGTAATGATCCGAATGTTTTTAATGAAGAAATTTTCAATTTTAGACGTATTCGTTTAGCGCCTACGACGGTTTTAATCGGATTTGGAATTACAATTTATTCTATTTTCAAAAAATCTAAATAGACTTTCTTAGACAACTTAGAATATTAGATTTTTAGATCATTAGAAATTGCTCTTTACTAAAAATCCAACAATCTAAGAAGTCTAAAAATCTAACAATCTCAAAAACTAAATGAATACATTACAAGCTATTATCCTTGCCATAATTGAAGGAATTACAGAATTCTTACCTGTATCTTCAACTGGCCACATGATTATTGCGTCTTCTTTTTTCGGAATTGCGCATGACGATTTTACTAAACTTTTTACAATCGTTATTCAACTGGGTGCGATACTATCGGTAGTAGTTTTATATTTTAAACGTTTTTTTCAGACACTTGATTTTTACTTCAAGCTTTTGGTTGCTTTTATTCCTGCTGTCGTTTTAGGATTATTGTTAAGTGATTTTATCGATGACTTATTAGAAAACCCTGTAACTGTTGCTGTTTCACTTTTAATTGGTGGAATCATTTTATTGAAAGTAGACGAATGGTTTAACACACCTGATACTGCCGAAAAACCACAGGAGATCACTTATTTACAAGCGCTAAAAATTGGATTATTTCAATGTTTGGCTATGATTCCTGGAGTTTCAAGAAGTGGCGCCAGTATTGTAGGTGGAATGTCTCAAAAACTAAGCAGAACTACAGCTGCAGAATTCTCATTCTTTCTTGCTGTACCAACTATGTTAGGAGCAACGGCAAAAAAATGCTACGATTATTACAAAGCCGGATTCGAACTATCTCACGATCAGGTTAATTTATTGGTTATTGGAAATGTTGTTGCGTTTATTGTAGCGCTTTTAGCTATTAAAACCTTTATTGGGTTTCTAACTAAAAATGGCTTTAAAGTTTTTGGTTATTACCGAATCATTGCCGGAATCATTTTATTATTGATTCACTTTTTCATTCATCCCCTTACGATTATATAATGACAACTGAAGAATATCTGGACGGACAAGTTTTATTGATAGACAAACCTTTAAAATGGAGTTCGTTTCAAGCTGTCAATAAACTAAAATATCTTTTAATTAATAAAGTTGGACTTCCAAAAAAGTTTAAAATTGGTCACGCCGGAACTTTAGATCCATTGGCAACAGGCTTATTGCTAATCTGTACTGGGAAATTCACAAAGAGAATTTCAGAACTTCAAGGACAAGCGAAGGAATATACTGGAACTTTTTATATTGGAGCTACTACTCCATCGTATGATTTAGAAACGGAAATTGACGCAACTTACCCAACTTCTCATATTGATGATGCGTTGATTCATGAAACAGTGAAACAATTTCTTGGTGAAATAGACCAGAAACCACCCATTTTTTCTGCCATAAAAAAAGACGGTGTTCGTTTATATGAACATGCACGTGCGGGAGAAACGGTAGAAATTGCAAGCAGAAAAACGACGATTCACGAATTTGAAATAACGAGAATTGCTTTGCCGGAAATCGATTTTAGAGTGGTGTGCAGTAAAGGAACTTACATTCGTTCTTTAGCCTATGATTTTGGAAAAGCTATGAATTCAGGATCGCATTTAACAGTATTGCGCCGAACTAAAATTGGAGAATACGATGTTAAAAATGCTATTGACATTACTTTATTTGAAGAAGAACTTTTAAAGTTAAAATAAAAAAAATTGGCACATTACAAAACTATATGATGTAATGTGCCAAATTCCAATCTGAAATAATAATATTCCATATTTGCTCACCTTTTTAAAGATACTGTGACATTCTTTTGCCGCCAAACAATTCTTTAGAAAAAAAATCGTAAAATCTTTCGAATAACTTTTTCATAATAGTGTATTTTTAATAATTAAACATTAAAACATTCACCAATAAAAACAGTAAATCAGAAAATAAATAATAGATGTGGGCCTCATATTTATAATACCAAGATACACAAAACTTTTATTTAAAAACAAATTTTAAGAAAATTTTAAGAAAACAAAGTGCTTATTTACAAGTAATTAACTTTTTTACTACCGTTTTAAGCTACAAAACAAATACTACTACAATCTGTTGTATTTTATATTTTCCATTATTTGCATTAGTTCGTCCTGTACAGCAATTCCTTTATCGCCTAAATACCACAATTGCAAATCGGTTTTAATCTTATCATCGATAACACCAAATTCTTTTTTGTAGTTCGCTATTAAATCTATGGCGCCTTTAGGTCTTGGTCCCCAATCTGCACGTACAATTCCGGCTTCTTTGCAAATTACAATGAGTTTAGGAATCGCTTTTCCGCCATTTGTTAGATATTGCTGCATCAAATCATCATTTTCATCTCGTAAAACAATTCTTAGATCTATTTTTTTATCTGATGCTAAAGCCATTTTATTAATGATGGGAAGAATTTGTGCTGCATCGCCACACCATCCTTCGGAAATAACAAGCCAAATGTACTGATGATCTAGTTTTTGCAGTTTAGAAATGGTTTCCTCTGAAATTTTAATTGTTTTATCAAGCCTGTTCATTCTGGCTTCATTCAATTTGGAGTAATTCGTTAAACTCTCCGATTGTTCGTTGCCTGTGGATTTTTCTTCAGACAACAAATCCGTAACTAGTTTTCTATATTCTGCATAAGAATGACTGTTGAATAATGCTTTGGCTACAATACTTTTCATACTTCTTTCGTTTTTAATACCATAAAATTAAAGATTCAAAAAGGGAATCACTATGACTTTTATCACACTGAAAGAAAATCACAATAAAAAACCTTATAAATTTAAGAATAAAAAGAACAATTAATTTTTTTAAAAGCTATTTTAAAAAAACAGAATATGTCTATATTTGCACAAAATAACGCAACACACATGAAATATAAAAGAATTCTTCTAAAATTGAGTGGCGAAGCCTTAATGGGTGATTTACAATACGGAATTGACCCAAAAAGATTAGCTGAATATGCTGATGAGATTAAGCAAATTCACAATAAAGGAGTAGAAATTGCCATTGTTATTGGAGGAGGAAATATTTTTAGAGGCGTTGCAGGAGCAAGTGCCGGTATGGATAGAGTACAAGGCGATTATATGGGAATGCTTGCTACGGTTATCAACGGTATGGCTTTACAAGGTGCCCTTGAAGACAAAGGAATGAAAACACGTTTGCAGACTGCTTTAAAAATGGAATCTATTGCAGAACCATACATTAAAAGAAGAGCAGATCGTCATCTTGAAAAAGGCAGAATTGTAATTTTTGGAGCAGGAACAGGAAATCCTTACTTCACTACTGACACCGCAGCTGTTTTAAGAGGTATCGAAATCAATGCAGATGTTATTCTAAAAGGAACACGTGTTGACGGAGTATATGATTCTGATCCTGAAAAAAATGCTGCAGCAGTAAAATTCGATTTCATTTCGTTTGATGATGTTCTTAAAAAAGGATTAAACGTAATGGATACCACTGCTTTTACACTGAGCCAGGAAAATAAATTACCAATCGTAGTTTTCGATATGAACAAAATTGGAAATTTACTAAAAATCTGTGATGGTGAAAACATCGGAACTGTAGTAAATATCTAGATTAGTTAGATTACCTGGATTATTAGATTGTTTGATTTCTGGATTATTCGATTTTAGAATTTGACAATCTGTTCATCAACAATCATAAAAAATAAAATTATATTAGTTAGTACATTTAGATGCTGGGCTTTTAGGGAAATCTTAAAATCCAATCATCCAAAAAATCTAAAAATCTAAAAAAAATGACTGAAGAAATAGAATTTATATTAGATAGCACTGAAGAATCTATGAACGGTTCGATTGCCCATTTAGAGAAAGAATTTCTTAACATTCGTGCAGGAAAAGCTTCTCCAGCAATGTTGGGTAGTGTTTTCGTAGATTATTACGGATCTGCAACACCACTTTCGCAAGTGTCAAAAATTAGTGTTCCTGATGCAAGAACAATTACATTGCAGCCTTTTGAAAAAAACATGTTGCAAACAATCGAAAAAGCGATCATGATTGCAAACATCGGTTTCAACCCAATGAATAACGGAGACGTAATCATTATTAGCGTTCCGCCTTTAACAGAAGAGCGTCGTAGAGATTTAGCTAAACAAGCAAAAGTTGAAGCAGAAGATGCTAAAATTGGGGTTCGTAACGTTCGTAAAGATGCGAATACAGATATCAAAAAATTAGAGAAAGACGGTACTTCTGAAGACATTTGTAAATCTGCAGAAGAGCAAGTTCAAAACTTAACAAATACATACATCAAGAAAATTGATGAACTTTTAGCAGCAAAAGAAGCTGAAATAATGAAAGTGTAGTTTTATTCTGTACAAAATAAAAATCCGTTTAGTTAAATTTTACTAGACGGATTTTTTTTATCCTTACTTTTGCATACCAAAATTAAAATGTTTCCGTTTTGAAACCATAATCCTGAGTATGAAGCTATTTTGTTTATTAACATTCTTTTTTACCCTTACTACACAAGCGCAGTTTCAGATCAACGGAATTGTAAATGACGGTAACAATAAACCGCTTCCTTTTGCAACAATTTCTACTTCTAATAAACAGCATACTATTACAGACGTTGACGGAAAATTTATTCTCGATATAGCGCCTGGCGCAAGCACTTTTTCTATTTCTTATATTGGTTTCGAAACCAAGACTGTAAATTTAAATTCAAATAAAAAATATTACACAGTTGCTCTTGTCCAAAAAACAGACAATCTGCAGGAAGTTGTTATTGCTAATGAAAGTCCTGTTTCGATAATTATAAGAAAAGTAATTGCTAATAAGAACAAAAACAATCCCCAAACAAAGCTAAAAAGTTTTGAATACAAAACCTACAACAAATTAATTGTTACTGCAAGTCCGGATTCTATAGATGGCAGAATCGACACCTCAGCAGTTTACAAGGATCTGAAAAAGAAACGTACCAATATTGATTCCTCCGATTATAAGTTTAAAGAAATAATCACCAAACAGCATTTATTTCAAACTGAAAAGATATCGCAGTATCAATTCAACAATCGAAAACTTAAAGAAACAATTCTGGGTACTAAAATGGCCGGTTTTAAACTGCCTGTTTATGAAATAATCGCATTCAATTTGCAATCCATTTCGATTTACGATTCAAAATACGAATTACTGGAAACCAAATATGAAAGTCCTATTTCTAATAGTGCGCTAAAAGATTATAATTACAAGATATTAGATACGGTTGCCATAAAAGGCCGCAGTACCTACATGATTTATTTCAAGAAAAAGAAATCAACCGGATTAGAAGGTGTTTTGTATATCGATCCTGAAAGTTTTGCAGTAGCCAAAGCGGTTATGCGAATTAAAGGTGTTTTGGATATTAGCGGGATTCACGAATTTGAATATGTTCCTGAGGAAAAAGTATGGTTTCAAAGCAATACGACTTTTAAAATTGTAAAAGGAAAAAACGACGAAGACATCAAAATTCTGGGCGGTACAATTCAATTTGACGCAGATGCTGAAGAATACAATGAGTCCAGAAAAAAAGCGGCTTCTGATTTTACCTATTTACTTTCTGCAAGTAACAATTACGACATTCATTACAATACAAATCCGGATATTAAAAACCCGGCACTTTATATCGAGATCAAAGAGGATGCTCATAAAAAACCGGAAGCTTTCTGGAATGACAACCGAACTGAAACTCTTGATTTAAAAGGACAAAAAACATATCAGCTGCTCGATAGTATTTCGGTTAAGAAAAGAGTCGAAAAACGACTTGGTTTTGGGCGAAAAATCATAAATGGTTATATTCCGATAGGACCTGTTGATCTCGATCTAAAAAAAGTAATTAGTTTTAATAATTATGAAGGTTTTCGATTAGGACTTGGCGGTATTACCAACGATCGCTTTTCGAAAAATTTCAGAATAGAATCTTATACTGCCTACGGTACAAAAGACGGGGTTTTAAAATATAGCGTGGGAACAGGTTTTTTACTCGATAAAAATACCAATACCTGGATTAATGGATCATTTACAGATGATGTACGAGAAATCGCGAGTACTGTTTTTGCTGTTGACAAACGTGTTTTCAAAATCTATGATCCACGTCCGATTAACATCAGTACTTTTTACGAGTATATTAGCTGGAAGACGAATCTTCAGACTAAAATTATACCGAAAACGGAAGCAGTTTTAGAATTGTCCAGAAATTATATTGAACCAAAATTCGATTATCTGTACTATCTACACGGAAGATTGTATTCTAACTATGTCATGACTACAGCAATGTTGTCGATTGTCTGGGCGCCGTTTAGCGATTTTATGCAGACACCAACAGGAAGAAATGAAGCTGACAAACGATTTCCGAGATTTACATTACAATACACGCAATCATTACCAGACGTTTTACAAAATGACTTTACGTTTAGTAAAATAGATTTCAAGACTGAATATGAGAAAAAATTCCTGAACGGTCAAAGAACAAGTTTACTTTTGCAAGGTGGTTATGCTTTGGGTGACATTCCTCTAACGCATTTATACAATACTGCTCCAAACAACCTAACGAAAGAAACCCTGATACAGCGTATTACTTTTTCTGGTAGAAACAGTTTTGAAACCATGTATTTTAATGAGTTCTTCTCTAGTGAATATGTTTTCTTTCAGGTGAAACACGGCTTCGAACGCATTAAACTATTCAGAAAAGTTCGTCCGTCTTTGGTATTGGTTTCACGTATGGCATGGGGAGACATGAAAAATCCGGAACAACATGTTGGACCAATTTACAAAACACTGACAAAAGGCTATTTTGAATCTGGTATTGAACTAAACAAAATTTACAAAGGATTTGGTCTAAGCGGATTCTATCGCTATGGTCCTAACCAATTATTAAAATTCGAAGATAATCTTTCTGTTAAGATTTCTTATATACTTGACTTGGGGATTTAAGAGATTTTAGATTGCAGATTTTAGATTTTAGATTGTTGGATTCTTAGATTCTTGGATTGTTATGCTTTAAGCCCAATCTTGAGATCTCCATGAGAAACTCGACAAAGATTATCATCACGTTGGCTTTAGACTTGCGATCGTTAGAAAATAGCATATATAGATCGCAACTCAATTCACAACTTACAATTCACAACTTACAATTCACAACTCACAATTCACAATTAAAAAAAATCCCAAGTTTCAGTTTTTTGAAACTTGGGATTCTTTTTTTTAAGGTTTTAAAATCAATACCGATGGTGTATTATTCAACCATGTGCTTTGCGACTCAATTAGTTTTTTCCAGCTGTCTAAACTTATGATCATTAAGTTCTGACTTTCTAAAAATTCTTTCTTAATTGTTCTGTCATTCATTATCATAATATGATTTGGTGCAATTTGCTCTATCGATCGTATGGTTTCCTGAATATCGCGTGTGTTTTTTACTTCGCCACTTGCATCTAAAACTGTGATTTGAGAACCATTATTATTGATTAGCTTTTTAGCATATTCAATTAAGAAAGCATCTTCTTTACCAAACACGGGCATAAAAACCTGATTTACTTCATCTAAATCCTTATCAATAAAAATTCCGACCGGTGTTTTTGACTTCGCAATAATATGACGTGTTCGCTCATCAAATGGAGAATTCTCGAATAAACCTTCTTTCCCGGTGAACTTATCGATTAAACGATCCGGATTTACGATCCGCGTTGTAAAACCAAGAATCTTTCCGAGTAAAGTTCCGTCAAAAATTGATTGTCCTAAACCGACCAATAACAGATCGTATTCTCCTTGATTGGTAACATCTATAATGTCTGTATCGATATCATTTGTTACTTTAAAAATGCTAACCATATTCTGGTTGAGCTTCTCTGATTCCTCAATTACAGGCACCAACATTTTTCGCTCATAATCTTTAACATCAAAAGAGTGTATTTCGGTACTCAATGACAAGTGCATTGCTGTAACGATAGAATTATCTCCTTGTTTTTTCACCAAACTATTGGCGATTTTCAATAACTTCTTTCCTTTTTCAGGTGTTGCAAACGAAAGCAAAATCTTGTACTTACTTTTATTTCCGATTTCCTGAGGGATGACAGTCATTTTATCTTTAAAAATATAACCAATAAAATCTAAAGCCGGACCCGTCATAAACGTGGTAACCAATGCCATAATAACCATCATGGTGAAAATTTCAGTAGACAGCACGCCTAAATCGTATCCGATATTTAATACCACAAGTTCCATCAGACCACGTGTATTCATTAATGCTCCAATAGCCAAACTGTCTTTCCAGTTCTGACCAACGAATTTCGCAGCCAATGCACTACCAAAGAATTTTCCAACTACAGCAACTACAATGATTACTCCGGTAACTTTCCATAAATAAGGATCGTTCAACAACCCGATTTGTGTACGTAATCCTGTAAACACAAAGAATAATGGTAATAAAACGATTATCGAAACGTCTTCTACTTTTTCAATAAAAATGTTTCTGAATTTGTTGTTTTCCGGCATAATTGCTCCGGCTAAGAAAGCACCAAACAAAGCATGAATTCCAATTAATTCAGATGCATACGCTGAGAACAATAATGTCAAAAAGAAAATAGCCACAACAGGTTTGTTAAGACTTTCACGAGTTGAGTTCAAATCCCCAACACGTTTAAGGAAAGGGCGAACTATTTTCAGCATCACTATAACATAAATAATAGCTAAACCGATAACATATAAAGAACTTAATAGTGAACCAGCTTTTACAATTGCAATTACAACCGCCAAAATACACCAAGCTGTAATATCATCTGCAGCGGCACAAGTAATAGCAATCGTTCCCAGTTTTGTTTTTTGCATGCCGCGTTCCTGCACAATTCTGGCCAAAACCGGAAATGCCGTAATACTCATCGCAATACCCATAAATAAACCAAACGAAGAAAACTCTACACCTTGCGGAGCAAATGTTCCGTAAATAAAATAAGCAAATGTTAATCCTAAGGCAAATGGAATTACAATACTGGCGTGACTAATAACTACAGATTCATGCGCTTTATTTTTAAGCACTTTTAAATCCAGTTCCATACCAATAACAAACATGAAAAGAATTAAACCTATCTGGCTTAAGAATTGCAAATTCCCTAAAGATTCTTTTGGAAATAAAGCTCCCGAAAATTCCGGAAAATACATCCCTACTAATGATGGCCCTAAAACAATACCGGCAATCATTTCTCCGATTACAGATGGCTGCCCTATTTTTCTAAAAACCCACCCAAACAAACGGGCAACTAAAATAATCGTTACGATTTGAGCCAGTAAAATAGCTAGTGGATGTTTCAGGTTGTCAACCATAGAATGAAGAAAATCATTCCAGTGATTGCTTTCTATTTTTTTCTGGATAATACCACGTCCTACTTCTAATGCGGCACCTTTTGAAATTATCCAATATATAAGCGCTCCAAAACCTCCAATAATTGTTACGTAAAACAAAGAGTTTTTAATATTATTCATAACTCATTTTTTAATTTATTGCGCAAATATCTAAACTGAAAGCGAAGTGAAAAAGCATTTTTAGGGCTAATTTATAATGTATGTAACAAGTCCGAAAAACTTTGTAATAAGTTCCCTAAATGTAATAAACAAGTATATTTTGACAACAGAAATGGAATGCTTTCAAGACACTATCCCTTCCAATATCAAAAAAAAAGACACATTAGATTTTGACTTTTTTCAAAAAATCAGCACGATAGGTTTCACTGAGAATTAGTGTACTGTTCTTATCATTTTTATCTAATTGATGTAAAACAATTTCGGTATGATTAAAAAACTTAATGGCTTTTACGGCGACAATTTCTTTTTTATTGATGCGACAAAATTCTGAATCAGGCAATTCATTCAAAAGTGTATCGAATTTCACGTTTTTTAAATTCAGAAAACTGCCGTCTGTAAGTAAAACGGTTTTGTCACGGCTGTCGCTAACCGCTGTTTTGATGTATACAATTTCATTAAAATGCAACAAGGTTTTTCCTTTGTCTGTATTTAGCTGAATGAATTGCTTTGCCTTTGGTGGTTTAGTAAAACGTTCAAAAGCTTTTGAAACGGCTTTTTGCAAACGGTCCAGTTTTACAGGTTTTGTAATGTAGTCTACTGCATCGATATTAAAAGCATCTGCAGCATATTCTTTATAAGCTGTACAAAAAATGACCAGCTTGTTCTCTAACATTCCTGCCAGATGCAATCCATCCATTCCCGGCATTTCGATATCTGAAATAAGCAGATCAAAATCGAGATTAGGAATTTCTGTCAATAGCTTTTCAGGATTGTTAAATGTTTTTACAATTTCCAGTTCCGGAATTTGTTCGCAGAGCATTTTCAGGTACGTTAATCCCGGAAGCTCATCGTCCAGTAGCAAGCATTTCAGTTTTGTATTCAAGGAGGTCTATTTTAAGATGAGCAATGTAAATATCGTTTTCTATAAACTTATCAAGTTTGAAATTATTTTTGTAGATAATGCGTAATCGGTGTTCTAATGTAGTGTGACCAAAACCGCTACGCTCTTTTTTTAATACTTTTTTATCTGATATTTTATTCGAAACCGTCATAAAAAAAGCATTGTCTCTAAATTCAAATACGACAGAAATAAATGCGTCTGCACTTTGAAGATCGGCATGTTTGAACGCATTTTCAATTAAATCAATCGAAATTAATGGTGCCAATAAAGGCTGTTCATACAATTTATCTTCTTTGTTGATATTGGTTTTTATCTTCAACTCAAAAAGCGGACTGATTTTTATTTTATTGATCTCGATTAAATTCAAGGCAAAGTCAATCTCTTCTTTTGCGGTAACAAATTTCTTTTTGCTTTCGTACAGAATATAATCTAAAACATTTGCTAGTTTGTCTAATGCAAAATACGTCTGATAAGCATGAGACTGAATTGAATTTAGAATATTTTTAAAAAGATGCGGATTCAGTTTTGATTCTAACGTTTCCAGTTGCAAATCATTCACTTTCATTTCGAGTGCATAAAAACTTTTTTCTGCATCCTCTTTTGATTTTTTGAATTGCAGCAATTGGTACATCAAAAAACAAATGATAATGACCAGCAAAAGCAGTATCGCCAAAAAAATAAAAGTAATCGTGTTGTTCTCCTGCATGTTTGGTAAAGATTTAATAAAGAATTAATGACTTGCCTGCAATCTGAATCTTTTTTTAATGACTGGAAACAAACTTCAATCCTACGATAGAAGCAATTAACGTTACCAGAAAAAATATTCTCCAGAAAGTCGCCGGCTCTTTAAAAACAAGGATTCCAACTACTACAGACCCAACAGCTCCAACTCCTGTCCAAACTGCATAAGCGGTACCAATTGGTAAAACCTGAGTTGCTTTGTATAATAAAAACATACTAATTGAAAGACAAACGAAAAAACCGACCATCCAATACGTCGATATTATTCCTGTTGTTTCTTTGGCTTTGCCTAAACATGATGCAAATCCAACTTCAAAAAGACCTGCTATTACTAATAAAATCCAATTCATTTTTTTGTTACTTTTTAAATTCAACTACAAATATGAGAAAAGCTACCATAGAAATTGACCTAAAAAATGAAATTTTACCGAAACAGAGGTATTAATTTATGTTTAACAAATGGTAAAAACCTAACCTATTAATTATTAGTTTCTAGCACTTTTCATTACCTTTGCATCCATTTTAAAGATTATGAAAAATACCGTACACGTTGGATTTTGGGAAAAATTAGCCCGAATCATACTTAAAAATAGAATTACAATCCTGATTCTTGTATCTGCCATTACTATTTTCCTTGCCTTTCAATGGAAAAATCTTTCTATGACGTATACCGAAGCCAATTTGCTTCCTAAAGATCATAGTGCTAATAAAGATTATCAAAAGTTTCTGGATAAGTTTGGTGAAGAAGGAAATCTGGTTGTAATTGGTTTTAAAGACCCAAAGTTTTTTACCCCAAAAAACTACGCTGCGTGGAATGAGTTGATGACGGGATTAAAAAAATCTAAAGAGGTTGATTTAGTCGTTTCTTTAAATGATTTAAAAAAATTAGAAAAAGATACTGTAAACGAAAAATTTGTTCTTACTCCGTTTATTGACCAAAGTAAAGCAATAGATCCCGAATATTTAAAAGGAATTCAATACGAATTGTTTCATAATTTACCTTTTTACGAAGGTTTACTTTTTAATAAAGAAAGCGGAAGTATCCGTTCAGCAGTTTACATCAACAAAGCGATTGTAAATACGGCTGAGAGAAAAACATTTATCCTTAATAATCTGGTTCCGAAAATTGCTAAGTTTGAAAAAACAACGGGAATTGATTTACGTGTTTCGGGAATGCCTTACATCCGTACGATCAATGCTGATAACATGAAAGGCGAAATTGCTCTTTTCATTGGTGCTGCATTATTGACGGTTTCTTTGATTTTCTTTTTCTTCTTCCGTTCGTTCAGAGCAACCTTTATTTCGATTTGTATTTTAATAATTGGTGTAACCTGGTCGTTTGGAACTCTTGGATTGATTGGTTATAAAATCACAATTCTAACGGCGATTATTCCTCCGCTAATTATTGTAATTGGTATTACAAACTGTATTTTCCTGATTAATAAATACCAGCAGGAAATCAGATTACACAACAATCAGGCAAAAGCTTTACAGCGTGTTATTTCAAAAATTGGGCATGCTACATTAATGACCAATCTTACGGCTGCAATTGGTTTTGCAACGCTTATGATTACGGGTAACGAATTGCTTTTTGAATTTGGATTGGTAACTTCAATAAATGTTCTTTCAGTTTACATGCTGACACTTTTTATTGTTCCAATTGTATACAGCTTTCTACCTTTACCAAAAGAAAAACACTTATATCATTTAACCAAAACTTATATTTCGACTTTATTAAACGGAGTTGAGAACTTGGTTAAAAACAAACGAAAAATCGTTTACATTATCTATGCTGTACTTTTATTAATCAGTATCAATGGTGTACGCCAAATGAAAGTTTCGGGAAGTTTAATTGGTGAAATGCCAAAAACGGCTTCGTTCTTTAAAGATATTTTATTCTACGAGAAAGAATTTAACGGTGTAATGCCGCTTGAAATCATGATCGATACCAAGAAGAAAAAAGGGGTTATGAAAGCATCAACCATTCGCAAAATGGATGAGCTGCAAACTACTATTTCTGAAATACCGGAACTGGCAAAACCTGTTTCTGTTGTAAACCTGGTTAAATATTCTAAACAAGCTTTCTATAACGGAAATCCGGAGTACTATCAATTACCTACTTCGCAGGAGCAGACTTTCATCTTGAGTTATGCTAAAAATGCGACTAAGAACAGCAAAGAAAATCTAATGAAAGCTTATGTTGATTCGACTGGTCAATATGCCAGAATCACTACTTTCATGAAAGATATTGGAACTGATGAAATGGCGAAAGTCGAAAATAAACTGAAATTAAAAATTAAAGAAATTTTCCCAAAAGACCGTTACGAAGTTACGATTACCGGAAAAGCTTTGGTGTTTCAAAAAGGAACTTCATACTTAGCACATAACTTAATCGAGTCTTTGTTTTTTGCTATTCTGACGATTGCAATTCTTATTTTGTATTTATTTAGATCGTTCAAAATGGTTTTGGCTTCCTTAATCACAAATATTTTACCGCTTTGTATTACATCCGGATTAATGGGTTATTTTGGAATTCCGCTTAAGCCTTCTACTATTTTGGTATTCAGTATTGCTTTTGGAATTTCTGTAGATAATGCAATTCAGTTTATGGCAAAATACAAACATGATCTGCTTCAAAGCCGTGGAAAAATTAAAAAGTCAGTTTTCAGTGCTTTAAGAGAAACGGGAGTGAGTACTTTTTATACTTCTATTGTTTTAATCTTAGGTTTTGCAACGTTTACATTATCAAGTTTCAGTGGTACGATCGCATTAGGAGGATTAATTTCTTGTACTTTGGTATTCGCGATGTTTGCTAACTTAGTGGTTTTACCTTCGCTGGTATTGTCTTTCGAGAAGAAGAAAACGAAGAAACAAGAAGCGGAGTTAGAGGAGTTAGAGGAGTAAAAGTTGCCAAAACTTTCCATCCAAATTCCATTTTAATTTATGAAAAAAACGATACTAATACTTTTTGTACTGAATTTTAATATAATGTTTTCTCAAAATTATTTTGAGGGAAAAAACCTGTACTGCAAGTCGGAAAATCTTGAAGCATTACAACTCTTCAATGATGGTGTAAAGTTTCTTTATTTAAACACCTCTTTAAATAAAAAATATCTCACTATAACTGCAAATGTTTTTTTTGAAGCCTATAAAAAAGACACTACTTTTTGTGATGCGCTATTTTTCACTGGTTACACTTTAAGATTATTAGATGATAAAGATGCACTTAAATTCTATATGTTAGCAGACAAAAGTTATGACAAATCTATAGAATTTAAAACAAATTTAGCTGCAGAATGCTTAAAGTATGGAAATGAAAAAGCAATTGAAGTTGCAAGAAAAAAATACGAAGAAATAGTTAAATTATATCCTGATAGCCCCGAAGGATATTATGGAATTGCAGTGACATCTCCAATTTTGGGAGACTATGATAATGGATTAGAAAATATAAATCTTGCCATAGATAAATACAAACTCATTAATCTCAAGCTAAAAAGCGACGTGTTCTATATAAAAGGAATATTGCTTTCATTAAATAAAAATTATGATGAAGCGTTAGTACACTTAGATAATGCTTATTCCTCGTATAAAAAGGACTTTAATTTTAAAATTCATTATTCATTATCTCTTTTAAAAGTCTCTGAAACCAAAAAAGATGATAAAATGAAAAAGAAAGCATTTAATTTTTATGAAAAAATTAAAGAAAAAGATGTAATTCCACAAGAAGTAAAAGATCAATTTACACCTAAATGATAGTTAAAAAAAACGTTTCTATTTACGTCATTTAATTTATTACTTTTTTTCCCATTCTAAATATTTCCCTCTATTAATAAATAGCTTTCCCCTAGCCCCGATAGCAGCGGCATCCTTTTTGTTTTTTCTTTAAAAACAAAAAGATATAGCGGATAGCGGGAAATAGCTCCTTATTAATATATTGCACCAAAACATAAGTTTTTATTTTGAAAAAAGGTAAATATCCCTACATTTGGTTTTCAAAATAAACAAAAATAAACATGGGAATATTTGATAAGTTACGTAATGAGTTTATCGATATCATTGAATTTCTAGATAATAGCAGTAATACTATAGTTTATAGATTTGAAAGGTATCAGAATGAAATTAAAAATGATGCAAAATTAATTGTTCGAGAAGGACAACAAGCTGTATTTGTAAGTGAAGGACAAATTGCAGATGTTTTTACTCCAGGAACTTACACGCTAAACACACAAAACTTACCGATTTTAACTACGCTTAAAGGATGGAAATACGGTTTTAATAGTCCCTTTAAAGCGGAAGTTTATTTTATTAGCACCAAAACTTTTACAGATCAGAAATGGGGAACTAAAAGTCCGATTATACTAAACGACGACCGTTTTGGGATGCTTGAAATCAGAGCTTTTGGAACTTATACTTTTAAAGTTGGTGATGCTGCCATATTCCTTAGAGAAATTGTGGGCACTGACGGAAATTTCACAACTGAAAAAATATCGGAACAATTAAAAAGTAATATTGTTACCCGTTTTACTGACGCGATTGGTGAAGCGAATTTGCCGGTTGAAAATTATGCTGCAAATCTAAATGAACTTTCGAAGGTTATTTTCGACTTCATGAAGGATGATTTCACCGCTTACGGATTAGATGTTAGCAAATTTCTTATTGAAAACGTTTCAATGCCGGAAGAAATCAAAAAAGAAATTTTTGAATTAAGCCGTCTTAATAAAATCGATTTAAACAAATTTGCACAATATAAAGCCGCAAAGTCTATTGAAATTGCTGCTAATAATCCATCGGGAGCTGCGGGAGCAGGTGTTGGTTTTGGAGCTGGTATCGCAATGGCAAACCAAATGGCACAGTCATTAAACACAACTCAGAATCAGCAATCGCCACCTCCTTTGTCAAATGGCGTATCATTTTTTGTGGCTATAAACAATCAACAAGCAGGACCTTTTAACGACGCGCAACTTGCTGATCTGGTAAAAAACGGACAACTTTCTACTGAAACATTAGTATGGAATCAAGGCATGAGCGATTGGCAAAAAGCTGGTTCTGTTGAACATTTGCAAAAATTACTAACGCAATCTCCTCCTCCGCTTCCGGGAATTTAAAATAAATGGAAAATCCAGATACTACCGTTGCAGCATTCAAAGGTTTTTTGTGTACAAATTGTGGTGCCGGGCTAAAATACAAGCCCGGTACTAAAACAATGGCTTGCGATTATTGTTCTTCTACGAATGAAATTCACGAAGAAGAAACGTTTATTGAAGAACTTGATTTTAATGCCTACATTGAAAATTTTGAAGCTCTCAATTTACAAACAGAGAAAATCATTTCGTGCAAAAGCTGCGGAGCGAGTTCTTCTGTGGATGAGAATTTAAAATCTTTACATTGTTCGTACTGCACCAATCCTCTGGTTGAGGACGACATTTCGGAGCAGCGTCTTATTAAACCAGGATATTTACTGCCCTTTAATATCGACGAAAAGAAAACAATTGTTATTCTGGAAAAATGGAAAAATAGTCTTTGGCTGACACCAAGCGATTTTAAAAAATTTGCGCCTACTCCTATAGATTTAAGAGGAATTTATGTCCCTTATTGGACATTTGACGCTAAATCAGTTTCTGCTTATACAGGTGCAAGCGGTGACGATTATACCGTAACAGAGGGAAGTGGTGACGATGAAAGAGAGGTAACCAAAACGTCCTGGACAAATACATTTGGCACCGTTCGTGTTGATTTTGATGACATTATTACGCCTGCGTCCGGAAACATAAGCCCGGAAGGATTAGCAGAACTCGAACCTTGGGATTTCAGAGAACTTGTTAAAGTAAACGATCAATATCTTTCTGGTTTTATAACGGAAAAATATACCATTCCGCTACAGCAAGGCTTTACAGATGCAAAAACAAGAATGGAAAACCGTATCAGCAAAGCAATTAGAGAAGAAATAGGTGGAGATCGCCAAAGGATATATACCTGTGATACACAATACGATGACATTCAATTCAAGCATATTATGGTACCTGTATATGTGAGCTCGTACCGCTACAAAGAAAAGATCTATCATTTTTACATCAACGGCAGAAATGGAAAAATTTACGGCGAAAGCCCTACTAGTTTAGTATTTCAAATCGTTTGCGCTATTGTAGTGATCTTAATTATCATTGCCATAATTGTATTATAACGATTTTTAACTTGTTAAAAAATATATAGAAACTAGTTCAAAAAACGTAGCATCTTAGTAACTTACAATCTGAGAACCGCTAAAAAAAACTTAAACAGTACAATTTCAAACAAATCAATTATATTTGCATTTCAATTGAAATACTATTATTAAATATCAATTTTACACAGAAAAATGAAACACACAAAGGTTAAAGACTTATTAAACAGTACGACGACGCTACAGGAAGTGAATGCAAAAGGATGGGTAAGAACTTTTAGAAATAATCAGTTCATTGCGCTTAATGATGGTTCTACAATTAATAATATACAATGTGTTGTTGATTTTGAAAATACACCGGAAGAAACGCTAAAAAGAATTACAACTGGAGCTGCAGTTTCTGTTATTGGAACTTTGGTAGAAAGCAAAGGTGCAGGTCAGAAATACGAGATTCAGGTTACTAAGATTGAAATTTTAGGAGATTCTGATGCAGAGAAATTTCCAATGCAGCCTAAAAAACACTCTTTAGAATTTTTACGTGAAAATGCACATTTACGTGTACGTACAAATGCTTTTGGAGCAATTATGCGTGTGCGTTCTGTACTTTCGTTTGCAGTTCACAGCTATTTTCAGCAAAAAGGTTTTGTGTATGTTAACACGCCAATTATCACCGGAGCTGATGCTGAAGGTGCAGGAGAAATGTTTCAGGTTACATCTTTACCGCTTGACAATTTGCCTAAAACAGAAGACGGAAACATCGATTTCAAAAAAGATTTCTTTGGAAAACATACGAACTTAACGGTTTCTGGACAATTAGAAGGAGAAACTTTTGCAATGGCTTTGGGGCAGATTTATACTTTTGGACCAACTTTTAGAGCAGAAAACTCAAATACATCACGTCACCTTGCAGAATTCTGGATGATTGAGCCGGAAGTTGCTTTCAACAATTTAGATGACAATATGGATTTGGCTGAAGATTTTATTCAGTACGTAATTAAATATGCATTAGAAAACTGTCAGGATGATTTAAAATTCCTGGAAGGAAGACTTTTAGAAGAAGAAAAAGCAAAACCACAAGCGGAGAGAAGCGAAATGGCTTTGTTGGAAAAATTGAACTTTGTATTAGAAAACAACTTTAAACGTGTTTCTTATACAGAAGCGATTGACATTTTAAGAGATTCTACTCCAAATAAAAAGAAGAAATTTCAATATATCATTAACGAATGGGGAGCTGATTTACAATCAGAACACGAACGTTACTTAGTTGAAAAACACTTTAAATGTCCGGTAATTTTATTTGATTACCCGGCAAACATCAAAGCATTTTATATGCGTTTGAATGACAATACAGAACCAGGAAGAGAAACAGTTCGTGCTATGGATATCCTTTTCCCTGGAATTGGAGAAATCGTTGGTGGATCTGAAAGAGAAGAACGTTACGATGTTCTAATCGAAAAAATGAAGGCTCTCGAAATCGATGAAGAAGAATTATACTGGTATTTAGACACCAGAAGATTTGGTTCTGCAACTCACGCCGGTTTTGGTTTAGGTTTTGAGCGTTTGGTATTGTTTGTAACAGGAATGACAAACATTAGAGACGTGATTCCTTTCCCAAGAACTCCTGGAAGTGCTGAATTTTAAAAAAAGTTTAATCGGTTAATCGTTCATTCGGTTAACCGTTTTTTCACAAAGAAACGAATAGAAGATCAAACGTTAGATCGGTTAATCGTTAATTCGGTTAGCCGATTTTAACGATTAAACAAATTGACGATTAAACAAATAAACGATTAAACATTCTAAATGCTAAAGCAATTTTTAAATTTAAAATTATCACAAAAATTATCTCCACAGCAAATTCAGCTGATGAAGTTAATTCAATTGCCTACGCAAGCTTTTGAACAACGTTTATTGGAAGAAATGAACGAAAATCCGGCTTTAGAAGCAGGTAAAGAAGACGAATACGAAGCTGATGAATTCGCTAATGAAGACTACGACGATTATGATGATGCCGAATCAGACAGAATCGAAGCTGACGACATTAATATAGACGAATACTTAAGCGACGATGATACACCTGACTACAAAACTCAGGTAAATAATTATAGTGAAGACGAGGAACGCGAAACTCCTTTTGCGTCTCCAATCAGTTTTCACCAGGATTTAATCAATCAGCTGAATACTTTTATTTTAAACGATGAAGAACGCGAAATAGCTGAATTCCTTGTTGGAAGTATTGATGATATGGGTTACATCCGCAGAAGCATTGCTGATATTGTTGATGACATGGCCTTTACGCAAGGTATTTATACGGATGATGCGATGGTCGAAAAAATGCTGCATGTGATTCATGAGCTTGAACCTTCGGGTGTGGGAGCACGTGATTTGCAGGAATGTCTGTTATTGCAATTGAAGCATAAAACACCAACGGATTATGTTGATTTAGCAATTGATATTATCGAAAATCAGTTTGATGCTTTTACTAAAAAACATTACGATAAGCTATTGCAAAAATCGGGGGTTTCGAATGAGCTGCTTAAAAAAGCAATTCACGAAATCGAAAGACTGAATCCAAAACCAGGCGGCTCTTTTACAGGAAATAATAAAGTAACCGAAAATGTGGTTCCCGACTTCGCAATCAGAATTATCGATGGCGAACTGGAATTGACCTTAAACGGACGAAATGCTCCTTCTCTGCACGTTTCTAAGGATTATCAGGAAATGATGCAGACGTATAAAGATTCCCGCGATAAATCATCGGCTCAAAAAGATGCTGTTCAGTTTATCAAACAAAAGCTGGATTCTGCAAAATGGTTTATTGATGCGATCAGACAACGTCAGGAAACGCTGTTTGTAACCATGAATGCTATTATGCATTATCAGGAAGAATTCTTTTTAGACGGAGACGAAACCAAATTAAAACCCATGATCTTAAAAGACATTGCGGATATGGTTGGCTTGGATATTTCGACAATTTCGCGTGTTGCCAACAGTAAATATGTTGAAACGCCGTACGGAACAAAACTTATTAAAGAGTTTTTCTCTGAAGCCATGAAAAATGATCAGGGAGAAGATGTTTCGACATTAGAAATTAAAAAGATTCTACAAAATACGATTGAAGAAGAAGATAAAAAGAAACCTTTACCAGACGATCAATTGGCAGAAATTCTAAAGGAAAAAGGATATCCTATTGCCAGAAGAACAATTGCCAAATACCGCGAACAGCTTGATATTCCGGTAGCGAGAATGAGAAAGAAGATTTAATTTTTCAAATCTTCGCAATAACATATCAACTTTACAAACCTAACAGGTTTCCAAAACCTGTTAGGTTTTTTTATGCAGTGTAGTAAAAGCTAAGACTACTATCAAGATTACATTAATCATTAAAATAAAAAAAGACCTAACAGCTTAATAAGTCGTTAGGTCAAATATCTTTAATTTTTAATTCTTTAACTTATTTATATTGCTCCGGAGTAATGGCAATCTGAAATAAAGAGTCTTTTTTTCTATCATTATAATGATAAATTAAGACAAACTCTTTATCCCGAAAGATTTGAAGTCCGGGATTTGCTTTTACAGTGCTAATAAGGCTTTGCTGGATGTTTTGTTTTATAGTATCAATTTCGGCAGTTGCTTTTTCTACATTTACCAAAGTCTGATTGTACTGAATTGTGTGTCCCTCAGGAAGACTAACACTATCTAAACGAATACCCGGCTGAATTTCTAACGGACAACTTTTATTGTACTTTGCGACCAATTCTATTACTTCGGTATCTTTTGCAGCATCCTTAAAAAAGAAATACTGAATTAGACTTACTGACACTGCAGCAATTACTACTGCTATGATAATGGTAGCGGTTAATTTCTTTTTCGTTTTTGGTTCCTGCATCCTGTAGTTTTTAGTTATAAAAATATAGCTTTATTTTTCCTGGCTTTTTTTCATCGCATTATAATAAGCGGCACGACTTAGTGGCTCGTATTCTTCTGTTTCACCCAGCATTACTAATTTATCATTATCCGTTTTACGGAAACTGTAGTTAGCAAGATTTCCAGTTCTGGTACAAACCGCATGAACCTTCGTAACATATTCTGCTGTAGCCATAAGTGCCGGCATTGGCCCAAAAGGATTTCCTTTGAAGTCCATATCCAATCCTGCCACGATAACACGAATTCCCTGATTGGCAAGATCATTACAAACCGTAACAATTTCATCATCAAAAAACTGTGCTTCATCAATGCCTATAACATCACAACCTTGTGCAAGGAGTGCGATATTAGCAGCTGCGGGAACCGGAGTTGAGCGAAATTCATTAGCATCGTGAGATACGACCAATTCGTCATGATAACGCGTATCAATAGAAGGTTTAAAAATTTCGACTCTTTGTTTGGCAAACTGAGCGCGTTTTAATCTGCGAATTAACTCCTCGGTTTTACCCGAAAACATTGATCCACAAATAACTTCAATCCAACCAAACTGTTCTTTGTGATTTACTGTATTTTCGAGAAACATTTTGTATTTTTCTACCTTTAAAGATGAATAGTTTTTATTACTTTGTACTGGTAATAAAATTGGCGTCAAAAATTACTGTTTTTAACGTTTTTCAAAAGTAGAAAATTTTTATCAAATCAAAGATTCGCGAACGCTTATTAACAGAAATAAAAATTTACCGCTTTGATTTCTGCCGAAAATAAAGACATTCAACACAAAACATACTAAAATACCGTATTCACTATAATTTCAACTGTTATGAAAAAAAAATTGGAAGCCGATTTAATCAGCATTGCACATCGAATTTTAAAGCTTAAAAATAAATCCGATATCAATCAATTGTATCTTGAGACGCAGAAATTATACGAAAAACTAGCTATACTTAAGTTTGTAGATGAAAACTTCGATACTGTAAAACCGACCATCAATCATAGTGAAATAAGCGCTGAACTTGCTGTTATTTTTGATACTGAAGAAACAGCTGCAACTGTAATTCCTGCTAACGAACCTGTTGTGACAGAAGAAATAGCGCCTGTTGCTACTGTTTCTGAACCGGAACCTGTTGCGGAAATTAAAGAAGAAACAATAGAAGCAACTCCTATAGAAATTATTCCCGAAGATCAAATTGTAGAACCGGTACAAGAAGCCGCGCCAATTGAAATTCCGGCAACGATATTCTCAGAACCTGTAACAGAAACGATTCCAACTCCTGTAGCTGAAATCGAAGTACAGACATCTGAAGAAGCACCGGAAGAAGTTAAAGAAGAAACCAAAATTGCTGACGAACTTTCGTTTAGAACAACAAACGATTTAAAACCAATTCCTGATTTTAAACCTGCTTTTGAATTAACAGCTGAAGAAATAGAAGTTGTTGAAACACCAAAAACAGAAACACCATCTAAACAAGAACCTTTATCTTTCTCTCTGGAAGACATTCTTGGAATTAAAGGAAACAACTACGCAGATCCTCAATTTATAAAAGTAGAGAGTTTTGAAAACGTAAGCCCTACTCCAACTCCGGCAATAAACGAATTTCAGGAGAAAAAAACAGAAGTAGAAACGGCTGTAACAGAACCTGTGAAACCAAAAACGGTTCCGCTAAACGAAAAACTAGCCAAAGGTTTTCATATCGATCTAAATGACAGAATTGCTTTTACTAAAAATCTTTTTAGTAACAGTACTGAAGACTACAGTCGTGTTTTGAATCAGTTACTGACTTTTGACAACTATCAGGAAGCAAAAGATTTTATTGAAGAAATGGTAAAACCTGACTATAACAACTGGGAAGGAAAAGACGATTATGCTGAGCGTTTCTTGGGAATTGTAGAGAAGAAATTTTCATAAAACACGAATTTCACGAATTAACACGAATTAATCTTTGTGAAATTTAAAAGCAATTACAATCTGTGCTAATTCGTGAAATTCGTGTTTTAAATTTAAAAAAATTGATTTCATAAACTTCAAGAACTAACAAGAATTAATCTTTGTGAAATTTAAAAAGCAATTATAATTTGTGCTAATTCGTGAAATTCGTGTTATAACATTAAAAAAATATGTCTAAATTATATATCGTTCCAACGCCAATTGGCAATCTCGAAGACATGACTTTTCGTGCGATTAGGATTCTGAAAGAAGTCGATTTGATTTTGGCCGAAGACACCAGAACGAGTGGAAAACTATTGAAGCATTTTGAAATCGGCACGCACATGCACAGCCATCACATGCACAATGAGCACAAAACAACAGAAAATTTAATAGCACGTTTAAAAGCAGGTGAAACCATTGCCCTGATTTCTGACGCAGGAACTCCTGCCATTTCAGATCCAGGCTTTTTATTGACGCGTGCCTGTGTTGAAAATAAAATCGAAGTAGAATGTTTACCGGGTGCAACAGCTTTTGTTCCCGCTTTAGTAAACAGCGGATTACCAAACGATAAATTTATATTCGAAGGTTTCCTGCCTGATAAAAAAGGACGTCAAACGCGATTTTTGGCTTTAGCCGAAGAAACCAGAACAATGATTCTGTATGTTTCTCCACATAAACTCGTTAAGACATTAAGTGAGTTTATCACCTATTTTGGAGAAGACAGACAGGTTTGCGTTTCGCGTGAATTATCTAAACTCCATGAAGAAAATGTACGTGGAACTGCCAAAGAAGTTTTAGCCCATTTCGAAAAAACGGCGCCACGTGGCGAAATTGTCGTAGTCGTAGCCGGAAAAACAATAACCAAAGAACCTAAGAAAAGTAAATTTTCGAAGGATGATGATGAAGAATAAAAACATTCTGTAATTCAATACAGATTAAGAAAGATTAAAATTATGAGCATTCAAGCCTTTTTAGAAAAAGTAAAACAAACACCAAACGAAATAACATTCCCGGAAACAATAGCCGTAATTGAGGAAAACTACAACTTTACTCCTACCGCTTTTCAAAACGGAACACAACATAATGCAGCCGGAGAAAATTCAGGTTCTTGCAAATTATTCTCTTTCGCCAAATTACAAAATCTAAGCAAAGAAGAAACGTTAGCTTGCTTTGGCGCTTTTTACTTTGAAGAAGTTCTGGGAGATCCAAACGGAACAAATCACCAAAACATTAGAAATTTTATCACTTCAGGTTGGGACGGAATTCAGTTTGAAGGAAATGCACTTGAAGTTAAGTGATTTTAGATTTCAGAGTTTAGATTTTAAATTTTTTGAGCTTTATTGTCTTATTTAAAATCTTCAAAAAATCTAATAATTAGAAATACTGAGAACAGCAAGAAAAACATCCCAATTAAACGATTTCATGAATCTAAAATCTAAAGTCTGAAATCTAAAATTTTAAAGCCAATCAAATAAAAATGCGCTGGAAATTAAAAACAAAACCTTCTGAAGATAAAATCAAACATTTAGCACAGGCCTTGAATGTAGAAGATTTTGTAGCAACACTTTTAATTCAGCGTGGCATCGAAACCTTTGATCAGGCTAAGAATTTCTTTCGTCCATCATTAGAGCATCTTCATGATCCTTTTTTGATGAAAGACATGCATAAAGCTGTTGACCGAATTGAAACGGCTATTCGAAACGAGGAAAACATCTTAGTTTTTGGTGATTATGATGTCGACGGAACAACAGCGGTTTCTTTGGTTTCTTCGTATTTAAAATCGTATTATCCCAATGTTGCCACTTATATTCCGGATCGTTACGACGAAGGTTACGGAATCTCTTATAAAGGAATTGACTTTGCAGACGACAACGAATTTTCGTTGATTATCGCTTTAGACTGCGGTATCAAATCCATAGATCATATTGCTTACGCAAAATCAAAAAACATTGATTTTATTGTTTGTGATCACCACAGACCCGGAGAATCACTTCCGAATGCAGTCGCCATTTTGGACCCAAAAAGAGATGATTGCTTTTATCCTTACGATGAATTGTGCGGTTGCGGTGTGGGTTTTAAACTTATTCAGGCTTTAGGACGCAATCGAAATGAAACCATACAGGATTTAGTTCCGTATTTGGATTTAGTCGCTACAGCAATTGCAGCAGATATTGTACCGATCACAGGTGAAAACAGAGTTTTGGCTTATTTTGGACTTCAGGTCATCAACTCAGATCCGAGACCCGGAATTAAAGCTTTGGTTCATCAGGTAAAAAAGAAAACACTCGATATTACGGATGTCGTTTTTATCATTTCACCACGAATAAACGCTGCGGGAAGAATTAAACACGGTAATCATGCGGTTGAATTGTTAACCGAATTTAATTTTGAACAAGCACAGCAATTCGCTTCTGAAATTGAAAAATACAATTCAGACCGAAAGGATCTGGACAAACAAATTACCAAAGAAGCTTTTCAGCAAATTATAACCAATAGCGAAGAAGATCGTTTCTCCACTGTTGTTTTCCAGGAAGACTGGCACAAAGGTGTTATTGGAATTGTTGCTTCAAGATTAATTGAGACCTATTATCGTCCTACTTTAGTTTTTACCAAAAGTGGTGACAAATATGCGGCTTCGGCACGATCTGTAAAAGGATTTGATGTTTACAATGCCTTAGATGCCTGCGCTGAACATCTGGAACAATTTGGAGGACACATGTATGCAGCTGGAATGACCATAAAACCTGAAAACTATCCTATTTTTAAAAAAG
This sequence comes from Flavobacterium hercynium, assembly GCF_002217285.1. Taxonomy (GTDB): domain Bacteria; phylum Bacteroidota; class Bacteroidia; order Flavobacteriales; family Flavobacteriaceae; genus Flavobacterium; species Flavobacterium hercynium. The sequence goes on along the minus strand of NZ_MUGW01000035.1, from coordinate 36,628 downwards.
CTTTTGAAAAACAAGTTTCAGAAACTATTTTGCCTGAAATGCGAACTCCTGAAATAGAAGTCGACGCTGAAATTAATTTTAGTGATATAACACCAAAATTTACCCGAATCTTAAAACAATTTGAACCTTTTGGACCACTAAATATGACGCCTGTTTTTATGACTAAAAACGTAAAAGACACAGGTTACGCTAAAACGTTAGGTGCAGATGAAGAACATTTGAGACTTTTTGTAAAACAAAATAATTCAGACGGGATTGCTGCCATTGGTTTTGGCCTTGGAAAAAAACTAGATCTTGCAAAGGATCAAAATCCTTTTCAATTAGCGTATTCATTATCAGAAAACGAATGGAACGGAACTGTTTCTACTCAACTCATGCTTAAAGATATTCGAACAAATGACAACTAAAACCAATAAACGAGATCCTTATCAGGCATTACGTTATAAAGAATTTAATGTGTTTTTATTATTACGTTTTGCGATGGTCTTTGCCTGGTCGATGCAATTCATTGTAATTGAATGGGAAGTATATAGCATTACCAAAAATCCGCTTTCGTTAGGACTTATTGGTTTAATGGAAGTTATTCCGGCTGTTTCCATGGCATTATTTGCCGGACACATGGTCGACCAAAGAGAGAAAAAAGGATTATTGATAAAATGTATACTTGGTTTTTCGGTCATTAGTTTTGGATTGTTTTTGCTAACGTGGCCAAGAGTTGTTAGCGGTTTAACCACTAATGCAATTTTATATTCAATTTACTTTTTGGTTTTTCTGGGCGGATTAGTTCGTGCCTTTCTTGGTCCAACTATATTTTCTCTTTTATCTTTAATCGTACCTAAAAAAGTATATCCCAACGCGGCAACATGGAGTAGCTCTGTTTCGCAGATTGGTTCAGTTTTAGGACCTGCAATTGCAGGATTCTCCATTAACTTTATTGGCGTTCACTGGTCAATGTGTTCTGTTTTTGCCTGTTCGTTATTTGCGTTAATTGCTTTATCGCAGATCAGTACAAAACCAATTCTTAATCCTAAAATCGGCGAACCCGTAATGGAAAGTTTAAAAGAAGGATTAAAATTTGTCTTCAATAACAAAACCATTCTTGGCGTGCTTTCGTTAGACATGGTTGCGGTACTCTTTGGTGGTGCAGTTGCTTTATTACCAATCTTTGCTCAGGATATCTTAAAAGTAGGCCCGCAAGGTTTTGGTATTCTAAGAGCAGCTCCTGCAATTGGTGCATTCCTTACGATGATTATTTCAGCCTACGTTCCACTTTACAGAAAAGCAGGAATGAAACTTTTGGGAGCCATATTTGTTTTCGGTTTGTCTATTATTCTTTTTGGTGTTTCCACCATTTTCTGGCTTTCGGTTGCGGCTTTATTCTTAAGCGGACTAGCTGACGGAATTTCGGTTGTTATTCGTCAGACGATTTTACAACTTAAAACACCGGATCACATGCGCGGACGTGTTGCAGCTGTAAATTCTATGTTTGTGGGATCATCAAACGAATTGGGTGCTTTTGAAAGCGGTTTAACAGCGAAATTAATGGGAACGGTAACTTCAGTAATCTTTGGGGGAAGCATGACGCTTTTAACCGCTTTAGGAACTGGTGTAACCTCATCAACATTCCGAAACTTAGACCTTCAAAAAGATTTGGAAGATCATCAAAACATGGAGTAAATGAAGCGATTACTATTGATTTCTTTTCTGATCCTTTTTTCTTTTATGAATGGTCAGCATCTTTACGTAAAGACATACGGAAACAAAGCCAATAAAGCCCTCATTTTTATTCACGGCGGACCAAGCGGAAATGCTACTTTATTTGAAGGTACAACGGCTCAGAAATTAGCAGACAAAGGTTTTTATGTTCTTGTGTACGATCGCAGAGGCGAAGGAAGATCCGTTGATCCTAATGCAACATTTACGTACGAAGAAGCTTTTCAGGATTTAAATACCATTTATAAAGACGAACATTTAAAGAAAGCGATTATAATGGGGCATAGTTTTGGCGGTTTAGTGGCAACACTTTATACCGAAAAATATCCTGAACGTGTCAGTGCACTCGTTTTGACGGCAGCTCTTTTCTCTCAACAGGAAACGTACGATCATATTTTAAATTCTTTGACAAAAAAATATACGGACAATCTGAATCAGGAAATGCTTTCTAAAATACAAGCTGTTGCACAATTAGATAAAAATTCAGCCGATTACAGAAAACAATGTTACAATCTCGCGGGTGAAAATGGATATTTTAAAATGCCAAACCCAACGGAAGCTTCAAAAAAACTGTATCAGGATTATGAGACAAGTATTTTTGGCAAAACCAACATCCGAAATAAAAATGCTCCCTTGCTTTTTTATCAAAATGAAAGCCGAAACAATATCGATACGCAACCTGTACTTCGTAAAATAAAAGAAAACGGAATCCCTATTTATGCTATTTACGGTAAAGAAGATGGCGTATTTTCTACCAAACAGCTCCACTCAATTGAAACCATTGCAGGGCAGAACCATTTTGTTTTGCTTGAAAATTGCTCTCATTATTTATTCGTAGACCAGCAAAATCAATTTTTAGCCCAATTGAAAAAGTGGTTTTAATAACATTTTTTGATATTTTTATGAATTTTTTATTTAGAATTAATATAAATAATATTTATATTTGTTGGAATAAAAAATTTTGCAATGAGAGAAATAGAGCAGATATATCATAATAATTTCGGAATCGCCTTTTACTGGAAAACCGGAAAAGAAACTATCCTTGATAAAGTGCAATTGGTTTTTAAGGAAACCGGTTTTTATTTTACTGTTCAGGAACTAAACCAGTTTTGTTCTTTAATTGAGGACAGTATTCTTGACAATACTTGTTGTGAAGCTTGCGAATTAAAACATTCCTGCCATAAATTTTTACTTAAAACACCTTGCAGTCAGATTGATCTTGCAGTCTCTATGACGGAATTAAAATCGATTAAAGACTTGGTAGAAGGTTCTTTATTTAGAATTGACTTAGACGAATACGTTTACGGAGTGGGTTTAAACTAGACTTACTGAACATTTTGGATTTCTTTTTTCATTATTGAAATATATTTTGTTTTCCTACAAAAACAAGTATATTTACAGCAATGAAAAAAGCAAAATTTCTATTCTTCATATTGGCATTAATCATTCTTTTTACAAGTTGTAAAAAGGAATCCGATAATTACATTGATCCACGCGGAACTGATTACGCTGGTTCTGAAAGCTGTATTCAATGCCATAAAATACAATCTGAATCTGCTTTTCATAGCTCCCATTTCAAAGCTTCTTCTCCCGCAACCAAAGAAAACATCTTAGGTCATTTTAAAAATGGCAAAAATACTTTTGTCTATGATGCGAACACCAAATTGGTGATGGAAGAACGCAGAGATACATTGTATCAGGTTTTGTACAAAAACGGAAAAGAAGTTCAGGCTTATCCGTTCGAAATTCTGTTTGGGATCAAACATGCACAAACAAGCGCGTACTGGAAAAACCACTATACTTTTGAATTACCTATTTCCTATTACAAATCAATAAATGATTGGGCAACAAGTCCTGGTTATTCGGCTACGGTTCCTAATTTCGAAAGACAAATAGACAAAGAATGTTTTGGCTGTCATAGTTCCAACATTGCCAGCAGGTATGTTACAACAAGTTCCGACAGCATTACTTTTATGACGATGGAAGTCGAAGATTTCATGAGCAAAAGAACGCTTATTTATGGAATCGACTGTGAACGTTGCCACGGACCAGCCAAACAACATGTTAGAACGCATTTAAAATTTCCTGATCTTAAAAAAGCCCAAAACATTGTTGCTTTTAAAGATTTAAAAAGACAGCAAAGAATAGATGCCTGTGCAATATGTCATTCTGGAAATGATAAACTAAAGATAAAATCGCGTTTTCAGTACAAACCCGGTGATGATTTGTTAAATTATTTTAGAGGAGTTCCTGCTTCGAATGACAGCATTAATTATGATGTGCACGGAAATCAATTAGGTTTACTTGCTCAGAGTAAATGTTTTAAGAAAAGTGAAGCTATGGATTGTATGACTTGTCACAATCCGCATGAAGATGCTTCCAAAAATCTGGCTACTTATTCGTCAATGTGTATTAGTTGCCATCAAGGCATAGAGCATACACCTGCAACAATAAAAACAGCAGGAAAATCTTTGCTTACGAATTGTGTAGAATGTCACATGCCAAAACAGGATTCTAAGGCAATACGTTTTCAGAAATCAAATGGTGGTGCAATGTCGAGTTATTCCTTAAGAACACACAAAATAGCAGTTTATCCACCGAATAAGAAGTAAATTTTGAAATGTTTATTGTTCGAATTTTTGAAGCTCAAAAGTTTCTCCGTCAAAAACACCATACGTAAAATAGCCAATCCAATCTCCCAGATTTACATAATTGGAATCTTCTCCAACAGGAATAATCATGGGTAAATGACGATGTCCAAAAATAAAGTAATTGTAATGTTTGGTTTCGAGCTTACGTTTGGCGTACAAAACCAACCATTCGTTTTCTTCTCCTAAAAACTTCACATCTTCATCGCCTGAAATCAGTTTATTTTTAACCGATAGATATTGTGCCAGACTTACACCAACATCAGGATGCAGCCAGCGGAAAAGCCATTTCGAAAACGGATTTGTAAACACCTTTTTCATTCGCTTATATCCTTTGTCTCCAGGTCCTTTTCCGTCGCCGTGGCCAATCAAAAAGGTCTTTCCGTTAAACGTAAATTCTTTGTTATCGTGATACACCGGAATATTCAATTCTTTTTCAAAATAATCGTCCATCCATAAATCATGATTCCCAACAAAAAAGTAAATTGGAATTCCACTGTCACGAAGCTCAGCCAATTTACCTAAAACACGTACGAAACCTTTTGGTACAACGGTTTTGTACTCAAACCAAAAATCAAATAAATCACCTAATAAAAAGATCGCTTCTGCATCGTGTTTCACGACATCTAACCACGCCACAAATTTTTGTTCACGAGGCATACTCAACTCAGCAGTCGGTGCTCCAAAATGCTGATCAGAAGCAAAATATACTTTTTTTTTCATTTAGATTGTTAGATTTTTTAGATCCTTAGATTATTGGATTGTTAGACTTCTTAGACATTAGACTTCTTAGGTGCTGGATTTGTTAGATCTTTAGATTACTGGATTGTTAGACTTCTTAGATGCTGGATTTGTTAGATCCTTAGATTTTTATACACTAGATCAATTAGATAAAAGAATAAAAAAAAGACTTTTGACTTTCGACTTTCAAACTTTTGACTAATTAAACTTAATTGTCACTCGCGTACCATTCTGCAAACGAAGATTCTGTTTCCTGAAGTTTAAGAGAGAACAAAGAAATTCCGGCTGGTAAACGTTTCATTATTCTGTTAGCGAAATCAACGACCATGTTTTCACTTGTTGGCTGGTAATCGACTAAAATTACGTGATGATCACGGCTTTTAAGTTCATTTGCCAATTCGATATGTGGTGTAGTTTCGTTAAAAACAGTCGCGTGATCGAACTGATCGACGATTTCTTCTTTTACAATTTTCTTTAGGTCAGAGAAGTCAATCACCATTCCGAATTTCACATTCGACCGGTCTGTAATTGGTGAACCAATAACCGTTACCGATAATTTATAACTGTGCCCGTGAACGTTTTTGCATTTTCCGTCGTAACCATATAAAGCATGCCCGGTTTCGAAACTAAATTGCTTTGTAATTCTGATATTACTCATCGATTTGAATTTTAGGTTGCAAATTTACAAATTAATAACCGTTTTACTCCCTTTTTTTGGCTCTGTTATACATCCAATATGCAATTCCGATTAAAATAACAAACGGAATAAACGATCCGATCACTACTCCTATCTGATAACTTTCGTCCGGAGCATTCTTAATTTTCTCTGCAACATCTACTTGCTGCAACAATGAAATGATTTTCATTTTATACATTCTTTACAAAATTAGACTTCAAATACTCTTTTGTGACTTGCGAACCTTCCTTATTTTTTGAATTGTGTCAACGCTTTTCGGGTAAAATCAGACAAAACTAATTTTCCTGTAATCGCAGCACGTTCAACCAGAAGCGAATCCCAATGTTCTGTTCCTTCCCAAATCATCTTTTTCATTTCGAATAACGCTTCGGGATTGTATGAACTAAGCTTTTGAGCAAATTCTTCAACGGCAACGTCTAAATCTTCGGCTTGATGAAGCGCGCTGTAAAGTCCGTTTTGCAATGCCCATTCTGCCGATTTCCATTCGTGCGCCGCCAATGTCATTTGGGTCATGGCTGTTTTTCCTATTTTCCTCGAAACAGCAGGTTCAATCACAAAAGGACCAATTCCGATCGCCAATTCAGAAAGTTTGATAGCACTTTCCGGTGTTGCCAAAACATAATCACAAGCCGAAGCAATTCCGACACCGCCACCAACAGCTTTACCCTGAACACGTCCTACAATTAGTTTAGAACAATTTCGCATGGCGTTTATCAAATGAGCAAAACCAGAGAAAAAGGTTAATCCCTGTTCTTCATTCTCTACCTGCAAAAGTTCATCGAACGAAGCACCGGAACAAAAAACCTTTGCTCCTTCGCTTTTCAAAATAATAACAGAAATGTCTTTATTCAGACTTAACGAATTAATTTCAGCTGTTAACCTGTCCAATAACTGACGCGGAAAAGAATTACTTGCGGGATGTCCAAATTGTACAGTTGCAACAGCATTATGAAAAGTGGTTACTAAGGAACCGTTTTGATTTTCTAAACTCATAAAAATAAATTTGATCGTAAAGTTACGGTTTTGAAAAATAAATCCTGCCGATGCAATTTGAAATTTGCTTTTTGTCAATTAATTGACTTTATTTGCTATCACATTGGGGGATTAGCTCATTTGGCTAGAGCGCTTGCCTGGCAGGCAAGAGGTGATCGGTTCGAATCCGATATTCTCCACAAAAACCGTATTACTGAATTGTGATACGGTTTTTTTGTATCTATACAAAATTCGTGATCTCAAACCTCCTATCACAAACACCATAATAAAGAAATATTTTACTACTTTTGAATGGCTTAGCACAACCAAAAACCAAACTATTACCTAAAGAAACCAACTGAATGGATAAGATTAATTTATTATTTATTGTTACCATAATCTCTTTGTTCATTTCCTTTTTTCTGGCCTTTTTTCTCCTTACCGTTCAGACAAAACACAAAACCAGTAATTCTCTATTTGCTCTTTTTCTGATACTATGTGCTATAGATTCAAGCGAACCTTTGTTTAATTTATTTATGACCGGACCTTCAAATCTGGGAATGTTCAGGGCTTCCTTTGCTTTTTTGCAGCTTCCTGTTTTTTATCTTTACGTATTATCGGTTTGTTATGCAGATTTCAGGCTGAAACCGAAACATTTACTGCATTTGCTTCCATTTATCATTTCGAATCTAATTTTAACTCCACGATATTATAGTGTAGATCTTGCATCTAAAATCAGTTTTTTACAAAACCGACAAGATATGATCGAATTACAATTCAATCATACTTTAATAAACGCTCAGATTATTGCCTACATCATTGCCGTATTTCTGATCTTAAAAAAAGCAAAGAAACTCTATCTCGAAAATTATTCCGGCACAAGTCTAAACGCTTACAATTGGCTTATTCAGTTTACGGGTGTACTAACATTTTTATATTTTATTGCAATTGTAAAAAACGTCTTTAAATTTTCTGATTATCCTGCTATTTCGGAACAACTAAAAATATACGGATTAGTATTACACCTGCTTATCGTTTGCTGGTATTTGTTTAAAGCGCTTAGTAATCCAGGATTGTTTAGAAACGTCGATTCAAAACTGAAACTGGTAAAAAATATTATATCAGAAGAAATCAATAATCCGCAACTTGCTGTAAACGAAAAAGAGTACAGCGAAGATTTATTGAAACTCAAACACTACATGACAACCGAAAAACCATTTCTGAATCCTTCTCTAACCATTCAGGATGTTTCTAAAGACATTGCAATTCCGGTTCGGGATTTATCGCTTCTAATTAACCACAAACTAGAACAGCATTTTTACGATTTCGTTAATACCTATCGTATCGAAAGTGCCATGGAAATTCTTAAAGATACTTCCAAAAACAAAGTAACCGTTTTAGAAATATTGTACGAAGTTGGTTTTAATTCAAAATCTTCTTTTAATACCGCTTTCAAAAAACATACGGGCAATACGCCAACCGAATACCGCAAAGCACTATAATTCAGAATCTTGTAATTATTCGTACTTGTATCTTCAACTACTCGTACCCATTATTGAAAACAAATGCGTCCGAGTGTTTTTATTCGGTCGCATAACGTAACACTCTTCCGCAAATTTGTATCGAAATAAAGTTTTAACCTAAATAACGATACAATGAAAAACATGTTCTACTTCCTGCTTCTTGTAGCAACCATCTCTACTGCGCAGACCAACAATAAGACATTAGCAAAAAATAATTCCTACTCCTTTCTAACTGATAGTTTAAACATAGAACCACAATTAGAAAAATTCAAACTTGCAGGATTAAGTCTGGTCGTCTTTGAGAACTATAAAATTGTATACTCCAATCAATTCGGGTTAAAATCGGCTAATGCTACTGAAAAGATAAATGAAAACACCGCTTTTTCTACAGCCTCGATTTCAAAACCTATAACGTCGTTTCTTTGTCATATTCTGGAAGAAAAAGGACTTATAAATTTAGATGATCCAATAGACAAATCTTTAAAACGCTGGCATTTGCCAAAAAGTAAGTTTACAGAAAACCACAATCCAACCTGGAGACAATTTCTTAATCATACTTCCGGTACCACTCAAGGCGGATTTGCAGATTATTACGAAGGTGACACTATCCCAACTATCAAACAAAGTCTCTTAGGACAAATACCGCGATACGATAAAGAAATCGAATTCGAATTCACACCCGGAACCAATTGGCAATACAGCGGTGGCGGTTATGTAATTATTCAAATGGCATTAGAAGATACATTCAATAAATCGTTTGCAGCTCTGGCAGCAGAACATCTATTTATTCCGCTTGGTTTAAAAAACACCACTATGATTCAGCCTAACGAAAAAGGTTTTCTAACCAATATAGCTCTTGTTCACGACGAAAACAAAAAAGTCATAAAAACCGGAATTCCCATTACGCCACAAGTTTCGGCATCGGGTTTATGGTCTACACCAACTGATCTGGCTATTATTTCGATTGAGATTCAAAATGCTTTGCGCAACAAAAACAATAAGGTTATTTCCCATAGCGTTGCAAAAAAGGTTACCGAAATTAGCGTTCTAAAAAACGCTGTTGGAGGCTGGTCGTACGGATGGCAAAAATCTTTTGGCTACAACAATTATGACTGGTTTTCGTGTAATGGTTCTAACACCGGAGTTGGCGGCAATACTTTTGCGACGATGACGGACGGAAACGGATTTATAATTCTTGCCAATGGCGAAAAACCGAATCGCATTCCTGTAATTATGCAAGCTCAAAAAAAGATCCTATCTTTAATGAACTGGAACAAAAAAATTGCTTCTGATACTGTTCAGGAAATTCCTTTACCGCTAAAACAAAAACTGATTGGCACCTACAACGACTTCCTATACGGACAAGGAGTTGAAACCAAAATCGTAGAAAAGAATAATCGCCTCTATATTGAATCTGCGTTATTAAACCTTTTTAAAAGCAAAAACGACAACGAATTACTGTACCTAAAAAACGGATCGTTTAAAGTCGTTGATTATCCCAACCTATTACAATTTCATTTCGAAAACGAAAAACCAACTTCTGTTCGCTTAACCCGAAACAACCTAACCACCGATGTTGATCTGGAATATAAAGCAAACTAAAAGTACCAAAATTGATTAAATTTTAAACTATTGTACAAACAATCCTGACTTTTTTCAGGAGCTAAAACCTGCTGTCCGCTATATCTTTTGTGTCGAACCCCGCCACAAAAGGATGCCGCTTCCATCAGGGCTATTAGATTTTGGAGTTACAACAAATATAATTTTATACCTAACAGGTCTTGGAGATCTGTTAGGTAATTTTGTTACTAGAAATTGTCGTAATGGGTTTTAAAAATCCTCTTTATAGAGAAATATGTATTTATTTTATTCGCATTTTGATAAAATAATTGGATTTTTTTCTTCGTTTTCTTTAATTAAGACAAAATCACGTTCAAAGTCAATTTTCTTTAGTTTATTATTATACAAACCCCGCCAATAAAATAGGAGCTTATCATTTTTTAAAACAAGTTTTCCAATATTTTCTGATTTGGAAATTTCATTATCAACAATACTTTTTTTATCTACATCGTAATTTTGTTGTGATTCGGTATTTATAAATCTTACATAATATTCTCCTATTTTATTTTCAATGTTAATAATTTCGACATTTATATAAATGGCATTATCTGAATACAGTGACAAATACCCTTTTTTGCCCGAAATATCAAATGTCGTTAAAGAATTAGCACAATTTAATCTCCATAACCCATCTATATCTAAATTCGAATCTAGAGATTCTTCGTCAATGCTTTTTCTTTCTTTTAAATTAAATGTTTTGAAAAATTTATCCTCCACTAAGACATCAATAATAAACTCATTATTATTAAATGAAATATTAAAATCCTTTTTTAAAATACCTGATTTTTCTACGGTTGGCTGTTTAATATAAAAATCACCTAAATAATAGAAATCTTTATTTTCAAATAGATATATAAAAAAAACAGAACTGTAATAATCATCCCCTTCAATTAACAAAATCTTTTTATCATGACATTTATAATAATAAAAATTAATGCCTGCACTTTCTAAATTTAAATTTGCTAAATACTTTTTACCATTTAATACGATATCATAAGTTTGTTTTTGATTCCTTTTTATTTCATAAATTTCATCTTTGAACTTATATATTAATTCCTTATCATCGTTTCCATTAAGATATTCTTGTTTAGTAAAACAGCTTACATTATTTGTAATCGAGCTATTATTCTTTACATTCTTTGCTATAATTTCTTCTTTATTTTGTTTTTTACAACAAAATAAAGAACTTAATAAACAGATAAAAATTATTTTTCTTATTGTACGTAAAGTAACTATTTCCATTCTTTTTCTTTTAGTCTATTTTGAAAATCTATTTCATTTTGCGATAATTCATCCTCCGTTTTGAATTTAAAATAGACAGAAGGATTACATTTCCCTTCTAATCCAGGAGCAGAACCAACATTTGAAACTTCAAAATGTAAATGAGGATTTCTAGTACTGAAATTAATGCCATTCCATCCTGATATTCCAGTCAAACCAATAATATCATCGTACTCAACTTCGTCACCTACATTAAAGAAATTATTTTTACTTAAATGCCAAAAAGTGAGATATAAATCCCCATCTGGATCAAATCCTTTTTCTAAAATTTCACCTTTATTTTTATATTTCGGAAGATAATTTTCATTTCTTAAACTTTTAAACGTTTCTACATCTAAAACTTTCAATACAACCACTTTTCCTGCCAGTGATGAAGAAGTATATATTTTTTCAACTTTACTTCTTACGCAAGCATATACTTTAGTTCCTGGTTCAGCTAATAAATCATTTCCTGTATGATTTGCAAGTTCATCCCTTATATTTTTACCAAATGAACCGTGCCATGGTTTGAGTAATCCTCCTTGAGAATACATACACAACATTGGATTATCTATTGGAAATCTCCATTTTCCATTATCCTCCTGAGTTACATCAACAGGTTGACATTTATTAACTTTAAAAACTTCTAAACCTTTTTCAAAATATTTTTTGCATTCTCTCCAACCAGCTAGACCAGGATTTATTTTACTTCTTATTTTTTTTATATTATCATCTGTAGATTCTTTTAAAGAATCAGCTACTTTCCAAATTTCATGTTTTTCCCAAAATGCAAAAGCTGTTAATACAGCATATTTTGGTTCTTTAACTTTATCCGGATTAGCTTCTAAATCAATATAATGTTCAGGAAAAACATCTTTTAAAATTTTTGATGCATCTTTATAATTACCTCTACCAGTTAATTGCTTTAAACCTCTCCCTCTAAATTTATATCCATCGCCACTTGCCTCATTTCCATTTCCATTGTCAAAACCATTTCCTTTACCATAAACGTAATTAAGAAGTCTCTTCTGAGGATTGTCACTACAATAATCATCTAATAATCCAGCATTTTCAAGATGTTTTGCTCTATCACCAAATACAGTTTTACAGTTGACAACACTATATCTTTTAGCATCTGTCTCCACCATCCAATCAGGATTTATTCCTAATGTTTCTGTTCCTATTTGTGCAAAAAAATGAGCTTTTCTCAAACAAGTATCTAAATGTATTGGTTTCCCTTTTTCCTTACTTAATTTTACAAATTCATTTATATATTTAACTATCTCTTGTCTAGCAATTTTATGGTTTATGTAAGTCCCAAATGCATTTTCTATATCATTAAGCGTAATGTCTTTTTCACAATTTTTACATTTACCATGTGTTTCCTTAAACGGCCACCAACTTTGTGGAGACATATCAACCATCATTAAACTATTGATAACTTCCCGAACTGGAAAACCGATCGTTGGGCTTACTACAAGTTTTTTCTCCACATAGTCAGGATTGGCAACATGCGTATCTAAAGTTGCTCTTCGAGATTCTTCTTTTCCTGCAATTTCGGCTGTCACATAATATTCATGAAACTTTCCTTCGTCTGATTCTCCTTTATCAGCTTTACTATTGGCTAAATTCGCATGCATTGGGTCTAAATAAAATTTTATATCTGCGAAACCACGCTTTACGAATTTTTTTTGTGTGTTTACTTTAAGATTTTTTGTGTTCAATTTGTATTTATCACCATCATTTTCCCATAAAGTCACTACAATCGGGCGTAACTCCATACCTACACAATGTACGCGGGCAATGATCCAGTTCCCATAAGTAAAGGATTTTTTTGGTGTTTTTTTGTTCTCATCAAGAAGCTCGATAAAGGTAATTTTTGGTTTTGCTGCCGGTTGGGGAGAAATATTTATTATATCTTTTCCGCCATAAGCATGAACGATTATTACTATTTCTTCCCAATCCTGACTAATTTCTGAAAATGTAAAATCTACAGTTTTTCCTATTTTCTTTCCATCATTAATAAAACGCCATTTACCAGCATCTCTAACATGAACAAACCATTCTATCTCCGAATCATTCCAATCTGAACCCAGTGTTATGGGTTCTATTTCAAAAGGTTCATTCTCTTTTTTTACAGTATATTTCTCAGCAACTCCCACTTCTGGAGTTAAGGTTCCAATTATTTTTATATTTATTTCTTTTTCCATTTTTTAGTTCTCATCATTTATAAAAAATACCTTGGCTTGCCAATTCATCAAACAGCAGTGGGCAAATTTGTTCTAATAATTCTTCATCTTCATCATCTATTTGTTGCTGACTTATTTCTGCAATTTGTCCGTGTTTTTTAATTTCGATACAATCAGGTCCTCCAAATGGGCAGGTTGCTTTACTGTCTTCAATAAGCATTTTACCTTGATTACTAAGTGTAACTTTTTCGTAAAAACCTGACCATTGCTGAATCATCGCCTGACAAGGTTTGAAGCTGTTGCCTAAAGGTTGCATCTTACAATTGCCAAAGGTGTTTTTTTCTAAAGTCTGACCAATTTCTTTGGTCGTGGCAATTAGTTTTTTATCAGAATCTTTGTCGTTGGCATAATGTTTACTTTGTGATTTTACTTTTAGGATATCAGTTGCTTGTGGATCCTCACTAAATTTACATTTCAAGGTTGCACCTTGAACTACTACATGTTTTTTACTCATAACTCATTAAAAATTAAAATTTCATACTAAAAGTGGTATTCGTGAATTCACTTCTTTTTTTTGTTCACATTCCCGACAGTAGCATTAATTTCAATTCATAACTATAAACTCAGCATAAGCAGAATTTTAAGTATGATGATTTAGAGTTATAAAAGAAATACGTTGCGAAGCTTCCGGACTAACGCTGAATAAGCAAAAGCCAGATGGGTGCAGTGTAAGTAATAAATAAAATGGTTTGATTAAAGGATAATCAAACTTGAAAGGGAATTTTCAAATCAGCATTTTGGTTACTAAACTCTTTAAAATTATAGCAATACAGCCAGGCACGAAGAATGCCAAAGAGAAAAGTTGTTTTTAGGAAATTGTTTTAATTTTCGTGCAATTTATAAATAATACTGAGCACTGCAAATTATTTGTGTAGTAAATATTTTACTTATCGTTATTTACTCCTGGCAAAAATCTTAAACTATTGTTTATGTGACAGATATAAATACTACCAGAATCATCAAGCAACAACTTATTACACTAAAATTGAAGCTGATACCTATTTTCAAGAAAAAAATCATAATTCAATTCAAAAAAGAAAACAAAAAAATCCAAAGCAAGCGTCACACTAACTTTGGATTATTATAATTTATTTTATTCAATCGTGTTACTTCAACAAATACCCTAAACGTATTGAACCGTAAAAAGATCCGGTCATATCATGACTTTTCAGTTCCTTGCCGTGATAGATAAAAGAATACGAAAGGTTCCAATTATTATGTCTGTACTTTAAGCCAAATTCTGCATTAAAGCGAAGCGGAATCAAATCGAAAGTTACTGGGCTTTTATCATTAAATAAACTTCCTTCTATTGTAGCATCATACAATTGATAATTAACACTTGGCATTGCGTAAAAGTAAAATTCTCTGATATTCGATTGTGGTATTGCACTTACTGAGGCATCATGCAGGTTCGAATCGTAAACAGGAAGTAATTTTTTAAAACCAATTCTGCTTAGAAATCCTGTAGAAACGCCTGTAAAAATAGTTCCTAAATTAGCTTCGGACTGAAAATGCAAATCTACAAAGTCATTGTGTTTGTTTGGGAATAATTTCTTGGAGTACAATACATGTACCTGAACTGCTAAAGCATTTGTAACCTGATTCTCCCAGCCATACACTTTCTTATATCCAATTGTTTTATGAAAGGTTTCCTGCATCTCTTCTCCAAAAGCATTGGGTCCCATGTAACCTAATTGGAAATCTGTTTTTAAAATGGATTCACTTTTATAAAAATAGCCACGACCAGCCTCTGCAAACAAGTAACCCGCGAAAGGACGATTGTTTATATCGCGTGCTGCAAAATTAATGTACCTTGGATTATAAATATATTGTCCAACTCGAAATTCGGTGATTTTTTTGCTGATCTTTTCGTTGTCATTTTTAGACAGAAATCGGTAAAAGAGCTCCAATCCGTTGGTGTAATACATATCGTTTTTAGAGGATGTGTATAAATCATTATCAGTAATGAATCCAATCTCAGAAGTCCTTCCCTGCCCAAAGGTCAGCGTTGTGAGAAGCAAGAAGACGAAGAGAACTTTTTTACTTCCCATCGTAATTTATTTTTCCAACGAAACGCATTTCACGAACGATTCTTTCTTTTCTTCTGTTTATGTAACTGGAAGATCCTGTTGCTTTAAACTTTCTCGGATTTGGTAAAATAGCCGCAATTCCGGCAGCTTGCATTGGTGTTAAACTCGAAGCATCGCGACGGTACCAATGTTCTGTAGCGGCATACGCTCCGTAAACCCCATCTCCCATTTCGATGCTGTTTAAGTACACTTCCATGATACGTTCTTTACCCCAAATCAATTCGATTAAAACGGTAAAATACGCTTCCAGACCTTTACGCAAATAACTTTTTCCCTGCCATAAAAATACATTCTTGGCTGTTTGCTGCGAAATGGTACTTCCGCCACGAATTCTGCGACCACGTTCGTTGCTTTTATATGCTTTCTGAAGTGCTTTAAAATCAAAACCATTGTGTTTCAGGAAAGTTCCGTCTTCACTGGCGATGACAGCTTTTTGCAAATTCATCGAAATCTTTTCGATTGGTTCCCAGTCATGATCAAAATAAACTTCTTTACCTCCCAATTTATTTTCGATAGCACGAATTAACATCAATGGCGTAAATGGAACCGGGATGTATTTAAAAAATATGACAGAGCCAATCGAAAGTCCGAAGAACCATAACATTAATTTTATAAAAAACCATTTCACTTTATCCCCAAAAGAACGTGATTTCTTTTTAGCGGGTTGTTTTGGTTTACTTGCGGGTGCTTTTTTTGGTGCTGGTTTTTTGGTTGCCATTATATTAAATCTGCTAATTCTGTTCCTATTAAACTTCCTATTGCAACTCCCATTCCTCCTAAACGTACTCCACAAAACACGTTTTCAGACAATTGCGAGACAACAGGCGTTTTACTGTTTCCCACTCCCATGATACCACTCCAACGATGGGCGATCTGGAAATCTTGATTCGGTAAAATTACATTTTTAAGTAAATCCTCCAATTTATTTTGCACAATTTTGGTCTGTCCAAATTCAGTTGTTTTTTCGGCTTCAAAATCAAGATTTCTACCTCCTCCAAGCAAAATTCTATCGCCGATATTTCTAAAATAATAATAGCCTCTGTCTAAATGAAAGGTTCCTTTGATGTCAAGATTCGGAATTGGTTCTGTAATCAAAACCTGTGCTCTTGCCGGTTGTACAGCACCATTGGTCAGCGTATTGGCAAAACCATTGGTGGCGAAGAATATTTTCTTTGATTTAAAACTAAAATCGCTGAGCACAATTTCAACTTGGTTGCCTAAATCGGCATAAGAGGTTACCGTTTGCTGATTCAGGATAAGAATATCAGCAGCGATTGCCTGTTTCAGTAATTCCTGCATCATGTTTCCTGTATCAATTTGTGCTTCAAACGGATTAAAAATGAGATATTCCTGAATGTTTTCAAATCCAAATCGATCTACTTCTTTGGTAAATACATCGGTTTTAAAAAGTGGTTTTAGAATCTCATTGATAAAGGGTAATCGTGCTATGCAATCGTTAAAACCTCTTTCGTCTTCTTTCAAAAAAAGTTCATATCCACCATGCGGTTTGAAATCTATGGCAGCATCGCCTAATCTTTTTCGGAGCAATTGCAAACCTTTCCAGCGCTTCTCTACCAATTGCACTACATCATCTTCTGAATGGGTTTTAAGGTCATCTATAATTTCAGACAGACTTCCGAAACAAGCGAAACCGGCATTTTTGGTACTGGCGCCTTGCGGAAGCATTCCTTTTTCTAACACCAGAATTTTCGAGGCCGGAAATCTTTCGCGTAAGCGCAATGCTGCATGTAATCCCACGATGCCACTGCCTACAATGGTATAATCAACATTTGTGAACCAATTTTTAAGTTCCCAGTAACTTAATTCCATCCGTCAATTTTTTATAAAAATAAGATTTTTTTAAATTCAAAACCGCTGTCTTGAATTTTCATAAGTCAACAATTCATAAATTACTTTTTAAAAATTCGTGAATTCGTGGCAGAAAACTTTTAAATAAGACTTGAATTATGAATTTGCTAAAAAAACTTTAACAATAATTGGAATTTGGAATTTAAAAGATGTGTTTTAAAAGTTGTATTTTTAGCCTCACGAATATTAGAATTATATTATGAAAAAAGTATTATTTACAACCCTAATAATGATGAGTTTAAACGCTATCGGACAAAATGTGATGTCTCCGGAATTGTTATGGAAATTAGGAAGAGTGAGCGCACTCGGACTTTCAAAAGATGAAAAGAATGTAGTTTTTAAGGTTTCTACTCCTTCAATAGAAGAGAACAAATCACATTCTAAGTTTTACACGATTCCTGTAAATGGAGGAAATGCGACAGAAGTAACCAATACAAAAGACCTTTTAAAAGATAAAAACATTTCGCCTGACGGAAAATTTTTAGTGTACAATGAAGAGGTGAAAATTGACAAAGTTCTGGGGAAAGATTTTTATCCAAAACTAACTAAATCTGATGCTCAAATTTACGATGGTCTTGATTACCGTCATTGGGATACCTGGAATGAAGGAAAATTTAATCACGTTTTTTATAAAGAAAATAAAACTGATGCTGTTGGAATCGACATCTTAAAAGGAGAAAATTTTGATAGCCCGCAAAAACCATTTGGCGGTGATGAAGATTATATCTGGTCGCCTGATGGAAAAAGCATTTTGTATGTGTGCAAGAAAAAAGCAGGTACAGATTATGCAATTTCTACCAACACCAATATTTATGAGTACAACTTAGAAACTCAAAAAACTACAAACAGAACCGAAGACAATTTAGGTTACGATATGGCACCGCAATTTTCTCCAACAGGAAATTTGAGCTGGCTGCAAATGAAGCGTGACGGTTATGAAGCGGATAAAAATGACATTATTGTTGAATTTAAAGGCATCAAAACGAACTTAACAGCGAATTGGGATGGAACTGTAGATAATTTTATCTGGAGTAAAGATGGTAAAAATGTATATTTTGTTGCTCCTGTTGACGGAACGAAACAACTTTTTACGGTTAACTTTCCGGGTGTAACACGAATTGCAATTCAGGTTCGTCAGCTTACAAAAGGTGATTTTGACGTGAATGATTTAGTTGGTTTTGCTGGTGATAATATTATCGCAACAAGATCAGATATGAATCATGCTTCAGAGATTTTCTCTTATAATTTGAAGAAAAATACTTGGACTCAGCTTTCGAATGTAAATACAGAAACGTATAAAACATTAGCGTTAAGCAAAACAGAAAAACGTTATGTAAAAACTACAGATGGCAAACAAATGCTCGTTTGGGTTATATTACCTCCTAACTTTGATCCTGCTAAAAAATACCCAACTTTATTGTATTGCCAAGGCGGACCTCAATCTGCTTTGACGCAAAGTTATTCGTTCCGTTGGAATTTTCAATTAATGGCTTCTCAAGGTTATGTTGTTGTAGCACCAAACCGTCGCGGAATGCCTGGTCACGGTGTAGAATGGAATGAAAAAATCAGCAAAGACTGGGGTGGACAAGTGATGGATGATTATCTTGTTGCGATTGATGATGTTGCCAAAGAAAATTATGTAGACAAAAGCCGTTTAGGTTGCGTAGGTGCAAGTTATGGTGGATATTCTGTGTTTTATTTAGCCGGAATTCACAACAACCGTTTTAAAACGTTTATCGCTCACGATGGTGTTTTTAACACGGTAAGTATGTTAGGAACTACTGAAGAAGTTTTCTTTAACAACTGGGATTTTGGTGGTGCTTACTGGGAAAAAGACAATGCTGTAGCGCAAAAAGCCTACACTACTTTTAATCCGGCAACTATGGTAGAAAAATGGAACAAACCTATTTTAATCTATCAGGGAGGAAAAGATTACCGTGTACCAATCGGGCAAGGACAAGAAGCTTTTCAGGCTGCTCAGCTTAGAGGAATCAAAAGCAGATTTGTTTATTTTCCTGAAGAAAATCACTGGGTGTTACAACCACAAAATGCGCAGGTTTGGCAAGGTGAATTTTTTAAATGGTTAAAAGAAACATTATAGTCACAACATATAAAACAGTATAAGCCACAGATTCTTAGAACATTTCGTTTTAGAGTCTGTGGCTTTTTTGTAACTTTCAATTCAAATTATATAACATAATGGTTTTGTTTTATAGGATTAAATAGGAAAATTTTAAATAAATTGCGCCAATTTCGAATGTAAAATAGACAGCCAATTTTCAGCAATTATATATGGAGAGTAAAAAAAGTTATATGCCTATTAAAGTGCTTTTCAGTTATATTGCATTACTGGGCTTAGTTGTTACCGTTGGTTGGTTTTTGTATTCTGAAAATGTGGTTTACAATAAACTGGAAGATAAGATTGCGCACGAAAAAACTAAAATTTTACGCGTTAGTAAACTTTTTTCCAATGTTTACAAAACAGAAAGTTTAGCCCGAAAAACAATTCAGACCAATTCTGAAAGCGACTTTAAAAGTTACCTCAACGAAACTGATTCTCTAAAAGCCAGAATCGATACTCTCAAACAAATTGTTACTACAGAATATCAGAAAGTTTTACTGGATAGTGTTACCTACTTTTTATCCGAGAAAACAGAGAACATCAGACAGCTTAAAACCATAAAGAATAAGGCAGATGATGAAGTATCTGTAAATACGGCTATTGACGAAATTACCAAAATGGAATTTAAACTTCGAAAGCTTGAATTGCAGGATTTTACTCAAAACCCAAATGATCTAGGAAGTTACCAGCGTAATGTATTGCAAAAATATGTTGATTACCTCAATCAGAATATTCCTGATGACAGTACTAATACGCTGAGTAAACAAGCATCGGATTCTATTTTAGCGAACTCTAAAAAGCTCCTTAATAATGTAAAACTAAAGGCGGAAAAGAAAAAAGAATCGTTGAATTTCGAAGAGAACAAATTACTTAAAAATGAAATCGCCATCTCGGAACAGCTTCGTAAAGTACTTCGCATTATCGAAAGAGAGATTATCATTAATTCTATAAAGAACAATTCCTTAAAAGAAAAATCACTTAAAAAAGTAAATGATATCGTAACGGCTTCGGCAATTGCTGGTTTGATTCTAACATTGTTTTTTTCTGTTTTAATTGTCAGCGATTATTCTAAATCTAATTTGTATAAAAAACAATTGGAAATTGCCAATTTCAAAACTAAGAATTTACTAAAAAGCCGCGAACAGCTGATTTCGACGGTAAGTCACGATTTAAAAACACCTTTGAGTACAATTGTGGGTTACACGGAACTGCTGAATAATTCTGATGTAAATCCGAAGCAATCGTATTTCGTTAAGAACATCAAAAACTCATCCGAATACATTACACAGCTGGTGCAGGATTTATTGGATTTCTCTCAAATTGAAGCAGGGAAAATTACGATTGAAAAAGTACCTTTTTCAATGCCTGAAATTGTAAATGATACGGCTAAAAACATACAAACGGTTTACAAGAATAAAAACATCGATCTTATTATTAATATTGATGATAAACTAAACAGTAAAATTGTTGGAGATCCGTTTCGTTTAAAACAGATTCTGACCAATATAATTGGTAACGCGTATAAGTTTACCGAAAAAGGTTTTATAAAAATAAGTGCTTATTCTGCAGACAACAACTCTTTTGTGATTACGATCGAAGATAGCGGAATTGGTATTGAAAAAGAAAATCAAAAACTGGTCTTTGAAGAATTTGCACAAGCCAATGAAAACATTGAAAAAAAATACGGAGGAACAGGTCTTGGATTATCGATATGCCAGAAAATAATTTCCATTTTGGGAGGTTCATTGCAACTTGAAAGTACGTACGGAAAAGGAAGTACATTTGAAATCACGCTTCCGTTATTGTTTGATACGAGTGACAATTCGGTTTCAGAAACTAAAACAACAACTTTTGTAAATAACAACACTTACACTTTTATTGTAATTGATGATGATATCAATTTACTAAACCTTACAAGCGGTGTTTTAAAACAGGAAAAACATCAGGTATTATCTTTTGACCGTGCAGCAAAAGCATTAGAAGTTATTATACAAACTCCTTTTGATTTTATTATTACAGACATACAAATGCCGGAAATGGATGGTTTTATGTTTGTTGAAAATCTGCGAAAAGCTAAAAATTCAACTTACAAGAACCAGCCTATAATAGCGCTTACAGGACGTACTGATCTGGATTTTTCGGTTTATACCGAAGCTGGTTTTACAACTGTTATCAAAAAACCTTATTCTCCTAAAGTATTATTGGAAACCATTCATCATATTATTGAAAATGAAGCAATACCAAGTATCAACATACAGGACGATGAGGAAGTTTTATCTTCAAAACTGTATTCACTGGATACGCTGAAAGAATTTTTAGGAAATGATACCGTTGCGTTGCACGACGTTATAAGATCGTTTATAGACAGCACTAAAGAAAATCTGGTATTTATGAAAAAAGCGATAGCAGAAAGAAATATCGCTGAAATAAATGCAATTGCACACAGAATTGCGCCAATGTTTAAGCAAATACAAGCAAATGAAATTGGTAAAATATTAAAGGATTTAGAGCGTAACGAATTTGAAAACGATGATCTGGACAACATGTACGATAGTTTAAAAACCCAAACAAAAGTACTTTTCAAATCATTGAAACAAGAAATCGCTTAGTCTATATTGTATTGCTTAAGCTTATTGTAAAGTGTTTTTCTGGTGATCTTAAGTAGTTTTGCTGCCTCAGATTTGTTATTCTGTGCTTTTGATAAGGCATGAATAATAGCTTCTTTTTCGTTTTCTGATAAAGAAAAGTCACCTCTTGTGTTTTGTTTTTGAATCTGAAAAAATTCTGCAGGCAAAACATCGCTTTCGATAAAATTTCCTCGTGATAATAAAGTAGCACGTTTTACGCAATTTTGAAGTTCACGTAAATTTCCGGGCCAATTGTAGTTTTGAAAAATCGTTACCACTTCCGGAGAAAATCCAATGATATCTTTATTAAGCTGCTGATTGGCTTTTTCTAAAAAATAATCAGCGAAAACCATTAAATCTTCTTCTCTCTCGGTAAGAGATGGTGACTGAATCGAAAATTCGTTGATCCTGTGGTATAAGTCTTCACGAAAATCTCCGTTGCTTACTGCTCCTCTTAAATCTTCGTTGGTTGCCGTAATAATTCTAATATCAACATCTATTTCTTTATTGCTTCCAACAGGTTTGATTTTTCGTTCCTGAAGCGCACGCAGCAACTGTATCTGATTTTCATACGAAAGATTTCCTATTTCATCTAAAAACAGTGTTCCTCCGTTAGCAGCCTCAAAATAACCCATTTTATCGCTAATAGCTCCTGTGAAAGATCCTTTTAAGTGACCGAAGAATTCACTTGCTGCCAATTCTTTTGGAATGGCTCCACAATCGACTGCAATAAAATTATTGTCTTTTCTATTACTCTGCTGGTGAATGCTTTTTGCAATGATTTCTTTTCCTGTTCCACTTTCACCAATAATTAGAACCGACATATCCGTAGGACTTACCAGCTGAATATGATCGAGTAATTTTTTTGAAGCTACCGAAATACCTTTTACAAATTCGTTTTCAGCGCTAGCTTGCTTTTTAACGGCTTTTTTTCCTTTGACAGGGGCTTGTTCTTTCTCTTCAATTTGTTCGGCTTGCAGTGCATTCGTAATTACGAGCAAAACCTCATCCGGATTAAACGGTTTCGAAATATAATCTGATGCACCGTTTTTGATCGCTTTTACGGCCGTATTTACATCAGAATAACCAGTCATCAATATAACGGGTGTTTGCGGAAAAGAACTCTTAATTTCAGACATTAAAACGATACCGTCAGAATCAGGCAAACGAAGATCTGTCAAAATCAAATCAAACGATTCTTTTTTGATGGCTAATCTTGCTTCGGCTGCTGAAAATGCGATAGTTACTTCATAGGCTTTCTTAATTAGAAATTTTTCTAACAATTTGCAAAATGAAATATCGTCTTCTATTAGTAGTATCTTTGGCATTATTTCGTGTAGTAGTCTTTTTTGCTAAATTAACACTATTAAAGTTTTATTTTCACAAAATTTTGCAAAAAAAAAGAGATTGTCGGACAACAATCTCTTTTTTACCAAAACATAAATCTAATTCACCTAATTATATTTTCAACCAATTGCCATTGACATCTGAATACACAGTAGCCTTTTGGTCACCAACTGATATATCTAATTTGTATTCTTTTTTTTCATTTACATACGCTTTCTCCAGTTTTACACCTGGATAAGCAGTTTGCAAAGCAGTTTTGATGGCTGCCGGAACAGCTTCAACACTTACTTCTGTATAGTCATTCTGAACATTCGCAACACTTTGTACATGGTTAGCAGCCGGAGTTGAAATCGCATAAGTTGACATACTACTAAAAGCAATAACTGTCAATAACATTAATTTTTTCATAATTTCTTTTTTTAAAATTTCTCGGCGATAACTCCTTTTGCATCCGTGAAAACAAAGTGTCTATCAAGCTCTCCTCCAGAATTTAATTCTAATTTATATTGCTTTTTTGCATTAACATAAGCTTTTAAAAGCTTTGCATTTGGAAAAGACTCTTTCAGAGTAGCTTTTACCTCTGCAGGAAGCGCTTCAGGTTTAATCTCTTTATATGTATCCTGAAAACTAACAACAGCCGAAATTGACTTCTCTGCTGTTGCAGCTTCTGCATTCATAAATAAACCTCCTAAAATAATAACAGCTGATAAGATTAAATTTTTCATAATGAATAGATTTTTTTTAATTACTATTAGCTGATAAAATTAAGGATTATTTTTTGATAATGTTTCCTGAAGCATCTGTAAATACAGTATACTTTTTGTCGCCTGTTGCGATTTCTAATTTGAACTCGTTCTTATCGTTTTTGTACGCTTTTTCTAATTTCGTACCCGGAAAAGATTTTTCAACAGTTGACTTCACTGCTGCCGGAACAGCATCTAATGTAACTTCAGTAAATCCGTCTTGCGCCACAACTGTTTGTGTCTTAACTATTACCTCTGTACTTGTTGCTGCCTGAGCGGTTAAACCTCCCAAAAGAATTGCAGCTGATAAAATTAGCTTTTTCATAGTATTATGTTTTTAAAGGATTAAATTACTTTTTAAGGATTTTACCCTGAACATCTGTGTACACAACAGATTTTACATCTCTTACACTGATCTCAATTTTATATTCCTTTTTAGCGTTTACATACGCTTTTTCAAGTTTAACACCTGGATATTCGTTATCTAGTGAAGTTTTGATTGCTGCCGGAACAGCATCTACTTCTTTATAATCATCCTGAAATTTTACTACTGATTGATTTGTTTCATCAGTAGTTCCTGCGTGCATTGACAAACCTCCTAAAACGATTGCCACTGATAAGATTAACTTTTTCATAATAGTAAATTTTAAATTGTTATTTAATAAATTAGACTGTTACCAGACAGATTATTTCTTGATCCAAGATCCATCTGCGTTTGCGAAAAGAGAACCTACTTTATCTCCAACGGTAACATCCAGCTTATATTGTGAACTTGCATTTTTATATGCTTTTGTAACTACTGCATCCGGATACGCTTTTTTAAGCGCTTCTGTGATAGGAGCAGGTATTTCTGAAAGTTGTACTTCAGTATATTCTTCCTGAAAAGGAATTGTGTTTACGATTGTATTTGAAATTGGCGAAGTTGAAGCAACTGCTGTAAAACCTCCCAATACGATTGCGGCTGATAAAAATAAATTTTTCATAATAATAGTTTTTTGGTTAATTCGAATAATTTTTTGATTACTGTCTTAGATTATCTAATGCCTATTTTTTAATCCAAGATCCATCTGCATTAGCATAAAGAGAACCTACTTTGTCTCCTACTGTAACCTCTAATTTATATTCTGATTTTGCATTTTTGAATGCTTTCGTAAGGATTGCATCCGGGTATGCTTTTTTAAGTGCATCTGTAATTGCTACAGGAACTTCTACAACTTTTACTTCAGTATATTCTTCCTGAAAAGAAATTGTGTTAACGATTGTATTTGAAACTGGTGAAGTCGAAGCAAATGTTGTTAGACCTCCCAAAACGATTGCGGCTGATAAAAATAAATTTTTCATAATAGTTGTATTTAGTTAATTAGTATTGTAAAATTGAATATTTGCTATTGGATTATTTTTTAATCCAGCTTCCATCTGCATTAGCGTAAAGAGAACCTACTTTGTCTCCTACTGTGATTTCAATTTTATACTCTGCTTTTTCATTTTTGTATGCTTTGTCAATTACAGCATCCGGATATGCTTTTTTCAAAGCTTCATTAATTGGAGCTGGTACTTCTGAAAGTTGAATTTCAGTATATTCTTCTACAATAGAAATAGATTTTACGATTGTATTAGATATTGGTGAAGTAGAAGCAAATGTTGTTAAACTTCCCAAAACGATTGCGGCTGATAAAAATAAATTTTTCATAACGTGTATATATTTAAAATTGTTAATAGTTGTTTACGCTTTAGATAATGAAATTATTATGCCGTAATCGAATATAGACCCGAATAACCCTTTAAAAGCTTATTTTATAATAGATTAGGACATATTATGCCAAAATTGAAAAATTGAAAAAAGTGTGTAATTCACTGAAATAGTGTGTAAAAAGTAAACACAATTGTGTTACCTGGAGGTGTTTTAAAAAAAAACAAACCCGACAAGTTTTATCAACTTATCGGGTTTTAAATATTGTAAAAACTAAAAAAGGCTACCTAAAAAGGCAGCCTTAGTATTATTCTATTGGATTCATCTTAAAAGTATCCATAAATGCAGTAGTATAATCTCCTGCAATGTATCTTGGATCATCCATTAATTGTCTGTGGAAAGGTATTGTAGTTTTCACACCTTCGATTACAAATTCATCCAAAGCTCTGCGCATTTTGCTTATTGCTTCTTCACGTGATTGTGCAGTCGTAATTAACTTCGCAATCATTGAGTCGTAATTTGGAGGAATAGTATAACCAGAATATACGTGAGTATCTAAACGTACTCCGTGACCTCCTGGCATGTGAAGTGTCGTAATTTTTCCTGGTGAAGGGCGAAAATCATTATAAGGATCTTCGGCATTGATACGACATTCGATAGCGTGTAATTCCGGTAAATAGTTTTTACCTGAAATTGGAATTCCGGCTGCTACCATAATTTGCTCACGAATTAAATCGTAATCAATTACTTGTTCCGTAATTGGGTGCTCTACCTGAATACGGGTGTTCATTTCCATGAAATAGAAGTTTCTGTGTTTGTCTACTAAAAACTCTACAGTTCCAGCTCCTTCATATTTAATAAACTCTGCTGCTTTTACAGCCGCCGCTCCCATTGCAGTACGTAATTCGTCTGTCATGAAAGGCGAAGGTGTTTCTTCAGTCAGTTTTTGGTGACGACGTTGTACAGAACAATCTCTTTCAGAAAGGTGACATGCTTTTCCGTAAGAATCTCCAACTACCTGAATTTCGATATGACGTGGTTCTTCAATAAGTTTCTCCATGTACATTCCGTCATTTCCAAATGCAGCAGCAGCTTCCTGACGCGCACTTTCCCATGCTTTCAATAGTTCTTCTTCTTTCCAAACCGCACGCATTCCTTTTCCACCACCACCAGCAGTAGCTTTAAGCATTACCGGGTAACCAAATTCTTTAGCTAATTTTTGTGTTTGCTCAAAAGACTCTAATAATCCGTCTGAACCTGGTACACATGGAACTCCTGCCGCTTTCATTGTTGCTTTTGCAGAAGCTTTATCTCCCATTCTATCAATCATTTCAGGGGCAGCACCAATAAATTTGATTCCGTGTTCCTGACAAATTTTAGAGAATTTAGCATTCTCTGAAAGAAATCCATATCCTGGATGAATTGCATCTGCATTTGTAATTTCTGCAGCTGCAATAATATTTGACATTTTCAAATACGATAAGTTACTTGGAGGAGGACCAATACAGACCGCTTCGTCAGCAAACTTAACATGTAGACTTTCTGCATCAGCTGTAGAGTAAACTGCTACAGTTTTGATTCCCATCTCTTTACATGTACGAATTACACGAAGTGCAATTTCTCCTCTATTCGCAATTAATATTTTTTTAAACATCTTTTTAAAATTAGATAATTAGATAATTAGACAATTGGATGATTAGATTTTAAACACTTTCAAAAAAGTCTGAAAATCTAACAATCTAACGATCTAAAATTATGATGGATCAACTAAGAATAAAGGCTGATCAAATTCTACAGGAGACATATCGTCTACTAGAATTTTTACAATTTTACCTGAAACTTCTGATTCAATTTCGTTAAATAATTTCATTGCTTCAATAACACAAAGAACATCACCTTTAGCAATAGTACTTCCTACTTCAGTAAATACTGGTTTGTCCGGAGATGGTTTTCTATAAAAAGTTCCAATGATTGGTGATTTTATAGTAATATATTTCGAATCTTCAGCAGCAGCTGTAGCTTCATTATTTACGTTTACAACTACTGGCGCTGCTTGTTGAGGAGCAACTGCTTGTGGCAATGCAGCCTGAGCAGGTAATTGTTGTACATAAGTAGTTTCAGTAACGTTTCCTTCTAAAGTTGTTCTAATCGTGATTTTTACATCATCCATTTCTAACTTTACCTCTGCAACTCCCGAATTTGCTACAAATTTGATTAGGTTTTGAATTTCTTTTAAATCCATAATGATTCGTTTTTAGTTTTAATTTATTTTTTATCGTAAGCCCATTTTAGGTAAATAGATCCCCAAGTGAATCCTCCACCAAAAGCGGCAAAAATAATATTATCTCCTTTTTTGAATAAGTGTTCAAAGTCATTTAACACTAATGGTAACGTTGCTGAAGTAGTATTGCCATATTTTTCAATATTTACTAATACTTTTGAATCTTCAAGGTTCATTCTGCTGGCAGTAGCATCGATGATACGTTTGTTTGCCTGATGCGGAACTAACCAATTAACATCTTCATTCGTCAGGTTATTTCTTTTTAAGATCAATTCACTTGCATCAGCCATATTGGTTACTGCATATTTAAAAACGGTTTTACCGTCCTGCATAATATTGTGCTGTCTGTTTTTTACGGTCTCTTCTGTAGTAGGTATTAGAGAACCTCCGGCAGGAATTTTAAGAAAATCGCGTCCTACACCATCACTTCGCAAGTATTCGTCTTGCAGACCTAAGCCTTCGTTATTTGGTTCGAATAAAACGGCACCCGCTCCATCTCCAAAAATAATACAAGTTGCTCTGTCCTTATAATCTACAATCGATGACATTTTATCTGCACCAATTAGTAATACTTTTTTGTAACGTCCTGACTGCACATAAGCTGCAGCGGTAGACATACCATATAAGAAACTAGAACATGCTGCCTGCAAATCGTATGCAAAAGCATTTGTAGCACCAATTTCTGTTGCAACATAAACTCCTGTTGCTGCTACTGGCATATCAGCTGTTGCTGTTGCCATAATAATCATATCAATTTCTAAAGGATCAATATTGGCTTTAGCAATTAGATCCTGAGCTGCTTTTATAGCAAGAAACGATGTTCCTTTATCAGTATCTTTTAGAATCCTTCTTTCTTTGATTCCTGTACGGGTGGTAATCCACTCGTCATTAGTATCGACCATAGTTTCCAGTACTTTGTTTGAAAGTACATAATCCGGAACATAGGCTCCAACAGCGGTTATTGCGGCTGTGATTGTATTCATTATATTTTATTATTTCCTTTCAAATACAGCGTATTCGAAAAATTTTTAAAAGACTTGAAAATTACAAAAAAAAACGAAATTAATTTGTAGATAATTTCTTAAAAAAAGAAAATTATAACCAACAAAAAAAACTCTCACTATGTGAGAGTTCCAGTATCATTTACAAAAACGTATTAAGCAACCGCTACAGATTTATCGATAACAACTTGCCCTCTGTAATACATTTTACCTTCATGCCAGTAAGCTCTGTGGTATAAATGCGCTTCTCCAGTAATAGGACATGTAGCGATTTGAGCTACAGTAGCTTTGTAATGTGTTCTTCTCTTATCTCTTCTTGTTTTCGAGATTTTTCTCTTAGGATGTGCCATTTTACTATATTATTTATCCGTTAATAGTTTCTTTAATTTATCCCAGCGCGGGTCAATATCTTCTTCTTGTTTACTCTCTTCTTTTTGTTCTTTTACTGTTAACTCATTTAGTTTTGTTAAGGCTTCTGTCTGTAAACTTCCGTCTAACACTCCTGGATGAATTCTTTTTAATGGTACCGAAAGTGCAATCATTTCATAAATGTATTGTGCTACATCTATTTCATGCTCTCCGTGTGGTAAGATCAGTAACTCTTCGTTATCATTATTGAATTCATCTCCAAAACGAACAATCAATTTCATTTTACCCTTCAATGGTAAATCAAAATCTTCGCTTGTTAGATCACAAGGTACATTTACAGTTCCTTTGTGTTTGAATTCCAACTCTAACATGTTGCTTTTCTTATCTAAAACCAAACTCACTTTGATATCTGAACTTTGAAATTCATCGTAATCAAAGTTCGTAAAGAACGTATTACTTATTTGATACTCAAAATGGTGTTTTCCTAGCTTTAACCCAATAAATGGAATTAAAAATTCTTTTGTTTTGCTCATTTCAACATCAATTTGCCTCATTCACATCTAAATATAGATATCTGAATTGGGGTGCAAAGATATAAAATTATTATAAAACTAATAATCTTATTCACCTTTTTTTGTTTATAACTGTTTTTCTTTTATTTTAAGAGGTTTTTTACTGATCTCTTCGTACACATTTCGGGAACGAAAAACGTCAATTGCCAGATATACAGCTTCTTTAAATGAATTGAAATCTGCCATATCTTTTCCTGCAATATCATAGGCTGTTCCGTGATCCGGAGATGTTCGTACCTTATTTAAACCTGCTGTGTAGTTAACACCTTTTCCAAACGACAATGTTTTGAACGGAATCAATCCCTGATCGTGGTAAGTTGCCACAACAGCATCGTATTTTTCGTACTGACCGCTTCCAAAAAAGCCATCAGCAGGAAAAGGTCCAAAAACCATTGTTCCTCCGTCAAAAATTTTCTTTAATGCCGGTTTCAAAACCAAATCATCTTCTTTTCCGATAACGCCGCCGTCTCCACAATGTGGATTTAGTCCTAAAACTGCAATTTTTGGCTTCACAATACTAAAATCTTCTATTAAGGATTTTCGTATCGTTTCTATTTTTCGAACAATAAGCTCTTCTGTTAAATGAGAAGCTACTTCATTTAAGGGCACATGATCTGTTAGCAAACCAACTCTTAAGTTGTCCTGAACCATCATCATCAAAGCATTTCCTTCTAATTCCTGATCAAGGTAATCAGTATGTCCCGGAAATTTAAAATCGTCTGACTGAATATTGTATTTATTAATAGGTGCCGTTACCAAAACATCTATCAAATCTTCTTTTAAAGCTTTGGTCGCTGCTACGAAAGATTTAATAGCATAAGCTCCTATTTTTTCGTCATTTTTCCCTAAATTAATATCAACGCCTTCTCTCCAAAGATTAAACACATTGACTTTTCCCGGTACAATTTGATCTAATTTATCAATTCCATGAAATTGAACTGTCGAAGGAAAGCTCTTTCTAACAAAGGAAAGTATTTTGGCATTTGCGAAAATAACCGGCGTACACAGTTCTAACATGCGAGGATCTTCGAATGTTTTTACTATAACTTCGCTTCCAATACCGTTTAAATCTCCTATAGAAATTCCAACAATTATATTTTCTGCCTTTTTACTCATGAGCTCAAATTATTTATTAGTAATTTTGATGTGCAAATTTAGTAAAATAAAACAACAATGTTTACAGGAATTATAGAAACCCTGGGAAGGGTTCATGAAATACGAAAAGATCAAAACAATCTGCATGTTACAGTAGCGTCTGCTTTTACAAACGAATTAAAAATCGACCAAAGTGTTTCGCATAACGGAATATGCTTAACAGTTGTCGCTATAAAAGATTCTTTCTATACCGTAACGGCTATTGAGGAAACAATTTTAAAAACCAATATTGGTGACTGGAAAGAGGGCGATATTGTAAATCTGGAAAGAGGAATGAAGCTTGGTGATCGCCTTGACGGACATATTGTACAAGGTCACGTAGACCAAACGGCTACCTGTATCGCTATTGAGGAAGCTCATGGCAGCTGGAATTATACTTTTGAGTATGACAAAAGCTTAAACAATATTACTATTGAAAAAGGATCGATAACGGTAAACGGAGTAAGTCTTACTGTAGTAAACTCTAAAACAGATCAGTTTAGCGTTTCTATTATTCCTTATACTTTTGAAAATACCAATTTCAAAAACTTCAAAACGGGAACAAAAGTAAATCTGGAATTTGATGTTGTGGGTAAATACATTTCACGTCTTTACTCCATTAACAAATAAAGAAGAAATAAACCAGACACAAAAAAAGCTTTAATTAAATTAAAGCTTTTTTTGTTTTATTTTTATATATAACAGACATTCCGAGAGTTAATCCTCCAACCAGCAATAAAATTATGTTTGCATTAATAGGTGTATCTTTCGGCGGCGGCGGCGGCGGACAATCATCACATGCTGCAGCTGATACAGCTTGAGACGTCATTGGCTCCGGCGGAGTTGGAGCGGCAGCGAAACTTGATACAAAAATCAAGGATACAAAAAATACTAAAAAAACGG
This sequence comes from Flavobacterium hercynium, assembly GCF_002217285.1. Taxonomy (GTDB): domain Bacteria; phylum Bacteroidota; class Bacteroidia; order Flavobacteriales; family Flavobacteriaceae; genus Flavobacterium; species Flavobacterium hercynium. The sequence continues at coordinate 4,457 of NZ_MUGW01000035.1, read as the reverse complement.
ATTTTATTCTTTTCATAATTTTAACATGTTGAAATACAACAAGGTAGGTTGTTAAATTTATTGATCACTACTATAATTCGCACAAAAACAAGTCTTTACACTTAATTATTTGGCAAATGTATAAGATTTTCACACAATTACAATTTTTTAAATAAAAAAACCTTTGTAATAAACTGCTATTTTTTTTACAGTGGTAATAAGTCTTACTTATTACTATTTTATACCCTCTTGTCTTCTTAATTTACGTACAATTTCATTTTGTAGTTTTCACTAAACAGCACAAATTTTTAAATTAAAATCTAAAGTACTTATTTTAAATTATATAACGTTTGTATTTTGCGTTAAATTATAATTATTAACTTACAAATTATTACAACCAAAAACCGAGTTAGATTAACATAATCCAACTCGGTCTTTTTTCGACTAGCAATAATATTAAAAAATCAATTGCTCATTTTACGCTATAAATTATTTGTCAAAAGGCAAAGGATCAGTTATTTTCTCGTCTGGCCCTCCATAAATTGTTATATCAAAATATTCATTAACAAATATGTCTCCTAACTCAGCCATATCCTTACCTTGCATTAACCACGAAGCAGGAAGACTCCAAAAATAATGACCATTTACTTTTTTTGCAAAATTAACCCCCACTAAGCCATCAATTACCACTGGAACCTTATATTCAAACTGACTTTTTATCTTTCTTTGAATAACATATATCGTCCTTTTAGAATGAGCAGGTAATGTAGCAACATATCTTTCCTCGTGATTCACAATAGTTGATTGAGAATATTCAGCACCAAGAGTAAGTTGAAAAGTGCGCTCAACACTCGCAGAAGCAACACCTTCAACTCCTAACGTTCCTTTAACATTTAAACCTGTTGAAAAACTTATACTAGTAGAAATAGTAGTTCCTTTACTGTAACCAAAAGTACGCCAAGCACTATCGTCTACGCTACTATAATTATAAACTTGAAATTTATATACATGATAATCATCCTCTTTTAACCTGTCTAATTCAGTTACTTTAGGACTTCCAGCTTGTACATAAGTATACCAGCCATATTCGTCAGAAAGATTATATTCTGAAAACGCACCCCTGGTTGTAAATTTATTAATCGTAACTCCATCTGGTGTATTTCCATTTAATTTATAGAGCTCTTTTATTTTCGAATGACCTAGATGCAATTGCTCTACTTGAGCAGAGGTCATTAATTCTCTTTGCTTAAAATTTTCACCTGATCCAGAATTTGATCCAGAATTTGATCCAGCATCTGCTCCAAAGGTAGGTTCTCCGGGAACATAAAAACCAGCTGATTTTCCAGTTGTTGATTTTTTTTGCGAAGCAGTAGGTGTCACACTTAATTTTTCTTTAACCATTTCACTCGCCAGAAATTCTTCAATAGAATTAAAACCCAACTCTCTTAATGTAGTTTTTTCAAGAACAACATTTTCAAACTTTTTTTCTTTAGGAATTTCGCTATTTACTGGCGTAACTTCCTCATCATTACTACACGACACTAATAATGACGACGCAATAACCACTAATAAATAATAACTGGTAATTTTTCTTTTCATATTTTTTTGGTTTTTTTAGTTATACCTACTTTTGAGGGTTTCGGCTTATCCCTTTAAACAAATAAAAATATTAACCTCTTACAAAGTTTTGTTTTAACTTGTTCAAACAAAGATGCCTAATTACCCAAAGCAACTGTATTAGAAATCCTATAAAAAAAAATTAGAAAAAAATTAGAAAAAGAAATAAAACCTTATTATACCTTGTAAGTCCAAGGCATGGTTATGGTAAATATCGTTCCTATTTGTAGTTGTGAATCTACTTTTATAGCACCTTTATGCAACTTTATTATTTTTTGCGTAAGCGCAAGACCTATTCCGCTCCCTTCGGCAAAATACCTGTTATTTCCTCTGTAGAAAGGAGTAAAAACAGCTTTTAAATCTTCCTGTGCTATTCCTATTCCCTTATCAGAAAAACACAATTCGATTCCCTGCAACGTTTTTGATATCGTAACCTCTGCTTTTCTATCTGGAGAGAATTTGCAACTATTCTCTACTATGTTTAAAAAAGCGATTTGCAGTAATTCTTCATTACCATAAACCATTACTTCGCATTCGTTCTCCATTTCCTTTTCAAAACTAATACAAACCTGATACGCTTCATTTTTTTGCTGAACCTGATATTGCACATCTAACAGAACTTCATCAATCCTGACAGCACCAAAAGAAAGCTCAGAATTATCACCACTAACTTTGGCTAAACTGAGCAAACTATTCGTAAGTCTGATTAATTTTTGAGTATCATTAAAAAGGACTTGCAAAACTGTTACGTACTCTTTCTTCTTTCGTTTCTTTTGCAATGCAATCTCTAATTCACCGGATAATCTGGTAAGCGGCGTTCTGAGTTCATGGGAAGTATTGGCAACAAAGTGTTTTTGTGCCATAAAAGAATCTTCTAAGCGATCTAACATTTTGTTAAATGTTTGGGTCAACTCAAACAATTCGTCTTTGCTTTTTTTTACTTTCAATCTCGAGTGCAGATTCGATGCCGAAATATTCTTGACATCTTTTATGATTTCTCTAATTAATGCAAACGCACTATCTGAAAAATAATGACCAACCACTAAAATGAATACAATCGAAATCAGAAAGTATTTAATGATATTCTCTTTTAAGTATCTCAATTTATTCAAACCGTATTCATCGTACGCGATTGCAGTAACAATATAATTTTTATCACCAACATTATAGCGAACTCCTACTAATTGTCTTCCATCTTCGACTGAATAATTTTCTACTCCTTCATAAAAGTTTTTAAGCATCAGCTTATGCTCTTTTAAAACATCGGACTTTACTGTATCATGATAAATAAGCTGAAGATCTGTTTTGTATATAGCAACTTTTGCATCGGGGATAAATTTCCTGTTGTTGTGATAAAATTGTTGCTGTATTTCAGGGATTATCTGCTTGTTAAAAAAAATCCTGGCTCTGGAATAAGCCTCTTTTTCTAAGAGTATAAAGAATTCTTTTTCTCTGTTTGTCTTTTCTGAATGATACACAAAAAATGAAAAAGTGAGTAAAATAAGGATCGTATTAAACAAGTAAATAAGCGTTAGACGTGTTCTTATTTTCATTAGTCTTTACTTAAGATAAAACCTAATCCCGCACGGGTATGAATTAATTTTCGATCGAATTCTTTATCGATTTTTTTTCTTAAATAATTTATATACACATCAATAAAGTTCGTTCCGGTATCATGAGCAATCTTCCAGACGTTTTCGGCAATTTCATTTCGAGAAAGTACTCGCTCTGCATTGCGCAACATGTATTCAAGCAGTTTAAATTCTTTTGGGGTTAAATTGATATTCTGCTCGTTTCTTTTTACAATTTTAGAATCTAAGCACAAGGTCAGATCATCATAAACCAATGTACTCCCCATCGACTTGCCGGCATTACTGTTTCTTTTAAGCAGCACTCTTATACGCGCCACCAACTCTCTGAGCTCAAAAGGTTTCACAATATAATCATCTGCTCCGGCATCGAAACCCCTCATTTTATTGTCAATTTCTCCTAAAGCACTGAGCATTAAAACCGGAATATCCTGATTAACGTTTCTAATTTGTTTACACAAATCGACACCATCCATTTGAGGTAAGATAATATCGGTAATTAGCAAATCAAAACTAATTTGCCTTAACAACGTTATGGCCTGCATTCCATCATAGGCAATTGTTGTTTCAAAATCATTTTCTTCTAATCCTCGGGAAATCAATTTAGCGATTCGGCTGTCATCTTCTACTATCAATATACGCATATTTCTTTGGTCTTATAATCATCAACATTGGCTAATATTTTTTAAATAAATAGTATTTATTTTAGCTTTTAGCATTCTTTAACAAGAAATAAACATTTATTTAACAGCCACATGCGCTACAGATAGCTAGAACAAAACCTGAAGATTTTATTTTTTCCACTAATGGAGACTTTTTTTTTTCGGAGTGGTTTAAAAATTAGAATTGCTTAATCGTAATTTAGAAGATTTAATTTTTGAATGAAAGCTGTATTAATTTTATACCTAACAGGTTTTGGAAACCTGTTAGGAAATCGGGATGTTCAAAAAAAGAAAAGGCTCAACCAATAAGTTGAGCCTTGCTTTATGAATAAAAATTAGCTTTTACACGCTATTTTTGTTGTTGTTTTTAATTTATACTTCTTGAATTTAATTGCCTGATCAAGTTCTTCTTCATCGAAATGATCTATCTTTTCTTTTATGATTGGAGTCTTTTTAATTTCAATCAAGGTTCCTAATCCGTACCATATATATGGGCCAACACGACCATAATAATGAGGATACAAATAAAGATATTCTTTGTCATTAAAACTCATAAACACTAGAGATTCATAATACTGCACATTTGTAAAACAATAAACTAGTTTATTGT
>NZ_MUGW01000034.1 GCF_002217285.1 Flavobacterium hercynium | reverse complement strand
TTGTAGAATAATGTATTTAGAGATTCGTTTTTGTCATGATGTTACGATTAGTTATTTTGAAGATATATTAAAAAAATGCCTTATTTTAAATAATTCCTTTGTTAATGAAATTTCTTTTATTATTAAATTTAATAATGATTTATATGATTTTTTAAAAAATAATAATTTAGGAATTAATAAATTTTTAAATATTCAATTTCATTCTTGTTCCTATGATAGTAATTCACAATTAGATAACGTGATGTTTACTTTCACTTCGAATAAATTATCAATTCCATTGTCTTGTGGCATAATTAGAAAAAATAATTTTGTGTATAGTAATAATTTTTACTTGGAATCGCAAAATCATAATACTTGTCTAAATAAGAAAATATCAATTGATAAAGATGGAAATATTAAAAATTGTCCATCAATGAAGAATATTTATGGCAATATTAGAAATACAACATTAAGTGAGGTTTTAATAATTCCTGAGTTTAGGTCATTTTGGAAAATAAATAAAAATGAAATAGATGTATGTAGAGATTGTGAATTTCGCCATATCTGTACCGATTGCCGAGCTTACATTGAAAATCCAGCAAATATATATTCCAAACCTTTAAAGTGTGGTTATGATCCTTACACTAACCTATGGACTGAATGGAGTACAAATCCTTTAAAAGCAACAGTTATAGAAGAATATAATTTGCAAACCATAATTAATCCAAGTTAGTAAATTTATTAAATACAAATTAATAGCTAACAGATTACAGATATTGTTTACACGATTTTAATCCAATTTTCTAAATAAAACGAGAAACGACATGTGTATATGAAACTGTATTTCGTGGTATTTTATAAAAAAAACATCGTTCCTAAAACTTCTACGCTTTAGTTAAAATTGAGTAATCAATGGATTAATGGTATTTACTACTCAATATACCATTTATGTGAAACTTCCAAAACAATACAGAAACATTAACTAACACCTTTAATGATATTAGGATTTATTTATAATTCAAATTAATGTAAAATACATATTGATTTTAGAAGCTTAAGTTATCAACAAAACAATTCACTCTTTCGTTGTAGTGTTATTTTTTTAAATTGAAACGAAGACAAAATGATTTTCGACTCTGTGGAGTTTTAAAAATTAGCTTAAATTTAAAAATTAGTTTCCCTTTTTAATTTTAATTCCGGATTTTAAAGAGAATCAGTTTATAAAATGATTATGATAAATAAGAGAATTTTTGTTGCAGGATTGGCTGTAACCATGCTGTTTTCGGCATGTAAAACCAATGATTTAAAAATGAGTAAAGCAAAAGAAGAAGTGCCCGCAAATAAAAAAATTGTAGTGTACCAGGTTTTTACACGTTTATTTGGAAATAAAAATACAACCAATAAACCTTGGGGAACAATTGAAGAAAACGGAGTTGGAAAGTTTAATGATTTTACACCTAAAGCACTTGAAGAAATAAAAAACTTAGGCGTTACACATATTTGGTATACCGGAGTTCCGCACCATGCTTTAATTCGTGATTATTCGGCTTACGGCATATCAAATGATGATCCCGAAGTCGTAAAGGGAAGAGCCGGCTCTCCGTATGCAGTAAAAGATTATTACAATGTGAATCCTGATTTAGCCGTAAATCCGGCTAACAGATTGCAGGAGTTTGAAGAATTAATTGCACGCACGCATCAGGCAGGGTTGAAATTAATCATCGATATTGTACCGAATCATATTGCCAGAAAATACGAAGGTAAAAACAATCCCGAAGGTGTTCAGGATTTTGGAGCAAATGATGATGTAAATGTGGAGTATGCCAAAAACAATAACTTTTATTACATACCCAATACACATTTCGAAATTCCGGATGGTACTATTCCGTTAAACGGAGAAAAAAATCCTCTTGTTGATGGACATTTTGATGAAAATCCTGCAAAATGGACAGGAAACGGTTCTCGTAAAGCGAAGCCTAATCAGGATGATTGGTATGAAACAGTAAAAGTAAACTACGGCATACGTCCAGATGGTTCCAAAGATTTTCCGGAACTGCCTGCTGGTTTCGATCAGAAATCGTATCGGGAACATTTTGCTTTTTGGCAAGATAAAGAAGTGCCTGATTCCTGGAAGAAATTTAAATCCATTGCCTTGTACTGGACAGCAAAAGGAGTAGATGGTTTTCGATTTGATATGGCAGAAATGGTGCCGTATGAATTTTGGAGTTATATGAATTCAGCGATCAAAGTAAAAAATTCGAACGCTTTTTTATTGGCAGAAGTTTACAATCCAAATGAATATCGAAATTACATTCGTTTAGGAAAAATGGATTACCTGTATGATAAAGTAGAAACTTATGATAAATTAAAAGATATCATTCGCGGTAAATCATCAACAGCGGGTTTGAGTGATATTCAAAAAGGAATGGCAGATATCGAGCACCACATGCTTCATTTTTTAGACAATCATGATGAACAGCGTTTGGCAAGTCCTGAATTTGCGGGAAGCCCGGAAAGAGGAAAACCTTTGATGGTCGTTTCTACCACCATAAGCACATCGCCAACAATGGTTTATTTTGGACAGGAAGTAGGAGAGGCTGCAAATGAAAATGCCGGTTTCGGTACGCACTCCAGAACCTCCATTTTTGATTATATTGGAGTTCCCAATCACCAGCGCTGGATGAACGGAGGTAAATTTGACGGAGGTCAGCTTTCTGAATCAGAAAAAAACCTGCGTGATTTCTACAAACGATTATTAAACTTCTCAATCAAAAGTTCTGCCTTGATGGGTGATTTTCAGGAAATACATACTGTAAACCTTCAGGATACCAAAGGATATGACGAATTGCTTTATTCGTATGTGCGCTGGTATGCCGAACAAAAACTGATTGTAGTGGCTAATTTTTCTTCTGAAAAAACGAATGAGTTTGATTTAAAAATCCCTTCTGATATTATCTCAAAATGGAATTTAAAAGATGGATCGTATGAAATTGTCGATCAGTTGTATAAAAACGGTTCAGTACAATTAAAAGTAGCCAATGGAGAAGGAATAGCAAAAATTAAAATAGCGCCTTCAGAATCTTTTATTTTCGAATTGAAGCAATAAATGAAAACGTAATGCACAAAAAAGCTGATACCACTAAGTATCAGCTTTTTTGTTTTTTATATTTTGCGAACCTTTTTTAGGGCTTCGACATAATTTTCGTTGACCTTTTCCCAGTTAATGTGCTCATAAAAAGCATCGATATAACTTCCTTTTCTGTTTTGGTAGTCAAGGTAGTAAGCATGCTCCCATAAATCAATTCCTAAAATTGGAGTTCCCGGAATCAGTGCATTTCTCATTAGTGGATTGTCCTGGTTATCTGTTGTTGTAATTTGAAGTTTTCCAAGTTTATCTACCACTAACCAAACCCAGCCTGATCCAAATTGTTTGGTAGCCTGACCCTTAAATTGAGTAGTAAGATTGGTAAAAGATCCAAATTCTTTATTAATAGACCCAGATAAAGTGTCTTTAGGAGTTTGTTCCTTGGGCGTCAAAACATTAAAATACAAAGTGTGATTGTAATAACCACCTGCATTCTGGCGTAATTTCGCATTATTAAGATCCATTTTCTTTAGAATATCCTCAATAGCCATATTTTCATATTCTGTAGAGGCTATTTCTTTATTTAAGTTATTGGTATACGTTAAATAATGTTTAGAATAGTGTGTTTCTAAAGTCAACGAGCGTATCGCCGGAGCAAGACCATCATACGGAAACGAAAGTTTTGTAAGTGCAAAAGACCCAGGTTCTGCTTTAACGTCTTCCGGAGATCCAATCGTTATTTTTTCTTCTTTGGTAGGCAAAGGAACTTCTACTACTTCTCTTAACTTATTGTCGTTACAAGAAAATAGTGCTAAGAACAAAGTCAGAATGCTAAAATGTATAATGTTTTTCTTCATAGCGTACCTTATTTTATTGAGTTAATGAATTGATGATTTCAATGTATCTTTCTTTGGCTTCATCAATTGAAATATGACTAATTTGCATCCAGGCATTTGTTTTGAATGCATCGCGTAAATCAAAATTTTCAGATTGATTATACACCGCAGTGCCAAAGGTCGCTTGCTTATAGTACGCATAAAGCCTTAGCTGCACATCTTGTGGCAGCGAGGCTTGTGTCATTTTCAAAGCGATATCAACAGCCTCTAAAAAACGAGTATCTAAATCTTTTTGAGTCATTTAAGCTTTTGTAGCAATAATAGTTTTACCGCCAATCGCTTTTTGGTTTAGTACCACATTAATTGGTGTACCTAAAGGTAAAAATAAATCTACTCTTGAACCAAATTTAATAAAACCAGCGTCAGTTCCCTGAACAACCTGCATTCCTTCTTCTGCGTAGTTTACAATTCTACGGGCAAGAGCACCTGCAATTTGTCTGTATAAAATTTGTCCGAATGTTTCGTTTTCGATAACAACTGTAGTTCTTTCGTTTTCCTCACTTGCTTTTGGATGCCACGCAACCAAAAACTTTCCAGGATGGTATTTACTGAATTTTATGATACCGTCCATTGCGTAACGCGTTACGTGCACATTGATAGGCGACATAAAAATCGAAACCTGAAGACGTTTGTCTTTAAAAAATTCACCTTCATAAACTTCTTCAATAACTACTACTTTTCCATCAACAGGAGCCAAAATATGGTCACTGTTTTTGATAGCAATTCTTTTAGGATTTCTAAAAAATTGCAAAATAATAATCAGAATAACCAGACCTGCAATCTGAACCAGCATTCTTAGCCAGCTGATATCAATAAATTTGTCAGCAAGTAATAATACGGCAACAGCAAAAACAGTACCTAATAAAATCGATGGACCTCCTTCTTTATGAAACATAATATAAAATTTGATAAAATAAATATATAACTGGTGCTACAAATATAACACTATCTAATCGATCTAGAACACCTCCGTGTCCGGGCATTATTTTTCCACTATCTTTTACGCCTGCAACTCTTTTGAATTTGGATTCAATTAAATCTCCAATTGTTCCAAAAATGCTGACGATTAAAGCGATAATAGTCCAGATTAAAATAGATTTACTGCTGAAATCCGGATTAGGTCTAATGTAGAATTTTGAAATCAGAAATCCTGCAAAAGCTGCAAATACCACTCCGCCTACAAAACCTTCAATTGTTTTTTTAGGAGAGATGCGTTCAAATAACTTATGTTTTCCGATAGATTTCCCTACCAGATAAGCAAAAGTATCATTTGTCCAGATTAAAACAAATAAGCCAATGATGATTTTTGGATTATAGTTATTAATTCCAAAAGATATTTTAACAATAAAAATGAAAGGCAAAAGAATATATCCGATCAGATAAATATATTTTGATATTTTACTGATCGTTTGCGTATCGTCAAATAGAAAGACAATACATTTTATAGATACAATTAAGGTAATTAAAAGAAGTACAGAGAATAACCTGTCTGTGTCGACAGTAAATTCAATATTATTTTTTACAAATTTATTGATATAATTTTCGGTCTCTGTTTTGTAAAAACTAATTAGCGTTACGGTACCATAGAACAGAGAAACAAAAAGAATCGAAAAGACCTTATTAAGACCTACCAAGTTAGAAAATTCATAAGTAGCGATAATTAGAAAAGCGCCAAAAAGAATAATAAAGCTTTCGGTAGAAAACAAAATAGATGTTAGTAATAAAGCGATATAAACAGCGCCAGAAATGGCCCTTTTAAGTGTTTCATTCATCTTAAAGATCTTCTAGGAGCAAAAGATAAAGGTTTTTGGCAACACTTCCGTATTGTGTAAAATCTTCTTCCAGTGCTTTTTCGAAATATTTTATTGTGGTAATATTGGTTGGGTAGTCTCTTTCGTATTTGCGTTTAATAGCACTTAAACCGTCACTTTTCATAGTAAGGATTTGGCTTGTAGTAGCTATGATAACAATATTTGGAGGTAATTCGTTAGGTTTGTCTTGTCTAATTTGTTTTGATGAAAACAATATAGAACCTTCATCTGCAATTAGGTTTTCGCAGGTAGCAAGTAAAAATTTAGGATTTCTTGGTGAAATATAGATTAGTTTGTTTTCTTCTAACAAACTAAATAAGCCCGGTTCGTAACATAAAACTTCATTTTCGAACCAATCATTTTCTTCTAATATATTTTCAAACTGTTCCGCAACTTCTTGTTTGTTTTCACAATACAAAAATTTACCACCATTCTTTCTAAAGTTAAAAATGAATTGCTCATCTACGGAGAGATGACTATGCGGATTGGTGTTACCACCTCCGTATTCACTTTCATGTTCTTCTTCTGAAGAGGTATCGCTAGAACCAAATATTTTTTTAAAAAAATTCATTTTATATGAAATACTTTACATGTTAATTGAAAACGTTCAAAGATAAAAAAATCTTAATTCAAAAGGCTATTTTGAATTAAGATTTTAAAAAATATTGCAGATTTATTGAATATTTACGAAACTACTTCCCCTAGATTTTTGTCAAAAGTTCGTTTTCCGAAAATATTTTCTAAGTCGTCTTTGAAAATTACTTCTTTCTCAATTAAAATATCAGCTAACTGATTTAACTTGTCTTTGTTTTCCTCTAAAATGTGAATTGCTCTTTGGTATTGACCTTCAATTAATTCTGAAATTTCAGCATCAATAACTTTAGCAGTTTCATCAGAATATGGTTTAGAGAAATTATATTCGCTTTGTCCAGTTGAATCGTAATACGTAACATTTCCAATTTTATCATTCAAACCGTAAATCGTTACCATTGCACGAGCCTGACGTGTTACTTTTTCTAAATCGCTTAATGCACCAGTCGAAATTCTGTCAAAAGTTACCTTTTCAGCAGCTCTTCCTCCCATAGTAGCACACATTTCGTCTAGCATTTGATCAGTACGAACAATTTGTCTTTCTTCCGGCAGATACCAGGCAGCACCTAAACTTTGTCCACGAGGTACAATAGTTACTTTAATAAGTGGTGCAGCGTGCTCTAACATCCAGCTTACAGTAGCGTGACCAGCTTCGTGAATTGCAATTGCTCTTTTCTCTTCTGGTGTAATGATTTTGTTTTTCTTTTCAAGACCACCAATAATTCTGTCAACAGCATCAAGGAAATCTTGTCTGTCTACAGCCGTTTTATTGTTACGTGCAGCAATCAAAGCAGCTTCGTTACAAACATTGGCAATATCAGCACCAGAGAAACCTGGCGTTTGTTTTGCTAAGAAATCAAGGTCAAGACCATCAACTTTTTTAATAGGAGCTAAGTGTACTTTAAAAATTTCAGCTCTTTCGCGAATGTCCGGTAAGTCAACAAAAATTTGTCTGTCAAAACGTCCGGCACGCATTAAAGCTTTATCAAGAACATCAGCTCTGTTTGTTGCAGCCAGAACAATTACGTTAGAGTTTGTACCAAAACCATCCATTTCTGTTAGTAATTGGTTCAATGTATTTTCTCTTTCGTCGTTTCCGCCTGACATATTGCTTTTTCCTCTCGCTCTACCAACAGCATCGATTTCGTCGATGAAGATGATCGCAGGAGATTTTTCTTTAGCTTGTTTAAACAAATCACGTACACGTGAAGCACCAACACCTACAAACATCTCTACGAAATCAGAACCTGATAACGAAAAGAAAGGAACCTGAGCTTCTCCTGCAACTGCTTTTGCAAGCAACGTTTTACCAGTTCCCGGAGGACCTACTAATAAAGCTCCTTTTGGAATTTTACCTCCAAGGTTAGTGTATTTTTCAGGGTTTTTAAGGAATTCAACAATTTCTTGTATTTCTTCTTTAGCACCTTCTAAACCAGCTACATCTTTAAAAGTTGTTTTGATGTCTGTTTTTTCATCAAACAATTTAGCTTTAGATTTTCCAATGTTAAAAATTTGTCCGCCACCGCCACCAGCGCCGCCTGACATTTTTCGCATAATAAAAATCCATACACCAATGATAATGATGATAGGAAGTAAGCTAATTAGAATATCACTCCAATTGCTTGCTTCTTTAAAATCGTAATCAAGTAATTTTTTTTCAGCTTTAGCTTTATCCAGTTTTTCCTGAAAAGATTTCAAATCACCAAACTTAGTAGTATAGTGAGGTCCTTTGTTAGGTCTGTCAAAAAGATCTTTTGCTACTTTTTTATTAGCAGGATCTTTTAATGCAGCATCAGTAAGATAAATTTCAGCATCTTTATTATTAAAAATGATAACATTTTTTATTTGTCCTTTAGCTAACATGTTGTCAATATCGGACGATTTTAACTGAGCAGGTTCGCTCATGTTAGATCCACCGGTAGCAAAACTTATAAATAAAAAAACTAAAAGTATTGCGGTATAGATCAACCATGGACTTATTTTAAATTTATTCGGATTTGGATTATTATCTTTAGCCATTTAGAAAAGTTTTCTTTAGTATTTGTTTTCGATTGTAGTTATTTTGGCGTCCCCCCAAAGGCTTTCAATGTTGTAGTACTCACGAATGTGTTTTTGGAAAACATGCACAACGATATGAACGTAGTCCATAAGAACCCATTCTGCGTTGTCAGTTCCCTCTACGTGCCAGGGTTTATCTTTTAAATCTTTGGATACAGTTTTTTGAATAGAATTTACAATGGCGTTAACCTGAGTATTAGAGCTACCGTTGCAGATAACGAAGTAATCGCAAACAGCAGTGTCTATTTCCCTTAAGTCAAGAATATCGATATCATTTCCTTTTACTTCTTCAATTCCTTTTATTATGTTCGCCAACAGAACATCATTATTAACAGTCTTTTTCGCCATGAATTATTTTATATGATTTTGTAAAGTTACCAAATTTTGTGATTAATTTTGAACCTTAACAAAATATTAAATTAAGTATAAATAAATTATTTTAATGAAACTAATCAAACTCGATGCCATAGATTCTACAAACGATTTTCTAAAAGGATTAGCCAGCAAAGATGAGCTTGATAATTTTACAGTCGTAACAGCTGAAAATCAGACAAAAGGCAAGGGGCAGATGGGTTCGAAATGGGAATCTGAAACAGGTAAAAACTTAATTATGAGTGCCTTGGTGAAGGATTTTTTGTATAACAACAAAGATGTTTTTAATCTAAGCGTAATTGTTTCACTGGCTGTTATCAAAGCATTAAAATTGTTTAACATACCTGATTTAAGTATAAAATGGCCAAACGACATTATGTCATACAATAAGAAGATTGGTGGCATATTAATCGAAAATACGCTCAAAAGTGATGGCAGAATTGTGTCAGTTGTCGGGATTGGGATCAATGTCAACCAAACCAACCTTACTGAATTGCCGCATGCCTCGTCCTTGGCAGTCATTACCGGGGAAAGCTTTGACAAAGAAGTTTTACCTGCTTTAATTGTCGAAAACATCAAAGAAGAAATAACGTTGTGGGAAACTAATGCAACGCATTATTGGAATGAATATCTAAATTCATTATTCCGTAAAGGAGTTCCAATGCCTTTTAAAAACCTAAGAAATCAAAACTTTATGGGAATTATTCAAGGCGTTTCACCAACAGGGAAAATACAGATTTTATTAGAAGACGATACCGTAGCCGAATTTGAAATAAAAGAAATTCAGATGCTTTATTAGATGTGAGGTTCTGAGGTACTGAGATGCTAAGGTTCTTAGTAAAAAAAAGCCCGATCAATTAAGATCAGGCTTTCAATAATTTATAATTCACAATTTACAATTCAAAACTAAAGCTTCGTCATATTCGTAGCCAGCGTTTCAATGAATTTGCTAATTGGTCCTTTTATCATCATTGCCATCATTGGGTTAAATTCCCCGTCAAATTGCAATTGTACCGCGCTTGAAGCATCAGAAACAGTTTCGATGTTCGATACCAAAGTAAAAGGAAGTTTATCGCTTGCAGCACCCAAAACGATTTTGTTTGGAGCCGTTTTTTCTTTCATCTTCAATTTGATTTCCGGCATACCTTTCAATCCAAAAATAAAAGCATCTTCGCCAATTACTTCGAATTTAGCGATATTATCCGGCATTAATTTTTCAAAATTCTTTACATCAGTCAATAAATCAAATAAATCTTGAGCTGATTTCTGAACAGTAACTTTTGGACTTTCTAAGTTCATATTTTGTTTTTTGTTTTATTTAAACCAATTTTTTAATCAACGATTGCAACTAAAATAAATCAAGCAAAAAGCTTACCAGAATCTAAAATCAATATTTATTCACACAAAATAAGAAAGAATCTAAAATCTAAAATCTGCAATCTAAAATTCTACTTCTCCTGTAACCAAGTCGAAGGACTTTCGCTCCATTCCTGCAAAGTAGATTGTTGATCTTCGGTGATATATTGTTTTTGAACCGCTAAATCCAATAAGTTTTCATAATTACTTAGCGTGAAAAGGTCGATATTTGCGTTTTTAAAGTTTTCCTGAGCTACACCAAAACCGTACGTAAAAATCGCAGCCATTCCTTTAATGTTCGCTCCTTCGTTACGCAAAGCCTCTACAGCCAGTAAACTACTGTTTCCAGTACTAATTAAATCTTCAACAACAACAACATTTTGTCCTTTTTGTAAAAAACCTTCTACCTGATTTTGTCTTCCGTGTTTTTTCGCTTCCGGGCGCACATATACAAACGGCAATCCAAGGCTTTCTGCAACAAGAATTCCAATTCCAATGGCTCCAGTGGCAACACCGGCAATCACATCAGGTTTTCCAAATTGTTTCTCAATATTCTTCGCAAACTCATCACGAACATAATTTCTGATGGATGGAAATGAAAGAATTAACCTATTATCACAGTAAATAGGAGATTTCCAACCAGAAGCCCATGTAAAAGGATTTTCGGGATTCAATTTAATTGCATTTATTTGCAAAAGCAATTCGGCTGTTTTTTCGGCAGTATCTTTATTAAAAATCATAGTACAAATGTATAAAGTTTTTGTGAACGACAAACCACTTTTTTTGACAAATGAAATCTCAAAAGAAACAGATTTTCAATTATTCCTTCTTGAGAGTATTGATATTGAACATCTTATAGTGAAATTATTTCAAAATAAAATTCAAAAGGCTTATTTGTATCATCCTGACGAAAAGGAAGTTATGAAAACCCTTAAGGCAAAAATCCCCGTAAACAAAGCTGGTGGAGGACTTGTATACAATAAAAAAGGCGAAGTATTATTTATATTCCGCAACGGAAAATGGGACTTACCAAAGGGTGGAATCGAGAAAGGCGAGGAGATCGAAGACACCGCAATGCGCGAAGTCGAAGAAGAAACCGGTGTTGGAAAACTAAGAATTACCAATAAACTAGAAAAAACCTATCACGTCTTTAAGCGAAACGGAAAATATAAGCTTAAAATTACACATTGGTTCGAAATGCAATCCGATTTCGAAGGAACTCCAAAAGGACAAATCGAAGAAGGCATCGAAAAAGTAGAATGGCTTAATCCCGAGCAAATTAAAGAAGCCCTAAAAAACTCCTACGAAAACATCAAATTATTGTTCGAAGAAGAAAGCAATTCCGTTCAATAATCATTACATATAAACACAGCACCTCAGAATCGTATTTGCTTAACAAATAAGTATTTGAGCGTGCCACCATTTAGAAAAAAGCTTAATCTTTTTTACTTATCCTAACAGGTTTCCAAAACCTGTTAGGTATTTCATTAAATGTTTTTTATTTACCGCCATTAGCAATAATTGTCAATCCTTTAGTGATTATTTTAATTTAGATACCTAACAGGTTTTGGAAACCTGTTAGGAAACAAAAATAGTAATCAATTGAAATTGTTGTTTCGTTTATTTATCCTAACAGGTTTTCAAAACCTGTTAGGTATTTCATTAAACGTTTTTTATTTACCGCCATTAGCAATAATTGTCAATTCTTTAGGGATCATTTTAATTTAGATACCTAATAGGTTTTGAAACCTGTTAGGAAACAAAAATAGTAATCAATTGAAATTGTTGTTTCATTTATTTATCCTAAAAGGTTTCCAAAACGTGTTAGGTATTTCATTAAACGTTTTAGATATTTCGCCACTATCAACAATTGTCAATCTTTTAGGGATCATTTTATTTAGATACCTAACAGGTTTTGAAAACCTGTTAGGAAACGAAAAAGTAATAAAATCAAATTGTTGCTTTATTTGCTTCTCGTGCAAGGTTTTCAAAACCTGTTAGGTATTCAATTTATTTTTATTATGCTTTCTTTGTAAAGAGCCGTAGGCTCGGCAGATATTGTAGAGCCGGATTTTAATCCGGTTTTATAAATAGAGTATAAAAAAAGATCCATAGGATCGACCGATATTTTGAGCATATTTAGGCAAAGCAAATAAAATCGATCGTTCCTACGGAACTTTAGCTGCGGTCGTTATTTAAACAACGGATTAAAATCCGTTGCTACAAAATCGTTCGTTCCTCCGGAACTTTGAGTAGAATGCTTTATAGAAATATTGGAAAGTATTTCCTTGTCTTGTCCTGAAAAAAGTTCACATCATTATTATTTAATTATTTGAATTAGCTTTCAAATGCTTAATATAATTATCAAGTAAGCTTTGAATTTGTTGAGCTGCAACAGGATTTGCAGAATGAACATTGAATTTTAGATTTTCAAGATCAAGTCCGGATTCGTAAACCAACCATTTAGCGCAAGCATACCCATCTTCGGCAATATTGTCGTTTTCATCTAAACCTAAGTCGTTATCAAAACTAATTAATTCAGGAAGACCATTTTCAATAATTACTTTTTTGAAATCATGGAAATTTCTAACGATAACAAAATCGTTGTCAGTTAGGTTTTTGTAAACCATTTTTACATTTCGTAAATCGTCTAGAAACAGCTTGTATGTCATTTTAATTATTATGATATTAGGAAAATAGTAGAATTACATTAAAACCCTACAACACCCTATAAACAGGATACTGTAAATGCGACTTCTCATAATAAACAGAATGTTTGTAAATCCAGTTCAATTGAGCAGAAGGGTTTTTAGCAAATTCGGTATCACTTTGTTTTTTTGCTTCTAATTCCGCTTTGAGGGCTGGATTATCTTTTAGGAGTTTTGCTGCTGTGTCTTCAAAAATATAGTCCGAGTAATGTTCTTTTTGCTGTAAAATAGCATCGAAGAAATTCCAATTAAAAAACGAATCAACACCTTCAGGTTCAAAAGCTTCCAATAAATATTTTACACCTTTTTGCTGGGTTGAAACAAAGTAATCGCCTTTGGCAAAAGCCATTTTAACGATTTTAGAAGTTACTGTCGTATTTCTGTGCAAGTAATGTCCTTCGTAAGCAGAAGGAACCGTTTTAAAATCGGCAATTTTATAGCTTTCTACTTCTATGATCGTATCATTTTTAAGTGGAGTGTAAGCAATGTTATTGTTTTTCAGTAAGTCGATAACATTCCAATACCCACGCGGAACGATATACCCATTCGGAATCACAACTTCTTTTACCGATTTGAATTCTTTGATGTAAGGAACGTCTTTTTTATACGGTTTTGTACGGTCGTAATACAAACGATTTCCGGTTGTGGCTTCACTTTTTTTGTAATCCGCTTCATATCCTAAAAACGAAAATGTTGTTGCTTTGGTGCTGTCCAATTCCCATTTTAAGGTATACGATTTTTTAGGTTGGTATTGCTCTAGGTTTTTTACGCGCAGCTCTTTGATTTTTTTATAATTAGCATCGGTAAAATCCAAAGTCGATTTGGTGTATTCGTAGGTCATTTTTACACGTTCTGCGTATTTTTTCAGCATGTGTGTTTCCACCACAAAACCAATGGTATTAAACAAGGAAGTATAACCTGTTGTATAACGCGGACTATCCACAAATTGTCCAAATCCTTTATCGGGTGTATCTTTAAAAGAATCAACATACGGTGTTGTTTCGATTTTCTTTTGCTGTAAATCTTTCACCAAAGCAGGCATCATTTCGGTATTCATGAAATCACCCAAAACAGTACCTAATTTATTGTGCTGCGTCATGATGTAGGTTAGTTTGTATTGATAATCAGAACCATTGCTCACGTGATTATCAATGAAAACATCGGCATTTATTTTCTGAAAAATTTCAACAAAACTCTTTGTATTTCGCGTGTCTGATTTCATTAAATCGCGATTCAAATCGTAGTTTCTCGCGTTTCCTCTAAAACCATATATTTCCGGTCCGTCCTGATTGGCTCTGGTAGTTGAATTAAGGTTTAAGGCGCCTCCAATATTATAAACCGGAATAGTGACTAAAACCGTATTTTTTGGGGCTTTTAACTTTCCGATCGCTAAATCTCTGTAAAATTGCATTGTAGCATCTATTCCGTCAGGTTCACCAGCGTGAATACCGTTATTAATAAAAAGTACCGCCTTATTTTTTTGAATTGCCTCAAAATCGAATATTGCATCAGGATTGTAAACCACCATGTGCAAAGGTTCTCCTGAATCTGTCAATCCCATTTCTTTAATCTCAATCGTTTTGAAATCATGCGCTAAAAGTTTGAAATACGCAATCGTCTCAGCATACGAAGCAGACTGATTTCCGTTTCCTTTCTCGAAAAAAGTATCGTATTTTTTAGTGTTTTGAGCAAAAATGGTGATTGTGAAAAGTAAAAGGGGTAAGGTAAAAAGTTTCATTATTTTGGTTTTAATAGAAATTCAAATATAGTTTTTTTGGGTTTATTTGTTTCATGTTTTTTTTGTTTCAAGTTTCAAGTTGGTGAACTTTGTTTGTTTCAAGTTTCAGGTTTCACGTTAATAAGCTTTGTCGACAATGTAACCGCAATGTTTTAAAAACAAAAAAAGCAAAAAAATTACAAGTCTTTCTGATTATAACTTTGCGGCTTCGTGACTTTGCGAGATTAAATAAAAAAACTTGAAACAAAAATAACCATCAACCAACAACCACAAACCATCAACTTTTTTTAACTACTTTTGCAAAATGAATAAAAATCACCATTCCAACAACATACTTTCGAACTTAGGAATTGAAAGCCTAAACGAAATGCAAGAAGTAGCTCAGGACGCTATTTTAAATGATACTAATGTTTTACTGCTTTCTCCAACAGGATCGGGGAAAACGTTGGCTTTTTTGTTGCCTGTTTTAGAATTACTGCAGCCTGAAATTCTTTCAGTTCAATGTTTAATTCTGGTGCCTTCGCGCGAATTAGGTTTGCAGATTGAGCAGGTTTGGAAAAAAATGGGAACACAGTACAAAGTAAACATCTGTTACGGTGGACATTCAATTGATACTGAAATAAAAAATTTAAGCAATCCGCCAGCCGTTTTGATAGGAACTCCGGGTAGAATTGCAGATCATATAGACCGAGATACCTTTCGCACTGATAAAATTCAGACTTTAGTATTAGACGAGTTTGATAAGTCTTTGCAATTGGGCTTTCATGAGCAAATGTCGTATATCATTGGAAAATTAAGTAAACTAAACAAACGTGTTTTGGTGTCTGCTACATCAGATATTGAGATTCCAAGATATACCAGAGTTGTAAATCCAACTATTTTAGATTTTATTCCGGAGCAAGAAGAAAAAACCAATCTTTCAATGAAAATGGTTGTTTCGCCTGCAAAAGATAAATTGGGAAGTTTGTTTAATTTAATTTGTTCTTTGAAATCACAATCGGCTATTATTTTTTGTAACCACCGTGATGCAGCAGAGCGTATTAGCGATACACTGAATGAAAAAGGAATTTACGCTACATATTATCATGGCGGAATGGATCAGGATGAGCGTGAGCGTGCTTTGATTCAATTTAGAAACGGAAGTATGAGTTACTTAATTACAACTGACTTAGCTGCCCGTGGATTGGATATTCCGGAAATGAAACACGTTATTCATTATCATTTACCGCTAAAAGAAGATGAATTTACACATCGTAACGGACGTACAGCTCGTATGCAGGCATCTGGTACAGCGTACATCATCATTCACGAAAGTGAAAAACAACTCGACTATATAGATTACGGAATGGATGTTTTGAAGGTCGATAACGCGACTACTTTGCCAAAACCACCTGAATTTCAAACTATTTATATTAGTGGCGGAAAGAAAACAAAACTAAATAAAATTGATATCGTTGGTTTCTTTTCTCAAAAAGGAAAATTAGAAAAAGGCGATTTAGGATTAATAGAAGTAAAAGATTTTATTTCGTTTGCAGCAGTTAAATTCGGAAAAGTAAAAGACCTGCTTCATCATATAAAAGATGAAAAAATGAAAGGCAAGAAATTTAAAATTGAAGTTGCCCGTAAAGTGGTTAAAAAAGAAGAAGAAAGGTAATTTTTTGCTTAACTGTTTTGTATTAGACTTTTAGAGAAGATATATGTTTTAGAGTCAGGTTTTATTTTAGGTAAAATCTTATGAAAATTAAACTGAGATACCTCTGAACTGTTTTTATTGCAAATCAGAATGTTAAATTTTTAAACAGATTTAATTTGGTTTGAAATGATTAATTTGCTGATTTTGAAAAAGTTGTGTTCGCATTTTGTTAGATTAGGACATATTTCGTCAAAATTCACAATTTAATGTTAATAAAAGGATTGATTTAGAAGTAATTTTTCATAATTTCGGCGTTTGTTATATTAGTAAAAAAATAACCCCAAATTATTATGAAAAAGATTATTACCCTTGCCATTTTGTTCTTTAGTTTTGTTTCTGTTGCTCAAATTAAAGTTCTTGAAACTGTACCAGTTGAAAGATTAGGAAAAGTAAATAACAACTATATTCAAAAAATTGGAGATGAATATACTGTTTACTACACTAGCATCCAAAATGATGAAGAGTCTTCAAGCCAAAGAAAATTTTCATTTAGAAATTTAAATAACGATTACACAAGTCTATACAACATCATCATGGGAGGTTTCAGTGCAAGCCCTTTGTATGATATTAAATTAGAATTACCAAACAACTATATTTGGTTACACTACACAGGAAGTGTTTTACCTGAGAAAGCTACAGTTCAATTTATGGTTTCTAGTAAAGAAGCTGGTTCTGCA
This sequence comes from Flavobacterium hercynium, assembly GCF_002217285.1. GTDB lineage: Bacteria > Bacteroidota > Bacteroidia > Flavobacteriales > Flavobacteriaceae > Flavobacterium > Flavobacterium hercynium. The sequence goes on along the minus strand of NZ_MUGW01000034.1, from coordinate 67,218 downwards.
ACAAATAGTGTTTCTGAGCCTTTCGTAAAAGATCAAATCAATAAATTATTCCAAAAATAATTTAGTATTTCATACCAATAAAAAAACGGGTCATTCATTGAATGACCCGTTTTTTTGTTTCAAGTTTTTTAAGTCTTTTTGTTTGAGGTTTCAAGTTTAAAATTGCGCCAGCAATAAAAAAACCTTTGAACCTTAGCACCTCAGAACCTTTGCACCTTTAAAAAACCTATATTTTCTTCACGTATTGTGTAATGATAACAATTTGCTGACCGTCTACTTTTCCTTCAATGTATTCGGCATTTTCATGATCTAAACGAATGTTACGTACGGCAGTTCCTTGTTTGGCTACCATGCTTGATCCTTTTACTTTAAGATCTTTGATTAAAACTACAGAATCGCCATGTTCTAAAATTACACCATTACTGTCGCGGTGAATGATTTTATTTTCATCGTCTTCGCCTTCTCCTGTTGCTTGCGCCCAAGCTAGAGTATCTTCATCTAAGTACATCATATCCAGTAATTCCTGTGGCCATCCTGCAGCGCGTAAACGACTTAGCATTCTCCATGCTACAACCTGAACGGCAACATTTTCATTCCACATACTGTCATTTAAACATCTCCAGTGATTTAAATCTACATTATCAGGGTTTTCAATTTGGTCGACACAAGTACTGCAAGCCATTACGCTTTCGTCAAGTCCTCCTTTTTGAGTTGGTAATACCTGATATACTTTTAGGTTTTCTTCAGCGCCACAAAGTTCACATTTAGATCCGCTGCGTTTGTTTAATTCTCTTTCGATGCTCATTATTTATAATCTTAAATTTTGGCGAAAGTACAGTTATCTACTACATTTCACAAGTATTTGAGGACTAAATTATTATTCTCTTTTCACTTCGAATAATTTCTTCTCTTTAAACAGTTCTAAGATATCTTTTTTGGCGATTGTTTCTTTTTTATTATAATTTGAATCAACATCAATTTTATAAATTTCTGATTTTCTTCCAATTTCCATATCATTTACTAAAACATTTAAGCTGTCTTTTAAGATCTCATCTATTTTTACTGTCGTGTAAAATTTATCTGTTGAATTTAAAAAGTATACGTCGCCTACTTTTGGACTTTTGACATAACTTTCGCTGTCAACATCTGTTTGATGTGAACTATATACACCTATCGCAGCAACAATAGCAATAATAAAAATCCCTGAAAACATCCATATAGGTGTTTTAACAACATGTTTTTCTTTTTCTCTTTCTAATTTTTGCTGAATTGCAGAAGGTAATTCCGCTTTTTCAAAGGTTTTTTTGCAAGAATTACATTCAATAAAAGTCGATTTTTTGATAGGGAAAAATGGGATCAAATAGAGGTGCGCATATCTTTGATAAATACTGTAGATCATTGATACGTTTGTAGCGCAGCTTGGACAATCTACATTAATGATTTGACCATTTTTTAGGTTACTTGCTTTGGTTCCGTAGTAAAATAACATTTTAGTTTTTTTTGGTTGTTAAAATAATGAATTTAATCTTTTTCTGTTTCAGACTTTTTTAATCCAATTGGTTATAATTTCAAGCGCTGTGGAATCTATTTCGTAAAGCGATTGGTATTCTTTTGTTTTTTTCCAATCATCTGTTTCTTGTCGAAGAAAATGGTTCAAATCCTTGAGGATTTTGGTTTCTATATTTTTGTTATTCAGATTATTTATTAAAGCGACTGTTTTATTACTTTCGAAAAAGCTATCGTTTGTACCTGCAACAAAAAGCATTGGAATTTGAATGTTTTGGAATACTGTTTTCGTACTTACTTTTTCAGCATTAGGTTTGGATTGATATTGGGGTTTGGTGAATTTTCCAAATTTCTCGATTGGAGTAGCCATTAAAACAAGAAAATCGAGTTTAAATCCTTTTTGATAATTATCGATAGTGGCAATTCCTCCCAAACTATGTCCCAATAATCCGATTTGTTTTTGAGATAAAGAATCTATTTTTTGAAGGTTATCTATGGCGTAAAACAAATCTGTTATGATTTGATCTACGCTAAAGTTAACCGTTCCTCTTGATTTGCCAACACCTCTGTCATCAAAGCGATAGACCGCAATTCCGTTTGCCAGTAAATTTTCTGCCAGAACGTAATGCGAATTGCGGGTGTCTTGTCCGCTTCCGGGAGTAATGACTACAATTTTAGAATAAGCCTTTTTAGGCGTTATTAAAGTGCTGCTAAGTATTATGTTTTCTGCTGTATCCGCAAATTCAATTTCTGTAAAGTTATAGTCTTTTGTGTTTTGAATTTCTTTTGAAAAATCCAATTTACTTTGGGCAAATGACTGGTTTAAAGATATAAAGAGACAAACTAAAATAGAAACACAGCTTTGTGTTCTGGCAGCACTTAGATATAACATATAATTACTTTACACGCACTGCTTTTGGAACCAGCATTTCATATTCACCATTATTGCGCAATACATCACGAACGATGCTTGAGCTAATGTATGATGTGCTTGCTGCTGTTAGTAAGAATACGGTTTCTATTTTGGATAGTTTTCTGTTCGTGTGTGCAATTGCTTTTTCGAATTCGAAATCAGCAGGATTGCGAAGTCCTCTTAAAATAAAGTTGGCTTTTAGTTTTTTTGCTAAATCTATGGTTAAACCTTCGTACGTGATTACAGATACTTTTGGTTCGTCTTTGAAAGTTTCTTCGATAAAACGCTTTCTTTCTTCAAGAGAGAACATGTACTTCTTTTCGGCATTGACACCAATGGCAATTACAATTTCATCAAATAATGAAATACCTCTTTTGATAATATCTTCGTGACCTAACGTAATAGGATCAAAGGATCCTGGGAATATAGCTTTTCTCATCTTGTAGTTTTCTAAGTTTAGTTGTAAAGGAGGCTTTAGTTGAATATTTTAAGTGATTCGGAGTGTTTTTATGGCTGGAACCCATTCGTTTTTTTTGCAGACTTCGCAAATTGCGGTTCCGGGAATCTGTTCTTCGATATGTCCGCAAAAAGTGCAGGCATAAATTCCGTTGTCTGAAATAATTTTACTTTTTTCATTAAACAAGCTTGGTAAAATAGGCAATCCGTATTTTACATCTTTATCTTCATAATAAAAGATACTTACTTCGCCGCTGGTTTCTATAAAAGCATGTCTTACCTGACCTAAATGTTCAATAGATTTGATACGCAATTCAGAGAAAAACTCGTCTTGGGCAAGACTTTCTTTTTTAAAGGATCTTAGTGAAAATTTGCCTTCGTTGATAAGGCATTCTGTTTTTCCTTCGATAAATTCTTCAAAGTGTTTGCTTTTTCCCGTTAACCAGGTAACAGCACGATACAAAGCAATAATTACGATAAATACGATGGCTGCAGGAACGATTCCGACATCTTCGTAAAACATAGGATCACCGGCTGCTGATCCCAGAGCGATTACAATTACAGTTTCGAAAATCGATAATTGTTTTACACCACGTTTTCCCGCAAGTTTTAATGTCAGCAATAAAATGATAAACATTACGGTAGAGCGAAAAATTACTTCGAGAATGAAAATTTCCGGAAGGTTATTGAAAAAGAGTCTATTCCACTCGAAAATTTCTTTCATTTTTTTGGAGGTTCTAAGTTGCTGAAAGGTTCAGGAACTAAGGTTTTTAATTGATTATGAGATGATTTTGGATAAAAAAAGGTTCTAAAATCTTAGTGCCGTAGCAACTTAGTATTTTAGAACCATTATGTTTTTTTAGGCAAGCGCTAACTCGATTGCATTGGTAAATAAATCTTCCAGTGATATTCCGGCAGCTTTGGCTTGTTGTGGAATCAGACTTTCTGTGGTTAGTCCCGGAATGGTATTCATTTCGAGCATGTACGGTTCGTTGTCTACGATGATGAATTCGCTTCTTGAGAATCCTTTCATTTTTAGGACTTCGTAAGCACGTTTCGCTGTTTCTCCTACTTTTTGTGTTAACTCGTCAGAGATTCTTGCTGGTGTGATTTCTTGTGATTTTCCTTCGTATTTGGCTTCGTAATCAAAGAAATCATTGTCTGAAACGATTTCTGTAATAGGCAATACTTTTATTTCACCTTGGTAATTGATTACTCCAACAGAAACTTCTGTTCCGTCCAGGAAGCTTTCGATGATGATTTCGTTGTCTTCTTTGTATGCCACTTCGATGGCAATTGGTAATTCAGCTTCGGTTTTTACTTTTGAGATTCCGAAACTTGAACCTGCTTTATTTGGTTTTACAAAACATGGTAAACCTACTTTTTTTACGATTTCGGCTGTATTGATGACATCACCTTTATTTAGGTAATAAGAGATGGCAGTTTTGATTCCGTATGGTTTTAGAACGGATAATAAATCACGCTTGTTGAATGTTAATGCAGATTGGTAATAATCGCAAGAAGATTGTGGGATACTTAATAATTCGAAATAAGCCTGCATTAATCCGTCTTCGCCCGGAGTTCCGTGAATAGCATTGAAAACACAGTCAAATTTGATTTTCTCTCCATTTACGGTTACAGAGAAATCGTTTCTGTCAATTGGGAATTCAGCATCGTTTTGGTCTACATAAACCCATTTTTCTTTAAAAATATGAATGCGGAATCCGTTGTATTTTGTTTTGTCAAGATATTGGTGAACGACATTTCCGCTGATAAGAGAAATTTTGTATTCGCTGGAATATCCACCCATAATAATGGCTATGTTTTTCATTTATTTTATTGTTTAAAATTTTATTTCAGATTATTCGTTATCAGTTCTGGAGTTAATCAATGTTAGCTGGTCTTTGTGTTTTGAAAACTCAATATCAAATATTGTTTTTATGAAACCTAAAGTCCTAGCCCTGATGGAAGCGGCATCCTTTTTGTTTTTTCTTTAAAAACAAAAAGATATAGCGTACAGCAGGAAACAGCTCCTTAATAATAACGTGTATTGTAAGCTTTCTTGTTTTAAACAAAATTATCATTTTTTTTGAAACGAAATAGGTTTATATTTGCGTCAACTAAAAATAATTTTATGAGTTTAATTAAGTATTTAACGAGTCGCGTGTTTTTTGTACAGATATTAATTTCGATTGCTATTATTGCACTTTTAGGTTATTTGTTTATGCATTGGCTGACTTTTACAACTGATCACGGACATGAAATTGAGGTTCCGACTTTGCTGAAATTGACAGAAGAGCAGGTGGAACAGAAATTGGACGATTTAGACTTGGATTATGTTCTTTTAGATAGTGTTGATTATCGTAGTGAGTTCCCTAAATTTAGTGTTGTAGAGCAAGATCCGTTGCCTGGAACTAAGGTAAAAGTGGGAAGAAAAATATATATTAAAATTAATGCATCGGGATTTTCGTCTGTTAAAATTCCTGATTTAGTTGATAAAACATACCGTGAGGCGGTACCGACTTTGAAGGCTTTAGGGCTTGAAGAAGGAACGATTACTTATATTCCGAACTTAGGGAAGGATATGGTTCTAGAAATGCGTTACAAAGGCAGAAATGTAAAAGCGGGAGATCGTGTGCTTAAAGCTTCTAAAATTGATTTGGTTTTAGGAGACGGAAAAGCTTCGTATGTAGATGAAAGTCAGCCGACAGATAGTTTGGCTACCCCAAGTGAAACACCAGATAATGAACAATAATAATGAAAATTTAGATCTAGAAGACGAGTTATTCGAACATTTTAGATTTGAAGTACCAAAAGGTCAGGCGCTTTTGCGAATTGACAAATATTTAATGAATTTGATTCAGAATGCAACCCGAAATAAGATTCAGAACGCAGCTACTGAGGGTAATATTTTTGTAAATGATATTCCTGTAAAATCAAATTATAAGGTTAAACCTTTCGATGTTGTTACCGTAATGCTAACACATCCACCATTTGAAAACCATATTCTTCCGGAAGATTTGCCGTTGAATATTGTTTATGAAGATGAAGCATTGCTTTTGATCAACAAAGAACCGGGAATGGTGGTACATCCTGGTCATGGTAATTATACGGGAACACTGGTAAATGCATTGGCGCATCATTTTGATAATTTGCCAATGAACAGCAGTGAACGCCCGGGTCTTGTGCATAGAATTGACAAGGATACTTCGGGACTTTTGGTTGTGGCAAAAACGGAAGCGGCAATGACGCATCTGGCAAAACAATTTGAAGCTAAAACATCAGAACGTGAATACATTGCTCTTGTTTGGGGGAATGTTGCTGATGAAGCGGGTACGATTGAAGGAAACCTTGCAAGACATTTAAAAGACCGCATGCAAATGGCTGTTTTTGCTGATCCTGAGATTGGAAAACCTGCTATTACGCACTATAAAGTTCTGGAGCGTTTTGGTTATGTGACTTTGATTTCATGTAAGTTAGAAACGGGTAGAACACACCAGATTCGTGCACACATGAAACATATTGGACATCCGTTGTTTAATGATGAACGTTACGGAGGTCATTTGATTTTGAAAGGAACCACTTTTACGAAATACAAACAGTTTATCGAAAACTGTTTTAAAGCATTACCACGTCAGGCTTTGCATGCTAAAACCTTAGGTTTTGTGCATCCGAACACAGGCGAAATGATGCGTTTTGATACGGAATTACCGCAAGATTTTCAGGATTGTATTGAGAAGTGGCGTAATTACGGAAAGACGCACAATATGGAAGAAGAGGAAAGTTAATTAGATAATTTTGTTAATTAGAAAATTAGATAATGTCTTAATAAATTTAAAAGCTCCTTTTGGAGCTTTTTTTAATCCTTCAATTTTTGAATCTTTAAATCAGTTATTTTTGCTTCGCCATTGGTTAAGAAACCTAGTTTTCCTTGTTGGCTTAGCTTGCTTTTTTCGATAGAACATTCTAAAAATGTCTCGTTATTGACTGAAAAAAACAGTTGATTGTTCGCCACTCTGATTTTTACAGCATACCATTGGTTGTTTTCTAACTTCATTGGTTTTTTAAACAAAGTTGGCCCGCCACGTTTTTCGTATTCATCGCTTCCTTTTTTGTAAACTCCTTTTCCAATCACGATGTTCTGGTCGATATTATAGAGATAAGTTCTAATGTAGTTTTCTTTGTCGATATTTAACATTACTTCGAAAAGGGATTCTCGGGTTATATTTACTTTAAAATCAATCTCGTAGTTTTTGGGTAATTTCTTTTTAGATTCTATAACTGCCCAATGCATTGGTCCTCCGGATCCTGTTAAAGTATCATTTTCTAATCGCCATTCTTTAGGATTGGATTTCCATTCTGATTTTAATGCAACAGTTTTATTTATATGATATTCTTTTTCTGTGGTTGCAATACTACCTGCACATGAAGCGAACAGGATTGAAATTGCTATTATGATGATGTTTTTCATTTTGTTTTGATGAGTTCCTGGTTGATGGTTTTTGGTTGATAGTTGTTGGATTACTACGCAATCTTTAATTTTTTCATCCTTTCAATTTTTCAATCCTTAAATATTATGAATTTTCCCAATCGATCCTGTTGGACTAGGCACAAGTTCAAAAACAGAAGTAGGAGCAAGCCCAGCTTCTATACGATGTGATACGTACAAAATAGTCACATTGGTTTCTTGTTTGATGGTATTGATAAGCTGAATTACCAAATCGACATTCTCATCGTCAAGACCTTCTACGGGTTCGTCGAGAATTAGTAAAGGCGGGTGTTTTAAGACTGCACGAACGATCAAAGCAACACGTTGTTGTCCTATAGAAAGATCAATGAAACGTTTTTTAGCAAGAGTACTCATTTCGATGACCTCGAGCCACTGTGCTACAATTTGTTTTTGCAGATTAGTTGGTTCATTGTAAAGTCCGATCGAATCGAAGAAACCGGACAGGATCATTTGTTCTAAGGTGTGCCCTTTCTGAAAAAGGTCGGTCATGGAAGTAGTGAAAATTCCGATTTGCTTTTTGATATCCCAAACGCTTTCGCCACTGCCTTTTTTTCTACCAAATAAAAACAAATTCTGTCCAAAACCTTTCGGGTTATCACCTGTGATTAGAGAAAGAAGTGTGCTTTTTCCTGCACCATTGGGACCAATAAGCTGCCAGAATTCACCTTGTTTTATCGTCCACGAAATATTATCTGTTATCTTGCGATCGTCATAACTTACCGAGACGTTTTCCATTTTTATTAAAACACTTTCAGGAAAGGTATGCGGAGGTTCTATAGCTTTTGGTATCGAAGCTGTGGTAAGGGTTTTGAAATGATTTTCGGTTTTTGTGATCGGATGCAATTCAAAAGTATTGTCTTTGATCTGTACTTTATTGGGTACAAATTCAAGTACATCTGCAAAACGATTTAGCAATTGAATAATGGCAACATTATCGGCTAAGTTTTTTAAAGAATCTGCCAGAATAACTCTCGAAGCTTGATCTAAATGATCAAACGGATTATCGAAAATGATAAAATCCGGATTTTGATTGATGCAGTATTTCAGAAATTCTTTTTTGCGTTCCCCGGAAGAGAAAGTTCGCAATTGCCTGTGTGAATCCGGTGAAGCTTCTATGACATCGTATTGGTATTCTTTTTCGATAAATTTTTCGATGGCAATATCAGAGAACAGAATGCCTTTTTTGCTGTTAAAAATAGCTAATTCTCCTGTTGCTTGGCTGTTAAGTATGGTTTCAATAAAGGCTTTTTTATTTACCTGATTTGATAAAAGGATATCCCAATGCTGCATTTGTATGGCTTATAAATTATTTTGTGTCAATGGTAAACAGTTCGCGATCGTTTCTTGACCATTCGCTCCAGGATCCTACGTAGAGTTTTGGAATTGGTATTCCAGCGTAATCTAACGCTAACAGCGTGTGACATGCCGTTACTCCTGATCCGCAATGCACAATACTGTTTTCTGGTTTGTGATTGTTGAAAAACGGTTTGTATTTTTCGGCTAAAACTTCGTGTGTTTTATAGAATCCATTTTGATCCAGATTTTCGCTAAACGGAATGTTTATTGCGCCCGGAATATGTCCTGCAATTAAATCGAGAGGTTCTGTAAGTCCGTCGAACCTGTTTTTGTCTCTGACGTCAATAACAATGCTTTTAGAGCTGTTTCGTGCGATTTCGACTTCGTCTATAGTTGCCTGAGCTAATTTCCATTCTGAAATGGGATAAGGAGCTGTTACTTCAAAATTTTCTGTTCCTGAAGATATAGGGTAATCTATTTGTAATGCTGCTTGCAAACCGCCGTTTAAAACCTGAATTTTTTCGTGTCCAATTGCTCTAAGCATCCACCAAAATCGGGCTGCTGCATTAGAACCATTTTTGTCATCGTAAACTATGACATGACTTGTTGGTGAAATCCCTAAATTAGAAAGTACAGCTGTAAACTTTTTAAATGACGGAAGCGGATGTCTGCCTCCGTTTGCAGGATCATCTGCGACTGTTGCTAAATCCTGATTTAAATTGACATAACGTGCGCCTTTAAGATGCTGTTTTTTGTAGTTTTCTTCGGCATTTGCACCCGCTCTGGCATCGATTAGTACAACGTCAGGATTATGCTGCAGTTTTACTAATTCATCTGGATGCAATAGAGGAGATATAGTTTGTGACATTTAAAATTAGATTTTAGAATTTTTAATCAGGAATTTTCTCAATCAATATTTCGTGTTCTTCCTGATCAAGATAAGTACAGGTCATTTCGATAATATCAACTCTCCATTTGGCGATACCACATTGTGCTGCCTGATTACAAAAGGTCAGATAGTCGGTTTGTCCTTCCTGATGCTGTACCAGAAACTCAATAAAGCGTTCTTTGTTTGCGGTAGGCGCTACTGTGATTACATCATATTTTTCATCAGAAGTTACCACGTAATTATTGACACCATAATATTCGACATGTCCGTCATTTATAAAGGTATCGTATCCTTTTACGCCTAAAATAATAAGGTCTTGTATATAATTTGGAAAATCAGCACCGGTTTGCACTTTGGCATGTGCTTCTTTTATTTGTTCTATCGTAAACATATTGTTGGTTTTTAAGGTTAATGTTTGTTGTGGTTTAGAAATTCAAGCATAGTCTTCGAATTTCGTGTACTTAAAATTAAAGTTAACGATTTTAAATTCAAAAAATATAGTCTTAAAGTTATCAGAAATTATCGGTTTCCAATTACGCCATGACAGCGATAATATTTAAAGCAACTTCGCCCAACTGTCTGTCTCCTGTAATTTCTACTTTTTCTTTAGCTTCAGAAGGTCTAATTCCTTTTGAAAATAGCAACCAGGCATCATTTGGATCAATTTTTAGAGTTGCAGCTGCTTTGTTGTCAAAGGATTCGATAAACTCCCATTCATTTTCTTTTTTAATGATGCTCCACTGACCACCAATTTCGGTATTGACAATAAGCGTTACTAGGGTGCCATTTTTTGCGGCTACATTTCTGTAAGCATACGGAAGTGCCTGCATAAAGATGTTGATGAACGGATAAAATAATTCTTTTGTAAAAAGTGCCTGCTTGCCAACAGCGTTTCTAATTTGTTGCTGGTGCAGAAATTTCTCAGTGTATTCACGTGCAATGTGAAACCAGTTTAAAGAGGTTTCCTGTCCCGCCCAGGCAACTGAAAAAATAGCATTTTCAAATGGATTTAAAGATTGTAAATGTTCAGAATACTGTTTGCCGGTAATAGCTAATAGTTCAGTCAAAACTACAGGACTTAACCGCTTTGTTGCTGTAGTCCATGACATGTTGAGCTGATTTAAAAAAGCAACTAAATCGTTGTAAGAGTTTATGTTTTCTGGCTTTTCTCCAAAATAATGATCTCGTGAGATCGATAAACCTCTTAGATTTCCGTCAAGCAGGTGAGAGGCAATGTCTTTAACCGTCCATTTTTTTGCAACAGTCTGAGCATTCCATTCTTCATCAGTTAAAGAATTTAAAAGTTCTATTAATAATTCGTCCAGAATAGAAAAAAGATGTAACGTGTCTATGGGAACAATTTCAGAGGATGCCATATAGAGAATTATTTTAAAATGTTGGTTTCGCTATTTTTTAGCGTTACAACTCTTTGTGGATAAGGAATATCGATGTTTGCTAAGTCAAAACGTTTTTTGATACTTTGTAATAAATCACAATAGAGTACAAATCCGTCTGTAGAGTTTTTTGCCCAAGCCCAGGCTTTTAATGTTACGCTGGAATCGGCAAGAGCCACAACCCGAGCCACAACCAAAGGAGTATTTTGTTCTTTGTTTTCAGCTGTTCGGTTGTCAATAAACAAAGGATGTTTTGCAATTTCTTCCTGCATGATCGCTAATGCCTCTTCGATATTGGATTCGTAACCAATACCAATTTCTATGACTTTGCAGCATTTCGTGTCATGCATGTTGGTATTGACAATAATCTGATTGCTGATAACGGAGTTTGGAATTATAATTCGATTGTTTTCAGCATCTTTAAGGACAACTTGTCTTAAGTTGATGTCTTCGACTATGCCTACAAAATTATTGATGGTGATTTTATCGTTGATACGGAAAGGTTTGAAAATGACAAGGAAAATTCCGCTTACGATATTGCTTAAAGCTTGTTGTGAGGCTAGTCCCGCTACTAAAGAAATAACACCGGCTCCGGCTAAAAAAGAATGTCCGATAATTTTGAACTCAGGAATTTGAATTAAAGCAAAAGCAAATCCCAGAATGTAAATTACGGTGATGATCAAGTGTTTTAAGAACTTAAAACCTGTTGCATCATATCCTTTATCATTTAGTTTACGATATAAGAAATAACGGAGTACCTTGTCTGTAACAGCTCCTAAAAAGATGGTAGTCACAGCAATAATGGCAATGATAACACCTATCTTAAAATCATTTGCAAAATCGAACATAAGGTTTTAGTTTGAATGAGAAAATCTCAAAAAGGAGATTTAAAAAGTATCACTTTCTAAAGGTACGAAATCCTATAATTTTAGGAACTAGTCAGGTCGCTATTTTCTTTTTGGACTGTTTTCTTAAATGCTTTCCAGATTATCCCATTCATATTCTATTTTGTTTAGTTTCCAATTGAAAAGGATCAGAAGTATGATCTCAATACGTAATTGAAAACGATTGTCTTCTGCAATAAAAGGAAGCACAAACATGGAGAATAAACAAATAATGATACCATAAATGGCATCTATTTTGCCAACTACTATAGCATTGTCTTTTTCAAACCAAAGTGAATAAGCAGCAAATCCTTTTATTAGCATAGTAATAATAATGAACATTCCTATGCCTGAAAATGCAGTGTCGCTGGAAAAGCCGTACAGAGATACATTTACATTAGGCATGAATAGATTTGTAATTACGGCACCAAGAGCACAAAGCGACAAAATCATAAAAAGCCAACAAAAGATTTTGATCCACCAAGGAAGAAGTTTTCGTCGGATCACCGGAGCTTTATCAAAATCATCAAAGCTGCTTTCTAATTCAGTATTCATGTTTTGTAGGTTTTATTATTTGGTGGTATTTAAATAATTTTGGTACTAATCAGAACTAAAATCGTGATTTGAATTCCGAGCATAATCCAGAAAAAGTTTCTGCTTGGTTCTGTGACATTTTTTAATCCGGTAATCATTTTGTTTTTGATAATGTCGGTAAAGCTTACGTTTTTATCTGTAAAATCAACATCGTCAAGACTTACTTTTTCAAAGCCGTAAATAATGATTTTTTTCAACCATTTGTTGTCGTTCGTATCTCTGATTTCCTGAATTACTTTTAGTTTTAGCTTTGTTTTATCTGTTCCTTGTTTTAATAAATCTGGCTGTTTCGATTTTAGTTTATTAAGAACCTTGTCGATAATAGGGAAGAGTATAGTTTCGCCTTTATCAGATAATAATTTATTGATGGTTTTGGATAGAATGTATTTATTTCCAAGAGAAAATAACGCAAAAGGAATAATTAACATAGCCAGAAATACTACCGGAAAGCCAATTGGTCTAATCATAAACAAAAACAGGATACCTGCGCCACCACCTGCATGTGCTGGTCCGCCACCGCTTTGTCCGGATAGTTGAAAAACAATTGTAAGTATAGAAATTAGTGAGAGAAGACCCAGTACTAATTGTCCCAGAATGTTTATTTTAAGAAAACTGAATGTAGCGCTGCCAAATAGTTTAGTAGCATATTTTAAATTATCATTCATTAAGTTGGTTTTGGTTTTAGTTAAAAATTTGGTTTTTGGTTGCGTAAAAGTATAGAAAAATAGTACAGTTGTTAACGTTTTTTAGATCAGTATTTATTTTTTAAATTAATTAAGAAGTTAAATGCTTGATTTAGAATTGGAATCTGCTTCTTTTTTTGCGTTTAGTTTTTTGACAATTAGTGGCAAAGTAAGTCCCTGTCCAATAAGCGTTATTAATACAACAGCAACGGAGATAAAAATAATAACTGTTCGCTCCGGAAACGGGGTTCCGTCTTGCAATTCTTTGGGTAAACCAATAGCGATGGCAAGAGAAACAATTCCTCGCATCCCTGACCAGCTAAGAATAATACTGTTGTTGAAATCAAGTAGCGCATGTTCGCTTACTTTTCTTTTTCGTTTTTCGTTTCTTTGAAAAGCTTTTTGAAGATTTATTTTCTGAAGAAAAATTCTAACCATTCTAATTAGCAAAGCTACAATTGTGATAATAAAAGCATAACCTATATAAGGTAAAATCATATCGTTATCAATGTCTTTTAAAATATATCTGAAATTAAGTCCGATTAGGATAAAGATTAATCCGTTTAGTAAAAAGATGATAATGTCCCACAAACTTCGGGAACTGTTTTTTAAGTTCTCAGGGAATATTTTTTTACTGAAACGAGCAATTGCCAATCCCGAAATGACAACTGCAATTACTCCTGAAACATGCAAATGCTCTGCAACTAAATAGGTAACGAAAGGCATTAGCAGCATAAAACTTATGGTAACATTGGTGTTTTTATGTACTTTATTTAATATGACGCTTAATATTTTTGCCATAACAAAACCTACCAAAAATCCACCGCCCAGTAATAATAGAAATTCAAGTGTTGCTTTCCAGATTACAAAAGCAGAACCCATTACAGCAGCGACAGCAAAACGATAGGCAACTAATGCTGAAGCATCATTGATTAAACTTTCTCCTTCGAGGATTGTAATGGTTTTATGTGGTATTCCGAGTCCTTTGGTAATGCTTACGGCTGCCACAGCATCGGTTGCAGAAAGAATTGCGCCAAGTACAAATGCCAAAGGCCAGGTTATATTTGGAATTAGATAATGAGCAACTACGGCAATCCAAAAAGTAGTAAGAAAAACTAATGTTATTGCCAGAGTACTGATAGTATTAAGATTCGTTTTGAAATCTTTTGGCGAAATATTAAATGAAGCATCATATAATAAAGGAGGAAGAAATATCAAAAATATAATCTCGGGATTAATTTGAATTTCAGTCATTGTGGGAATAAATCCAATTGCAACTCCTACAATAACCAATAAAATAGGGTAAGGCAGTTTTATTTTATCGGCAAAGGCAGAAAGACCAATAACGATGGTAAGAATAAAAATAATGATGCTGTAATTTTCCATCTTATATTGATTGAATTTTAGGAATATGCTAATGTATATATTTCATGCATTACTTGAAAATTTTGAAAGACATTAAAGTATTAATGCGTTGTTTTTCCTTGAACTGTCGTATAAAATGACGTTACTAAACGCTAATAATGACATGTTAAGTACTGCTATGCCACAAGTGTCAGGTTTTTTAAATGTCATGTTGTCAGATAATTTTTGACGGTCAGACATTAGAACTGACAATTTACTTTGTTTTTTATATTGGCACAAAGATTGACTTATGCCACGTGAGTTATAAAATAGTATATCTAAAACTAAATATATAAAAAATGGGTAAAATAATCGGAATTGACTTAGGTACGACGAACTCTTGTGTTTCTGTAATGGAAGGTAACGAAGCAGTTGTTATTCCTAACGCAGAAGGAAAAAGAACAACTCCATCTATCATCGCTTTTGTTGAAGGTGGCGAAATCAAAGTAGGTGATCCTGCAAAAAGACAAGCAGTAACGAATCCTACAAAAACGATTGCTTCTATTAAACGTTTTATGGGACACACTTTTGCTGAAACTACAGAAGAAGCAAAAAGAGTTCCTTACAGTGTAGTAAAAGGAGACAACAATACACCACGTGTGGATATTGATGGTCGTTTATACACTTCTCAAGAATTGTCTGCAATGACACTTCAAAAAATGAAAAAAACTGCTGAAGACTATTTAGGTCAAACTGTAACTGAAGCGGTTATTACTGTTCCTGCTTACTTTAACGATGCACAACGTCAAGCTACAAAAGAAGCTGGTGAAATTGCTGGTCTTAAAGTTATGCGTATCATCAATGAGCCAACTGCAGCTGCACTTGCTTACGGATTAGATAAAAAAGGAACTGATCAAAAAATTGCTGTTTACGATTTAGGTGGAGGTACTTTTGATATCTCTGTTCTTGAATTAGGAGACGGTGTATTTGAAGTATTATCTACAAATGGTGATACTCACTTAGGTGGTGATGATTTTGACCAAGTTATTATTGACTGGTTAGCTGACGAATTCAAATCTGAAGAAGGTATTGATTTACGTTTAGATCCAATGTCATTACAACGTTTAAAAGAAGCTGCTGAGAAAGCTAAGATTGAATTATCATCTTCTGCTGAAACTGAAATCAACTTACCTTACGTAACTGCTACTGCTTCAGGACCAAAACACTTAGTAAAAAAATTATCTAGAGCTAAATTTGAGCAATTATCTGATACTTTAGTAAAACGTTCTATGGAGCCAGTTGCTAAAGCATTAAAAGATGCAGGTTTATCTACATCTGATATTGACGAAGTAATCCTTGTTGGAGGTTCTACTCGTATGCCAAGAATCGCTGACGAAGTTGAAAAATTCTTTGGTAAAAAAGCATCAAAAGGAGTTAATCCTGATGAGGTTGTAGCTATTGGAGCTGCTATTCAAGGTGGAGTTTTATCTGGAGATGTAAAAGATGTATTGTTACTTGACGTTACACCTTTATCTTTAGGTATCGAAACTATGGGTGGTGTATTGACTAAATTAATTGAGTCTAACACAACTATTCCAACTAAAAAATCACAAGTTTTCTCAACTGCTGCTGATTCTCAACCATCTGTTGAAATTCACGTATTGCAAGGTGAAAGAGCTATGGCTGCTGATAACAAAACTATCGGTCGTTTCCACTTAGATGGTATTCCACCAGCACCAAGAGGAGTTCCTCAAATCGAGGTTACTTTCGATATCGATGCAAATGGTATCATCAAAGTTTCTGCAACTGATAAAGGAACAGGAAAATCTCACGATATCCGTATCGAAGCTTCTTCTGGATTAACAGCTGAAGAAATCGAAAAAATGAAAAAAGATGCTGAAGCTAACGCTGATGCAGATAAAATTGCTAAAGAAAGAGCTGAGAAATTAAACGAAGCTGACAGCATGATTTTTCAAACAGAAAGTCAATTGAAAGAGTTAGGAAGCAAATTAGCTGACGACCATAAAGTTGCTGTAGAGTACGCTTTAACTGAATTGAGAATGGCTCACCAATCTCAAGACATCACAGCTATTCAAACAGCTCTTGACAACATCAATGCAGCTTGGAAAACAGCTACAGAAGCTATGTATGCTCAAGGAGATCAAGGTGGTCAACAAGCAGCTCCACAACAAGAGCAATCTGCTGGAGACAATGTTGAAGACGTTGAATTCGAAGAAGTAAAATAATTTACCTCTGTAGAGACGCAATGTGCAATGTAGAGATGCACTGCAGTGCATCTTTACGACAATTGAATATAAAACCGGGTCAGAAATGACTCGGTTTTTTTTATGCATTAAACGTAGAGATGCACAGCAGTGCATCTATTAATCTTCATCTGGTGTAATAATTACAAAACCTTGTAATTCTTGAATGTCCTCTGTCATCTTGAATGATATTTTATAACTCATTTATCGAAAAACCCATAGTTGCGGAATCTCAGCAGTTCCGTTCAACACGAGTTTCATTGTTCGTGATACGCACGCAACGAAACTCTTGCTGTTGGGTGAAGTTTACATTGTTTGCAAGTGCATTATTTTTGCCAAGATAATGTACAATGTTTCATCATCCTCAATCGGTAGTTTTGTTTTTTTATCAGATTTTAATTTACTTGTATTCGGAATTAGATTAATGTGTTTTTGAGTTTCATTAGATTGTGCAAATCCACTGCTTAAGTTAATTTTATAAGTGTCATTCTTTCCATTGATTATAACGAAATTACCTTCAAATTTTTCTATGTTGAGTTTTAAAATAGGTGCGACTTTCTCAATAATTTGTTTTCTGATTTTTGCATTTGCATTGTCTGAAAAGAGTCCTTTTTGATATTCGGTTCTATAAGTTTCAAACTCTTGCCTATTTTCTGATAATTCTACATTATTAGCGATACTTGTAGTTGCAATAAAAAGATCAATATCTCTACAAATTTCAGATAGCGTATTTAAAGGAATTTCAGATAATTTTATTTTTTCAAAAGACTGTGTTGGTTTATAATCGTTAATTTTGGTTGAATTGCCTTTGGTAAAATAAATTGCCTTTGTAGGAATGGCAAAATTATATCTGTCATAATCGCATATTAGGTGAATTGTAATATTTAATGGCTTCAAATATACACGTGGCCAGTTTACTCCTTCGTGAACATATGTAAAAATCCAGCCTGTGTTATTCGCAATAGCCATTAGTTTTTGAACTTCTAGAAAATGATGGGCAAAACGTGGTGTTTCTAATAAATCTAATTCTGTTTTAGAGAAAGGATAATTTTCTCTAAATGCCTGCCTTTGAGTTTGAACAATTTTATTTACCCATAAGTAATTTTGCCACTGACTGATATTTTCTTCACTATTCGCGACTGGATGCCACAAACAAATCTCATCTTCTGAGTTCGAAGTAACTTCTTTATTATCGATATCTAATAACTGATTGTCTAAAACAATAAAGTCTTTATTTTGGGTTTTATTTGTCCAAATCAAGTTTTCAATATGAGGATATATTAAATCATGGTTTTTAATATATTTATTCCAATCTGAAAAAAACCATACTCTATCATAAAGCCAATACGTTTTGATTCGTTTACTTAAATCGTTAAAAATTGAATTGATTTGTTTGATTTCTGCATTGATTTCCTTTAATGTTTTGGCATGGTCATCTGATATTTGAGTTGGAAGTTTCTTTAAGCTATTCCCATCTTTATCCTCATAATCTTTTACTAGTTTTTTCTTTTGATAGCTTATAATTATCTTACAATCTCCTAATTTAAATGTTTTTTTTCCATCTTTAAAACCAAAAGATGGAATAGACATATCTGCTAATAGTTGTTCTGGTATTGGCGAATTTTCTTTAAATTTATCTATACTTTTTTCTAAGGCAACTACAAATTTATTATATTTTGTTTTGTTCCTCATGATGTTAAGCATACCAAAGGCTTCTTCTTTTTCGGTAGCAACCAACGCTTCTAATGCTAAATTTCCAGTAATGGTAGATTTTGCGCCAACACCATAAATTTTAGAATAAGAATACTCTGTGATATTTTTCAGAATACTCAAAGACAAATCATTTGGTTCAATATAAGCACATGACCAAATTAAACCTTTTAATGCATTCGCATAAACATCAAAAAACCAAGACTCTTCTTTTAGTGATAAATCAAATAATACTTGTAATTCTTTAAAGTATTTTTCAACTCCTAATTTTTCTATTACCTTTCGTAAACTAGATAACCATGCAGCAGTAGGTTTTTTTCCTTTGGGACTTTGGCAAATAACATTCATTATTTCATACCATTGTTCTTTTGAACTCAATTCATCAATGTACTTAACTTTAAACCACTCCCAATTAATATCTGAAAGAAATAAATTATCATTTTCTTCACTTTTTTGGCTATTTACCTGAGAATTTTTTAATTCAGAAAAAGTAATAGCAGTTTGTGAGGAAAAAGGTGGGTGTAAATTTTTAGAATTTTTAATGCTTGATTCAAACTGTTGATAAGTGGTGGACTCATTATCAGTAAACCAATCATGTATATTAGTGTCACTTATATATGTTTTCTCGAAATTTTCATGTTCATATTTATTCATGAATACTAAAGAAAGTAAAACATAGGGGATTTCATCCCAATGGTAAGTGGTTCCTGCTAATGGAACCGAAACTAATCTGTAGGGACTATCAGCTTCTAAAAGTAGATTATTACAATCTTCTACAAAAAATGAACTTCTAAATATTGTATCCTTACCTTTATAATTGATGGTGAATAATTTATCATTATCATCGGCATACAAGATTTCTTTATGTACTTTCTTCAAAGCTACAGGTACCAAAACATTCAAATCATCAATAAATTTCTTTATTAAATCTAATGATTTTGATTTTTCATGATTAGTTAAGTAACTATATGAATCAATATGAAATATTTTGGTTTTATAATAAAAACCGCTATATTTTAATAAGGCGACTGCTTTATTAAAATCTCTTATTTGAACACCAGAGAACTTTTTTGGACTAAATAATTTTGTTATAAAACTTTCTGATGCTGAATTGTCATTTGATTTTTCTTCTGTTTTAGAAGCTATTTCTTTTAAAAAAAACACTCCGTCTGCGTAGGGTTCCGTTTTTGTTCTTTTTAATAAAAGCATTTCGTACTTCTGAACAATTAAATTGTAATAATCTAATTGTGAAGATAAATTTTGTATCAACGGTGTGATTATATAACAAAAAATAAGATGAGAGTTTCTAATTTCGTTCTTTAATAGAGAACTGCGGTCTTCATTTTTTGACAATAAAAAGTCAATTTTTTCCTCTAACCATTCGGTTGTACAAACAATATTATTGGTTAGTGAAAGCAGTAAAACCTTCCAGTATCTATCTTGTTCATATAAAGATTCATTTTTTATAAAATAAATTATATGTTCTAAGATTCCTATTTCATTTCCTGCTGATTGATTTATTAACCTCTTCGCTTCTTCAAAATTATCTATGTTTAGCTTGGCTCTTTTATCTATTAATTTAAAGGCAAGAAAGTCTTTTAAAATTAAAAAAGAATCCTTATTCAAATTTGCTTTGTATGAATGATTATGCTCTTGGATTGCCTTTTCAAAGGCTTTTTCAATAGTTGCGTCGTAGGGGCTAATACTAATTGTTTCGGGTTTATCATTAATACGTTTTCCGTTTTCATCAACTAAACGGTCATATTGTAAAGTAGTAGATTTTAATAATAAAAATAATAAATAAGGTTTTTCTTCAAATGTTTGTTCATTTACGTATTCAAAAATGGCATTGAAATATATAGCATCGTTATGAAATTTTAGTTGAGCGAAATTACAAGGTAAATAACTGATGTTTTGATCTATTCGGGCATGAATTGCATGATAATATTTTGCAATTTGAGACCCAATATCTAATGGTCGGAATAAGTCTGGGTTTTGGTGTGCTAAGGTTGCGTGGCTATGCCATAAGGTAATATTACGATGGAAGTCGTAAGGAGTATCTTTTAATTCGAAAAATTTTTTTAGTAATATATTATTTGGGTAATGATTAATCAAATACATGAAAGCAAACTTTAAATAATACCCTTTTCGTACCTCTTCAAAGTTATCTTCAAAATACTTGTTTTCATGCTCTAATGTTCTGTAAACTTTAATTAATGGCTCAAAGAAGTTTGTTTCAAAAGTTGAGATATTAATTTTACTTTCATTAAACCAATCAAACAGTAAGTCATAAATGTCTTCTGAAATTTTGTACTCTAATTTTGGGTTTTCTAATTTAAAAATTTGTTCTAAAATATTCATAATGTTGTAAATGTTATGCTATCCATTTTTGAATTATTAATGAAGGATATAACAGAATTAGGATTAATAATAATAGGGTTTTCGATGTGTTCAATAACTATATTGTCTAAAATAACGATTATATTTTTAGATTGAATTTGACTCATTAATTCATAACTAAGGTATTCAGAATCAGATTTTCCGCCCCATTCTTGTAGCTTTGAACGTATAATCGTTTTCATCACTTCAGTTTCACTTTTTGGTATTTCTTCCAAATTATTGTATCCAATTTCTGTTAATAATGCCTCTATTTCAAAGATTTCTTTATGTCCATGTTTGTGACTGTCAAATAATTCAAATAAAAGTTGAAATAAGGATTCAAACTTATAGTTAAATAAATTTTTAAGATAATTCTTTTGGGTTCGACTAAGTTTTTGTATCTCTATTGATGTCATGTTCTATTTGTGTCAATGTAAAGTTTATCCTTGTTCCCCATTTCATCAATTTCTACATGAATCATTTCTTCGTGAAATCCAATAACTTTCCAATACATTTGGAAGTCTTCAATTCCTGTCCTTGAGAAAAGAATTTCATCTCCAGTATTAATATCTATGAAATTGTAATCTCCTTTTGCCATAATTTTAATTATTTAAGAAAAGTAAAATAATTTACCTCTGTAGAGACGCAATGTGCAATGTAGAGATGCACGGCAGTGCATCTACTAATCTTCATCTGGTGCAATAAGTACAAAAACTTGCAATTCTTGAATGTCCTCTGTCATCTTGAACGACATTTTTGCATTTTTAGTTAAAAACACTTCTTGTTTTTTATAGCCAATATAAGTAAGTACTATTTTAAGTCCTTCCTGAGCTTTAATATAAAACTGACCATCAAAGTCAGTTTGAGTTCCAATTTTAGTTCCTTTAATATTTATACTAGCTCCTGGTAATGGCATTCCGTATTGATCAATTACAGTTCCTGAATAATTTATTGGTTCAGGTATTTTAGGTACAATTAAATCATTTGATTCACTTATATCTGTTTGTTCTGTGTTTACATTGTTTTGAGCCTTTACCGTTTGATTTCCTAAGCCTAAAAAGGCTATTACAGATGCTGCTGCAATCATCCACAGTGTTTCTTTTTCTTTTGGAACACTAATTTTTCTGTTTAATTGCGAAACATTAAACCTGCCACACAAATTTTCGTCTTTATTGTAGGCTAAAAGAATTTCCCGATCAGATGCTCTTGTAAAATCAGTCACATTTTTTTTGCAGCTACTGCAAAATCTTCCTTTTTCAGTAACGGTCATTTTTTGCCAGTTCTCATGGCAAGGTTCTGGAATTGAGATTTTTATTTTTTGAGCCATTTATGTGACAGGTGTTTTTTAGTAGTTTTTGGTTGATAAATATAGCTAATTTTATAGCACTTTCTACGTTAACCAGCAAAGTGATAATTGTCATTTCGAGTTCAATTTCTTTTTCGTAATATTACTATTGTAAATTTCCATGAATGAGAAAGATAAAATATAAGAAGGGGCGGAAGCTCCAACACATTACTTTAGAGTACACAGGAACGCATAAAGACCATGAGTCAGAAATGCAATTGTTTGTATATAATGACGCCGATGTTGTTGAATATGATAAGTTTAATGTTTTAGCTTTAAATACCTGTATTGATTATTCTAAAAATAACTGGCTTAATATTCATGGATTAAGCGACATTAATTTAATCAAAACAATTGGTGCTCATTTTAAAGTAGATGATTTTTTATTAGCCGATATTTTAAATACCACCAAAAGAACCAAGTTACAAGAGCAGCAGGATATTTTGTTCTTTAATATAAAATCGCTTTTACCATCTGAGTATTCCGATAATATTAGTGTAGAACAAATTAGTTTTATTCTTAAGGACGGAATTCTGATTTCATTTCAGGAAAAACGAAGTGATTTCTTTACCCATATTCGTGAAAGGTTACGCACACATTCGGGAATAGTAAGAACCAAAAAAGCAGACTATTTACTATATCTATTACTGGATGCTGTAATGGAAAACTTTTACATTACGATTGAAGACGAAGAGGACAAGATTGAAGAATTAATCAACCTAACTAAAAAAGGAGCCGATCCTATTATTTTAGAAAAAATTGAAAATCACCGTGATAATTTTAATTTTTTAAAACGTTCTATAGTTCCGCTTCGGGATTCTTTGTATTACTTAAAAAGCATCAAAGATGACGATACAAATAACGGAATAGAAAAGGAAACGTTCAGTTTCTTTATCAGATTACATCAGAAAAGTTTAGAGCTCTTAGAACAGATAGATTCTGATATGAGTTCCCTAGAAAGTGCTTCTAATTTTTATTTTTCAGAACAAAGTCGAAAAATGAATGAAATTATGAAAACGCTTACTATTATTTCTGCCATATTTATTCCGCTAACTTTTATTGTTGGGGTATACGGAATGAATTTTGAAAACATGCCGGAATTGCGATATAAATATGGATATCATAGTGTTATGATTGCAATGTTTTTTTTAGTGATCGCATTGATTATCTATTTCAAAAAAAGACGTTGGTTTTAACGTTTGTTTGAGTTATAAAAAAATTGAATTTGTATAAATATAAATAATTATGAGTAAAGCAATATATATAGCCACAAGTGATTATAATAGTGGAAAGTCAATCATTACACTTGGATTGATGAGTATCTTAATGGGTAAAACAGCTAAAGTAGGGTATTTTAGGCCTATCGTTGAAGATTTTGTCGATGGAGAAATAGACAATCATATCGAGACTGTTTTGTCGCACTTCAACCTTGATATTTCGTTTGAAGATGCTTATGCCATTACCAAAAGCAGGCTGATTAAGAAGAAAAATAAAGGTAAAATTGGCGAGGTTCTGGATTTAATTATCGAAAAGTATAAAAAACTTGAAGAACGTTTTGATTTTGTTTTAGTAGAAGGAACGAGTTTTACAGGTGAGGGAACTTCTATCGAATTAGATTTGAATGTTTTAATTGCAAAAAACCTTGGAATTCCTACTATAATTATTGGTTCAGGAGTGGGTAAAACGCTGGAAGAATTAGTAGATAGTTTGTATTTGGTTTACGATTCCTTCAAAGTAAAAGAGGTTGAAGTTTTATCTGTTTTTGCCAATAAAGTACAGCCAGAAAATATAGAACTGGTTACTAAAAGCCTGCAGAAAAGTTTACCTGCAAATGTATTGGTAAATACAATTCCGCTTATCTCGAGTTTGAATAATCCGACAATGCAGGAAATTGTAAACGTTTTGGATGCTAAAGTTTTATTTGGAGAAAATTATCTTAATAATGAAATTGGTCATTTTAGTGTAGGTGCCATGCAGTTACATAACTACTTAGTTCATTTACATAACAATGCATTGGTAATTACACCAGGAGATCGTTCCGATATTATTTTAGGAGCTTTACAAGCCAATGAATCAGCTAACTATCCAACCATTTCAGGAATTATTCTAACAGGTAATATTGTGCCGGAGGAAAGTATTTTAAAGCTCATAGAAGGACTTTCTGCCATCGTACCTATTATTGCTGTAGATGGCGGTACATATCATATTACTAATAAAATTGGTTCTATCAGATCAGAGATTTACGCCAATAACACCCATAAAATAGAAACATCGATTACTACTTTTGAGAAGTATGTTGAGGTAGACGCTTTGTCTGAAAGACTGATTACTTTTATACCTGAGGGAATGACACCAAAAATGTTCCAGTACAATATGGTAAAAAGAGCCAAACAACATCGCAAGCATATCGTTTTACCGGAAGGATATGACGAGCGAATTATTACGGCAGCATCAAGATTATTAGATATGGATGTGGTTGATATCTCGATTATTGGAGATAAAAAATTCATCGAAAGCAAAGTAACAGAACTTGGAATTCCTTTCGATTTTTCAAAAGTAAATATCATTAATCCAAAAGAATCTGAACTTTACGAGGATTATGCTAATACTTATTACGAGCTTAGAAAAGCAAAAAACGTAAGTATTACGATGGCAAGAGATTTAATGGAAGACGTGTCATATTTTGGAACCATGATGGTATACAAAGGACATGCAGACGGAATGGTTTCGGGAGCAGCACATACTACTCAGCATACCATTTTACCGGCATTACAATTCATTAAAACCAAACCAAATTCTTCTGTAGTATCCTCTGTATTTTTCATGTGTTTAGAAGATCGTGTTTCGGTTTTTGGTGATTGTGCCATTAATCCTAACCCAACCTCTGAGCAATTAGCAGAAATCGCTATTTCTTCTGCTGAATCTAGTTTAGCTTTCGGAATAGAACCAAAAATTGCAATGCTTTCTTATTCATCAGGAGCATCTGGAAAAGGGGATGAGGTAGACAAAGTACGTTCTGCTACAGAAATTGTAAAACAAAAAAGACCAGACTTAAAAATCGAAGGACCAATTCAGTACGATGCTGCAGTAGATCGCGCCGTTGGAAAAAGCAAAATGCCGGATTCAGAAGTAGCAGGGCAGGCAAGTGTACTTATTTTTCCTGATTTAAATACCGGAAACAATACGTACAAAGCCGTTCAGAGAGAAACCGGAGCTTTGGCTATTGGACCAATGTTGCAAGGTTTAAACAAGCCCGTAAACGATTTGAGCCGTGGTTGTACTGTAGACGATATCATCAATACGGTTGTAATTACAGCGATTCAGGCGCAAGGATTGTAGTTTTTCAATTTAAAAATTAATCATTAAATCTTTTCAATCCTCCAAATCCTTCAATTCTTCAATCTTTCAATTTTTAAATATTAAATTAAATGAAAATATTAATTATAAACTCAGGAAGTTCTTCAATCAAATATCAATTAATGGTTATGCCAACAAACGAAGTGATTTGTACCGGTATGATAGACAGAATTGGTTTAGAAACTTCCAACGTTACGTTTAAAACAGCAGTAGATACAATAGATGAAATAATTCCGATTGACAGCCATAAAACAGGTTTACAGAAAGTAGCCGAAATGCTTTTGGATCCTGAAAAAGGAGTAATAAAATCGACTTCAGAAATTCAGGCAGTTGGACACCGTGTGGTTCATGGTGGAAGCTATTTTTCTGATACTACAATTATTACAGAAGAAGTTAAAGATAAAATCAAAGAGCTTTCAGAATTAGCACCGCTTCATAATCCGGCACATTTAGTTGGAATAAACGTAGCAGAAGAAATTTTTTCAGGAGCAAAACAAGTAGCAGTTTTTGACACGGCTTTCCACCAGACAATTCCGGTTGAAGCACACAAATATGCGATTCCAAATTTCCTTTTAACGGAGCATAAAGTTCGTGTATATGGTTTTCACGGAACAAGTCATAAGTATGTTTCCGAAAAAGCAATTAATTTTTTAGAGAAACATTCTAAAATTATTACCATTCACTTAGGAAATGGCTGTAGTATGACGGCTGTAAAAGATGGAAAAAGTATTGATACTACAATGGGATTTTCTCCGGCAAATGGTTTGATTATGGGAACACGTGCAGGTGATATTGATCAGTCTGTTATTTTCTATATGGTTAAAAATTTAGGTTACACTGCTGAAGAAGTAAATTCTATCTTGTTGAAGCAAAGCGGAATGCTTGGTTTGACAGGTTACAGCGATTTACGTGATATCGAATCTAAAGCGCAGGAAGGAAATAAAGATTGCGAATTGGCTTTGCTAATGAATGCTTACAGAATAAGAAAAACAATTGGTGCTTATGCAGCAGCTTTAAACGGATTAGACGCTATCGTGTTTACAGCGGGAATTGGAGAAAATTCTTCGTTCATGCGTAATTTAATTTGTACCGATATGGATTTCTTTGGAATTGAAATTGATAAAGAAAAGAACCAAATTCGTTCTAAAGAAATTAGAGAAATCAATACAGCAAATTCAACTGTTAAAGTTTTAGTCGCGCCAACAGACGAAGAATACGAAATTGCCAATCAGGTTTATCTTTTACTTCAGAATTAAAAAAAAACTTTTTTATATAGAAAGCTCCTCTCTGCGGGAGCTTTTTTTATGTTCTTAATTTCAATATTTGTGAGTATATTTGAAGATAAATCAGAATATTTTGAGATCGATACTTATAAAATTACTCTTCTTTTTTTTCATAGCTTCATCATTACAAGCCCAAGAATTACTTCCTTTCGTAGAAAATTACAATAAATCAGATTATCAGGGAGATAATCAAATCTGGAATGTAGCACAGGGAAAAGATAATGCTATGTATTTTGCCAACAATCATTATTTGTTGCGATACGATGGTGTGATATGGGAAAAATATACTTTGCCTAATAAAACAATTATTCGTTCTATTTTAATAGAAGGAGACAGAATCTATTCTGGTTCTTATAAAGAATTTGGCTACTGGTATCGAAAAGACGGTAAAATGAAATACGTTTCGATTACCAAAAAGTTACGTTTGTTTGCCGAAAAAGACAATGAAGAAATCTGGAAAATTTTCAGGTACAAAAACGCCTTATACTTTCAATCTTTTAATGATGTTTTCATTTATGATGGAAAGCACATTCAGAAAATAAAATTTCCATTTTTAATTTCCTATTGTTTTGTTGCTAATGATAATGTTTATGTAGCTTCTGTAGAAAAAGGTGTTTTTAAAATGGATGGATCACAAATCCAAAATCCTAAAGGCTGGAATGTTTTAAAAAATACTGTCGTACACGCTATTGAAGAATATCAAAACAAGACCTATATCTTCACCCAGAAAAAAGGAATTTTTGTTGATGAAAAAGGAATTTTAAAACCTTGGAATAATGCTTTAAACGAAGTATTAAAAGCTTCAACAATAAATGTGGCTAAGTTCATCAAAAATAATAAATTAGTTGTAGGTACAGGAAACAGAGGTGTTTTTATTTACGATTTGACGAAGAATACATACGAAAACATTGATCGTAATAATGTTTTAATGAACAATTCTATTTTGAGTATAGGATTTGATAAGGAAAATGACTTGTGGCTTGGTCTCGACAATGGTATTGCACATGTCGAAGTAAATTCGCCAATAACCTTCTTTTATGATAATTCGGGACTTCTTGGATCTGTTTATTCTGTTGCCACAACAAGTAAAGGATATCTAATAGCGTCGAATCACGGACTTTATGAGTTTGAGTCAGGCAATTTTAAAATGATTCCTAATACGCAGGGGCAGGCCTGGAACATTACTAAAATCAATAACAAATATATTATTGGTCATAATGACGGAACATTTTGTTACGAGAATGGTTCTTTGGTAAAAACAAATAAGATAAGCGGAGGTTGGAATTTGTCAAAAAGTATTATTAATGATGCCTATTTTCAGTCTACTTACAGCGGTGTTTTAGTTTATAATGATATTTCTAAATTGACGGAGCATAAGACAATTCAAAATCTTTCGAAACCTATTAAGTATGTGGCGCAAAATAGAAAAAATGAAATTTGGGCAGCAGATAATTATCGTGGTTTGTACCGTGTTTTATACGATGACAATTACAAAACGATTAAAGTTGAAAATATAACCCAACAGAGCAAAATAAAAAATGATTTTGGGGTTAAAATTTTCGAGTTTAGAAATGAGATTCTTTTCTTAATTAATAATTCATGGTATTCCTATGATGCCCTCAACAATAAATTAGAGGGAAATAAAACGTTCAACGATAGTTTTAAAAACATTACTGATGTTGTAGCTATTGATGAGGATCATTTTATAGTACTTCAAAATGGTGTCTTGTATCATATTTATGCAAAAGGAAATAAGTTTATCTGGAATATTATTCAGGAGAAATATTATAAGGGAAAATTAATTAACGACAATCTCAGAATCTTCAAAACTCAGAATCATTATTTGTTAAATCTCGATGATGGTTTTATTTCGCTTCAGTTAAAATACGAGAATAAACAAAATAAGGGAGTCAAAATTGAAGCTTTTAATGAAGGTGGCCTAGTTCAAAATGATTCTAAAATAAAATTCAATACAGAATTAAAAATTAATGTTATTTCCGGAATTTACGGAGCAAGCAAACCCAACTTGTATTACAGACTTAATGATAAAAGTGAATATACGCCGGTTTTAAATGGACTCGTGGTTTTAAATAATCTAAATAGCGGTTCTCATTCTATTCTAATTTATAAAAATGATGGAGCTAATTTCGAAAAGGTTTCCAGTTTTGAATTTACAGTAGCTCAGCCCTGGTATTTTTCATTTTGGGTTATAGTATTGTATTTTCTATTAATAGGAGCTGTTTTATTTTTCTATTATAAATGGAATAAGTTGCGTTATGTTCAAAAATTAAAATTACAGGCAGAAGAGCAGAAGCACCAAAGAGAAATCCTTGAAATGGAACTGAAAGCAGAAAATGAATTAAACGTTCAGGAATATGAAAAACATATTTTGGAACTAGAACTGCAAACAAAATCATCTGAAGTTGCGGGTAAATCATTATCGATAGCCAAGCAAAGTGAAATGATTGAGAATATTCAAAGTATCTTAGATTCAGAAAAAGATTTTAACAAGCTTAAAAGCGAAATCAAAAAAGCGATTAAAATCAATGAGGTTAATAAACACGAGTGGGAAACCTTCGAAACAAATCTGAATCAAATTCATAATGAGTTTATCATAAACCTTTCCAAAAAATATCCCCACTTAACTCCTAAGGATATAAAACTCTGTATTTACTTAAAAATGAATCTTTCTTCAAAGGAAATTGCGCCTATTATGAACATCTCTTTTAGAGGTGTAGAATTACATCGTTATCGCCTTAGAAAGAAGCTAAATCTCTCTCAGGAAGATAATCTCTCAAAATTTTTATTAACACTGTAAGATTAATGATTAATTTTTAAATATATAATACTTTTGAATGTGTTTTTTTATATTATTCTAATACATCATTACTACATCATAAGGTTATGTTAACAAAATAATTTTAACATTTAAAGTGCTTGTAATTAGTAGTATACATCAATGCTTTAACATAATGATGTAGCTATGTAGTAGTGGTGAATGATGTACTACAACGTTGTAATTGTTTAATTTGGCTGTACTAACTTAAACGATTACAAACTGTATGAAAAATTTTATTTTTAGCTTTTTAGCGCTTTTGCTACTTCCGGCATATATGTCTGGACAGGCAATAAAAGGAAAAGTAATTGACGGCAGCGGACTAGGGGTTCCGGGAGCAGTTATTAGTGCTCCAAATTCAAGAGTATCTGCTGATGCTGATTTCGATGGAAATTTTACAATTAATGCTAAAGAAGGAGAGAACTTAACAATCTCTATGCTTGGTTTTGATTCTGTAACAGTTCCGGCTACAGCTGCAACGATGACAATTACATTAAAAGAATCGGAAGATACTCAATTAAAAGAAGTAGTCGTTATTGGATACGGTACCAGAAAAAAGATTGATAATACATCTGCTGTAAGTTCCCTAAGGTCTGAGGAAATTACCAGAATGAAAGTATTAAATCCATCTCAGGCAATACAAGGTAAAGCAGCCGGAGTTCAGGTTTCTACTTCAGATGCGCCAGGAAGTACACCTTCTGTAATCATCAGGGGAGCAGGTACTGCATTAGGAGGAAGAAATCCTTTATATGTAGTAGACGGAATGCCAACAGAAAATATCAATAACATTAATGCTAATGATATTACGTCTTACGAAGTTTTAAAAGATGCTTCTGCACTTGCTATTTATGGTACAAGAGGTGCAAATGGTGTAATTATGATTACAACAAAAGCAGGAAAAGGAAAACTTACTGTTGAGGTAGAAAGCTTTGCGGGAGTAAGATCTCCTTTAAAAAGCGTGAAAATGGCCAATAGCGAGGAATTTGTTCGTTATAGTAATGAAGCTTTTAGAGCAGATTACCCACAAGGAAGATTTTCTGCAAACCAGCCTTACAATACAGATTGGTATGATGCGATAACAAGAACAGGAAGTTATACGCAAAACAATATTGCTATTTCAGGATCTTCAGAAACTGTAAAATACTTTTTTAGTGTAGGTAACTATGAAGAAAAAGGAATTTTGAAAGGTTCAGATTACGGACGTACTACGATTAGAAATAACAACGAGTTTAAAATTTCTGAGCGTCTTAAAATAGGACAAAATTTTAGTGTTAGTACGATCAAAAACAGACCTATGCCATTAAGTGCATTCTCTTCAGCTTACAGACAATCTCCACTAGTTCCTGTTCGTTTTGCTGACGGAAAATACGGAGTGCCGTTTGATGCTAATGGTGTAGTATCACAGACAGGAAGCTCATTTAACAATGTTGGAAATCCGGTAGCACAATTAGAGTATACAGATGAGCAACAACAAACGGTTATTCTGCAAGGTGGACTAAAATTAGACTTTGAAATTACTAAATCATTGAAGTTTACATCACAATTTAATGCAGAGTATTTTACCTATAAACAATACAATTATGTTGATAATACAGCACTTTGGCTAGCCGCTGATCCTGGGCGTGTATTATCACGTTATCCATTAGACTTAAATAAAAATACACTTACAAGAGAGAGAGATGAATATTTTAACTGGAATTTATCAAACTACTTAACGTATAATAAAGTTTTTGCAGAAATTCATGATATTGAAGTTACTGCCGGTATGGAGTCTAACGTAAATGGAACCAGAAATAAACTAACAATTGACAGAAAAAATGTAAATCCGAATTCTAATTACTGGTCATTAGAAGACGTAAATTCTGCTGCTAATATTACTGGTTATCAAGACGAAGCGCTTAATCAAAGAAGATTAGCTTCTTATTTTGGACGTTTCCAATACAAGTTAATGGATAAATATCTATTAACAGGTACTGTACGTCGTGATGGATCATCTCAATTTGCTAAAGATCAGCGTTGGGGAACATTTCCTTCAGTTGGTTTAGGTTGGATCTTGAATAAGGAAAGTTTCCTTAGTAATGTAGAAACAATTAATTTATTAAAATTAAGAGGTTCATGGGGTAGATTAGGAAATCAAAATGTACCACTTAACAGACAAGTTTTAACATCTGGAGTAGATTATCCTAGTTTTGGTTCAGGAGTAACCATTAATTCTCAAATAGATCCTAGTTTAACTTGGGAAATTGTAGAAGAACTTTCAGGAGGTTTTGATTTTGAATTGTTAAACAGCAGATTAAAAGGATCTTTTGATTTGTATGACAAAAAAACAACAAATACAATTTTGAACGTAAGACCTTATATAACTTCTGGTATTACATTACCAACTCCTTCGCACGTAGGAGAAGTATCGAATAAAGGATATGAAATCGCATTACGCTGGGATGATAAAATAAATGATAATTTGAGTTATTGGATTGGTGGTAACTATTCTAATAATCAAAACAGACTTACTAATATCCAAAATGTTGTTTTAGCACCTATTAATAGTGGAAGTTTAGGAAACGGACAAACTACTAAATTACTTGATAATACTTCAGTTGGACGTCCTTTGGGTAGTTTTTATCTGTACGATTATGCAGGTATTGTAAATGGTGAAAGAATGTACTATAAAGCAAATGGCGATATAGTACCTCAAAATCAATTGAATGAAGTAGAAGATAAAAAATATTACGGGTCAGTTTTACCAACTTCTACTTATGGAGTTAGTTTAGGATTAAACTACAAAAATATTGATTTCTCTATTGATGGTTACGGAACGGGTGGAGCACAAGTTTACAATGGTAAAAAAGCACAGCGTTTTGGAGGCGAAAATGTAGAAGCTTCAATAGCAAGAGATTTCTGGTCTCCAACTAATACAACTTCAGGTAATGCAAGACCTTCTAATGAAGTTCCTTATGCTTCTAATTTATACTTAGAATCAGCAGATTACTTTAGAATCAACAACATTACTTTAGGATATAAACTTCCGCTTAAAGAAGATATGTTTATTAGCTCTGCCAGAATATACATAAATGCAATTAATCCATTTATCACACAAAAATTCTCAGGATTTTCACCAGACGCAATTGGTGACGGTAAGTTAGTCGAAGGTACTCAGGGAGTTGAGCTTGATGCTTACCCATCATTGAGATCATTTGTTTTAGGTGCTAATTTAAAATTTTAATATTATGAAAAGATTATATATATCAATATTTGTACTGTCTGGATTATTCTTTTCAGCATGTTCAGATGATTTTTTAGAGGTAGATCCAACGCAAGCTCTTCCTGCCGATGATCCCGCATTGGTAAATAGCGATGAAGGAGCATCTGGTTTTGTAACGTCAATTTACAATCAGTTTTTAGGATGGGAAATGTCATCTTTTGCCTGGAATGCCGTAACGAGTATTATTTCTGATGATGCTGATAAAGGATCAGATCCGGGAGATACAGGTGCCGATAAAGATGTTATCGATGCTTTAACATACAATGCTTCAACACCTTCATTTCTTTCGACCTGGAGTGCAAATTATGCAGGAATCAACAGATGTAACCAAGCATTGGATATGTTTCCTAAACTGGATAAAGTTACACCTGAGCTAAAAACCAGATTAGAAGGTGAAGCAAAGTTTATGAGAGCATTTATGTATTTTACATTAGTAAAAGGATTTGGTGCTGTGCCTATTGTAGATCATTTAGCTCAGGTTCCAATATCACAGGCTGATAAAGAAATGCAATTAACACGTAAACCAGTTGCAGATGTATATGCTTTTATCGAAAAAGATTTAAATGATGCGATAGCAAATTTACCAGAGAAAGGTGCTTACGCAGCAGCAGACAAAAAAAGAGTT
This sequence comes from Flavobacterium hercynium, assembly GCF_002217285.1. Lineage (GTDB taxonomy): Bacteria > Bacteroidota > Bacteroidia > Flavobacteriales > Flavobacteriaceae > Flavobacterium > Flavobacterium hercynium. The sequence continues at coordinate 33,688 of NZ_MUGW01000034.1, read as the reverse complement.
TCTAAGGGGGCAGCATACGCTTTATTAGCAAAAGTAAATCTGTATCAAAAAAACTGGCAAAAAGTAATTGATAACTGTGATAAAGTAACAGGATATTCTTTAGTATCAGATTACGCTTTACAATACAAAAAAATAGGAGAATTTGGACCAGAATCAATTTTTGAAATCGACGGAATAGGTTCTACTTCAAGCCCTGGATTTGGAATTGGAAATTATAGCATGTCTCAGGCGCCACGTGGTTCCGGAGGATGGGGCTGGGGTTTCAATACACCAACTGAAAACTTAGCAAATGCTTATGAAGCAGGCGATGTTAGAAGAGATGCCACTATTATTTTTAGAGGTTCAGTACTGTATGATGGTAGAGAAGTTCCATCAAGTGTAGCAAATGCAATGTACAATTACAAAGCATATTCATCAGAATTTTACAATCAGGAATTTACAGATACAAATCTTAGATATCTAAGATATGCAGAAGTAATTTTAATGAAAGCTGAAGCATTAAATGAATTAGGATTAACTGCAGATGCAATTCCGTTAATAAACATGATTCGTACCAGAGCAGGTTTAGGTGACACACCTTTTACTTCTCAGGATGATATTAGAAAAGCAATCTACAAAGAAAGAAGATTAGAGTTTGCTTTCGAGCATGACAGATGGTTTGATCTTGTAAGAACAGGTCAGGCAGCAGCTGCTATGGCAGCAGACGGAAAAACTTTTGTGGTTGGAAAACACGAATTGTTTCCTATTCCAACTTTATTCTTAAGAGAAGCAGCTGGATTCTCAGAACAAAACCCAGGTGGTTATTAATTAAAAATTTCTTAAATCACTTCCTCTGTTTTCAGAGGAAGTGATTATTTAATAAACGCATAAACTTTTATAATGATTAGAATTTCACTTTTACTAATAGCTTTTACCTTTTTGAGTTGCGGTTCCAATACCGATAAATCAAAAGAGGTTTCAAAAGAAGATACTGTTGCTGAAAAACTATCGGACGAACAGCTGTTAGATGCTGTTCAAAAACAAACATTTAAATACTTCTGGGATTATGCTGAACCAAATTCAGGATTAGCCAGAGAGCGTTATCATCCGGACGGTGTTTATCCTGAAAATGATGCAAATATTGTAACAACCGGAGGTTCGGGTTTTGGACTAATGGCAATTGTTTCAGGAATGTCTCAAGGATACGTAACAAAAGAACAAGGAGTTGAAAGACTAAACAAAATTGCTGATTTTTTAGCTAAAGCAGATCGTTTTTACGGAGCATGGCCGCATTGGATAGATGGTAACACCGGAAAAGTAAAACCTTTTGGAACCAAGGATAATGGTGGAGATTTAGTCGAAACTTCATTTTTGGTTGCAGGAATGATTACCGTTCGTGAATACCTGAAAGAGGGTTCTGAAAACGAAAAAGCTGTTGCTCAAAAATACGATGCACTCTGGAAAGGTGTTGACTGGAAATGGTATACCAATAACAAAAATGTATTGTATTGGCATTGGTCACCCAATTACAAATGGCAAATGAATTTTGCACTTGAAGGGTATAACGAATGTTTAATTACCTACGTTATGGCCGCATCATCGCCAACACATGCAATAGATGCGAAAGCATACCATGAAGGATGGGCGAGAAGTGGCGGAATAGTTTCGGCTAAAACAAAATATAACACCCCGTTGATCTTAAAACACAATGGAGCGGAAGAAATGGGAGGGCCATTATTTTGGGCGCATTATTCTTACCTCGGACTTGATCCAAATCAATTAAGCGATAAGTATGCTGATTATTGGAAGCTCAACGTAAATCAGGTAAAAATAAATTATGAGTATTGTGTAGAGAATCCAGGAAAATTTGAAGGTTATGGTCCTGATTATTGGGGATTAACTGCATCGTATTCAAGAAATAATGATGGCTCGGTAGGTTATGATGCACACATGCCAAGTAATGACAAAGGTGTAATCTCGCCAACAGCAGCTGTAAGTTCAATAGTGTATAGTCCAAAAGAATCATTAGCCTTGATTCGAAATTTATATGAAAATCATAAAGAAGAGACTTGGGGAAATGCCGGTTTTTATGACGCAGTAAGCCTGCAAAATAAATGGACAGCAAAAAGATACTTAGCGATCGATCAGGGACCGGAAGTAGTTATGATCGAAAATTACCGTTCAGGTTTACTATGGAAGCTTTTTATGAATGCTCCAGAAGTAAAACAAGGGCTGGTAAAACTAGGATTTAAGTCAGGAAAATACGGTTTTTAAGAACGTTTAAAATGAAAAAAAGTTTAGCGTTATTGATGTTCTTTATTTCGATAATCGGATTTGGACAGACCGAAACTACAGGAAAGATAAATACAGTTATAGTCTTAAAATATGAATTAGGTTTTGCATTGCACAAACCTGCTAATACAAAAGATAAAAAGCCATTAATCGTCTTTATTTCTGGTGATGGAGAAAAAGGTACAGACATTGAAAAAGTAAAGATCAATGGGCCTTTAAAATATATTAAAACGCATCAGTTGGATGCTTATGTTTTGGCACCACAATGTAAGGAAGATGAAAATTGGGATATTGCTTCTATTAATGAATTGATTTTAAAGATTCAAAAGGAGAACAAAATAGATCCCGATCGAATATATGTTACAGGTTTAAGTTCAGGAGGATGGGCAGCTTGGAATCTGGCGCTTTCCTATCCGGATAAGTTTGCGGCAATCGTACCAATCTCAGGTTTTGTGGATTTAATTGAGTTAGAAAATGCCTGTAAAATTGCTACCATTCCGACCAGAATTTTTCACGGATTGCTGGATGATGTAGTAAACGTAGATTATGCAATCAACATTTACAAAGAGCTGAAAAAGTGTAATGCTAAAGATATTCAACTGACCATTTTTGATGATGCAGGCCACGATAGCTGGACAAGAGTTTATGACAATCCCGAGATTTATGATTGGATGTTTAAACAGATAAAAAAGAATACAAACAAATAATAAAGAAGAGAATGAAAAACAAATTAGTCTTACTTTTTTTAGGATGTGCTGTTTTGGGTTATGCCCAAAAAAAGAACACTAAAAACACAGTAAAAATTAAACCAAAATCTGAGTTTGTAGCCGAATTAATTTCGAAAATGACTTTAGATGAAAAATTAGGTCAGCTTAATTTACCAACTTCAGGAGATATCACAACAGGACAAGCCAATAGTTCGAATGTTGCAAAAAATATTGCAGAAGGTAAAGTAGGTGGTTTGTTCAACATAAAATCTGTTCAAAAAATTAAAGAGGTTCAAAAGATTGCTGTTGAAAAAAGCCGTCTGAAGATTCCGTTGCTTTTTGGTATGGATGTCATTCACGGTTACGAAACAACATTTCCAATTCCGTTAGGATTATCTTGTACATGGGATATGAATTTAATCGAAAGAAGTGCTCAGATTGCCGCTCAGGAAGCAAGTGCTGATGGTATAAACTGGACATTCTCACCAATGGTTGATATCTCACGTGATCCTCGTTGGGGTAGAGTTTCTGAAGGTTCAGGTGAAGATCCGTATTTAGGAAGCCAAATTGCAAAAGCAATGGTAAACGGATACCAACAAAATGATCTTTCTAAAAACAACTCTATTTTGGCTTGTGTAAAACACTTTGCTTTATACGGTGCACCAGAAGGAGGACGTGATTACAATACAGTTGATATGAGTCATATCAGAATGTTCAATGATTATTTCCCTCCATACAAAGCAGCTGTTGATGCAGGTGTAGGATCAGTAATGGCTTCTTTTAATGAAGTTGACGGAATTCCAGCTACCGGAAACAAATGGTTAATGACCGATGTTTTAAGAAAACAATGGGGTTTTAAAGGTTTCGTAGTAACAGATTTTACAGGAATTCCTGAAATGATCGAGCACGGAATGGGGAATTTACAAGACGTATCAGCTTTATCATTAAACGCAGGTGTTGAAATGGATATGGTTGGAGAAGGTTTTCTAACAACTTTGAAAAAATCATTAGACGAGAAAAGAGTAACTATCGAACAAATTGATAATGCTGTCAGACTTATTTTAGAAGCAAAATATGACTTAGGATTGTTCGAAGATCCATATAAATATTGCGATGAAAAAAGAGCAAAAACAGAAATCTTTACAGTAGGCAGTAGAAAAGAAGCACGTTCAATCGCTGCACAATCATTGGTATTATTAAAAAATCAAAATCAATTATTGCCACTTAAAAAATCAGGAACAATTGCGCTTATCGGGCCATTGGCAGATGCCAAAGAAAATATGCCGGGTACCTGGAGTGTTGCTACTAAAATGGAGAATGCTATTTCATTATTAGCAGGAATCAAAGAAGTGGCGGGATCTTCTACAAAAGTATTGTATGCTAAAGGAAGTAATTTAGATTACGATGAGACTTTAGAAACAAATGCAACGATGTTTGGTAAAACATTACACCGCGATAACCGTTCAAAAGAAGAATTATTGGCAGAAGCTTTAAAAGTAGCCAACCAATCAGATATTATCGTGGCAGCTCTTGGAGAATCAGCTGAGATGAGCGGAGAATCAAGCAGCCGTACCAACTTAGAAATTCCACAAGCACAAAAGGATTTATTAAACGCATTATTAAAAACAGGAAAACCGGTTGTTTTAGTTTTATTTGATGGTCGTCCGTTAGTGATAACAGAAGAAAATCAAACAGTTCCTGCTATTTTAAACGTTTGGTTTGCAGGTAGCGAAGCAGGTTATGCCATTGCAGATGTTTTATTTGGAGATGTAAATCCTTCAGGAAAATTAACATCTACTTTCCCTAGAAGTGTTGGTCAATTGCCAATTTATTATGCACACAAAAACACAGGAAGACCACTTTCTAATACAGAAGGAAAATTCGAAAAATTCAGATCAAATTATATAGACGAAAGAAACGAGCCATTATTTCCATTTGGTTTTGGTTTAAGTTATACCTCATTTGAGTATACAAACCTTAAAGTTTCTTCTGATAAGATGAATTTCACAGGAACCTTAAAAGTAACAGTAGATGTTGCAAACACAGGTAATTTTGACGGAAAGGAAACAGTTCAATTATATATCAGAGATATAGTTGGATCAGTAACCAGACCCGTTAGAGAATTGAAAAATTTTAAAAAAATCGCTCTTAAAAAGGGAGAAAAACAAACTGTGACTTTCGACATCACAGTTGAAGATTTAAAATTCTACAATTCAGATTTACAGTTTGTAGCAGAACCGGGACAGTTTGATGTTTTCGTTGGTGGAAATTCGAATGCCAACAGCAAAATTAGTTTTGAGTTAACTAAGTAGTTGGTTTGTTAAATAGTAGTTCGCCCTTCGTACTGGTTATACGAAGGGCTTTTTTACACCATAAAATGCATAAAAACATACAGTTTTACCAGTCTAACTTTATATTATTACTTATGAATGCAATCAAAATAGTAAGTATTTCATTGCTGCTTGTATTACTTATTTCATCTTGTAAACCCGCAAAAAATGCTGTGGTAGCACATCGTGGCGCTTTTAAAGCAAACAATTTCCCAGAAAACTCTATCGCTGCTTTGCGTCACGCTATTGATCTAAAATTGGCAGGTTCAGAATTCGATGTTGTAATGACATTAGATGATTCGCTAGTTGTCAATCATGATCCGCATTACAACAAAATGATCATCGAAAAAACAAAGTACGCAGACTTAATTCCGTTTAAACTTTCTAACGGAGAAAAACTGCCGACATTAGAAGAATACATCACCGAAGGCAAAAAGAATAATAATCAAACCATGTTGGTTTGCGAGATAAAGCCATCCGGAATCAGTATAGAAAGAGGAAAAGAAATTGCCGTAAAAGTGGTCGAGAAGATAAAAAAGCTAAAAGCTGAAAAAAGAACAATCTACATTAGCTTCGACTACGAAATATTAAAGCAAATACAACAAATAGCACCAAGAGCTTCATTGCAATATCTGGAAGGAAACAAATCACCTTTAGAATTAAAAAAAGACCGCATTGCAGGAGCAGATTATCATTATTCTGTTTTTGAAAAACATCCTGAATGGATTAAGGAAGCAAAAGACAATAAGATCATCTTAAATGTATGGACGGTTAATGACGCTAAAGTTATGGATTGGATTATTGAAAACGATTTTGATTATATAACAACAAACGAACCCGAATTAGTAATAGAAAGAATTAACAATATAAAATAATCACTAAGCAATGCTATTTTAAAATTTTAAGATAATGTTTGCTTACTGTTTGACTTGTTAAGCTCTAAAATAAAATAAGGCTATGAAAAATATTTTCAAATTACTTACAATGTTGATGTTTATTACAAGCATTAATACCCAAGCACAAGAGACAAATATACCCGGAAAAACAGACTGGTTTGATCCTAATAAACCTGCTTCAACCTATTGTAATCCAATAAATATAGGTTACAATTACACAACATTTAATCACAACGGAATTCCGGAATCGCGTCGTTCAAGTGCAGATCCTGTTATTATTACATTTAAAAACGAATATTACTTATTTGCGACCAATCAGGCAGGATTTTTCTGGAGTAAAGACATGTCCGATTGGAAATTTGTTTACGGAAGTTTTCAGCGACAACCGGCAGACGATGATCAGTGTGCACCCGCAGCGTGGGTGGTAAACGATACCTTGTTTTACGTGGGTTCTACATGGAAAAAAGACCATCCGGTATGGAAAACGGCTGACCCGAAATCAGGGCAATGGTTACGTCATGTCGATAAAGCGATGTTACCAACCTGGGATCCTGCCATTTTTCAGGACGATGATAAAAAAGTTTATATGTATTACGGATCAAGCGGAAAATTACCTCTTGTGGGTGTAGAAGTAGATTATAATACATGGCTGCCAAAAGGAAATCAGGCAGATTATGCGCAGTTGTATGCCGCTACAGAAGTAGAGGATATTCAAAAACCTTACGGACGAGCAAAAGCAGTTGTAGGTTTAGATCCGGCTGCACACGGTTGGGAACGTTTTGGACCTAATAACGATATGGAACCAGCACCGTGGGGGAATTTTATTGAAGGAGCATGGATGACTAAACACAATGGAAAATATTATATGCAATATGGAGCACCCGCAACCGAATTTAAAGGTTACGCAAATGGTGTTCATGTAGGAGATAATCCGCTAGGACCTTTTGTATATCAAAAGCACAATCCGATGTCGTATAAACCAGGTGGATTTGTAATTGGTGCCGGACACGGAAACACATTTGCAGATAATTACGGCAATTATTGGAATACCGGAACCTGTAAAATTTCTATCAAAGACAGATTCGAGCGTCGTATAGATATGTTTCCGGCTGGTTTCGATAAAGACGATGTTATGTATTCTAATACTTCATACGGAGATTTTCCGATATTATTGCCAACTCAGGAGCGCGATAATACAAAAGGTGCTTCAGCCGGATGGATGTTGTTGTCGTATAAAAAGCCTGTTACCGTTTCTTCTTTTGAAGAATGTATGGAAGTAGAAACACATCGCGTAGACAATGGAGGCAAAAAAGTATACGAGAAATTTTGCTACGGACCTGAAAATTTAACCGATGAAAATATTCAAACTTATTGGTCAGCCAAAACAGATAAAAAAGGAGAGTGGTTACAGCTTGATCTAGGACGAAGCATGCAGATCAACGCTTTGCAAATCAACTACGCAGATCATAAAGCAACACAATACAATAAAGCAATGGATATTTATTACCAATATAAAATATTCATGTCTGATGATGCCGTAAATTGGACTTTAGTAGTCGATAAATCAAAAAATGCTAAAGATGTACCACATGATTATGTTGAGTTAACAAAATCGATTAATGCACGCTACATCAAAATGGAAAACATACACAACGCTTCTGGATTATTTGCTGTTTCAGACTTTAGAGTTTTCGGAAACGGATTGCTAGAAAAGCCTAAATCAGTTGCTGAGTTTAAAGTAAAAAGAAATACTAAAGATTCTCGTAATGCTATGATTAGCTGGAAAAAACAGTCAGATGCGATAGGATATAATATCTATTACGGTATCGCTCCGGATAAATTGTACAATACGATTATGGTCTACGATGAAGCGTCTTACGATTTTAGAGGTTTAGATAAAGGCACAAAATATTATTTCACAATTGAACCATTTAATGAAAATGGAATTGGTACTAAAAATAAAATTATTGAAATAAAATAAATTAGAGAAAACCATACTGAAAACGCCGCAGAGTTGTTAATAATTTTGTTTCTTTACGGTGCAAACTAAAAAAAGCAAACTAAAAACGCCAAAATGCCCTTAAAACCATGAAAAAAACCATTTTTTTAACTCTTTTAATTTTAAACGGATTATCATCGATCGCACAAGAATCAATAGATGAGCAAAACATTAAATTATTTTATAAAAAAGCATTAACAGAATCTAAATGTTACACTTGGTTAGAGTACTTATCAAATGACATTGGTCCTCGTTTATCCGGATCTGCAAATGCCGAAACTGCCGTTCAATACACCAAATCACAATTAGAAAGACTTGGATTAGATAAAGTGTACCTACAGGAAGTAATGGTTCCGCATTGGGTACGTGGAGAAAAAGAAACAGCTTACATTCTTAATAACAAAACCAAATCAGTCGTGCCTATTTGCGCTTTAGGCGGATCAGTTGCAACAGCTAAAACCGGACTTACTGCAGAGGTAATCGAAGTTTTAGGAATTGATGAACTAAAAAAATTAAGTGCTGACAAAGTAAAAGGAAAAATTGTGTTTTTCAACAGACCAATGAATCCTGAAAATATCGAAACATTTAAATCTTACGGAGCTTGTGTAGACCAAAGATTTGCAGGAGCACAAGAAGCCGCTAAACTAGGAGCTGTAGGAACAATTGTGCGTTCAATGAATTTACGTTTAGACGATTTTCCACATACAGGAGCACAAAGTTATGGTGATTTACCAAAAGAACAATACATCCCAACAGCAGCAATCAGTACCAACGGAGCTGAATTATTAAGCACAAGTTTAAAAACCAATCCGGCTTTAAAATTTTACTTTAAACAATCTTGTCAAACATTACCAGACGCTTTATCTTATAATGTAATTGGAGAACTTACAGGAAAAGAAACACCTGAAAACATTATGGTTGTAGGCGGGCATTTAGATTCTTGGGATTTAGCAGACGGATCACATGATGATGGAGCAGGAGTAGTGCAAAGTATGGAAGTACTTCGTATTTTGAAAAACTTAAACTACAAGCCTAAAAACACCATTCGTGTTGTATTATTTATGAACGAAGAAAATGGCGGAAAAGGTGGTGCGAAATATGAAGAAGTTTCGAAACAAAAGAATGAAAATCACATTTTTGCTTTAGAAAGCGATTCAGGCGGATTTACACCAAGAGGATTCTCTATTCAGGCAGATGATGCAAACGTTAAAAAGATACAAGGATTTAAAGACTTTTTTGAGCCTTATTTAGTGCATAGTTTTACAATTGGTCATGCAGGTTCAGATATTGGTCATTTAACCTCTAAAACGATCGTAAAAGCAGGTTTAAAACCAGATTCTCAACGTTACTTTGATTATCACCATGCAGCAAACGACAAATTTGATGCTATCAACAAAAGAGAATTAGAACTAGGAGCTGCAACAATGGCTTCATTAATGTATCTAATCGATCAAAAAGGAATTGAGCTTCCTAAAAGCAACTAAATTTAATTATAAATTATGAGTTATGAGTTATGAATTATGGGTTTAGAGTTATTTACAAGTTCTTATTCGCAATTCACATTCATAATTTATAACTAAAATTAGTTTTTACAATAAAACAGAAAGCTACGGGTATATTCTCGTAGCTTTTTTTTTATATCCTGTTTAGGCTTACACTTCATATCTTAAATGTTTCTTTGATCGAGTGAATCGGCATAAACAACATCTTCGAAAAATCAATATAATGAAAAGGCAAAGCCTGACGTCCTTTTTTATATTCTTTAAAAAAGTAATTAATTTTAGTGGGATAAAATAGTATTCCGGATAGCGTAACAAGAAATAAATACAAACTTCTCTTTCCGTTTCCCAGTAAATAATACTGCATTCCAATTTCTTCCAAAACCGATGTTCCTGTATTAGTCAAAACATGAATGACATCATGGTCTTCCAGCTTAGGCTGAATATCAAAATGATTCTTATAAAGAAAATTTCCTAAACCAAATCCTAAACTATCTTCAGGATAATCCATCAACTTTGTTTTATCAATTTGCCAAGGCTCATTTTTCTTAAAGTATTTTTGATATGGTTTTCTGGACAACTCGTACATTTTTTCAATTATTGTATCTTTCATGCTGGTTTTAGGTATAGGTTATAGGTTTGTTGTTTGTTGTTTGTTGTTTGTTGTTTGTTGTTTTCGACTTTCGACTTTCGACTTTCGACTTTCGACTTTCGACTTTCGACTTTCGACTGCTTGTATAAAGTTCTTTGAGTTTCAAAGTGAAATACTAAATAAAAAAGCTAATGTTTTGAATTAGCCTTTATTATTGGAAAAAGAGGGAGTAGAAAGTAATTTCTAATACGTATCGATTACGGTTGTAAGTAAATCAGATTCGTACAGATCAGAAGGAGCAACAACTTTCTCCTGAAGCGGAATATCATTGCCGTATCGCTCCTTTAGAATTTTCTGAACTCTATTGTCCGAAAGATTAAAACTCTTTAATTCACGAAGCTTACATAGTTCAATATCAGCAGCATTTTTATAGATCTTCCAAATCAATTCAGAACAATAAATTCGGGTATCAGACCACTCAAAATAGGCGTCATAATCTTTGCCATTAAATTGCTGGCTATAATCTTTCATTTTTTGCAGCGTAGCAGGATTCAAAACCTTAGCTGCATTTTTTAATCTTTTTACAGCATATTTACCCTCTTTTCCATGTTGAATCCATTGAGAGAAAGGAGTAAGTTTTACAGGTTGTACAGCTTCGTAGACAAAAAGATTACCGTTTATGTAATATAGAATTCCACAATGCGAAAATTTAGAATTTGTAGCAATTCGCACCGCTTCACACTGACTCGATTCCGAAGTCTGAAATATTAAATCACCATCCTGAAATTGCTCTGATGATGCAACAGCAGATATGTTTTTTGCTTGCGAAAACGGATTGTTTGGAAACACGCGCATTGCTATAAACAAAGCAAATGAGAAGCTAAGTATGAAAGTTATGGCAAGGAAAATGTATTTTGTTTTTTTCATGATATACACTTGATTTTTTTAAAGTACTTTGAATTACAAAGTAATTGATAAAAAAAATAGTTACCAAATAAAATGATAACTATTTTTTCAAATATATTTTATGAAATATTAGATTCTAAAAATTCCACCGACAGCAATAATTCGCTGTAAGAAAAAGAACTCTTGCGAAGCCTTATCGTCGTTACTAACCGTTGTTTTAATATCCTGCATGTTGATGTAACCACCTTTTAGCTCACCCTGAAGGTAAAAATACTTAAAGAAAGTAATATTAATTCCGGCTTTTGCAGATAGTCCAAATCCTGAAACATGAAAATCATCATGGCGATCTTTTCCTAAAAGCATCGTATTCGTTTTTGGATATAAAACACCACCGCCAATACCTTCAGTTAAATTAATCTGAACCTTGTCGATATTAGGCAGATTAAACCATTTCGAAATATCGTCATGTCTGGAAACTTCAGTATTAACGTAGTTCAATCCGTCAGTATGCTCGTAAGTTAAGAACGTTTCATCAGTAAAATTGACAGGAGTGTTGTTGTAAACACCATTGTGAACCTCACCATTGATATAACCAGTAACATTTGCCGTCTGATTTTGAGTCATTACATATTTCATGTGGTCTACACCAACTGCAACACTATAATGGTCATTAATAAAATAACCAACTCTTAAGTTAGTTTGCGGAATCGTCATGTTTACAGGGTTAATATAGTCGATATGCCATCCCTTAGGTTTGTCATGCGCAGTCATATTATTTACCGTAAAATTATAGTCCTTTCCTCTAAAAGTTACATCAGATTTAGAGTAACTTTCTCTATTACCACCCCATGAAACAAAGAACTTTCCTTTATTATGTGCTGTGTATTTATCTTGTATTGCGACTTCTTCCTGAGCAAATGTGTTTACAGCAAAACACATTAAGAAGAATGGCAAGAATAATAATTTATTTTTCAACTAATTAATATTAAAAAATTTAAAATGAGTTAACAGTTTTTCTGATGGCAACCAATTTGGTCATTAAGCCTTCAAAATAGTCAAGGTGCAGCATATTAGCACCATCACTTTTTGCATTAGCAGGATCAAAGTGTGTTTCGATGAAAATTCCATCAACACCTACAGCAATACCAGCTTTTGCTACAGTTTCGATCATATCAGGTCTACCACCGGTTACACCGGCCGTTTGGTTAGGCTGTTGCAAAGAATGCGTAACATCCAAAACCGTTGTAGCATATTGTTGCATAGTAGGAATACCTCTGTAATCAACAATCATGTCCTGGTAACCAAACATAGTACCACGATCCGTAACCATTACGTTTTCATTATTACAATCTAAAACTTTTTGTACAGCATGTTTCATGCTCTCCGGGCTCATAAATTGACCTTTCTTCAAGTTCACTACCTTTCCAGTGTTAGCCGCAGCAACAACCAGGTCAGTCTGACGAACAAGGAAAGCAGGAATCTGCAAAACATCTACGTATTGTGCTGCCATATCAGCATCTTCATTAGTATGAATATCTGTTACAGTTGGAATATGGAAAGTTTCAGAAACTTTTCTTAAAATTTTTAAAGCTTTTTCGTCTCCAATTCCGGAGAAACTATCAATCCTCGATCGGTTAGCTTTTTTAAAAGATCCTTTGAATACATAAGGAATCTCAAGTTTGTCGGTAATACCAACTAATTTTTCTGCAATTCTTAGCGCCATTTCTTCACCTTCAATAGCGCAAGGTCCTGCTAATAAAAAGAAATTACCACTTTCAGTATGCTTAATTTGTGGAATATGTTGTATGTTCATAATATGAATTATTTGACAATACAAAGGTAGTTATGATTTATGAATACGGAATAAAGATTAAGGTTTTTTTTTCTGAAACCAGATAGTTATCCGGACTGCTATTTGCGATGCTGCTTTTTTTCTAACACGTTGTTTTTATTGGTCTTTGCTGGATCTTCTTCTGATCGCTCTTCAAAAAATATAAAAAACAGGTTTTCGCTAAAAGTTATTTTCACTGCTATCAGGACTATTTTTTAATATTTTTTTAAGAAATATAACAATCATGTTTATTAAACGGCTGTTTATCTTATATCTAACAGGTTTTGAAGACCTGTTAAGAAATCCAGTTTCGACAAAGTGTCCTAACAGGTTTTATAAACCTGTTAGGTATTTAAGAAAAATAATTAGCGGACTTTGTGTAGTTTAAATCAATTATTCAGCCTTTATTCTAGTTTTATGAACATATCCTCTTTTACCTTCTCTAGTTTCTACAAGCCACCAATCTCCTGAATTATCCAAAACTTCAATTTCTGAACCGCTAACTATTCTTTGCAAAATTTCTGATGAGGTATTTTGGTATTTTCTTAAATTGGTGTAACCGTCTGGGTCATTTATTTTAAAAAACGTTTCAGATACATCATCTAGCTTTAATATATTGTAGTTTTCTACAAGCTCTTTAATTTCTGTATCATTATAATAGTTGCTTAATTTCAATCTATTCTCAAAATCATAATCTGATTTAAGGAAATTTTTTAGTTGAACATATGCTAATTGATCATTAATACTGCCAATATTTATTTTGTTTTTTTTATCAAATCTGTTGAGTAATTGTATGATATATATTGCGCACTCATCCTTTGTTTTCTGATAAATTGGAATTTTTTTAAAAGCTTTACTAAAATTATAAGAAAGTGCTACAAGACTATTATTAATTTGCTCAAAATTATTATTACTTCTTAAATATATATTATTTAATAAATCTTTCTTATAGCCTTTATTTTTATTATTATAAAATAGATAGTGATTATTGAAGTTTTCCATTATGAAATTTTCTTTTTTGAACATTTCGATAGCCATGTTGAAGAAATGAATACTTTTTTCATAATCAAAGTCAATGACTATTTCTATAATTTCAGGATTATTGATAAAGTAACTTAAGGTTACTAAATCATCATTAAATAATAATTTGTTATATGCTAAAAATTTTTCACCAATTCTATTTTCTCTGTTATTTAATTCTTTAATGGCATAATCTTTTGAAACTGGAACATCGAGGCTCGGGTTGTAAAAAAGACCTTCTGCTTCCGTTCTTAGAAACTGTTTTTCTGCAGAGAGAAGATATCCTGAATTTGAGTTTATTTCGATATAATTTTCTTTATCTATGTCAAGAATATTAATTCCAAAAAAATCTAAACAACGTTTTGTAAATTCTTCTTTACTAATAATTTTATAATTATTTTTTTTTGCATAGTCTGAGAAAATATCTATTTCCATTGTTTCTTGTTTTTTATTAAGAACTAATAAGCTTTCGTTTTTATTTGAAACTTGATTATCTTTTGTTTGTGAATTACTACTTAAAAATATTCCTAGAGTAGTAAGCAATATTATTCTGAATTTATACTTTTTCATAGTTGATTATTGAGCATTAGCTCTATTTCTTCGTTTTGAATCTTTGGTGTCAATTGGTAAATCATAAAAGGCATAAACATCTTCAATATCTCCGTCATACTCTTCTATATAACAATAGATTTTTTTTCCTTGATTTGATAAATCAGTATATAAATTACCAAGTTTTTCCATCTCATTATTATAAACTCTAACACATCCATAGGTAGACATTAATTGACCTCTATCATCTATGTAATCTTTATATACTACAGTATGCCCAGAATGTATTGCAATACCATTTCTGCCATTTCTTGTAGCTGTTAAAAATTCGCCATTTTCACCTGTTAAATAAATTAATCCATTGTTACCATAACTTAATTCGCCTTTATGTTTTTCTGAATTATAAGATGTTGTTGCTCTTCCTACTGGCGTGTCTCCATTCCCATTGGCTTTTGTTTTATTTTTATTACTTCCCCTACAAAGAGAATGCGTTTTAAAAAGTATGTTAGATTCATTAAATACTATTAAAGGTCCTTGTAGATTTCTATCTTTTGTAGTGATAATGTTTATATAAACTTCATTTGCATTTGCAGAGAATTTTTCGTCATAACTACAGATCTTATTTTTATCTTTTTTTATTGGGTTACAATCTTTTACTTTTAACACTTTTATTGCATTTTTAAAAAACTCAATTCTGGGGTTAACTATATCAGTACTTTTAGATGTATTAATTTTTGCTGTAACATTTTCAACAGATGTAGTTGTTGCGGAATTAGCAACTAAATTAATTTTATTATAGCCCCAAAATGCCAGTGCACTTGTAATAGCATTTTTTGCATTGTTTTTTAATTTATAAGGATTATCACCTTCAATCCAATTTACATCAGGTTCATTATTAACCTTCATATTAGCATTAAAGTAATTTTGTAGTTCTTTGTAATTGCCTTTCCATGTAATTTGTTTAAAGCCTTTACCACTGTAGAGCCAGCCATCACCATCGTTTATATGTAATCCGCCTAGAGGGTGAGTTTTACCATATATTGCGTTGGCTAGTTTTACTTGTTGATCTTGTGTTAATCCCGGATTTTTGGCCGCATTAGGTCTTCCTAGTCTTTTTGCTTCACTTTCTTTTTCAGCATGTGTTTCAAACTGGTCAAAGTAAGAAGGGTAAGTTTTTAATAGAGATTTCCAATACCAATTAAAATTTTCTTGTAAACTGTAAAAATGACTTTCCTGAGATATTTGAGCTAAGAAATGGGCTTTTCGCACGCAGGTAGTTATACCAACTTTTTTGCGATATGTATTTAAAAAAGGAAGCGCAGATCGTATCATTGTATCATTTGCTATTAAGCAATTATTGTTTTTATCTACGCAGATTTTTTTAATTTCATCAAGTGTAATATCTTCATTACAATTTGGACAATTACTATTAGTTTCCTCATTCTCCTCAACACCATCAAGCACATCAACCATCAAAGCCTTATTTGTGATTTCTCTAATACTATCACCAATTTCCCGAATTTGAGCTAATACTTCCACTTTCGTTTCGTAATAATTGACTTTAGAATTATTATGAAAATTTTCGCGGAGAATCTGCGGACTCTCATAATCCGGATTTCGTACCTCAATATTTTGGCTTTCGAAAGGTTTTTGGTTAAAGATTTCTACGGTAATGTAATATTCATGAAATTCACCTTCTTGTTTACCGTAACCTTTGTCGCCAAACGCATTAGCTAGTTTGGCGAAGTTCGGATTGAGGATGAAGTGCGCTTCGGCTTTGCCATCTTCAATATAAATAGGTACTGTTGTAAATTTACTATAACGGTTGTAATTTGTATTGGTTCCGTAAGGTTCGTCATCTTCATACAGTACAATTTTACCATGACAGCCGTCTAAGTTTACGCAATGAATTCTGGCAATTAGCTTATCGCCATACGCAAATCGACGTTTGGGAGGATTCCAGTTTTCATCTAAAAAAGTAACAGTTGCAATTTTTCGCTCCAGACTTTTTTTAGGTTTAATTTTCATCGAGACTTCTTGTCCGTTCTTTTCAGCGACTATTTTGAGATCATCATACTCAAGAGTAGCTTCCGTAAAAGTATATGGAACTTCATTACCTGTTTTCTTTGTATTCTCTTTTACTATCCAGTTTCCGCCTACTAGTTGCTGCATTGACCAATTTACTTTGGCTTCTGGAAACAAAGGATTGTTTATTACCGTGTTGGTCGTTGGAAGGTTTACTGAAAAGCTATCTGTTATAGAATACATTTCTTTTTGCCCCACTGTTGGATTAGCATTTCCAACTATTTTAAAATTTGACATTTCTATTTCGTTTTAAACTATATCATCATCCACTAACTCATTCTGAAATTTTTTCATGTTCACCAAAGGATTGATCTGATTGCTCAAATAAGGCTTAGCACTCATTGCATTTTGTTTCCCGGGTTCAATCTTTTGACCATGATGTGCTACTGTAATGCAATCAGGACCACCAATAGGACAGGTTGCTTTACTGTCTTCGGTTAATATTTGACCTTGGTTACTTAGGATTACCTTTTGATACGCATTGCTCCATTGTGTAATGACCGCCTGACACGGAAGAAAGTCACCTTTACCATCGGGTTGCATTTGGCATTTTCCAAAAGAGTTTTTCTCCATTGTTTGTCCAATTTCTTTACTCGTGGCAATGAGTTTTTTTTGCGCCTCTTTATCATTAGCAAAGTGCTTTTGGTGTGATTTTACTTTAAGAACATCAGTTTTCTTTTCAACGTTAAATTGGCATTTTAAGGTTGCACCGTTAACAACCACATATTTTTTGCTCATACTGTTATGGCTTTTAGAATTATAATTCGGCTTATATTTAATTTTGAGGCAAAAAATAGTGGCCGCTTCGGGGTTTCTAGTTTTTTATGGCTTCGATTTCTATACGTAATTCGAAAGTTTTCTCTAATTCGAGACGACATTCCAATTCCATTTTTTCTATGAAATAGGAGTGAGGATCTAAGAAATAAGTTGAGATATAACTTCCGTCAATGAGTTGATTTTGAGCATTGGTATTTATACAATTTCCTTTTTGTTCTACTTTAATGAGCCTGGCTTCGTTTAAGCAAGAATCTATTTTTTGCTTTACCAGAAATTGAGATTCTTTGTTGTTGAGTACTGGAAAATAAACTTTATGTTCAAAAATGCCTTCCTCTGTATAAGAAGTATGAATACCATTAAAAAACGATCTCAAAAAATAATCTGATTTTAGAAGCTGAAACAGCGATTCAGCACTTTCTAAGGCTAATTGGCAATTTTTCATATATATCGGAATAATTCCATTTTCGTAATCCTGCAATAATTCTATCTTTTTGCTCTCCCATCGATTGCGAATTTCCTTGTCATTGAAAACATCAATACATTTACCGGACGGATCGACAATAATTTGAAGCGGATATAAAACCTGTACCATTTTTGCACCAATTTCATCCATTATAGTATCAGGCATATTGTTGTTTACAAAAAGGTTAACAGATTTTCGGATTTCAATTAAGTGATAATTGTTCACGTCTGTATTGAGCCATTTCACTCGTATTCCCATTTCTAATTTTTCAGTTAGATCCTGCGTCTTAAAAGTATATTTGACGCTATAATCTTTCTGAATATCTTTTGGAAAAAACGGCAAAGAAGTAGCCGATCCAAAATTGACATTTTGTGATTTAGGACTAGTAGGTTTTGCTAAATTGGCTTCCGTTTTTTCAGGAGCCAGAATCAAAAATTTGGTATGACCTTTAAAATCTTTTTCGATTAAATCTCTTTCATCGCAATATCTGTTATGGTATCTTCTGATCTCGCTTGCATCTATATTGAGTTTTTGAGACACACCAACTAGTGTATCTCCTTTTGTGAGCTGGTAAGTGCGGAACTTATCATAATAATGCTCATCAATTTCCGGGAAAAATTTCATTAGAAAAAGTTTTAATTTTCAAAAGGCTTGTATTTATTCTTTCGCTTTAGGCGTGTATAAAAAATCTTCTTCTTCAATTATATCCATTTTTTCTGCTTGTGAAATTTCTCTTTTATGTCTGACACAAATAATAACAGTGTTTTCTGTTATACCATTCATTCCCAGCGTATATTTTGCATCGACATATCTGGCACTTTCATACCATTTTGGCTGCTTAAAAAACACCCAATGACAATTTTCCCCATTATGCTTTAAAGCAATAGGATTTTGAGTATTACGAGCATTGTAATTGGTAAGGGTTTGATAAAACAAATTACCAAAATCCATTCGGAGTGGACCTTTGGTTCTGATAGAACTATAATTTTTACTGTCTTCCTGCTTGTGAATCAGTAAAGTTATGAGCGCCAGATTTTGCATTTCTTCTGGTTCAATCTCTGGATAGGGGAACTCTTTATTCGGAATTTGCCAGGTAGCATACTGCTTTGGAGGGATCAGCATCATATAGTTAAATGATATGTTGATTCCTGTAGGACAAAGGAATAACACGAAATGAATACACATTAAATACGTAAAATAAATTCCGTTTAAGGCAGTGTAAATAATCGTAAATAAGATACTGGAATAGAGAATTACTAAAAAAGCAAAGAGTAGTTCTATAAAAATGTTTTTGGTGTTAAATTCCGCAAAACTAAAGCGGTATAGCCAACAGTGTAAAATTCCCAGTAAGAATGATACGACCTGATAGAAAAGAAATTCATGAGTAACTTCTTCAAACAATTTATTGTGCGCTAAAAAAGCAAGTAGCGCGTAAATGAGGACAAAGGATAAAATGTAGGCATAAAAGCTCTTTTTATACTTTGTTGAAAATTCCTGTACTTTATCAGAAAAGACAATCGTAAGGATTACACATAGAGCAGCAATAACTGCCAAAAATACGATCAGTGTAGGATCGAGGAGTTCTAGTAAATGTTTTTTTACCATTGTTAAGTTTTTTGTAAATCATGGGCAATAGGATTTTTAATTAGACATACGAGTTAAACCTTTTAACTCATTATTAATGTAGGTATACTTTGCGAATTTAATAAAAATATAATATTTGAATCTGAAATTTCTGTAATAATTTTTAATAAAATACTGATTAAAAGATAATTTCGTACATAAGTCTTTGTTTTTCTATAAGTTAGATATTAACTTTAAATAGAAAAAGCGTACATTGAAGTAATGTAGGAATAGGAGTAGGCTTTGATTTAAGCAATCAAGAAGTGCGAAGCAGTACCTTTTTTATAATTTTAAGCTGAATTCAGTTTCTAAAACAGTATTAACTTCATTCTCTTCAAAAGAAGTAATGCTGCTTACACCATTTACAACCGATTTGACCGCATTTTTAATTAGGATCTTTTTGCCTGATTCATTTTGCAGTACAACGATTCTGTTTTGTACAAAAAAAGAATCAGGATGGGAATAATTGTAATGATTAGCAGGTTTAAAATCAATCCATTGTTGCTGTACAAGGTCAAAAGAATATAAATCAGACCATTCTTTTGCGATTAAAACTTTTAGTAAAAATTCATTGCCTTCAGTTTTTTCCAAAATAAAGGTGTCAAAATCATGTTGCGTTTCTATGCCGATTTGGCTCAGCTTGAAAGGTTTTCGAATACTGTTACCGCCAAAACCCAAATCAATCAAATAGTTATCGCCTTCAATGCTGGCAATTATCGCCAAATGAGTTTTAGGATTTTGTCCCGGATTTACCATAGGACGTGCAGCAACGTAATAATGCGGAACACCTATTTCTTGCAGCACTAAAGAAAAAAGTCCGTTGATCTGATAGCAATAACCACCTCTTTTTTTGTGCACAATCTGATCAACAATTGCATCACCATTCAAAGAAATTACTTTACCGGCCTGAACATCTAAATTTTCAAACGGAACAGTAAACAACTGTGATTGCATAAGTTTTGTAATACCTGAAATTGTTATTTCGGGGGTACCGGAAAACGCAATTCTGTCTAAATAGTGTTGTAAATTAAAACCGGGAGCTTCAATTAGATTCTGATTTTTTGACTGTTCCATTATGTTTTAAAATTTAATAGGTAATCTTTATAAACTAACAAACTGCAAATAAAACACTATTCTTTCTTTAAACTCAATCCCATCGGAACCATCAGAATTCCTTTTTCATAGATATTTAGATACAGTATAACAGGTTTTTTTTGTCCTTCCCATTTCAATTCATAAACATTCAAAAATCCGGCTCCCATATCGCTTCGTTTTGTTGGAAATGGGCAACAGGTCTCTAAACGTGTATACGTTATCTTTTCGCCATTTGGGCCTGCCAATGCATTTAAAAAGCGTCCTTCATTCAAGGCTTCGTCTTTTGTATTTCTGTAAAAAATATTAATCGGATAATCCGGATCGTAACCATATTTTTTATCAGTGCTAAATAGTGTAATAGCAAAGGTATTGTTTTTCTTTAAAACTAAATCAGGAGCATTATCATCTACATTTTTTAAAGTAGATCGCGTACTTACGCAAGAAGTTACCGTAATGAGAAGGATGATAAATAGTACTATTTTTTTCATGATTTGTTTGAATTGAGTTTTAATACACCAATTATAATCAGATATTGTGCCACAAGATAGGTTAGCATGATTAAAAATGAACTTTTTTGGATAGGATGGTAAAATTTATCGAATGCCAGAATGGTATCTGAAAACACAAAAATAACAGCACCAAATAGAACATAATTCTTTCCAGATTTTTTCCAAACCAGAAAGCCATTAAAAGCAAACAAAAGCATAATTAAAATTATGCAGGCGTACACAAGTACGGGAACTTTTAAATGACCTAAATGCGGAAATAAAATAGTAATAATAACAACAAGATATAACGCAATAAAGAGACTGCCAATAATTAACGGATTTTTGTTTTTTATGGTTTTGCCTTTAGTCTGTTCATTTAAAAGCATACAGTACATAAGATGCGAAATGAGAAAAGCAACTAATCCAAGTATGAAGTAGAGCTCGGCTATATCTGAAAAAAGTAAAATGACATCTCCAATCCAGGAAAAAAGTAATCCGGCTAAAAGTGTATTTTTTAATTTGAAATTTTTAAAAGAATATACACCAAAACCGAGTAAAGGTATTAAAATAGGTTTTAGGTAGATGTCCAGATAATCGTATCCTATAAATAATAAAAGGAGATAAAAAACACTAAAGCCAATGTAGATTTTAAAAAAAAAGGTGCTTTTCATAGTTTGATTATGAATTTGGTTTGAGAGGGAGTAAGCATTTCTACATAAAAAAACATTCAATTTTATTCAAATATAGAATAAAATTGAATGTTTTTTAAATTATTTGAAATTAAACGATTTCAGCGCTTAGTCCTGCTTCTAAAAGTTGTGTACATTGTGGTTTTAACTTATCCATTGGCCCTGTTTTTACAGTGCATTTTCCGTTGTAATGTACAATTAAAGAGCATTGTTCTGCTTGTTCAGGCGTATGACTGCAAACACGCATTAAAGTATCGATTACGTGATCAAAAGTGTTTACATCATCATTATAAACAATGATTTCGTTATTAAAACTTGTCGCTTCTCTTTCGCGAACTCTTTCTCTTACTTTTTCTTTAGTACTCATTTTTTTTTAGGTTTTTGTACTGTTGTAATTACTAGTAACTAATTTACGTATTTTAATGAAACCCAGTTGTTTCTTTGAAACTTTTTAACATATTTTAATCCTTTTTCAGTGCAGGAAGCATCGATAAAGGGAATGTCTTCTTCATAAAAACCGCTTAAAAGCAACGTTCCGTTTGGATTTAAACAATCAACATAATGCTGCATATCATTCAATAGAATATTTCTGTTGATATTAGCAATGATCAAATCGTAACTTTTACCTGCTAATAATGCCGCGTCACCTTCGTAAACGGTAATATGTTTACAATTATTGCGCTCTGCATTTTCAATAGAGTTTAAATAACACCAATTATCAATATCAATCGCATCAATAGGTTCAGCACCTTTCATTTCGGCAAGAATAGCAAGAATAGCAGTTCCGCATCCCATATCAAGTGTCTTTAAACCTTTTACATCAGTTTCAAGCAAATGCTGAATCATCATGTGAGTTGTTTCATGATGTCCTGTTCCAAAACTCATTTTAGGCTCAATAATAATGTCAAATTCAGCGTTTGTTTTTTCGTGAAAAGGTGCACGAACATGACATTTTCCGTCAACATCAATCGCTTCAAAATTCTTTTCCCATTCTTCATTCCAGTTTACCTGATCAATTTCTTCAACGGTATATTCAATTTTGAAATCTTCAGATTCTAAGATATAAATGTCATCAAGAATATTCTCATCCCATAAATCTTTCTTTACAAAAGCCGAAATTCCGTTTTCTGTTTCAGTAAAACTTTCAAACGCTTTTTCGCCTAATTCCGCAATTAAAATTTCTGAACCTAATTCTTTTGGTTCAATTGTAAAATGGTACCCCAAATATATATTCGACATAAATAATTTTTTTGCAAAGGTAAGAATCGAAAGCAGAAGTTGCTTAAAAATAAATGATATAATTAGCTGGATTTATAAACAAAAAAAGCGTCCGCAATGCGAACGCTTTCTGATAGTATTTGCTAAAAATTAGATAGCAGTAACGATAGCTAAGAAGTCATCAGCTTTTAAAGCTGCTCCACCAATCAGACCACCGTCTACGTCTGGTTTAGAGAAAATTTCCTTAGCATTATCTGGTTTTACAGAACCACCGTATAAAATTGAAACTTCGTCAGCGATATCAGCTCCAAAAGCTTTACGAACAGTTTCTCTAATAAATTCGTGCATTTCTTGTGCTTGTTCCGGAGAGGCTGTTTCTCCTGTTCCAATAGCCCAAACCGGCTCATACGCTAAAACAACTTTAGCCCATGCTTCTTTAGCGATGTGGAATAATCCGTCACGCAATTGGTTTTCAACAATATTAAAATGATTTCCTGATTGACGATCTTTTAATTCTTCACCAAAACAGAAAATTACAGTCAAATCATGTTTCAATGCAGTATCAACTTTACTAGCAATTAAAGCGTCAGTTTCGTTAAAAATAGCTCTACGCTCAGAGTGACCAAGAATTACATTGTTTACACCAATACTAGTTAACATATCTGCAGAAATTTCTCCTGTAAATGCACCGCCTTCAGCTTGGTGAACATTTTGAGCAGCAACACCAATTGTAGTGTTTTTTACTTTAGCTACAGCCGCTTGTAAATTTACAAATGTTGGAGCAACAATTACCTGAGCAGTAGTTTGTGCTGGTATTTTAGTAATTAATTCGCTTAAAAGTTCTTCTGTTTGTGCTGCGTTTTTATGCATTTTCCAGTTTCCTGCAACGATCTTTTTTCTCATATTGATAAGTTTTTATTTTATTCTTTTTTGTTTTTTGCTCTTGTATAATGAATGCAGAAATAATGTTACTTCAGACTATTCAAAGTCTCATTGATTTTTTCAAAATCAGTTTCTATAGCACGGTATAAAGCTATCTTTCCAGTTTTGTCAACGATAATGTATCTTGGAATCCAGTCTAAGTCGATTGTTTTTCCAAAAACACCTTTCATACCGTCGTTAATCAAATAATGATCTCCTTTTAATTCGTGTTTTTCGATTCCGGCTTTCCATTTATCAGCTGTCTTATCAGCAGAAAGAAACAGGTACGAAACATCAGTATGATTTGCCTGAAGTTCTTTTAATTTTGGCATTGCTTTTACGCAATCACCGCACCATGAAGCCCAAACTTCGATAACAACAGTTTTGCCTTTGTATTTTTTTAAAATGTTTTTAAAAGTAACCTGACTTCCATCAGTTGCTGCTAATTTCTCAGACAAAGCTTCTTTTGAGAAACTTGTTTTCTGAGCTTGCGTACATGAAAAAGTGATGAACGCAATTAAAATAAGTGTGATTTGTTTCATATAAAATTTCTAATTTTTTTATTTTACGAAATGTGCTATTTTACTTTTCTACTTGTAAAATTTATTTAGGACATTTTGTAAAAGTTAACGTGCCCAACAAAGTTAATCAAACAAATTGAAAGCCAAACGGAGATTAACAAAATTTGATGAGTCGCTTATATTATCACAAATATTGAAATTACCGTTAGAAAAAGCAGAATGAAATCGTAATAGTAGGCGCCAAAAACAGTAATTTTTATAGAAATTGTAGAATTAATTGCTGACAGAATTTGAAAACACTTATTTTTTTATGGTGTAATAAATTCTGAAGGTCAAAAAAACGTCAGATTATCGTAAAAATATCGTTTTGTATTTGTTACTTTTTTTAGTTCAGATCATAATTACCCTTTGCCCATTTTTTACTCGGAACAAGCCATTCGTCTAATGCTTTAAATAAAAAGCCGTGTTTAAGGTTAGTATTCAACTCAATTTCTTTAAAGTGATTTATTTTCAATTTTGAAGTTTCTTTTCTTTTAATAGCGGAAACTCCATAGTCATCTGATTTTTCATATATATTTAAGATATTTCCGCAAAAATTAATCTGTGGATTTTGTTCAGTGTCAGTTTTTCCAACACTTCCAACAAAAACAAAATTTACATTAGGATTTGCTAAATAAGTTGAAATATATTGTGCAATATGGCCGCCTTTTGAAGTTCCTATAACAGTTACTTTATTTGGAGAAACCCCTTCATTTATTAGTTTCTTTATTTGCTTAACAATTTTTTTAGCATATTTAGGTACGTTGGTATTTTTGCTTCTTTTTTCACTAAAAACAACAAAATGATCTTTTTTAAATGAATTTAAAATTTCATTGTATTCTGCTCGTCCATATTCAGGATGAGCGATATTCAAATCCTGTTCTTCAATAAATTTATTGTGTAGAAAAAAGATATAAGTTTGATCTTTAGAAGCTATTTGTTGACCAAAACCGATAAAAATATTGAAAGTAAGAAGTAGAAGAATACAGAATGATCTGAAAAATGGTTTCATAATTTACGGTTGGTTTTTGATTTGTCTTTTTTGATAGCTAAAAAAAACACCAATTCAACTAGTATAAGAAGAATTGGTGTTGGTAATTATTAATTTTGATTTTAAAGTTTCAAATCTTTAATATCGTTGTAATGTACTTTTTGAATAACAGTTCCTTTCTCTAAAACAACAATACTAGGATTGGCTCTTTCGATTGTTTTTAGCGTTGTAGCATCACAGAAATAGAAATCAACATTCAAACCATATTGTTTTTTTGCTTTTGCAATTTCATCGGCTCCTGAAGCTGTCATAGCAATAACTTTATATCCTTTTGCTTTAGCATCCTGATTTACTTTCTCTAAACTTTTCATACCTGATGGTTCTGATAATTTAAGATCGTAGGTTACGAAAATCACTAATTTAGGTTCTTGCAAATATTCGTCTTTAAAATCAGTATCGTCTTTCGTCATACTGAAATCATGAATTGGCGGTACATAACCTTCTGTAATTACTTTGTCTTTTCTGTCTACAAAGCTTGCTCCTTCTGGAATATTCATCAAATCTTTATCTGTAAATTCTTTGTCAACGCCATTTACTTTGTATACGAAAATCATCTCAACTACAGATTTTGGAGCTCCTTCCGGAATTTCCATTCCTTTTTCGATATTGCTTCCTACTTTAAAAGGACGGAAATCTTTTATAGGATTATGGTTTAATACCCAAACCGCCATAAAAATGCATAATAAAACACTTGCGTAAGTTATTATATTCGTCACTGCTTGGGAGAACAATGGTTTTACCAGTTTTTTATTGATGAATAGAATTAAAATAAAGAACAACAAGACAATATCTTTTGTGAAAGATTGCCAAGGCGTTAAGTGTAAAGCATCTCCAAAACATCCACAATCTTTAACTACATCAAAGTAAGCAGAGTAGAAGGTAAGGAAGGTAAAGAAGATGATTAGCAATAATAAGCACCAAATGGTTGCTTTTGCTTTGTAGCCAACTAATAACATTACACCTAAAACAACTTCAAGAATTACCAAAAAGATAGCTAAACCTAATGCCAAAGGCTCTAAGAAAGGCATATTGAAAACCGGTTCGCTAAAATATTCTGCCAGTTTATAAGAGAACCCAACAGGATCGTTTAATTTTATCAATCCGGAAATGATAAATAAGATGCCGACAAACAGTCTTGAAAATTGAGTAATAATGTTTTTCATGTGGAATTATTTTAAAATGTTTATTTGCTGTAAACCATCATGAGGAACTCCAGATGCACAGCGGAATATTTTATTTTAATGGATCTAGGATTAATGCAAATACAGCATAATTTATCATGTCCTGATAATTAGCATCAATACCTTCAGATACTAATGTTTTACCTTTATTATCTTCAATTTGTTTTACACGAAGTAATTTTTGCAGAATTAAATCTGTTAAAGAACTTACACGCATATCACGCCAAGCCTCACCATAATCATGGTTTTTAGCTTCCATTAGTTCTTTGGTTAATTTAACTTTAGCGTCGTATAGTTCAGTTGCTTTTTCTACATCAAGATCGGGTTGTTCTACAACTCCCAATTCCAGTTGAATTAAAGCCATGATCGAGTAATTGATAATTCCGATGAATTCTCCTTTTTCATCTTCATCAACCTTACGGATTTCGTTTTCCTGTAAACTTCTGATTCGTTGTGCTTTTATAAAAATTTGATCTGTTAAAGATGGCAATCGTAAAATTCGCCATGCACTGCCATAATCTTTCATTTTATTGATAAACAAGGTGCGGCAAACCGTGATTACATTATCAAATTCTAAGGAAGTATTCTTCATTTATTGCTGTATATTTGCTAAAATTTCTTCAAAAATAAGGATAATTTTTTAAGAGTTTCAAGTTTAAGCTTCTCTTTGTTTTAAGTTTTTTCTAAACAAAGTGTTAACAGTGCTTATTTGAAATAAAAAAAAGTTTCAGGTTTCAAGTTCTCGAACTTACGTAAGCTGCATCAACTTGAAACAAAAATAACAAAAGAGATGACAATGAACTGCAAAGGACAACTTATAGATTTGTCGATTCCTAAAGTAATGGGAATCCTTAATGTAACACCCAATTCTTTTTTCGATGGTGGTAAATATAAGAATGAAACCGAAATTGTTTCGCAAGTCGAAAAAATGTTGTTTGATGGTGCCACATTTATTGATCTTGGTGCTTATTCCAGTAAACCAAGTGCTGAATTTGTTACGGAACAGGAAGAAATTGAACGAATTGTTCCTGCCATCGAACTAATTTTAAAGCATTTTCCGGAAACGCTGCTATCTATTGATACTTTTAGAGCCGGAGTTGCTAAGGCCAGTATAGAAAGCGGTGCTGCAATTATTAATGATATTGCTGCAGGCGAACTGGACGAAAAGATGTTCGACATTGTGGCACATTATAACGTTCCGTATATTATGATGCACATGCGAGGCAATCCGCAAACGATGCAAAGTATGACGCAATACGATGATATTGTAAAAGAAATGCTTCTCTATTTTGCTGAAAAAGTAAACACAGCCAGAAGTTTAGGGATTAATGATTTAATTATTGACCCGGGTTTTGGATTTGCTAAAACGACTGATCAGAATTATGAAATTTTACAGAAAATGGAACTTTTTAATACGCTTGAATTGCCTTTGTTAGCTGGAGTTTCACGTAAATCTATGATTTACAAAACGTTGAATACTACGGCGCAAGAAGCACTAAACGGAACTACGA
The DNA here is from genome assembly GCF_002217285.1 of Flavobacterium hercynium. Taxonomy (GTDB): domain Bacteria; phylum Bacteroidota; class Bacteroidia; order Flavobacteriales; family Flavobacteriaceae; genus Flavobacterium; species Flavobacterium hercynium. The sequence goes on along the minus strand of NZ_MUGW01000034.1, from coordinate 5,426 downwards.
TACTCAATACGATTGCATTGACAAAAGGCGCAAAAATTTTACGTGTTCATGATGTAAAAGAAGCAATGGAATGTGTTACATTGTTTGAGAAAATGAATTTATAATTTAGTGTGCTATTTCTTCTTTTTTGAAAATATCAAATAAGACTAAAAAGCAAAGCAATCACAGTATTGTCAGAAATGACATGCTTCGCGCTTAAAAGCTACTAATTAATTAAAAAATATGAAATACTTTACTCTAATTATTGCCTGTTTACTTCTTTCCTGTGGAAACAAAGAATCTGTTTTACTTCCTAAATCTAATGTTTCAATTGTTAAGGATGTTCAGGATCATTCGCCAATCTACATTTTCTTTAAAACAGAAGGGAAAGACACAATCGCTGATGTGAATCGTAAAAGTAGTATCATCTCTACCAACTGGATTTTTAATATTGACAAGCGCTTGCCACTTAAATTGGTCATTCCACAGGTAATGAAGCTTCAGGATAAAAAGCGAAATGAAAAAGCGCATAAAAACGAAAACGCCGAAAATTATTATTCCTACGCCGATTCTATTGGAAAGAATTTAGCTTTTTTACCTTTCACGAAAGTGTATTATAAAATGGAAATTGCGAATAATAGAAGTCAGCTGTATTTTAAAAAGAATGGTATTATTCAGTATACAGAAAAAGAAAACTATTTTTTCCCTAAAAATGAATTAGGAAAATTTCTGGACAGTTTGATCATTAATACTAAAGCGCAAATTACTTTTTCTTTCGACAAGAATATGTCTTATGGAGAATATATTCAGTACAAAATTTTTCTGGAGAAATTAGTACTAAAACAAGAAGGATTGGTTTTTCTAAACAAAGAACAGGAATTCATTTTTTAGGTTGTAAGAAACCTGAAACAAAAAACTATAACAAAGAAAAACCTGAAACAAAATTTACTGATGATGGTAAGGTTCATTTCTTAAAATAGTAAATCCGCGGTACAATTGTTCGATAAAAAACAAACGAACCATTTGGTGTGAAAAAGTCATTAGCGAAAGCGAAATTTTTCCTTGTGCTTTGCTGTAAACAGTATCCGAAAATCCGTATGGACCACCAATTACAAAAACTAAAGTTTTGATTCCAGAGTTCATTTTCTTTTGTAATTCTTCTGAGAAACCAACGCTGGAGAAATTCTTTCCGTTTTCATCCAATAAAATTAACTGGTCAGTAGGTGTTAATTTCGAAAGGATAAGTTCACCTTCTTTTTCTTTTTGCTGACTTTCAGATAAATTCTTTACGTTTTTGATATCCGGAATGATTTCCAGATCAAATTTGATGTAAAAGGACAAACGCTTTGTGTAATCGTCTATAAGAGTTTGCAGCGATTTATTGTCGGTTTTGCCTATGGCAATAAGTTTAATGTTCATTGTTCGATTTTTTTTGCCACGAATTACCGGATTATCACCAATTAAATGGTAATAAAATAGGTCTTCATGGGTTTTATCCTCATAATCTGAGGACTATTTTTTATTCGAAAAAATATTTTCAAAATGCTCTACAACAGGAAACGGTTCATAATAATGATGCAGAATCTTTTTCCATTCCAAATAAGCTTCAGAGTTTCTAAAACCTACTGTATGATCTTCAAGCGCATTCCAATCAACCAATAAAAGATATTTGTTTTCAACTTCAATGCATTTTTGTAAGCTATGTCCGAGATAGCCATCAATTGACGAAATGTATTGACTTGCCTGAGCAAAATCAGCTTCAAATTTGGTTTTCAAATTTGGTTTTACAAAAAGAAATGCTGCTTCTAAAATCATAACTTAATATTGGTAAACCTCTCAGGTTTGTTAGTTCTTCGAAAATTTAGCTTCAAAAGTTTTAAATCTTGCATCTAAATCTTTCAGTAATTGTTTTTTTACCGAAGCATCCTGAATAAAACTGTAATTGATTCCGTTGTAAACATATTGTTTTATAGTAGCGTACGAAACATCAGGATATCTTTTGGCTAATAAAACATATTGTTCTGTCATGTTCGTTCTTAAAATCCCTGCATCATCAGTACTAATGATAATAGGCACATTGAATTCTTTGTAAAGTGTAAAAGGATGTCTGTTTTCTTTAACTTTTAGAATAAATTCATTACTTGTTAAGTTAATTTCAATTGGAATATTATTTTTTGCCATGTGACGCAATAAGTCGTAGGAGTTCTCTTCATAAGCAATATCTACTCCGTGACCAATTCTGTTGGCTCCTGCGATATGAATAGCTGTATTTATATGCCATGTTAAATCTTCCGGTTGAACCAATCCTAAGGTTAGTTCTCCTGCATGAAGCGTATATTTTACCTCTGGGAATTTTGAATTACAATATTTAAACATGACCATGTGTAACCAATAATCTTTCATAGAGTTTTCAGCATGTTCTGGAGAAACGATATTGACTCCGGCAACCAATTTACTGTCATTTGCAGAAATAAAAGCAATGCTTAAGTTTTTGAATAAATCCACCGGATTCATAAAACGCAATACAAAATTTTGATAACGCATTGTAAAACGTTCATCATCAATTTTTAAATCTTTATGCAGTTTTGCGATAAAATTAGTGTTGAAGTCAGTTGCATATTTTTTAGCATCTTTTTGTTGAAGTGCTTTGTACAATTCATCTAAAAGTTTTAGAACCGCTTTCTCGTCTTTTTGAGCAGCTGCCTGACGCAATTTTGAATCGAAATCGCTTAAATCAGCCACATTCATATCGCAAGGAATCGTAGATAGCTGTGTTTCGATGTAGCTTACATTTTCTGAAATGGCACGCTTTTTTAGTTCCAGCATTCCCTCGGCAAAATGACCTTTAATAGTAGATTCAAATTTCATGAAAGAATCAAAAAACTGATCGTCAGAAGGAACAGAACCATTATAATCTTTAATAGACCAAGTCTGCATTACTTGTTGCTCATAAAAAGGAAGTTTGCCTTCGCTTTTAAGAGTCGAGAAATTCTGCCAGTTTCCTTTTTCAGGTTTTGTTTTTGAAACCGCCATAGTTTCTAAATTTAAATAGAAATCTTCTGCGATAGCTCTTTCTAAAAGAGGTTCCGCATAAACTGATCCTGAAAAATGATGGTGTAAATCGCCGCCTTTTGGCATTTGTTGAAAGAAAGCCGTTAGAAGGGCTTCGTTATTTCGTATTTTTTCTAAGTAATTTTCAGCAGTTTGAGAGAATCCAAGGTGTGCTAATAAAAGAAAGAAAAGTGTAATTATCCTCATACTCTAAGTTTAAATTACATGCAAATGTAGTGGTTTTTGCGCACATTTGAAAATGTGAATTGAAATTAACGGCAATGAGGGGTGAAAAAAAACGCATAGTAGTAGAGACGCACAGCAGTGCGTCTCTAAGCGAAAACACGGATTTATACGGATTTTTTTATGGTTAATTTCTAGAAATAAAAACAATATAATTACAAAAAAAAGACGCACTGCTGTGCGTCTCTACAATCGTGCGTCTCTACCCAAAGGAAAACCTCTGAACCTATGTTGCTTTGTTCCTTTGAACCTTTAAAAAAAAATCATGAAAAAAGAACATCACGAATTTCTTCTGTTTTATCAAAAACGCTCTTCGCAAATGGACAGAGCGGAATAATTTTCACATTATTATTTCGAGCGTAATCAACAGCCGCCATTAAAAGTTTTTTACCAACAACTTTTCCGCCAAATTCATCGCTTACTTCAGTGTGATCAATGATGAATTTTGAATCTCCTGCCCACGTATAAGTCATTTTTCCTGCTTCTTTTCCGTCTTCTGTCGCTTCAAAATAGCCTTTTCTGTTATCGTTTATTTGTTGTACTTCCATGATGCGTTATATTAATGTGGTTTTAATGTCAATTGAATGTGTTAATGTTTTGTGTATCGGACAACTGTTGGCAATCGTTTCTAATCGTTGTCTTTGCGCTTGATCTACTTCACCAATGACTTCGATTTTTCGGGTAAATAAAGACACGTTTTTATCTGCATCTCTCTCAAAATCAATTGTGATATTAATTTCAGAAATATCCCATTGCTTGCGGTTTATGTACATACGAAGCGTAATTAAGGTACAGGAAGCCAATGCAGAAGCCAATAGCTCTGAAGGACTGAATCCTAGGTTTTTGCCTCCCATGTCCTGAGGTTCGTCAGAGATTACAATGTTGCCGCTGCCAGATGTTATTTCTGTTCTGTATAAACGGGTGTCAATTTTTGCTGATAGTGTTTCCATGTTTTATCTTATTTTAGGATCAGGTAACGGAACAAATTCGGTTTCTCCCGGAACTTTTGGGAAGGTTTGTTCTGTCCAATCCTTTTTTGCTTTTTCGATTAAATTTTTATCAGAAGATACAAAATTCCAAAATATAAAATGCTCTTCTGGAAAAGGGGTGCCCCCAAAAATATAAACAGTCGTATTCGCAGCAATTTCAAACTCGCATAAAGTGCTGTCGTTCGTAATCAGAATTTGTTTAGGATCATAAACATGTTCGTCGCTTTTGATACTTCCTTCTAAAATGTACAAACCGCTTTCTCCAAACAAATGATTTCCAATATTGATTTTTGTTGCTTCCGTACTTTTGATTTCAATAAAATAAAGCGGACTATAAACAGGAACGGGTGATTTTTTACCAAAAGCTTCACCTGCAATCAATTTATAAGAAACGCCATTTTCTTCCCAGGCAGGAATTTGATCAGCTTCGACATGTGTGAAGTTTGGATCCATTTGCTCTAATTCTTTAGGCAATGCAACCCAAATTTGCAATCCGTGTAGCATTTTGTCTGAAGTTCTCAAATATTGTGGAGTTCTTTCAGAATGAACAATTCCTTTTCCTGCTGTCATCCAGTTTACCGCACCGGGTTTTATTTCTAATTCTGTTCCTAAACTATCGCGGTGCATGATACTTCCTTCAAACAAAAAAGTAAGTGTAGAAAGACCAATATGCGGATGAGGAGGAACATCCATATTTTGATATTGATTTAGATGTGCCGGTCCCATATGGTCGATGAAAACGAATGGTCCAACAGCTCTTTTTTCACGGAAAGGCAATAATCTGCCTACCATAAAATTGCCAATATTGGCAGAACGTTCTTCGATAATTAAACTGATATTTGACATGGTTGATTTTATTTGAAAACAAAATTACAGCAGAGATAGAAAGCTGTAACTTAATTTAGATTAAGAAAGTTTTATTAGTAACTATAAAAATAGGAAACAGAATTAGAAAAGATTCTATTAAAATGAAGAATTAAACACGAATTGCACTAATTATCACAGATTTTCTAATGATAAAAGAACAAATTGATTAGTGATATTACTTTGCTTTTTTATAATACGCAGATCATACGGGTTCGCTCTGCGAAAGCGCGAATCCATGCGGAATTTTTATGCAGATGTAAAAGGCAAGAATTAGTGCTAATTCGTGAAATTCGTGTT
>NZ_MUGW01000033.1 GCF_002217285.1 Flavobacterium hercynium | reverse complement strand
AAAACACGGAAAGTTCATTGATAGATTGGGAGGAGAGAGAAGTAAAAGAGGATGAAAAATTTCTCAAAAAAAACTTCATTTTTTTCTTGCCATTTAGAAATAAGTTTTCTACTTTTGCACCCGCTTTGAGAGACAAGCGAAACAAAAAAGAAATACACGTTCGTAGACATATTGAATTGACAGCCGTTTTAACAGAGATGTTAAAACAAAAGAATAAGAGTAATAGAATCGAGAGATTTGAGAAGAACCGATAGATAATTTGTCGCAATATAATATAAAAATATACGATGAAGAGTTTGATCCTGGCTCAGGATGAACGCTAGCGGCAGGCTTAACACATGCAAGTCGAGGGGTAGAGTAGCAATACTTGAGACCGGCGCACGGGTGCGTAACGCGTATGCAATCTACCTTTTACAGAGGGATAGCCCAGAGAAATTTGGATTAATACCTCATAGTATTATAGAATGGCATCATTTTATAATTAAAGTCACAACGGTAAAAGATGAGCATGCGTCCCATTAGCTAGTTGGTAAGGTAACGGCTTACCAAGGCTACGATGGGTAGGGGTCCTGAGAGGGAGATCCCCCACACTGGTACTGAGACACGGACCAGACTCCTACGGGAGGCAGCAGTGAGGAATATTGGACAATGGGCGCAAGCCTGATCCAGCCATGCCGCGTGCAGGATGACGGTCCTATGGATTGTAAACTGCTTTTATACGAGAAGAAACACTACTTCGTGAAGTAGCTTGACGGTATCGTAAGAATAAGGATCGGCTAACTCCGTGCCAGCAGCCGCGGTAATACGGAGGATCCAAGCGTTATCCGGAATCATTGGGTTTAAAGGGTCCGTAGGCGGTTTAGTAAGTCAGTGGTGAAAGCCCATCGCTCAACGGTGGAACGGCCATTGATACTGCTGAACTTGAATTATTAGGAAGTAACTAGAATATGTAGTGTAGCGGTGAAATGCTTAGAGATTACATGGAATACCAATTGCGAAGGCAGGTTACTACTAATTGATTGACGCTGATGGACGAAAGCGTGGGTAGCGAACAGGATTAGATACCCTGGTAGTCCACGCCGTAAACGATGGATACTAGCTGTTGGGAGCAATCTCAGTGGCTAAGCGAAAGTGATAAGTATCCCACCTGGGGAGTACGTTCGCAAGAATGAAACTCAAAGGAATTGACGGGGGCCCGCACAAGCGGTGGAGCATGTGGTTTAATTCGATGATACGCGAGGAACCTTACCAAGGCTTAAATGTAGTTTGACCGATTTGGAAACAGATCTTTCGCAAGACAAATTACAAGGTGCTGCATGGTTGTCGTCAGCTCGTGCCGTGAGGTGTCAGGTTAAGTCCTATAACGAGCGCAACCCCTGTTGTTAGTTGCCAGCGAGTCATGTCGGGAACTCTAACAAGACTGCCAGTGCAAACTGTGAGGAAGGTGGGGATGACGTCAAATCATCACGGCCCTTACGCCTTGGGCTACACACGTGCTACAATGGCCGGTACAGAGAGCAGCCACTGGGCGACCAGGAGCGAATCTATAAAACCGGTCACAGTTCGGATCGGAGTCTGCAACTCGACTCCGTGAAGCTGGAATCGCTAGTAATCGGATATCAGCCATGATCCGGTGAATACGTTCCCGGGCCTTGTACACACCGCCCGTCAAGCCATGGAAGCTGGGGGTGCCTGAAGTCGGTGACCGCAAGGAGCTGCCTAGGGTAAAACTGGTAACTAGGGCTAAGTCGTAACAAGGTAGCCGTACCGGAAGGTGCGGCTGGAACACCTCCTTTCTAGAGCCTAAATGTTAGTGGTAACACACTTTTAGGAAAAAAGACAAATATCGAGCGGATCTGAATTGATCGTTTTATTACTCTTGCTGTTAATTTAAAAAAATAATGAAAATTTAAGTAAAAACAGAGTCTCGTAGCTCAGCTGGTTAGAGTACTACACTGATAATGTAGGGGTCGGCAGTTCGAGTCTGCCCGGGACTACTTTTTAAGAAGAAACTCAATATAATAGCAATTAAAAATTGAGAATTAAAAATTAAAAAGACTGTACTACTTAAATAAACAAAGGAAATTTTAGAAGTTGAAAGATTAAAGAATCGAAAGTTCATAATTTTTAATTCACGATTTTTAATTTTTAATTAAAATGGGGGATTAGCTCAGCTGGCTAGAGCGCCTGCCTTGCACGCAGGAGGTCAACGGTTCGACTCCGTTATTCTCCACCAAAAGCCTAAAGCTGTAAGCTATAGGCGGTAAGCAGATAAAGCTTAAAGCATATTGCTTAAAGTCTAAAGCAAACAAAGTTCAT
>NZ_MUGW01000032.1 GCF_002217285.1 Flavobacterium hercynium | reverse complement strand
AACAATATGCATTGATCCGTTTCTAATAACTCTTCTAAGTTATCAATAGACATTGTGAAGCCTTCTTTGAAACCCATTTCAAGCATCATTTCCATGCGTTCAAGTGATTCATTATAGATAGCAATACTCACTTTAGTGATACCATTTTGCTCACTGAAAGAATAGTCCCAATCTGAACCCGGTAATTGAGCATTTCCATCCTCGTCTGCAAAAGCGTTAAGCAGTTTAAAATTCGTTTTTGGAGTAATAGAAGTATATTTCTGAATTGCACAACGCTCTTGTCCTTCAGGGCTAACCATAGCGTAAAATCTTCGACCACCAACTTCAAAATTCATGTCTTTTGTTTTAGATGTCCACGGTTTAGGTGCAACCCACTGATCGAGTAATTCTTTTTTAGTAAAAGCATCCCAAACTAGTGGAAGTTCTGCAGCAAATTCTTTAGTTATGAATGCCGTTTTTATTGTTTTGTCAACGGTAAAATCAAATAGCAAATTGTTTTTCATTTTTTATTTTTTTAATTGTTGATATTATATTTTAAATTATTATTCTAAGATTTGATGCTCAGTTTATATCCTTTACCACGTATAACATCAATTTTAATGTTGGGATCATACTCCAGCTTTTTTCTAAGTTTTGAGATAAACATATCCAAACTGCGTCCTACAACAACACCTTCATCTTCCCAAATCTCTTTTTGCAGTCGGCTTCTCTCTATTGTCTCATTGGGAGACTGAGCAAAAATGAGCAGTACACGGGTTTCTGTTCCTGTGAGATCTACTGTGTTTTCATTTATGATTAGCTTTCGATTCTTTGCATCAAATAATACCGAACCTAAAGTGAAAATATTCGTTTGCTCCAGAAGACTTTCAGATAAAGGTTTTCGTGTCTTAGCGGATCTTAAAAAAACAAAACCAACAAATGCTAAAAGGGGCAGGCCACCCAAAATAAATCCATTTTTTGCCAGATTTATTTTTTTCGGTTTGAATTTAATCGTAATCCTATAACATGCTTTGGGCTGCTTTCTTCCTAAACAGGCTACTATATCATCTTTTTTATTTTCTGATATCGCAAATCCATAAGCTAAGCTACCATCATTACAGTTCATTACATTAACAATGTAATCACTTGTAAGTGGATCTTTAGAGAATAAACGTTGTGTAATGTTCACCAGAGAATCACTTTGAAAAGTTAGCGCATTCTCAAAGCTAATCTGATACTCCTCTTTGGTTATCTTTTTTATGGGAAGAACTCTTGATGTTCTATCACCAGACTGCAAAAGGAGTTCATGTCCTATTCTTCGAAGCAAAATTTCTCTTCTTGCGATAGCAAAGTCATCACCATCATTTATACTGAAAGCGGTGCAGATTGCTGACACAAACAAAAACATCATGAATCCAAATACGAACTTGCTTTTTCCAGACAAGATATTTAGCCTATCTATCATAGTGTCAATTTTTTATTTACAAAGTTTACAATTTTATTTACAATTCAGATTACTTAAGCAGAAAAATATCAAACTAATTTCGCTGCATCAAACTTTGATAAGAGCATCAAAATCAAAATGTCTTAGCATTTGATAAAAATTATTTAATCAATTTAATTTCTGTAGTATGAACAACAAACTATCAAACATCCACTTAATTTTAATTCTTAGTCTTTTCTTCTTCGGTTGTAGTGGAACTGAAAAAAAAGAAAACAAAAATAATGCTTCAAAAAGTTCCTTGTCTTTGCATTTTGGAGAGGAAAATTATGCCATAATAGACACTAAACAAAGTGTTATAACATGGAAGGGATCTAATCTGGTTGGTTCAAACAGCCATACGGGTTATATATACATATCACAAGGTGAACTCATAGTGAAGAATGGTCAACTTATGGGTGGTAAAGCTGAAGTCGATATGAATACGATTGAAGACGAAGATCACGGGAAAGATAATACACTTGTGAATCACTTAAAAGATCCTGATTTTTTTGATGTTAAAAAATTTCCTTTTTCAACCATTGTACTTGATAAAGCTACATCGATAAATGGAGAGAATAAAAAAGTTAAAGGTAAGCTTACTATTAAAGGTATTACACATCCTGTTTCTTTTCCGGCTAAAATAGAAGTTAAAGATGAAATTGTCAAAATGAGCGGAAAATTAGTGATTGATCGAACAAAATGGGATGTTCGTTATAAATCAGGAAAATTCTATGCGCTTTTAGCAGATCAAACTATATCGGATTCTATTGCCTTTGATATAAAGATCGTTGCAAAGAAATAAAGAACTTATGGTGATATGAGGCATTTATCATAAATGGTTTATGCAATTCTTTAAATAATACAGAACAGAATTAAATCTGTTTATTTATAATAATTTTTTAAAGTTTAGCTTCTAACTTTGGATTTTCAGGATCAGTTATTTCAAATATTCCTTCTTTAAATTCAATTGACTGATTAATAATCCATGGTTTAAATGCCTCATATTGCTTATAAATTCTAAACCCTTTTTTGCTCTTGATATCTAGTTGTTAAATCTTTATCGAGGACAAATTTTAAATTCTTATTTTTTCCCGTAAGCGTATCACCTTTAAAAAAATATTTTCGAGCGGGTATAGCGGGTATTTTTACACCAGGTGTAGCAAAATCAAACCAACCTCTTTGTCTATAACCTCTTTGTCCTCTAACCTTAATCTTATGTGGACTTAAAATAATAAATTCATCTATATCAGTTATCTTAAATAATTTATTCACGTTTGATAAATCGGGGAACTTGCCTCCTTCTTCAAACACAAATTCAACAGATTGAATCGTTCTTTCATCCCAATCAACTTTAAAAAAGAACCACCAGATCTCTTTTTTATCCTTATTACTAGTAAATAAGGCTTTATTTTTATAACTGTAAATTTTTACATTTGAATCGCTTTTTTGAATGTTTTGCGTTTGTCCAATGCTTAAAAAGGAATGCATAAGCACAAATAATAGTATTTTAAATTTCATCATTTTATTTTTATCAGTTTCTTTTCTGAATTAATTCAGAGAGCGTCTTTATGGAAAACCGTAAAAAACGCCTAAGACCTTCTGTTAGTTTTGTGAATTCAAAAGTATAATATAAAACTTAATAATTCATTCTAACATGACAGCGAAATATCTTAAAAATGATTATGCTATAATAAAAGTTATAGTAATGTTTCCTCTTGCTTTATTTGTTCCATATGTTGGTCCAATTGTAGCTATAGGAAAAGGAATTCAAAGTATTACAAGAAAAACAAGAAGACAATTTTGGAAAGAAAGTCAACCTATAAAAAAACCAGATCGTCGATATAAAGTAGGCTACCGAATTGAAGGTTATGCTGAAGTCGAAAAACATGAAAGAATTCCAGCAGATGAAAATATTCTTAAAATCTACAGGAGAAAAGGTATCGCTTATTTGACGATTGGTGTGGTACTTATAACATTCCACATGTATTGTTATTATTTAGTTTGAACCAATAAGTAATTCTCAATAATCTATTGTGTTTCTTTTATTTGTGACATTCGACAAACATATAAAACTCCAAATTTATACTGAATTTGGAGTTTTTATTTTTTTATTTTAAAAATGTCCCTGTCTAACATGTTAAATATGAGGTCTTAACTGTTCTATTTAAGTAATATAAAACTATTTCCTAACAATATAACTTCTAAAATGCTGTAATAAATTTTCACTATATTTGGCGCGGACATTAGTTTACTTGCAAAAGAAACCCCAAATCATCAAATCAAAATATTAAAAATGAAACAAAAATTAATAACTCTTTTATTTGTATTTACTGTTATCAATATGGTTGCGCAAACGACGGCTTCCGGGGATAATATCGTAACTAATAAAGTTTTAACTCCGATTGCGAAAGTTCCTTTAGATATTGATGCTATTTTAATTTATGATTACGACGGCATTCTGACGTCTTATAATTTAGATGCAGAAACTATAAACTGGACTGTGAAAGCAACAAATGCTTTTACCGAAATGTGCGCAAATGGTGTAACATTACATGATGGAGTAGTATATGTTCCGTTTATTAATGGTGAAATTTTTGCAGTTGATAACCAGGATGGAAATATTTTCTGGAAATCAAGAATAGGTAATATCAACGATCAAATTGTACTTAAAGATCAGACTCCGATTATCAGTAATGGAAAATTGTTTATCACTTCTCAAAACGAAAACAGCAGTATCTACGCTCTTAATCTTAAAGACGGAAGTTTAGCATGGAGTTTTAAGCTGGATTCGCCAATTAACCATACTTCAGTATTTTCTTTGGGAAACAAAGTGTTTACGGAAAGCGGCACTACTTTTTATAGTTTTGATGCTAATACAGGAAAAGTTCTTTCTCAAAGAAGTTTCGAGCAGCCAATGTCAGGAAAACCTGTCACAGATGGTGAAAATGTAATTGTAGCTAATGAAAAAGATGTGCTTTTTGCTTTAAATCCAAACAACTTTGAAACTGCATGGCAATTTAAATTAGCTGAAAATCAGCATAATATTAAGGATCGTATATTTTGCAAAGATAAGATGGTGTATTTTGCAGCTCAGGGTACTCAAGTTTCTTCTGTATACGCTGTTGATACGAAAACAGGAACTCAGTTATGGAAAACAGATTTTAAAGACGACAATATTCAGTATATAACACAACAAGACGAAACGCTTTGGGGTTACACTAAAAAAGGAAAGCTTTTTCAAATACATTTAGAACGTGGTGAAATAGTTTTCCAGGCAAAATTGACTACGGCTCCTGTTTCAAATATTGAGTTTCCGGATGTTGAATCCATTTTCTATTATTGCGATGCTGGATTGATTCAGTATGAAATTGAATCTAAAGACGAAAATATGGTTTTTATGAGAACTTCTATTAAAGACGATGTTTATAGCGCTAATTTAAAGATCATTAAATAAGAAGACAAAAAATAGCTGATTAAGTCAGTTAATTAGAATTTATAGAAAGAGGCTTATTAGCCTCTTTTTTTTTACCTTTCTATTAAAAACTCTTTGAAACACTCTTTAATTTCAAAATCTGTATTTATACTTTTACCTTTCTCTGTAAATCGATAAAGAAATGGATTAATTGATATGTTTTCAATACAATCCTTCTCAACAAGTAATTCTAAATATTTGTATATTTCTTTTTTTGAATTACCCGTCATTTTCGATACTTCAAAAAGTACAAAACTCATATTTTCAATATCTTTAGAACAATTATTTGATTGAAGCCAAAGCATCTTAAATAACGCCTTCATTGTTCTAAATTGCATTTTATCACTTTCTAATTCTTCAATTATTTCGTAAGTTTCTTTAATAAATTTTTGATATCTAGAAACACCAAAAAATAGTAATCTTTTGGGTTCATATTTAATTTTGTAAAACAATGCTCTTATTTTATAATCGTTCTCAAAACTTGGAAATCTTTTCTCTAACTCACTCTTTGATATCTTTTTATTAAAATATTCCTTAACTAAATTAGCTGCTAATTGTCTTTCTAATTTATTTGTTTCATCAATCATGTTTTAAACCAATTATAATATTACTTTATCTCAGGAAGCTTAAACTCTTTATTGTAAACAATTTTCACTATGTTTTCTATAAAAAGATTGGTGGGAATCTTTTCACCATTGGTAGAGTAGGCGATCGCTATTTCATCTTTTGGATTATAAATCAATCGGGAATGAGAACCTAATACATCGCCGCTATGTCCGTAGAAGATGTTTTCATCGTACGGAAATAAAGCTAATCCACGTCCCCAATCTTCTTTTCCAAGAGTAGGTTTCATTATCTCTAAAGTTTCTTTCTTTATGATTTTGTTTTGAAACAAACTTGTAATTATAATGTTTAAATCTTTTGTTGTACTGGCAATGTCGCCAACACCAACAACATTTGTGTATTCTATATCTTTAATTTCAGTCCAATTATTTTCTTTTGATTGATAAGACTTAAATGTATTCGTCGGTTTAGAGGCTACAGAAGCAAAGTTTTTAAGACCTAATGGTTTCGTAATTTGTTGTATAACGACTTGGTTGTAATCTTTTTTATGTTTTGCTTCAATGATCTTGCGTAACATAATGTATGCAGAGTTAGAGTAAGCGACTTTTTCATTTGGCTCAAAGTTTACACCTTGTTTTATTATTTCATCAACAATTTCTTTTTCGGTTACTTTATCCATTACCCAAATTGCACCGTCTCTAATCGCAAAATTACCTAGCCCACTTGTGTGCTCTAATAAGTTTTTGATCGTTATTTTATTTGAATTTGGTATTTCCAGAAAGAAATCAGCAAGTTTGGTATCTAATTTTAATTGACCGTCTTCAACTAACTTCAGAATTAAAATCGCAGTAATCATTTTGGTGACAGAGGCAATCTGATATTTAGTATCCTTATTATATTTTACATTTTTTAGTTGTGATTGTCCAAAACTTCTGTTGTAGACTTCTTTTCCATTTTTAAAAATAGAGACACTTCCTAATCCTGCATGATTGTTTTCGATATAAGTTAGATAATTGTCTATTTTTTCTTTCTCAATGGTCTGAGCGAATAAATTTCCTGAAATAAGTAGTAAAAGAGCAAGTAGCGTAAACTTCATTTGTATGTTTTTATTTTTTATTGATTTTTAGAAGTGTAATGTTTCCACACTGCCTTTGTGATATCAGCCATTAATTTTTCGGTAGCTTTCATAGAAATACTAATATTTTTCAGATAAATACAAAGAATAACATGTTGACCGTTTGGAAGTTTAAAAATACCAATGTTGTTCATGGCAACTCTTAAATTTTGGTCGTTAGTTCCGGATATTCCGGTTCTGTGTGCTAATTCGGTATTTTTAGGAAGTCCAGCTTTCATCCAGGTAAGACCACGGGAAGTTTCTACCATTATTTGGTATAAGTATTTGGTAGACGTTTCTTTTAAAACCTGTCCTTTATAAAATTTTTCGAGTAATGTAGTTGTAGCAAGAGGAGTTGTCGTATTTACATAAAGATTTTCCCAAGTTGACATTTCTTCTTCATTCACTTTTATGGTAAAATCTTTGATTCCCTGACTATTAATGAATTTCTGCACTGTTTCCGTACCTCCAATTTGCCTTAGCAGAATATCGCATCCATTATTATCACTATGCGACACGGTGTAGCGCAGTAATTGATCTAAAGTTAGGTTGACATTGCCTTCTGGAAATTCTTCTCTCATTGGGCTCCATGTATTTGGAAGCAATTCTTCTTTTTTAATGAAAAAGGACTGATCTAATTTCAATCTTCCATTATCAACCAAATCTAAAACAGTCAATGCAATGTGAAATTTAAAAACACTCATCATAGGAGCTTCTAAATTACCATTGATGCTTAAAGTATCTTGATCTTCAATTCTTTTAATTGAAATTCCTGCTGTTAGCTTTTTATTTGAAATAAGGTGTTCAATTTTTTTTCTGAGTTCAGTAGAAGTCTGAGCAAATGTATTAGATGCAAAAAAGGCGATAAATAAAAGGGCAATTATTTTTTTCATAGAGCAGGAGTGGTGGTGGTTTAGAACAGGTTGAATGAATTTGGTTTTGTTCAGCGAATATAAGAATTATCCTTATGAAAACTAATTTAAAGTTGAGAGATAATGTTTGTTTTAAAAACAAAAAACTCCATTAAAAAAATGGAGTTTCATATAGAATTTTAAATTAAAATCTATTTATGGATATATCATTAGAAATATAAAAGCAAATAAATTTACGAGAAGTACAACACCATAAACAATATTTGATTTTCCGCGGCTTAATGACAACATTACGGTAAACACTGATAAAGCCATTAAAACAATTGATTTGATATCAAGTCCCAGAATAATAGGCATATCCATTATAAAACAAACTGCAGCCACACTGGGAATCGTTAATCCGATACTTGCCAAAGCAGACCCTAAAGCTAAATTTAAACTTGTTTGAAGTCTGTTTTTTCTGGCCGCTATAATGGCCGCAACAGCTTCCGGTAACAAAATTATGGCTGCAATTACAACTCCAACTAATGATTTTGGAAGATTGTAGCTCACGATTATACTTTCGATAGTAGGAGAAAGTGTTTTAGCTAACAAAACCACAATACCAAGACTTACCAAAAGAAAAACTAAACTTGTGACGAAGGTTTTGTTATTGATTATGATAGAATGTTCCGCTTCTTCATCTCCATCAGTTCCGTTTGCCAGAAAATAATGTCGGTATCTTTTGGTTTGTGCAAATAAGAAAGCGGCATAAATAACCAGGCAGGCTCCGGAGGCAAAAACCAATTGTGGAATAGAATAATACGATCCTTCAACACTTTTAGTAAACGTGGGAACAACTAATGTAAAAACTATAATTGAAACTAAAGAAACTAAACCGATTGTAACAGAAGACGAAGAAAAATTTTGTTCGTAATGTCTCAGCCCTCCAATAAAAAGACATAATCCTATAATACCGTTAAGAATAAGCATTGTTGCCGCATAAACGGTATCTCGAGCCAAAGAAGCTTCTGCTGCGCCTTCTGACATCATAAGAGAAATAATAATAGAAACCTCAATAACGGTTATGGATATCGCCAAAATAATGGTTCCGTAAGGTTCACCAACTCGCTCTGCAATTATTTCTGAATGATGTACTGCCGACATTACGCTCAAAATAAGAAGGATGCTTGCCACAACCTGAAAAATGCTGCTGTTGTCTACGAGTCCGCTAAAAAAGAGAAGCCACGATACTATTGGAATTATAACCGTCCACTGGAGTAATTGTTTCATTTTATTGTTTTTTATACTTGGAAATTAATTTTAACCAACCCATTTTTCACGAATTGATTTTTTAACTTCCCTAATATAGGGCTTTTATTTTTGCCAAAGGAATGAAAAAGCTTGATTTTCGTGCTTTTTCATTCCTTTTAAAAACAATTCTAAAAATATAAATAATTTATTTTCAGTGATTTAAAAGTAAAATTTACAACAGCGTGATAGCAGTATTAAATTTTTGCTAAATAGTGCTTTGCTGGTCTTTTTTATAAATTTTCTCTTGTCCATCCTGATAAATTCTCTTAATAGCAGTTACAGTTCCATTTTCAGAAATTACTTTGATTCGGAATTCATTTATTCCCTCAATAGCAAATAAATCCTGCTCCAGAGGCGTTAATAAAAGCGTTACAATATTATTCCATTTGTAATAGAAATGATCTGCTTCATAAACCAATTCTGATTTTCCGAATTTTCCCTGATAGGATTTCAAAGTATTAACATCAACATGAACCGGTTTCTGACGATTTTTAACAATGGGAATAAACCATTCCAGTGTGTTTACTGAATCTTTACTTTTAGCTATCAATTTTTGTAAAGCCAATATATGCGACGCATTAACAGCTTCTTCGCTCTTGCACAAAACATCCGGCATAACGCCTTTGCCTTCAAAATCAGACTTTGTTATGGGATCTTTTACTTCTCCAAAAGGTATATTGGCAGAAAATCCATGTGCTAATACTTTTCGATCGATCGGGTGGGCGCCACCAGCTGTTTTTTCTCCAATAATTGTAGCACGTTTTAAGTTTTGAAGGGAATAACTCATCCATTCCGCAGCAGAGAATGTCGTATTACTAGTCAGGATATAAACATCGGCTTCGTTTAATCGTTTACCCGGTACAGAAGGCAGCAGCCACATTTCACGTTCCAGCTTTTTGTTTTCTTTTTCATAAGTATAGTACTTGTAAAGCGGTAACTCTTTATTCCAATACAGATAGGTACTTATAAACTGTGCCATTTCCATTGCTCCGCCATTATTATTCCTCAAATCAATAATAAGTGCGTCAGTATTGCTTAAAAACTGCATTACTGATGTTGCCGTTTCACTACCAATGGCAGGATCTTCAAAATAGGTAAATTCAAGGTAACCAACGTTTCCTTCGAGAATTTTAACTTGTTTAAAACCAAAATTATTCTTTTGCGCTTGTGCTAATTCTAATGCTTTAATTTTCTTCTCTATTTCCTTCTCTGACTTTTTTAAGTAGTTTTCTGCCCATTCAGGATCGAACATTACTCTAAAATGCAAATCTTTACTGATTTCAATCAAATCACTAGTCATTTTTGCTGCATAATCATTTGGAGTATTGACGGTTGTATAGTTTCCTTTTTTAAAATTTTCATTTAATTTTTTCTTGATCTCCGCTACATTATTGGGCTTAATATAAAACCCTTCGAGTTTTTTGATCAAAGAATCAAGAATTTGTTTCTTCTGAACTTCAGTAAGTGAAGTAATAGTAACCGGAGCAGTTTGTTTTTGTGCTGTTGCGCTGATACTCATCGCAAATAATAAAAAGGTAATAAGGTGTTTCATTTTATACTGTTTTGCAATTTGTAATTATTTTGTCCAGAATTTTATCAAGCATATTTATTTCTTCTAAGGATAAGCCGTCCAAAGCTGTTTTTCGATTTAAATGAATAACCGGCGTTAATAATTCGATTGTTTTTTTGCCTTTATCGGTAATCTCAAGCTTCGTTTTTCGCTTGTCTAGAGCATTTGTTTCTCTTATGAGGTAATCTTTCTTGACCATAAGCTCGATTATTCTTGTTATCGAAGCATTGTCCTTAAAAATCAGTTTAGCAATTTCTATTTGAGAAACATTTTTGTTTTCATTTAGAATAATGAGCACTAAACATTGATCTACGGTAATATCACTGACTACTTTTTCGATATTTTTTTGAGAAATTTTTCGATATTCTTTAATGGCATGTTCAATGGAGTATAATACAGTCTTGGTAGGATTTTGTTCTTTCATAAATAGCATCAGTATTTAAATTTACTTGATATATCAAATATATAAATAAAAAGTAATGCGAATACATATTTAAATAAAAAGTCAAAAAAATTGTTTCTGAATCAGTTACAAGGCGTTTCTGGGGATCTGTATTTAAATCATAAACACTAAATCTTTCCCAATTTGATTTGAATTCACTTTAAATTGTATTAAATTAGGTACAAACAATTAATTAATCAGAATCATGAAAACGAAAATAATAGTAGCCGCTTTTTTACTTGTACTTGGTACATCGGCTAATGCACAAAAGAATATTGAATTGAAAGACCTACCAAAGGCATCGCAGGATTTTTTACAGCAATACTTTAGCAATACTACCATTGATGTTGTAAAAAAAGATGCCGAACATGGCGAAAAAGGATATGAAGTCAAGCTTAAAGACGGTACAGAAATAGAATTCTGGAAAGATGGTTCTTATCGGGAAGTTGACGGACATGACAAGCCCATCCCAACCGCATTTCTTCCACAATGGCTAAATGATTATGTTACACAGCATCATCCTTATGAAAAAGTAACACACATTGATTACGGTCACAAAGATGTCGATGTAGATTTAACCAACAATATTGATCTGGAATTTACAAAAGATGGAAAAGTCTTAAAGGACAAGAAAGATAAAGATTAAAACAACTTCATTTAATAAAATACCCCAAAAAGCGGAAACACTCTTTGGGGTATTTTTATGTGCAAATCTAATTATATTCTACTTAAGTAATTTAAAGAGAGCCTCAATTGTCGCTTCTTTTTGATTTAAAATAATCAGTTGACTTTTATCTTCCAGCAGAAATTTTTCTGAAAACTCTTTGTTTGCATTGACTTTCCAGTTTTTTAATTCCGGAAACTTACGTTTTAATAATGCAATCTTTTCTTTACTGTTTTTAGAGATAATAACCACTTTTGTCAAGGGTGTATTTTGCATCTTTTCTATGCTTGATTCAGTTATAGCCGAATCATATTCTGTTCGGGATCGGTAGCGAAACAGTTGCCTGATCAAAGAAAAATCTTTCTCGTTTTCAGTAAGTACATATCTGTACGTCATGATATTATCAAGTTCGTTTATCCAATTCGGAAAATTTTCTTCGTATATTTTAATATAACTATCTATAAAATTTTTTTCGATTGGTTTTTTCTGTTCAATATACGCTGTAACCAAAGGATAAATTTGTTTTGCAATAAGGTTAATATACTTTCTACCGTACCAATCATTCGGATCTACTTTTCCGTCCAATTTTTCGTAAACATACCCATTTCCTAATGCTGTTGCTAAAGCTTCATTCATAAGCTGATAGGCATAATTGCTGCAATTTGATTTATTCTCTTTAAAATAACCGTCAATTTCTGTTTTCACCTCCAACGATTGTTCATCATAAATTATATGATAGGTTTCGTGAAGCATTACGCTAAACAAATCTTTATACGATTCTAAATCCGTTTGAATAGCGCTTATAAAGTTATTGCAGAATGCCTGAGCCGTAAATCCTTTGGAATTAGGCAGAGGATAAAAAGCGATCTCAAATGGGATAGAAGCATCCCAAGCAGAATTGTAAAAAAGTAAGCCTGTTTCAAAATAGTGCTCTGCTTGATTATCACTAGCATATTTTGTAATTTCTACTATTTGTTTCTCAAATTTATCTTTGTTCGGATTGTAAATCAATTCATTGTAGATAGGTGTAAATACTGAAATGTATTCTGCCAAATCACTAAGCGTTTTATTGGGAACAATTCCCATGCTGCGAAGTTTAAAATCTGCCAACGTTTCAGTTTCAATCATGTTCTTTTTCAGAATATCTTCTGTCTGCATATTTTTTTTTGAGCCATACGGATATTCCTCAAATCTAAAACTATAGAAAATATTTAATTGGTTAAACTTTGAAATGATGTCCTTGTAATGCTCATTATTGTATTTTGATTTTATAAATTCTGTTTTAAAAACGTTTTCAGGATAATCCTCAGATAGATTCTGTAGAAAAATAAAAACGGCAAGCTTTTCAGAATATTTAATTTTAAAAGTTGTCTTTTGTCCAAATGCAAAAGCGGTTAGGAGTAAAAAAAGAATCAGGAATTTATTTTTCATATTGTATTTAAAATTTTAGGATACTAATTATACTCATATCATATCATGAAAATAAAGAGATGCAATAATAACAAAAAATAACCTACACCGACGAAATGTCAAAATAAAAAATGTATGTTTGTTCAATACAAAAACTTCCATGATAAACCTGACCAATTTATTTATTTCGTGCACTGCAATACTATCATTTACAGCAGCTACAGCACAAAAGAACATTAAACCAGTATCAATTTCCCAAATTGATGAATATATAGCTCAGGTACAAAAAACATCTTTAATTCCTGGTGTTTCCCTTGCGATTATTAAAAACGGAAAAATCATTCACCGTAAAAATTATGGATATGCTAACATCGAAAATGATATTCCCGTTTCGGATATTACGATTTTCAGGTTGTATTCACTGACCAAACCAATTGTGGCAACCGGAGTTTTTCAACTTATTGAGAAAGGAAAACTATCTTTAGAAGATCCGGTTTCTAAATACATACCTGATTTACCAGCTTCGTGGAATACAGTACAAATTAAAAACTTACTTACACAGTCTTCGGGGCTTCCTGATATCGTGAAATATGAAAAACTAGACGAAAAAGAAGCTGCAGAAAAAGTATTTGCTGATCCCATAAATTTTAAGCAAGGAGAAAAATTCGAGTACAATCAAACCAATTTTTGGTTACTGGAAAGAGTAGTAGAAACGGTTACGAAGCAGAATATTCAAATGTATATTACAGAAAATCAGTTTGATGGTGCGGCATCAAAAAATACTGTACTTTTCTCAACGGATTCAAGAGATATAATTCAAAATAGAGCAACACCTTATTTTAATTATGCTACCGGCAGCTTACAAATGGCGCTTCCATACAACGGAAATTATCTTAATAGTTGTAATGGGCTTAATATCACGATGAATCAATTTATAGCCTGGGACGCAAAATTCCGAACTAAAAAAATTATCAGCAATGCATCTAAAGCTAAGATGTGGGAGGTTTTTCCGTACACGAAAGAGAAATCAGAATTCACATCCGGATGGGATCAACGTATCGTTAACGGACATATTTCTTATGGATTTTCAGGTGGTAGAATCACGGCTTATAGAATTTTCCCTAAAGATGATTTAAGCATTATATTTCTGGCGAATGGATTAGGCGGGATTTTTAATGTTGAAAACACCATCAATCAAATTGCTTATTTGCTTGACAATGATATTATTGATTATAAAGTGGCTGCTTACGAAACGTTGCTAAAAACGTCAAAAAGCAATATAACTGATTTAAAAAGCACTTTTGTCAAACTAAAAAACGATCCTAAATACAAGGATGTTGATTTTGAAGAAAGTTTAAATGTGATAGGCTATATCCTTTTAAATCAGGATAAAAAAACAAATGAAGCTATTACTGTATTTCAACTTAATGCTGAGCAGCACCCAAAATCTTTTAATGCTTTTGACAGTTTGGGAGAGGCCTACGAAATCAATAAAGACTTTGAAAAGGCAATCTCCAATTATACGCAGGCAAGAGAATTAAATAATGATGAAGGTTATCGTGCGCACATCAATGCTAAACTAAAAGAATTAAATGCTGCCCGAACTTCTTTGAAGAAATAGAGTAGAGGAACGTAGTTCTAAACTCTTAAAGAACCGCGAAATCCTCTGGCAGCATAATAAGAATCTGCTCCGTTATGGTATATAAAAATAGTTTTATAGCGGAAATCGGCAAAAATAGCACCGCCAAGCTTTCTGATTGCTGGCGGAGTTGCGATCCAGCTGGATGTTTTAGTATCAAATTCTCCCAATTTTTGGAGTTCCCTGTATTGCTCTTCATTCAGTATTGCGATTCCCATTTCTGATGCAAAGTTAATTGCACTGTCTTTGGGTTTGTTTTCTTTTCTTTTTTCTAAAGCTTCATGATCGTAGCAAATACTTCTGCGTCCTTTTGGAGATTCCGGTGAACAATCAAAAAAGATAAATTCATTTGTCTTAGCGTCATAACCTACAACATCAGGTTCGCCTTCCGTTCTTTCCATTTCATCCAAAGAATAGAGTTTTTCTGGGCTAGCTTCTAGTTTTTCCTGAATTTTATTCCATTCTAAACCTTTATGACGGTTCATGTTCTTTTCAAAACGAACTCGTAGTACATCAAGTAATGCTTCTTTCTGATCTGCTGATAAACTATTTTTCTTGTTGCTCATGATTTCAATTTTAATATAAAGTAAATGAAAATCTCGAAATGAAAGTAAATAAATACAAAAAAATAAACGCTAAAACTGTTTTGGCTTTTGTTTCTGAGCCGCAAGTGTAGCGACTTCATTGATTCTATTTTGCCTTGTTTCCGTTCTTTTGGCAGATGTAATCCAGTATAAAATAATTTTTTTAACCGATTTACTTAAACCTTCAAAATAAGCAGCAGCTATTTCATTTTCAGATAGTTTTTTCTGTAAATCTTCCGGAACAAGCAATTCTTCGACTTCGTCTAAAATAGTCCAGGAGCCATTTTCTTTGGCTTTTAGAATACTTTCATGACCCGCCTGCATCATTAATCCTTCAGCAATTAAACGCTCTACTTTAGCCTTATTAATTTTTGACCAGCCGCTGTTCGGTTTACGCCTGCAAAAAAACTGTATAAAACGCTGATCATCTATAGATTTTCTGGTGCTGTCAATCCATCCAAAACACAAAGCTTCATCTACAGCGTCACTCCATGAAATTGTGGGGACATTTGCTTGCTTTTTATAGCATACAAGCCACACAGATTGCTTTGAATCATGATTTTGAGCCAGCCATTCGCGCCAATCGTTTGGACATGTCGGACAAAAAGTATCTAAATCAAGTGGTATCATGTTGTTGTATTTTGTTCTGAGCTTAGTTTGTTGGTCTTAACTAATACGTTAGTAATACAAAATTATACAAGTTGCATGACAACAGTGTGTCAGCTATAAAATGAATTATTTCCTAAACGAAAATAATATGTATTCTCCCTGAGCAGATTTTCCTCTTTCTGTTTGGATAAACCCTTTACTAGTATAAAAATCAATTGCTTTTGTATTGTTGGCGAGACATTTAAGTGTTATTGGTGATTCCATCAATTGAATAGCTTCTTCGAGTAATTTAGAACCTATTTTTTGATGCTGATGTTTCTCGTCAATATACAAGTGATGTATAAAATTATTGGGCATCCATAACGAAATAAATCCCACAGCTTCATCGTCTAAAACAGCTACGAGAACAAATTCACCTTCGGTCTGATGATCATAATCAGTTATATTGTAGTCACTTGTGTCTAACCAATGAAATGTTTTTTGACGGGATTCCAGAAATATCCTCTGTAATGCAGGAATGTGACTTGCTCGTTTTTCAAAAATTTGAAGCATGTAATTCAGGTTTAATAGGCACTAAAAGTAGCATTATTATCTTTAATTCTCTATCAGACAAATGGTAAAAGTCGTTTGACCTTCTTCATTTTTCAAAGCAAGATAACCATTATGCGCTTCGATTATGTTTTTAGACAAGGTTAAACCAATTCCGGCACCTTCTTTACGCGTGGTGAAAAAGGGCAGAAATACTTTGTTTTCAATTTCTTTCTCGATACCGTTTCCGTTATCTGTAATCATGATAAAAAATCGGTTATCTTTCATTTCTGAAGTAATAGTAATTCGCTTTTCTTCTATTTCATTCAAAGCATAAATGCAGTTCGTGAAAAGATTGATAAGAACCTGTTCAATTTGCTGTGCATCAACAAATAAATAATGATTAAAAGTTATTTTATTGATTACTTCAATAGCATTTTTTTTAAACAAAGGTGACATAATCTGAAGACTATTGTCTATTAGCTTTTGCAAATCAATTTTTTCTTTTTGAGGAGAAGGCAACATAGCCAGTTTGCGGTAACCTTCTATAAATTGCTGTAAATGATCGCTTCGTCGCAACATCGCTGCGACACTGCTTTTCATATCTTCTATATCATCTGCCGAAATGGTTTCCTGCTGTACTAACTCCTGTAAATTCTGTAAAAGTGATCGAATAGGGGTAACAGAATTAAGTAATTCATGCGAGATAACTTTCATGAGGTTAATCCACGCTTCTTTTTCTTTCTTATCAATTACATTCTGAATCGAATCCAGTAAAACAATAAAATAATCCTGACCATAAATTTCGCTTCTCGAAGTCTGCATGGCAAACGTCTGTGTATCTTGCTGATTCACTCTAATTTCCAAAGATGTTTTTACTTCTCTGAAATCTTGTTGTTCTATTACTTCACACAAAGAAGGCAATTGATTTTTGAGGTATTTCCACTTTGAAACCTTTGGAACATTAAAGTGGCTGCAGAAATAATCATTCATCAAGAATACATTCCAATCATTATTTTCTTTTTGCAGTATCACAATTCCTGTTTCAATATTGTTTAAAATAGAACGGTAAACAATGTCTTTTGACACTTCTTCATTTTGTTTATTCTTATGATTTTCATACAATTGAAATAAGTTCACATAATTGTTATACGATTTATGTTTGGAGTAATCTGTAGTAAAATCGTTTTGTAATATCGAGACTATTGTTCTTTCATAAATCGAAAAAGCATTTTTTACATAAAAATAAAGCTCGACCATTAGCATTAGGGCGATGAAACCCAAAAATATCTGGGTAAACAATAATGTACTGCTTTCAATTTTGATAGTAATTGTCATTACCACAAGAATTAATATCAGGCGAATAAACAGTAAATGATATATTTTTAAAGACTTAAACATAGTTAATTGGTACTGATATTATATTTTTCTAAACGTCTGTACAGCGCTCCTCTGGACAATCTTAAATCTTCTGCCGTCTTACTGATATTGTTATTGTTTTTTAGCAATGCCTTTTCAACCGTTGACTTCTCGATAGAAGAGAGTTGCGTATCTTCCTGATTGTCTTCATAATGAGTTACACGCTCTAAATCAAGATCAGAAGCTGTAATGAGATTATTTTCGCAAAGAATAACGGCACGTTCGATCCTGTTTTCCATTTCGCGAATGTTACCGCTCCAGGCATGTTTTTCTATTTGTTCTAAAACCTTACTCTCAAAAGAAATATTATCTCTTCCGTATTTCGCAATCATTTTATCTAAAAGGTATTCAGCAAGCGGAATTTTATCATCATGACGTTCCCGAAGCGGAGGCAGCACAATTTCCATTGTATTGATGCGATAATACAAATCTTCTCTAAAATTTCGTTCAGCGACTTGTTCTTTTAAATTTAAATTGGTCGCTGTAATAATGCGCACATTCAAAGGTCTCGCTTTAGATTCACCTAATCTCGTCACAGTTCTGTTTTGAATAACCTGCAACAGCTTCGATTGTAAGTGCAACGGAACGTTTCCTATTTCATCTAAAAAAATAGTACCATTTTGAGCCATTTCAAATCGTCCGGGAGTATCAACTTTGGCATCTGTAAAAGCACCTTTGGCATAACCAAAAAGTTCACTTTCGAAAATATTGTCATTAAGTGAACCTAAATCGACATGTACGAACGGATGATTCTTCCGTTCTGACTGACTGTATATATAATGTGCTAAAACAAATTTACCTGTTCCGTTTTCTCCTAAAATCAACACATTAGCTTCTGTTTTGGCTACTTTATCAGCAACAGTGTATACTTTTTTTATGACTTCTGAATTTCCTGTAAAAAAAGTATTCGTAAACGTAATTGGTTGTACTTTTCTTTGTTCTTTTCGAGCTTTATCAACAGCTTGTTTTACTACTTCAAGTAATCGATCGTTTTCCCAGGGTTTTAAGATATAATCAAAAGCGCCTGCCTTTAAACCTTCTACGGCTGTTTCAACTTTTCCAAAAGCCGTCATTAAAATAACAACTGTTCTTGGCGAAAGCGTTTTTATTTCTTTCAATAAGTATAAACCTTCTCTTCCGTCTTCGAATCCAATTCTGTAATTCATGTCTAATAAAACGACATCAATACTGTTTTTAGACAATAATTCGACAATGTTTTTGGGATTATTGAGCGTAAAAATATGTTCAAAATGCTTTTTCAGGAACATTTTTGATGCAAAAAGGATGTCTTCCTGATCGTCGATAACTAAAATTGAAGTGTTCGTTTTTTTCATGGTTGTTCGGTTTCGGACAAAAAGTGTCCGATAATGGACATTCAAAAAATTACATTAAAAATAATATCTTAAAAATAAGGAAGTTGCAAATTTTAATTTATTGGCACGAAAATCCCCTTAAGTTCAACAAATTAGCAGCAATCAGCTTTATAATTAATAGTAAAAATAACAAAAATAAGTATCTATTATGCGTATTACCAATTATCTTAGTTTTAGTTTAAATCGGTTTCTATTTCAGGATTCGGAAAAGAATAAATTATGCTAAAACGAGATCCAAAATCTTTTCTAATCAATCTCAAATAACAACCTTTTAAAATTTAAATATGATTAAAGTTAAAAACCTGTCAAAAGTATTTAGGACAGAAGAAGTCGAAACCAAAGCCTTAAGCGATATTTCAATAACGATCAATGAAGGCGACTTTATAACCATTATGGGACCTTCGGGAAGCGGAAAATCTACTTTACTCAATATCGTAGGCTTACTTGATAGTGCTTCAGCGGGAAGCTATCAACTGCTTGGTCAGGAAATGGTAGGATTAAAAGAAACGCAGAAATCGAAAGCCCGAAAAGAAAATATCGGTTTCATTTTTCAGAATTTCAATCTAATTGACGAATTATCTGTTTATGATAATATCGAATTACCCTTGATCTACAATAATGTAGCAGCTGCAGAACGAAGTAATAAAGTTAACAATATAGCTAACATATTAGGAATTTCACATCGTTTAAAACATTTTCCGCAACAACTTTCAGGAGGACAACAACAACGTGTAGCCGTTGCACGAGCATTGATCAACGATCCTAAAATTATTCTTGCCGATGAGCCAACTGGAAATCTGGACAGTAAAAATGGAAATGAAGTTATGGAACTCTTAACGGATCTGCACGCTGGTGGTGCTACCATTCTTATGGTTACGCATTCTGATTATGACGCTTCTTTTTCGCAGAAGACAATTTTTATGAAAGATGGCGTTGTTTTTTCTGAAAAAATAAACCAAAGAAATGTAGACGTTTTTAAAGTATAAAAACCGTACGGAAGTTTCAATCATCATCATGCTAACAAGCAAATCAATCAAAATCAAAATCTTATGATACTCAACTGGATCAAAATATTCATTTACCATTTAAAGCAAAACAAGCTCTTTTCTCTTCTTAATACGTTGGGATTAAGTATTGGAATTGCAGGAATTATTTTTTCTATTCTCTATTGGAATGACGAGCATTCTTATGACAAATGGAATCCTGAAAAGGATAAAATATACTCTGTTCTAAATGATCTTGGCGGGGGAAACGTCTGGACCGTAAACTCCGCTGCAACAGCACCTTATTTGAAAGCAACATCTTCACAACTTGATGAATATTGCTACATGAGAGATAACTATATGAAAAGTACCGTCATTTACAATGGTAAAATTTTCGTAATAGAGAAATTCTTTTCTGCACAAAGTAATTACTTTTCTTTCTTTCCTTATGAATTTATTAAGGGTGACAGAAAAACGGCACTTCACGACCGCAATAGCATTGTATTCTCAGAGGAAACTGCTTCCAGAATATTTAAGAATGAAGATCCAATGGGAAAAACGGTAAAATATGAAAACAAAATGTTTGTTGTAAGAGGTATTTACCGCCTTAATGAAAAATCTTCCTCCATGCCGGAAGCGATAACCACAGTAATCGAAGAAGATTTAAAAAACGACAAAGAAAATTGGGGTTTCAATTACGGTTTAATGCTAAAACTAAAAAACAGACGTGATACGACTATTGTTAAACTACAATTGAACAATATTTATGTTGAATATAATTATAAAAAGCAGGCGCAAAATGAAGGAATGACGTACGAAGCTTTTGTAAAAGCATACGGTAATCCAACAACAACAAAATTGCTGTCACTTCCGGATGCACGACTTTACAGAGGAAATTACTCTTTTGCTGAGGGAAACGGAAATCTTCAGCTTTTACAGATTTTAATGGGATTATCAATTCTTATTCTACTATTATCAATTGTCAATTATATTAATTTAGCTACTGCTAATGCTATAAAACGCGCCAAAGAAGTAGGAGTAAGGAAGGTGGTTGGTGCCAGTAAATTGCAGATTGTTTATCAATTTATATTTGAAACTGTACTGACAACGCTTTTTTCAATTTTGCTGGCTCTTGTTATTGTCGAACTTTCATTACCCTTTTATAACTCGTTCTTAAGCAAAGATTTAGTTATTATTGGATCACAGTTTTTCGTTCAGTTGATCTTTATTTTCATTATCGTTGTTTTTGTTTCCGGTGTTCTGCCAGCGGTTTACATTTCTAATTTTGAAACTCTTAAAGTTTTAAAAGGGAACTTTTCAAGAAGTAAAAGCGGTGTCTGGCTACGAAACGGAATGCTGGTTTTGCAATTTGCAATTGCTACCTTTTTTATCATTGGTTCTTTTATAGTGTATCAACAGGTTCGTTTTATGTCTGAGAAAGATTTAGGCTTTAAAGGAGCTCAGGTTATGGACATTGTTTTTAAGCCACAAAAAGGAAAAAGACAATTTGACCGATATAAAACTATTAAGCAACACCTTCAAAAAATAAAAGGAGTCGAAAGTGTTTCTGCGGGTTTATTTTCTATTGGAAGTATGGAGAATTCCTGGTCTGGTCTGGTATACAAAGATCACAAAGAAGTCATTACCCAACAAATGGGAATCGATTTTGGAATGTTAGAAAACTTAGGAATCAAATTGGTATCAGGAAGATATCTGACTGATAAACTGGCTTCGGACACCATTTCTAATGTTTTGCTAAACGAAGCTTCTGCTAAAACATTACTGGAGAAAGATCCTTTAAACAAGGAAATTTACTGGCAAAGTAAA
This sequence comes from Flavobacterium hercynium, assembly GCF_002217285.1. GTDB lineage: Bacteria > Bacteroidota > Bacteroidia > Flavobacteriales > Flavobacteriaceae > Flavobacterium > Flavobacterium hercynium. The sequence continues at coordinate 112,444 of NZ_MUGW01000032.1, read as the reverse complement.
AAATTTAAAGTCGTAGGTATTGTAAAAGACTTTAATTATTTTAATGTCAAATACAACGTCAATCCTATGATTTTTCTTCATATTTCGTCTATAGATTATATGAAAGATAATATGCATTATATCTCGGTTAAAGTGACACCGGAGAATATGACAGAAACTATTGCGAATCTTGAAAAATACTGGAAAACCAATGTTGATGCCGAATATCCTTTTGAATATAATTTTGTCGATAAAAACTTTGCAAGAACCTTTAAAGATTATGAAGATCAAAAAAATCTGTTTTCATTGCTAAATATTATCGTGATCTTAATTGCTGTCTTCGGATTATTTGCTTTGGCATCATATTCAATGGACAGAAGACTACGTGAAATAGCGATTAGAAAAACGCTTGGTGCACCAACAAATATTTTACTGAAAGAGTTATCCAAACAATACATAATATACTGTATAATAGGATTTTTAATAGGTGTATTTCCAGCATATCTTTTACTCAAAAAATGGCTAGAAGATTTCGCATATCGTATTGAAATTCCATTGTTGCCCTTTATAATTGCATTCGTTTCCTTATTAACGCTAACCCTTATAATTGTTCTGGGCAAAGCCTATCAGGTAACCAAAATCGATGTTTTAAAATATTTAAAATACGAATAGTAATAAATCAAATATACTAAAAGTGTAAAATAAAAGAAGCTCCTTAACAAAACCGTTAAGGAGCTTTTAGACTTTCGTTCAAAGTACTCTATTTATGCTAATGCTTTTATATTTTTTTAAATGTCATTTTGATTTCTTTATTGTCTAATATTAATTCATCCCCGGTAATTGTGCTTTCAAAAGGATAAGGAGTACCAGTTTCATCTTTAATTACAAGATTCTTTCCACCATTAGACAAAGCAAAAGTTCCATCAGTTATTTCAAACTGTAAAATACCTGATACGTGTCCGTCTTTAGTAAATGTAAGCTTCGATTGCGACAGCATTGCATTTTTTATAGAATCAGACAAAGAGCCTTTCGATTCTACAGCAGCAATTTTCCAGGAGTTGACTAATTTCCCTCTTCCTTTAGTGCAGGAAGTCAATACTACGGCGAACAACGCAATTCCTAAGAGTAATAATTTAGATTTTTTCATGGTTATAGATTAAAGGTTAAACATGAAACAAGTTACAAAAAATATATTTTCAATAACTCTAAAAATCAACGAATTACAAAATAAGAAAACGTTTTCGTGAAAGTCTGTATTTTCAGTACTTTCCGACAGTTTGAGACACGGATTTACTGTTTTATTATACCTTAAAAATGATTATCTCAACGTCAAAGCTCCCAAAATTTCTTCGTACATAAAAGGTCCTCCGGGATATTTTGCTGTATAATCTAAATTTAACCAAACCTGACCACGTTCATCTATGTGATAGTGAAGTGTCTTTTTTCTGCTTTCATTTACAAACAAAACATTTTTAACCAAATAATTGACCTTTTCTAAATCGATTAAAGAACCAATTAAGATTTCAGGGTAAATATGTCCTTTGGTATGAATAAGCCGCGGAGTTCCGCCTATAGAACGAATAGCAGCGGCCATTAAAATGGAATGATCGTCGCAATCTCCCGAAAAGTATTCTAGTGATTCACTTGCTGTTGCAATATAATCGCCTTCTTTAGGATCGTTTACATAATTCCAGCGGTTATTGATCTCCTTAAAGACAGCAAAACACTGAATAATAGTTCTGTAGTCAGAATAGCCTTTTATGCCTTTAAAATGCTTTGTGGTTGACATGATCGCAAAATTTCGAACCTTTGGATTCTGATATTCAATGGCGCTTAAAATCTTTGATTTGTTAGGAAACGGAAGCAATTTAGCTACAATAATATCCTGTGGATAAGGATTATCAGACATCGTATAAATCATCGAATTATAATCTTCTGAAATCTCTGTGAAACCATAATTACCAATTACTGATCCGTAAATCAAAAACAATAAATAAGCTACAATACAAACAATAATAATCGTTCGCAAGTACATTAAAAGAAAAAATATCCCCAGTAAAACAAAGATAAAAATGAAAATACGGTCAAGATTAAAAGGCCATTCTAAATCTATTAGATTTTGATGCAGAATGATAAAAACAGGAATCGTTATCAAAAGACTCAACAGCATTATAATAATCCTATCCCAGGGTGATTTCACCTGTAATTTGGATTTTAATTGCGGAAAGTCAATTTTAGGAAAATTTATCATAAGAATCAAAAAGCAGAATTTACAGCGCTTTTACCGTTTCTACAAATGTACTTTTTTTATCAATAATTCCCAGATCAAATAATTGATTTTGAATTTTATCGAATGCTTTTTCAGTTAAGTGTTTTTGCGACCATTGTGTAAGTTTCAACCATTGCTGAATATCTTCGAGCTGTTGGTTAAAAAGTTCTGCTAATGTTTTATCAATATTAGGAATCTGTGCAAAGTCACGCGTTGTTTTATTGATTACTTCCAAAATTTTATCTATTATTTTTGGATTCTTTTTCAAAAATTCATCACGTACCGCAATCACAAATGATGGCCATGGAGTAGGGCAGTCGCCAACACGTCTAAAAATACCCTGATCAACCAAAGGTTTTGTCATAAAATGTTCCCACATAAAATAATCTGCTGTACCATTGGTCAAGGCTTCAACAGCGCCGTCAATTGTATTTACAATTTCAAATTCTATATCATCCGTTTTCCATCCCTGATCGTTAGCATTTACGTACGCCATCAATTGCGATCCTGAACCTAATCTGGAAATGGCGACTTTCTTATCCTGAAGGTCTTTTATCGTTTCATAATTTGATTTTGCGCCTACATGAATACCCCAGATTAAGGGCGATTGCACATAAATCTGAACAATTTTACTCGGATTTCCAGCAATAATATCCTTAACAATCCCTTCCGTCAAAATAACCGCGATATCTGTTTCGCCATCACGCAGCATCTGACACATTTTTCCAGTGCCCTCTGGAATATTATTCCATTGCAAATCAATATTTTCCGCTTCAAAATCACCATTTTCGATACTTATACGCCATGGCAAATTGAAGTGTTCCGGGACACCTACAATTTTTACAGTTTTCATTCTAGTTTAAGTTTAAGTTTGGTTGGTATGCGTATTCTTAAGTTTGTTTGCTTTTATTCTTTTATGCTTTTGTTTTTGAACTAGTTTTGTCTTAAATCACTTCTGTGTTTATCAGAAAGACAAGGTTCGGCAAATTCTATAATAGCGTTTAATTCATATTCATTCAAAAGTTTTTTGACAATGCTGTAATCTACTTCTTTTGTAACTTCTACAGCCAAAAAAGTATCATTTAAACCTTCTGATAAACAATTTATCTGTTTCAGCTGTTCTCTGATTACTTCTTTATCAAATCCTTTTTCTAAAATTAAAATCTGAACAATAGAATTTCCGGAATGCTCAATAGTTTCTTTATGCATGATTAACTTTTCATTCTCGTCATACTCTGCACGAAAAATATCATCTGTTGCGATCAAAGGTCCAAAAAACGGAATATTATCTAATTTATAATGGCCTTTTTCTTCGTCAATAATCTCAGACCACATTGTTTCTGAGACAACTTCTTCTAAATAAGTGCTGTAATATTTAAATAGTATTTTTTTATGTGTTTCTGCCATTTTATTTTAATATTTATTCTATTTCGCTTATTACTGCTTTCAAAGGTGATATAACAATTCGGTAACCATCAGGATCCTGAATCATCTTTCCATTTTCGTTCCAAAACGGATTTACAGCTTCTATTACTGCAATATCCTTTCGTAAAAGTCTGTTTATTAATTCATCATAATCCGAAATGGTCTTAGGATAAAGAACAATTACATCATCTTCATCAAATATATGATTGGCTTTTACTTCTGATTGCGTAAATTCAAAATGCCAGTCTAAACCGGATTTACCAATAAAAACGCCATCATAATTATTATGTTTTTGAAAACCACCTAAGCGTTCAAATCCTAATAGATCAACATAGAAAGCTTCAATTTCTTCTAAATTATTAGTATGTCGTGCCACTCGTAAAAACATAACCTACATTTTTATATTCGATTTATACAATTTTCGAAACGTACTTGTTTTGATTAATTTCCTGCAAGCTTGTTTAATGTGTATGTGATCAACTCATCAACAGCTTTATAAGGATCTTCACTAAAAGTTCCTGAAGCACGATTGGCAATAATAGCATTAAGTGACAAAGCATTGTGTCCTAAAAGTGCCGAAAGGCCATAAATAGCAGCCGTTTCCATTTCAAGATTCGTGATTCTTTCACCATTAAAATTGAAATTATCCATTTTGCTGTTTAAATCCTGATCCTGAATATCCAAACGTAAAACACGTCCTTGTGGACCGTAAAATCCTCCTGCTGTAGCTGTAATTCCCTTAAAGATTTTATCTGATTCAATTATTTTTTCTAATTTTTCAGAACAGGCAATAGCATAAGGCTTTCCTTTTCTGATATCCCAATTCGTATGCGCACTAAAAGCTTCTTCAAGAGCAAAATGCGTTACTTTATCAATCAGGTAGGAGCGAAGCATATTATCTAAGCCTAATCCAAATTTAGACATTACAAAACTATCTACCGGAATATCAGCCTGCAAAGAGCCCGAAGTACCAATTCTGATAATATTTAGCGACGTTAAGTTTTCTTTTGGCTGACGTGTTTTCAAATCAATATTAACCAACGCATCTAATTCATTTATAACAATATCTATGTTGTCAGGACCAATTCCGGTTGACATTACAGTAATTCTTTTTCCTTTGTAAATTCCCGTTTGGGTTTTAAATTCTCTTTTTTGTGTTGAGAATTCAATCGAGTCAAAAAATTGCGTTATTTTTTCAACCCTGTTTTGGTCTCCAACAAAAATTATATCGTTTGCTATATGTTCCGGAAGCAAATTCAAGTGGTAAACACTCCCGTCCGGATTAAGTATTAATTCTGAGTTTTGTATCATTTTTTTTCTTTTTTTTTTTAAAGGTACTGAGGTTCTAAGGTGCAAAGGGACAAAGGTTTTTTCCTTAGACGCGTATTGTAGAGGCGCACAGCAGTGCGTCTTCTCAATTTATGTTTTTAAAATTTTTCAATCTTTCAATCATTTAATTTTTCAATCAAAAATCTAAATTCTAAAATCATAAATCTAAAATTCCTAACCGCCTACACGTTTTGTTTTAAATCCTTTATCTTTTAGAATTGCCATAATTTTATCGCGGTAATCGCCCTGAATGATGATTGAAGCATCTTTGAATGTTCCGCCAACGCTTAGTTTTGTTTTAATTTCTTTAGCCAGGATTTTAAAATCTTCATCAGATCCTTCGTAGCCTTCAATTATGGTAGTGGCTTTTCCTTTTCGCTTTTCGAATTTACAAATCATAGGCTCTTTTTGAATAAAAAGAACATGTTCCTGCTCCTGAACTTCTTCAGGTTCATTCGATTCGATATGATCGGGAAATAAATTTTTTAATTGATCTTGTAAGTCCATTGTTATATCTTAAAAATTAAAAAGACATTAAGTGTAAACTCAATGCCTTTTTATTACTTCTCGTAAATTTAAAAATTATTTTTTAATTAAACCTAAATCTACTAAACGTTCGTATAAATAATCACCAGCTGTTATATCTTCAAATTTCTTTGGGTTTTCAGCATCAATACAATTTTCTAAACAATCCAGACGCATATCGCTTACCGGGTGCATAAAAAACGGAACCGAAAATCTTGACGTTCCCCATAATTCTCTAGGAGGATTAACAACCTGATGAATAGTCGATTTTAATTTGTTATTTGTATGTCTTGACAACATATCTCCAACATTTATAACCAATTCGTCGTCTGCTGCAATAGCATCAATCCATTCTCCGTCATGATTTTGAACTTGTAATCCTTTACCTTGCGCACCCATTAAAAGTGTAATCAAGTTAATATCACCGTGAGCCGCTGCACGAATCGCGTTTTCTGGCTCAGTAGTAATAGGAGGATAATGAATAGGTCTTAAAATAGAGTTTCCGTCTTTGGCATAATTGTCAAAATAAAACTCATCTAAACCTAAGTGCAATGCCAACGCTCTTAAAACGTAAACACCCGTTTTTTCAAGCATTTGGTATGCTTCTTTACCAACAGCATTAAATTGCGGTAATTCTTTTACTTCAACGTTTTCAGGGTATTCTGAAGCGTATTTCGAATCGCTGTCAACATACTGTCCAAAATGCCAAAATTCTTTTAAATCTCCCTCTTTACGACCTTTAGCATGTTCTTTTCCAAAAGAAACATAGCCTCTTTGTCCGCCAATTCCAGGGATTTCATAATTATGCTTAGTCTCAATTGGCAAGGCGAAAAATTTTCTAATTTCGCCATAAAGCTCGTCTACTAATTTGTCATCTAAAAAATGACCTTTTAGGGCTACGAAGCCAATGTTTTCAAATGCACTGCCGATTTCATTTACAAATTTTTGTTTACGTTCCGGGTTGTCCGAAAGGAAATCACGTAAGTCTACACTAGGAATGTTTTGCATACTTTACATTTTTATTTAAGAAAAAAAGGGACATAAACCCTTTCACAAACAAAGGTATATAATATTTTAGATTACAATTTTAAAATTTTTATAAAATTCATTTGTTTTAAAGATCTTTATAAGGATTTATTTTTGACTATAATGCAATTATAAGACATTTCATCAGAGGAAAGATGTTAATAACAACGATAAAACGCGATTTTTTAATAAAAAGTTCTATTTTTATAAAAAACAATGATATGAAAATAGGACTAATTGGATTCGGGAAAACCGGAAAAGCAGTAGCTTCAGTAATATTACAACACAAAAATTTTTCCCTCGAATGGGTCATGAAAAAAAGCAGTACGCTCGACAATCGCAATACAGCAGAGTACTTAGGAATTGATTCTGAAGAACAAGGCAAAATCTATTCAAGCGGTACAATGGCTATCGAAAAATTGCTTGATGAACAACCTGTAGACATTATAATAGACTTCTCGTCGAATAACGGTATTTACGGGTACGGAGAAGCAGCAAGCGAGCGAAAAATAAAGATCATCTCCGCCATATCACATTATACAAAAAAAGAAAAAGAGTTCATGAAATCACTTTCCAGTCTAACAACTGTATTCTGGAGCCCCAACATTACATTAGGTGTAAACTATCTTTTATTTGCGTCTAAATTTCTAAAGAAAATTGCTCCTTGGGTTGATATCGAAATAATTGAAGAACATTTTAAAGGAAAAGACGGTGTTTCCGGAACAGCACTAAAAATTGCAGAAGCACTGGATTTAGAAAAAGACGATATCAATTCGGTACGTGCGGGTGGAATTGTAGGCAAACACGAAGTTGTTTTTGGATTCCCTTTTCAAACTGTGCGCCTTATACACGAAAGTATTTCACGGGAAGCCTTTGGTAGTGGCGTTATCTTTGTTGCCGAAAATTTGGCCGACAAAAAAGAAGGCTTGTTTAATTTTGAAGATATCCTAACACCTTATTTTTCAGTCTAAAAACTTACATTTTAAAACAAATTAATATAGAAATGAATAGAATTTTACTTTTTTAAATTGAATTGGGTAAATCGTATAGAAATTTTTCTATTTTTATTTCAGCTAACAAACAATTTTTAAATTTAAAATATTTAACAAATATCAACAGAATTGTTATATTTTTATATATTTGAGACCTACTAAAAACAAATTAAATGATCTTTTACAGACAAAACCTAACCGACTCCCAATTATTAGACTTATACAAAAAAATACTAAAACCACGTTTGATAGAAGAGAAAATGCTTATTCTAATCAGACAAGGAAAAGTATCTAAATGGTTTTCAGGAATAGGGCAAGAAGCTATTGCTGTTGGAGTTACTGCAGCTTTAGACGAATCAGAGTACATTTTGCCAATGCATCGAAATCTTGGTGTTTTTACAACAAGAAATATTCCGTTGCGTCGTCTTTTTTCGCAATGGCAAGGTAAGGCAAGTGGTTTTACAAAAGGTAGAGATCGTAGTTTTCATTTTGGAACTCAGGAATACAATATTATTGGTATGATTTCGCATTTAGGTCCGCAATTAGGAATTGCAGACGGAATTGCATTAGCTGATAAATTACAGAATAATAAAAAAGTTACAGCCGTTTTTACAGGAGAAGGCGCTACAAGTGAAGGCGATTTTCACGAAGCGCTGAATATTGCAGCAGTTTGGAAACTTCCTGTCATGTTTATTATAGAAAATAACGGTTACGGACTTTCGACACCTACAAATGAGCAATATTCTTGTGAAAACCTTGCAGATAAAGGTATTGGTTACGGAATTGAAAGTTATATCATTGATGGAAACAATATTGTAGAAATCTTCAATAAAATAACAAAATTAAAAGAAGAGATGCAGGAAGATCCGCATCCGGTTTTATTAGAATTTAAAACTTTTAGAATGCGTGGGCACGAAGAAGCCAGCGGTACGAAATATGTTCCGGAAGAACTAATGGACGAATGGGCTACCAAAGATCCTGTTGGAAATTACCGCAACTATTTAACTGAACTTGGAATTCTAACTGCCGAAATTGACGAAAAATTACATGAAGAAATTAAACATGAAATTGATATAAATCTGTCTATTGCGAATGCCGAAATGGATATCGTTCCTACTTTGAGCGGAGAATTAGACGATGTATATAAACCATATAATTTTGAAGAAGTTAACCCAACGTTGCCAAGCGAAAATATTCGTTTTATTGATGCCATTAGCAGCGGTTTAAAACAATCAATGTTACGCCACGAAAACCTGGTGATCATGGGGCAGGATATTGCCGAGTACGGAGGCGCTTTTAAAATCACAGATGGCTTTACCAATTTGTTTGGAAAGGAACGAGTTCGTAATACACCAATTTGCGAAAGTGCAGTTGTTTCAACCGGAATGGGCTTATCTATTAACGGTTACAAAGCAATTGTCGAAATGCAATTTGCTGATTTTGTTTCTACCGGATTTAATCCAATTGTAAACTTATTAGCAAAATCACATTACCGCTGGGGCGAAAAAGCCGATGTTGTCGTTAGAATGCCTTGCGGAGGCGGAACTCAGGCAGGACCTTTTCATTCTCAGACGAATGAAGCTTGGTTTACCAAAACACCGGGATTAAAAGTTGTATATCCAGCTTTTCCGTATGACGCAAAAGGATTACTAAATACTTCTATAAACGATCCAAATCCAGTATTGTTTTTTGAACACAAACAATTGTACCGCAGTATTTACCAAGAAGTTCCAGCAGACTATTATACAATTCCGTTAGGAAAAGCAGCTTTATTAAAAGAGGGTAGTGCGGTGACCATCATTACATTTGGTGCTCCGGTACACTGGGCTTTAGAAACTTTAGCAAATAATCCTGAAATCGAAGCTGATTTAATCGACTTAAGAACTTTACAACCTTTAGATACAGAAGCTATTTTCAACTCTGTTAAAAAGACAGGAAAAGCAATCATCTACCAAGAAGACACTTTATTTGGTGGAATTGCCAGTGATATTTCAGCCTTAATTATGGAAGAATGTTTCGAGTATTTAGACGCTCCCGTAAAAAGAGTTGCCAGCTTAGATTCTCCAATTCCGTTTACCAAAGCTTTAGAAGATCAATTTTTACCTAAAAATCGTTTTGAACAGGTTTTAAAGGAATTATTGGAATATTAAGTTTTCTATTAAAAATAATAATACCTAACAGGTTTCCAAAACCTGTTAGGTATTACAATAAAATTATTCGCTTTATTAAAAAGTAAAAACAATACTTACAAAAAACTAAATACGTTTTTCTTATGTGATCCTTTTTATTTACATTTACGTCGTAAAAATATTCGTGCTTAATTACATTATTGCTAAATCCGAATTACCACTCTGAGGCTCAATGGCTTCTCGATTTAACAAGCAAATAATGTATATGAGGTGCGCCGTTATGGCGTGGCTTGTATCATTGCTTGTTTAAGGGTGTGGTAATCCTGGATTTAGTGTGGTGCAATGTCCACGCCTATTTTTTTACATAAACATTATAAATCCAAATTACCACATTATGAAAAAGTATTGCAAAAATTTTAAGCATTGTATTGTTCCAGATTCCTCATTTTTATTTGTTAAAAAGATTTTTAGTAAAGAAAAAAAATCTATCAGTTAAGAGCTATTCCAAGAAATTCTTAAAGAGATCAAATTGACCTTTCAAAATTTATGCTGTTATTATCAAAGTTGATTGTAAAGTTTACAATTAATGGAAGGTCTTAACTAAAAATTAAAACATGAAAGTGAGTGATAATGAAGGACTAGAGATCGTTACTAAAATTATTAATGAAAGCATAAGTACAAAAAAAATACATTGTTTTTTAGAGAAAAAGGAAATCAAGAGTTATAAAAACCTATCTAAAAATGGCGTGGAATTATATAAAGAACACACTCATTTCCATATTCTTGTGTTAACAGACAAATATACATTAGACGGTGCTTTTACACTAAGTTCGATCATAAAAGTAAAAACAAAAGGAAGATATTCAGCAACTATTTTATTGTATCCTGTCGGGTAAAATAGATATTTAATTGAACTTATAAAGCACATCTTCCCAAAAATAATACCTAACAGGTTTTGGAAACCTGTTAGGATAATAAATAGATAAATATGGTGTCTCCTAACAGGTTTCCAAAACCTGTTAGGTATTACAATAAAATCGTTCAGTTTATTAAATAATAACTACTAATCGTTTCCCATCTGAAACTTCCAAATCCCAGGCTTTTTCAATATCTGCCAGTACAACTTCTTCTACATTAACTTGAAGTTTATTTTGTGCGGCAAGAGCGAATATTTCGGGTAGAATTTCTAAAAATAACAATTTCACTTCTTCTTTCGTCCAGCTTCCTAAACCAGAGCCTAATAATTGAAGATTGGTACTTCTTAAAGTCCCCGAAGACAATTCGATACTTTCACCCGCCATTGCGCCAATCGTAACAAAACGAACTTTATGCGTAAAGGATCCGTTTCCTTGCAAAGCTTTTAAAATTAAAGAGGCAGGATTTCCCCATAAATAATCCAGAATAATATCAATTGGGGTATGATCTTGAATTTCTTTGATTCGAGCAATAAAGCTTTCAGAATCTTGATTAAGCGAAACAATTTCATCTGCTCCTAATTTCAAAAGCCCTTGGAGTGTTTGTTCATTTCTTCCGGTAACAATTACTTTTTTCGCACCATAATATTTTGCAAGCTGTATTGCAATTTGCCCTGTAAAACCTGTCGCACCATTTATTAAAACTGTCTCACCAGCTTTAATTCCGGCTCTAAATTTCAATGCCATCGCTGAACCTGCAACTGCATTGGGAAGTGCTGCCGCTGTTGCATCGCTAATTCCGTCTGGTAAAAGAACCATTCTGTTTTTTTCTACAATCGCTTTTTCTGCAATCGTACCGCTTATACCACGAGCATAAACACGTGTACCATCTTCTAATAAGCCTACGGCATCACTGCCCACTACAAATCCGTTTTGAGAATCATTTTCAGATGAATAATGTTTTCCGCTAGCTTTTCCTTTGTCAAGATTGGTAATAGCTACTGCTTTTACGCAAAGTAAAACTTCATTCTCACTTTGAACAATTGGTTCCGGAAATTCTGAATATTGTGGCATTGCGCCTTTTTTGTAAACTACTGCTGCTTTCATAATTATTAAATTTTATGAAGCAAAATTAGATCGCCAATTTCGGGCAGACGATAACATTTGTTATCAAATAAAAATTAGTTCATTTTTGTTGAACAAACTTACTTTTTATACGACTCAAGTGCACGGTACTTATTCCAAGATAAGAAGCAATGTAATGTTGCGGAACACGTACAACAACTTGAGGTCTTTCTTTAATTAAAGCAAGATAACGTTGAGTAGGGGAGTCTTTTATAAATGAAACAAAGTACTTCATGTAATCAAATGTTCGCTCAAAAAGCATATCAAACAATCGATCTCTCAAATCAGGAATTTCTTTGATTTCCTTAAGAATTATATCTAGATTGTTTTTAGAAATCCACCATAAAACAGCAGGTTCAATTGTTTCAATTACAACTGAACTTGGAAATTTCTTCATAAAACTTTCAATAGAAGCTACACTTTGATTTTCGAAAAAGAACTGTGTCGTAAGATCTTTTCCGTTATTATTAAACCAAACGCGAATACAGCCTTTTTCAATTATAAAAAGCTTCTTCGAAACTTCTCCTTCTTCTAAAAGAACAGTTTTAGCAGGAACTTCAATACGCTCAAAATAACTGGTGTATTGCTTCCATTTTTCATCACTTATTGAAAATTTATTTCGGAATTGATCAAACATTAATTTTAAATGTGTCTTATTTAGTTTCTAATTCAAACAACTGAACCTGACTTTTCAAACGTTCAATCAGCAAATTCATCATTCTTTTGTTTAAGCTGGACGAATTCTGAATATACGTTTCATATTCTTCAATAGTAAAAAGCGCCATTATAATTCCTTTTAAAGAATTTCTGAACTTTATATCTTTCTGAATAGAGTTTTCGATGGTTTGCAGTTTCTTTTCGACAGTATAAGAATAGAAATTGGGTTTGTTTTTATTAACATAATTGCTAAAAACAGCTAAAAACAAATCGTTCTGAAGTTTTAAAATAGGTCTAAGTGTCTGATTTTGAAAAAGCTCCTCCGAAGAAGATTGAGCGCTTACGGTGCCTAAAGTTTCACCTCTGAATTCTTTCAAAAAAGTCTCTCTCTCTTCCATGTTTTTTATTTAAATTTAGAAAAAATTCCAATACAAAATCAATTTAACGTGATAAGTAATTAATAAGTTTATGCTTTTAACTTAAAAGAACTTCTAATGCTTATTCTCTATACACTTTATAAATGAATATAAAATCCCTGTTCTTTCTAATTGTAATTATAACTGTAATCGTTTCCTGTAATTCTAAGGAAGAAAAGAACGATTTTAAGGTTGTTATTTACCATGCTGTACATGAAAAAGACACCGCAATTTTAACCATCAATATCAACGACAAACGTTTCTTCGGACGCTATGAAATATTGTATAATAAGATCGGTAAAGATTCAGGAAATGTCAGAGGCGACATAAAAGGCGATACCTTACGAGGCGATTTTCATTATATCTCTAACGGAGGAAGCTGGAAAAGAATACCGCTGGCATTACTTAAAAAAGAAAACAAACTACACTTAGGTACCGGAGTAATTGCAACCTATTTAAATCTTCCGTGTTTCATGCCCGGAATTCCAATCGAATACAATGATGCTAAATTTGTTTTTGAAGAGGTAAAGTAAAAACAATTTGTTTCAAGTTTTTTTGTTTCAAGTTTCAGGTTTCAAGTTATGTAGCGGCTTAAATGCAAAGTAAAGCAAACCTGAAACATGAAACATGAAACTTGAAACAAAAAAAACTAAAAAACTAGCTTAAAGGTCCTATCGTCGAAGGCAATTCGAATATTTCAAGATCGAAATAAATTACTGAGGCCATAACATGGTCAAAAATATCTGCCATAATGTATTCGTAATTCGCCCATCGTTTATCGCTCGAGAATACATAAATCTCTAACGGAACACCATGCGCTGTAGATTGCAATTGTCTGCACATAATATGCATGTCCTTGTTTAGTCCCGGATGCGATAGTAAATATTGCATGATATATTTTCTAAACAACCCAAGATTCGTCATATTACGTCCGTTAAGCGCTAATGATTTATCAATTCCATGAAGATTGTTATACCTTTCAATTTCAGCATGTCTGGTTTCAATATACGAAGTAATAAGCTGAACACCTTTCATGTGATTTAGATCATCATCATTTAGAAATCTAATACTGCTGCTTTTTATTAGGATATGTCTTTTAATACGTCTTCCGTCAGATTCCTGCATCCCGCGCCAGTTCTGAAAAGAATCGGAACTCAAAGCATACGTTGGAATTGTCGTGATTGTTTTATCAAAATTCCGAACCTTCACCGTCGTTAAGTTAATTTCGATAACATCACCATCAGCACCAAATTTTTCCATCGTAATCCAGTCGCCAATTCGTACCATATCATTTATGGCAACTTGAACACTCGAAACAAAACCTAAAATAGTATCTCTGAAAATCAAGATAATAATAGCCGAAAGTGTTCCTAAAATCGTTAGCAATTCTCCTTTTTTGATTCCGAACAAAGTCGAAATAATAAGAGCCACACCAAAAATCCACAACACAATCATGATAACCTGAACAAAACTATCAATAGGTTTGTCACTATACTCCGGTTTTTGCTTTAAATAATCACGTAGTGCATTAAAAATAGTTCTGGTAATCCATAAACTAATAAAAACGATATAAACACTTACGATTTTACCAAATAAAGATTCCCAGTACTCGTATTTGTCTAATATAATAGGAACCGCTTTGTAAATAAAGAAAAACGGAATTAAATAGGCTGTATACTTTGTCGTTTTATTATGAATTAAATAATCGTCAAATTTTGTTTTGGTACGCTGGGCAAAAATTGCTGTAACCGTTACCAAAACAAACTTTGCAATATAATAAATTGCCAAAGCCAAAGCAATCATTAAAGTAACATTCAGGACCAGACTAATGTAGGACGCAAAGTTGCGGTTCATTCCCCAGTCTCTGAACAACGGGTATAAAAAATTAAATATTTTCTCCAAAAGCTTATGCATTATGTGCTAAATATTTCTTCTCGATATAAAAAGTTCCAAAAGGAATCAGAGAAGCAATAAGAATAATTCCAAACGTTTTTAAATCCCAATTCTGAGGTTTTTTCAATATAATAGCCAACAAAATATAAGCAATAAACAAAACACCGTGCGCCATTCCAAGCGGGCGTAGTAGTGTATGATACAATTCAGGATTGTTAGTTTTAATAATAAGCATGTTGGCAAATAAAACTAAATAAGAGATTCCCTCTAATATGGCAGTAACTTTAAAAATTTTAAGCATGTAGATGTATTTTTTTAGATAAAAAACAAAATTAAGTATTATCGTTGATTATTAGAGTATGAATCATAAAAGTAATTTACTTTTGTATCCTTAAACTTTGATAATGAGTAAGCGCGATTTAAAAAAATATTTAGGAGAATTAAGCAAAGAACAACTCGAGGAACAAATCATAGAGCTGTACGAGAAATTCAGTCCCGTAAAAGTGTACTACGATTTTGCTTTTAATCCTAAAGAAGATAAACTTTTACAAGAATCTAAAGTAAAAATTTCGCACGAATATTTTCCTGTAAAAAAACCAGGAGCAAAATGGCGTCCAAAAGCAAAAATGCGACGTTCCGTAGCGCAAAAAATCATAAAACATTACATTTCTTTAGGCGTTGATCCCTTTGTTACTGCAGATGTGATGCTTTACAATATCGAAATCGCACAAACTTTCTCATCACAAGGTCTTATAAAGCAAGAATTATTTTACAAAAGCATGCTTAATTCGTTTGAGCAAGCCGTAAATTTTGTTATTTCAAACGGAATTTTAAATGAATTTAAATCAAGAATTTTAGCAATTCATCAAGAAACTTTGCAACAAAAGTGGAAAAATAAATATGATTTTGAAGCAATTATCGATAAAATCGACTATTAAAAGCACTTCCCATAAAAAATCTTATTAAAAAAAATATTTATTTTACCTTAAAATACCACGAATAAACTGTTTTTTAGACGTAGTTTTGCAAAAACCCAAAATTTTAAAATGTCTCAAAATACTTTAGAAATAGAAAGAGAAGAGAAAAAAGAACTTTATGCATACCAAAAGGGCGATATTGATGCCATTTTTGAACGTTTAGATAATGCTCCTTCGAAACATCATTTATTATATCAATTGCCTACCGGTGGTGGAAAAACAGTTATTTTTTCTGAAATCGTTCGTCGTTATTTAGCCAATAATGATAAAAAGGTGGTGGTTTTAACGCATCGAATCGAACTTTGTAAACAAACTTCAAAAATGTTGAAAGGGTTTGGTGTATCTAATAAAATCATCAACAGTAAAGTAAAAGAATTACCGGATCAAAACGATTTTTCATGTTTCGTGGCGATGGTAGAAACGCTAAAGAATCGTATCAACGACGAAAAACTACATCTTGATAACATTGGTTTAGTTATTATTGATGAGGCACACTACAATTCATTCAGAAAATTATTAAACTCATTCAAAAATGCTTTTATTCTTGGAGTAACAGCAACACCGTTGAGTTCAAACATAAAATTACCAATGCACCAGAGTTACAATGAACTTATCGTGGGTGACACCATCAGTTCATTGATTGACAAAGGATTCCTTGCACGTGCAACTACATATAGCTATGACGTTGGTTTAACATCATTAAAAGTAGGTATCAACGGAGATTATACCGTAAAATCATCAGATGATTTGTATACCAATACATTGATGCAGGAAAAACTGTTGCATGCTTACACAGAGCGTTCTTTAGGTAAAAAAACATTAATCTTCAATAACGGTATCCATACATCATTATATGTATACGAAACCTTTAGAGAAGCAGGTTACGATATCAGACACCTTGATAACACCAGCAGTTCAGAAGAGCGTAAAGATATCTTGGCATGGTTCAAGAAAACTCCAGATGCAATCTTAACATCTGTAGGTATCTTAACAACCGGTTTTGATGAGCCAACTGTTGAAACCATTATCTTAAACAGAGCAACAAAATCGTTAACGCTATATTATCAGATGATTGGTCGTGGATCACGTAAATTACCTGGTAAAGATGAGTTTACAGTAATTGATTTAGGAAACAATGCAGCACGTTTTGGTTTATGGAGCGAGCCGGTAAACTGGCAACACATCTTTAAATCACCGGAATTTTATCTTGAAAACCTGCGTGATGATACCGAAATCGAAATGTATTTCAAATACAGTATGCCGCCGGAATTGCGTGCAAAATTCAGTAAAACAGCCGATGTTACTTTTGATGTTGATGAAGAGCATAAACTAATCATCAAACAAAATTTACGTTCTAAAGTTGTATTAGACAAATCATTAGAGCAACACGCCGCAATGTGTGTAGACAATACCGAAACACTGCAAGAAGCAAAATCATTAGGAAAAGAACTTGATGATGATATCGATTGCCGTATCAAACGTTATGCAAAATGTTTAAGCCAATGCAGTAAAAACTATCGCGAATGGCTTGTTGACGATTACAAATTAAAAATGGTTTTATTAATCGGTAAAAAATACCGTGAAAAAATCATGAACGAACCAGATTGAGAATAAGCATTAAAAAGTTCCAGGTTTCAAGTTATTACAACTTTAAAAATATAGCATCTTTGTCAGAGTTTTAAACTTTGGCAAAGATCTTTTTGATTAAAGAATACGTTTAATTAAGTAGTATTTTAAGGAGCTAATCCTGCTGTCCGCTATATCTTTTCCTTGCTAAAGAAGCAAGAAAAAGGATGTCGCTTCCATCAGGGCTAGAGATATGAAATAAAACATTAGATTAAATCTAAAATAAAGAGATTTCAAAAAATAATTAGTGAATTCGTGGCAAAAAACACCACTTTCAAATAAAAAACTTAGAGTCGATCTAAAATCAAAACTCTAAAATCTAAAATAAAAAAACATGTCTAAACAATTCTCAGCATTAGGAATTTCAGCACCAATTGTAAAAGCGCTAAGCGAACTCAATATTGTTGAACCAACAGAAATTCAACAAAAAACAATTCCGTTGCTTTTATCTGAAACTCATGATGTAGTAGGTTTAGCAAAAACCGGAACCGGTAAAACAGCTGCTTTCGGATTACCGTTATTGCAATTAATCAATACCGAATCTCCAATTGTACAGGCAATAATCTTAGTACCAACAAGAGAACTTGGACAACAAATCTTTAGAAATCTGGAAGATTTTGGAAAACACATTCCAAATATCTCTATCGCTTCAACTTGTGGTGGAATCCCAATCAAACCGCAAATAGAACGACTTACAGCGCCAACACATATCGTTGTAGCAACACCGGGACGTTTAATCGATTTGATTCAGCGAAAAGCAGTTGACCTTACACAAGCACAATACTTAGTTTTAGACGAAGCCGACGAAATGGTTTCCATACTAAAAGAAAGTTTAGACGAAATTGTTGCCGAACTTCCTAAAAAGCACCGTACTTTATTATTTTCAGCGACCTTACCCGGAACCATCAAACAATTGATTCAAAACTACTTAAATAAAAATGTAGTTCAGATTAGTGCCAACATGGAAACCTCAGGTAATCAAGAAATTGATCACGAATATATCGTAGTTGACCCAATCGAGAAATTAGATGTTTTAATGCACTTCTTAAACTCAAGAGATGGTGAACGCGGCATCATTTTTTGTAAAACCAAAGCAGCAGTAAATAAATTAGCCAAAAATCTGGCAATCAATCGTTTTTCATCTGGTGCATTACACGGTAGTTTATCACAGGGAATCCGTGACAGAATAATGGAACAATTCCGTGAAGGTCACATTAACATCTTAGTAGCAACCGATCTAGCAGCAAGAGGAATCGATGTAAAAGAAATTGCTTATGTAGTCAATTATCATTTGCCTGATACTTACGAAAACTACGTACACCGTAGCGGAAGAACTGCCAGAGCAGGAGCAAAGGGACTTTCATTAACCGTATTGCAGCAAGAAGAAGTTGTTGAAATTCCGGAATTCGAAAAAGAATTAGGAATTAAATTTACACAGTTCAAAAAACCATCAGCTGTAAGTTTAGAAGAAAACAACACGCTTTTGTGGGCGAAGCAAATTTTTAAAACCAAGCCAAATCACGATATTTCAGCAGAATTAAAAACAAAAGTAAAAACCGTTTTTCATCATCTTACCAAAGACGAATTAATCGAAAAACTGATGGCAAACTACGTCTTACAAAACAAAGTTGAAGTAACTGAAAAACCTGTTAAAAAATTCAAAAAGTAACAATTGTTACTTTTGACTTTGAATTTTAATGTTGTACTTTTATAAGGTATTCTTATTCAACAGAACCTAATTAATACCACAACATTATATGAAAATAGTAATCATAGGAGGCGGTTTTGCAGGTATAAATCTAGCCAAAGAGCTTGTAAATCAGCCTCAAATACAAGTAACACTTGTAGACAAAAACAATTATAACTTTTTTCCACCCCTCATATATCAGGTTGCCACCGCATTTTTAGAACCTTCAAGCATCAGTTATCCATTCAGAAAATTTTTTGCAGGTAAGAAGAATCTTGAATTTCGCTTAGGCGAATTACAATCTGTCGTTCCCACAGAAAACAAAATAATTCTGAACAACGGCGAATTAACATACGATTACCTTGTTTTTGCTACAGGAGCAGAAACGAGTTATTTTGGTATGGAAAACGTAATGAAAAACGCTATCCCGATGAAAACCTTAAATGATGCCATCGAAATGCGAAATACATTGCTTAAAAACCTTGAAAAAGCTGCCATCACAAAAGACATCCGTAAACGCCGTAAACTTCTCACTATTGTAGTTGCCGGAGGAGGCCCAACCGGAGTAGAAGTTTCAGGAATGTTTGCAGAAATGCGAAAAAACATTCTTTTAAAAGAATATCCAGAACTCGAAACATCAGCAAGTAATGTGTATTTAGTCGATGGGGGAGACGCTTTACTGGCACCAATGAGCGAAGCTTCTCAAAAAGATACTTATGACGCACTAACCAAATTAGGCGTTGTCATAAAACTCCAAAGCCGCGTAACCGACTATATTGATGACACCGTACATTTTGCAAACGGAGAAACTATTAAAACGAAAAATTTAATCTGGGCAGCAGGAGTTTCTGCTAAAGTTTTCGAAGGAATTCCACAAGAAAGTTACGGTCGTGGTCGTCGTATGGCAACAGATCAATATAATAAAGTAAACGGACTGGAAAACATTTACGCTATTGGAGATACTTCAATTTTATCCGGAGATAAAAATTTCCCAGAGGGACATCCGCAAGTAGCGCAAGTCGCCATTCAGCAAGGATTAAATTTAGCCAAAAATTTTAAAGCTCTTATCACAAATAAACCTTTAAAACCTTTTACCTACAACGACAAAGGTTCTATGGCCATCATTGGAAAAAACAAAGCCGTAGTCGATTTACCAAGTCCAAAATGGCATTTCAAAGGCTTTTTTGCCTGGGTTATCTGGTTGTTTATTCACCTGATTTCATTGATCACATACCGTAACAGAATCAATACTTTTTACAATTGGATGGTAGCCTATTTCGCAAGAGATCAATCTCTTAGAATGATTATCAGACCCGATAAAAGACAATAGAAAATCATAAAAAATGCCCTTAAGAAGTTAAAACTTTTTAAGGGCATTTTTTTTATTAAAATTTCCGTTTAGTGTGCCATCATAGCATCGTCGCCAGAAGCTTCAACTTTTTGTTTTATAAAACGTTTTCCAATATTTAAAACAATAAAAGCAACAATGGTCGTACAAGTCATAATTCCAACCATTGGAGCAACAGAGTCTTTTACAAAAATTCCAACAGCAAACGAAGCCAAAGCACCTAATCCAAGTTGAATGGCTCCCATTAAAGCAGAAGCACTTCCGGTATTCTTAGCGAATGGCGCTAAAGTAAGACCAGCCGTATTAGGATTTGAAATTCCTAAGCAACCTAAAAACAAGAATAACATTCCGATTGTTTCATACAATCCTAAAAGATTGTATACCGATAAAATCTGAAATGCAATTGTAATAACGGATTGCGTAATCAAAGCGCCAAAAATCATTTGTTCGCTTGAAAATCGCTTTAACAATACCGAATTTAACTGACTTGAACCAATAAAACTAACTGACATAAAAGCAAAGATCCAACCGTAAGTCTTAGCATCTACATGGTAAATATCCATAAAAACTATAGGTGAGGCCGCTACATACGTAAATAGACCTGAAAAAGAAATCGCTCCGGTAAAAGCGTAAGTAAAAAATTGAGGTTCTTTTAATACACTTATAAAATTAGCAATAATAGGTTTTGGCTTCAATGAAATTGAAGTATCCGGTTTATAAGTATTTGGTAAACCGATTTGAGAAGCAATTAAAATTGCAATTCCCATAAACATTAATATCAAAAAGACCATGTGCCAGCCAAAATCTTCCGTAACATAACCACCAATTGTTGGCGCTAACATTGGAGAAAGTCCCAAAACCAACATCAATAATGAAAATACTTTCGGAGTATCTTTTACAGGAAACAAATCACGAACCATTGCTACAGAAGCCACCGTTGCAGCACAACTACCAACAGCCTGAATAAAACGTAATGCTATAAACGAATCAATGTCAGCAACATAAACACATCCTAATGAAGCCAGAATATAAACCAGTAAACCAATAAACAATGGTTTTTTACGTCCAAAACGATCTAATAAAGGCCCATACAGCAATTGTCCCGCGGATATACCAATAAAATAACTGGACAAACTCATCGAAACTTTTGCCACAGTTGTGTTTAAATCTTTTGCAATACCCGAAAAACCAGGTAAATACATATCAATAGAAAAAGGCCCAAGAGCCGTTAGAGAACCTAAAATAAGGATAAGTTGGATATATTTTTTTTTTGTCATGTTTCTTAAAAGATTGCTTTTAATTTTTTGCAAAGGTAAATATTTCTTACCTTGTTATAGAAATAAACTCTTTTTATCTCAAAAAGATCGTTTATCAAGGCGTTTAAATTAAAAATGTTTTAAAAAATTCTAACTAAAATTACAAGATTATGAAAAAGTACACTTTACTCTTAGCGCTTATTTTTACAACAATGTCATTTGCACAAACTATTACATCTAAACAAGAAGAAGTAAGTATTGCGCAATACGAATTATTACAAAAAGTAAATAAAGCTTATCCGGACATTACATTAAGCAAAACAATTACTAATTTTTATGCAGACGGAAAAATCATCGATTCGCAGCAACAATTCGATCTAAAAGCTACAAAATTCACAAGTTACAAATTAGGAATCGAGCCAGATAACAAAAAAGTTTTATTTGAATATGATTCTCCTGAAACCGGAAAAGTATATGGTGATGTTTCTCTTTTTAAAGGAAATGTTTTAAAAACTACATTTTCTGAGCAAACTGGATTAATAGACGTTTCCTTAAACGGAAAATCTGTTTATCAAAGCAAAAAATAGAAATTAAAATTTAGAACTTTTGCACAAAGTTAATTCTTTAAAGCATCACGCAAGTGATGCTTTTTTAATTTATATTTGAACCAAATCTTAAAAAATTTTCATTATAATGAAAAAATATATTTTATTTCTATTTCTGATCTCTATATCAGCATATTCACAAGGCAATAAATTTACCGGAACCTGGAGCAGTGAAAATTGCAAAGATTGCAGCAAAAAATATATTTTGACAATGAATATAGCACAATCTAATAGCAAAATTTTTGGTACTGCAGAAATTGTTAGTGAAGACAAAGAATTAAGCAGCGGCGTTATGGAAGTTTCGGGATACGTTCATGGCATGGGTGAAAAAGCAGAAATTAAACTTAAAACAAAAAATGGTCTATCTACAAACGCAGTCCTGATAACCAATGAAGATTCTATACAATTTAATAAAAGAATGGGCGCTGATTTAGTACCAAGCGAAGTAATCCTTACAAAGTTGTATGATTAGGAATCCTTATCAAAATAATGAAAAAGCTTTAAAAATCAGCAATCCAGCTATTTTAAAGCATATATTATTTGAACTATAATTTATATTATGTAAAATAGACTTTTATAACAATCCTTCAATCCTTCAATCCTTCAATCCTTCAATCCTTCAATCCTTCAATCCTAAAAAAATAAATTCCAACAATCTAAAAATCTAAAAAAGACAACCATAAACATAACATTTCCTTAAAATAAATATATTCTCATACAGATGCTTTCATTGTGCGACATTAATTTATTATTTTTACATTCGATATTTAAAGAGATTATCAAAAACCTATGAATACAATTACCGAGCAAATTGCTGATTTTTTGAAAGAATACCCGCCGTTTAATAATTTGACATTTCAGGAATTGTCTGATATTTCAAATAATATTCGCGTACTAAATTTAGAAAAACATGCTGTGCTTTTTCAAAATAACGATCCACTTCATGATAGTTTCTATGTAGTCGCTTCTGGTGTAATAAATCTTACGAAGATTGCTGATGCAGAAGAAACTATTATAAACAAATGTCACGAAGGCGATATTTTTGGATTACGTCCGTTTTTTGCGAAGAATAACTACATGATGACCGCTAAGGCTCGTGAAGAAAGCATCATATATGCTATTCCAATCGCTGTTTTTAGACCATTTGTGGCTAATAATTCAGACGTTTTAAACTTTCTGTTAGAGAATTTCGCTGTAAATTCAAGACATACGAAGGATAATGTTAGTACCGGAAGTAAATCAACATCTGACAATGATTTTTATATAGATCAGCAATCAGACATGCAATATTTGCAATCTCTCACTTACAATAATTCACCGTTAAAAACAGAAGCACATCATATTATTAGAGATGTTGCCATTTTAATGACTGATTCTATGGTCGATAATATTGTGATTTGCGAGAACGATCAGCCGATTGGTATTGTTACCAATTCTGATTTATCTTCAAAAATTGCAACAGGACGTTACCCTATTACAGCAACTATTGACAAAATCATGTCATCGCCTGTAGTTACAGTAATTGAAAATGTTTCTCTTGCAGAAGCACAACTTTTGATGCTGAAAAATAATGTTACTCACTTGTGCGTAACAAAAGACGGTACTGCAAAATCAGCCATAAAAGGAATTATTTCGGAGCACGATCTTATTGTAGCTCAAGCAAGTAACCCTGGCGTTTTAATTAAAGAAATTAAACGCTCGCAGCTGCCAAAAGATTTAAAACAAATACGTGATCGTTTGTCTGATTTGATTCAAAACTCAATTCAGAAAAACATTCCTATTTCTCATATTAGCAATATTGCCAGCGAAATCAATTTAGCTATCATTAAGCGTGCTGTTGAATTGTCTATTTTAGATTTAGGCTCACCTCCTGCTCGTTTTGCATGGTTAAGTATTGGTAGTCAAGGTCGTAAAGAACAACTTTTACTAACCGATCAGGATAGTATTTTAATTTTTGAAGATGTTACTCCTGAAAAATACAGAGATGTAAAAGATTATTTCCTAAGATTGGCAAAAAGAACAACAGCTGTACTGGAAAAAGTAGGTTACGAACTTTGTCCAAATGGACACATGGCAAGTAATATGTTGTGGTGTAAATCATTGACAGACTGGACGAAACAATACAATAGCTGGATGAATACTCCAGGTGAAAACAGCAATGATTTGAGCAGTATTTTCTTTGATTATGAAATTGTTTTTGGAGAGCCAAAAATCGAAGAAGCCATTGAAAATGTAATTTTCAAAAATGCTACAAACAATACATTATTCTTTGATTTCTTAGGAAACGATGCGCTGAGAAAAAATGCACCTTTAAGTTTTTTCAAAAAATTCATTTTAGAAGAAGAAGGCCCGCATAAAACTAAATTTGATATTAAAACCCGTGCTTTAATGCCGCTAATCGATGCTGCAAGATTACTTATTTTAAATTCAAATATTAAGGGAATTCAAAACACCTATTTAAGATTCAAGCAATTAGCTATTGCAGATTCTAAAAATGCCGAAATATATTTGAGTTGTGCTGAAGCATTTTTAACGTTGTCAAAATTCAGAACCATTGAAGGGTTAAAAAACGATGATTCAGGTCAATACATTAATATAAAAGACATGTCTAAAACTGATAAAGAAAAATTAAAAAATGCTTTATTACCGATGAAAGACCTTGAAGAATTAATTAAGAGTAAATTTCAACTGACGCAATTCTCATAAATATGCTAGATTGGATTAAAAATATCAGTAAAGAGCATCCTGAATTTTGGAAGGATTATTTAAGTAAATTCGAGAATAAGCCGGATAAGTTCATTGTTTTGTCAACAGAAACTTCCGGACTTAATCCGGATAAAGATGTGATCTTATCTTTAGGTGCTTTTGCCGTAATTGATGATGGTATCGAAATCAAAGACAATTTCGAATCTCTTTTATTACAATATAAATTTTTAAAGGACAACGGACTTTCCAATGAATTTATAATTGAAAGCAAAATGGCAAAAATGGAAGAACATGATGCTATTGAAGCTTTTATAAAATATATTGGAAATGCAGTTTTAGTTGGTCACCATATCAATTTTGATATTGAGATGCTTAATAGCGCATTAGAACGTTTAGATTGCGGAAGATTAAAAAACGAAGCACTGGATGTCGACATGATGTATAGAAAATTGACAGACATCAACGACAAGCAATTTTCGCTAGACGAATTATGCGATATTTACAAAATTCCAAAAAGCGATCACAACTCTTCCTCTGAGGAAGCTTATAAAATTGCCCTTTTGTTTTTAAAACTAAAATCAAGACTAGGAATCAAGTAATTTTGTTGTGTAACCGTTGAATTGTTTAATCGTTTATTTGCTAGATCGTTTATTTGTTGAATTATTAAATCGTGGATTCGTTTAATTTGTTGAATCGCTTATTTATTAAGTTGTTTAACCGCAATAATTCACAATTCACAATTCACAATTCATAATTCACAATTCATAATTAAACAAAAAAAATGCCTCTTCATAAAAAGAGGCATTTTTTTTGTTTTAACTAAACTCTGTCTTTCATAATTTCTTCGACAATTTCCGGATTTAATAATGTAGAAGTATCTCCAAAATTAGAAAAATCTCCTTCAGCAATTTTACGCAAAATTCTACGCATAATTTTTCCTGAACGTGTTTTCGGTAAACCGGACACAAATTGAATTTTATCCAATTTTGCAATTGGTCCAATGTGATCTGAAATATATTGATTGATTTCTTTATTTAAATTTGCTCTGTCTCTATATTCTCCTGTTTCTTTTAGAATTACAAAACCATATAGAGCATTTCCTTTAATATCATGTGGGAATCCAACAATTGCAGATTCCGCTACTGCAGGATGTTCGTTGATCGCATCTTCAATTGGAGCAGTTCCAAGATTATGACCCGAAACAATTACAACATCATCAACTCTACCCGTAATTCTGTAATATCCAACTTCGTCTCTTAATGCTCCGTCTCCTGTAAAATATTTTCCAGGGAAAGCAGAGAAATAAGTGTCTTTATAACGTTGGTGATCTCCCCAGATAGTTCTGGCGATTCCTGGCCACGGAAATTTAATACATAAACTTCCAACAACTTGGTTTCCTTCAATTTCATTGCGTTTTTCATCCATTAAAACAGGTTGAATACCCGGTAACGGCAAAGTCGCATACGTTGGTTTTGTTGGCGTTACAAATGCAATAGGAGAAATCATAATTCCACCTGTTTCCGTTTGCCACCATGTATCCACAACTGGACATCTTTTATCTCCAACGTGGTCGTTGAACCAGTGCCAAGCTTCTTCGTTAATTGGTTCTCCAACAGATCCAATTACTTTAAGTGATTTTAGAGGATATTTTTGAATATAATCTAAACTTTCTTTTGCTAACGAACGAATAGCTGTTGGCGCAGTATAGAATTGTGTGATTTTATGTTTTTCGATAATATCCCAAAAACGGCTAAAATCAGGATAAGAAGGAACGCCTTCAAAAATCACAGTTGTACCTCCGTTTAATAAAGGTCCGTATAAAATATAAGAATGTCCGGTAATCCAGCCAATATCCGCTGTACACCAGAAAATATCATTTTCTTCGTGGCTAAAAACGTTCTTGAATGTGTACGCTGTGTAAACCATATATCCGGCAGTAGTGTGTACCATTCCTTTTGGTTTTCCTGTAGAACCAGATGTATACAGAATAAACAAAGGATCTTCGGCATCCATAATTTCAGCAACACTATTATCTATAGCTGCATCTAACAAAGGCTGCAACCAAACGTCACGACCTTCATTCATTTTGATTTCAGTATTTGTTCTTTTAACAACCAAAACTGTTGAAACTGTTGGACAAGTCTCTAAAGCCTCATCTACAATTCCTTTTAAATCAATTGTTTTGTTTCCTCTGTAACCACCGTCAGCGGTAATTACCATTTTACATTCGCAATCATTTACTCTCGCAGAAACTGCAGAAGCTGAGAATCCTGCAAAAATAACAGAGTGAATTGCACCAATTCTGGCACAAGCTAAAACAGCTACAGCCAATTCAGGAATCATTGGAAGATAAATACAAACTCTGTCTCCTTTGCGAACACCCTGATCACGCAAAACATTTGCCATTCTTGATACTCTATCGTATAATTCATTATACGTTATATGTAAGGCACTTTCAGAAGGATCATTCGGTTCAAAAATGATAGCCGTTTTTTCTCCTCTTTTACTTAAGTGTCTGTCAATGCAATTTTTTGTAATGTTGACTTTAGCTTCTGTAAACCATTTTACTTCAGCATCTGCCATATTGAAATCTACAACCTTATCCCATTGTTGGTACCAAGTAAAATTTTCTTCAGCTATTTTTCCCCAAAATTTCCTCGGCTCTCTTATTGACTTATTGTAATGTTTAAAATATTGTTCTAAATTTTCAATTTTATAATAACTCATAGGTAATGGAATTTTTTTATAAATGTATTAAATCTACACGTATTCTTAAAACTATTTAATTCATAAATTTTATAAAAAAAATACACATAACAAATTAAAATTTGTTTTTTTATGTATTTAATATATTTTTTAGCTTTTTTCGCTAAATATGCAATCACAAAAAAGGCATAATAATAAATTATCATGCCTTTAAATTTAACAATTTCGATAACAATTAATCTGTAATTCCTGATTACATACCGATGTGCTATTTTTGAAAGCAGCAGCATCTTACTTAATTAATATAGAAACTTCTACAAGTATATTTATAACTAAACATACCCCATTATTCGGGATTACCTTCACTTAACTCATTTAACTTAAACAAGTTAAGCGAATGCAACATGCAACTATATCCATATTTTTTTAATAAGTGCTTACTAATTCAAAATATTACGTTAGAGATACAGTGCAAATCCCATCACAGTCGAATGTGTGGTAATTCCCAATTTATTATCCTATCTTTTTCATTGCTGTCATTGATTCTCTCAACCACGCTCCTACTTCTTCAATAGGATGTTGACGAATTTCTTTGTTAACGGCAATCAGTACTGCATTATCAACACCGTTTGAAGTTGAGAATGGTTTTCCGATGATATTAGTTTCTACCTTTTTCATGAATTCTGTTAACAATGGCTTACAAGCATGATCGAATAAGTAGCAACCATATTCAGCTGTATCAGAAATAACACGGTTCATTTCAAATAATTTTTTTCTTGCAATTGTATTAGCAATCAATGGTAATTCGTGTAATGACTCATAATAAGCAGATTCTTCAATAATTCCTGCTTCTGTCATAGTTTCAAAAGCTAGCTCAACACCTGCTTTTACCATTGCAATCATTAAAACTCCGTTATCAAAATACTCTTGCTCAGAAATTGGAGCTTCTTGTGGTGCTGTTTTTTCGAAATTTGTTTCTCCTGTTGCAGCTCTCCATTTCAATAAATTAACATCATCATTAGCCCAGTCAATCATCATTGTTCTTGAGAATTCTCCAGAAATGATATCGTCTTGGTGCTTTTGAAACAACGGACGCATAATATCTTTTAGTTCGTCTGCTAATTCATAAGCTTCAATTTTTGCAGGATTCGATAAACGATCCATCATATTGGTGATTCCACCATGTTTTAAAGCTTCAGTAATAGTTTCCCAACCATATTGAATTAATTTTGAAGCATAAGCAGCATCAATTCCTTTTTCTACCATTTTGTCGAAACATAAGATAGATCCTGTTTGCAATAATCCACAAAGAATAGTTTGCTCACCCATTAAATCTGATTTTACTTCAGCAACAAATGATGATTTCAAAACTCCTGCTTTATGTCCTCCTGTAGCCACAGCATACGCTTTTGCCTGATCTAAACCTAAATTGTTTGGATCATTTTCCGGGTGAACCGCGATAAGTGTTGGTACTCCAAATCCTCTTTTGTATTCTTCACGAACCTCAGAACCAGGACATTTAGGAGCACACATAATTACTGTAATATCTTTACGAATCTGCATTCCTTCTTCTACAATATTAAATCCGTGAGAATAAGCTAAAGTAGATCCGTTTTTCATTAATGGCATAATGGCAGTAACTACAGCAGTATGTTGTTTGTCTGGTGTTAAGTTACAAACTAAATCAGCAGTTGGAATCAACTCTTCGTATGTACCTACAGTGAAACCGTTTTCAGAAGCATTTTTAAATGAAGCTCTTTTTTCAGCAATCGCATCTGCACGCAATGCGTATGAAATATCTAAACCAGAATCTCTCATATTTAAACCCTGATTCAAACCTTGTGCACCACAACCTACAATGACAACTTTTTTTCCGGCTAATGCAGCAATTCCATCTGCAAATTCTGATTGCTCCATAAATTCGCAAACGCCTAATTGTTCTAATTGTAATCTAAGTGGTAATGTGTTGAAATAATTTGCCATTTTTTTTTAATATATTTAATGAATATGTAACTTAATAATTGATTGTTAGGTAATTAAAATGATATTATTGATATGATTCTAATAAAGCTGAAATCTCCATCTTTTCCTTAGAAACTGATATCCTTCCCGAACGTACAAATTGCATGATACCGTACGGTTTGAATTTATTGTATAAATCTTCTATTTCAGAACGTCTTCCCGATTTTGAAATCACGAAGAAATCGCGTGAAACGGTTACAATAGTTGACTGACTATCTTTTATGATGTTTTGAATTTGTTTTTCATCAAACAGTAAACTTGAAGCAATTTTAAACAACGCATTTTCTAAATAAATTGTCTCTTCATCTGTATGATAAAATGCCTTTATCACTTCGATTTGTTTTTCTATCTGACCTACAATATTCTTAACCCATTTTTCAGATGTATTGGCAACAATGATAAACCTAGATACATTCTCTATTTCTGATTCTGAAACGTTTAAACTTAATATATTAATGTGACGCTTTAAGAATATTCCTGATATTCTATTTAGCAATCCAACATTATTTTCTGAATATACCGATATGGTAAATGTTTTATCTTCCATTTTTTTTATAGTTTTATTTGTTTCAGGTTTCAGGTTTCAGGTTTCAGGTTTGAAAACTTGAAACATAAAAAACATGAAACTTGAAACTTTTTCTAGCTTAATCTAATTTCAGAAACACATGCTCCTGTTGGAATCATCGGAAAGACATTGTTTTCCTTTTCTACCATAATTTCCAGGAAGTACGAATCTTTTGAAGCCAGCATTTCAGCAACAGCATCGTCAAGATCTTCTCGCTTCACTACTTTTTTAGATTTGATGTAATATCCTTCTGCAATAGCAACAAAATTTGGATTAATCATATTGGTAGAAGCATATCTATTGTCAAAAAATAACTCTTGCCATTGACGTACCATTCCTAAAAACTCATTGTTCAGCACTACAATTTTCACAGGAACTTTCGTTTGGAAAATAGTACCCAATTCCTGAATGGTCATCTGAAATCCACCATCACCAATAATAGCAACAACTTCGCGATCCGGTCTTCCCATTTTAGCTCCAATTGCAGCCGGTAAAGCAAATCCCATTGTTCCTAAACCACCGGAAGTAATATTACTTTTGGTTGAATTAAATTTAGCATAACGACACGCAAACATTTGGTGTTGTCCAACATCTGAAACAATGATAGCATCACCTTTAGAATGTTTGTTGA
This sequence comes from Flavobacterium hercynium, assembly GCF_002217285.1. GTDB lineage: Bacteria > Bacteroidota > Bacteroidia > Flavobacteriales > Flavobacteriaceae > Flavobacterium > Flavobacterium hercynium. The sequence continues at coordinate 81,636 of NZ_MUGW01000032.1, read as the reverse complement.
TCATTTCCATAGCCTCACCCATAGAAATCCCTTTGTTATTCGTTGGGTTTAACTCTTCGTTTATAACAGTTTCAACCTCTATTTTAAGTAATTCCTTAAATTCATTATACCAAGACTCATGTGATTTTTGATCAATCAGAGGCAATATTGCATTCAAAGCTTCTTTTACATCTCCTAAAATAGCAACTTCTGTTTTTACATTTTTATCAACTTCAGCAGGATCAATTTCAAAATGAATCACTTTTGCTTTTTTAGCATAAGTCTTTAAGTTTCCGGTAACGCGATCATCAAAACGCATTCCTAATGCGATAAGAACATCACATTCATTTGTTAGCATGTTTGGACCGTAATTTCCATGCATCCCTAACATACCAACATTCAAAGGATGATCTGTCGGTAAAGCTGAAAGTCCTAAAATAGTCCATCCTGCAGGAATCCCTGATTTTTCGATAAAAGCTTTTAACTGCTCTTCGGCTTGACCAAGAATAATTCCCTGACCAAAAACAATAAATGGTTTTTTTGCCTGGTTGATTATTGCAGCTGCTTCTGCTACTTTATCTAATTTTAATTTTGGTACAGGAACATAACTTCTGATTCCTGTACATTTTTCATAACTAAATTCAAACTCATCAAATTGAGCATTTTTAGTAATATCAATTAACACAGGACCTGGACGACCAGATCGCGCGATATAAAAAGCTTTTGCAATAATTTCCGGTATTTCAGAAGCTTCTGTAACCTGATAATTCCACTTTGTTACAGGAGTAGAAATTCCAATAATATCTGTTTCTTGAAATGCATCAGAACCCAATAAATGTTTCCCTACCTGGCCTGTTATACAAACCATTGGTGTAGAATCGATTTGAGCATCTGCAATTCCGGTAACTAAATTTGTAGCTCCGGGCCCAGATGTTGCGATAGCAACTCCTACTTTTCCTGTAGCTCTTGCATATCCTTGAGCAGCATGCGTAGCGCCTTGTTCGTGACGTACTAAAACATGGTGCAATTGATCTTGAAATTTATATAATTCATCATAAACAGGCATAATGGCTCCACCAGGATATCCGTAAACTAAGTCTACACCTTCTGCTAATAAACATCTTATAACGGCTTCAGCGCCTGATATTTTTATTTTTCCCATTTGGTATTTTTTTTATCTCCTCAACCCTCTTATGACTGAGGGCTGTGAGATTGTATATTATTTGTTTTCAATAATCTATCAGTATAATTCGCTGAATTTGGATTGTTGAAATTGTAATTGACCGCTATTTATCGGTTACGCAACCTGTAGAAGCGCTAGAAACCGATCTTGCATATTTTAACAATACTCCTTTGTTAACTTTTAAAGGAGGTTGAACCCAACTCGCTTTTCGAGCCGCAAATTCTTCGTCAGATATTTTCAGATTGATTGTGTTTTTTACTGCATCGATAGCAATAAGATCGCCATCGTTGATCAGTGCAATTCCACCACCATCATAAGCCTCTGGTGTAATGTGACCTACCACAAAGCCATGTGAACCTCCAGAGAATCTACCATCCGTGATAAGAGCACAACTGCTTCCTAATCCAGCACCAATAATTGCAGATGTTGGTTTTAGCATTTCAGGCATTCCCGGACCACCTTTTGGTCCACAGTTCCTGATGACGACTACATCGCCTGGTTTTACTTTTCCGGCCTGAACACCCGGAATTACATCAAATTCTCCTTCAAAAACTACAGCAGGACCTTCAAAATATTCTCCTTCTTTTCCACTGATTTTTGCAACGCAACCTTCTGAAGCTATATTTCCATATAAAATCTGAATATTACCTGTTGGTTTTAATGCTTTTTGTATTTCGTGAATCACTTCTTGTCCGTCTTGTAAATCTGGAGTCGCAGCCAAATTTTCTGCAACTGTTTTACCTGTTACAGTTAAACAATCTCCATGAATCAATCCCACTTTTAATAGATATTTCATTAGAGATGGAATTCCTCCAACTGCATGAATATCTTCCATCATGTATTTACCACTTGGTTTCATATCTGCAAGAACCGGAGTTTTATCGCTTATCGCTTGAAAATCATCTAACGTAATTTCGATATCAACAGCATGAGCCATAGCAATTAAGTGCATTACTGCATTGGTAGAACCTCCTAAAACTGCTACGATTGTAATTGCATTTTCAAAAGCCTTACGAGTCATAATGTCTCTTGGTTTAATATCTTTTTCTAATAATAATTTGATTGCTTTTCCTGCATCAAGACATTCTTGTCTTTTTTCCTGGCTTAAAGCTGGATTTGAAGAACTATATGGCAAACTCATTCCTAATGCTTCGATTGCAGAAGACATTGTGTTTGCCGTATACATACCACCACAAGCACCAGCTCCCGGACATGCATTTTGAATTACACCTTTGTAATCTTCAGGAGTAATTTCATTTTTAAACTTTTTACCTAAAGCTTCAAAAGCAGAAACAATATTTAGAGATTCTCCTTTCCATTTTCCAGAGTGAATAGATCCTCCGTAAACCATAATTGACGGACGGTTCAATCTTCCCATAGCAATTAATGCTCCAGGCATATTTTTATCACAACCGGGAATTGCAATAATACTATCGTACCATTGTGCTCCTGCTACTGTTTCAATAGAATCTGCGATTACATCACGAGATACCAAAGAAAAACGCATTCCTTCTGTACCGTTAGAAATTCCGTCACTTACACCAATAGTATTAAAAATAAGTCCGACCAGATCTGCATCCCAAACACCTTTCTTTACATCTTTTGCTAAATCATTCAAGTGCATGTTACACGTGTTACCATCATACCCCATGCTCACAATCCCAACTTGTGCTTTTTTCAAGTCTTCTTCAGTTAAACCAATACCGTATAACATCGCTTGCGCTGCAGGTTGTGTTTGATCTTGAGTGATGGTTTTGCTGTACTTATTTAATTCCATTATGTATTATTTTTTTTTATTTTTTATCCAAAAAAAAACCTTCCAGTATGTGGAAGGTTTTTAAATATATTTTTCAATTATATTTATACCGTCCCCATTGCATATGTGTTAATCACATTGACAATAATGACAGAAGTAATAATAATTGAGATTTGCATTGCTTATTTTTTAGTGAAACAAAAGTATGAAAACTTGCAGGACTAAAAAAATAAAATCTCAATATTTCATACACTTCTTTTATTTAATTCATTTTTTTTAACAAAAACCCTAAACGATTGTTGACTGACCGATATGAACATTGTCATTATTAAAATACAACAGATCGTCTTTACTAAAGATAAAATTAGAAACAAACTCCCCTACTTCATTAGTACCAAATTTTGAATCTGCTTTTAAATCAACAGTAACAACTTCGTATTCGATTGCTTTTTCAACTCCTTTGTAAATTACACTTGCTTCTTCAAACAAACCGAAATGTTCCAACAACATCGCTGCTGATAAAATCGAAGCAATTGGGTTAGCAATATTTTTTCCTTTTGCCTGAGGATAAGAACCGTGAATTGGCTCAAACAAAGCATTTTTTTCTCCCAATGAAGCTGAAGCCAATAAACCTATTGATCCTGTAATAACACTTGCTTCATCTGATAAGATATCTCCAAACAAATTTTCTGTCAGGATAACATCGAATTGTTTTGGATTTAAAATCAGCTGCATGGCTGCGTTATCTACAAACAAAAAGTCTAAAGCCACGTCCGGATAATTCACGCTCACGTCCTTAACTACTTTTCTCCACAATCTTGAAGTTTCCAAAACATTTGCTTTGTCTACCATTGTTAGTTTTTTGCGTCGGTTTTGAGCCGATTTAAAAGCTAAATGTGCAATGCGTGTAATTTCTTCTTCTGAATATTCACATAAATCTGATGCATGTGTTCCTTCTTCGTTTAATGTTTTTTTACCGAAGTAAGCGCCACCTGTTAATTCTCTGAAAATAGTAAAATCAGCTCCGTCAATAATTTCTCTTTTTAAAGGAGAAGCGTCAATTAATGCTTTATAAGGTTTTATTGGTCGGATATTAGCAAACAAACCCAGTTCTTTACGAAGTTTCAGCAATCCTTGCTCAGGACGAACCTTTGCACTTGGATTGTTATCATATTTAGGATCTCCAATAGCTCCAAACAACACCGCATCTGTATTCAGACACAGGTTTAATGTTTGCTCTGGCAAAGGGTTTCCTGTTTTATCGATGGCGATCGCTCCCATGAGCGCCTCTTCAAAAACAAATTCATGATTGTACACTTCACCAATAGCGTATAATGCTTTTTTGGCTTGTAAAATTACTTCTGGTCCAATTCCGTCTCCTGGTAAAACTGCTATTTTCAAATTCATAACGTCTCGTTCTTTATGTATTTAAATATTTATTTATTTTTCTTATTAACTTCTTAGCAATTCACCTTCAATTTTCGAAGCTTCAATAATCTGATGAATATCAGCATCTACAACTTCTTTCTTAATATCTGCGAATTTTAAAAATTCTATGTAAACAATGTCTAATTGTACTTTTGTCAATTCGTAACCTACTTTTTTAGCACGGTATGCTAAAGCCGCTCTTCCGCTCCTTGCTGTCAAAATAATAGAAGATTCATTTACTCCCACATCCAGCGGATCCATGATTTCGTAAGTCGCTCTGTTTTTGATAACACCATCCTGATGAATTCCTGAACTGTGTGCAAAAGCATTTGCTCCTACGATAGCTTTATTAGGCTGAACAATCATTCCCATGCTTTCAGACACCAAACGGCTCATTTCATTTAATTCTCTTGTATTGATGTTGGTATCTAAGTTTAAGTAAGGATGTTGTTTGAAGATCATTACAACTTCTTCAAGGGCTGTATTACCCGCTCTCTCACCAATACCGTTAATAGTACATTCTATTTGTCTTGCACCGTTAATAGCACCTGCAATAGAATTGGCAGTCGCCATTCCTAAATCATTATGACAGTGGCAGGAAAGAATTACATTTTCAATACCTTTTACATTTTCTTTTAAGTATTTGATTTTTGCTCCGTATTCTTCCGGTAAGCAATAACCTGTAGTATCAGGAATATTTAATACTGTTGCTCCTGATTTTATAACTTCTTCACAAACTTTTGCAAGAAAAGCATTGTCTGTTCTACCGGCATCTTCTGCATAAAATTCTACATCTTCTACATACGATTTTGCATGTGCTACAGCATATTTTGCTCTTGCAATAATATCTTCTCTTGTGGTGTTTAATTTATGGAGTATATGAGATTCTGAAGTTCCGATTCCTGTATGGATTCTTGGTCTTTTAGCATGTTTTAGGGCAGCTGCTGCAACATCGATATCATTTTTTACAGCTCTTGTTAGTCCGCAGACCGTTGCATTTTCAACTATTTTACAAATCTCAGAGACCGATAAAAAATCGCCCGGACTTGACACAGGAAAACCTGCTTCGATGATATCAACTCCCATTTTATCAAGCCTTTCTGCGATAACTAATTTTTGCTTAGTATCTAACTTACAACCTGGAACTTGTTCACCATCGCGCAAAGTGGTGTCAAAAATTTGAACTTTCTCTCTATTCATATTCATTTATTTAATGTAATTTCACATCTTGATAACAAATATATATTGTACTTCTTCATCAGGAAATTCATTTTAATGAAATTATACTGTTCATAAAACAATTTATAGCTTATTAAACAATTAAAAACCAATAAGTTACATTATTATATTTTACAATGGCTAACCATCAAAAAGATTTCTTATTTGTATTAATTAAATCACTTTCTAAATCTGAAAAAAGACAGTTTAAGATTTTTGCAAGCCGTTTAGAGACAAGTTCAAATACTAAATTCATCGAGTTGTTCAATATTTTAGATAAATCTGAAACGTATGATGAAAAACTTATCCTTAAGAACGGCATCATAAAAAAAATACAGCTATCTAACTTAAAATCATACTTATACAAACAAATTCTGGTAAGTATCAGATTAAACATTCCAAGTCAGAACATACGGTATCAACTGCGTGAACAGATTGATTTTGCCGGAATTCTATACAATAAAGGACTTTATAAACAGAGTTTAAAAATTCTGGACAAGACCAAAATGATTGCGCTGGAGAATGATGAAAAATATATGGCGTATGAAATTGTAGAATTCGAAAAACTAATAGAATCACAATATATTACGCGAAGTATTCAGGGACGTGCCGATGAATTGGTTATTCAGGCAAAAGAATTGAATTATCGTAACACCATATCAAGTAAATTATCGAATTTATCGCTACAGCTTTACGGCATCATGCTAAAAACAGGTTATGTAAAAAATGATGATGAATACAAATACATCGACGATTATTTCAACAAACACATAGCTAAATTAGACGAAAGCAAATTTGGTTTCCGCGAAAAGTATTGGTTTTACAATGCTAATTTGTGGCGCAGCTTTCTTGTGCAGGATTTTTTAGCAAGTTATAAGTATGCCTATAAATGGGTTACCTTGTTTTATAACAATCCCAACATGATTTACCAGAATCCTGTGTTTTTCTTAAAGGGCAATCATTATTTTTTAGAGTCGCTTTATATGTTGAAGTATAAATCAAACTTTAAAAAATACCTTACGCTTTTAGAGAATACTATTGAAGATGAAAAATTTCCGGTAAACGATAATATTGCCTCTCTATCATTTCTGTACGTTTACAACAATAAATTGAACTTACATGTACTTGAAGGTACTTTTGCAGAAAGCGAACATTTAATTCCCGAAATTCTGGATAAAATCAGGCTTCATAGTGAACATCTTGACGAACATCACGAAATGTTGTTTTATTATAAGATTGCTTCTATTTATTTTGGAAATGAAAAGTACACCGAATGTATTCAGTATCTGGACAAGATCATTCACAACAAGAATCTGACTATGAGAGAAGATTTAATGTGTTTTGCAAGACTTTTGTCTTTAATAGCACATTATGAATTAGGAAAGGATTATTACTTAGAAAACCATCTTAAAAACACGTATAAGTTCCTGATTAAAATGAATGATTTACATGAAGTTCAAAAGGAAATTATTAAATTTTTAAGAAACTTAAACAACCTATATCCTGCAGACATCAAAAAGGAATTTATAAAAATGCGTTTGCGTTTTATTGAATTAGAGAAAATTCCATACGAAAAAAGAGCCTTTTTATATCTGGATATTATTTCCTGGCTTGAAAGTAAAATTGAGAACAAAAAAATCTCAGACATTATAAAAGAAAAAGCAAAACACAACAATCGCTAAAAACAAAAAGGCTTCCAAAATTGGAAGCCTTTTTTATGATTTGTTTTTATGCTTATTCTGTAATATTAAAAGACGCTACATAAAAATCCTTATCAACCTCTAAAGTCGGTTTTTCTGAAGTTATTTTATCAACTTTCCATGTTCCGGTTGGTTTTAACAGAACATCAGCTCCGTTTAATTTTACTTTAACCGGCATATCAAATTTAGGTACTGCATTTGTCCATCTGTAACCTACATATCCATCTTTAAAATAATATTCCAGAGTTGGAATTTTACTTGTTCTCAAATATTGATCAAAAACTTTAGAAAGATCGATTCCAACCTGAGCGCTCATGTAATCCTCTATTTGCTTTGTCGTAACCGTTTGATGATAAAAAGTACTGTTTAAACCTCTTAAAATCGATTTCCATTTTGCATCATCATTCAAAATCTGACGAATCGTATGCAACATGTTTGCTCCTTTTGGATACATATCACCAGACCCTTCACTGTTTACGTTGTACGTACCAATAATTGGTTTATCATTCTGAATACCTTTTCTACATCCTCTCACGTACTCTGCTCCTGCTTCTTTACCATAATGATACTCCAGAAAAAGGCTTTCTGAATAGTTCGTAAAACTTTCGTGAATCCACATGTCAGCAATGTCAACGTTTGTAATATTGTTTGCAAACCATTCGTGACCTGATTCGTGAATAATGATAAAATCAAATTTTAATCCCCAACCTGTTCCGCTTAAATCACGTCCTAAATACCCATTTTTATAACCATTACCATACGTAACGCTACTTTGGTGTTCCATTCCTAAATAAGGAGCTTCTACAAGCTTGTAACTATCTTCATAGAAAGGATAAGGTCCAAACCAGTTTTCAAGTGCTTTCAGCATTCTTGGCACATCTTTAAATTGTTCTTTAGCCAAAGCCAAATTATCTCTTAAAACATAATAATTACAATCTAAATCACCTTTTTCTCCTTTATACTTTTCAGAGAAATTAACATAATCACCAACATTAATGTTTACGCCGTAATTATTAATCGGATTGGAAACGTACCAGTTAAATGTTTTGGTACCGTCTTTTTGTTTCTTTACGCTTTGTAATCTTCCGTTAGAAACATCCGTTAAATGTCCCGGAACATTTACACTAATTAGCATGTTTTCCACTTCATCATACATGTGATCTTTATTTGGCCACCAAACACTTGCGCCTAAACCCTGGCAAGAAGAAGCAATAAAATCTTTTCCGTTTTTATCTTTTTTCCAAGTAATTCCGCCATCCCAAGGTGGTCTAACAGCTTCTTTTGGTTTTCCTCCAAAAGAAATAACAACTTCTTTGGTTTCTCCAACTTTTTGATCAGCTATCAACTCAATAAAGAAAGCATTCCCGTCTCTTTCAAACTTTAATTCCTTTCCATCCTGCGTTACTTTATAAATTTGCATTGGTTCCTGCAAATCGATCTGCATCTTATTGTATGCTGTTAAAACAGTATAACGAACTGTATTTGACCCCGTAATGGTTTTCTCAGCCGGATTTACTTTTACATCTAAATGATAGTATTTTAAATCCCACCAGGCTCTTTCTTTCGTAATGCTTCCACGTAAAGTGTCCTGATGTGTAAAAACTGTTTCAGACTTTTTAAGAAGTCCTTGCGCATTGGCAGTAAAACTAACCAAAAAGGCAACAAAAATGCCTCCAAAGTAATTTTTCATAATTTTAAGAATTTGGAAATAATAGCTACTAATTAAGCTTAATCTGAAGCAAAAGTAAACAATCAGATTATTTTTTCTGAAATTTTATGATAACAATGCAATAAAAGAAGCCCAATACACTTCATCGCATTTGCTTTGAGCGTATTGGGCTACATTTCTAATTATTTTAATTCTTAATCTGTAATATTAAATGGTATTACATAAAAATTATTATCTACCACAAGTGAAGGTTTTTCACCGCTGGCATCCAGCATTTGCCAATCTCTCGTAGGTTTCAACCAGGTTTCGACTCCATTTAAAGTTACTTTTAACGGCATCGTAAAGTTTTCATTGCAATTCATCCAGTTATAAACCAATTTTTGATTTCTAAAATAATACTCAAAAGTTGGAATTTGAGGCGTTCTTAAATACTGATTAAAAATAGCGCTTAAGTCTATACCGGATTGCGCACTCATATAATACTCAATTTGCTTTGTGGTAACTGTTTGATGGTAAAAAGTACTGTTCAATCCTCTCAAAATAGATTTCCATTTAGCATCATCATTGATAATCTGGCGGATCGTATGCAGCATATTAGCTCCTTTTGGATACATATCTCCTGATCCTTCTTTATTCACATCATAACTTCCGATAATTTGTTTATCGTTAGAAATCATTTTTCGCAATCCTCTCACATACTGAGCTCCCGCTTCTTTACCGTAGTAATATTCTACAAAAAGACTTTCAGAATAAGTTGTAAAGCTTTCATGAATCCACATGTCAGCAATATCTTTGTAGGTAATGTTATTTGCAAACCATTCGTGGCCAGATTCGTGGATAATAATATAATCAAATTTCAAACCCCAGCCCGTTCCGGAAAGATCATTGCCACGGTATCCCATTTTATAATCGTTCCCGTAAGTCACACTACTTTGGTGTTCCATTCCTAGATAAGGAGTTTCAACCAGTTTATAACTGTCCTCATAAAAAGGATAAGGTCCGAACCAATTTTCAAGTGCTTTTAACATTTTTGGAGCATCTTTAAAATGCTCTTGAGCCGTTTTTAAATTATCTCTCAAAACATAATAACTACAGTCTAAATCGCCTTTTTCACCTTTGTATTTTTCAGAGAAATTAACATAATCTCCAATGTTTATATTTACACCGTAATTATTTATCGGATTAGAAACATACCAATTAAAAGTCTTGGTTCCATCCTTTTGCTTCTTAACACTTTGCAGTCTTCCATTTGAAACATTAGTTAAATTTCCAGGTACGTTTACACTAATCAGCATATTCTCTACTTCATCGTACATGTGGTCTTTATTGGGCCACCAAATACTGGCACCTAAACCTTGACAAGACGAGGCAATAAAGTCGTTTCCGTTCTTGTCTTTTCTCCATGTAATTCCGCCATCCCAAGGTGGGTTAACTGCTTCTTTTGGTTTTCCTCCAAATGAGACAATAACTTCTTTCGTATCACCTACTTTTTGAGTTGCAGTTAATTCAATAAAGAAAGCGTTGCCGTCTCTTTCAAATTTCAATTCTTTTCCGTCCTGCGTTACTTTGTAAATTTGCATAGGTTCCTGCAAATCAATCTGCATTTTATTGTATTCTGATAAAACGGTATAACGAACCGTATTGGTTCCGGTAATGGTTTTCTCTGCCGGATTTACTTTTATATCCAGATGATAGGATTTTAGATTCCACCAGGCTCTTTCTTTGGTAATGCTTCCACGTAAAGAGTCCTGATGTGTAAAGATTTCTGACTTACTAAAAAGCCCTTGTGCCTGAGTGGTAATGGTAATAAAAAGAATAGCGCAAACCTGAAAGAACTGTTTTTTCATATAAAGTAGTTATTGAATTTAATTACCCTATTTCTTGCTGCTATAATCTTTTATCTCTAAATAAGCATAACAAAAAATAACTTTAAGCATTATTTCTGGCGCTGCTTTAAAACAGCTACTACATCATCTAACTGAAAACCTTTTGCCTGAAGCAAAATTAAATAATGAAATAACAAATCAGCACTTTCACTCAAAAATAATTCGTCGTTATCGTCTTTTGCTTCTATAACTACTTCTACAGCTTCCTCACCTACTTTTTGAGCAATCTTGTTTATTCCTTTTTCGAATAGCGAAGCCACATAACTCTTCTCTGAATCAGCATTTTCTCTCCTTTTTTTAATGGTGTCTTCAAGGTTTGAAATAAAACCATAATTAGCTTTATTTTCTTCCTGCCAACATGTATCCTTGCCTGTGTGACAAGTTGGCCCTGCAGGTTTTACCCGAATTAACAAAGTATCGCCATCACAGTCATTTTTTATATCGACAAGATTCAGAAAATTTCCACTTTCTTCACCTTTAGTCCAGAGTCTTTGCTTTGAGCGGCTAAAAAAAGTAACTTTTTGTGTTTCAATTGTTTTTCTCAGTGATTCCATATTCATATATCCCAGCATCAGAACATTTTTTGTTTCTGAATCCTGAATAATTGCTGGTATTAAGTCGTCTGTATTTTTTATATTTACTTCCATTATTATTTTAGATTTCTGAGTTTAGATTTTAGATTGCTTCACTCATTATTATTTTATTCTTAGAATTTAAATCCTTACTTCTATAGTATTGTTTCTTAATTCTTCTTTCAATGTTTTGATTTCGATTTCTTTAAAGTGAAAAACACTTGCTGCTAGTGCTGCATCAGCTTTTCCTTCTTTAAATGCATCAACAAAATGCTGAATGTTTCCTGCACCTCCTGAAGCAATAATCGGGACATTTATCAAGGTAGACAACTTTGCCAAAGCTTCGTTTGCAAAACCATTTTTTGTTCCGTCGTTATCCATCGAGGTAAATAATATTTCTCCGGCTCCGCGTTGCGCCACTTCAACCGCCCAATCAAATAAGTTTAATTCCGTCGGCACTTTGCCGCCAACTAAATGTACGATCCATTGTCCGTCGATTTGTTTAGCATCTATTGCAACTACAACACATTGACTGCCAAATTTCTGAGCCAGATCATTTATTAATTGAGGATTTTTTACTGCTGATGAGTTTATCGAAACCTTATCTGCCCCATTGTTCAGTAAAATTTCAACATCTTCTACCGATGAAATTCCACCACCAACTGTAAACGGAATATTAATCTTTTCCGCCACACTTCGCACCATATTGACTAATGTTTTCCTGCGTTCTTCCGTTGCCGAAATATCCAGAAAAACCAACTCATCTGCTCCTTCAGCCGAATAAATTGCTGCTAATTCCACAGGATCACCTGCATCCCGTAAATCTACAAAATTAACACCTTTTACAGTTCTTCCGTTTTTTATATCCAAACAAGGAATAATTCTTTTTGCTAACATTTCTTTTCTTTTTGTTACTTGTAAAAAGTGAGATGTAAAATGGTTTTAACGTTTAACATCTCACTTTTTACATTTTACCAATAATATAATTCTCCAATTGTTTCAAGGTAATTCTTCCTTCATAAATTGCTTTTCCAATAATGGTTCCTTCGCAGCCCAGTTCAGCTAATTTTGGTAATTCATCAAAAGTCGAAATTCCTCCTGAAGCAATCAGCTTGACATCACATTGCTCCAAAATTTTAGCGTACAAATCAAAACTTGGCCCTTCTAACATACCATCTTTTGCAATATCAGTACAAATAACATACTGAATCCCTTTGCTTTGATATTGCTGAATAAACGGAATCAAATCTTCATCAGACTCTTCTAACCAGCCCGAAACTGCTATTTTCTCGTCTTTAGCGTCAGCACCCAGAATAATTTTATCAGAACCATATTCAGCAATCCATTTTTCAAAAATTGCTCTGTTTTTTACAGCGATACTTCCGCCTGTTATTTGTTTAGCACCGCTTTCAAAGGCAATTTTCAAATCTTCATCTGATTTCAAACCACCGCCAAAATCAATTTGCAAACTTGTTTGCGAGGCAATTTGCTCCACAATTTTGTAGTTTACAATCTTACTTGATTTCGCACCATCTAAATCTACCAAATGCAGGTATTCAATTCCGTGCGCCTCAAATGATTTCGCCACTTCAAGCGGATTTTCATTGTAAATTATCTTTGTATCGTAATCACCCTTAGATAATCGGACACACTTTCCATCGATAATATCTATTGCTGGTATTATTCTCATGTTCAAGCCCCCTAACCCCCAAAGGGGGAATTCCTATTAGAGGTAAATAGGATTTAAATTAATCTGTTTTTTTTCTATCCTTTGGTTCCCCCTTTGGGGGCTAGGGGGCTTTTCAAAAAATTCCCTAAAATCTTCTCCCCAACCGCACCGCTTTTTTCCGGATGAAATTGAGTTCCGTAAAAATTATTTTTCTGTAATGCTGATGCATATTCTACTTCGTAATTTGTCGTAGCAATGGCTTCTGCGCAATATGGAGCATAAAAACTGTGAACCAAATACATGAACTCCTTTTCAGCGATTCCGTTGAACAAATCCGATTTTAAATTATAAATTTGATTCCAGCCCATCTGCGGTACCTTAACCTTTGACGTAAATTTAACTACATCAACATCAAAAATACCCAAACCTTTTGTATTTCCTTCTTCGCTTGAATTACACATCAATTGCATACCCAGACAAATTCCTAAAACTGGCTGTTTCAAAGTCGGAATCAATCCGTCCAAGCCACTTTCTTTTAGTTTATTCATTGCTGAACTTGCTTCCCCAACACCCGGGAAAATCACCTTATCTGCAAGCCTGATTTCTTCAGGATCATTGCTCAAAACTGCCTTAAAGCCAAGCCTTTCAATAGCAAACATGATGCTCTGAATATTCCCTGCTCCGTAATTTATGATAACAAGCCCCCCAGCCCCCGAAGGGGGAGTCGATTCAGATTGTGTTTCTTTTATATTCATATATTCTAATAAAATAATTAATAATTCCCCCTTCGGGGGTTAGGGGGCTATAACATTCCTTTCGTCGAAGGCAAAATCATTTTCTCCGTATCTCTTTTTACAGCTACTTTTATGGCTTTAGCAAACGCTTTAAAAATAGCTTCGATTTTATGGTGCTCGTTAGTTCCTTCTGCTTTGATGTTTATGTTGGCTTTTGCTCCGTCAGAAAACGATTTAAAAAAGTGATAAAACATTTCTGTCGGCATCTTCCCAACCATTTCACGTTTAAATTCAGCTTCCCAAACCAACCAATTTCTTCCTCCAAAGTCAATGGCAACCTGCGCTAAACAATCATCCATTGGCAGGCAGAACCCGTAGCGTTCAATACCTAATTTATTACCCAAAGCCTTAGCAAAAACTTCACCCAAAGCAATTGCAGTATCTTCAATCGTGTGATGCTCATCTACCTCTAAATCGCCTTTTACAAGCACTTCCAGATCCATTTGACCGTGACGTGCAATTTGATCCAGCATGTGATCAAAAAAAGCAATTCCGGTTTCAATTTTACTTTTACCCGTTCCGTCCAGATTCAGATCAATAAAAATATCCGTTTCATTCGTTTTACGTGTAATCGATGCAGATCGCGCTTCCAGTTTCAAAAACTCATAAATCCTTTTCCAATCCGTTGTTTGCAAAATTATCGTGTCGTCCAGTTCTTCACGCTTAGACGAAATCTCATTGCTTCCAATTCCGTCAGTCATATTCATAAAAATCGCTTTTGCACCCAGATTTTTAGCCAATTCAACATCCGTTAAACGATCACCTAATACAAATGAATTTGCCAAATCATATTCAGCATTATCAATATACTTAGTCAACATTCCCGTTCTCGGCTTACGCGTTGGTGCATTATCCTCAGGAAATGATCTGTCGACAAAAATTTCATCAAACAAAACACCTTCATTTTCAAAGGCTTTCAATATAAAGTTTTGTGTTGGCCAAAACGTATCTTCCGGAAAACTATCCGTTCCTAATCCGTCCTGATTGGTAACCATCGCTAATTCGTAATCTAATTCATTGGCAATTTTCGCCAGATATTGAAAAGATTGCGGATAAAATTCTAATTTTTCCAAACTATCTAATTGATAATTTTCCGGTTCTAAAACAATCGTTCCATCACGATCGATAAAAAGTACTTTTTTCATATTTTAATTATATTTTGGGCGTGCCCCGCTGAAAAACGCGGGTCGGGCTTTCGGCTTTATCTTTTGCTCTGCTTCGCCCGCAAAAGGATACCGCCTCTATCCCTCACGCAAACCATAACGGGATATTTATAAATTCTAAATTTCTTTATTTCACTTAAAATGTCTTCTGATTATTCCTGATCCTTAATTCGTTCCCGATTAACAGCATAATTATCAAAATTGGGATGATGCCAAAAATCCTTCAAACCAATCTTTTCGATCACCTCGATTTCACTCGAATAAATTGGATAGAATCCTGCGATATTAATTTTATAATCTAATCCAATATCAATATTCAAATAATCATCCCGATCAAGCGTACTTGGGGCAAATACAAAAAAGGCATCCATTTCTGAATCTTTACTAATTTGTTCTCGAAAATTAATCGTCTGTTCATATAAAAACGGACAATCACCACGAAGTTTTTCTGCAACAAAACCAATAACCTTTGCCCAGTTTTCATCTGTTGATTCCACCGAAATACAAAGTTCCTGTCTTCCTAATTTCCATTCAGGATGCTCAACTAATGAGAGACCGTACGTTATACCTGTAATAAAACCTTGTTCAGGAACATCTTTATACATCATAACACTCACGCCCTGCAATCCGTTTTCGTCTTTTTCTCCCATAATATATACGGGTTCCTGCTGAAAAATGTTATCCAAATGATTTAAATACATTTCAACAGGAGTTTCCTGAGCTCCTTTTTTATTTGATTTAAAATTAAAAATTCCCATTTATTCTGATTCAAATTATTGATGATTCTTTAGAAAAACCAAGATAATTAGTTATCCATTTTGTTTGTAACTTTTTATTTCAGTAACTTCAATTCTTTAATCAAAGTTGCATTTTCTTCTGGGATTCCAATCGTAAAACGAAGACAATTTTCGCATAATGGTTGTGTCGTTCTGTTGCGAATTACAATTCCTTTTGCTATTAATTCATCGTATCGTTTAGTAGCGTCGTCTACTTTAACCAATACAAAATTAGCTTCAGTTGGGTAAATTTTCTCTACAAAACTAACTTCAAGTAAAACTTTAAGTAATTCCTCTCTCTGCTCCACAATTGAAGCAATCTCTTGTTTAATTTTATCAGAATCTTTTAGACGTTCTATTGCTCTTTGCTGTGTCAGCTCATTTACATTATAAGGTGGTTTGATTTTGTTTAAAACTGAAATCACAGCTTCAGAAGCATAACAAACACCTAAACGGATCCCTGCTAAACCATACGCTTTAGAAAGTGTTTGCGTAATCACCAAATTTGGGTATGTATCTATTTCTGTCAGCCAGCTTTCTTTTTCAGAGAAATCAATATAAGCTTCATCGATCACGACTAAACCTTTAAAATTTTGAAGCAACTCGACTACGCTTTCATCTGAAAATGAATTTCCTGTCGGATTGTTTGGCGAACATAAAAAGATAATTTTTGTATTCTCATTAACAGCATCTAAAATTTTCTCTACTTGTGGCTGAAAATCTGTAGAAAGCAATACTTCTCTGTTTTCTACAGCATTAATATTTGCTAAAACACCATACATTCCATAAGTAGGCGGCAACGAAATAATATTATCCACTTTAGGTTCGCAAAAAGCTCTGAAAAGCAAGTCTAAAACTTCATCGCTTCCATTTCCAAGCAAAATCTGGCTGCTTTTTACCATATTGTTTTTAGCTAAAATAGCTTTAACAGCATTCTGTTGAGGATCCGGATAACGATTTACCCCATTCTGAAACGGATTTTCGTTAGCATCCAAAAAAATCATTTGTGCAGTATCAAAATCTTCAAACTCATCTCTTGCAGACGAATAAGGTTTTAATGTTTTTACGTTTTCACGTGTTATTGTGTTTATATCAAAAGTGCTCATTGTTTTATTTTTATGAATAAAGTAAAGAGAAAATAAGAAAGAGGAAAGACTCTCTTCTCTGCTTTTTAGGCTATGCTATATTACTATATTACTATATTACTATATTACTATATTACTTTATCTATTTATCTATTTATTTATCTATTTATTTCTTTATTTATTTATTTCTTTATTTAGTTTGTTCTTTTCTTCTAACAATCTTACAATCTAAAATTCTTAAAATCTAAAAATCAATTAATCTAAACTATTCAAACGAAGCGTTACCGCATTCTTATGCGCCTGTAAACCTTCGGCTTCTGCCATAATTTCAATTGCCTTACCAATGTTTTGAATCCCTTTTTCATTTATTTTCTGAAAGGTCATAGATTTCAAAAAGCTATCTAAATTCACACCGCTATAATTTTTAGCGTATCCGTTTGTTGGTAAAGTATGATTGGTTCCGGAAGCGTAATCTCCAGCGCTTTCCGGAGTGTAATTCCCAATAAAAACAGAACCTGCATTCAGAATTCCGTTGCAGTAAAAATCATCAAATTCAGAGCAAATAATAAAGTGTTCCGGTCCGTATTCATTAATCAAATCAAGTGCAATCTGATCATTTTCAACATAAATCAGTTTTGAATTTTCGATTGCTTTTTCGGCAATGTCTTTTCTCGGAAGTTCGTTTAATTGAAGCTGAATTTCTTCTTCTACAGCACTAATCAGTTTTTTTGAAGTAGAAACTAAAATTACCTGACTATCCGTTCCGTGTTCAGCCTGTGACAACAAATCTGATGCTACAAAGGCTGGAACAGCAGTATCATCTGCCACAATCAATAGTTCCGAAGGTCCTGCCGGCATGTCTATTGCTACTCCAAACTGTGTTGCTAATTGTTTTGCTACTGTTACAAATTGATTTCCGGGACCAAAGATTTTATACACTTTCGGGATCGACTCTGTTCCAAATGTCATTCCGGCAATAGCCTGAATTCCACCAACCTTCAATATTTTTGTAACTCCACATAACTGAGCAGCATAAAGTATTGCAGGATTTATTTTTCCTTTTTTATCAGGAGGCGAACATAAAACAATTTCTTTGCAACCCGCAATTTGAGCAGGAACTGCTAACATTAAAACTGTCGAAAACAAAGGCGCCGTTCCACCAGGAATGTACAATCCTATTTTCTGAATAGGTCTTTTTTCCTGCCAGCAATTCACGCCTTCAGTAGTTTCAACAGTAATTCTTTCTGTTTTTTGCGCGCTGTGAAATTTATAAATATTATTTTTCGCCAGTGTTATAGCGTCTTTCAATTCCGTAGAAATTAAGCTTATTGCTTCTTCTATTTCCTGAGGAGAAACTTCGTAATTATCTAATGTAATCCCATCAAATATCGAAGTGTATTTTGCAACAGCTTCATCCCCTTTTTTCTGTACTTCCTTGAAGATTTCTTTTACCGTTACCTCGATATCATCAATCGTTTTGGTCGGTCTTTCTAGTATTGCTGACCAGGTATTGGGTTTTGGATTTTCTATCTTTTTCATTTTTTTATATTGCTATAGGCTATAAGCTGTAGGCTTTAAGCTTTTTTATTCTGCTATATTTTTTTTTCTGCTCTATGCTATAAGCTTTAAGCTTTAGGCTTTTTGTTTTTTTACTATTTACTATTTTCAGGCCTAAAGCTTAAAGCCTAATGCCTAGAGCGTAAAGCCAAAAAGCTTTACAATACCATTTTTTCAATTGGACAAATTAAAATTCCTTCGGCTCCGGCGTCTTTTAACTGATCGATGACATCCCAAAAAGTATCTTTATCGATTACTGAGTGTACGCTGCTCCAGCCTTCCTGAGCTAATGGTAAAACGGTTAAGCTTCGTAAAACGGGTAAGATTTTACCAATTTCGTCAATTTTATCATTAGGAACGTTCATTAAAATATATTTAGAATTTCTTGCTCTTAATACCGATTGAATTCTAAATTTTAAAGTATCAATATGTTTTTGGATTTCAGGCGATACTTTTGGAGAAACAGCTAGAACCGCTTCGCTTTTCAGGATCACTTCTACTTCTTTCAAATTATTCTTAAACAAAGTACTTCCGCTTGATACGATATCAACGATAGCATCGGCAAGACCAATATTAGGCGCAATTTCTACTGAACCCGAAATCTGGTGAATATCAACCGTTAAGCCAAAAGAACTGAAATATTCGGTAACCGTGTTGGGATAAGAAGTTGCAATACGTAATCCTGCTAAATCCTGAATAGAATTGTACTCAAAAGTCTTTGGTACAGCAACAGAAACTTTACATTTTGAGAAGCCTAATTTCTGAACGACTTCGATGTTTTTTCCTTTTTCTGCAAGTAAATTATCCCCAACAATGGCAAGATCAACTACACCATCGATTAGGTATTGTGGAATATCTGAATTACGTAAATATAAAACTTCTAAAGGAAAATTAGATGCTTCGGCTTTTAACTGATCGTTTCCGTTATTGATTGAAATACCACAATCTCTTAGGATTTGAATACTGTCTTCGTTTAAACGACCGGATTTTTGAATTGCAATTTTTAATGTACTCATTTTTGTTTTGTTGATTAGAAGTTTGAGTACAAGGATAGAAATTAAAAAACCCGTTTGATGTACTCAAACGGGTTTTAAAATATGATGATTTACACGCATACCATTAACACATCGCTTGAGAGCAATAATGAAAATGATGATGATGTAATTGAATTGAAATCATGTCGTGATTCTTTTTTTATTCTTTGATTCGTTTGCAAATATAAAAGATAAATTATTATAAAAGCAATATTTATTTTAACTTAATGAAGTTTTATTGTTATAAAAAGATTTTTGTTGTGTTTTTACTAAAGAATTCACCACTAATTCCTAGCCCTGATGGGAAGGAAAATCCTTTTGTGCTGGGGTTCGGCACAAAAGATTTGGGAGGACAGCAGGAAATAGCTCCTAAAAAATAAACTTTACTTTTCAGATCAAGACATAAAAAAACCTTCTGCTTAAAATAAGACAGAAGGCTTTTAGAATATATGTTTGAAGTGTTATCTGAGCGCAAAAACTGACTTATAAATTAGTCATTTTGATTTCTCATTCCGAATAAATCTCCTTTTTTAAATAATTTCAAGTCTTCTTTTAAAGCTTTACTATTACGTTTTGTAAGCTCTTGAGAATCTAAATCACTTAAATCAGGTTTTCCTGCATTAACCCATGCCGTATACCAAAAACTTGAAGTCGCTGCAATCGCTTTCTTCATTTGATTTTCTACCATTCCGTTAAGTTCCTGGTGCAATTTTGCAGCATATTCATCCGAGAATTTATTCGAATTGTATTTGCTTTTTACAATTTTACCGTCTGCATCAACAACAAAAACTTGGTTTTCAGGAGTTGCTGTTCTTAGTTTTTTATCAACGTCTAATAAAGGTTTTACTAAACTGTGCGTGTCTTTCATAAGATCCCAAGTGGCTTTGTGTACGTCTTCGTAATATTGTGCTTCCGGAACATTCAGTTTGTAATTTTTAGCAAATAACTCTGGCAATCTGCTTTCCCAAAGTGAATGAATCCCTTTTTGACCCGTCAATTGTCCGTCGTGATTTGCAGAAGTATGCAAAGGCATGTGAGCATCTCCAATATAATGCCCTAAATCTGCTGCAAGAAATAGAATTTCTGCTCTGTTTTTTTCTTTAAAAGCTTTAGTTAGCTTCGCCATCATGTCTTCAATAAACCAAGGCAAAATTCCATTGTCATTTAAGAATTTAGCATCGTACTTTTTAGTAGCTTCTTCTAATGTTTTAGGAAGACTGTCAATTGGTCCAAAGTTTTCTAAATCAAGGTAATGTCTTGGATTTTCTTCTTTGTATTTTAATGCATATTTACGAATATCCGGTACCGAAGCTTCTTGTGTAATAAAATCGATGTGATTGTAAAAAAATACTTGTAGTGGTTGAGGAAGTGCCATTACAGCTGCTTTGTTAATGCGCTCATGCCCTACTATTCCCCATGATAATGTTAGAAAAGCAACTCCAATCACCATACCGATGATTAACTTTGATTTCATTTTGAAGTTTTTCATTTTTGTTTTTTAATTTGAACTGCAAATGTATCTCATTTATGTATAATTCGAAAAAATCCTAAATACTATTACATCAATTTAACTTTATATTTTTTTTAGCTATAAAAATTAATCTACGTCTATTTCATAAACTTTCTTATTAAATTTGACGCTCAAATACCTTAACATTTAAACATGCGCCTAATCAAATTCACGTTTATCGCTCTTCTTTTTACATCTTTTTGCAGTGCTCAGGATGATGTAGAATTAAAAACGGTTGTCGATACCATCCTTAATCCTAAGCGAACCTTGCAAGTAGCTGATCCTTTGAATGCTGTAAAAACAATGCAAAAGCTCTTTCCTGGGAAATTCTACAAATTAGACAATGACAATGTTTTTTTAAGCTGGAAATGTCAATCTTGCAAAACGCAGCTTTACACGGATGTTAATGGTATGGAAGAAGATCAGCCATTTCCTTACAAAGAAGGTGTTGCAACAAGACATCTGGAAACTATTACCTATAAAGATTCAAAAGAAAATCAGTTTAAGCTTGTATTCTTTAACCACTCTGTTTATGATCCGGATGGAGCGCAAACAGGAAGATTTGTTGGTGGATTGATTGGTGTAGCCAAGTTCGCTAAAAATGATAAGATCTGGCAAATGCGCTCTTTCCAGCCTGCCATTGCCGCTTTTGGTGCTTTTTCACGTGCTCCCACTCCCAAATTAGTGCAAATTGGCGAAGATCAATATGCTTTTACAATTGTACATTCTAATGGTGGAGCTGGTGGTGCTTATTCAGGTTATTTTTATCTTGTTGCAGGATTTGACGGAAAATATCAACCTTTGATCGAAGTACCAAACTATCAGATAACGAATAGTGACAGCAGCACGTGGTCAGGAAGTTATACTGTTGTAAATGATGGGAAGAAAAAATTCTTTAGAGATTTTATCATTACAACAAAAGGTTATTACTCAAAGTCTAAAGGCGGAGAATATGATTACGAAATAGATATGCCTACCGAAGTTAGCGAATTGGCAAAAACAAAGAAATACTTTGATTTTACAATTGAAAAACGACTTTCTTTTAATGGTAAAATTTATACCGTAGTTGGTAAGCCAATCGTAAAGTATTCAAACATTAAATAATAGCTGATCTATTACTTTTCTAACGAAAGTACAGAATAGCAATCAAACTTAAAGTGGCTATAAAAATCCACAACGAAACACCTTGAAGTAACGGCTTTACTCCTACTGATTTTAAAGTCGTTACATTCAATGTTGCACCAATTAAAAACAAAGTAATCGTTAAGCCAATCTTGGCAATGCCAACAATATGCGGAGCAATTATACTGCTTTTGGGAACATAAGAATTGATTAACATTGCAAGAATAAACAAACCAATAAAATAAGGAATCTTAATTTTTGAGTTTTTATTCTTAAAGATTAAAGCCGTTAGAACAGAAATTGGAATGATCCACAAGGCTCTTGCTAATTTTACAGTTGTTGCAATTTGTAATGCTTCAGCACCATATTTATTGGCTGCTCCAACTACAGAACTTGTATCGTGGATTGCAATCGCACACCAAAGTCCAAAATCTTTTTGAGATAAATCAAGCTGATGCCCAATATAAGGGAAAACAAATAAAGCAGCAGAATTTAGAATAAAAATCACGCCCAAAGCCACTGAGGTCTGTTTTTCATCTGATTTGATAACCGGAGCAATGGCCGCAATGGCACTTCCACCACAAATAGCTGTACCACAAGAAATTAAATGCGCTATTTTTTTATCGATATTGAACAGTTTTCCAATACATGTTCCCAATACTAAAGTAGCAAAAATTGAAAAAACAGTAAGCAGAAAGCCTTCTTTTCCAGCTGAAAAAGCAGTTCCAGCATTCATACCAAAACCTAAACCCACAACTGAAAATTGCAGTAAAAAAGTAATTGTTTTGTGATTGAATGTGACAAACGGATTTCCAAAAACGTTCACCACTAAAACTCCAAAAAGCAAAGCAATTGGAGGCGAAATTATCGAGAATATACATAACACAATAACCAAAGCAAAAATGGCCTGTTGAATGTAGAGGTTAACTTCAAGTAAGTGTGACGCAGAATATTGTTTCGTTTTCAAAATAAGGTACTTAATATTACCTTACAAAGGTCTGCCCTTTATAGCTAAATCGCCAATCGTATTATTTAATCAACTATAACTTTAAGTTATAATACAATGAAACATTGTCAAGAAATAACTCAGACAAAGAATCTGATTTTCCGAGTAAAGTAATCACGTAAAAGTATCTTTCTATAACAAGGTTTTCTACATCTAAAACAATAAGTTCATTGTTTTTAAGCTCATTACTTACGGCGTGTATTGACATAAAGGCAAAGCAGTCAGAATTCAATAAATATGATTTAATACTTTCTGTACTACCCAATTGCATTTCAATTTGTAAATCCGAAATCTTAAAATCTATTTGTTTAAGGGCGTACTCAATAACTTCAAGTGTTCCGGAACCACGCTCACGGGTAATGAATTTCATTGCCTTTAGATCATCCAGCAAAATTTTATTCTGCTTTACTAAAGGATTTTTGGTATTGCAAACCAACACCAATTCATCCTTCAAAAAAGGAATATATTTTATAGATTGATTTTTTGATTGTCCTTCTACAATACCAATTTCAATTTCTTTATTAAGCAATGCGCTTTCAATTTGTTCTGTATTTCCATTCAGCAAATTGACTTTAATGTCTTTTTGTTTCTGATGAAACCTCGCTAAAACCGGTGAAATGATATATTGAGAAATAGTTGTACTTGCTCCTAAACGCAACAAACCCTGACGCTCATTGCTAAACGAACTCATATCAAATTCGATTTCTCTGTAAATTTCGAAAATATTTTTCGTGTGTTCAACTAGAATTTGTCCCGCCGGAGTTAAGGCAATTTTGGAACCATTTCGTTCAAAAAGCTTGGTTTTATATTCTTCTTCAAGTTCCTGAATATGTTTAGAAACAGCTGGCTGGCTAATATATAGTTCCGCGGCAGCTTTCGTAAAGTTGAGCCTAAGTGCTACGGTATAAAAAACTTTTAGCCTAAAATCCATTTTTAAATAATTAAGGTATTGTTTGCATTACGGTCATTGAAAATATCCTGTTATTTTTTAAACACCAAATTATTTCATAAGATTCTGAACCGTCTCCTCCTGATACAATAAGATACAATTCTCCATTTTTACCCAGAAACAAACTTGTAAATTCTACATTTAAATCATACAAATGAGCAAGTGCCTCTTTTGGAAAATTATAAGTATTATTGTTTTGTATAATTTTTATAGATTTAAATTCGTTTCGGGGAATTGAATTACTAAATCCCCAAAAATCAGATTTATTATCTATTATATATCCGCCATCTTTTATTCTGGAAATAGTATGTTTCGTTTTATCAAAAGCTTTTATTTCAACATCAACCTGTAAGTTATCTTTCTTAAGAGTACTTTTATTTGCATTTTGATTTAGCAAATTTAGTTTCTTTAATTCATTCAAATATAAGATTCTGCTTTTATGAATAAAACCTTCTTCGTTTATACTTTTATATCTTAAAAATTCTTTTATTTTTGGATCAGGATTAACAGGAAGCCAAACTTTCAACCATTCCCCTTTAGGCTCCGGATCTTCATATAAACTAATGAAAAACACCTGACCTTCAATAATTTTTTCAATTACTTTAGATTTTACCGTTTCTCCCTGCCTAACATTAACATAGCCATCTTTGTCATAGATAACAGCAAGTTGGGCATGTGAAATAAAACTTAGAAGAAACAGTGTAAAAGTCAATACTACACTGGAAAAATTTTTAGAATACATTTAGAAATATGATTTTTAATTTTCTCCGAATTACAACAAACCATTGTATTTGCGAACAAACCATTCTGTTGTTAGTAAAGCTGCAATTAAAATCAATAACCAAACCCAGTCAATTATAGGCGTTTTTGTCGAGATATTTTTTTCAATCGATTTGTATTCTTTATTTTCAATCAAGGTTTTGATCAAGTCATCTGCCTGATCTTGAAAAAATGCTTTCCCATTTGTTTGCAATGCCAGTTGCTCCAATTTTGAAACATCCGGATTTACAAATTGTTTTTCTATATCGAAATCTAAAATCTCAAAATGACTTGAATACGAAGTGTTTGAATTCAGTTCTTTTATTGTAAAATTATACTTGCCAGCCTGTAAACCATCTAAATTTGCCGAAAATGAATTATTGCCTTTCAACAAGTCATAATTCTTAGCCTGCTTCGTTTCAACGTTGGTTACCGTTATTGTAAGTCGCGCTTTTTCGTCAAACTCATAATTTTTATTGAAGTACTGCGCATTTATAATAATTGCTTCTCCTGAATTATAAAAACTTTCATGCGTTACAACCAATGATTTTTTAGTTGTTGCCGAAGCAAGAAACTGAATTATTTTGTCTGTAAAAATATCATACTTAGAAAAAGATTGCTGATCTATATGACTTTGCAAACGCCATTTCCAGCTATTTTCTCCTAATAAAAATGCAGTACGTTTGCCTTGATTTTCGGCGAAAGCCAATAAAGGAGCATTTGTAGAAACATTTCTAATTTTAGACGAAAGCAAAACCGAAACATTTCCGTTTGTCGTAATGGTTCCAAATAAATTTTGTAATGGAGGGAAATTTTCAAATCCAATATTATCGACAGCAAACAAATTAAATTGCGACTGAAATTCGCTTAAATAATCTTCTCTCTGTCCACTCATTTTAAAAACCAGACTATTTTGCTGTTGATTTAAAAAATTAAAATCGGTATTAGTTCCTGTAATGATCAGCGTGTTTGTTCCTGCCAATTTAGTATTATCAAATATAGGTTTAAAAACGGCTGTTGGCTGGTATAATATTAAAATCGACGCCTCTTGCAACTGATTGATTTCATTTGGCTTAACCAAAATTACTTTACGCTGTGCATTCGATTCTATAGAACGTTTTAATGCCGCGATATCAGGATGATTTATGGCAGAAACAATAGCAATGGTCGATTTTTGATCTATTATTTCGACCGCAAAGTTTTTAACGTTATTGTAATTGTTTTTCTCTTTTAGGTTAGAAGAAATACTTGCTTTAAAAATCTGTAATCCCACTTTATCTGCAGGAAGCAAAAGATTTAAAGTCGCTGTCTTTTTAGAAGCAGAAAATGAAACTTTTTCTTTGACTAGCACTGAATTTCCTTGTGCAATTGAAAAATCTGCAGTAACACTTTTACCACCGGAATATTGAAGAAAAACTTCAACCGGGAATTTATTTTTATGGAACGCATATTTATTTACGTTCAATTGATTTATTTTTAAATCAAAAAAGGTAGTTGTATCTCCCACAACCAAAGGATATACTTTATTTGCAGGATCAAAACGGTATACGTAATCGTTTCCTGTAGTCTGATTTCCATCTGTTATAATAACCGTTGGGTAAACACTATTTTTATTGATGCTTTTTAAATTCCTGGCAACCTGATCTAAATTGGTTTGCTTTCCTTTAAAATCAAACTTATCCGAAATTTTTAAGTCGGTATCAAACTGATAAGACTGAATTTCAAATTTTTCCTGCAATGCAGGATTAGAAGCTAAAAGTTTATATAACTCCTCTACTTTTTTTTCCGACTTCAAGGCCGTGATAGAGCTGGAATTATCAACTACAAGAGCCAAAGGTGTTTTGGTTACTTCGAGTGCGTTTTTTGTCAATACTGGATTAATAAGCAAAACAAATAATCCAAAAATGGCTAAAAAACGCAATAAAGCCAAAAACAAAGTCATTTTTGACTTGCTTTTGGCTTTGAAATAATATTGAAAATACGACAGACCACCCGCTATTACTAAAGAAAGTAATAATAAAAAAATCGTGTTTGTAGTCATATTTAATTCAATTTATAGTTTTTAGTTTCTGGTTGCAGAACAATAAACTACAAACCATAAACAATTTAAGTATTAAGTAAGCATTCCTCCACAAACATTAAGAACTTGTCCTGTAACATAAGCACTCATATCTGATGCTAAGAATAGACATGCATTTGCAACATCTTCTGTAGTACCACCACGTTTCAACGGAATTCCTTCTCTCCATCCTTTTACAACATCCTCAGATAATTTTGCTGTCATTTCAGTTTCAATAAATCCTGGAGCAATTGCGTTACAACGAATGTTACGAGAACCTAATTCTAATGCTACTGATTTTGTAAAACCAATTGCACCTGCTTTAGAAGCAGCATAGTTTGTTTGTCCTGCATTTCCAGAAACACCAACTACAGAACTAATATTAATAATAGAACCAGCACGTTGTTTTAAAAATGTTTTTTGAATGGCTTTTGTCATATTGAAAACAGATTTAAGGTTAACATCAATAACCTGATCAAAATCAGCCTCAGACATACGCATTAACAAATTATCCTTTGTAATTCCGGCATTGTTAATCAAAATATCTACTGTTCCAAAATCAGCTAAAACAGCATCAACAAAAGTTTGCGCTTCATTAAAATCGGCAGCATTCGATTGGTATCCTTTTGCTTTTACTCCTAAAGCATTCAATTCAGCCTCTAAAGCTTCAGCAGAAGCAGCAGATGAGCTATATGTAAACGCAACGTTTGCACCATGTTTAGCGAAAACTTCAGCAATTCCTTTTCCAATTCCACGGCTAGCACCTGTAATGATGGCAACTTTTCCTTCTAGTAATTTCATATTCAAAATTAATGTTAATATTTATTTGTAGCTATTCCTGCTATCCGCTTGTATCTTTTCCTTGCAAAAAAAGCAAGAAAAAGGATACCGCTTCTATCAGGGCTATGAATGACATGTCAAATATATGATAATTCTCTTTTTAAAAAAATAACAATCGCAAATGATTTAAGGTATACCTCTCAAATTTAGAAATGAAACAAAAAAACCAGTAGCATTACACCACTGGTCATTTCTATATTCTAATCTATTTCTAATCCACCGCCTGGAAAAGGTTCTACCGGAAGAGGATCTGGTACCTTAATAATTGGAGGCAACACAATACATGGTCCATAATATGGATATGGTGTCCATTCTTTAGTGCAAATGACTGGGCCATTTCCATTAATGTTCATCTGTTCATTTGTACTAAGCATTTCAACACCTTTTAAATTCAAAAATGATTTCAACATAATAATTTAGGTTCTTAGAATTTGTTTGCTCAATCGTTTTATGTCTGTTGAGTTTTCAGACACTAAAAGCAAATTTACTTTCAAACCTAAATATACTAATAAGATCTGATTCTAAACAGATAATTGTAAGAAATTATTGTATTCACAAAATACATCGTGATTCTTCAACAACTTAGTAATCTTACAGTTCCTAATACTAAAGTTGATAATGGAGCATAAAAAAAGCACTTCAATTGAAGTGCTTTTTTTATTTTTATAGTGGCTTGTTAGCTTAGAAAGCAACATTCCATCTTGGTAATTTTGCGTTTTCATCTAAGAAATTTTGCAAAACTTGTCCTTCTACTGTAGTTGGAATTCCTTTTACATCAGCAGTAAAAGTTTCGTACCAAACCACTTCTAAAGCAGAAATGTTTTCTAACTTCATTTGTGCCGGCCAAGAATATTTTCTTCCTGTCTTTGCAAATTGATGTCCGTTTACGATTTTATCATATAAACCACCGTTTTTGCTTTTTAAAGTTCCATCGTTCTGAACAGTTCCTGTAGAACCCACCATGATTAATTCTTTTGCATCACCTTCAACAGCATAAACTACAAAAACTCCAGCACCAGATTCCGGTGCATTACATGCTTGCTCTAAACTATCTTCTACAGTAAAAGTAAAACTATTTGTTACTTTAAACTTCTCTAATTCTTTGATCATATTTCTATTTATTTTTAACCGAAGTGCTACGTTTACAATAAACTAAGCCCTCGCTAGCTGTTAGATTTCCAACAGGCTATTAATGTAAAAAAAGTCTCAACGAAATATTGAGACTTTTTTTCTGAATTTATTATTTTGAATATCAGATATTATCCTAATATTTCTTTTACTTTCTTTCCAATTTCAGCTGGAGAGTCAACAACGTGAATTCCGTTATCTCTCATGATTTGTTTTTTAGCAGCAGCAGTATCATCAGAACCACCAACAATAGCACCTGCGTGACCCATTGTTCTACCAGCAGGAGCAGTTTCTCCAGCGATAAAACCAACAACTGGTTTACGGTTACCATCAGCTTTAACCCATTTAGCAGCATCAGCTTCTAATTGACCACCGATTTCACCAATCATGATGATAATTTCAGTTTCTGGATCATTCATTAATAATTCAACAGCTTCTTTTGTAGTTGTTCCAATAATTGGATCTCCACCAATTCCGATAGCTGTAGTAATTCCTAAACCTTGTTTTACAACTTGGTCAGCAGCTTCGTAAGTTAAAGTTCCTGATTTAGAAACGATACCAACTGTTCCTTTTTTGAAAACGAAACCTGGCATGATACCAACTTTAGCTTCTCCCGGAGTAATGATACCTGGGCAGTTTGGTCCGATTAATCTAGAATTTCTTTCTTTAACATAATTATTTGCTTTAATCATGTCTGCTACAGGAATTCCTTCTGTAATAGCAATAATTACTTTAATTCCAGCATCAGCAGCTTCCATAATTGCATCAGCAGCAAAAGCTGGCGGAACAAAAATAATTGAAGTATCAGCACCAGCTTGATCTACAGCATCTTTTACTGTATTAAAAACTGGACGATCTAAATGGCTAGTTCCTCCTTTTCCTGGAGTTACACCACCAACAACGTTAGTACCGTACTCGATCATTTGAGAAGCATGGAAAGTTCCTTCGCTTCCTGTAAATCCTTGAACAATTATTTTGGAATCTTTATTAACTAAAACACTCATGATATATATTTTATGTAGTTTTTAAAATTGTGTTGCAAAAATAAGGTTTTGTAATGTATTTTCAGCCTTTTTAGCATCAAAAAATGCTAAGAAAATTGACTCATCTGATAACCTCTGTATAATTTATCGTCTTTAATTTGCCAAATCGTAGCAAAATGGGCTAATAACATTTCTTCTCTTGGGTTTTCGATCGTTTTCACGTAGTGCGAATATCGGATTGAAACCAAATCATCTTCAGCAATGATATGACTAATTCGAACTTTAGAACGCACATAAGCACGACTCAATTCGTTCGCCATCTCAAGCATCGAATCATAATTAAGAATAATTAAGCCTTTTGTACTATTCCAGTCTACCACAATATCAGGGTGCAAATAAGTTTTCATTATTTCACTATCAATTAAGGCATCTGACTTATAAAATTTTTGAACAAATTCTTTAATAGACATATTACTTCAATTTATTTAAAATTTCAGGAATCTTCTTAATATTGGCTAATTGTTTTAATTTTTCTCTTGATTCTTCAATTGGCGTACCAAAATAAGATTTCCCTCCTTCTACAGATTTTGTAACTCCGGTTTGTCCCATAATAACAGCCTTAGCTCCTATCGTAATACCACTTGTTGTACCCACCTGACCCCAAATAGTTACTTCGTCTTCGATTATAACACAACCTGCAATTCCGGTTTGCGATGCAATTAAACATTTTTTGCCTATTACAGAATCATGTCCAACATGTACCTGATTGTCAATTTTGGTTCCTTCTCCGATGGTTGTATCTCCTGTAACACCTTTGTCAATGGTACAAAGGGCTCCAATACCTACATTATCTTCAATAACAACTCTTCCACCGGAAATAAGCTGATCAAAACCTTCAGCGCGTTTTTTATAGTAGAATGCATCAGCACCTAAAATAGTTCCGGCATGAATAATAACATTATCACCAATAACAGTATGATCGTAAATGGAAACATTTGAATGTATCAAACAATTTTTACCAATAGTAACATGATTACCAATAAAACTATTAGGCTGAATTACAGTTCCTTCTCCAATAACAGCAGAATCTGCAATCGCAACATTTGCATATTGAAACGGTCTAAAATGTTTTGTAAGCGTATTAAAATCTCTAAAAGGATCATCAGAGATTAGAAGTGCTTTACCTTCAGGGCAGTCTACTTTTTTATTAATTAAAACAATTGTAGCGGCAGATTGTAACGCTTTGTCGTAATATTTAGGATGGTCAACAAAAACAATATCACCAGGTTCTACAACATGTATTTCGTTCATGCCTAAAACCGGAAAGTCTTTGTCCCCAATAAATTCGCATTGAAGCAAATTTGCAATTTCTTGTAAAGAATGGCTCTTTTGAAATTTCATATTCTATAATTAGAAAATGTATCAATCAGAAAATAAGTCAACTAGAAAATGTGTCAATTAGAAATGAAATTATTCCGCTTCTGTTAGGCATTACTTTCTAATTGACTCATTGACCAATTATTTATTTGATAAACTACTCTTTAACACGCTCCATGTAAGAACCTGAAGCAGTATCAATTTTAATTTTATCTCCTTCGTTAATAAACAATGGAACGTTTACAGTTGCTCCCGTTTCTACCGTAGCAGATTTAGTAGCATTTGTAGCTGTATTTCCTTTTACTCCTGGCTCTGCATAAGTAACTTCAAGAATTACTGATGATGGCATATCTACTGATAAAGGCAAATCAGTTTCAGTATTTACCTGAACCATTACGCTTGTACCTTCTTTCAATAATCCCGGAGCATCCAAGATATTTTTATTTAAAGAAATTTGCTCAAAAGATTCTGTATTCATAAAATGAAATTCATCTCCTTCAGCATATAAAAACTGGTAGTTATGCGTTTCTACACGCACATCGTCAATTTTATGACCAGCAGAAAATGTATTATCTAATACTCTTCCTGTAGTTAAACTTCTTAATTTTGTTCTTACGAAAGCTGGACCTTTTCCAGGTTTAACGTGAAGAAATTCTACGATTTTATAAATATCATGATTAAACTTGATACATAATCCGTTTCTAATATCTGATGTAGATGCCATTTTTTTTATTTTAGATTTTAGAGTGTAGATTTTAGATTCTAAAAAAATACTGCTCTTTTATTTTTATACTATATTACTATTCAATTTATTAAAATTCTAAGTTAGAAATCTAAAATCAGAAATCTAAACTCTAAAATTAATAATTTCCTGAATAACCTTTCATAATTCCTCTTGATGAATTTCTGATAAAATCTAAAATTTCATCTCTCTCCGGAGTAGCTTCCATCTCAGCTTCAATAATACTTAAAGCCTGAGTTGTATTGTAATTCTTTTGGTATAATATTCTGTAAATTTCCTGAATTTCTCTGATTTTATCAGTACTAAAACCTCTGCGTCTTAAACCTACAGAATTAATACCTACGTATGATAACGGCTCTTTTGCTGCTTTTGTATATGGCGGAACATCTTTTCTTACCAAAGATCCACCAGAAATCATAGCATGATCTCCAATATGAATAAATTGATGAATAGCAGCCAAACCACCGATAACAGCATGATTTCCAACTACAACGTGACCTGCCAATGCAACACCGTTTACAATAATAGCATTATTACCAATTTCGCAATCGTGTGCAATATGTGCGTAAGCCATAACTAGACAATTGTTCCCAAGAATCGTTTGTCCAGATGCAACAGTTCCTCTATTGATAGTTACACATTCTCTAATCGTACAATTATCTCCAATAATAGCAAGAGAATCCTCTCCGCCAAATTTTAAATCCTGCGGAACTGCGGAAATAACAGCGCCTGGAAAAATATTACAATTTTTTCCAATACGCGCGCCTTCCATAATAGTCACATTTGAACCAATCCAAGTACCATCACCAATAATAACATTATTGTGAATTGTTGTAAAAGGTTCAATTACAACATTTTTGGCGATTTTAGCGCCAGGATGAACATAAGCTAATGGTTGATTCATCTGTATGTTTTATATTTTTAATTAAAAATAGTCTGATTTTAGGTCACAAACCTAAACAATAAATTTCATTAAATATTATTGTTTTTTTACAATTTGTGCCATTAATTCTGCCTCAGTTACTAATTTTCCGTTTGCGTATGCATTTGCCTGCATGTGGCAGATTCCTCTTCTGATAGGAGAAATCAATTCGCATTTAAAAATTAATGTATCACCCGGCAATACTTTATGCTTGAATTTAACATTGTCTATTTTCATGAAATAGGTTAAATAATTTTCAGGATCCGGAACAGTACTTAATACCAAAATTCCTCCTGTTTGCGCCATTGCTTCTACAATTAAAACTCCTGGCATTACTGGTGCTTCCGGGAAATGTCCAACAAAGAAATTCTCATTCATTGTAACATTCTTTAAACCAACAACATGACGATCAGACATTTCTATAATTCTGTCAATCAACAAAAATGGTGGTCTGTGAGGCAACATTGCCATGATTTTATGTATGTCCATCAAAGGCTCTTTATTCAAATCATAAACAGGAACCTGGTTTCTTTGCTCAATCTTAATGATTTTACCAATCTTCTTAGCAAATTGAGTATTTACATAGTGACCTGGCTTGTTTGCAATGATTTTTCCTTGAATTCTAACACCAATCAGTGCTAAATCTCCAACAACATCAAGTAATTTATGACGTGCCGCTTCGTTTGGATAATGTAACGTCAAGTTATCTAAAACACCATTTGGCTTAACTGAAATTTTATCTTTTCCAAAGGCTTTCTTTAAATTTTCCATTGTAGCATCTGAGATTTCTTTATCTACATATACAATAGCGTTATTTAAATCACCACCTTTAATCAATCCGTTCTCTAATAAAGATTCCAATTCATGTAAAAAACTAAAAGTTCTTGAATTTGAAATTTCATTTTTGAAATCTGCAATACTTTTCATAGTTGCATTTTGAGTACCTAAAACTTTAGTACCAAAATCTACCATTGCAGTAACTTGATAGTCGTCACTTGGCATAACCAAAATCTCACTTCCAGTTGCTTCGTCAGTAAAGGAAATAACTTCTTTTACTACATAAACATTACGTTTTGCATCTTGCTCTTCTACTCCTGCTTTTTCAATAGCTTCAACAAAATATTTTGAAGAACCATCCATAATTGGCAGTTCTGAAGCATTTAATTCTATGATAACATTATCCAGATCACATCCAACTAATGCAGCTAAAACGTGTTCTGGTGTCTGAATTTTTACACCTAATTTTTCTAAATTTGTACCTCTTTGCGTATTAACAACATAATTAGCATCTGCTTCAATTACAGGATGACCTTGCAAATCTATTCTTACAAAAGTGAAACCATTATTAATAGGAGCTGGTTTAAAAGTCATTGTAACTTCTTTTCCAGTATGTAATCCAACTCCTGTTAGTGAAATTTCATTTTTGATGGTCTTCTGTTTAACCATTATTTCCATTTTTTGGGTTTATTATTTGTTTTTTCAATTCTTCAACTTCGGCTACTATCTTAGGCAGATTCTTGAAATGCACATACGATTTATTAAAATCTGTATAAGCAAGTGATGGTGTTCCCTGCAAAATTTCATCATCCTTGATATTTCTTGCAACTCCTGACTGTGCCTGAAGTCTAACATTATTACCAATAGTCAAATGACCTGCAATACCAACCTGTCCGCCAATCATACAGTTTTCACCAATTTTTGTAGAACCTGCAACACCACTTTGAGCTGCTATTACAGTATTTTTACCAATCTCCACATTGTGTGCAATTTGTATCTGATTATCCAGTTTAACTCCTTTTCTAATAATTGTAGAACCAAGAGTTGCTCTGTCTATCGTTGTATTTGCGCCAATATCTACATTGTCTTCTATAATAACGTTTCCAATCTGTGGAACTTTACTATATACTCCTTCTTCATTCGGCACAAAACCAAATCCATCTGCTCCAATAATAGTTCCAGAATGTATTGTACAATTATTACCAATTATTGTTTCAGAATATATTTTGGCGCCGGCAAAAATAAACACATTATCTCCAATAACAACATTATCACCAATAAAACTGTTTGGGTAAATTTTTACGTTATCACCTAATACCACATTTTGTCCTACGTAACTAAAGCTTCCTAAATATAAATTTTCTCCATATTTAGTTCCTTCAGACATAAAAGACTGTGGTTCTATACCATTTTTATTTAATTTTACCTGATTGTAAAACTGTAAAAGTTTAGAAAAAGAGGCATAAGCATCTTCTACTTTTATTAACGTGGTAGTAATCTCGGCTTCGGGTACAAAGCTATCATTAACAATTGTTACTGTAGCTTTTGTGGTATATATATGATTGATATATTTCGGGTTAGCCAAAAAAGTAAGCGACCCTTCCTCGCCTTCTTCTATTTTAGATAAGCGAGAAACTTCTGCATTGGGATTCCCAACAACTTCTCCTTCTAAAATTCCTGCTATTTGTTCTGCTGTAAATTTCATCGCGACAAAAATATAAAAAATAGATTTTAAATGTTAATTTTAGATAAGTTGTTTTGGAAAACAGATATAATATTTTGTCACCAATTTAGATAACGATTTCAAATTCAGCTGATCAGAAGCTTCAA
Organism: Flavobacterium hercynium; assembly: GCF_002217285.1. Lineage (GTDB taxonomy): Bacteria > Bacteroidota > Bacteroidia > Flavobacteriales > Flavobacteriaceae > Flavobacterium > Flavobacterium hercynium. The sequence goes on along the minus strand of NZ_MUGW01000032.1, from coordinate 46,163 downwards.
CGACGTCCTCAATTGTTTTATCTTTTTTAAGAATTCTTATCGGTTCTGCTGCTTTACTGTAGGCTTGGTTTTTTATTTTACCACTAAAAATAAAATAATCCGCTTCTGAAAGCGTAATACTATGCTCTTTTGCAAAATTTTCTCTTAAAGATTGTGTTTCTTCTGAAGGAATCTTCTCTGCACTCATTTTAATTTTTAGCAAATCTCTGTTAATGATCATTTTACTTAAAGTTGAAAGTATAAAATCATTCTGGTTTTGCCAAGCCTTTAAAGCACTAATGATATCAAAATCATCTAATTGGGCAAATAAGTCTAATATATCAGCATCGAAATTTTCCAGTGTAACTTTATTTTTCATAAAATACAAAAGAGGTTCGCTACATGGTAGATCAATACCTTTTAAGGTTAACTCTCTTGCTCTCTTTAAAACTTTCATTAAAATCAGCTCGGCAACCAAACTTGTTTTATGTAAATAAGCCTGCCAGTACATTAATCGTCTGGAAAGCAGGAATTTTTCAACAGAATAAATTCCTTTTTCTTCTATAACAAGCACACCATCAACAACATTCATCATCTGAATCAATCGTTCAGAATTTACATTTCCTTCTGCTACACCAGTGTAAAAACTATCTCGTTTTAAATAATCCATACGATCCATATCCAATTGACTGGATATTAATTGCAGCATGAACTTTCTATGATAATCTCCTTTAAAAACCTGAATTGCGAGGCTTAATTTTCCTTCAAACTCATCATTTAACTGATTCATGAATAATAAAGAAATAGCTTCATGATTTACATCTTCTACAATGCTTTTTTCCATTGCATGCGAAAAAGGTCCATGTCCAATATCATGCAGTAAAATAGCAATAAGTAATGCATTTTCTTCTTCCGTTGAAATTACAACACCTTTAAAACGAAGCGTTTCAATTGCTTTTTGCATCAAATGCATACATCCTAACGCATGATGAAAACGGGTATGATTTGCTCCGGGATATACTAAATACGACAATCCCATTTGGGATATACGACGCAAACGCTGAAAATACGGATGCTGAACAAGATCGTAAATAAGCTCATTTGGAATAGAAATAAATCCGTAAATGGGATCGTTAAAAATTTTTAATTTATTTATATAGGTCACTATCAGATTCTTTTTAGGTGAACAAATATAAGTAAATAACTATAAATAGATTTCTGTTTTTAACTTAAAAAACAGTTCGATAAGCCTTAACATTCTGAAAATTAATTCAAACATAGCCAAAACTAAAAAAAACTAAATTTCTTATTCTGAATTTTATACTATTTTTAATACTTTTTAAGTTCTATACTTTTAAATTGCATTAAAAATTAAAATCATTTATGGATAAGATAAAAATACTTTGGGTCGATGATGAAATCGATCTTTTAAAGCCACATATATTATTTCTTGAGAAAAAAAATTACGAAGTAACAACTTGCAACAATGGCTTAGATGCTATTGCACTTTTTGAAGAGGATAATTTTGATATTGTATTTCTTGATGAGAATATGCCGGGAATGAGCGGATTAGAAACGCTTTCTGAAATGAAGGAGAAAAAATCAGCCATTCCGATGATCATGATCACTAAAAGTGAGGAAGAATATATAATGGAGGAAGCTATTGGTTCTAAAATTGCAGACTATTTGATAAAACCGGTTAATCCAAATCAGATTTTATTGAGTTTAAAAAAGAATCTGGATCATTCGAGATTAATTTCTGAAAAAACGACTTTAGATTATCAGAAAGAATTTAGAAAAATCTCTATGGAAATGGCGATGGTCAATTCTTATGAAGATTGGGTTGAACTTTATAAAAAACTAATTTTCTGGGAATTAGAGCTTGAAAATATTAACGATCAGGGAATGATTGAAATTTTGGAGTCCCAAAAAGTAGAAGCCAATTCTCAATTCGGAAAGTATATTGAACGAAATTATGAAGATTGGTTTGCTCCTAAAGCAGACAAACCAATTCAGTCTAATACTTTATTCAAAGAGCTTGTTGTTCCAGAAATCAAGAAGAAAGACAAGCCGATTTTGTTTGTTGTTATTGATAATTTACGTTACGATCAATGGAAATCTTTTGAAACTGTTGTATCTAATTATTATAAATTAGAAAAAGAGGTTCCCTATTATTCTATTCTTCCAACTGCTACACAATATGCCAGAAACTCTATTTTCTCTGGATTAATGCCTCTTGAAATGGAAAAGCAATTTCCGGAATATTGGAAAAATGATGTGGAAGATGGAGGAAAAAATCTTTATGAAGCTGAATTTTTAAGCGCTCAGCTAAAAAGGTTAGGTTTAAACATTAAGGAAGATTATTTCAAGATTACCAATTATGCGGGTGGAAAAAAACTTGCAGAAAATTTCAAAGCATTAAAAGGAAATGATTTGGTAACTATTGTTTACAACTTTGTAGACATGTTGTCGCACGCTAAAACCGAAATGGATGTAGTTAAAGAACTTGCTTCAGATGATAAAGCATATCGTTCCCTTACTTTGAGCTGGTTTAAAAATTCACCGCTTTTGGAAATCATACAGCAAGCACAACTTTTAGGCTTTAAACTAATACTTACTACCGATCATGGAACAATAAATGTAAAAAATCCATCTAAAGTAGTGGGAGATAAAAATACAAGCTTAAATTTGCGTTACAAAACCGGACGTAGTTTAACTTACGAGCAGAAAGATGTTTACGTAGTAAAAGAACCTAAAGCGATTGGTTTACCAGCTATAAATATGAGTAGTTCGTTTATTTTTGCCAAAAATGATTACTTTTTGGCTTACGTAAATAACTATAATCATTATGTAAGTTACTATAAAAACACGTATCAGCATGGTGGAATTTCGTTAGAAGAAATGATTATTCCATTCTTGGTTTTTAATCCAAAATAGAGAAAAAGCGCAACTACAGTTTTAAGTCATAAATTAAAACTGTAGTTGCGATTATAAAATAAATATACAATGAATATCATTTTTTCATTAGATCAAATTAATGAAGTAGCGGAAAAAATTCTAGCTCAGAATCCAAAGAAAATTATTCTATTTAATGGAGAAATGGGGGTTGGAAAAACTACCTTAATTAAACAATTATGCAAGACTTTGGGAGTTCAAGACGCTACAAGCAGTCCAACCTTTTCTTTAGTTAATGAATACTACACTACTAATAATCAAATTGTTTATCATTTTGACTTTTACAGACTAAACAAAGAAACAGAAGCTCTTGATATGGGAGTTGATGATTATTTATATTCCGGAAATTGGTGTTTTATTGAATGGTCTGAAAAAATCGAAAATCTAATTCCTGAAGAACATTCTGTTGTATCGATTACCTTATTGGAAGATGGAAATAGAGAATTGAAATTGATGTAATTGTGAGGAAATAATTTTAGAAAATCAATTTAATTTCATCACATAGTATTAGCAGAAAATTTGCATTAAATTTAAAACTTTTTACGTAATTTGTACTCTTAATTTTTCGCACAACACATGTCAATAACCTTAACTCCATTTACGAAACAACAATTGTTGCCACAAGAAGAAAAACTTGAAGTTGGTCGATTTAAAAGAGAGCTTTTCATTGGGATTCCAAAAGAAACAAGCTATCAGGAACGTCGTATTTGCCTGACTCCCGATGCCGTAAATTCGTTGACCTACGAAGGTCATCGCGTTATGATTGAATCCGGAGCCGGAGAAAGTTCAAGTTATTCAGATAAAGAATACTCAGATGCTGGTGCCGAAGTAACAAAAGATACTAAAAAAGTTTTTGGATGTCCTATGCTGCTTAAAGTAGAACCTCCAACATTGGCTGAAATCGAAATGATTAATCCCGAGACAATCATTATTTCTGCGATTCAGTTAAAAACAAAAAAGAAAGCGTATTTCGAAGCTTTAGCTCAAAAAAAAATAACCGCACTCGCTTTTGAATATATCAAAGATGAAGACGGGTCTTACCCTGCTGTAAAATCATTAAGTGAAATTGCCGGAACTGCTTCTATACTTGTTGCTGCAGAATTAATGATTACAAATGAATTTGGTAAAGGCCTTTTATTCGGTAATATTACTGGCGTCCCTCCTACTGAAGTTGTTATTTTAGGTGCAGGAACGGTAGGTGAATTTGCTGCTAAAACAGCCATTGGTTTAGGTGCTAATGTTAAAGTTTTTGACAATTCTATTACGAAATTACGTCGTCTTCAAAATAATTTAAACCAACGCATTTTTACATCAACAGTACAACAAAAAGCTTTACTCAAAGCATTACGCCGCTGTGATGTAGCTATTGGAGCAATGCGAGGAAAAGAACGTTGTCCTATCATAGTTACTGAAACAATGGTAGAACACATGAAGAAAGGTGCCGTAATTGTAGATGTTAGTATTGATACCGGAGGTTGTTTTGAGACGTCTGAAGTTACCACACACGAAAAACCTACTTTTATAAAAAGTAATGTTTTACACTATTGTGTACCTAATATTCCATCTCGTTATTCCAAAACAGCATCCCTTTCTATAAGCAATATCCTAACTCCGTATTTACTGCAAATAGCCGAAGATGGTGGTTTAGAAAGTGCAATACGATGCAACAAAGGTCTTAAAAACGGAATTTACCTTTATCATGGCATATTAACGAATAAAGCTATTGGTGAATGGTTCGATTTACCGGATAACGACATCAATTTACTTGTGTTTTAAAAGAACTTTAGCTTACCTTTGCAACAAAAAAAAATTCATGAAGTTCGTACATCGTTTTGCTTATTATTTGATTGGTTTAGTTATTGGGTGCTTTTTCGTAGCACTTGTGTTTAGTGGAAAAGATACTCGTTGCAACTATTTTCCTAATGCGAGAGTTTTGAATAATTTAAGGACAAAACCTTTTCATTATTCAGAAAAAGCGGTTCAGATTCTTAATGAAAAATGGGTTGATACCGCTGATATAAAAAATACATTAAAATTTGGTGATGTTGATTTTGATAATAGTAACGTTCCTTTCAACAAAGGAAAACTTTATATTATCGAAGGAAAGACACTTAAAAATCAAGAGATAATTCTAAAAATTACTAATTACGAAAACAAAGCAGTTTTAGAAGAAATTATAAAAAAATAGATAGATAATAAAAAAAGCCAGTTCTAAAACTGGCTTTTTTGTTACTCTTTAATAATACGTTTAATGTCAACTTTATTTTCTGAATCTACTACTTTAATAAAGTATATTCCTTTACTCAGGTTTTTTAAAGAAATCTGATCTTCATTCCCTTCTGCGGATTTGTTTAAAATTAGCCTTCCTGTATTATCATATAAATATAAAGAATGATTTGCATTATCTATCAAACTAATATTTACAATATCTGAAGCTGGATTTGGATATAGTACTACTTTTGCCACCTTGTCAAATGTTGCTATACTTAACGTAGTATTGTCTGTACCGCAATCTTCTGAAAATTTCATATCTAAGTATGACAATCTTTTTGTTAACCACTCGGAGATATAATCTATCTCGTTTTCATTGGCAGTGAAATCGGGCCACGCCATATTCTCTCTTTCATATATACCATTTTGCTTTAAAACATCATGATTTGAAACAAGCATTTCCATAATATTAGAATGAGTGATTATGGTACTTCTTAATTCAATCCATCTCGATTTTAATTTCTCATGAAAGCCGCCTTCTGAACAATCGTTAAATAGACGTTTATACAAACCGTTCTTTAATATATCATCTGTAATATTTTCATGCTGACCATTCCATATTGTACCAAAAGTACCATCTAAATCCCATGGAACATAAAAATAAGGTTCATTTGAACTGTATCTGGCAACATAAAGATTCTTCCCCGTGTTGTCTGTAGCTCTTAATACATTAAGAAATATAAAATAATCTACTGCATTATCAATTTGAAATCTACTTTTATAATTATTATTAAAAGTCTCTTCATTCGAATTTAAAATGAAATTAGTAAAATCATATAAATTTGCCCAATTTGTTTCTTCGTTTGGATATTTATATTCCATGCCACTCCATAACAAGCTATTGTTATCATAATCAGACAAAGCTGTAAATGTTGAAGCGCCACCCCAGGTATCACCTTTATAAAGCTCGCCCCTAATTTTACCATTGTGTTTTTTTAATTTGAGCAGCTTTCTTTTGACTTTTTCACCAACACAATATACACCTCGATATTCACCATTTACAAATAATTCTACATACTTCATTTCAATCCCGCTTACTGCATCAGGTTCAGAATTAATGTAATAAGGTTTATGAATTAATCTCCACAAATCATTGTTGGTTTTACTATGAAATCTAAGAGACTCATTATACATTGCTTGCAAATTCCACCCATCTTCTGCATGCATTCCAAGCAAACTAACATCATGAGTTTCAGTACCGTCTTCATCACTCCAAAATTCTATTTCCAGTGATTTTTTAGCCAATGTTTGAGAATATGCCCCTCTATACTGAATACCAATATTAGAAACAACACTATTTTGATTACTCTCAATCATTTTAAAAGTTGCCAAAACACTTGGCTCATCAACAATAGCATCAGTTACTCCAATACTAATTAAAGGCAGTTGAGTAAAATAAAGAATATAGACTTTACTATCAACTGAACTAATAATATTGTAAGGTGTACCAATTACAATACTATTAACCGGCGTTTCGAAACTGTAATCTGCATCTAATGCAATACTTCCTTTTTCACCAACCCAAGTAGTGTTAACGAAATTTACATTAAGATTAGTAACAATTAATGCTTTATTTAAATCAATATGAAATTGATTAGAAGGAATAAGAATTTTTTCATTTGCCTGAGAAATGTAGGTACAGCAAATCGCAAAAAGTAAAAGTAATTTTTGTTTCATATCGTGGTATTTGAATTCGAAACAAAAATAAAATTAACTTTTACATTTCCCACTTAATTTCAGAAATTCCTTTGGATTTCAAGAACGAATTTGTCTTGCTAAAATGTTTGTTTCCGAACCACTTCCCTTGATTGGCGCTCATTGGCGAAGGATGTCCGGTTTCTAAAACATGATGTTTTGACCTGTCTATTTTAATACCTTTTTTCTGAGCAAAACTACCCCATAATAAAAAAACTACATCCTCTTTCTGTTCCGAAATAGCTTGAATTACTGCATCTGTAAAAAGATTCCATTTTAGGTGCTTATGACTATTAGGACTATCCTTACGAACTGTTAAAGATGCATTTAGCAATAAAACACCTTGAGCTGCCCATCTTTCTAAATTACCCGACGAAGGCATAAAAACAGAATCGAAATCTGTATTTATTTCGCGGAAAATATTACGTAAAGAAGGAGGAATTTTTACATTATCATTAACCGAAAAACTTAATCCATTTGCTTCGCCTTCTCCATGATAAGGATCCTGACCAATTATTACTACTTTTAAATCATTAAAAGAACAATGATTAAATGCTGAAAAAACTAAATCTAAAGGAGGATAACAAGTATAATTTTTGCACTCCTCTTCTAAAGCAATAAGCAATTCTTTAAAATAAGGCTTACCAATTTCATCTGCTAAAACAACTTGCCAATCTGGAGAAAGGTTAATATTCATTGGGAATTAGATTTTAACTACAAATTACGCAAAGTTTTTTTCAAAGTACTAATTAATAGTGCAATTTCGTTTTAAAACTTTGTAACTTTGAACCTTTACAACTTACGATATAAATGATTTCCATTACAGAAAAAACATTACAAGATTTACAATTTCCAACAGTACTCGAAACTATTTCGGCAGGCTGTAACACAGATATAGGAAAAGAAAAAGCTTTACAAATAACACCATTCAGAGATAAAGAAACTTTGATGCAGGCTCTTATGCAAACATCTGAGTATGTTTCTTCTTTTCAAAACAATAACGCAATTCCAAATCACGGATTTGATGCCATCACTCATGAAATCAAATTTTTAGCGATTGAAGACAGTTTCTTAGAAGTAGGAAGCTTTAGAAAAATTGCTACACTTTCATCGACATCAAATTTCTTATTGAATTTCCTTAAAAAGTTTGACGATTATTATCCAAATTTAAATGCACGAGCTTCAAGAGTAGAATACACTAAAGACATTGTAACTTTAATTGATGCTATCGTTGATAAATATGGTGAAATAAAAGACAATGCTTCACCTGCCCTTTTAAGCATTCGCCAAAATATGAATATCGTTCGTGGTAAAGTCAATCAGAGTTTTGGTACTGCGCTTACACATAACAACAGTCTTGGTTATTTAGATGATATCAAAGAAAGTTTTGTACAAAACCGAAGAGTTCTAGCTGTTTTAGCAATGTATCGTCGTAAAGTAAAAGGTTCCATTTTAGGAAGTTCAAAAACAGGAAGTATTGCTTATATTGAACCTGAAGCTACTTTACAATATTCCAGAGAATTAAGCAATTTAGAATACGAAGAAAAAGAAGAAATAACACGAATTTTAAAGCAGATGTCAAATGCTATTCGTCCTTATTTACCATTACTAATTGAATATCAGGAGTTTTTAAGTGATATTGATGTGGTTGCAGGAAAAGCAAAATATGCTAATAGAATTAACGGAATTTTACCTACCATTACTGAAGAACGAAGATTATTTTTCAGAGAAGCTTATCATCCGATTTTATATCTTAATAATAAGCAAAAAAACGAGATTACGCATCCACAAACAATTGAACTAAAACAAGATAACCGAATAATTGTTATTTCCGGACCCAATGCCGGAGGAAAAACAATTTCTCTTAAAACAGTTGGTTTATTACAATTAATGCTACAATCAGGAATGTTGATTCCTGTTCACGAGCGTAGTGAAACATTTTTGTTTGACAGAATTTTAACAGACATTGGTGACAATCAATCTATTGAAAACCACCTTAGTACTTATAGTTACCGATTAAAAAATATGAATTACTTCTTGAAAAAGTGTAATAAAAAAACCATGTTTTTAATTGATGAATTTGGTACCGGATCTGATCCTGAATTAGGAGGTGCACTGGCTGAAATTTTCCTGGAAGAATTTTACCATCGTGAAGCTTTTGGAATTATTACTACGCATTATTCTAATCTAAAAATACTTGCTAACGAATTGCCTTTTGCTACAAATGCAAACATGATGTTCGACGAGAAATCGCTCGAACCGATGTATAAACTTGCTCTAGGTCAAGCTGGTAGTTCTTTTACTTTTGAAGTAGCACTAAAAAACGGTATTCCGTTTGGATTAATCAATCGTGCGAAAAAGAAAATCGAAGTTGGAAAAGTCCGTTTTGATAAAACAATTGCAACCCTTCAAAAAGAACGTTCTAAACTTGAAAAAACTTCTATCAACCTAAAAGAAGAGGAAACACGAGCAAGAGAGGAAAGTAAAAAGATGGAGAATATCAATGTAAAAATCAAGCAAAAATTGGAAAGCTATCAGGAATTGTACGATAGCAATCAAAAAACAATTTACATTGGTCAAAAAATAGAAGACATTTCAGAGAAATACTTCAATAATAAAAATAAGAAAGAGCTTATCGGTGAATTTTTAAAAATTATTGAAATTGAAAATTCAAAACGTAAAAAAGCAACTCCTAAAGAGGTTAAAGCAATAATCGAAAAGAAAAAAGAAGTTATTGCAGAAGTTTCTGTTCAGGTAGAAGAAATTAGAAAAGAGAAAAAAGAGAAAAAACTAAAACCTGTAATAGAAAAACCAAAAGCAATTTTAAAAGTTGGTGATCGCGTTCGAATGTTAGATGGAAGATCGGTTGGAAGTATCGATTCGATCGAAAAAAATAAAGCAACTGTAAATTATGGAATCTTTACTTCTAAAGTAAGTTTAGACGAATTGGAATTAGTTGAAGCTGCAAAAAAGTAATTTTTTTTATATTAAGATAAGATTTATAGTCGTCAAAAATGTAAAAATTAGTCAGAAATTAAAATAAACCCTTTAATTGCATCATTTTTTAAAATACAATCTAGAAGATGGATATTTTTAAAAAACAGCTTAGAAGTGATTTATAAAAGCCGTTTTTAATTATTTAAAATTATAAAAATTACTTATTTAATAGATATCATTGATAGTTGTTTTTTTTGCTATTTGACATATTTTCCAATAAAAACTTTAAGCCTAAATCTAGCAGTCCAATAAAATTTAAACAAAACTCCAGAATCCAAAACTTAGAAAATGCAAGATCTTCCTAAACAGAAAAAAATAATTCTCTTTGATGGTATTTGCAATTTATGCAATGGAGCGGTTCAGTTTATCATTAAACATGATAAAAAAGATATTTTTAGGTTTGTTGCTTTACAATCTGAACTAGGACAAGAAATTTGTAAGCATATAGGTGTCGATCAAACAAAAATCGATAGTATCATTTTGTACAATCCTGGTGTTGCTTATTATTACAAATCTTCGGCTGTTCTCGAAATTGGAGAAGATTTGGGCGGAATTTATAGCCTTGCTTCTATTTTAAAAATTTTCCCTGAAAAGTTCCGAAATTATATTTACGATTATATTGCTAAAAATCGGTACAAATGGTATGGCAAAAAAGAAAGCTGCATGATTCCGACTCCGGAATTAAAAGCTAAATTTTCATAGCATTTATCAAGCAAAAAAGCCTCAAATTCATCTGAATCTGAGGCTTTTAAATTTTTAAACAGAACGATTAGTTTCTGATTAACTTTTTGTATTTCAAACGTTTTGGAGTTAAATCTCCACCTAAACGTTTCTTCTTATTTTCTTCGTATTCAGAGAAACCACCTTCAAAATAGTATACTTCAGAATCTCCTTCGAAAGCTAAGATATGTGTACAAATTCTATCTAAAAACCATCTGTCGTGAGAAATAACAACTGCACAACCAGCGAAGTTTTCAAGACCTTCTTCAAGTGCACGAAGTGTATTTACATCTAAGTCATTGGTAGGCTCATCTAATAAAAGTACGTTACCTTCTTCTTTAAGTGTCATTGCTAAGTGCAAACGGTTACGTTCTCCACCAGAAAGCATTGATACTTTTTTATTTTGATCACTTCCTCCAAAATTAAAACGGCTTAAGTAAGCACGAGAGTTCACCTGACGTCCGCCCATCATGATTAATTCCTGACCATCACAGAAATTTTCCCAGATCGATTTATTAGGATCAATATTAGAATGCGACTGATCTACGTAAGCGATTTTTACAGTTTCTCCAACTGAAAATTCTCCACTATCTGTTTCTTGCTCTCCCATAATCATTCTGAAAATAGTAGATTTACCAGCACCGTTTGGCCCGATAACACCAACAATTCCAGCCTGAGGTAAAGTGAAATTCAAATTATCATATAATAATTTATCTCCAAACGCTTTTGCAACATTTTTAGCTTCAATAACATTTGTTCCTAAACGTGGACCGTTCGGGATATAGATTTCCAGATTTTCATCCAGTTGTTTTTGATCTTCGTTTAATAATTTGTCATAATTCTGCAAACGTGCTTTTTGCTTTGTCTGACGACCTTTTGCTCCTTGACGAACCCAGTCTAACTCACGCTCTAAGTTTTTACGACGTTTTGAAGCAACTTTTTCTTCAAGTGCCATTCTGCTTGATTTTTGATCTAACCAAGAAGAATAATTTCCTTTCCATGGAATACCTTCTCCTCTATCTAATTCAAGAATCCAACCTGCAACATTATCAAGGAAGTATCTATCGTGTGTTACAGCAATTACTGTTCCTGCATATTGCGCTAAGTGTTGCTCTAACCAAAGTACACTTTCAGCATCCAAGTGGTTGGTAGGCTCATCAAGTAACAATACATCAGGCTGTTGTAGTAACAAACGACATAAAGCTACACGACGGCGCTCTCCACCAGAAAGGTTTTTAATTGGTGTATCTCCATCCGGAGTACGTAAAGCATCCATTGCGATTTCAAGTTTGGTATCGATTTCCCAAGCTCCTAATGCATCAATTTTATCCTGCAAAAGTGCCTGACGCTCCATTAGTTTGTCCATTTTATCTGCATCTTCATACACTTCTGGCAAACCAAAACTATCATTAATTTGATTAAATTCATCCAGAACAGCCATCGTTTCAGCTACACCTTCACGAACAATTTCAATAACTGTTTTGTTATCATCTAATTGAGGTTCTTGCTCTAAATAACCAACAGTATAACCAGGAGCAAAAACTACATCTCCCTGATAATTTTTATCAACTCCCGCAATAATCTTCAAAAGTGAAGATTTTCCGGAACCATTTAAACCTAAAATTCCAATCTTAGCTCCGTAAAAAAAGCTTAGATATATATTTTTTAATACTTGTTTGTCGCTGCTTGAGTACGTTTTACTCAATTTTGACATGGAGAAAATTACTTTCTTATCGTCTGACATGCTTATTTATTTTTAGTTTTCTATTATTAGTTTTTTATGATCTCTTACGAAAATAAGTGATTTTACAAGCTACACTCGGCCTTTTAAAGCATTAAAAACCCATGCATTAGCAAAGAAACCAACACCTACAGCTACAAATCCCCAGCCTGATACATCTCTGTATCTAAAAGCGCCAAGACCTATTAGCAATAATCCCATAAGTATCATTATAAAAGTTGCCCATCCTAAAACGGTATTTTTATTCATTCCCATAATTGTGCAATTATATTTTTAAACGTGGTATATTTTTCGAAAAGCAAATATCGTGAATTTTCACGGCTTAATTAAATATTTTGTAAAGCATTTCTTTGAGTAAATCTGATTGCTGCAAAGCGTTAGCGCCTACCCCTTTACTTTTAAGATCAACATCGCGCAGTGCACCTACGATCTGACTTACTTTTCGCATAGGATAATTCTTAATAGCTAAATCATATTCCTTTAAAAAATAAGGATTTACACCAATAACAGCCGCAACATTTTTTGGATTTTTATCCTTCAATCCGTGATACTTTAATAGTTGAATAAAAAATCCAAATACCAAACCTGTCGTCATTACAAGTGGGTATTCTTTTGGATTGTGGGCAAAATTTTCTGCTATCTTATATGCTTTTAGCTGATTTCGTTCTCCAATCGCTTTTCGAAGCTCAAATACGTTATAATCTTTACTAAATCCAATGTTCTCTTCAATATGTTGTGGTGTAATCGTAGTTCCTTGAGGTAAAATTATCTGTAATTTTTCAAGTTCATTATTAATTTTACTCAAGTCAGTACCCAAAAATTCTACCAGCATCGCATTTGCTTTTGGATCAATAGTATACTTTTTTCCTGCCAAAACACGCTTTATCCAGTCACCCACCTGATTTTCGTACAGTTTTTTACTTTCGTAAACAACACCTTTTTGAGCTAATAATTTGGTAACCTTTTTACGTTTATCTAATGTTTTGTATTTGTAACAAAACACCAAAACTGTACTTTCCATCGGATTGTTAACATAAGCCTCTATCTTGTCAATATTCCTGGATAAATCCTGCGCCTCTTTTACAATAACAACCTGACGGTCAGACATCATTGGATATCGTTTAGCTGTCGAAACGATATCTTCTACAGATACATCTCTACCATAAAGTACGGTTTGATTAAAACCTTTTTCATCTTCAGAAAGTATATTTTGCTCAATATATTCAGATAATTTATCTATATAATAAGGTTCTTCACCCATTAAAAAATAAATTGGTTTAATATTACCCGCTTTTATATCATTAACAATTTTTACAACTTCGTCCATTCATTTCTTTATTTCAAGTTTAAAATTTCAAGTTTACATTTGAAAAGTCAAACTATTTTATATTTTTGCCTCATGTTAAAATTAAATTTTCCAACATATACTTTCCGATTCAAAAATAGCGAAAATAAAGTGTCTATTTTTGATGAAATAAGGAAAAAATTTATCATTCTCACTCCGGAAGAATGGGTGCGACAGCACGTTGTTCATTATTTAATTAAAGAGAAAAATTATCCTAAATCGCTCATAAACGTAGAGAAAGTTCTAACAGTTAACGGATTAAGAAAAAGATACGATGTTGTAGTTTATAATCCTGATGGTTCTATACATATATTAGTAGAATGTAAAGCCCCTGAAGTCAGGATCTCACAAGCAACATTTGATCAGATTGCCCGTTACAATATGACAATGAAGGCACGATATTTGAATGTCACCAACGGTCTGAATCATTTTTATTGTCAGATGGATTTTGAAAATGAGAAATACGATTTTCTAATGTCCTTACCTAATTACAAAGAATAGTTAAATTAATACCTAAATACTTTTGGATAAAATAGCAGTTGTCATTTTAAATTGGAATGGTGTAAAGTTGCTTGAGCAATTCTTACCCTCAGTAATTCAATTTTCGGCAGGAGCCACCATATACGTTGCTGATAATGCATCTACAGACGATTCTGTAAATTTCGTCAAAGAAAATTTTCCGACAGTACAAATTATAAAAAACACTGCCAATCATGGATTCGCAAAGGGTTATAATGATGCCTTAAAGAATGTGAATGCCGAAATCTATGCTTTGGTGAATTCAGATATCGAAGTAACCGAAAATTGGTTACAACCCATATTAGAAACTTTTAATACTGAAAAACATACTGCGATAATACAGCCAAAAATTCTTGATTTTAAAAATAAAGAATACTTTGAATACGCTGGTGGAGCCGGTGGATTTATTGACAAATTTGGTTTTCCGTATTGTCGTGGCCGAATATTTGACACCATCGAAAAAGACGAGGGTCAATATGATGATAATTGTGAGTTATCGTGGGCATCAGGAGCTTGCTTTTTTATAAGAAGTGAAGTTTATAATGAGTTAAAAGGCTTTGATGAATCTTTTTTTGCACATCAGGAAGAAATCGATCTTTGCTGGAGAGCTTTAAATGAAGGTTATGTCATCAAGTACAACTCAGGTTCAACTGTTTATCATGTTGGTGGTGCCACTTTAAGTCAGGGAAATCCAAAAAAGACGTATCTGAATTTTAGAAATTCGTTATTAATGTTAGTTAAAAACTTACCTAAGAAAGGACTGTTTTTTGTAATTTTCTTTCGTATGGTTTTAGATGGAATTGCTGGTATTCGTTTTCTTACACAAGGAAAATTTAAGCATACTTTAGCAATATTACATGCGCATTTTTCTTTTTATTGCATATCTTTAAAGTACATTAGAAAAAGAAAATATTTCCAAATAAAGCAATACTATACTGTAAAAAGTATCGTTTACTTATATTATATAAAGAAAGTGATTGTTTTTAAAGAAATCTTTAACACTAATCAAAATATTAAAAACTAAATTTGTAATCAACGTTTAATTAAATAAAATCCCTATGAGAAAAATAGTAATCGCACTATCAGTATTAATGGCCTTAACGTCGTGTGTTTCGAAGAAGAAATACGCAGAATTAGAAGCTAAGAACAAAGAAACACAAGATTTATTAAACTCTTGCACTGTTAAATTGAATTCTTGTTTAGAAGAAAAAGCAGGATTAGCAGCTACAGCGGAAAGTTATAAATCACACAATAAAGACTTAATCAACAGCTCTAAAGACTTAACGGTATTAACAACTAAAGGTGCTGAAAATCTTGAAAAATCTTTAGAAAGCTTAAAAGAAAAAGATTTAAAAATTTCTAGACTTCAAGATGCATTAACTAAAAAAGACAGTGTTACTTTAGCTTTAGTTACTAGCTTAAAAGGAGCAGTTGGTATTAATGATCCAGACATCGAAGTTAACGTAGAAAAAGGAGTTGTATTTATTTCTATCGCAGATAAATTATTATTCAAAAGCGGTAGCTATGATGTAACTGACAAAGCAAAATCTGTTTTGGCTAAAGTTGCAAAAGTAGTAAACGACAAACCTGATTTCGAATGTATGGTTGAAGGTCACACAGACAGCGTTCCATACAAAAGCAACGGAACATTGTTAGACAACTGGGACTTAAGTGTTAAACGTTCAACTTCTATTGTTCGTGTATTAACTAATGATCTTGGTGTTAACCCTGCTAAATTAATTGCAGCTGGTAGAAGTTCTTACGTACCTTTAGTGTCTAACGATACTCCAGATGACAGAGCTCGTAACAGAAGAACTCGTATTGTTGTTATGCCTAAAATCGATCAATTCTATGATATGATTGAAAAAGAAATGAAAAAACAACAAAAATAATAGAAGTTAAAAACTTCATTACACAGAAAAAGCAGGTCAATTGACCTGCTTTTTTGTATTCTTAACTTTTTTAATAACCAATTAAATATAAATCAAGAATAGCATTATCTTCATTAACTAACTAAATTTTAACTATAATAAAGTTAAGTCAAATAATTTAATAATTTACAGGATTTAAGTTTTTTTTTACAAAATATCAATATCTCCTTTTCCTTCCCTAACAATTACAGGCTCATGTTCGGATAAATCTATTATTGTAGAACCAACATTATCGCCGTAACCCCCATCAATTACTAAATCAACAAGATTCTGCCATTTCTCAAAAATAAGTTCCGGATCTGTAGTATATTCGATTACATCATCATCGTCATGAATAGAAGTCGAAACAATTGGATTACCCAATTTTCTAACAATTTCTAAAGCGATGTTATTATCCGGAATACGAATACCCACAGTACTCTTCTTTTTAAATTCTTTTGGTAAATTATTATTACCAGGTAAAATAAAAGTGTAAGGTCCTGGTAATGCTCTTTTTAAAATTTTAAAAGTTGCTGTATCAATTTGTCTCACGTAATCTGAAAGATTACTCAAATCATGACAAATAAAAGAGAAGTTCGCTTTTTCTAATTTTAC
The DNA here is from genome assembly GCF_002217285.1 of Flavobacterium hercynium. Classification (GTDB taxonomy): domain Bacteria; phylum Bacteroidota; class Bacteroidia; order Flavobacteriales; family Flavobacteriaceae; genus Flavobacterium; species Flavobacterium hercynium. The sequence continues at coordinate 29,416 of NZ_MUGW01000032.1, read as the reverse complement.
TCCTTTAATTTTTGCAATTTTCTCTAAAGCCCTTGAATTTGTAATATCACAACCCAAACCATAAACGGTATCGGTTGGATAAATTACTAAACCTCCATTCTGAAGTACTTTTACAACTTTTGCAATTGCAGCTTCATTAGGTTTATCCGGATATATTTTTATAAACTCAGCCATTTGATTTTTTGTTTAATTTGTTTCAGGTTTATTTTGTTTCAAATTATTAAGTACTGAATAATAGATTAACCATAAAGTTCAGAAAACCTGAAATTTGAAACTTTTTCCTATCCTATAACATCCAGCTTAGCAAAGCGAAGCAATAATTTCTTAATTCCTCCAACTTCAAATTTTATTTCAGCCTTCTTATCTGCGCCAACACCCTCTAAGTTAACAACTTCTCCTTTACCAAAACGCTCATGCATCACGACATTTCCAATAGTAAGTTTATTATCAAACAAATTAGAGCCTGAAGAAACTGGTGCATTTCCTGCCACAGGTTTCAATTTGCGAATATTTAAATCTTGTCGCGGCTCAGATTCAGTTTGTTTAACTGGCGGAGTTCCTCCAATTGGTTTCGCTAAACGAAGTTTTGATTTGTCGATATCACCAAAAATATCACCATCAATTGTGGGTTTGTAGCGATAATTACTTTCGGCTGGTGTTAAATATTCTAAATATTGCCCGTCAATTTCTTCTATAAAACGTGATGGTTCGCTGTCTGTAAGTTTTCCCCAACGGTAACGCGATTGTGCATACGTCAAATAAGCCTGATGTTCTGCACGTGTCAAAGCTACGTAAAATAAACGACGTTCTTCCTCAAGTTCACTTCTAGTACTCATACTCATGGCACTCGGAAACAAATCTTCTTCCATTCCCACCACAAAAACATGCGGAAATTCAAGTCCTTTTGCCAAGTGAATCGTCATCAATGCAACACGATCTTCATCACTAGTATCTTTATCTAAATCTGTCGCCAATGCAACATCTTCCATAAACTCAGACAAAGCACCACGAGCACCGTCAATTTCTCTCTGGCCTTCAGTAAAATCTTTTATACCGTTTAAAAGCTCTTCGATATTCTGAATTTTAGCCATTCCTTCAGGAGTAGCATCTTTTTTCAGTTCCTGAACTAAACCTGTTTTTTTAGCAACATAATCAGTAATGTAAAATGCATCCTGATTTTGATCAATCACCTGAAAACTCTGAATCATCGTCACAAAGTCATTTAACTTTTGCTTTGTTCCGGAATTCAGTTTCAAATCAATTTTATCGATATTTACCATTACTTCCCAAATCGAACGCTTGTAATGATTGGCAGCAATAGTTAATTTTTCAACAGTAGTATCTCCAATTCCACGTGCCGGATAATTGATAACACGAATTAATGCCTCTTCGTCCTTTGGATTAATAACCAAACGCAAATAACACAATACGTCTTTAATTTCCTTACGTTGGTAAAATGACAATCCACCATATATACGATACGGAATATCACGCTTTCTTAACGCGTCCTCCATTGCACGGGATTGCGCGTTGGTACGATACAAAATAGCAAAAGAACCATTATGCAGCTGATTTTGCATCTTCTGTTCGAAAATGGTACTCGCTACAAAACGACCTTCCTCAGCATCTGTCAAACTGCGGTGTACCTTAATCTTTTGTCCAAAATCATTCGCAGTCCAAACTACTTTATCCAGCTTTGTTTTATTATGTTCCATCACAGTGTTTGCTGCTTCAACAATATTTCTGGTTGAGCGGTAATTCTGCTCCAAACGGAACATAATTACACCTTCATAATCTTTCTGGAAATTCAAAATATTATTAATGTTTGCCCCACGGAAAGCATAAATACTTTGCGCATCATCACCCACCACACAAATATTCTGAAACTTATCTGATAACGCTCTAACAATCAAATACTGAGAGTGATTCGTATCCTGGTACTCATCAACCAGAATATACCTAAAACGATTCTGATATTTTGCTAAAACCTCAGGATAACGAGTTAATAACTCATTGGTTTTTAATAATAAATCATCAAAATCCATTGCTCCCGCCTTGAAACAGCGTTCAACATATTGCTGATAGATTTCTCCCAATCTTGGTCTTTTCGCCATTGCATCGGCTTCTACCAATTCAGGATTATTAAAATAGGCTTTAACCGTAATCAAGCTGTTTTTATAACTTGATATACGTCCTAAAATTTGTTTTGGCTTATAAATATCACGATCCAGCTGCATTTCTTTGATAATAGAAGAAATCAATCTCGCCGAATCCTGAGAATCATAAATCGTAAAATTTGATGGATATCCCAAATGATCCGATTCTGCACGAAGAATACGGGCGAAAATAGAGTGGAAAGTTCCCATCCAAAGATTCTTTGCTTCAGATGCTCCTACAATATCCGAAATCCTGTGCTTCATTTCACGAGCAGCTTTGTTCGTAAACGTAAGCGATAAAATATTGAAAGCGTCAATACCCTGCGCCATCAAATAAGCAATCCTAATAGTTAAAACACGGGTTTTTCCTGAACCTGCACCAGCAATAATAATCATTGGCCCGTCTTTCTTTAAAACAGGCTGTCTCTGTGCTTCATTGAGCTGGTCAATGTATTTCTGCATGAAATTTTTCTCCATAATTACTGCAAAAATAAGAATTATTGGTTGAAATAGCTACTAAGTTTTTTTTGAAGGCTCTAAGTTTCTGAGGGGCTAAGTTGCTAAGTTTTTTTGAAGCAGAACAATTGGCATTTTTACAAACATAGTTCCCGCTTTCGGCTATATCTCTCCTCCCGATATGCATCGGGATACGAGGATACCGCCTCTATCGGGGCTAAAAACAAACAATTGGCTTCTTTTAAGAAAGTTGCTATCTTAGAACCGTAGCAACTTAGAAATTCAGAAGCTTACTTATAAAATACGTCGTAAGCAAAACGAATAAGTGTTCCTATTACTACAACCAAGAAGAAAATTCTAATAAAGCCATTTCCTTTATTAATAGCCAATTTTGCACCTAGCCATCCGCCAAGTCCGTTGCTAATAGCCATTGGAATTGCAATTGACCAAATAATCTTTCCTTTTATCAAAAACAAACAAATCGAACCGAAATTGGTTGCCAAATTCACCATTTTAGCATTCGCAGAAGCATTCAGAAAGTCAAAACCCAAAAGAGCTATAAAAGCTACTACAAAAAAGCTTCCTGTACCGGGACCAATAAATCCATCATAAAAACCAACAATTATACTTATAACGACAGCATAAATTATTTGAGTTGTGGGTGAATGATCTTTAGCAACATGTTGTCCAAAATTTTTCTTTGCATAAGTATATACAAATAATAATGACAAAACCACCAGCAAAAGTGGTTTCATAAAATCATTGCTAACTAATGTTAGTATTGTAGAACCTAAAAATGCGGATGGAACCGCTAAACACATCATAATCAATAACAATCTCCATTGAATAACTACTTTTTTAAGATATTGAAAAGCTGCAAAAGCCGTTCCGCTAAAAGCTGGGATTTTTAACGTTCCAATAACAGTAGAAACAGGTAAATTTGGCAATAAAATCAATCCCATTGGTGTCTGGATTAGCCCGCCGCCACCAACAATTGCATCAATAAAACCGGCAGCGAATGCCGCTAAACAAAGAAAAATTATAATGTATGAATCCATTTTTATTGTGTATTATTGGTTTTGATCATTGTTTGCAAAAGTAAACTTCCAGTTTGTTTATTACAAACCGAAAAAAGTATATTTTTGTTTAAAAAATTATTAAAAATGGATTTTACAAGAGTTATAGAATTAGCCAGTTATACGCTACCTGCAATCGTGACCGGATTTGTAGCATACAGTTTTTTTGAATTGCATATTAAAAACAATGACAGAAAGCGTGCTTTTTTACTAAACAAACAAGCGCACAAAGAATCGCTGCCAATTCGTTTACAAGCTTACGAACGTATGACATTGTATTTAGAGCGTATCAATTTGACAAAATTATTAATTAGAGTTTCGCCTATTTCAAATGAAAAACATGACTACGAAAATTTTGTAATCGAACAGATTGAACATGAATTCGAGCACAACCTAACGCAGCAAATTTACATGTCTGATGATTGCTGGACAATTATTACAACTGCTAAAAATGCTACTATACAAATGATTCGAAAAGCTGCAATGAGTGATCGTGTCGATAATGCCGATAAACTACGTGAGGTTATTTTAAATGATTTATTAGAAAAACAATCACCAAGTAATGCCGCTTTAAGCTACATCAAAAACGAAGTTGCCGAACTTTGGTAAAAATTATAAGTTTTGACAAGATTAATACTTTTTAGTCTTGTCAAAAACTATTTAGTTTCCTGTTATTTCCACCAATTCAGTTTAGGCATCGTCAGCCAACCATACTTTTTGTATTTCTCTGAAACACTTACTTCTGCTGCTCCAATATCAAAATCGCAATTTACGTTAGGCACTCTGTAATCTCCCCAATTACATAATTTGCTCTTCTGCGTGCTATCTGATTTCCATGTCCCAACAAACGCGTTATTAAAATAACTATCTGAATTTATATCAATATCATTATAACGCATGCTATTGTTTTTATCCAAATACCAAATTGTTTCCAGTGTACCTTCAAAATTACCGGTGCTTTTCTGTGTTTTATTTTCTATGAACTTATAGTTCGCAGTTAACAAACCCTGACTTTTTATACCTTGATCTTTGTATTCATCATCATTACCAAAACTTGGATTTTTAATTTCCTGAATTTTTATGATCGTTATAGTCCCTGTAAAATCGCAAATATTTCCTTTCACCTGAGATTTTCCATAAACACCATACTCATTTTGATTCTTTAAATCCTTTTTAACGGAAATTAATTTAATCAAAATTCTTTCATAATTATCACCAATAACACCAAAGACAGCATTATTATCTGTTTTTGTCCACAACTTCGAAAAATCGTATTTCTGGTATTTATTGATCTCGTTTTTCTCCAATAAGTTGTTCTTATTTAAAATGGAAGTTTTACATATTTTTTGCTGCGCACCTACAACTGAAACAATAAAAAGACAAATAGCAACACTAAAATTCTTCATAATTTAAATTGATATCTATCGGTTATCGCTCATTACTTCAGATTTATTCTGTGCATATTCGAATCCTTGATCCCACCACTCTTTCATAACATCTTTATTAAAAATAAGGGCGTTATCTGTTAGCTTTGTAGGTGTGTAGTATAAATTAAGTTTTACATTCTTATTGTTTGCCATAAGTTTTCCTATAGCAATATCATGTTTTTCTACCTGTCCCAAAGCAATCCTAAACAAGTCAATCATCAGTGAAAACGGGTTCTTACCAATAACCATCTTCTCTGTGTTCACTTCGGTTTCTAAAATAATTACATCAATTTCGGTAGCTCCGCGATTAATGGCTTCGCGTATCGGTACAAGACTCGAAAATCCGCCGTCTCCATACTCAAAATTATCTTTGGTAACCAAACTCATAAACGGAATATAGTTACTTGAAATCCAAGTCCAGTCACAAAATTCTTCGTAGGTACAATCTTTAACGGATTTATACTCTGCTTCATTTTTTGTTAGATTGGTTACGGTGACAATAACATCGCTTTTGAGCTTTTTAAGTTTATTAAAATCAGAAAGAGAAAAATTTGCTTTAATGTATTTCTGCAAACCTTTACTTTCCCCAAAAGTTCTTTTACCTCTAAAAAACTGACGAAGCACATTAAAGTGATTAATGGTTACAATATCAACTCCGTTTTTTACTTTAACGACAAACGGGCAAATATTAAATATTTTGCTCATGCTTACATTGGTATACACCCAATGAATTTTTTTAATATGTCCTAAAGCTAAATGCGGAATCAACAAACTTCCGGTAGAGGTGCCTAAAAACAAATCATATTCATGCAGTTTTTCTTCTATTAAATACTGCGCCACGCCACCGGCAAATGCGCCTTTACTCCCACCACCAGATATAACCAATGCTTTCATACTTTATTTTTAAAAAAGATTCTCTTTTTTTGGAGAATAGAAAATAGACAAATAACATCTGTCATAAGGTTTTTCATTCCTTACTTAAATTCTACTCTTGTTTATTATCTGTTCTTAAACTATCAATAACAAACAATAAACCAACAACCATCAACTAAAAACCACCAACCAAAAAACCATCTACTCCTTCAACAAGCGGTTTAACTGAAACTGTTCTTCGGGTGTCAAATTAGGCAAAATTCTCTCAAAGGAAGCACGTATTTCGGAATTTTTTAATAAAAAACGAATAGAATCTCTACCAAATTTAGAAAACTGCCACATGTGATGTGTTGTAGAATTAACTAAGTTACTCAAAATCTGATCGTTGATAATTTTAAAAGCGATCAGTTTTTCAAGTGCATTTTGTCTCGTACCAGCTTCGTATTTAGTTGATGTAAAATCGACTAATTCCGCCGCAAAAACTTCCGGATTAGCCGTATAATTGGGAGTTGACAAAGCTAAACTAAGCCACATCGTACGAAGATTATAATCATTGAAACCAATCCAATCCTTTGACAAATCTAAATATCGTTTTTGATGCTCCGGAAAATTTTTCCATAATCGGTACAAAGCGATCTCCTGCGTTTGATACGATTTATCAGTTAGTAAGCTTTCATAGTCAATTCTGAAATCCTCTGGTATTGTTGTCAAAGTTCCGGCAACAGCCTGACGTACCTGCCAGTTATCTGATTTTAAAGCAGCTTGTAAAATGACTTTCTTACCTTCGTATTTTTCAGTTTCTATTTGCTTTACAATCGCTTCTTTTATACTGTAATGAACATTTGAATTTAAAGTATTCAATAAAAAATCTACTTTTTCAGCTAATGATGTTTTCTTCAATTTATCAACCTCTAAACGAATCTGAATAGCTTTATTTTTACTCAATAAAGCATTAGCCGTTGGCGTATCGAAAGCTACAGATTCAAGCCAGGTTTTTTGGAAAGAATTTAAATCAAAGTCGGATACTTTTTTTATTTCATCAAAGAAATTCTGCGTGTTTACGTTTTGGTAGGCATATTTCTTCAAATAACTTTTAATTGCTTTTTTAAAGGCTTTATCTCCTATCGATTCATGCAGTACAAAAAGTGCCCAAGCTCCTTTTTCATAAAACGTCAATGAACTCGCTTTTCCGTTCAAAACCGGAATTAAATCCGTTCGGGAAGCAAATTTTAACTGTTGCGCTGTTTCATATAATTTGGCATAAAAATAATCATCGCCATAAATATCACGTTCCGCCAACAAAGCATAATAGGTCGCAAATCCTTCCTGAAGCCAATGATGCGTACTGCTTTCTGCCGTAATCAAATCACCAAACCAATGGTGCGCCAATTCATGAGCATCAACATTGGTATAACTTCTATCTTCAAAACCAATAGAATCAACTACATAACGTGTCGTGAAAAGTGTTGAAGTCGTATTTTCCATTCCGCCATACAAAAAATCACGAACAGGAATTTGTCTGTAAATATCCCAAGGGTATTTCACACCAATTTCTTTTTCCAAAAAGTCAAAAATACGCTTAGAGTAACGATACGTCGGTTCAAATCGCTCCGAATCTTTTGCTTCTAAATAATATTCAAGCGGAATTTTAGATTTAGCCTTTGCTTCTTTTTTATCAAATTTTCCAATAGCGAGCATGAGTAGATAAGAACTCATAGGTTTCGTCATTTTGTATTGCCAATAGAACTGATTATTATTTTCGGTTTTATTTTCCAGAACTCCATTCGCAACCACTTTATAATCTTTATCAAAGGTAATTCCTAAATTGAATATTACTTTTTCGTTTACATCATCAAAACTAGGAAACCAATTACTGGTGTATCTTCCCTGCCCTTGCGTCCAGATTTGAACTTCAGCATTTTCTATAGTAATAAAGTACAAAGCTTGTTTCGGCTTTACGAAGTATTCAAAAGATAATTTATGATTTTCTCCTTTTTGAAAATTAGATACAATTTGTAATTCTTTAGCTGTATTTACAAAAACAACTTCTTTATCATCAATCTTAACTTTAGAAAACTCCATGTTTTTTGCATCAAGCTTAATCGTATCAATCGCTTGCAAAACATCAAATTGATAATTAACTATCCCTGAAACTGATTTCTCAGCCGGATTTAACTTCAATTGTCCGTTAACCGATTTAAAATCTACAAACTGAGTTTGTTGCGCAAAAACAAAACTGGTAATAAAAAGAAAAATGTATTTCATGGAGAATTAAAGTTTCATAGAATCCTTTTCCCAAGATCTTGGGTTGGTTTTTATATAATTATAAATAATTTCAAATCTTTCGTAATTACGAACGATATGATCGTAATAATTGGATTGCCATATCGAAACAGATCCATTAATTTGTTTTGTTGTAACCGATTTAAACAAAGCGACAAATGACGATATTGAATTTGTTTTTCGAGATAATTGAAATCCCAATTTATTTTCATTTTTATTCACATTCACGTGTTTATTATCATACATATTCACGCAATCATTCACATGGTTATTCCGTAGAGACGCATTGCAATGCGTCTCCGCAACGTATTTTTCGTTATTATTATCAATATTCGTTGTCGATTTGACGAACGCAGACGCACAATGTGTAGACGTGTATGGTGGAGACGCACTGCTGTGCGTCTCTACCGCAGATTCGTTGTCGACAAATTGTGCGTTGACAATTTGCGGTTCCATAATTTCGATTAATAAATGTACATGATTCGGCATAACGATCCAATTATGGAAAAACCAATTTTTACGAATTTTTATCGATTTCAATAATTCATTTTCTACAATTTGACCATTCTCATTTAAAATCATTTTATCCTCTTCAATAGATCCAAACAGGCATTCTCTACTTTTGGTAACAATTGTAATGAAATAAATTGCTGCACTGGAATAATCCCAATTTTTCAATCTATTGGAATCTATTTTAAACTTATCTTTATATAATGTCATTTTTTGGCGTGTAAAATCCCAAAGTTACAAAGGTTTCGTTAACAAATCGAATGAAATTTGTAAGTTTACAGTAGAAAATTACAATACATTGTCACTACCTAAAAAAGCCATATTCAACTGGAGCAGCGGAAAAGATTCTGCTTTGGCGTTGTACAAAACACTTCAAAACGAGAAATATCAAATCGAATATTTGCTAACGAGTGTAAATGAACAATTTCAGCGTATTTCGATGCATGGCGTTCGTGTGGCATTGTTACAAGCACAAGCGGAAAGTATTGGTTTACCTCTTAAAATCATGCAGATTCCCGAAATGCCTACGATGGAAGCTTACGAAACGGTTATGAAAGTTACATTAAGTGAGCTAAAATCCGAAAGCATTACACATTCGATTTTTGGAGATATTTTTCTGGAAGATTTACGACAATACAGAGAATCTCAATTGGCAAAAATGGGTTTTGAGGGCGTTTTTCCACTTTGGAAAATTCCAACCCAGGATTTGATCAATGAATTTATTGCATTAGGCTTTAAGACAATTGTAGTTTGTGTAAACGAACAATATTTAGACAAAAGTTTCGTCGGACGCATCATTGATGAAGATTTTATAAAAGATTTACCTAAAAATGTCGATGTTTGTGGAGAAAATGGAGAATTTCATACGTTTACTTTTGACGGACCCATTTTTTCAAAACCTGTCACGTTCGAAATTGGCGAAGTTATTTATCGCAAATATGAAAAACCTAAAAACCAAAATCCGTCAAATACTGCCTGCGATACTAATGCAGATGATCCTTATGATTATGGATTTTATTATATTGATTTAATTTAAATGAGAAAATTATTGATTCTTACCGCAATACTAACTTTTACAATGCTTTTTCAGAGTTGCTTAGTTAGCCGATGCAAACGCCCTCAAATTGTTGGCTATATTTACGATTCTATCACCCGACAACCTATTACTAATTGTAACGTAGGCGAAAATCTAACAGATCAAAAAGGTTATTTTGAATTGAAAGAGCTTCGGTATTCGCAGTTTACTTTTATTGGTTATGAAGCTCCAACATTATTAGTCAATGAAGCTGTTCAGAAAGAAGGATATGAAACAAAATCCATATCGCTATTTAATCCGCACGGAGGCGGGCATAAAAAAGGCGCCAAACATGACGCCGATACTATTTTCCTAAAGAAAACACCAATTATTCCAATTAAATAGTGTACTAAATATTAAGAATACTATGTTGATTCATCTATCCATGTTTTTAGAAACCACAAACCTTTGCGCTTTTCAAAAACGTAGTCAATAAAAATTCCATTGTCTTTCCCTCTTTGCTGAATGGTAACGGTATTGTTTTTAGTAACCGTATTTTGTTTATAAGAAGTTCCTTGAGCGTTTAGTTTTAAAGTTTTGTATTTTTCTTTAGTAATAGTAAAATCAACTAATTCAAAATCATCATTGTTCATTTTTACAGCAAGAGGAAAAACTACTCTACTCATTTGAAAGTTTTTATCTTCATTAAACTTTTTAAAGAAAGTAGTGAACGTTTCTTCTGCATTAGCAGACTTGGCTTGAGCATTTATGCAATGACTTGTAATAATCAAAGCTACAATTAAGGCGATTTTTTTCATTATTCGTTATACATGGTTAATAAATTCGTGATGGTATTCCAGTTTCGCATAGTTGAGACAACGTTTAGTTTTTTCTCAATGTATTTTTGATCAAATCTTGTTTTCCCAGCTCCAACAGCATACTTAACAAATATTCTATTTTCATCAATACTTACTTCATCGGGCTTAAACTGACTGATTTTTAAATCATTTATGTTTTCACTTTTTAAAATAACAGAAACAAAAGCGACATAGAGCTTTTTGGTATCAATGTCCTTTTCTTTTAAAAACGGATTGTTTTTAAAGCACAATTCAAGGTCTTCTTTTGTAATGACAATTGTAGGTACTTCGTGTCCGAAAACTTTAAAAATTTCCTGTTTAATCATAAATCCCACTTTTGAAGCACTTTCTTCCTCAGTATCAACAAAGACATTTCCGGATTGCAAGTAAGTGCGAACATTTTGAAAACCAATACTTTCCAGCATCGTTTTCAAAGCATCCATTTTCATCATATTGTGACCTGAAACGTTAATGCCTCTTAGAAGTACTAAATGTGTTATCATTTTGAAATTATAATAGAATTAGTAAAGAAAAGCTCTTTATTATGTCACAAACTTACAGCTTTTTTTTATTTCATTATTTCGACAGAATAATAAATAAGTACTATTTAATGATACAATTACCAACTTAAAAGAATTTCAAAACCAATCCATTTTTAAAATTCCTAATTAAAATCTATCTTCGCTTTTATTAAAAAAAAAGATAATAGAACATGGATTACAGCAAAAAATCCAAAATCTAAAGTCTAAAATCTAGAATTATAAATGTCTAATAATCTCCTTGAAACTCCAATTGAATACCTGAAAGGCGTTGGTCCTAGTCGCGGGCAATTGTTGCGTAAAGAATTGGGGATTCATAAATATGCGGATTTAATCAATTTTTTTCCAAATAGATACATTGACAGAACCCGTTATTATAAAATCAATGAACTGCAAAACACAGGTGCCGAAGTTCAGATTATTGGAAAAATAATTAATATAAAAACAGTTGAATTTGCCAAGAACAAAAAGCGTTTAGTTGCCACTTTTGTTGATGATACCGGGCAAATTGATCTTAATTGGTTTCAAGGTCACAAATGGATTCGCGAGAGTTTAAAACTTAATGAAGTCTGTGTTATTTTTGGAAAATGTTCTTTGTACGGAAGTCAATTTAGTATGGCGCATCCGGAGATCGAACTTTGGACAGAACATGAAAAAAGCCTTCGCTCTGCCATGCAGCCTGTTTATCCGTCTACAGAAACCTTAGCCAATCGTGGCATTTCAAACAGAACGATAAACAAACTGATGGAGCAATTGTTTATCGAAACTCAGGTTTTGTTTTCTGAAACTTTCCCTCCTTATTTAGTTGAGGAACTGAAACTAATCTCCAAAAAAGCTGCTTTATTCAACATTCATTTTCCTAAAAGTACCGATGCTTTAGCGAAAGCACAATTCCGTTTGAAATTTGAAGAATTGTTTTTCATTCAGCTTCAGCTTATTACTAAGAATTTAATTCGGAAACATAAAATAAAAGGACATCCGTTTACTAAAGTAGGTGAATTTTTCAATGAGTTTTACCAGAATCATTTGCCCTTTAACTTAACGAATGCACAAAAAAGAGTGATCAAAGAGATTCGCTCTGATATGGGAAGCAATGCACAAATGAACCGATTGTTGCAGGGAGATGTTGGATCCGGAAAAACAATTGTTGCCTTTATGAGCATGCTTTTGGCAATTGACAATGGTTTTCAGGCTTGTCTGATGGCACCAACAGAAATCTTAGCCAATCAGCATTTCATTGGTTTGTCTGAATTGGCTCAGACCATGAACATCAATGTAAAAATACTAACCGGTTCTACTAAAACAGCCGCGAGAAGAATACTTCATGAAGAACTGGAAGAAGGTAGTCTACAAATTTTAATCGGTACACATGCTTTGCTCGAAGACAAAGTAAAATTTAAGAATCTGGGATTAGCCGTAATTGACGAGCAACATCGTTTTGGTGTTGAGCAACGTTCTAAATTATGGAAGAAAAACGAAATTCCGCCCCACGTTTTAGTCATGACCGCCACTCCTATTCCGAGAACGCTGGCAATGAGTTTATACGGCGATTTGGATATTTCTGTTATTGATGAATTGCCCCCTGGACGTAAACCCATTCAGACCGTTCATCGCTTTGACAGCAATCGTTTGAAGGTTTGGAAATTTTTAAGAGATGAAATTGCCCTTGGCAGACAAATATATATTGTATATCCACTGATTCAGGAATCTGAAAAAATGGATTACAAAGATCTTATGGACGGTTACGAAAGTATTTCACGTGATTTTCCATTACCACAATATTCGATTTCTATTCTGCACGGAAAAATGAAACCTGCTGATAAAGATGCGGAAATGAAACGCTTTTCAGAAGGGAAAACCAATATCATGGTCGCAACTACCGTAATTGAGGTTGGTGTAAACGTGCCCAATGCGAGTGTAATGATTATAGAAAGTGCAGAACGTTTTGGTTTATCACAATTGCACCAGTTACGTGGACGTGTAGGTCGTGGCGCTGAGCAGAGTTATTGTATTTTAATGACCAGCCATAAACTAAGCGAGGATAGTAAAACCAGAATGGAAACGATGGTAAAAACGAATGATGGTTTTGAAATCGCCGAAGTAGATTTAAAACTTCGTGGTCCCGGCGACTTAATGGGAACACAACAAAGCGGTGTTTTGAATCTTCAAATTGCTGATATTGTCCGGGATCGTGATATTTTGGGTTTAGCCCGAAATTATGCTATGAAAATCTTAAAAGAAGATGCTCCCCTGCAAAAACCGGAACACGCTATACTGAAAGCTGTATTTATTGAGCTGACAAAGAAGAAAAACATCTGGAATTACATCAGCTAAAATTAATTTTTGTTAAAAAATCAACTTCAAATTAAACCTTTTCTTAAAAAGCATGTCTAACTGTAAATTTTACAGAAATAACCGTTAAAAGACGTATAAATTTAACGTTGCGCAAGTGTTAAATAAAAGCTAACATCGTTTGATATCGAATCAAAAAGTTAATTTTGTGAGCTTGCTAATACAGTACCAAAAACATAATATTTACCTCTATTTTATGAAAATAAAAAATCTGATTTACGCCCTACTAATTCTTGGCTTTGGAAGCTTTATCGCGTACCGAGTTGTAACGAATAAAAATAAAAAAGAAGACTCTAAAAAAACAGGCGGCAAAGATACTCCAACAGCTGTAACAGGAATTGTGGTTAAAACAGCCACTTTTGATAACAATTTATCTTTATCCGGATCAATTGAAGCCAATGAGCAAATAGAAATTCGTAGTGAAATCTCCGGAATTGTAGAAGGTATTTATTTCAATGAAGGTAATAATGTTAGTAAAGGTCAGGTACTTTTCAAAATAAATCATCTTGAACTGCAAGCGCAATTAAAACAGGCAATCACCAAAGAAGGTTTAGCTGCCGAAAATCTTAGAAGAGCCAAATTATTATTAGAAAAGGAAGCTATTAGTCAGGAAGAATTAGATATTTCTATAGCTGACCATGCCTCAATGCAAGCTCAGACACAATTAATAAAAGCTCAAATTGCAAAAGCTACAGTTCGTGCACCATTTTCAGGAAAAATAGGATTACGTTCTATTTCAACAGGAACCTATATTACACCCGCTATATTGGTGGCAAAATTAGTGAATACTGGAAAACTAAAAATTACTTTTTCAATTCCGGAAAAATATGCTTCGCAGGTAACATCAGGTTCAAGTATAGAATTTACTGTTTCAGGATCGACTAAAGTCTATACTGCAAAAATCTACGCTGTTGAACCGGAAGTTGCGGTAGCAACCCGTACACTGCAAATTCGTGCGATTACAGATAATGTAGATGGGAAACTTTTCCCGGGTACTTTTGCAGATGTAAAACTTCCGTTGAATATTATCAAAGATGCAATTGTAATTCCTTCTGAAGCTATTATTCCTGTTCAAAGTGGTAAAAAAGTATATATCGCTAACAACGGAAAGGCTAAAGAAGTAATGGTGCAGGCAACAACAAGAACAGATGCTTCTATTTTGATTTTAGAAGGCTTAAAAGCTGGTGACACTTTAATTACAAGCGGTGTAATGTCACTAAAAAATGAAGCTCCGATAAAAGTTAATGTTAAGTAAGTCTATTAAGTCGAAAGTTGTAAAGTCGAAAGTTTGAAAGTTATATAGAAAGCTGAAAGATTTGAAAAAATCTACAATCTGAAATCTAAACTCTAAAATCATAAATCTAAAATCAAAAAATGAGTTTATCAACCACAAGTATCAGGAGACCTGTTTTAACCATTGTACTGAATCTATTGATTATTTTATTCGGTTTCATTGGTTATACTTTTCTGGGTGTTAGGGAATTCCCTTCTATTGACCCGGCACAGGTTTCTATCAGAACGAATTATACAGGAGCGAACTCCGATATTATTGAATCTCAGATTACAGAACCGCTCGAGAAAGCCGTAAATGCTATCGATGGTATCCGAAATATAACATCATCCAGTAATCAGGGAAGCAGTAATATTACCATTGAGTTTAATCTGGACAAAGATCTTGAAGAGGCGGCGAATGACGTTCGTGATAAAGTTTCACAGGCGATTAGAAATTTACCACAGGATATCGATGCTCCGCCCGTAGTTTCTAAGGCAGATGCTGATAGTGATGCTATTATTTCGATGACAGTTCAGAGTGATACCCGAAGTTCATTAGAACTAAGTGATTATGCTGAAAACGTAATCTCACAACGTTTAGAAACTATTCCGGGTGTAAGTGGTGTTCAAATTTGGGGACAAAAACGTTACGCAATGCGTTTGTGGATCGATCCTGCAAAACTAGCGGCTTACGGCTGTACGGTAGCCGAAGTACGTACAGCACTGAACTCTCAGAACGTTGAATTACCTTCCGGAAAATTAACCGGAAACAGCACTGAACTTACTGTAAAAACGATTGGAAACCTTTCATCACCGGAAGAATTCAACAATATTATCATTCGTACAGATGGTGATAAGATCGTTCGTTTAAGCGACATTGGAGGTGCAGAACTAGGACCTGAAAATATTGAAACAAAATTAAGCCAGTCTGGTTTACCGATGATTGGTCTGGCAATTGTTCCTATGCCGGGAGCTAATTACCTTGACATTTCATCTGAATTTTATAAAAAATACGAAGCCTTAAAAAAGGATCTTCCTAAAGATATTAAACTTAATATTGCCCTTGACAATACTATTTTCGTAAAAAAATCGGTACTCGAGGTAGCAGAAACACTGGGGATATCGGTAATTCTGGTAATCATCATTATTTATCTATTCTTTAGAGACTGGGCAATTGCTTTCAGACCTTTAATTGATATTCCGGTTTCCCTAATTGCGACATTTTTTATCATGTGGCTTTTTGGATTCTCGATTAACGTATTGACTTTATTGGCAATTGTTCTGGCAACAGGACTCGTCGTCGACGATGGAATTGTAGTTACTGAAAATATTTTTAAGAAAGTTGAAGAAGGAATGTCGCCGATTGAAGCAGCGATAAAAGGTTCTAATGAGATTTTTTATGCCGTAATTTCTATTTCCGTAACCTTAGCAGCAGTATTCTTGCCTGTTATTTTCCTGGAAGGTTTCGTAGGGCGACTCTTTAGGGAATTTGGTGTCGTGATTGGTTCTGCTGTACTTATATCAGCCTTTGTATCATTGACTTTAACACCAATGCTGAACGCCTATTTAATGAAAGGCGGTGAACAGAAAAAATCTAAGTTTTATGTCAAAACAGAGCCTTTCTTTGAAAGATTGAATAGCGGTTACGCAGAATCATTGTCTCGTTTTATAGAGAAAAAATGGCTTAGTTTCCCAATTTTGATTGCTTGTTTTGGATTGATCTACTTATTCTTTACCATTCTGCCAAAAGAAACAGCACCTTACGATGATCGTAGTTCTGTAACCATGCGTATGACAACACCGGAAGGTTCTTCATATGAATACACAGATCGCTTTATGCAGGAAATCTCAAAATTGGTAGACGATTCTATTCCCGAGAAAAAAGTAAGTTTGGTTATCACAGCACCTGGCTTTGGAGCTTCGGCAACTAACTCAGGTTTCATCCGATTGTCTTTGAAAGAATCTGATCAGAGAGAACGTTCTCAAAAAGACATTGCAGATAAATTAACGAAACTAACCAAACAATATCCGGACGTTAAAACATCTGTTATCCAGCAACCTACAATTGCTGTTAACAGACGTGGAGGATTACCAATACAATATATTATTCAGGCGCCAACTTTTGAGAAACTGAGAGAAAAAATTCCGGTTTTCATGAGTGAAGTTGGTAAAAGCGATGTATTCTCGATTACGGATGTGAATCTAAAATTTAATAAACCGGAGATCAACGTAAGTATCGATCGTGAAAAAGCCGAAAGTTTGGGTATTTCAATACTTGATATTGCACAAACGCTACAACTTTCGTTAAGCGGACAGCGTTTTGGTTATTTCATTAAAAACGGAAAACAATATCAGGTAATTGGTCAGTTTGATCAAAAAGACCGTTCTAAACCATTGGATTTGACTTCGATGTTTGTGAAAAACAAAAATGGACAATTAATTCAAATGGATAATGTGGTGCATGTTGAAGAACAAAGTAATCCGCCACAATTGTACCACAACAACCGCTATATGTCAGCAACTGTTTCTGCAGGTTTAGCGCCAGGAAAAAGCATCAGTGATGGTATTGCTGCAATGGATCAGATCAAAGCAAAAGTACTTGACGAAAGTTTTACAACAGATTTAAGTGGAGAATCACGCGATTTTGTGGAAAGTAGTTCTAATACATCATTCGCCTTTGGATTGGCATTGTTATTAATCTTTTTGATTCTTGCGGCTCAGTTCGAAAGTTTTATCGATCCTTTAATTATCATTCTAACGGTTCCAATGGCGGTTGCAGGAGCTTTATTCTCTTTATGGTTATTCAATCAAACGTGGAATATTTTTAGTCAGATTGGTACGGTAATGCTTATTGGTCTGGTAACTAAAAATGGTATTTTGATTGTAGAATTTGCTAATCAGCTACGTGAACAGGGCAAACCGAAATTAGAAGCCATTTTAGAAGCTTCAGAAGCACGTTTACGTCCTATTCTTATGACGAGTTTAGCGATTGCATTAGGAGCTTTACCAATTGCCATGTCGCTTGGAGCGGCTTCTACAAGTAGAATTGGAATGGGAGTTGTTATTGTTGGAGGAACTATTTTTTCTCTTGCCTTAACGTTATTCGTAATTCCAGCCATCTATTTAATGTGGTCTAAAGCCAGAAAACACTATCCTGAGTTTGATCATATTGAAGAATATGAAAGAGAAAGTAATAAATAATTTATTAGCTTAAAATTCAGTAGTAATAAATCAAACTACTGAATTTCAAGCAAAAGAAAATCGATATGAATACTAAAATTTTATTTAGCCCTTTAGTCTTCTTCTTTTTATGTTTTACTAGTGCTCAGGCGCAAGTAACGCTTACTATTGAAGATGCTATGACAATAGCATTAGAGAATAATTTTGAAATTAAAATTGCCAAAAATAACCTTAAGATAAGTGAAACCAATGTAACGTTTGGAAATTCCGGAATGTTGCCAAAAGCTACCGCTTCAATTGTAGACAATAACAGCATTCAAAATTCGTCTCAAATCCGTCAGGATGGTACAGAAACAGCATTGAATAATGCCAAAAACAACAGTTTATCTTACGGTGTAAGTCTGGGATGGACTATTTTTGACGGAATGAAAATGTTTGCACGTCATGATCATTTGCAAGAACTTCAAAAATTAGGTGATGCTGAGTTAAAAAGAATCATTTTAGTAAAAATTGGACAGGTAAATTCAACGTACTACGATCTGGTACAGCAGCAACAAGCTTTATCAGCTTTAGATACCACAATTGTTATTTCTACTCAAAGATTGACTTTGGCACAAAACCGTTTCAGCATTGGAAAAGCTTCTAAATTAGAAGTTTTGAATGCTCAGGTTGATTTAAATTCAGATCAGGTTGCCTTATTAAGACAAAAAGAATTGTACGCCAATACCAAGATTTTAATGAATCAGCATTTGGCACGCGATCCTAAAATTGATTATAAAGTTTTTGATAATGTAACCGTAGACAGTTCTTTAGTTTTAGCCAATCTGCTGGATTTGGCACAAAAGCAAAATCCTGTTTTACAATCGCAGATTATCAATAAAAGAATAGCTGAATTACAGCTTAAGCAAGTACGAGCAGATCGATATCCTGTTGTAACACTTACCTCAGGTTATAATTTTAATGAAAGTCAGTCTAGTTTAGGTTTTACCTCTGAGGCATCGTCACGAGGTTTCAATTATGGATTTAATGCTACGTTAAATATTTTTGACGGTTTCAATCAACACAGAAATGAAAAGGTTGCAAAACTTCAGATCGAAAATACACAAATTGCTATAGAACAGCAAAATATGGTAATTAACACACAATTAAGCACTGCTTTTCAAACCTATCTTACTAATTTAGAATTAATTCAATTGGAAGAAAGTAATGAAGCGATTGCGAAACAAAACCTTGATATTACGCTAGATAAATTCAAAATTGGAACCATTACTACAATCGATTTCAGAACAGCCCAGCTTAATTATGTGAATGCAAAAGTACGTTACAGCAACGCACAATTTCAAGCAAAATTATCTGAAATTGCACTAAAAGAATTAGCAGGAAATATTAATTTTTAGATTAAATTTGTTTCAAAAAAACTAGTTCGAATGATCTCGTACAACACAAAAGATTGGTTTACCTTTATTTTTCATTTTCATAAATCCGATACGGTTAGAAAATTATTACCAATCATGATTGCGATCGGAATTTATTCCGCTGCAATTGGTTATCTTGAAGTAGAACATTTTAAACTGGGTAAAAACGATTACATTCATAATATTCCGATCATGCATGGAATGCTGGGTTTTGTGATTTCGCTTTTGCTGGTTTTTAGAACCAATACCGCTTACGATCGTTGGTGGGAAGGGCGCAAATTATGGGGAGGTCTTGTTAACAGCAGCCGTAATCTTGCTATAAAACTTTCGGCTATACTGAAAGACGAAAACGACAGAAAGTTTTTTAGAAAATACATTCCAACTTATGCAATGGTTTTGCACACGCATCTGCATGATTCAGAAACAGGTTTGATGCTTTTTGAAGATGTTGAACTTGAACTGGATCAGCACAAACACAAGCCAAATCAGCTAATGCGAATTATGTTTGGGAAAATCAATGACTTGTATGACGCCAAGAAAATTACAGGAGACCAGCTCATTATTCTAAATAATGAATTACAATCCTTTACCGATATTTGCGGAGCTTGCGAAAGAATAAAAAATACGCCTATTCCCTACTCGTACAGCGCTTTCATCAAAAAATTCATTTTCTTTTACATCATGACGCTTCCGTTTGGCTATTCTGTAAGTTTAGGCTATCTGGTAGCTCCGGTTGTTGTTTTTATCTTTTATGTTTTAGCGAGTTTAGAGCTTATTGCTGAAGAAATCGAAGACCCTTTTGGAGATGATGAAAACGACCTTCCGACAAAAAAAATAGCGGAAAACATTAAAAAACATGTTGAAGAGCTGATTTAAGAAAACGTTAAAGCTCGTTATTTGTATACATATTTTCATTAAATTTAGATGTTTCACCTACAAATTTAATGGCAATGCAAAATCAACGTGTTTTACTTCATCCTCCTCATTTATCTAATGAAAAATCATTAAAAACACTTGTTGAAAACAGGAGCGTTTATACGCTGAATCATTGCGAATTAAATATTTTTGAAACCTACGAATCCAGTAATCTGGTTCCTTTAAAATTTAATGATTTTGTCGTAACGAGCATGCTTCGGGGTAAAAAAGTGATGCATTTGTTTGATGAACCGGGTTTCGATTATCTTCCAGGAGAAACTGTTGTGATTCCGTCGAATATAGAAATGAAAATAGATTTTCCGGAAGCCAGCAAAAAGAATCCAACACAATGTTTGGCATTAGCCATTGACAAAGCCAAAATAACAGATACCTTAAATTTTCTAAACGAACGTTATCCAAAAGAAGGAAACGATGTTTTCTGGCAATTAAATTATCAGAATTATTTTTTCTACAATAATATCGATCTCGCCACAACCATCAATAAACTGATAAAAGAATGCATGAGTACATCCATCACCAAAGATGCACTTGCTGACCTTACCTTGCAGGAACTATTAGTCCGAATCATTCAGACACAAACCATAAAATCTATAGACGAAGGTATTACCGTTCAAGCTAATAACCCAATTTTTGAAGTAACGGAATTCATTAAATTAAATCTAAAAGAAAACATCAATTTAAAAACACTCAGCGACAAAGCCTGCATGAGTACAACATCTTTCTATCGTTTCTTTAAAAGAGAACTCGGAGTAAGTCCAATTGAGTATGTTTTAAACGAAAAAATCAAGCAAGCCAAAAAACTGCTTCAAAATCCAGGCATTCAAATCAATGAAGTTTGTTATTTATCGGGTTTTGAAGATGCTAATTATTTTATAAGATTATTTAAAAAACATGAAGGCATTACGCCTAAGCAGTATCAGTTGTTGTTTGTTAACTGAGGTTCTGAGGGGCTGAGTTACTAAGGAATTGTGAGTGTGTTTATTCCATAAAGCCTATTTTAAAGTTAGTTAACTCCCGTTTTGTCATTTTTGACAAGATTGTAAACACTTTGGATTTTAATGATACGCTGATGACACAGATTCGCTATGCGAAAACACAGATTAACACGGATTCTCTTCATTCCTTTTTGTCACGTCTAACGAAACCTTTGCACCTCTGAACCTCAGAACCTTTGTCCCTAAAAAAAAATCAATCTATAAAACTCACTGGCTCTAAATCCTTTTCTTCCTCTTCAGTAAAAATGCGGTATTCGATTTGAAATGTCTTTTTTAAAGGTGTTTCCAGAGAAAAACCACCAACTCCAAAAGCGTCAATTACAGTTAGTGTAAAATGAGCATGTTTCCAGTATTCAAACAAATCTTTGTCTACCCAGAATTCTGTGTCTTCAATAGTTCCGATACACACATCTCCCATTCGCTGGTAATAGCCTCCTTTTTCAAAACATTGCGGTTGTGTACCTTCACAGCATCCGCCGGCTTGATAAAACATCAGTTCACCGTGCTTTTCTTTTAGAATTTTTATTAATTCAATTGCTTTATCTGTGGCGTCAATTCTTCTTATCATGATCGTTTTCTTTAAAAAATTAAACTTATAAAAAAAGGTAAGTCAGAAACTTACCTTTTTCGAACATTATAATAACAAATTAAAAGAATCCTAATTTCTTTTTGTCATAAGAAATCAGCATGTTTTTTGTCTGACGGTACTGACCTAACATCATTTTATGGTTCTCACGACCAATTCCGGATTGTTTGTAACCTCCGAATGGTGCTCCTGCCGGATAAGAATGGTATTGATTGATCCAGACACGTCCTGACTGAATCGCTCTTGGAACCTGATAAATTTCGTGTGCATCACGTGTCCAAACTCCTGCTCCTAGACCGTACATGGTGTCGTTAGCAATTTCGATGGCTTCTTCCGTAGTTTTAAAAGTCGTTACAGCCAAAACCGGTCCGAAAATTTCTTCCTGAAAAATACGCATTTTGTTATGTCCTTTAAACAATGTAGGTTTGATGTAATAACCTCCTTCAAGATCACCGCCTAAGTTATTTTGATCACCTCCAGTTAATAATTCAGCACCTTCTTCTTTCCCTAATTTAATATACGACATGATTTTCTCCTTTTGAACCAAAGAGGTCTGCGCACCAATCATAGTCGATTTATCTAATGGATTTCCAGCAATAATAGCTTCCGTTCTTTCAATTACTTTGGCAATAAACTTATCGTAAATATCTTCGTGAATTAACAATCTCGACGGACAAGTACAAATTTCACCTTGATTTAAAGCAAACAATACAGCACCTTCTATTGCTTTATCAAAAAAGTCGTCGTCATGATCTGCTACAGAAGGGAAGAAAATATTTGGTGACTTACCTCCTAATTCTAATGTAACCGGAATAATATTTTCGGTCGCGTATTGCATTACCATACGTCCCGTTGTTGTTGAACCTGTAAAAGCTGCTTTGGCTACTTTTTTATTGGTTACTAATGGGCGACCCAACTCAGCACCAAATCCGTTCACAATATTTAAAACTCCTGCAGGAAGAATATCTCCAATTAATTCCATTAAGACTAAAATGGAAATTGGCGTACTTTCAGCTGGTTTCAAAACAATAGTATTACCTGCTGCTAAAGCAGGAGCAATTTTCCAAACCGCCATTAGAATAGGGAAATTCCACGGAATAATTTGAGCCACAACTCCTAATGGTTCGCTAAGTGCGATAGAAACCGTTTGAGAATCCAGTTCAGCAATCGAGCTTTCCTCTGCACGAATTACACCTGCAAAATATCTGAAATGGTCAATTGCCAATGGAATATCTGCTGCCAAGGTTTCTCTAATAGGTTTTCCATTGTCAATAGTCTCAACAGTAGCAATGTACTCCAGATTATCTTCTATTTTTTGAGCAATTTTGTTTAGCAGAATACTTCTTTCTGTTACAGATGTTTTTCCCCAGGTTTTAAAGGCTTCATAAGCAGCATCAACAGCGAGTTCCAAGTCTTCTTTCCCTGAATGTGCTGCTTTCGTAAATACTTTTCCGTCGATTGGAGAGATTACGTCAAAATACTCTCCTTTTACAGGAGCTGTAAATTTTCCGTTGATATAATTGTCATATTTAGCCTTAAAATCAGGTCTTTTAGCGGTAGTGCTCATAATAGATAGTTTTTTGATTCATTTCAAATTTACCTCCCTATTTCAAAACAGAATAGCACTATTCGTTCATCTAATAGCACAAAAATTGCACATTCATTTTTATAACTAATATTTAATATTAATTTATCAAAATTTTAGCACCAAAAATATAAAAACCTCAGAAACAGTACTTTTTTAGCACATTAAAAACAACTCGAAAAAAGCAAATAATTTCTTTCCTAGTACAACGCGCAATCCTTATATTTGCAACCTTATTTAAGAACAAAAAAGTTAACATGAAAATATCTTACAACTGGTTAAAACAATTTATTAAAACGGACTGGACATCTGAGCAAACTTCAGAATTACTTACAGATTTAGGTTTAGAGGTTGAAGTTGTCGAAAAATATGAATCAGTAAAAGGCGGTTTGGCAGGAGTTGTTGTAGGACACGTACTTACTTGCGAAAAACACCCTGATGCTGACCGATTAAGAATTACAACAGTAGATGTTGGTTTAGAAGCTCCTATACAAATTGTTTGTGGTGCTGCCAATGTAGCTGCCGGACAAAAAGTACCGGTTGCCACCATCGGAACTGTATTATATGATAAAGACGGTGCTGAATTTACAATCAAAAAAGGTAAAATTCGCGGTCAGGAAAGCCACGGAATGATTTGTGCTGAAGACGAATTAGGTTTAGGCAAAAGTCATGACGGAATTATGGTGCTTGACGAAGCATTAGTACCTGGAACACCTGCGGCTGAAGTTTTTCAAATAGCTAATGATGAAGTTTTCGAAATCGGTTTAACGCCGAATCGTGCAGATGCAATGAGTCATTTTGGAACTGCACGTGATTTAAGAGCCGGAATGCTGCAACGTGGTGTAAACGTAGAATTGATTACGCCTGCAGTAAGTAACTTTAGAGTTGACATGCGTACATTAAAAATTGATGTAAGTGTAGAAGAACCTCTTTTAGCTCCTAGATATTGTGGTGTAACGATTTCAGGAATTACGGTTGGAGAATCTCCTAACTGGTTACAAGATCGTTTAAAAGCAATTGGATTAACTCCAAAAAATAATATTGTTGACGTTACTAATTATGTTTTGCATGAATTAGGTCAGCCGCTTCATGCTTTTGATGCTGCAAAAATCAGCGGAAAAGTAATTGTTAAAACACTTCCTGCAGGAACAAAATTCACAACACTGGATGATGTTGAAAGAACCTTACATGCAGAAGATTTAATGATCTGTGACGAAAAAGGTCCGCTTTGTATTGCGGGTGTTTTTGGAGGAAAAAAATCAGGTGTTAGCGACGGAACAACGTCTATCTTTTTAGAAAGTGCTTACTTCGATGCTGTTAGCGTTCGTAAAACAGCAAAGAGACACCAATTAAATACAGATGCTTCTTTTAGATTTGAAAGAGGAATTGATCCTACGATTACAGAATATGCTTTGAAACGTGCTGCTCTTTTGATTCAGGAAGTTGCAGGTGGAAAAATCACATCTGATGTTGTAGAAGTATATCCTAAGAAAATTGAAGATTTCTCTGTTTTATTAAACTTTAGTCATGTTTCTAAAATTATCGGACAGGAAATTCCAAAAGATACGATCAAGAAAATATTAGTTTCTCTTGACATCAAAGTAAACAGTGTTTCTGATTCTGGTTTAGGATTAACGATTCCTGCTTACCGTGTGGATGTACAACGTGAAATTGATGTGATCGAAGAAATTTTAAGAGTTTATGGATACAACAACATTGAATTCTCTAAAAAATTCAATGCGACGGTTTCTAATTCACCAAGAACAGAAGACTATAAAGTACAAAATGTAATAGCATCACAACTAAACTCACAAGGGTTTCATGAAATGATGGCTAACTCTTTGACAACGGCTGCGTATGCTAAGTTATCGACTGCTTTAAAAGAAGAACATAATGTTACGATGTTAAATCCTTTGAGTAGTGATTTAGCAACGATGCGTCAATCGTTGTTGTTTTCTGCACTTGAAGCTATTTCATACAACATCAACAGAAAAAATGCTGATTTAAAATTATTTGAATTCGGAAAATCGTATCATAAATATTTGAACGGTTACGAAGAGCACAAACATTTAACGTTATCATTATCTGGAAACAGAAACAAAGAAAGCTGGACAAATCCTCAAAAATCAACTGATTTCTTTTTACTAAAAGGATATGTTACTGCTATTTTATCACGTTTGGGAATTGAAAAAATTTCGAATGCTCCGGTAAGTTCTGATGTTTTCGCTGAAGGAACTTCTATTTGCTACAACAATGACACCTTGGTTGAAATGGGAGTGGTAAAAAAATCAATTCTAAAACATTTCGGAATCAAACAAGATGTTTATTTTGCTGATTTCAATTGGGATTTAGTATTGAAAATCATCACTGGAAAAATTAAATACACAGAGATTCCAAAATATCCTGAAGTTCGCCGCGATTTAGCCTTGCTAATCGATCAAAACACAACTTACGAGAGTATATACAAATTAGCAAAACAAACAGAGAAATCGCTCTTAAAAGACGTTAATTTGTTTGATGTTTACGAAGGTGAAAAACTTCCACAAGGCAAAAAGTCTTATGCTTTGAGTTTTACTATTCAGGACAGCACAAAAACGCTGACAGATGCTCAAATTGATAAGATTATGACAAAACTGCAACAATCATTCGAAACCGAACTTGGTGCCGTTTTAAGATAAACAATAGCATTCTAAATAAACAAACCCGATCTACTTCAAAATAGATCGGGTTTTATTTTTTATGGAATAAATCTTTACGGAAATTCTATTAGTTTTTCATTTGCTAAATCATACTCGTATAACTTTCTGTCTTCATTATCGATATAAAGCCATTGAACAATACTCGTACGATGCTCAACTTCTGTTGCAATACCTAAAACAATATAATTACGATTCTTTTCCTTGCGTTCTTCTATTGAATAGGTCAAATCTGAATTAGCTTGTATATGCGACTTTACAAGCTCGCGAGTTGAATTGGCCAAATAATATTCTACAACATCATACAAATAATCTTTAAATTCTGTACTATACTCATGTTCACCTGACCAGGTATATTTAAGTTCTTTGGTATATTTTTTTCGAAACAAACTTACCGATCCTTCTTTTATTTTTTTAGCACTGATAAACCATTCGGTATACTCCAGTCTTTCTCCGTCTCCGGCAACAAAAGAACTATCGATTTTCCATTTTACTTCAAATATATCGCCTCTGGTATAATTCATTTCGTCCTGAATGTTAGAGGTCAGACCAATTAGTTTGTTATCCTTTTTAATTACAAAATACGAATAATCTCCTCCAGTATCAAACATCACGAATTCTGCTTCGTCTGTGTATACTTTCTCTAATTCTAATTTTTCGCCGGGACGAAGATCACTTGCCAAACTGTCCAGCAAATTTTGATTACTTGTTTCTTCAATAACAGTTGAGTCTTTCTGAACGGTGTCCTCAACTTTCTTTAAATCTGTTCTTTTCTCTTCTTTACATGAAATTAGTAATGCCAATACTGCCAAACAATAAAGTTTCTTCATTTGCTCTAAATCTATTAGTAGGTTATAGCAGCAAATATAGTATTATCCTTTATTTTTTCTCTTCCGTTTAAGAAAGAAAGTTCCATCAGAAAATTAAATTGTATAATCTCCCCTCCTAGTTCTTTTACCAAAGTTTCCATTGCTTTTGCCGTTCCTCCTGTAGCCAAAACATCGTCATGGATTAAAACGCGTTCTCCTTTTTTTATAGCATCTACATGTATTTCCAATGCATCTGTACCGTATTCTAAATCGTAGGAAGCCGAAATAGTATCAAAAGGTAATTTCTTTGGCTTACGAACAGGAACAAACCCCGCATTCAATCGATCTGCTAATAACATCCCGAAGAAAAAGCCTCGACTTTCTGCTCCTATTACTTTGTCTATTTTTTGACCTTTTAGTGATTCTACTAAAATTTCAAGGCATTTGTGTCTCGCTTCTGGATCATTTAGCAACGGAGTGATATCTTTAAACAAAATTCCTTCTTTCGGAAACCCTTGAATATCACGCACATAATTTTCTAACTGCATTTTTTTTAAATTTTATTTGATTTTACCCTTGTTTATCTCACATTTATCCCTATCTTTGCACCCGCAATAAGCAATCAACAAAGGTATAAAAAAATATCTTATTTGAAATAAAAAAGGCCTCGTGGCGCAACTGAATAGCGCACTTGATTACGGCTCAAGAGGTTACTGGTTTGAATCCAGTCGAGGTCACTACTCGGGACAAAAGAAAAATATCATCTTTTGTCCCGTTTTTTTTTGCTCGTAATCTGTTGTTTACCAAATAGATACAGTTGACCATTTCATTGATTCGAGCGGTTCGGATTTTGTTTTCTTGAAATGTGAAATTTTCGGGAAAAATTAAACCAATTAATTCTCTGCAATCAGCTAAAGTCGCACCATCAAAGGCGTCGCCTAGCTTGATAAGGTTTTCCAATCCGGTCGTCGTTAATTGCTCTATACTGGCTCTGTCGTCCTCTACATTGCCAATGTCTTTTTCCAGCTTACTGATAACTGCATTGTATTCAATTTTCATTAAATTATAATCCTCAGCATCAATTTTCTCGGTAACTAATAAATTTCTTGCCACTGATAGTTTCTTCTCATAAACTGCAATCTGCTCAAGGGACTTCTTTTTTTCACTAGCTATTACTCCAGTATGCTCTCTATAACCTTCAAGCAAGACTGCTGTATACAGTTTCTTTACTTCTGCTAAAGGTTTAAATTTATTTAAATGTTCTTTAAATACTTTATTAGCTACTTCTGAGTTTATTCTCCATTTGCACTCTTTATCACAGTGATAATAGTAATAATATTTGCTTCTTCCTTTGCATTTGCTTCCTGTTAACTTTTGACCGCACTGTGGGCAAAGAAAAAAACCTCGCAAGGGAAAATTCTCTATAGTTTTAACTTTCGGTCTGTATGTCCGTAGTTCAAACAAAAAAATCTCTCAATTTGAGAGGCTTTTGATGCGATATTAACAGGGGCTGGTTTAATTTTATTTAAATATTTATGTACCTTAGCAAGGCTAAAAAATGCTTGAGAAGCATTTTTTATATCCCTTTATATGAAAGCACTTTTAAAACAAAACATTGCTAAACATATTTCTCTTTTAGAAAATGAAATAGAAGATTTTTGCAATTTATTTAAGCAAAAGTTAATCCCTAAAAAAAACTTTTTACTCAGAGAAGGCGAGATTTGTAAATTTGAAGGCTTTGTCACCAAAGGGCTATTTCGTGTCTATCATATCGACAAAAATGGTTTTGAGCAAATACTCTATTTTGCAATTGAAAATTGGTGGATTACCGATATTGACAGTTTTACTGCCGAAACCCCTTCACAACTTTTCATAGAAGCGCTTGAAGACAGCGAAGTGCTTATAATTTCTAAAAAGGATAAAGAGTTTGCCTATGCTAATTTACCTCAAATTGAAAAACTATTTCGAGTAATGACCCAAAAAACGCACGTTGCCCTTCAACGAAGAATGATTGATAATTTGAGTAAAACGGCAGAATCCCGCTATATAGAATTTACAGAAAAATACCCACAGCTTCTCCAGCGCCTTTCTAACATCCAAATAGCTGCCTATTTGGGAATTACCAATGTTTTTCTAAGTAATATTCGAAAGAAAATTGCGGTGAAAAAATAAGATTTCCCTTTATTTATTAAACTAGTTTAATGTTTTGATATCGCATATCGTTTCATCTTTGCAGTGTTAATCTAAAACAGCACAAGAAATGAAACACACTATCTCGACAGTATTTATAACAAGTTTAATTTTATTTAATATGGAATCACAAGCACAGAGTTTCAAAACAATTGAAATTAAAGATTTTAAACTTCAAATTTACAACGCATCAGAAAACAGCTTTGGC
>NZ_MUGW01000031.1 GCF_002217285.1 Flavobacterium hercynium | reverse complement strand
CACTGCCGTGCGTCTCTACGCGAATCTTTGTAACTTTGCAGCTCAAAAAATTAATATTCGAATGTTCCGTATTCGCTCGTGATGGTCAATTTTTTAGCCGGAGCTTCTTCAACTCTACCTACGATTTGCGCATCGACATTGAATGATTTTGAAATTGCGATAATATCCTGAGCAATATTTTCAGGAACGTAAATTTCCATTCTGTGACCACAGTTGAAAACCTGATACATTTCTTTCCAATCTGTTTTTGATTGCTCCTGAATAAGTTGGAACAATGGTGGAACCGGAAATAGATTGTCTTTTATAATATGTAAATCATTTACGAAATGTAAAATTTTAGTTTGTGCTCCTCCACTACAATGTACCATTCCATGAATATCGTTTGGTGTGTAGGTGTCTAAAATTTTCTTGATAATTGGCGCATACGTTCTTGTTGGCGAAAGTACCAGCTGACCTGCATTTATTGGACTGTTTTCTACAGCATCTGTTAGGTTTACCTGTCCTGAATAGATCAATTCCTCAGGAACGGCTGCATCGTAACTTTCAGGGTATTTTGTAGCAAGGTATTTTCCGAAAACGTCATGACGTGCAGAAGTTAAGCCATTGCTTCCCATTCCGCCATTATAACTTTTTTCGTAAGTTGCCTGACCAAAAGAAGCCAAACCAACAATTACGTCTCCTGCTTTAATATTAGCATTATCTACTACATCGCTGCGTTTCATACGAGCTGTTACGGTAGAATCTACTATAATGGTACGAACAACATCGCCTACATCTGCCGTTTCTCCTCCCGTTGAGTGAATCGTTACGCCAAAGGATTTTAGTTCGTTTATTAACTCTTCTGTTCCGTTGATGATTGCCGAGATTACTTCTGCCGGAATTAGATTTTTATTTCTTCCAATAGTTGAAGAAAGTAAAATATTATCAGTCGCTCCAACACATAATAAATCATCGATGTTCATGATTAGGGCGTCTTGCGCGATTCCTTTCCAAACTGAAATATCGCCTGTTTCTTTCCAATACATGTAGGCTAAAGACGATTTTGTACCGGCTCCGTCTGCATGCATAATTAAACAATGCTCGTTATCCTGAGTTAAATAATCAGGGACAATTTTGCAAAATGCTTGAGGAAATAAACCTTTGTCAATATTTTTTATGGCGTTGTGTACGTCTTCTTTTGATGCCGAAACACCTCTTTGTGCGTACCTTTTGCTAGAATCTGAACTCATGAAAATTAGTTTGTGTTGATGTGGTGCAAAGATAACCAGTTTTTTTAATTCTTTGATTGAATCGATTATTGATTCACAAAAAAAGCCTGTCTTTTTTTCAAGACAGGCTTTGATTCTATTTTTAAGTCAACAATTACTTTGTAAACAACAATTCTCTGTATTTTGTTAATGTCCAGCTTTCGTCGTCTACTAATAATTCCAGTTTATCGCAGTGATTTCGAATATCTTCGAAGTACGGTTTTACTTTATTACAATACGCTTCTGCCATTTTTTGAGCATCTGTCAGATGATTGGCTGTTCTGCGTTCATCCGTCATTGCTAAAACTTTAGAATTGATTCCTTCTATATGACCTGAAATTTCTTTAATCAATACTATTTGCTCTTTTGCAATGGTTTCAAATTCTTTTCCGAAGATTTCTTTTAATCCTTTTACGTTTTCTATTAAAGTATTCTGATAACGAATAGCGGTTGGAATCACATGATTTCTTGCGATGTCTCCTAAAACCCTTCCTTCGATCTGAATTTTCTTGGTGTATTCTTCTAATTCTATTTCGTAGCGCGCTTCTGCTTCTACATGATTCAAAATTCCTAATTCAGAAAATAAATCCAGTGCTTGTTTAGAAACCTTCGCTTTTATCGCTTCCGGAGTCGTTTTAAAATTACTTAAACCTCTCTTAGCTGCTTCTTTTTCCCAAGCTTCGCTGTATCCGTCTCCTTCAAAAAGTATTTTCTTAGACTGTTTGATGTATTCTCTTAAAACATTAAAGATGGCATCATCTTTTTTCATGTCTTTAGAATCTATTAAATGATCTACTTCTACTTTGAAATCTTTTAGTTGTTTGGCTACAATAGCGTTTAAGGTCGTCATTGCATTGGAACAATTGGCATTTGAACCCACAGCTCTAAACTCAAATTTATTTCCGGTAAAGGCAAAAGGCGATGTTCTGTTTCTGTCAGTATTATCTAAAAGTACGTCTGGAATTTTTCCGACTACATTTAGTTTTAAATCTGTTTTTTCCTCAGGAGATAGTTTTCCGGTTGTTACGCTTTCTAACTCTGATAAAACTTTGCTTAATTGTGCTCCTATAAATACAGAAATAATTGCGGGCGGTGCTTCGTTTGCTCCTAACCTGTGATCGTTACTTGCTGTAGCGATTGATGCTCTTAATAAGGTTTCATAATCGTTAACCGCTTTAATAGTATTAATAAAGAAGGTTAAGAATTGTAAATTGCTCATTGGCGTTTTGCTTGGACTTAATAAATTAACTCCTGTGTCTGTTGCCAATGACCAGTTATTGTGCTTTCCTGAACCATTTACACCTTTGAATGGCTTTTCATGAAACAGCACTTTAAAATCATGTCGCTCTGCTACTCTTTGCATCACGTCCATTAATAATGAATTATGGTCTACAGCAAGATTGGTTTCTTCAAATATTGGTGCCAGCTCAAACTGATTTGGCGCTACTTCGTTGTGACGTGTTTTTACGGGAATCCCTAACAACATACATTCCTGCTCTAAATCTCGCATATACGTTAAGGCGCGGGTTGGAATAGAACCAAAGTAATGATCGTCTAATTGTTGTCCTTTTGCAGAAGTATGTCCTAATAAGGTTCTTCCTGTCATCATCAAATCGGGACGGGAATTAGCCAAAGCTTTGTCTATTAAAAAGTATTCCTGCTCCCATCCTAAAGTTGCTGTTACTTTTTTGACATTTTTATCAAAATATCGGCATACTTCTGTAGCTGCTTCATCCATAGCGGATAATGCTCTAAGTAATGGAATTTTATTGTCTAATGCTTCTCCTGTATATGCGATAAACACAGTTGGAATACATAATGTTGTTCCGTAAATAAAGGCTGGCGAAGTTGGATCCCAAGCGGTGTAACCTCTGGCTTCGAATGTATTTCTGATTCCGCCATTAGGAAAACTTGATGCATCCGGTTCTTGTTGTACTAATTGCGCTCCACCAAATTTTTCTACCGGATCGCTGCCATCATAAGAAATATCAAAAAAAGCATCGTGCTTTTCTGCAGTTGTTCCTGTAAGTGGCTGAAACCAGTGTGTGTAATGTGTAACACCTTTGGCAAGTGCCCATTCTTTCATTCCCATGGCAATATAGTCTGCCAATTTTCTGTCTATTTTAGTCCCGTGCTGAATAGCATCTCTAACTCCTTTTAAAGCATCCGAAGTTAAATATTGCTTCATTGCTTTTTCATTGAACACGTTTGATCCAAAAATTTTAGATTTTCTATCAATCTCTTCAAAATGCACCGGCTTTCTTGTAGAAGCTTCTTTTAAGGCTTGAAAACGTAATGTTGACATGGGTATAATTTTAAAAATTTATATTAAGCTTTCATTAAAAATGAGTAACAAATATAAACAAATTAAAAGCCTTTTTGAAAGAGAAAGTTTCAAATTTCGTTCGATGATTTTTCAATATAAGAGGCATTTTTTGAAGAATAATGAATTGCAAAAGCAGAAATATAACAAAATACGACAGGATTATTGATTAAATAAACAATTTTTCATAATTTGTCAATAAAAAAATTCAAAAA
>NZ_MUGW01000030.1 GCF_002217285.1 Flavobacterium hercynium | reverse complement strand
AGAACTAAGAACTAAGAACTCACACCATTTCTTCAGGTTTTACCCAGGCATCAAAATCTTCAGGAGTTACATAGCCTAATCGAACAGCTTCGTCTTTTAGTGTAGTTCCGTTTTTATGCGCAGTTTGAGCAATTTCAGCCGCTTTGTAATAACCAATTTTTGTATTTAATGCAGTAACTAGCATTAGAGAATTATCAACCAATTCTTTAATACGTTTATGGTTTGGTTCTATTCCTTGTGCGCAATGCTCATCAAAAGAAACACAAGCATCACCTAGCAATCTGGCAGATTGAAGAAAGTTAGCCGCCATAACAGGTTTGAATACATTTAGTTCATAATGGCCTTGCATACCGCCAACGGTTATGGCAACATCATTTCCGATTACTTGTGCGCAAACCATTGTTAGAGCTTCGCATTGCGTTGGATTTACTTTTCCAGGCATAATAGAAGATCCCGGTTCATTTTCCGGAATGTGAATTTCTCCAATACCAGAACGTGGTCCCGAAGCTAACATTCTAACATCATTAGCAATTTTATTTAAAGAAACAGCTAATTGTTTTAGTGCACCATGCGTTTCAACAATAGCATCATGCGCTGCTAATGCTTCAAATTTATTCTCAGCTGTTATAAACGGATGATTGGTAAATTTTGCGATATATTCGGCTACCTTAACATCATATCCTTTTGGAGCATTTAATCCGGTTCCAACAGCGGTTCCTCCCAAAGCAATTTCTGATAAATGCGCCAATGTATTTTTTAAAGCTTTTAGTCCAAAAGACAATTGAGCAGCATAACCTGAAATTTCCTGACCAAGTGTAATAGGAGTAGCATCCATAAGATGAGTACGTCCAATTTTTACCACATCTTTGAAAGCAGCCGCTTTTTGAGTAAGTGTAGCGTGAAGTTTTTCGATTCCTGGAATAGTAGTTTCAATTACCATTTTGTATGCCGCAATATGCATAGCAGTAGGGAAGGTGTCGTTTGAAGATTGTGATTTGTTTACATCGTCATTGGCTTTAATAAAAGGTTCGCCTTCACCAATATTAAATCCTTTTAAAACTTGAGCACGATTGGCAATAACTTCGTTAACATTCATATTGCTTTGTGTACCGGAACCTGTTTGCCAAATTACAAGCGGAAACTCATCTTTGAGTTGTCCTGCCAGGATTTCATCACAAACGGCGGCAATGGCATCTCTTTTTTCTGCTGGCAAAACACCTAAATCTGCATTAGCATAAGCTGCTGCTTTTTTTAAGTATGCAAAACCTTCGATTATTTCTTGTGGCATTGATGCCGAAGATCCGATTTTAAAATTATTTCGAGAACGCTCCGTTTGTGCTCCCCAGTATTTATCTGCCGGAACCTGAACTTCTCCCATCGTATCTTTTTCTATTCTGTATTTCATGATTTGTTGTTTAATCGTTTATTTGTTTAACTGTTTAATTGTTTGTTGTTTTGGTCGATCGCACATAGTGCGCTGTTTTATCTAAAATCTAAAATCTAAAGTCTAAAATCTAAAGTCTAAAATCTAAAGTCTACAATCTAAAGTCTACAATCTAAAGTCTAAAACCTTATTTAAAATGAGTTTAAATATAAGGATTATTGTGATTTTACGAAAATTGATTTGGATTTAATTGCTAACGAAAAATATAAAACATACATTTGTCATTACATTCAAAAATTCCGGAAAACATGTTTGAATTTTCACAGTACTTAGGTTTTTTACTTTTCTTGACCATACTAACTATAGGGTTTTGGTTGATGTTTTTTCTTGTTGGTTTCGTATCTTATTGGGTTACGGGTGCTAGCTGGGAAATGATCAAAGAGAAAAGAGCAAAAAAGAAACAAGAACAATCAATTTAATTCAATTGATTACATAAAAAAAGGACCCGTTTTTACGAGTCCTTTTTTTTTTTATGCTGTTTTGGTATTGATTATCCAGGGAATTCTCCTCCGCCTTCTCCACCACCATCATTTTTAGGCGCAGCGTTTTTATCTCTTTCGTTTTTAGATTTGTTAAAACGATAAGTAAACGATAAATTGAATTGACGTTTACGGAACTGCATTTCATTGTATGATGTTTGGTTTTCAAGATACGTGTACGATCTCATTTTTCTTGAATTAAAAATATCACTTACGTTAAAGGCAACTGTTGCTTTATCTTTTAAGATGTCTTTGCTAAAAGCAGTATTTACACCTAATTGTCCTAAGTTTTTACCTTGTGCTGTTTTTTGCTCACCATTATACATACCAGTCAATTGCCAGTCAATTTTGTATGGTAAAGTAACTTTCGAATTGATTCTGGCAAACCATGTATTCGCTTTATTGTCAAGATTTTGAGTTACAACGATGCCATTAGCATCAGTATAGCTGTTTTCTCCTGTTGTTTTTACGTTATAAAAATTGAAGTTACTGTTTACTTTCCACCATTTAAAAGGTGTGTAGTTAAACGTGAATTCGAAACCAAATTTTTGCTCTTTTCCTAAGTTAATAGGACGGCTCAGGATAACCGGAATTCCATCAACATTTTCACCTGTAGGAGAACGTACGAAGCTGAAAACATCTTTTGTATCTTCAAAATAAGCAGATGTATTAAACGTTAATTTGCTCCAACGTTTGATATATCCAATATCATATTTGTCCGTTAACGAAGGATCTAAATCAGGATTTCCCTGAAAAATATTAATGTTACTAGAGTAATTAGTAGCAGGGTTCATAAAACGTCCTCTTGGTCTTGATAAACGTTTACTGTAGCTTGCACTAAAGTTACTTTGATCTGAAATTTCGTAACTAATGAAAGCACTTGGGAATAAATTGTTATATTTTTTGGTATTGAAATCGTTGTTGTCTAACAAATTCACTTCAATGTTCGTGTCTTCCCAACGTAAACCAAATAAGTAAGAGAACTTATTTACTTTGAAACCATACTGCGTGTAAAGCGCATTGATGTTTTCTTTATATTCTAAAGTATTAGAAAGATTACTGATTAAACCTCCTTGTTCATCTAATACATAATATTCGTTGTTTAAATCTCCAAAACTTCCTTTGTATCCAGCTTCAAATTGACTTCCTTTACCTAAAGGCAATACATAATCTGCCTGAAACAAAGCTTGCTTCTGGACCTGATTGTTTAAGGTGTTATTAAAAGAATTTGTACCTGTGATAAGACTATTATTGTCGTCTGTGTTTCTTGAAATAGAAGCGTCAACAGTAAGTTTGTGTCCTTTATCGTCGAAATTCTTGATTAAGTTTGAAGTATATTCTACGTTCTGACTTTTGGTATCACCATTATTTAATCGGTAAGAAGATGATGTGAAATTTCTTGCGTTATCGTAGTTATAGAAATCAATCTGATCTTTTTCTTCTCCGTTATTCTTTTGAAAATTAATTGCATTTGTCCAAAAAGTATTTGGTGTAAGTGTCCATTCTACACCGGCTCTTCCATTAAAACCGCCTCTTGTTCTTTTGGTATCACGACTTTCATCCAGATAGCTTTTAGTTGTTCCGTCAGCATTAAAGTATTCTGAATTTGTTTTACCAGTACCTTCGTTGGTTCTGTAATTATATCCTGCAGTTGTAAAGTAGTTTAATTTCTCTGTTTTGTAATTTAAGTTAGCACTTAAACCATACGTTTCCGGTAAACCCGTTGACGCAATTACAGTTCCGTTAAAACCTTGATTTTTACCTTTTTTAAGTACAATGTTAATGATCCCTGATCCACCCTCAGCATCATAACGTGCAGATGGATTAGTGA
This sequence comes from Flavobacterium hercynium, assembly GCF_002217285.1. GTDB lineage: Bacteria > Bacteroidota > Bacteroidia > Flavobacteriales > Flavobacteriaceae > Flavobacterium > Flavobacterium hercynium. The sequence goes on along the minus strand of NZ_MUGW01000030.1, from coordinate 77,377 downwards.
TAACTTCTACCTTGTCAATCGCATCAGCAGGAAGCTGACGTAAAGCTTCGGCAACGTTAATAGCATTAGAAGGCCTTCCGTCAATTAAAATACGAATGTTATCACTTCCGCGTAAGCTTACATTTCCTTCAGTATCTACAGAAACAGAAGGAACGTTGTCTAAAACATCACTTACTGTTCCGCCTTTTACCAACATGTCCTGTCCAACATTATATACTTTTTTATCCAGTTTTATTTCTACAGTTGACTTTTCTGCACGAATAACAACTTCATTTAGTTGCGCTGCGTCTTCGCTTAGATTTACAATTCCTAAATCTGTATTATCCTGAATGCTTTTTTGTTTGATCTCTGTTGCTTTGAATGAAATAAATTCAATCTTAATATCGTAGATTCCTGTTGGTACAAAAACCTCAAATTCTCCTTTAGGATTAGTGATCCCTCCAGCAACAACTTTGGTATCGTTAGGTGCTGTAATTGTAATAGTAGCGTATTCAAGAGGTTGTTTTGTAACCTTTTCGAAAACTTTTCCGGTAACTTTTACTTTATTGCTACCGGCGGGTGGTTGTTGTGCGTAATTGTAAAAACTTGTAAAAAGAGATACAAGTAATACGGCAAATTTGAATTTTTTCATTTGTTTTTTTGGTGTCTTTTTCTTCTTAGACCGCAAATGTAGCTTTTGGTTTAATTTGAAAAATCACAAAAAAATGTTAATGCCGTTCTTTATAATCAATCTAAAAAAGAAGCAACGCGATCTAAATCTCTTCCAATAATTGCTTTTCCGTCTTTTACAACAATTGGGCGTTCTATTAAAATAGGATGATCTGCCATTGCTTGAATTATTTCTTCATTTGTTAAAGATTTCCCTTTATAATTCTCAATCCAGATTTTTTCTTTAATTCGTACCAAATCAATTGGTTGAATCTCCAGTTTTTTAAGAAGACTTTTTAGGTCATCAAAAGAAGGTGTATCAGTTAGATATGCGATTATTTCGTACTCTTGTTTAGATTCATCCAGAAAAGCCAGACAGCTTCTTGATTTTCCACATCTTGGATTGTGATAAACTTGTATCATTTTTATTTTTTTAATCTGTTAGAATAAAGATCAGCTAAAAAATAGGTATTTTAGCTATACCAAAAATAAGATTTACTTATTAAACTTATATCTTTTGTAAGCATAAAAGATATTTTTTCTCATTTTAAAATTTTTACTTTATGTTTTTAGAACAAGGAATCAAAACCGAAAATAAATTTTGGAAATATCTTTTAGGATCTTTTTTTATCATTATAGCTTCCTTTGTAGGGCAAATTCCTTTTTCTGTTGCAGTACTATATAAAAATTTCACAGATAATGTTGCCTTTCCTACAGACAATGATGCTGTTATGAAAATTTTTGAACCTAATCTAACCTTATTTCTGGTTATGATTTCATTTGTTTTTGCTTTAGCCGGAGTTTATTTTGTGGTTAAGCATTTACATGAACAGACTTTTTTATCGATCACTACTTCCCGAAAAAAAATAGATTGGCGACGTGTTGTGTTTTCCTTTTTATTATGGGCGTTTTTCTCAGTAGCAAGCTTTTTTATTTTGTATCAGGAATCTCCTGAGAATTTTGTGTGGAACTTTAAATTGGTTCCTTTCCTGATTTTAGTAGTGTTGGGATCTGTATTAATTCCAATTCAAACTAGTACAGAAGAGTACGTTTTTAGAGGTTACCTTATGCAGGGATTTGCCAACTTAGCAAAAAACAGATGGTTTCCTTTAGTAATGACTTCGGTAATATTTGGCTCCATGCATATTTTTAATCCTGAGGTAGCAAAAATGGGTTATGTAATTATGATTTATTACATAGGAACAGGTTTTTTTCTTGGAATTTTAACTTTAATGGATGAAGGAATCGAATTATCATTGGGCTTTCATGCTGCCAATAATTTGGTTGGTGCTTTGCTTGTAACTTCTGATTGGACTGTTTTTCAGACACATTCTATTTTTATAGATATGTCTGAACCTTCCGCTGGTTTAGATGTAATACTGCCTATTGTTGTTGTATACCCTATTTTGCTGGTGATTTTTGCTAAAAAATATAAGTGGACGAATTGGAAAGAAAAATTAACGGGCAATATTGAGGTTGCCGAATCATCAAATTTATAATATCATGTTAAAAGTAACACATAAGAATGTTCATAATTATTTTAAGTTAAACGGTCATCATTTAAGTGCCGATGATATATGTAAGTTTGCCTATAGTTATATAAAAGAAGGAGATACTGACGAAAAATTTATAGGCGAATTTTTATTGGATTGGTTCGATAATAAAGAATATATCGAAATGAGAACTTCCGGTACAACAGGACTTCCAAAATTGGTACGATTAGAAAAACAGGCGATGATCCAATCGGCTTTAGCAACTGGTGATTTTTTTGAATTGGAACCAGGTAATAAAGCATTGCTTTGTTTGCCGGTAAAATTTATTGCCGGAAAAATGATGTTGGTGCGTAGTTTAATCTTAGGTTTAGATTTAGATATTGTAGCGCCAAGTACGGAACCGCTGGCTTTGAATACTACCAATTATGATTTTGTGGCGATGGTGCCTTTGCAGGTTCAGAATTCTATTGAAGCTTTAAAAAAGGTAAAAAAACTAATTGTTGGCGGAGCAAAAATGGATGCTACTCTTGAAGAAAAAGTATTATCATTAAAAGCAGAGGTCTATGAAACCTACGGTATGACGGAAACGATTACACATATCGCTGCAAGAAAAGTAGGAGAGAATGTGTTTAGTATTTTGCCTAATGTAAAAATTGCTGTAGATGATCGAGGTTGTTTGGTGGTTACAGTGCCAACCATTTCAGAAGAGCCAATTGTAACTAATGATTTAGTTGATATAATAAGAGAAGATCAGTTTCTTTTTTTAGGGAGAATTGATAATGTTATTAATAGTGGTGGAATAAAATTAATTCCGGAGCAGATAGAAGCAAAGCTAATTGATAAAATTGGATCGAGGTTTTTTGTGACGGGTATTCCCGATACTATTTTAGGAGAGAAACTGATTTTGGTAATAGAAGGGGAGAAACAAGAATTTGCTCCCGATTTTTTTGATGTTTTAGAAAAGTATGAAAAACCAAAAGAAATTGTTTTTGTTCCGAAATTTAAAGAGAATGAAAACGGAAAATTGCTGCGAAAACCAAGTTTACAGTAAAATAGAAAAGCCTTTAGAAAATGATCTAAAGGCTTTTTATTTTTAACAGAATAAAATCTTATTTAGCAATTACAGTATCTTTACGTTCTAGTAAAGCCATGTAAAATCCGTCGAAACCAGACTCTGAAGCTAAAATTTTACGATCTTTTATGAAAGTAAATTGTTTTCCGATTTCTGTTTTCAAAAATTTTTCTACTTGCTCCTGATTTTCTGATGGTAATACAGAACATGTAGCGTATACTAACTTTCCACCTGGTTTTACAATTTTAGAATAGCTTTCTAAAACTTCTGCCTGAACTTTACGAATGTTATCAATAAACTCAGGTTGAAGTTTCCATTTTGCGTCAGGATTTCTTTTTAAAACTCCTAATCCGCTACATGGAGCGTCGATTAAAACACGGTCAGCTTTTTCATGTAATTTTTTGATCACTTTTGTAGTGTCAATAATTCTGTATTCAATATTAAAAGCGCCATTTCTTTTAGCTCTTAATTTTAATTGTTTCAGTTTGCTTTCGTACAAATCCATCGCAATCAACTGTCCTTTGTTTTCCATCAAAGAAGCAATGTGCAATGTTTTTCCTCCCGCACCGGCACAAGTATCTACAATACGCATTCCAGGTTTCACATCAAGAAAACCGGCTACTAATTGCGAGTTTGCATCCTGTACTTCAAAAAGTCCTTGTTTGAAGGCATCAGTAAGAAATACATTCGCTCTTTCTTTTAATACTAAAGCTTCCGGTTGATCTTTTAAATACTCTGTTTCGATATTTAAATCCATCAACGTATTTCTAAGATTTTCCTTTGTTCCTTTAAGTGTGTTGGTTCTTAAAATAACTTTAGCAGGCTGGTTTTGAGCTGTAATTTCTTGTGACCAGACTTTTTCGCCTAGCTCTTTTACGCCCAATTCATCCATCCAGTCTGGAATAGATTCTTTAAAAGCTCTAACTTTTGAAAGTTCATCAAAACGACCTTTTATTTTTCGTTCCGGTGTTCCTTCTAATTGTCTCCAATCCGGAATTGGGTATCCTCTTAAAACGGCCCAAACCGCAAACATTCTCCATAAATTGTCTCTGTCAAACGGTTCTTTAACTTCGGCAATTTCAGCATATAATCGTTTCCAACGTACAATTTCATATATCGTTTCAGCAACAAATTTCCTGTCAGAACTTCCCCAACGTTTGTCTTTTTTTAAGGCTCTTGCTACCACTTTATCGGCATATTCTCCTTCATTGAAAATAGCATTCAAAGAGTCGATGGTAGTATAAACTAAATTTCTGTGTAATCTCATTTTAATTATTTGAGTTGCAAAGGTACTATTAATTGATTGAAAGTTAAATTTTTAATTATGATTGTTATTTGACTTTCGATAAAAAGAAAAAAAACACTCTGATAAAGTTTAAAAGAGTGTTTTGAATTTATTTTTGAATTGGTATTATTTGATAATTCGCGTTAAACCAATGTTTTCCGGAGCGTGAAGCACCATAGGGAATTTTTCTATTTTAACTGAGCTGCTATCTAAACCAAATGCTCTTTCTTCAGACAAACTTAATTTTTTGATAAAGAAATAAGAGTTCATGATAATGTTCTCATGCCATCTTAAATCGCTGTCATTCGAAAGGAATTTTTCAGATAAAACAAATTTAAAGTCACCAATAATATTGTTTTTGTTCAAAGATTCGTATCGGCTGGTAATATCTACTTCACCATTCTTTACCATATCGCGAATAACTTCTCTAAACATTAAATTGATTTTGGTCGGCTCTCTAAATCCTAAACTAAAATCGATTCTGTAAATATCGTCTTTAGCAATTTCGGTAACTTTATATTGCGTTTTGTACGGTTCTGTTAAAATGTTTACGTGTACAAACCAGTAAATATCAGCTCGTTTTGGTCGTTTCTGTAAAATCGAATAGATTACTTTATGCTCTAATTCATCTACGCGATTCGCATTGGTCATATAAACTAAGTGCGTTGCGTATTTTGGAATAGAAAGATCTTCACTCAATTCCATCAATACTTTTTTATAATCATCAATTTTGACAATTTTGGTGTAGCTTTTATTAATTTTCTTCGCCATATACCAAATAGTCATAATTGAAATTAAAACAATTGCTATAATTAAGGTTACGAAACCACCTGCCATAAATTTACTTACGTTGGCAATTAAAAAGCTAAACTCAATCAGCAGATAAGTTGTAATTAATGGCACCATGAAGTATAATTTAATACGTTTCATGATCAGATAGTAATTAAGCAAAATCGTAGTCATGATCATACACAGTACAATGGCAAGACCGTATGCATGCTCCATCTGACTTGACTCTTCAAAGTATAAAACAATACCCACACAACCAAAAAACAGCAACCAGTTGATGGATGGAATATACAATTGTCCTTTTACTTCTGTTGGGTATTTAATTTTAACTTTTGGCCAAAAGTTAAGTCTCATGGCTTCATTAATTAAAGTAAATGAACCGCTAATTAAAGCCTGAGAAGCGATTACGGCTGCCAGAGTTGCAATTACAATTCCAACCGGACGAAACCAATCGGGCATAATTAAGTAAAATGGGTTTGCGTTTAATTTACCCAATTCTTGTAAAGTCTGACCTTCGTGATGAATTAGATAGGCTGCCTGACCAAAATAGTTTAATACTAATGTTGATTTTACAAATATCCAGCTGATTCGAATGTTTTTACGTCCGCAATGTCCCATATCTGAGTACAAAGCTTCTGCTCCGGTGGTACATAAAAAGACTAATCCAAGAACAAAATAACCTTCCGGATGAACCTGTAAAAGATGGTATGCATAGTAAGGATTGAAAGCTTTTAAAACTTCAGGATGTTGTACAATCTGAATGGCTCCTAAAGTTCCTAACATAGTAAACCAAATTAGCATCATCGGAGCAAAGAATTTTCCAACTAATTTAGTTCCAAATTGCTGAATAGAAAACAGTATAAACAAAATTCCAATAACAATAGGAATCGTATTTAGTTTGGGATAATAATTTTTTACTCCCTCAATAGCAGACGAAACGGAAATGGGTGGCGTAATAATACCATCCGCTAACAAAGCACTACCACCAATAATTGCAGGTACAATGAGCCATTTTATTTTTGTTTTTTTGACTAATGCATATAGTGCAAAAATACCACCTTCGCCATGGTTATCAGCGCTTAAGGTAATAAGTACATATTTTATGGTAGTTTGTAACGTAAGTGTCCAGAAAACACACGATATCCCTCCTAAAACAATATCTGAGCTAATTATGTGTCCGCCTAAAATGGCTTTCATTACATATAATGGAGAAGTACCAATATCTCCATAAATGATTCCTAGTGTGATCAATAAACCCCCAATAGACAACTTACTGTGTAAGTTTTTGTGCGATGCGCTCATGTATGTTTTTATAAAAGACGGATGCAAATTTACTGTTTTAAAACAAATTAGCATTAAATATGCTGAAAATAAAAAAAGCACAATCGTTAAATTGTGCTTTGATTATAATTAAGAGTGCAATTTTAGGATAAATTATCTTCTTCCGCCTTCACCTCTTGAGCTAGATCCGCTTTCTCTTTGCGGTTGACTGCTTCTGCTTTCCTGACCTCCTCTTGAAGATTCAGAACGTTGTGGAGCTTGTGATCTCGCTGTACTTGCATTATTTTGAGAAGCTGATCTGTTACTTTGAGAAGTGCTTCTTGGTGCTTCTGTACGTTGAACAGGAGCAGTTGTAGTACTTCTGTTAGATGTACTTCTGTTTTCAGAATTTACTCTAGTATTGTTCGTATTGTTATCAGTGCTATTTCTTCTAACATCTGTCTGAACTCGTACCGGATTAGTAGTACTGGCTCCATTGTCTCTGTTAGACGTTCCTCTGTTCGTACTTGTATTTCTATCAGTTTGAACTCTTACCGGATTAGTTGTACTTGCACCATTATCTCTATTAGTTGTTCCTCTGTCAGTTGTTGTTCTGTTAGAAGTCGTGTTTCTATTATTTTGAGTTGGTGTTGTCGTAACTCTTCCAGAGTTTGATCTGTTATTATTGTTAGTAGATCTGTTTGTAGAGTAAGTGTTTTGACCTCTGGTTGTTCCACCGGTTGCAATACGTCTCTGATCTAATTCGTATCTGTTATTTACATTCGAATTTCTTTGTGAGAAACTATTATTCGGACGCATTTTTTCGTATCCGTAAGAACGTCTTGTTTCGTAAAGTGCAGGAGCTCTGTAACTTCTTCTGGTATCTACATAATTGTAATGATTGTTTACATTAATGTACACATTCACATTTCTTCTGTATCTGTATATCGGATAAGGTCTCCATGCTGAATAGTACGTTGGATAATAGTTCCATCCCCAAGTAGAGTAGTATGGTCTGTAATTCGTTACCCAAAATGAAGTATAAATTACAGGTGCTACACTATAAACAGGCTCATAGATATAATTGTTACCATATAAATAAGAGTTTCCAACTACCTGAACAACTACTCGGTTCGAATTATCTCTTTCAATGTCAATTGTTGCGATGTCCTGAAAAACATCTCTGTCTAAAACGGCTTGTATGATTACAACGTGCGTTCTGTCTTCAACTGATTCTATTACTCGTAAATAATCTACCTGATTGTCGCCATTCAAATCAAGATTAGAAATCTGATAAGAAGGATCATTTAGTCTTCTTTCAAAGTCCTGAAGGTTGGCAGATTCTCCAAATATAGAGGCAACAGCTCTTAGGTCTAAATTGTCACTGATATCTGAATTTTTGGCGTAAACAGTAGTTTGGTTTTGCGCTTGACATGAAGAAATAGACAAGGCAATCATTGCTATAATTAGTAGTTTAGTTTTCATGGTTTATCTTTATTAAGATTGATATTTGGAAATATCCAATTACTGTGCCATAAAAATAAACAAAGATTTTTATATGTTGTAATTAGTTGTATTTTAGCACAAAAAAAAATATAATACCTATGAGAAAAGTAATTTTGCTTTGCGCTGTTTTTCTGTTTTTATCTTTTAAAGCATTTAACTGTAAAGATAAGCAGGCAGCGATTGGTGGTTTTACCGCAGTTCAAATAGACACTTTATTTAAAGATAAAATAAGTATTAGAGCAATTTCAATTGATAAAAATAAAGTTTGGTACGGAGGCGATAATTCACGCTTTGGATACTTTGATTTAACCAAAAACGAAAAATTCGAAGATCATATTTATCGCGATACTTTAAAATTGGAATTTAGAAGCATTGCTCAAACTTCAAAAAATATATTTCTGCTAAGTGTAGCAAATCCTGCTTTGTTGTATAAAGTGGATAAAAAAACATTAAAAGTAAAATTAGTTTACAAAGAAGTGCATGCAAAGGTTTTTTATGATAGTATGCAATTCTGGAACGACAAAGAAGGAATCGCTATTGGTGATCCAACAGAAGATACTTTTTCTGTTATCATAACGCGTGATGGAGGAGAGACATGGACGAAAGTATTGTCTGATAAATTGCCAACTAATGCTACTGGTGAAGCTGCTTTTGCTGCAAGTAATACTAATATTATAATAAAAGGAAATGATACTTGGCTAGTTTCAGGTGGAAAAAAAGCGCGTGTTTTTTATTCAGCAGATAAAGGAGTAAAATGGAAAACTATTGATACACCTATTATTCAGGGTAAAACAATGACAGGAATTTTTACTGCAGATTTTTACGATTCGAAACACGGATTTATAGCTGGAGGAGATTATGAACTTCCAGAGCAGAAATCCGATAATAAAGCCGTTACAAATGACGGAGGTAAAACATGGGAAATAGTAAGTCAGAATTTGGGATTTGGTTATGCTTCATGTGTACAATACGTTCCGGGAAGCAACGCAAAAGAACTGGTGTGTGTTGGAGCTTCGGGATTGCAGTATTCTAAAGACGCAGGAGCAACGTGGACTTTACTATCTACCGATACGAAACTTTTTACCATTCGTTTTATTAATAAAAACACAGCAATTGCTGCAGGTTATAACAAATTGGTGCGAATCAATTTTAGGTAAAATAATAAGAACCCTAAATAATAAAGTAAGTATTATTATATAGGGTCCTTATCGCTGTTGTATCGTTTAATTAATTGCTGTAATTAATTTTTTCCTGCCTTATCTCGATATTGTTTTAACAATTTTCGATTAAAATCATCTTCAGATTTTTTAAGCTTTAATATCTTTTTTGCAGAAAGTATTTTTTTAAGATTTGTCATGTACTTTTCTCGCAATGTATATAATTCTTTATCTGTACTTTCTATTTGTGAGAGAAGAATACAGGATTCTTTTTCAGAAAGAGAACTGATGTTATCATCATCCAGTTTACGCAAGTACGTTTTCATTTTTTCATGACGCAGTTCAAATTGTTTGTCATCGAAAGCATTATAAATGGGCCAGAATTTTTCTGCTTCTGTAGAGGTAAGTTCAAGCTCTGTTGTTAAAAAAGAAACTTTGTATGCTTTTATTTTTTCACGTTTTTCATCTGTTTTGTCACTTTGGGCATAAAATGAAAAAGTAGCAAAAAACAGTAATATTGGTAATAAGTTTTTGACTTTCATCTTTTTGTTTTTTTGTTTATTCTGAAATTAAATTTTCTAGATTAGGATTGGATGCTAAAATATCTTCCAGCGTTTCCTGTTCCAGAGCAACATTTTTATTTAGTGTCTCAATATCTTTAGTATCAAGCTCTTTAATTAGGTCATATTGATTTATATTTGACTGATAGGCTAAATACGTTTCTAAAGCAGCCTCATCAAGTTCTTTTGATGAAGTATTGTAATAGTTTACTACCGGAATTAATAATCCAATAATGAGTACCGCAGCAACAAGCAAAGCAATATTCTTTTTACGCTTATAGATCGGAATAACTTTTACCTCCTTTTCAGCTATTTGCTCTAAAACTTTTGCCGAAAAATTTTCAAAGTAAGCATCCGGAGTTTTAAATCCAGTTGGTATTTTCGGTTCGTTTTCTAATTTAAATGCTTTCATAATGTCTATTAGATGTCTTTTGTAGCAAAAGGTTTAATTTGATGTAACAAATAATTCGATTTTTTTTACGGCATGATGATACGATGCTTTCAAAGCGCCCACAGATGTGCCTAAAATCTCTGCAATTTCTTCGTATTTTAATTCTTCAAAATACTTCATTTTAAACACCAATTGCTGCTTTTCCGGTAAGGTTACGATCGCTTTTTGCAATTTAATCTGAATGTCATCACCATCAAAATAGGCATCGGCTTTTAGATTGTCTATAGTTTTGTTTTGCAAAGCCTCAGATGTTATACCGCTTAATTTTGCTTTCTGATTTAAGAAAGTCAAAGCTTCGTTTGTAGCAATTCGATACATCCAAGAAAAGAGTTTACTCTCTCCTTTGAAATTTTTTAAATACTGAAAAATTTTTACAAAAGTATTTTGCAAAACATCGTCTGCATCATCATGATTCAAAACAATATTTCGAATATGCGAATACAGCGGTCTCTGATAATCGGACACGAGTTTTTGAAACGCAATATTTTGCGTTTTTGGATTTAATAATTGAGCTATAAATTCCTTCTCGTTTGTCAAGCTTATCGAATTATATCTTGTTAGAATGAATTTTAAACAAAAGGTTTAATCAACCAGTTATTTTTTAGAACTCTGAAGGAACTTGCTGTTCAGGCGAAGGTGTTTTTGGCGTTACAGCAGCAGGTTTTTTTGCCGGAGTTTCAGTTTGAGCTGGAGTTTGCGGCTTGTAAACAGGTGTTGAAACAGGTTCCGCAACAACTTCAACAGGTTTTGGTTGTGTTGGGTAATAAATTTCAGTCACTAATTTAGATGGACTTTTAACATCTAATTTGCTTACAGATAAAATTTCAAGATGTGACCAGCTTAAATCGGGTGTGATTTTTTCTTTGTTTATAAAAGCTGTTGTTTTTTGAATAGCTTCATTGATATGGGTGTAATCACCATTCAGAGTTGTTTTTACGCCTTCAAAACTATTCAGTTTTCCGGATGAAATATCACTTCCTGAGCTAATAGAAATTTGTTTGTTAATTGGTAAACAGATTGATATTCTGGCTAATCCTTTTGCCGTGTCGTAAGTATGGTAAATAATAAAAGGTTTTCCGCTTGCAGCCAGACCATTGGTTTCGCTAAAATGAATTAGCTTTGGAATTACAGCGCGTGCATTTTTATTTACTTTCTGAATTTCACTTGTAAACGTTTGTCTTATGTATGGAGTTTCTTCTTTTTTGATAACGCCATTTACTTTTATAGCATAGGTTTTTGTTTCAAAATCTAAGTTTTTATCAATATTTGCCAGACTTTTTTCGTAGATGGTTCCTATAACATTATCAGATCCTCCATTTAAAGCAGTGTATATTTTAAATAAAAAACTCATTCTGCCTGTTGCTTTCCAGGTAACTTTTGTTTTTACGCCTAATGTATCTTTAAAAATCCAGTTTACATCAGCTTCAGTTCCATCAAAATTCATTTTTTGATGAATGCTTTCTCCTTCTTTTGTATCGATTGTAGTAGCTTGCCCATTTCCTTCTGTACCTTCCCACGAGTAAGAAGCGCCATTTCCAATCGTATTGTTTGGGTAAGTCATTTTGATCATAGGATCTTCAATCGACCAGGATTCAAAATCTTCAAAATTCCTAAAGTCATTAACATAATTAAAAACAGTAGCTCTTGGTGAATTAATCACTTTGCTTCTCTCTATAGAAAAATCGCCTTTTTGAGTAGCAACAAAAACGGTGAGGGAAACTAAGCTTAATAATGCTAATAGGAATAGGTATTTTAAAATCTTCATTGGGCTGGTTGTTTGGTGTCGTAAAGTTATAAATTTATCGGCAGTCTTGCGATAAGCAAATGAATAATAACGTTACTTTTTAATTATTTTTTGGTCGAAAAACGTATCAATAAAACGATCTTCTTAAATCCTGCTTTTGAGGTTCAGTATTCAACTAGATTTTAAATATAAGGAAATTTTGCCGAATTACCTTTTAAAAAATACTTTGATTACGAATAGTATCGCTATAAATAGCAGAAAACCAATTAAAACTTTGTAATTCCCCTTGTAAAATATTTTGTGCAACGCTAAATCTTTTCTATAAGCGATGATCATAACGATTACAAATGCTACAAAAAAACAAAGTGCGAATATTAATTGTCCCTGACTAAACATAATTAAATTTTTTTTTGACAAATTTAGAGAATTGTATACGATTAGTTGCTAATTTGGTACTGCATTTAACGAAATAAAATCATGAAAAAACAAATAGACGCTGTAAAGGAATTTCACACTGCTTTTAAGATTGGACATAGCGAAACACCTATTGCCGATTTGGGAGAAGCAAAAAAATATCTTCGTTATAATTTAATGAAAGAAGAGAATGAAGAATATCTGGACGCCGTTCAGAAAAATGATTTAATTGAAATAGCTGATGCATTGGGAGATATGATGTACATTTTGTGCGGTACCATTATAGAACACGGATTACAGGACAAAATAGAAGCTGTTTTCGATGAAATACAACGCAGTAATATGAGTAAATTAGGAGAAGATGGTCAGCCAATTTATCGCGAAGACGGAAAAGTGATGAAAGGTCCCAATTATTTTAAACCTGATTTTTCAAAATTGCTTTAAAAACAAAATCCCTAAAAGTTTTATACTTACTTAGGGATTTTTTGATTTTATTAATCCGCTTTTGGAATGTCTTCTATGTTGTAATAGATTTTTAGCCCTCTTTCTTTAGCAATTCTAACATCGTTGTCAGCTCCTTTTGAAGCGCCTTCAAGTCGAAGTACAGCATCGCATTTTTCCAGAAGCCGATGTGCAACCGGATATTGTATTTCATCCCAGGCTGCATCGCCAATCTGTTTTGAACCGGCTAAGTGTACCAGAGGCAGTGCCACCCATTCGCCAATTAGGGGTAAATGTCCCATTCGGAATAATGGCAGCGCTACGGCTTCTAATCTTTCCAGATTTTGTTTTATTAATTCGGGATCATCATTTGTACCTCCTCGATAAGGTCCTGCAATAAGTATAAGCATATCTGTCTGTTTTTTACAAAGCACGTAAAGATGTAGTGCTAAAAAAATAATGTAGTTTAAGAAATTGCTATTTGTTTTTATTGGATCGAATCATGCTCAAAAATTCTGGTGTAATTCCCAGATAAGAAGCTATTTGTTTTTGTGTGACTTGTTGCGCAACTTGTGGATATTTGTTTAAGAAAATATGGTAACGCTGTTCTGCTGATAGTGATAAATTTTGAATCACTCTGAGCTGTTCTCTAATATACGCGTTTTGCATGATAACTCTGAAAAAGCGTTCGAACTTTGGAATTTTTATATACAATTCATCTAAATCTTCTTTTTGAAGATGAAAAATAGTGCTTTCTTCGATTGTTTCAATATTTAACATGGCAGGTTGCTGGCTAATGAAGCAGGACATATCCGTGATCCACCAATCAGAAATAGCAAACATAATAGTAGATTCTTTTCCTTCAGTATCTCTGTAAAATGCTCTTAAAGTGCCTGACTGAACAAAATTTATAGTGTGGCAAATTTCTCCTTCTTTTAAAATATTACTTTTTTTAGGATATTTCTTTTGCTTTAAAATGGAAAGGAAATAAGCTGTTTCATCCTGGTCTAGCGAAATATGTTTAGCAACATTCTTTAAAATAGCATTATCAATCATTTCAGGTTGAATTTGAAAAACAAATATATAAAAGAAGCCCGACGTAAGAGAATCTCAAAACGTCGGGCTTGTATTTATTTTAGTTTCTTTTGATTATTGAACCTTAACCGTCCATCCAAAAGTATCTTCTGAAAGTTTGTTTTGAAGACTTGTTAGTTTTTCTTTTAAAAGAGCTGCATAAGAATCTTCAGCAGGAGCCATTTCATAATAAACATCCTGATAAGAGAAACCTTTAATTACACTAATTACAGCAGCAGTTCCTGCTCCAAAAATTTCTTTTAACGATCCGTTTTTAGCAGCTTCAACCAATTCTGAAACGATTACCGGACGAACATCTACATTCAATCCTTCTTTTTCAGCCATAGCAATTAAACTTTTTCTGGTAATACCATCTAAAATTCTTTCGCTTACCGGAGCAGTCAATAATGTATCGTTGATTCTAAAGAAAACGTTCATTGTACCTGCTTCCTCTAATTTTGTATGTGTAGCATCATCAGTCCAGATAACTTGTTGGAAACCATCTTTGTTGGCCAAGTTAGTTGGGTAAAATTGTGCAGCATAATTTCCTGCTGCTTTTGCAGCACCAATTCCGCCATTTGCAGCACGGCTGTAGTGTTCAGCGATAATTACTTTTACTTCGCCTGCATAATACGATTGTGCAGGAGATAATAAAATCATGAATTTATATTCGTCAGAAGGATTAGCAACAACACCTGCACCGGTAGCAATCATAAAAGGACGAATGTACATACTGCTTCCGTTCCCTTTTTGAATCCATTCCTGATCAATTTTTAGTAACTCATTCAAACCATCCATAAAAATAGCTTCAGGAACTTCCGGCATTGCCATACGTGTAGCTGAGTTATTAAAACGCTTGAAGTTTTCGTCTGGTCTAAACAACCAAACATCATTATTGTCATCTTTATAAGCTTTCATTCCTTCGAAAATAGCTTGTCCGTAATGGAATACTTTTGAAGAAGGATCCATCAGAATTGGAGCATAAGGTTTAATGACAGGAGTTTGCCATTCTCCATTTTTAAAATCACATTCGAATAAATGGTCTGTAAAAACAGCACCAAAGCTTAAGTTTTGAAAGTCAACTCCACTTATTTTTGATGAAGTAGCTTTTCTGATTTCAATTTTGCTTGTTTGAGTTGTACTCATAATAAAATGGTTTTTTATGTAATTTCATTCCTATAGTAAAAATACGGTAATGATTTTGGTATTAAATAGATTTTTTACTGAATACAAAATTAGATAAAAATCTCTAATTTACTTAGTAAAAGTGCATTAATTACCGTATTTAATTGCGATTTATTTATCTTATAATAAACTTAAAAAATTAAGATAGTTTTATAAAGAATTTATGAAAATTGTCTCGTTTTTTAAGGCTTTACGCATTTGTTTTGACTAAATTTGATTAACAAAGAAGGCTAAAAATCAATAAAATGGCATTACAAAATTGTAAATAGTGGAAAGAGAGATTATTAAAACGTTAGATGGCTCAACAACAATTCATTTGACAGAATGGAATGAATCCTACCATTCTAAACATGGAGCAATTCAGGAAGCAAAACATGTATTTATAATGAACGGACTTTCGTTGTTTGAAGCGAAGCCGGTGACTATTCTGGAAATTGGTTTTGGAACAGGACTGAATGCTTTTATTACTTTTTTAGAAGCAACACAAAAACAACAAAAGATAGATTACGTTGGAGTAGAAGCCTACCCGGTTGATGCTAAAGAAGTTCTGGAAATGAATTACGTTGACGAATTGGAAGCTATCACCTATAAAGATGTTTTTGCAGAAATGCACGAATGCGAATGGAACGAAAAAGTACAGATTAGCGCTGATTTTTCGTTAACCAAAAGAAAACAATTTTTTCATGAAATAAACGATTTTGAGATTTTTGATTTGATTTACTTTGATGCCTTCGGATTTCGAGTGCAACCTGAGTTGTGGAGCACCGAAATATTTGAGAAAATGTATAAAAGTTTAAGACCAAATGGAGTATTAGTTACCTATGCAGCCAGAGGAGTTGTTAAAAGAAGTATGATAGAAGTAGGATTTGTCGTAGAAAAATTAGCAGGACCTCCGGGGAAAAGAGAAATGTTTAGAGCTTTTAAAAAGGCTTAAAAATGAGTTATTTAGAATAAGTCTACATTGATCTATATATATTAAGAAAACGTATTCGTAGATAGGATTTATAAAATAATAAGTTAAATGTTGAATTTATTTGAAGTATTTGATTAAATTTGGTCTGAGTTTAAAAAATTAAGAACCCCCATTATCTTATTTTATTATGTCAAAAATGATGTTTGATTACACGAAATCAATACTTGAAAGAGTTAGTTTCGACCCGATACTTTTCTGTAAAGAATTAGAGAAAGCTATCAAAACGCTGTTACCATACGAAATGGAACAGTTGCAGGAATGGTTATTGAATTTCATTATCGAAAAACCAGAATTAGAGCAAAGTCTACTACTCATCAAAGTATAAAAAAAGGAGCCAAATTTTGGCTCCTTTTTTAGTATTATTTCTTTTGTAGCGGACTAATGATTTGAACATTCTGGAAAACGATTGCTCCTTTTACCACTCCGGCGATTGTCGATCGAAGTGCATCGATAATATGCATTTTTAATTCGCTTTTAGGGAAAATTAAACTTACTTCACGAGCAGGTTTAGGTTCCTTGAAGTTGCGTAATTTTAATTTATCAGCATCTTTTAAATCAAGCGTATGTAAATACGGTAATAATGTTGTGCCTAAACCTTCATCAGCCAATTTAATCAGCGTTTCAAAACTTCCGCTTTGAATCTGAAAATTATTCTGATCAGCATCAGAACCATGTTTGCATAAATTTAAAATTCCGTCTCTAAAACAATGTCCATCCTGTAATAATAAAATTTCATTAATGTTTAAATCAGAAACTTCGATTTCTTCTTTTTGAAAGCTAGAATGATGTTCCGGGATGTAAGCAACAAAAGGCTCAAAATACAAAACAATCTCCTTAATCTTTTCATCTTCAAGCGGAGTAGCTGCAATTGCAGCATCAAGATGTCCGTTTTTAAGTTTTAAAATGATTTCATCTGTATTAAGTTCCTCTATCAAGAGTTTTACTTTTGGATATTTTTTTATAAAATTATTTAAAAACATCGGTAGAAGCGTTGGCATAATCGTAGGGATAATTCCTAAACGAAATTCTCCGCCAATAAAACCTTTTTGCTGCTCCACAATATCTTTAATTCGATCTGCTTCGTTAACTATATTTTTAGCCTGATTTACAATTTTCTGACCAATTTCTGTAAGCTGAATAGGTTTTTTAGTTCTGTCAAAAATTAAAATATTAAGTTCTTCTTCAATTTTTTGAATTTGCATACTTAAGGTAGGCTGGGTTACAAAACATTTTTCAGCAGCAAGTGTGAAATTTTTATGTTCTGCAACAGCTAACACATATTGTAATTGAGTGATCGTCATTTTGATAGTATTTTTTGATGCAAAAATAACAAAATATAATTTTTATTTATAATATTTTCGACCAATTTATTTTAAATTTGTAGTAACATACTGTAAAATACAATTATAATGAAAACAAATATTTTAGGATTACCTGTAAAAGAGTCAGAGTTGTTAGTTAAAGAATTGAACATTTTGTTGTCCAATTTTCAAGTATATTATCAAAATTTAAGAGGGATTCACTGGAACATTCGTGGGAAACGATTTTTTGATTTGCACGTTAAATTTGAAGAGCTTTATACAGATTCACAATTAAAAATAGATATGATTGCAGAAAGAGTATTAACAATAGGAGGAACTCCATTACATACTTTTGAAGATTATATTTCAAATAATAAATTAACTGTTGGAAAAAATATATCTAACGATGAGAAAGCAGTTCAGTTAATAGTACATTCTTTATCTGATTTATTAAAAATTGAAAGAGGTATTTTGACTAAAGCCGGAGACGCTGGAGATGAGGGAACAAATTCTATGATGAGCGACTTTATTGCTGAACAGGAAAAAACCATCTGGATGATGAATGCATGGTTAGAAGAGGAACTATAAAACACTGATTATATTAAAAAAAAGCAGAATGTCAGCCAGCTGACATTCTGCTTTTTTTATGTTTGTTAAATTTGATAAAAATTTTTGCATTCGCGCATTGAATTTATTGCTTTAACGCTATTTTTGCTACAATGAAACAGGTCGCTCGTATATTGTTATTTATATTTATTGCTTTTCTGTCTACACCGACGATTGTAACGGTAATGAAGGAAAGTAATGATACGTCTGTGTTCTTTAGTTTTGCTGAAGAAGAGCATTCGCATAAAGAACTTAAAGCTGCTGTTTATCCTGCAATATTTCAACATGAAATTGTAATGCCTGTTTGTATTAAAAAAGAAACTATAGTGTCACAAAATACTGTGAAATTAGATTCCATTTCCGCAACTATATTTGCTCCGCCGCCCAACTTGTCATAATACTTCCGATTGTTAAAAAAAACTATGTTTATTGTAAGCATGGTTCCCCTTTATTTATCAAATTTTAGTATTGAATTATGACAAAAAAAATTAATCTTTTTGCCAACCTTAAATCTGATTTTGCATCAGGTTTAGTCGTTTTTTTAGTGGCGCTTCCACTATGTTTAGGTATTGCATTGGCCTCAGGAGCTCCATTGTTTTCAGGAATTATTGCAGGTGTTATTGGCGGTATCGTAGTAGGTTACTTAAGTCAGTCGCATATTAGTGTTTCCGGTCCTGCCGCGGGTTTAACGGCTATTATTTTAACAGCTATTACCGATTTGGGCGCTTTTGATGTGTTTTTAATGTCTGTTTTTATTGCTGGAGCTATACAATTAGGGTTAGGGTTTTTAAAAGCCGGAAGTATTTCGAATTATTTCCCTACCAATGTTATCGAAGGAATGCTAGCAGGTATTGGAATTATTATCATTTTAAAACAGCTTCCACATGCTTTTGGTTACGATGCTGATTTTGAAGGAGATCAGGCTTTTCTTCAAAAGGATGGAAGTAATTCTTTTTCTTTTCTCTTCGATGTAGTGAATCATATCAACTTAGGCGCTGTTGTAATTTCCTTAGTTTCATTCGCCATTTTAATTTCATGGGAGAAAATAGGGTTTTTAAAGAATTTAAAATTAGTACCGGGAGCACTTGTTGCTGTTGCTGCCGGAATTGTTTTAAATGAATTTTTCATCAGAACAGAAAGCCCGTTGGCAATAGTAAAAGATCATTTGGTTTCTTTGCCGGTTCCGCAATCTTTTGAGGAATTTAAATCTATTATTATTACACCAAATTTTGCTGCCGTTACCAATCCAAAAGTCTGGGTTGTGGGTATCACAATTGCGATAGTTGCTTCTATAGAAACTTTGTTATGTATTGAAGCCTCTGATAGAATGGATGTACAAAAAAGATATACCGATACTAATGTAGAACTTAAAGCGCAAGGGCTTGGTAATATTGTGAGTTCACTTTTAGGTGGTTTACCAATGACATCTGTAGTGGTGAGATCATCAGCAAATAATAATGCAGGTGCTAAATCTAAAATGTCAGCCATTATACATGGTGTTCTTTTATTGGTAAGTGTACTTAGTATTCCAACTTTATTAAACAGAATTCCATTAGCAACTTTAGCTACAGTACTGATTTTGGTTGGTTATAAATTAGCAAAACCCGCAACCTTCATTCATTTTTGGCTAAAAGGAAAATATCAATTTATACCTTTTATCGCTACGTTAGTGTTTGTTGTGGCAACAGATTTACTTAAAGGAGTTGCTTTGGGTATTATTATCAGTGTTATTTTTGTTTTGAGAGGAAATTTAAAACGAGCTTACAGTTTTAAAAAGGAAGAATATGAAGATGGAGACGTTATTCATATTGATTTGGCTCAAGAAGTTTCATTTTTGAACAAAGCAGCTATTAAAACTACATTAGGCGAGATTCCTGAAAATTCAAAAGTTATTATCAATGCAGAGGATACAGAATATATCGCTCATGATGTTCTTGATTTGATTCGTGAGTTTAAAGAAACCCGCGCTGTCGATGATAATATCAAGGTAAAACTAAAAGGTTTTAAAGACGCATACGAATTAGAAAACTCTCCTGAAGGCAGTAATCATGTAAAGATTGAACATTACTATGATGTGGCAAAAAGAGAATTGGTGCAAAGGGAAATAAACAAAGAAGATTTCGAATAAACAAAAAATATAAGATTTACGTCTTGCGAATTATATTAAAATTTAGGTAACTTTACGAGAAACTTATGTTTTGAAATGTTTTGTCAAAACGTAAAATCTATCTAAAAAAAACAACAAAGAATGAAAGAGTTTTATAAACAAATATTAGAAAACAACAAAAAGTGGGTTGAGCAATCATTAGCAAAGGATCCTAATTATTTCGCAGATTTAGCCAAAGGACAAACACCACCATTATTATGGATTGGATGTTCTGATAGCCGTGTTCCTGCAAATGAAATTATTGGAGCAAAACCAGGAGAAGTTTTTGTGCACCGTAATATTGCTAATATGGTTGTGCACTCTGATATGAATATGTTGAGTGTTCTGGATTATGCAGTAAACGTATTAAAGGTAAAACATGTTATTGTTTGCGGACATTATGGATGTGGTGGTGTGAAAGCAGCAATGGGAAATCAATCAGTTGGTATCATCGATAACTGGATTCGTCATATTAAAGATGAATACCGTCTTCACGATAAATATCTTAATTCAATTGAAGATGAAACAGAACGTTTTAATGCATTTGTAGAAATAAACGCTAAAGAACAAGTTTACAATCTGGCTAAAACTTCTATCGTACAAGGTGCATGGAAAAACGGTCAGGGCTTAATGTTACACGGTTGGGTATACGGATTGAATTCCGGTTTTGTTACTGATCTTAATGTAACCATTAGCTCTAATGATGAACTGGATGCAGTGTATCAATTAGATTTGTAATCTATAAAACTATAAATAAAAAAAATCGCCGAAAGGCGATTTTTTTTTATTCGTTATCGTCCAGATTTTCATTGAACGCCGATGGTAATAAAGTTGGAATAAACTTAATCAGAATAGGCAACAATAAACTACCGCCCGGAAGTAAAAATATGGTAAGTGATGGAATCGTTTTACAGATATCCAAAAGTTGTTTTTTTACTTTTTTCTTTTCTTTAGCATCCAAATCTCTTGTTGTAGAGTAAGCTAATAAAACCATTAATTCTTTACTCTGAATAATTTCCTTAATTAATCTGTTTTTGTTTCTTACAATCAATTTAACAACGCTGTGTGTCATTTGGTCGTAAAAATGCTTTACAGGATTTGAATAATTAAAGTATGGGATTTTCTTTTTGTGCGTCGTAATAAAAGTATTGGTCGTATCTATACTTTTAGTAACAAAATCATCAGAAACATTCATCATTGATCCTAAAGAGTATAAAAAATAAGCTTCCTCATTTTCTACAACACCGTCGCTCCATAAAGCCATTCCGGCCATGTCGATCAGATAATATTGTTCTAATTTATTATTAAAATAATCCAATTGCAAAGTTTCTAACGTATCAACAGTAACTTTTGAAAATTTAGAATAGCGTATAGAAGCTTCAAAAAGTTTAATTAATAAATCATCATGCTGTGATTTTACTGTTTTTGTTTTTAAAGCAAGTGCTACAATACCAAGTACTGTTTCTTCAATTCGTTTCAGGTACTTTTCCGGAATTTCGCCATGAACCAAATATTGTCTAAAAGCTAAAACATCAATAAACAATAATGCATTGGTTACCAAATGCGAAAAGTTTTTACTGACAATGCTGTCATTCGTTTGAACGCGTTGGTCAATTATATTTTCTAAGGCCAGAGAAGGAGCTTCTTTTGGTAATAAAATTTTAAACAAACTAAAACCTTCCGGATTCATTTCTTTGTAAAATTTCAAAACCTCCGTAATAAAATTTCTAGGTTCAGAGCTTCTTTTCTCTAAACAAAAAACGCCGTATAAAGTATTTAATAAGGCAACTTTGGAAATTTCGGTTTTAAACCAGCCTTTTATAGTAATTGGAATTTGTGAATCGATGTCAATAATATGACCATAGATAAAGCCAGTCTCTCTAACTTTAAAGTAAAAGGAGTCCGTACTTTCAAAAGGAATTGCTTCTGAAAGTTTTTGGTCACTAAAAAATTTATCTATCCAACCGGATGCCGACGGGTTAATCATTAATTTGAATTTGAGGGTGCAAAGATATCTTTTTCTTGTGTTAAGATTATTTTTTAAATGAAATAACCACTAGTTTTTAGAAAAAATAGTGGTTATTGTGTTTTTTATTTGATTATTCCTGCACAAGCGACTCTTCCTCCTGCATCTCCTGTAGGCTGAGTAGTAAAATCATCTGTTCCCTGATGAACAATTAATCCTTTTCCTAAGATATTTTTTGTTTCATCCTCACAGCCAATACACCATTCGTTAGTCGTTAGTGTAATGGTTCCATTGCCTTTTGCGTCTGCAATAAAGTTACCAATATCACCTTTGTGGTATTCAGCAACTCCCCATTTACCATGTTTTTTGAAGGTTGGATTCCAGTGTCCGCCTGCAGAACTTCCGTCAGCAGAACTGCAATCTGATTTTTCGTGAATGTGAATAGCGTGTACTCCGGGAGTTAAACCAGCCATTTTTGCAATGAACGTTACTTTACCATCTTTCTCCGTAAATGTTGCAGTTCCCAGTACAGAACTGTTACTTTTTGGTTCTAGAGAAACGGTTAGGTTTTTTGCATCACCTGATTTTGTATTGGTCTTACAGCCAATGATTAAGGCTGTAATTATAGCGAAAGAAACTATTACTTTTTTCATCTTAAAGACTTTTAAATTTATTGTTAAGTAAATTTAACATAAAAACACCGATATCACGGAGAGCAAAAGTTAAAAAAAAGCAAAACTATTCTCCTGTGATTTGATTCGATTTTATACACCAACACAGAGAATATTACGTAACTTAGTATGGGAAAATTACGCAGGAATTAAAAAAATGTGTAATTAATTCTGTTTAATTTAAAACTGTAAAATTATGAAAAAGAGTATAATAGCGATATTTTTGCTAGGCGCAGTAATGGTTTCGTGCAATGTTTTTAAGTGTAAAAAAGAAGCTTCGGCAGCGACACTTGCCGGAACATGGGAACTAAATTATGTAACCGGACCAAGAATTGCATTTGATGGTTTGTACCCAAATAAAAAACCAGTAATTACTTTTGACTTAAAAGAAAATAGAGTTTCTGGGAATAGTAGTTGTAACTCGTTTAGTGGTCAATTTACTGTAGATGGTAATAAAGTTGACCTTACTCAACCGATGATGATGACAAAAATGATGTGTGGAGATGGTCAGGGAGAACAGGTTTTTATGAGTACCTTACAAAAAGCAGATACTTATGCTATTACAGAGGATGGTAAAACACTGAACCTTATTTCTGGAGATATTGCTACGATGCGTTTTACCAGAAAATAGATCAACTTTTCGTTCGGATTATAATATTGTAACTCTGTTAAAATGTATTTATGAAAGATAAAGTATCAATTTTAGTAGTGTTCTGTTTGCTTATTACTATTTCGTGTTTTTCTCAGGAAAAAACGAAAAAGGAGTTAAAAGCAGCAAAAGAACTTCAAAAACAAAAAGAAACCGAAGCTTTAGTAGATTCAGGTAATTTTGTTTTTGATGCTGAGTATGTAATGCCGCAAAGTGGCAGAATGATCTATTTAGATTATAATAGACATTATTTGTCCTTGAGTCCGGAAATTGTAAAGTGCGATTTACCTTTTTTTGGACGTGCTTTTTATGTGCCTTATGGTGGTGATGGCGGAATTAAGTTTGAAGGAAAGCCGGAAAATATAAAAGTAGAGAAAAATAATAAATCGTATTCGATCAAAGCTACAGTAAAAGGGAAGGATGATGTTTACAATCTGTTTTTTGCTGTCTTTTATGACGGAGGAACGACACTTTCGATAAATAGCAACAATCGTGTTCCAATATCGTATACTGGGCATATTAGAGCTCCTGAACCAAAAAAGGATTAAAAAATTATAACAAACAAAAATGGGAACTGTCTTTTTTAAGATAGTTCCCGTTTTTTATAATTTGACGTTATATTATTTAGCTGTTTTTACGTCGTAAATTGCTTTTACCATTCCGTCAGTTGGTTTGTCAAGAGTAAGTTCCCAGAACATAATTCCACCCAATTTTTTAGCTTTTACATATTCCGCTTTAGCTTTTATGGAAGTTAAATCATCTGAAGTTGCAAATGTTTTTGTTTTTTCATTGTACCAATACGGAGCTTGTGCTTTTTTATCATAGAAATATTTCCATCCGTTAGCTTCTGTATACGTTGCAGCAAAGTCTTTAAAATTAACACCTTCTATATGTTCACCAGACTGATACAATCCATTATTGATATTTGCTACATTTTTCCATGTTCTGGAATAAAATGCACCGCCGATAATTAATTTTTCAGCAGGAACGCCTTGTTTAAGTAAAAACGTTACCGCTTTATCTGTTGATTCCTCTTTATCATTTGTGCTATACAATGGTGTGTGGTGACCTGTAACAGTAGAATATCCGTTTACTAAATCATAACTCATAATGTTGATGCGATTTACTAAAGGAGCTACAGTTTTCCAGTCAATCGATTCATCCAGATATTTTTGGAAACCTCCGGCTGCAAAGCTCAATTCGTATTTTTTTCCTAACGTTGAACGTAAGATTTTTACAAGTTCTGTAAAGTTAGATTTGTCTGCTGGTTGAAACAAATGTCCAGGAAGACCTTCAATTGCAGGATATTCCCAATCTAAATCTAAACCGTCTACTTTAAAATAATCACTCAATTCCTTAACTGATTTTGCGAAAGTCAATCTTCCGTCAGCTGTTGAAAATGCAGCAGAGCAAGGTTCACAGCCTCCCCATCCGCCAAGCGAAAGGATAATTTTTAATTGCGGATTTTTTGCTTTTAAAGAAACTAAATGTTTAATAGTAAGAGAATCCTTAGGAGAGTCGATGCTTAGTTTTCCATCTTTTAAATGAGAGAAACTAAAGATAATTTGATTTAGTTTGTTGACTTCGTATTCGTCGATTAATTTGCTGTCGCCTGTGTAGTAAGCGATAATGTCCATTTTTTTACTTTTTTGTGCAAAAGTGTAAGTCGTACAAGTGCAAAATAAAAGTAGTGCAATAAGGTTAATTGATTTCATTTTTAAGCTTTTAGTTTTTTGAAAAGCTAAATATAAAACATTAGATTTTAAAATTAACTATTGATTCTGTATCATATTATCAATTTTAATAAAGAATTGTGAAATCGTGTCTGTTTTCTTTTACGTTTTATCAGAACAAGCGTCTAAAAAGAAAAACCCGCACAGTTTCGGAAAAGTGCGGGTTTAAACAAATTAAAAGCTAAAAACTATTTTTGGATTAGAAGCAGTAATCGTTTTCTGCAACTAATTTAGATGTAATAACCTCTCTTAAGGCTACAACATTTGGATTGTTTGTGTATTTTGTAAAACGTTTTAATCCCATTAACATCATACGTTGTTCATCACCTTCAGCAAAAGAAATAATTCCTTCTTTTCCTTTTGAGTTTATAATATCAACTGCTTTGTACAAGTATAATTGTGCCATTGCAATTTGTTCTTTTACTTTATCTTCACCTTTACTTTTGGCTAGTTTTTCAGTTCTCAAAATAGTACTTTCTGCCATGTAAATTTCGATCAAGATATCAGATGCAGCCATTAACAATTGTTGGTGAGCATCTAAATCCGGTCCGTATTTTTGAACAGCGCTTCCGGCAACCATTAAGAATACTTTTTTAAGATTTGTAATGATTCCTTTTTCTTCTGCAAATAATTCAGAGAAATCAGGCGTATCAAAAGATGGAATTCCCATTAATTCTTCAGAAACTTTCATAGCTGGTCCTAACAAATCAACATGACCTTTCATTGCCTTTTTGATCAACATACCAACAGAAAGCATTCTGTTAATTTCGTTTGTTCCTTCATAAATTCTTGCGATACGGGCATCTCTCCAGGCACTTTCCATTGGAGTATCTTCAGAGAATCCCATTCCGCCAAAAATCTGAATTCCTTCGTCAGCACAAGATTGAACGTCTTCAGAAACTGCTACTTTCAAAATAGAACATTCGATAGCATATTCTTCAACCCCTTTCAATTCTGCTTCCTGATGACTTGTTCCTTCAGCCTCACGAGCAGCAATTCTGTCTTCGATATCTTTTGCAGCTCTGTATGAAGCACTTTCGCCAGCATAAGCATTAGTTGCCATTTCAGCTAACTTAGAACGAATCGCTCCAAAACTTGAAATTGCAGTGTTAAACTGAATTCTTTCGTTAGCATATTTTACAGCATTAGAAGTTACTCTACGTTGTGCGTCTAAACAAGCAGCAGCCAATTTAATACGACCAACATTCAAAGCATTCATTGCAATTTTAAAACCGTTTCCTCTTTCAGATAACATGTTTTCAACAGGAACTTTTGTATCGTTGAAGAAAACCTGACGAGTAGACGAAGCACGAATACCTAGTTTGTGTTCTTCCTCATTCATAGAAATTCCGTTAGACGGATCATTTTCTACGATGAAACCTGTAATATTTTTATCATCACCAATACGGGCAAAAACGATGAACACACTACAGAAACCTGCATTCGAAATCCACATTTTTTGACCTGTAATAGAGTAGTATTTTCCGTCTTCAGATAAAACAGCTTTTGTTTTTCCTGAGTTAGCGTCAGATCCTGCACCTGGTTCAGTTAAGCAATAAGCACCAAACCATTCACCAGAAGCCAATTTAGGAACATATTTCTTCTTTTGTTCTTCACTTCCGTAAAGTGTAATTGGCATAGTTCCAATTCCGGTATGTGCACCAAAAGCAGTAGAGAACGATCCCGTAGCTCCTGAAATGTAGTCACAAACCAACATAGTAGAAACAAATCCCATTCCTAATCCACCGTATTCCTCAGGAACCGCAACTCCTAGAAGTCCAAGTTCACCAGCTTTACGCATAGACGATTCTGTATAAGCATAATCTTTCTTCTCGAAACGATCTTTATGTGCCCATAATTCTTTGTCAACGAACTCTTTTACAGAGTCACGCATCATTAATTGCTCTTCTGAAAAATCTTCTGGTGTAAAGATATCTTCACACTTTGTTTCTTTAACCAGGAATTGACCTCCTCTTGTTTTGTCGCTCATATCATCCCCCTAACCCCCAAAGGGGGAATTCCTACTAGGGGTAAGTAGGGTGTAAATTGTTAGACTATTTTCTTATTGTTTTTTGTTCTTATTAGTTCCCCCTTCAGGGGGTTAGGGGGCTTACAATACCTCGTAAATCCCCGCAGAACCTTGTCCGGTTCCAACACACATACTTACAATTCCGTATTTGCTTCCTCTGCGTTTCATTTCGTCGAAGAGCTGAACAGAAAGTTTAGCACCTGTACATCCTAGAGGGTGTCCTAAAGCGATTGCTCCACCATTTACGTTTACGATATCAGGATTTAAACCTAATTCGCGAATTACCGCTAATGACTGAGAAGCAAATGCCTCGTTTAATTCCACTAAGTCAATATCTTTTAAATCAAGTCCTGCTTGTTTTAAGGCTTTTGGAATTGCTTTTACCGGACCAATACCCATAATTCTTGGTTCAACACCAGAAGAAGCAAAGTTTACCAGTCTTGCAATTGGCTCAAGATTTAATTCTTTTACCATATCCTCGCTCATGATTAAAACAAAAGCAGCACCATCACTCATTTGAGAAGAGTTTCCGGCAGTAACACTTCCGTTAGCAGCAAATACAGGTTTTAATCCCGATAAAGCAGCAACAGAAGTTCCGGCTCTTGGGCCTTCGTCTTGTTTTACCACATACGATTTAGTTTCTTTTTTACCATTTTCATTGATGAAAGTCTGGTCTACAGTAATGGGAACAATTTGTTTGTCGAATTTACCTTCAGCCTGTGCTTTCAAAGCTTTCATGTGAGAGTTGTAAGCAAACTCATCCTGATCTTCTCTAGAGATTTTATATTGGTTTGCAACTGCCTCAGCCGTTAAACCCATTCCCCAGTAGTAATCTTCGTGACCTGCAGCAGCAACTTTATAATCCGGAGTAGGTTTGTAACCTCCCATTGGAATAAAACTCATACTTTCTGCACCACCTGCGATAATGCAATCTGCCATTCCTGACTGAATTTTAGCCGTCGCCATTCCGATAGTTTCCAAACCAGATGCGCAATAACGGTTTACGGTAACACCAGGAACATCTTCTACTTTTAATCCCATCAAAGAGATCAAACGTCCAACGTTAAGTCCTTGTTCTGCTTCCGGCATCGCGTTTCCAACCATTACGTCATCAATACGTTTTTTGTCAAAATCAGGCAATTCGTCCATCATAAACTGAATGGTCTCTGCAGCTAATTCATCAGGTCTTTTAAATCTAAAAACTCCTTTTGGTGCTTTTCCTACCGCTGTTCTATATGCTTTTACTATATATGCTGTTTTCATATTTGGCCCCCTAACCCCCGAAGGGGGAATTCCTATTAGGGGTAAATAGGATTTTAAATTAATATTTTAGTAAGTCTCCATTTTCCCCCTTTGGGGGTTAGGGGGCTTTTAGTTTCTCAAAGGTTTCCCTTTAGTTAACATATATTGAATTCTCTCTAAAGTTTTTCTTTCAGTACAAAGAGATAAAAACGCTTCACGTTCGATATCAAGTAAATATTGTTCAGATACTAAAGTCGCTTCAGATAAATCACCACCAGCCATTACATAAGCCAGTTTGTTAGCGATTTTTTTGTCGTGTTCAGAAATGTATTTACCAGCTTCCATTTGATCCGTTCCTACTAAGAACATCCCAAGAGCCTGTTTTCCTAAAACTTTCACATCAGTTCTTCTTATTGGTTGCGTGTAACCTGCTTCTGCCATAAGCAATGCATGTTTTTTAGCTTCCGCGATCTGACGGTCTTTGTTTACCACGATAATATCTTTACCATGCTGAAGAAGTCCTGTATCAAAAGCTTCGTAACCAGAAGTCGAAACTTTAGCCATCGCAATTGTTAAGAAATACTCTTGAAGTACGTTTAACTCCACATCATTTTTGCGGAATAAATCAGATGCTCTTAAAGCCATTTCTTTAGATCCACCACCACCAGGAAGTACACCAACACCAAATTCAACTAATCCCATGTAAGTTTCAGCAGCAGCAACCACTTTATCAGCGTGTAAGCTCATTTCGCATCCACCACCAAAAGTCATTCCGTGTGGTGCTACAACAACTGGAATTCCAGAGTAACGAACGCGCATCATGGTGTCCTGGAACATTTTGATCGCCATATTAAGCTCATCATATTCCTGCTCAACTGCCATCATAAAAATCATTCCGATGTTTGCTCCAACAGAAAAATTAGCCGCCTGATTTCCGATCACTAAACCTTGGTGTTCTTTTTCTGCCAAGTCAATTGCTTTATTGATTGCTTGAAGTACATCACCACCAATAGTATTCATTTTAGATTGGAATTCTAAGTTCAAAATTCCATCTCCTAAATCTTGAATAATAGCACCACTGTTGCTCCAAACTTTTTTGCTTTCGCGAATGTTGTTTAGAATGATGAAAGAATCTTGACCAGGAACTTTAGTTTGTGATTTTGTTGGAATGTTGTAGAAAAACGTAGCACCTTCTTTTACAGAATAGAAACTATCGCTTCCCGAAGCCAGCATTTCGTTTACCCATGCAGCAGGCTCAAGACCTTCAGCTTTCATGATTTCTATTCCGTTGGCAACACCAATAGCATCCCAAATTTCGAATGGACCATTTTCCCATCCAAAACCAGCCTTCATGGCATCATCAATTTTATATAATTCGTCTGAGATCTCAGGAATTCTGTTTGATACATAAGCAAACATTCCAGCGAAACTCTTACGGTAAAATTCTCCGGCTTTATCTTTTCCTTTAACTAAAACTTTAAAACGGTTGATAGGTTTATCGATCGTTTTAGTAAGCTCAAGAGTAGCGAAACTTGCTTTTTTAGCAGCACGATATTCTAGTGTGTCAAGATCAAGAGTAAGAATATCTTTATCTACTTTTTTGTAAAAACCTTGTCCGGTTTTACTTCCCAGCCAATTGTTCTCCATCATTTTAGAAATAAAATCAGGAAGTTTAAACAATTCGTGCTGTTCGTCAGTAGGGCAGTTTTCATAAATACCGTTAGCAACGTGTACCAAAGTATCTAAACCAACTACATCAACCGTACGGAAAGTAGCCGATTTTGGACGTCCGATAACCGGTCCTGTTAATTTATCTACCTCTTCAATCGTTAATCCCATTTCTTTTACCAAGTGGAATAAACTCTGAATACCGTAAATACCAATTCTGTTTCCAATAAACGCAGGAGTATCTTTAGCAACAACCGAAGTTTTTCCTAAAAATTTAGATCCGTATTCGTTTAAGAAATCCAATACTTCAGTTGAAGTTTTAGGACCAGGAATAATTTCAAATAATTTTAAATAACGCGCAGGGTTAAAAAAGTGTGTTCCGCAGAAGTGTTGTTGAAAATCTTCGCTTCTTCCTTCACTCATAAAATGAATCGGAATACCAGACGTGTTAGAAGTCACAAGCGTTCCCGGCTTACGGAATTTTTCAATTTGTTCGAA
The DNA here is from genome assembly GCF_002217285.1 of Flavobacterium hercynium. Classification (GTDB taxonomy): domain Bacteria; phylum Bacteroidota; class Bacteroidia; order Flavobacteriales; family Flavobacteriaceae; genus Flavobacterium; species Flavobacterium hercynium. The sequence goes on along the minus strand of NZ_MUGW01000030.1, from coordinate 46,816 downwards.
TACTAATTTTTTAATATCCAAACGCTCCACAACAACTTCAATAATCCAATCTACATTAGCAATTTTTGCCATGTCGTCAGTTGTATTTCCAGTCGTGATTCGGTTTGCGAATTTCTGACTGTAAATAGGAGAGGGCTTTGATTTTAATGAATTCGCCAAGTGCTCATTTACCACTCGGTTGCGAACAGCTTTACTTTCAAGTGTTAATCCTTTTTTAGTTTCAGCTTCTGTCAACTCACGAGGTACGATGTCAAGCAATAAAACTTCAACACCAATATTGGCAAAATGACAAGCTATTCCTGAACCCATAATTCCGGATCCAATTACAGCAACTTTTTTAATTGTGCGTTTCATATTTGTTAATTTTATTTATATCGGTTAAGTATTCATTGCCATTGTGAAGCAATTTTATACATAGTTAATATTCAGTTTATTATCGGTAAAAACAACTTTTGTACGTTATATAAAAGTTATTCTTTTCCTTTTTCTTCAGTAGGGTTAAAAATAGATTTGTCGTGAATCAGTTCATTGATGATTTCAGAAACCTCAATAAAATGATTTAGTTTTTCATCAGAAACGTGTTTTCTAACAGATTCATTAAATTTCAAAACCGTATTCTTAGACAATTCCCTTTTTTCTTTTCCAAACTCGGTCAGGTAAATCAAAACACCTCGCCCATCAGTTGGGTTTTTCTTGCGAACAATCAAACCTTTGTCTTCCATAGATTTCAGTGTTCTGGTTAAGCTTGTCGCTTCCATACCCATTCTTGGCCCTAAGGCTGTCGACGGAGTTCCATCTTCTTTGTCAATACTTAAAAGAGCAAATCCGGTAGCCATTGTAGCGTCGTATTTCGCAGCTTCTTCGTTATACATTCTTGATACAGCTTGCCAGGTCGCTCTTAAAATATAATCTATCGTTTTATCTTTCATATCTAACTATATCGATTTCAAATATAAACAAAAAATACTATGCATGCATATAATTTTTTGATAAATTTTTGGTTAATAAAAAAATATCTCTGAAACAGAGTGATTTATGGGTTGTTTTGCATTTGAAATATACTATTCTTTTTTGAGATTCGCACAAATTTTAGCTTCTAAAAAATGGTTTCAATTTTTAATCCCTCTTTTAATTAGTGTATATTTAAAAAATTAAGTGTTTTTATGCGAATAAAATTTACTCGTCATACTTGTTTAATGCCTTTTGAAGGATCTTTTTCATCCTGTTTCTCAAATTTTCAGGTTTAATAACTTCAATTCCGTCACCAAAACCAAGCAGAATACGCTCCATTTCGTAGTTGGGTGAAATAAGCAAATGAACAATAATACTTTTATCCTCATTCTCCTTAATAAGTCGTTGTGTTTGGTGCAAAGGTTTCGTTAATACATAAGGTGCATTTATGGCATCAATCCAAAGTTCGATTTTTCGGGGAGCTAATCCCGTGTTTACCGTAACTCCAATTACGTTTTTATAAAATTGTTCAGCATCAAAATCTTCTTCCAGATACGTCAGGTTAAAATCGTAATCAATACCAATAATCCTGTCCAATGCCAAATTAGTAATTGGTGCGCTGCCTTTTTTCTTCCCAATCACAAACCATCTGTTGTTGAACTCCTTCAGAATAAAAGGGTGAAAATGAAATTTGGTTTCCTCTTTCGATTTAAACGATTTATACGTTATCAGCAAAACAATTTTCTTGATAATAGCCTGATATACTTCGTCTAAATAATGAAGCCCCTTCAAACCTTCATTTTTATCCAGATAAATGACCGGTTTCGTATGTGATTTCTCGGCATAGATTTTATCTTCCAGACGTTGCAAAATATCCGAAACATCATTAAACAGTGAAAAGTCCTTGAATTGTTTTAACATTGAAACTGTTTCCGTCAATACATTCATATCTGTTTCGTTGAGCGGAATATCCGTAATCGAAAATTCATCATCATCATACTTGTAATATTTTTTATCGTAGACGACAATTGGTGCATTGTAACCCAGTTTTTCACTGCGCATCAACTGAATATCCATCTGAATAGTACGTTTGCTAATTCGGTTTTCACGACCTTCATATTCAAACAACGCATCAGAACAACATTCGATAAGATCTTCCAAAGTCCATTGTCTGTATTTATTTTGTAGACATTTGTCAATGGTTTTGTATCTAATTAAGGCATTTTTGTTTTGTGACATAGTTTTTGTTTTTGGGCGTGTCCCTCTGGGTCGGGCTTTCGGCTTTATCTTTTGTTCCGTTCCACTTCACAAAAGGATATCGCCTCTATCCCTCACGCGTTTCGTTTTTTATGATGATCAATCACCTGTATTTTGTCATTTCGACGAAAGGAGAAATCTTCGTAAGTAGCTCCGCAACTAAGGTCCAAGCATTGTAGAGTTTCTCGCGAAGATTTCTCCTTTCGTCGAAATGACATGCTGGGCGTGAATTCGAAATGGTACAAAATGAGAAAAAATCATTTATGCTGTGCGTCTAACATTATGTAATCGTTGTATAATTCATTGTGTGATTCGTTGCGTAGACGCACAGCAGTGCGTCTCTACATTACATAACATTTGTTTGTACACATTTTGCCGTTTTACGACGTCAATAACAAAATTTCCTTTTCAATATTGAATCTGGCTTTCTCTTCATACAAATCCCTAAATTCATTCGTTTGAAAAATAGAATCATTCTCCAAAAAATGTTTCAATGCTTTTGCTCTTCCGGGTTTGTATAGGAAATCAGGATAGATGCGGTATTCTTTGCGAATTTGTTCAGCATACATTTGATATGCATTCCAATCACTGGCGAGAATCTTCAAATCAAAATCAATCATCCAGTTGATATCTTCATTTGCATTGTGCTGATGTTGTTGCGTGGCACAGATCGCATCAAAGATTAACTGTCGGTTTACAGTAGTTTGAGCAGGTAAAACAGCCAAAGCAGATTCGGCACTTTTGAGTTCATTGTCTTTTTTAGAACTTACATAGATATAATCGTGATAAAAAATAGAAAATAATATTTCGTCAGGAAATTTTAGTTGCGCGTGATAAGCAGTAAAGCTCTCAATCATGGACGAAATGTGCGTTAGGTTATGGTAATGCCTTGATTTTTTGGAATATGCCTTTTCTAAATCCAGCCATTTTTTTTCAATATCGCTACTGTCGAAACCAATTTTTAGTAGTAATTCGCTAAATATTTCCTTAAGATTCATATCTTTTTTACTCAAATATAAAATTCTTTTTCAACTGCGCAAAATAATTGCGTAGTACTATCGAAATCTTTGCTCAAGAAATAAAAACAAGTTCATTGAAATAAAAAATTGCATTAACAAGGTCAAGTTTAAGTTACTTCTGAAACTTTCCACGTACACACTTACACCATTACCGGTTCATGCAATTTCAAACGAAGCAGTAGCTCAGCGGATAGAGCAGGTAGTTTTGAAATTACCAGTTAGAGGTCAATCAAAACTTACTTCTTACACTTTTAATGTCCAGGTCGTGGGTTCGAATCCCACCTGCTTTACTATAAATGGTCAATTAAAACTTACTTCAGACAATTGGTAACTCCGGTTCGAGTCCGGCAAGTTTTAAAATCATCATTCATAAAAACCGAGGGTCAAGATAAACTTACTTCTGGGGAAACCCACCAAACCGTCACTTTGAATCAGTTTATCCATTACACTCAAATTTCAGGTCAAGTGTTTCTTACTTCAAAATCTTTTAGGTAGAACCAGAAACACCATTATCTAAATTTTAAAAATTAAAAAAATGAAAACAAAAGCATTGTTAAAAATCAGTTTGCGTCAAAACGCAATTTATGTTCCAACAGTATTCGTTGCGAATGACAATAAAAATATATCAAAAACAACATCGGTTTTAGCAGCCAATGTTGCAAAACTCGGATTTACATTTTCTGAATCCTTATTGCATGCCTTAAACAATATAAACCCAACATATAAGGTTGAAGTTTTAGAAGTTTTAAGAGACGTTTTAGGAACAGATAAAAACTGGGCACCTTTAGTAAAAGGGTGGAATATCCCAACAGGAGAATCTGTTGTCGATCATATCGTGACTTATTTTTGGAACGCTTTAAACATAAAAGGCGGAACAGCTTTGGCATGTGGACATACCATTCCAGACAATACTTTTCCATTAGAACGCTACAATGGATGTCCGTTTTGCGGAACTCCGTTTGAATTTGGTGCGATCGAAAATTACGGTCAGGGAAGTAAGTTGAAAGTACTTGATTTGTGGACAGATGCTGATGTAGATGATTTTTATAAATCATTATTGCAATCGAAAACAGCTTTAGACGCTACACAGGCAGATAGCTTGAAATTAGCATTACAATATTTACCATTACCTAAAGCAACAATCGCCATCAAAGAAACATTGATGTTAGTGATCGACGTTTTAGTGACGGAAGGTAAAGCCGAAAGTGCTTCACAATATTTTAAAACGCCAACAGATATCTTACGTTATTTATGGTTCAAGAAAACAGGAATGTTGCAAATTATTGAGCCAAAAACGATTATCAACAGAACAGCAAAAAATGCGCAGTATGGATTTTTGAATACAACTGGACAAGGTAAAGTATCGACTGCAAACGATTTGAAACTTAAATATTCAAGAAAAGAATGTTTAATGGTAGCGAATTGGTTGAACGATTTAGATATGGATGTAGAAGCTATGTGCGAAATCATGCATCCAAAACGCGGAATGTGGATTCGTTTTATCCGAGCATTGCGTTTGGCAGAATACAGCAAAAGAAAAGGGTTTGAAAAATTAGCTTTTTTTATGGATGTGTTTTACAATCAGGTTTATGATGTTTGGGAGAGCAAAGTAAGTACAGCACGATTAAAATTCGATGCGGAGAAAACGTTTGCCTTGTTAAAACAACGTCCGGGATTGTTTGCGCGATCTTTATTCTCGAATATGCTTTGGTTTGGTGCAGACGAAACGGTGGCACATTTTACGGAAATTATCGATAAAGTTCCGGCTAGACTTGTTTTTACATTAAACATGTATGCAGATAATTATTTCGATAAAAACATACAGCGAAGTGTTAAGCCTTTGGGTGGAACCAACAAAAGAATTGCGCCAAATGCATTATTGAATTTATACGACGATGTACAATTGCAAGTGATGAAAAATCAGATTGAAGAATTGTGCATTGTAGCAATGAAAAAACGATTTGCTGCGGTCGTAAACAAAAACAAAACGATGTATATTGATTCGCAATTGTTTAATATGCCAGTTTCGATTGGAGATAGAAGCGATAACGTTCAGGACTTACCAGTTGCGTTAATGGGAACCTGTTTCCCAGTTGAAGGAAACGAAGTACGCTTGTTTATGCAATGGGGAAAAGATATGCCGGCACAGCATCTTGATATGGATTTGAGCTGCCATATTGCCTACGAGGATCGTGTAGATATCTGCTCTTTTAGCCGATTAGAAACTACAGGATGTAATCATAGTGGTGATATCCGAAGCATTCCTGCTAAAGTGGGAACAGCGGAGTACATCAACATTAACATTGATAAATTAGAGAGAGCCAATGCAAAATTTGTGACTTTTACCTGCAATGCTTTTAGCGGAGGAAGTATTACGCCAAATCTTGTTGTAGGTTGGATGAACAGTAAATATCCGATGAAAATTTCGGAGAAAATCGGTGTTGCTTACGATCCATCATGTGTAGATCATCAGGTTCGTATTACGCAAAGCGTTGCGAAAGGATTGGTTTTTGGTGTGTTGGATGTAGCCAAAAGAGAAATCGTTTGGTTAGAAATGACATTTGGAGGTCAGGTTGTACAAGGTTTGGATTTTAAAGGAGTTCAGGCTTTAATGGCAAAATTGAGTTCTAAATTAAACATCGGAAGTTTGTTGCAATTAAAAGCCGAAGCGCAAGGTTTAACCATCATCGAGGATGAAAATGCCGATGAGGTTTACAATGCAAAATGGGCAATGAACGCAGCAGCGGTAACACAATTGTTAATTGATTAATTTTAAGGTGCTGAGGTTCTGAGGTGCAAAGGTACAAAGGTTTGATGTAGAGACGCACAGCAGTGCGTCTTCACAAATATTTGTTATTGACATGTACCCCAATGATTTTTCAATGGTTTACCGTAGAGACGCACAGCAGTGCGTCTACGCAAAGATTGAAACACAATGATTTTTCAATGATTTAATCGTAGAGACGCACAGCAGTGCGTCTTCGCAAAGTTTGGTAGATTTAATTTCGCGCAAAGGCGCAGAGGCGCAAAGTTTTTTTTAGCCACAAATTATAAGGATTGAAATTATTTCTTTTATCATTTTGTCTCATTTCACGACAAACCGTGTATTGATTCGACAGATAAATTTTGCGACTCTGCGCCTTTGCGCGAAAATTACCTGCCAATTTTAAAAAAAAAATAACTCATGAATACAATATTATTAAAAGAAATGATTGCAAAGAATTATGTTCGGGTAAACAAACATCCTGAGCATGATTTGTACATCTATAACTATACACAAAATGCTCAATTTGAGCGAATTTGGAACGAGGTTACTTTAGCATGTCGAGGTCTTATTTTAGATGGAAATTACAATGTGGTTGCCAGACCTTTTCCTAAGTTTTTTAATTTAGGAGAAATGGAAAATCAGGTGCTTCCTGAGACCTCTTTTGAGGTGTATGATAAAATGGATGGTTCTTTGGGGATTTTGTACTGGATAGAGAATGTTCCCTTTATGGCGAGCAGAGGTTCGTTTTCTAGCGATCAGTCGGATAAGGCGAACGAAATGTTGCATGGAAAATACAAAGATACCTGGTCACTTTTAGATAAAAGAAAAACCTATTTGTTTGAAATTATTTATCCGGAAAACCGAATTGTTTTAGATTATGGTGTGGCAGAAGAATTGGTTTTACTGGCTATTGTTGATATTCAATCAGGAGCAGAATTTCCGTTAGAAAATATTGGTTTTCCGGTTGTTGAAAAATACGATGGTGTAAAAGATATTCAGCTTTTAAAAGAAATGGATACAGACAACAAAGAAGGTTTTATCATAAAGTATGCAAATAATTTTCGGGTAAAAATTAAGTTTGAAGAATACCTTCGCCTACACCGAATCATTACGCAAGTTTCTAATGTGAATATCTGGGAATTTTTGAAAACAAACCAGCCAATGGAAGAAATTCTGGAACGTGTTCCTGATGAATTTTTTACTTGGGTGAAACAAACAAAAACCGATTTAGAAAATCAATATTCGGAAATCGAAGCGCAATGTAAAACCGATTTTAAAATTTTGGAATCGCGAAAAGAAACCGCTTTGTACTTTTTGACTTGTCAATATTCAGGAGTATTATTTGCCATGATGGATAACAGGGATTATGCACCAATTATTTGGAAAATGATCCGTCCGAAGTTCGAAAAACCGTTTAATAAAGAAGAAGAATAAAAATTAAATTTAACTGCGCAAAATTACTGCGTAGTGACAAATCTATATTTGTCAAACAAAAATAAGCACCATGATTATACAACTTAAATCAGACAATAAATACTTTTTAGATATACTTTACAAAAATCCAAATACGGATCAGGGGCTTTATTTGAAAGAGTTAAAAGACGGAACCGTAATTGGAAACGCAGTTTCTGCGAATGAATATCACTGCGTTTTTTTAGACGGTAAACACAGTTATTTACCGGAAGAAGGAAATCAGATCGATTTTCAGAGTTATTGCAGTCCGTTATTGGCTTTGAACATCGCAACCGAATTTTTTAATCATTTGTACAAAGAGAATTCGGTTTTAGAAGAAACTGTAATTTCATGGCTGGATAAAAATTATAACGAAATTGATACTGAAAAATGTACCATCGAAATTGCTACTTTTTTTATCGATTCAGGCTGGTACAAAAATGAGCGTTATCTTTTGTCAAAATACATAGATGGTATTACATTAAACCATAAGATAGGCAACAATTTTGGATTAAAGATTAAAGGTGCAACGGTAAGAGAAGCGATGCAGAAATTCTCATTGGTGGCTTTGTTTACGCATTTTACTAATCGTTATGCGGTTTACACCTACATCGACGATTACTTTATACAAAAGCACATTACGATGTTTACCAATCTAAAAGGGATTCCGTATTTCGTATTTTATCTTTTTATAAAAAGAATTATGCGTTCTCCTAATCAGTTTGAGAAGTTTAAACCGCAATTAGAAGCTTATTTCAATAATGATGTTCAGTTTGTTTTTACAGATACCCACCAATCGAGAAAAGAATTTATTTGCCGTAAAATCGATTTTGATGAGAAAGTATTAGATTTTGGTTGTGGTGAATTGCAGTACTTTAAATTATTGCACAAAAGAGGATTCAAACAGGAATATTTCGCTTATGATGAGGTAGATTTTAGACCGATTGCAGAAAAAATTCAGGCATTGGAAAAAGCAGATAATTTGGTTTGGATAGAAAAGGTTGAAGAACTAAAAAATTTTGAAGGTCAGATTATCTTAAGTGAAGTTATTGAACATAATTCTTTTGAAGAAGCCAAGTCACTTTTGATCTGGATTAGAGATAACACGAAGTTCAGCAGATTATTTGTAACCACGCCGGATAAAGACTTTAATGTAAATTATGAAATGACAGAGGAGTTTAGACATGACGATCATGATTTTGAACTTTCAAACGCAGAATTTGTAGCCTTGATTAACGAAATTTTCCCAAATCCTAAATCATTTTATGGAGTAGGAGATTGCGTAAAAGGAGTTTACCCAACAAGTGCAGTAATCATTCAAAAAAAGTAAAAGATGTTAGATTTTAAAGTAAGAAATAGAATAGAGTGGTTTTGCAAGAATAAGATAAACGATTTTTCGCCAACCATTTCACCCGCTCCAAAAAGCAAGAGTAAAAATGAAATAGAAAGCATTGATGAAGCGATTCATTATTATTTAGAAAAAGGAGTATCTGAATTTGTGGTTCAAAAAAAATACATGGGTTCATATTGCACCATTTACCTAAAACGAAACCTTGATGAAACGTATTTTATTTCCAGAAATGGTTTTAAGATGGATCATATCGATGTAGAAAAAGCGATAAACAGTTTGAAGGAGTTATATGCCAAAATGCTGATTACTTTTCCGGATTTCGAAACTCTTATCATCGCCTCAGAATTATTGCCCTGGAAAGTTTTGGGTGCAGGTTTGATCGAGAAGGAATTTACAGGATATCACGATGCTTTAAAAACGCATAATGAATACTTGCAAGCTTCGGGTTTGTTGGAGAAGTTAGAAAGTGTGAAAAGCTCTGAATTGTTTACAACATATATTTCAGATAAAAAGTCACTCAGCAGAAAAGAGTTTAGCAGCAAGCACAAACCACACATTATCCGTCAGTACGAAGCTTTGCGAACGGTGAAAATTCCGGATATAGCAAAACAGGAAGAATCATTAAAGGTGTTTAAAAAACAAATCAACACTTTTGGTAACGAAGCCGAAATACATTTTAAACCGTTTACAATTTTAAAAATAGTGAACACATCGGGCGAAGAAGTTTTGCCAAACAGTAATTTGACGTATGAATTGGTAAATGATGATGCATTTTTAAATGTTGAAATTACCGCTCAGAACAAAGAAGAAAAGCTAAAGGGAATTTATTCTTTTTTCGAAAAATTGACAGAAGCAAACGAGGAAGGAATCATGATTAAGCCAAAGGAGAATTATATTAAAAATTTGCCTCCTTGTTTTAAAGTCAGAAATAACAATTATTTGACGATGATTTATGGCGTAAATTTTCATCAGGATTTCGATCATTATTTAGAAAAAAGAAACGTAAAGAAAAAAGTAGAACAATCGATAAACGGTTGGGAAATCAATCAGAAGATGCTTCAGATTCCGTATAAAGATTTAGAAGAAGAAAACTATTTAATGCGTTTACTTCTTTTAAAAAGAATCAATAACGAAGAAATAGAAAAAACATTAGATCCAAGATTATAATACGATTATAAAAATGAAAAAGACACCAACATTAACCATATTAGTAGGATGCCCGGCATCGGGGAAAAGTACTTTTGCCGAGTGGAAAGTGAGAACAGAATCTAATACGATGCGAATAAGCCGTGATGAAATCAGGTTCTCGCAATTTCAGGAAGTAATGGATCCGGCAGCAGAAAGTATGATTTCGAAAATCGTAAACGGACAAATCAAAACGTTACTTTCAAATGGTTGGAATGTGATCATGGATACTTGTAATGCTAAGTTAGAATATATCAAACAGCCGATCAACGATTTTGCTGAAATGGCAAATATTGAATTCAAAGTTTTTGAACTTCCGCTGGAGGAACTTTTTATTCGAAACGAAAAAAGAGAACGAAAAGTGCCAAAAAAAGTGATTGAAAACATGTACCACCAATTGCAAAAAACAAAAGAGAAGTTCGATTTTAAACCTATCAAAAAAGTGAACAAAAAATTAGAATACTGCGCTCAAAACCCAGAGCTTCCAAAAGCGATTATTTGTGATCTTGACGGAACATTGGCTTTAATGAACGGGAGAAATCCGTTTGATGCGAGTAAATGCGATGAAGACGAGCTGAACAATCCGGTGGCGAATGTTTTGAGGAATTACAAAAAGTTGGGATATCAAATATTGTTGGTTTCAGGGCGTGAAGACCGATACAAAGAACCAACATTGAGATTCCTTCAAAAACACGAAATCGAATATGATGCTCTGATCATGCGTAAAACAAGCGATAGCCGAAAAGATTCGATCATAAAAACAGAAATCTACAACGAATCTATAAAAGATAAATACTTCGTAGAATTTGTTTTAGACGATAGAAACCAAGTTGTCGATACATGGCGAAATGAACTAAAATTACCTTGCTTCCAGGTGTATTATGGGGATTTTTAAGCAAAGGTTCAAAGGTTCAGAGTAACAAAGGTTCAAAGGACATAAAAGCGTTGTAACTCTGAGCCTTGTTGGCAACAAAAAATAAAATAAAAACAATAAAATTGTACAAAGACTCCAAAGAGAAACCTTTGAGCCTATGCAGCTCAGAGCCTTAGAGCCTAAAAAAAAAGACTCCAAAGAGGAAAACCTCTGAACCTTTGCCTCTTTGAGCCTTTGTACCTATAAAAAAGAAAAAATGAACACATACATAGATATTGGAATTAATTTAACCAATAAACAATTCCATGACGACATAGACGATGTCGTACAAAATGCATTAGATGCCGACGTAGCGCAAATGATACTAACGGGCACAAGCGTAAAAAATAGTGAAGCTTCGGCTAGAATGGCGAGAGAATATCCGGGCGTGTTGTACGCTACAGCGGGAATTCATCCGCATGATGCTAAGAGTTTTGATGCGCAAAGTATTGCAAAGCTCCGAGACTTATTAAAACAGAAACAAGTCGTTTCAGTAGGTGAGTGCGGACTTGATTTTGATCGTGATTTTTCGCCCAGAAACGTACAGGAAACCTGCTACAAAGCCCAATTAGAATTGGCAATCGAAGTTCAGAAACCGTTGTTTTTGCATGAGAGAGCTGCTTTTACAAGGTTTCTGAGCATTACAAAAGAGTATTTACCGCAATTGCCAAAAGCAGTCGTGCATTGTTTTACAGGAAGTTTGCAGGAAGCCAAAACCTATCTCGATAACGGATTATTGCTGGGTTTTACCGGAGCAATTTCAGACACCAGACGTTTTGAGCATTTAAAAGAAGTCTTGCAATACGTTCCGCTGGAGAGCATGATGATCGAAACCGATGCGCCTTTTATGCTTCCTAAAAATGTTCCGAACAGCCTTTTGAAGAAATACCACGAACGCCGTTGCGAACCCGCTTATCTGCCTTACGTTGCCGGAACTGTCGCACAGTTTAAAGGAATTTCTCTAGACAAAGTAGCAGAGCAGACAACGAAGAATGCTAGAGCGTTTTTTGCTATTTAGGTTCAAAGGAGCAAAGGTGCAGAGGAACAAAGGGTAAGGCTTAAAACAGCATGAAGTAAACTTTGCGACTTAGTGCCTTTGCGAGATTAAAAAAAAAGATTAGGTGGCTTTTAAATCAGGTATAATTACTGGGTTTAAAGGCTTTTTGTTTATCTATATTTGAAAAAATCATGAAAGAAAAAATACTCCAAAAATTAAAAGAAATAGAACAAACGCATAACGTAACCATACTTTTTGCGGTAGAATCAGGAAGTCGTGCCTGGGGATTTGCTTCTCCGGACAGCGATTACGATATACGTTTTATATACAAACACAAATTGGATTACTATTTGTCGCTTTGGGAAAAACCAGACGTAATAGAATTCATGACCCAAGACGATCTTGACGGTTCCGGGTGGGACTTACGGAAAACCATAAAATTATTAGCAAAATCTAACGCACCTTTGATTGAATGGTTGTTTTCGCCTGTGGTATATTTTGAAGATGCCGATTTTGCAAAACAAATGCGTGAGATAGCTCTGAAATGTTTTTCGCCAATAGCGGTTTTGCATCACTATTTGGGAACGACTAAAAATTTTATAGAAGTATGCGAAATGGAAGAAGTAAAACTAAAAAGTTATTTCTACGCCCTGCGCACCGCTTTAGCCGGAAAATGGATTATAGAAACAAATACTTTTCCGCCTGTTGCTTTTGCTGATTTATTGCCAATCGCACCACAAAACATACAAGAAAAAATACTGGAATTACAACAAATAAAAGCCAATAAAGACGAAAAATATTTGCACCCAAAAGAAACTTTAATTACTGATTTTTTATTGGAAACTATACAATTTAATCAGGAGAATGCAAGTAAGTTGGGAAGTGGAAAGAAAATTAGTGAGGAATTGGATTTGTTTTTTAGGAATTTGATAAAATAATATTAGCTATATGAAAAAAGGTTATGATTTAATTCTTCCAATAAGTGATAGGTTTGATGATTATTTTTTAAATGACAAAATGGAATCGTTGACTTTTCTACCAAATTTTAACGAGATAAATATTATTGTAGGAGCTAATAATAGTGGTAAAAGTAGATTTATCCGAAATTTAATGAGTTATGGAAAATTTAATGCAGTAAAAGATTTAAATACTCTTAGAATTCTTGTAAATAAATACAATGAAGCTATTACTGATGTAAACAAAACAATTAATACTTCAATTAAGTCACTTGAACAAATAGCTCTTACAACAATTTATGCTACTGGAGGTACTCCAGATCAAGATAAAGCAGAGAGATTAAAGAAAAATGTATTAAATATACTCGAAGAAGATGCACTTCACGATTTTTTATCAATTATAAATCAAAATAAAATAAAACTTGAGAACATTGCTTTTGCAGGAATAACAAATTTATATTTAAGTATTTTTAGAGATATTGATGAATCATTTTTGAAAGTTTTTAATGTAAAGCGATATTTTATTCCAACGTTACGGACTGCTCATTCTTTATTTAATTTTAAAATTGAAAAACATTCTAAAATTGAGGAAGATATTTATTTAGATACTCTCGATTATTATTACGATTTAAAGGGAAAAAATGTTGAGGTTTTTACTGGGCTTCATCTCTATAAAGAAATTTTAAATACAAGAAATTCTAGAAGAGAGATAAGGAATAAGTTTGATCAATTTGAAGATTTCATTCGCTTAAACTTTTTTGATGGAAAAAAGATTGATATTGTTGCTGAGTTTGACAAAGACGAAAGTCTTAAAGGAAACAATAATTTAGAAATCATTAGTGTTCATATAGATGGAGAAAAAGAAACTCGTTCATTGTATGAATTAGGTGACGGAATTCAAGCATTAATAATTTTAATGTATAAAATTTTTATGGCAGAAGATACTTCATTTATATTTATTGATGAACCAGAACTTAATCTTCATCCTGGAATGCAAAGATTGTTTTTAGAGCAAATTACAAGTAATAAAGATTTAAAAAAGAAAAAATTAAACTATATTATTACAACACATTCCAATCATTTTTTAGATTTAACTATTGAAAAAGAAAATGTATCTATTTATTCCTTTTCTTCTAAAAGTAATGATTTAAATGATAAACAATTTTTAATAAAGAATGTAAATAGGGGAGATAATAGAATTCTTAAAGATTTAGGTGTAAATAATTCTTCTGTTTTTATGGCTAATTGTAGTATTTGGGTAGAAGGAATTTCGGATAGGAATTATATTAAAGCATTCTTGAAATCATATACAGAATACATTTTTAAAAATGATAAGAAGGAATATTTAAATATAAAGGAAGATATAGATTTTGCTTTTTTTGAGTATGCGGGATCTAATATTGATCACTATATTTTTGATGAAAAAGCGGAAAAAGAACATGAGGAAGATATTTTAAAAGATATAAAAGCTTTAGCACTAAGTAATAGAATTTTTCTTCTGGCAGATTCAGATGCATCAAATAAGAAAACTAAAAAAGGCAAAAAATTAATTGCTTTAGAGAAATCTAAAACGGAAAATTTTATTCCTAAAGTTATATGGAACATAAGAGAGATTGAAAATCTTATAACAAATGATATGTGGAAAGTTATTCTAAAAGATCTCTGTAATAAAACATTAGCTAAATCTCATGAATCAGATATTTTAGTAAAAATTGATCAAGCTTTGTCTGAAGTAAATTCTTCAAATTTTTTAAAAGATTATGTTGGACAATTTCTTGAGGAAGTTAGAAATAAAATGGGTACACTAAGATCATCATATATTCTCAATCAATCATTGTATGAAGTGAAATCAGATGGGAGTTTTGGAACAATAGTTAATAAACGAGAACTAAGTGAACTTGTATTTAATCAAAATTTTTCATGGGAAGTATTTAAAAAAAATAAAGAAATAGAAAACCTAACCATTGAAATTTATAATTTTATTACGCAAAAAAAATAATTAACATTTAGAGACTGAAATTCCAAAATCTTATTCTTTTTGAAATACTCATTTTATTTTTAAATAATTATTACATTATGTTTAAATACTTACTCTTAGCGCTTAACTTTTTTTATTTAACTGCTGTTTCTTCTCAAAATCTAAAAGAAATTAATTCTCTTGAAGAAGCTGAAAATTTTGTAAAATTAAATCCAAAGGCAGAAATTACAACTTTAGAAATTAGTAATGATAGTCTTGATTATTATAAAAATAGATTTCTTGAAAAAGATTTGATAGATAGAGATAGAATAGTACAGACTGAATCTATTATCTCAATGAGAATAAGTTATATTTATTTGGATGGGAGTAAATTAACCATTAATGATATTAATAAAAAAAGAGGAGAAATTATCAAATTATACAAAAAAGGAAAATCGTTTGAAGAATTAGTTGCAATTTATAATATGGACAGTAATGCTAACAAAGGTGATTTAGGATGGTTCAATGAAGGTACTATGAATAAAACATTTGAAGATGTGATTAAAAGCCATAAAAATAATGATTTGTTTGAAATTGATATTCCTGAAAATAAATGGTATTATGTTGTTTTGAAAACTTATAATGATTTACCAAAATCTATTTTTTATATATTAAGTGTACTTGACTAATAATAAGGATATCAACCAATCTTTATTTAGAATTATTTAGTCAAGTAAATAAATTCTTCCTATCAATTTGGAAACATCAACCAAAAAAATGCGCAAACCTCACCAAGAAGCTTGCGCATTTTTCATATAATAAATTCTTAGATCAAGAATTATTGTTTTGCTTTCAATAGTTTATCTAGAGCATCAGCTCTGTCTTTTTCAGATTTAACCAGACGTTCATAAAGTTCGACAACCTTATCAAGAGGATTAAATGTACAATGAGTAGGATGATTGCTAAACATTCCATTTCCTGCCGTACTATTATCATAAAAGGTATTGAAATAATTAAAGACAGATTCTTCTGTAAAGTTTTCAAGGGCTTCTACATTAACGCCAAGAGCTCTTGCAATTTGTGCAAGTCTTTGTTCTTCAATTTCATCACTTCCTTCAAGTATAGAAACAGTTTGTTGACTAACGCCCATTGCTTCTGCAAGCGCTTCCTGTTTCATACCACGAAGCTCTCTGATTCGGCTAATATTTCTGCCAATATGTTTTCGTTTTGTTCCTGTGTTCATAATTCAAAGATATTTAAAATTCTTTTATAAAAATACCAGTTGGTAAAATACCACCAAGTTTTGGTAGCGTACGTATCAGAATGTTGTATAAAACAAATTTATGCTTTTTCTTACTTTCGTAAAAATGTTATTTGTTGTTTTTAAAGAGGCTAAGTGTCTAAGGATCTAAGTTTCTAAGAATCCTAAACACTAAAACTAATTAACCGTAACCTGAAAAGAAAGCGTATCATTAATGATTGTTTTTTCTTTGTCGTTAAATTCATATTTTACAGTAGCTTGTATTGTATTGATTCCTTTTTGGGTTAAGGTTTCTTCTACTTCAATACCAACTTGAGATGTTTTTCGGAATGATAAATCGACCTTTGTGTTGTCTACATCTAAATTTTTTATCTTAAAAGTACGTTTGGCATTCGGTATGTTTGCTATTAAATATTCATATTTTAATGTATCTCCAACTTTTAAGTGTTGTTCTATTTTTGTTTTGAATTTTTCTTTATTTGCTACTTTGTATTGATAAATTTCTAGCAATGGAGTACCTTCATAACTTTCTACATTACCAAATTTGTCATAATAAATTATAAATTCAAGTTCTCCTAAATCATTGTACATGTAATATTTCATAGTCTTTTCGTTGAAATAATAAAAGGTACATTCTTCCTTTATTTTAACACTTTTATAATAGCATATAGATTCAATCATTTCATTATCAAAGTAATGAATGCTTTTTCCTTTAATGTGCCCATCAACAAAGCTACCTTCATCCGTTTTATTTCCGTTTTCATTATGAACAATATATTTACCATGTGGAATAGTATCATTGTTTCGTATTACAAATTCTGTTGTAAGTGTATCTTTTGTTTCTGGAATGTACCTTTTTAAAACAGGAGGCTTTTTATTTATAAGTGATAAAATTAGTAGTATTACACAAACGCTATAAACAGCGATTATTGTCAAAATTATTTTGTATTTCTTCTTCATTGGGTTTTTTCGATCTAATTTGTAATTTCTAATTTATTTTTCAATTTACATTTACATCAAAAGAGACAATTTTATTTAGTGTTGGTGTTATTTTATCCTCAAATTGGTATTGAGCTACAATTTGAATTCTATTAAATCCTTTTTTCGTTAAAACCTCTTCAACAATAATCTCTGTTGGTAATTTACTTTTGATAATCCTTTTTACTTTAGAATTATCAGCACCAACAGTTTCTATTTTAAAAGTTCTTTTGGCGTAGGGAATATTTGCTACTAGGTAATTATAGCGAATAGTATCACCTATTTTTAGAGTGCCAGCTTTAATTTCACGGAGTTTTTTATTTTCTATTTTATATTGTCCAATTGGCCAAATTGAATAGCCATCATACATTTTAACTACTTTGTTAGTGAATTTAATTATGAAAGCGGTTTTGCCAAGGCTATCGCACATTATATATTTGTTTTTCAATCCATTTTGGTCATAATAAGTGCATTCTAAATTTATTTCACTATTTTTTCTATAAAAAACAGATTTCAACTTACCATTATCATAATAATAAAAGCAGTTGCCATTTGGCTCATTATCAATAAATTTACCTTCAGAAATTTTAATTCCCTTTTCATTATAGCTAACAAATTTTCCATGAAAAATTGTATCGCCATTTCTAATAACATATTCATTTGTTCCTAGTAATTTTCCTTCTGGACTATATTTATTTAAAGTGTAAACTTTTTCATTTTTTAAATAAAAGTAAAGTGCTAACAATACAATAGTTACAATAGAAATTATAATTAGTATTTTTTTATTTTTCATTTTAATCTTTCATCTAATTAACAGTGACGTTAAAAGAAATAGTATCAGTAAGCGTTGGTGTAGTTTTGTCGTTAAATTTATATTCAACAATTGTTCTAATTGTATTTACGCCTTTTTTTACAAGAACCTCTTCCACATTGATTTCTACTGTTGAATTTTTAGTAATAGTTCTTTTAACTTTATTATTAGGGATAGCTAAATTTTCTATTTTCAAGCTTCTTTTGGTATAAGGTATATTGCCTAAAACATAAGTATGTTTTAAAATATCTCCCACTTTAAGATATTGATCATTTTTGATGTTAAACTTTTTCTTATTAGCAAATTTATACTGATAAACTTCAATTTGTGGAGAACCTTTATATGATTCAATTTCACCATTTTGATCGTATTTAGCAGTAAAAATAAGTCCGCCTAAAGGATTGTATAAAGCATATTTCTCTACGATACCATTAGGGTAATACCAAAAAGATTCTTCTTTAATATCTCCTTTTCTTTTATACTGAATAGATTCTATTTTTCCATTTTCAAAGTAGTTAATGCATTTTCCTTCTACGTGACCTTCGATAAAATTAGCTTCTGCTATTTTTGTACCTTTTTCGTTGTACGTAGTAAATTTACCTTGAAAAATACTGTCATTGTTTCTAATTACAAATTGAGACACACTTAATAAATGTGTTTTAGGGTCGTAATATCTGAAATCATGAAGTTGCTCTTCTTTTTTAATTGAAAAAACATATATAATAATTGCGCCACATGTTATTATTAAAAACAACAATAAAAATTTGATACTCTTTTTCATTTTGGTTTCTTAATTTGATCTTTTCTAGTGAAATTATACATTTGTGTTTTACTATTAAAAGTTTGTTCATATTCTTCTTGATATTTTCCATCATTAGCTATTTCCTTTATCGCTTTATCATATAATGACTTAGCTTCTTTCCCTCCATTTACACTATGATCAACAGCCGTTATCTTATCATTCATTTTATCATCCTTTGTCGGTTTTCCTCCATTTGTTCCTTTTCCTTTTGAAGTACTGCCTTTTACTTCAAAACCTAATATGGCAATCAGAGCGAATAATGCGCCTCCAAAATCAATCCAGGTAACATATCTTCCTCCTCTCATTAAGGCGCCAGGGTTTTGACTGAATCCTCCATCTGCAAATGCATATCCTCCGCCTAATTTAGGTGTTTTTTTCTTAAAATTGTACAGAATTTCTCCGTTATAGGTGATTAGTTTGGTGTCTCCGTTTAGCAACAATCGGTCACCATTTGCAAATGTTTTTCCCCACATGTGTCCAAGATTTGCATAGTTGTCAATCTTGGCATGTCCGTCGAGCCAGATTATTTCGCCATTTTCTTTATTTCTGTACCAATCAAAAGGCGTTTTTCCATCAAAATCTACTAATCGCAATAACGCTGCGTTATAAGCTCCGTAGGATTTAAATTGTCCTAAGTCATTGTCTAAGTTGTTTTTATGAAAACAACTACCCGTTCCATGCTCATCAAAGTCGAAATCAAAATTCATAATAATTATAATTTGTAAGTTATTACTTTTAATTCCTACAATTTATTCTTATTTGATAACGCCCACAATACCCACTTTCCGTGATTTTTTAAAAATACCGGAAAGTGGGTACGGAATAAAAACCCAAACCTTTCGAATACCAATTTATGAGATGTTTTTTTGAAACTGGAAACTACTTTTATAAGCTCATTTTAATGCCTTAATTTTTTAACATTAAAATAAGTTGCTTAAGTATAATCTTATTTTATAATTTGTTATTTTACAAGTCCAAATAAAAGCCAGAAAAAAATGAATACCACAATCTCTGTCAAACAATTAGGAAAAAAGCATCCTATATTGCAGGAAAAAGTAATAAGCCTGGATACTTCTGAATCAATTGTTTCGGTTCGAACTTTTTTAGAATTAATCGTAAAACATCAGGTTGAGCTCTTTCATGCTTCTTCATTTGAATGGGAGGATGAAGACAAAATTCATCTTCCGAAAGAAAATTACCTGCCAATTCTAACCGATACCGGAAAAGTAGGTTTCGGTGCGATCTACAATCACAATAAAGTTAATATCGTTACGGCGCAGGAAAACGCCATTGTAGCTTTTGAAGATGGTCTGTACGCCGTTTTTTATGGCGACGACCAACTCGAATCTTTAGACGATCAAATCGATTTAGCACAAAACAATCCCATCACCTTTATCAGACTTACATTTTTAGCAGGAAGCTACTGGTAGAATAAAAATGAGCAAAGTTTATAACTCATAACTTATAATTCATAACTCATAATTTCAAACAACATAACGATAGGAACCTATCAGCAAAAACAATCTAAAATCTAAAATCAACAATCTAAAATCTAAAAGCATGACGATAGAAGATCTTCTGAAAAGTAAAGTAATAGAAAATCCAATTAATAGATTTAAAAAAGAACTCAAAGAAATTGTAGAAAGCAATTTGGTTTCGAAATTATTATTAAAAACAAAGCTCAAAAAAGAAGTAGCCGAATTTGGTTTAGAAATTCTAAAACTAAAAGACAATTATCAGGCTACGTATATTTCGTTAGGTTCAAAAGAAAGCACTGAATTCGAAAAATGGGTAAAAGAAGATTTGTGGGATGATAAAAACTACTACGAACTTTTGGTTTACTTTTTTGGCGAAGAAAATGCTGTTTACGTAAAAGAAGCCTGGAGCAGACTTCCCCAAAAAATGTATCAGAGTGGTTACACGCGACGTTCTTTTAGAGCGCCCAATAACAAAAAATATTTACTGGTAAATCAGGTTAACTTTTTGCGTTCGCTGCTAAATGGTCCTCAGATTTACAATTACCATGATAGAGATTCAGTACACTATGATTTAAGTATCGAGGAGCAAATTCGTTATGATACAGAGGTTTCCGGTAGTTTGAATCAGTTCATGATTTGGTCGGCAGCACTGGATTTGAACAGAGAAAATCTGTTTCAGTTGTTTGAAGACATTATTTTCAACAAAGACCCAAGGGGCAAAGTTTCCAGAAATATCATCAAAGCACTTTTAAACAGTGAGAAAAAAGAAAGCTGGGAATTGGTCGAAAAACTATTGTTGGCAGCTCAGCGTCAGGAAGGATTGCGCCAGACCGTTCTGGAAGCCTTAGACGAAACCAGTATTGGTGCTCTGCAATATATGATAAAGGTGATAATCGATAATAAACTAACCCGTTTTTCATCTGTTGTTCGCGGAATCGATACATGGACAGGTTTGGGCTGGGATTCTGAAAAAGAAACTACAGTTCGAAACATTATCAATCTGGCTTATGGTTATTTTGCTAATCCGGAAACGATTCCGGCTGGAATTCAAAGCAAGAACAACAACGAAGTTTATATGGCATTGTGGGTTCAGGGTGTTTTTGATGTCGAAAAAACCGTTCCTTATCTGCATGAATTATTAGAAAAAGGATCAATCGAAAAGAAATCGCTGGCATTGAAATTTGCCGGAGAAACAAACGATCCTTATATCGAAATGCCGTTGTATTTTAAAGCTTTAGACGACGAAAATCTGCAAGTTCTGGCATTTGCTATACCAAGATTAAATTTACTTTTAAATGCCAACGCGCATTCGAGATATTATGTTGAAAACGCCGAATATCCAAATTTCTTTGACAAGGTTTATAATCTGGCTCAAACCATAACCATAAAAGAAAAGGTTTTTGAAGGCAAAGTGTTTTCATGGTTAAATACGAAGTTTGAAAAAGATGCGCTTTATTATGCGGCGATCAATTTAGTGGGAGACAATACCGAACGATTAGAGCAAATCTTAGCTCATTTTGAAGGTTTTTCTATCAACTTAAGAGAAAAACTAACCAGAGAAATTTTAGGAGATTATTATTGTTATTCGTTCTACAGTCTGAAAAGTACCGGTGAAAAAGCTAAAAACGAGCCAACACAATACCAGCGAAATTTTGCTTTGCGAATTTTAAAAGACAGAGGAGAATCTCTTGTGGCCTCGGCAATTTGTACGTTAAACAATCTGAACTTATCTGATGATGAACTGGCAATTTTTCAGGAATTATTCAAACGTAAAAATTCTAATTTAAAGAAAAACCTAACTGCGATTCTACTGAAACAAGAAGAGCAAAAAATAACTTCATTCGTAGAAACGACTTTAGAAAAAGGCGATTTAGAACAACGTATGTCAGTTTTAGATTTGATGTTGCAGTTGCAGAAAAATGCAAAGCTTACGGATAAAGTCAATGATTGGGTAGCGGCTTATTCGGCTCGACCAAAAATTACCGAGAAAGAAAACAAATTCATTGAGCAGTTAGAACCTTCAAAAAAGAAAAATACTTTAAGTGCCGAAAACGGATTTGGTTTTTATACGCCAAATGAAGTTTCGCCTTATGCCTTGCCAAAACCGCAGGCAGATTCGTTGTATTCAAAATCGGTTAAGGAACACCAATATGGTTTTTCGAAATCATTGGCTGATCTAAAAACGGAAATTTCTAAACTTTACGCATTGTATGAAGAGAATAGAAATTACGAATATGAAATCGAAAACTACGACAACAGCAAATCGACTGTTTTACTGGGAAATACTTTTAGAGATATTAAAAACTTAAAAGACGAAAAAGATCCCGAAATCAGAGCGACAAATTATCCGCTGTACGAGGTTTGGTCAGGTTGGTTTGAGAATTCGGGATTAGCAGAGAAAGATTTGTTTTTACTGACGCTGATTAGTAGTTACGATAAAAATAATTGGGGGGATCTTCTGGAGAAACATATTTTTTATTTTAAAGATTATCTGCCACATCAAAATAAACGTGGTTACGATTGGGACAATGCTATTTTGCAGATTTTAAATGCATTGCAGCTAAAATATTCATTCAAAGAAAAAAATGATTTCCTAATTGATGCTTGCAGCACTTTGTATGCAGATCTTCCGCAATCAGTTTTAGAATTCGAATATAAACCGAAAAAAGACGAGTATTACTATAATTCAGATAATGGAAATGGCTGGCAGAATCAGCGTTCTTTTGATGTTTACCTGAATAGAATTAATTTACAGGATTTAACAGCGGAACAAAATAATAAAGTATGGAATCTCTACAGATGGAGACAGTTAAATGGATTAGAAAAGAATATTGCTTTCAACAAACCGCCAATTCATTTGTATTGTGAAGCGTTTCAGCAAAATGCCATTATCGAAGGAGAATTGTATGAAGGTATTCTGGAAAGCGAAAGAATCTCTGTCCTGACAAGCGAAACGAAACATTACAGACATTTCGGAAGTGAAGATCTCATCAAGAGATTTCCGTTTTTAGTTCCGATGATTACAAAAATCCGCGAGACTTTTCTGGATGTTGAAGTAAAAAGAGGTGACTCGAATACAGCTGTGACCCATTTGGTACAGAGTTTCCAAAAGATATTCGGCACCAATCGTTTTGTCGAAATGCTTACCGCACTCGGAAAAGCAAGTTTGTACAAAGGTTACATTTATTCGTGGAGCTACACTGAATTAACGAAACAGAAATTGTTTAGTTATTTACTAAAAAGATGTTACCCGCTGGCTTCGGACACGCAGGAAATCTTTAACGAGGCCATTAAAAAAGCTAAAATTTCAGAAGAAAGATTAATTCAAGCTGCTATTTATGCGCCGCAATGGCAAAAGTTCATCAGTAATTATTTAAACTGGAATGGTTTAGACGAAGGAATCTGGTGGTTTCACGCACATACAAAAACAGCAAGTTTTAGTGCCGCCAATTCAGAATTAGAAAGCGAAATGGCGAAATTCTCTTCTATCGATCTTCAAGATTTTAAAGATGGAGCGGTCGATAAAAACTGGTTTGTATCTGCTTATAAAAAATTAGGCAAAGCCAAATGGGAGATGTTGTATGAAGCTGCAAAATATGTAACGGACGGAAACGGACACCGACGCGCCCGATTGTATGCGGACACGATTACCGGTGATTTGAAAATTAGAGAAGTTACCGCAAAAGTAAAAGACAAACGCGATCAGGATTACTTAAGAGTTTACGGTTTAGTGCCACTAAGTAAAACAGGACCAGACAAGGATATTTTGTCACGCTATGAATACTTGCAACAATTTAAAAAAGAAAGTAAGGAATTTGGTTCGATGAAGCAGGCGAGTGAAGCTTTGGCAATTCGTGTGGCGTTGGAAAATTTAGCAAGAAATGCCGGTTATCCGGATCCTGTTCGTTTGACGTGGGCAATGGAAACGAAGCAAATTCAGAATATTTTATCCAAAGAAACGCAGGTTGTGCTGGATGATGTCATCATAAGTTTGGTGATCAACAAAGAAGGAAAGGCTGATTTGGTAACGCTTAAAGGGGATAAGGAATTAAAGTCGATTCCGCCAAAATATAAAAAAGACAAAGGAATTCTGGAATTAACCAATTACAGAAAAACAATGCGCGAGCAATGGACGCGTTCCAGAAAAGGATTAGAAGAAAGTATGATTCGCGGTGATGCGTTTTTGTATGCCGAAATGCAGAATCTTTTTGAACATCCGATTATTTCGAAACATCTGGAAAAACTGGTTTTTGTGTCAGGCGAAGATAAAATTGGTTTTTATGCTGATGGAAATTTGGTTTCGGCTTTAGGTGAAGTTATTACAATAGATGAAAATCAGACTTTTAGAATTGCACATTGTTTTGATTTGCACAAACATAATGTCTGGACAGATTTCCAAAGTTATTGCTTTGACAACAAATTGCAACAGCCCTTTAAACAGGTTTTCAGAGAATTGTATGTTCCAACACCAGACGAATTAAAAGAAAAATCAATTTCAAGACGTTACGCAGGACATCAGGTGCAGCCGAACCAAACTTTGGCGTTACTAAAGACCAGAGGATGGAAAGTAGATTATGAAGAAGGATTGCAGAAAGTTTTCCATAAAGAAGGCTATCAGGTAAAAATGTACGCACTGGCTGATTGGTTTTCACCTGCCGATGTAGAAAGTCCTACGTTGGAAACAATAGAATTTCATTCGCTTAAAGATTATAAAAACATTCCTTTTGAAGATGTGAATCCTAGGATTTTTTCAGAAGTCATGCGCGATATTGATTTGGTTGTAAGTGTTGCTCACGTTGGAGGTGTTGATCCTGAAGCAAGTCATTCTTCAATCGAAATGAGAGCTGTATTATTGAGAGAAACATTACGTTTATTCAAAATTAAAAACGTAGAAATCAAAGAAAATCATGCGATTGTAAAAGGAACAATGGCAGAATACAGCATACATTTAGGAAGTGCAGTTGTGCATCAGCTTCCAGGTAAATATTTATCGGTTTTGCCAATTCATTCTCAGCACAGAGGACGTTTGTTCCTTCCGTTTGCTGATGATGATCCAAAATCAGCTGAGGTAATGTCTAAAGTTTTATTGTTTGCAAAAGATAATGAAATTCAAGACCCCACAATTTTAAGTCAGATTGATAAAACGTATGTTTAAAATGATTGTATTTTCTATTTAAAATGAAACCCGAAAAAGTGCAAAGTTCCAAAAGAAATTTGCGCTTTTTTTAGTATTTAGAATGTTTACTTTTGTAGTACATAATGTATGAATAATTAACAATTCTATCATCTTACTGACGACATTTTACAAATAATGACAATTCAAGACCTAAAATCCCAAAACCTAATCCTGTTCGAAGTAATTTCCGGAAGCAGGTCTTTTGGCTTAGCTACACCAACATCTGATACCGATATTAAAGGTGTTTATTATTTACCAAAAGAAAAGTTCTTCGGTTTAGATTATATTCCACAAGTAAGTAACGAAACCAATGATGAGGTATATTATGAATTGGGACGATTTATAGAATTACTGTTAAAAAACAATCCGAACATTCTGGAGATTTTAGCTTCACCGGAAGATTGTATTCTATACAAACATCCGTTAATGGAACAGCTAAAAATAGAAGATTTTCTGTCTAAATTGTGCAAAGATTCTTTTGCCGGTTATGCTGTAACGCAAATCAAAAAGGCAAGAGGTTTAAACAAGAAAATTGTAAATCCGTTGCCGAAGGAAAAGAAAAGTTTGTTGGATTTTTGCTATGCTTTAGAAGGTTATAAAACCATATCTGTACTAGAATTTTTGAAGCAAAATAATTTCAGGCAGGAGCAAGTCGGTTTAGTTGATTTGCCTAATTCACGAGGAATGTTTGCCATGTTTTACGATAATGATGCTACGTTGCGTTATAAAGGAATTATACAGAAAGAAAATTCCAATGAAGTTTCTGTTTCGTCTGTACCTAAAAATGAAAAACTAATAGGCTATTTATTCTGCAATCAGGATGGTTATTCTAAATATTGCAAAGAATATACAGAATATTGGAGTTGGATTGATAAGCGTAATGAAGAGAGATACAATACCAACCAGCAACACGGTAAAAATTACGACAGCAAAAACATGATGCACACGATCAGACTTTTGCAAACGGCAGAACAAATTTTGGATACAGGAAAATTAAATATCCGCGTTCCGAATCGGGAAGAATTACTCGATATAAAGGCAGGAAATCGGGAATATGATGATTTACTCGAAATGGCAGATAATCTAATCGCATCAATCGAAAATCATTTTGCAACCTCTGTTTTACCGGAAAGACCAAATGAAGAAAATGCCATACAAACATTAATCAAAATCCGGGAAGAATTGTATCAGTAAAAAATGTAAAAGTGTTCTGAGTTAAGCTGAATTTTCGTGATTTTCCTAAAATGCCATAAAATCATCATTACTGTTAAATTATGATTTTTACTACAAAAACAAGTAGTTATACGTTGTTTTCTATTTTTAAAAAGTTTAAATTTGATTGAAGATCAAGTAGTTGATAATTTAAAATTGAATTTAGCGATGATAAAAGAAATCAAATCAAAACCATTATTTTCTTTTTTATTGGGCAATACTTCTTTGTTTTCTCAAAATGAAAGATTAATTATTGGCAAAACAACAGGTAAATTAGCCATAACAAAAAAATTAGCCGTCAGAACGTTTGGATTTACCAATTCGCTTTCGGGGCAGGTAACTTTACCGGGATCAGATATTGACGTTGAGGTTGGCGACAACGTAAGTATAGATCTTTGGAACATTTCTCAGGGAAACCCCGTCTCTTTGTATTGTAAGGAAATTGAATTTCAGCAGCGTACCAAAGGAAATAGCGCGCTAAAAGAAAAAGCTCTTGTTGACCACATGGAACACGGTTTTTACTCTTTTCAGGCAACCAAAGCGGGAACCTATCTCTATTACAGTCCCGAAAATTATCCGTTTAATTTGCAGGCAGGAATGTTTGGTCTCATCATTGTTAGATCAAAAGAAATCGATTCGCTGTATTATAAGCCCTGGAACGAAATATTATGGTGCAGTAATGAAATTGATACTACGTGGCATAGCGAAGATATGATGAGAATAACGTCGGACCACACGGGAGAGCCAATCAACCTTCCGGATTATAAACCAAATTACTTCCTCATTAACGGCAAGAAGGCAATAAAAAACAAAGGTTTACAAGCCTTAGAATACAAAAAAGATACTGTCTTTCTTCGTTTGGCCAATTCAGGTTTGTACCGACACGAAATTGTATTTCCGGCTGAAGCAAGACTGCAGTTGATCTCAGGAAACGAAATCAATATCGTAAACTTACCTCGCGGATATAAAGTCAAATTACATCCTGGTGAATGTTTCGAACTGCTTGTTTTTTTAGAAAACGTAGCCGATGATGAACATGTTGTCTATAAATTCATAGATACCAATTCGAATAAATGTTGCAACGAAGCCAATATCCCCGTATTTTACTAAATCCTGAAATTCCTATAAACAGAAAATCGCCCTGAAAAAAAAGGGCGATTTTGTTTTTATGGGCAATAACAACTTATGATATCGTCATTTTTACGCCCAGAATATGTTTGCAAATTCCTCTTTTGCCCTGATAGGCGGTAAACCAATCGCAAGTACATCTTTGCGATACGCTGTCGATAATTACTTTGTGTACAACGCCAGAACCTTTTACTTTGGCTTCGATATAATCTGCTCTTCGCTCGACGATTTCGATGTCTTCGTTATCGATTAGTTTTTTTGCATTTTTTAGCCTCGGATTTAAAGATAAAATACGTTCTGTTTTAAATGGTAAACGTCTGTAAAAATGGGCTTTTTCACTTAAATCATAACCCAATAATCCCATCGATGATAAATTAGAAGTCAGATTATCCATCGTACCAAAATCGATATCATTTTCGATAGACAACATCGTAGGATCAAAAGTTTCATTTGATTTTAATAAACTGTTCAGTCCGTAAACCCATTCGATTGGTAAATTTTCGGTCATAGTTTCCAGTACATTTCCTTCACCGGAAAACCCGCGGTAATTGTCAGGAGAAAAAGCCATTAAGAGCTGCATTTTTCCAAACTCGGCAACAATGGCACACGTTTGCTTGTCTGACGATTCGTAAACAAAAATTTTATCTACAATGGCGAGAATACCTTCTAATAAGCGTAAGCGTTGTACTCCGCCAATTCTCACGCTGTCTGCAGTCGACAAAGTAGAGAACATAAATTTTCCTGCTCTTTTTGTAATGAAAAAATCACCTTTGATACTTCCTTTTGGTAAACTTTGAAAAAGCTGAATGGTCTGAATTTTGTTCAATTCAAATTTAATGTCCATGTCGGCAAGGTAGAGCTGAACGCTGGTTAAGCCTTTAATCCAGCGCATGGGTAAGGTTACTTTTTTCTCGGTAACTTTTGCTTTGCTGGTAATAACCTGAACTTCTTGCTGACCTACGGCAAGCGTTACTTTTTCATTTTTCTGAATAGCATTCAGTGCGTTTAGCATCGGATCATTAAAATCGACGTTCGTTGTTCCGTTGGCAATAAATTCGCCATCAATAGCTTCCGGTTTCATGTCCAATCGCACGTATACGCCATTGCAAGATGAAAATCCTTCAAAACGTAATCGTTCTGATCCTGCAGAAACGATAGGATCACGTAAGCTTGGCGGAACAGGTCCAAAGCTGGAACGCACCACTTTTGCAATAGTACTCCAGCATTTTGCCGTAACATAAGGATCAGTTAAGCTTCCCCAGAAAAAACACGGAATGTTATTGACTTCTTCAATTTCCGTTTGATGCGCTAAAACAAGATTGTTGATTCCCTTTGTTTTGCTGTATGTCGATATTCCTCTGTAATTGTATTCGAGATCTGTCATTTTCTTTATTTTAAAATTTGCTTAATCAATGATTTAAGCGAAGCATTACCTTTCCATTGTTCAAAGAAAA
Source organism: Flavobacterium hercynium (assembly GCF_002217285.1). GTDB lineage: Bacteria > Bacteroidota > Bacteroidia > Flavobacteriales > Flavobacteriaceae > Flavobacterium > Flavobacterium hercynium. The sequence continues at coordinate 17,711 of NZ_MUGW01000030.1, read as the reverse complement.
CAGCAGCTTTAGGAGAAGGTTTTTGATTTGTTTTGGTCAATAGATCAAAATAGTTCTCTACTATTTTCTTGAAGCTTGTAGGCAGTTTGTCTTTCAGGTTTAGTTTTTCAAAGAAAGAATTCAAAAGCTGAAACAAAGCACTATTATGCAATGGCGAAACATCTTTGATTGCAATTAAGCCGTCGACCATTCTCAAAAACACACCATATTTTTCTGAAGATAAGAATGCCAATTGTGTTGCCAATGCATTGATGTCAATCGCTTGTTTTTCGATTAATTGTATCAAAACTTCTGACGCCAATAATCGTAAGTCTTTCTTTTCTTGAAAGAAACAGCAAGCATACAATAAAATGCTAATAGGAGAGAAGCTAAATTCCGGTGTATTAGCCACTTCTAAAAAAGCTTTCAATTCTGGTTTAGAACCGTCTCCTGTTATACAATTTTTTAAGAGTATCAACGCCAGAGCATCTGCGTTCTGTGGTGTAAGACTGTGCCAGTAATACGTGTTTCCTGCTGAATTTATTAGATAATCCCACGTATTAGCGCGATGATAAACATCAAGACTGTACAACAGGTAATTTGGTATTTTAGAATATTGAGGAACTTCAAAACTCATTTCGTACCAGGAAGGTGTTCTTTCTTTTTCTTTGGTTTGATAATTGGTCCATTCGTTCCATTTTTCTTTAAACTTTATTTCAGGTATAAAAGGAGCAACCACAAATGGAACTTCTTTTAAGTACGTACTTTCAAATTGTGCAAAAGTGTCGTTTGGATAGAAAGTTCTTGCGGCAACCGCCCAAAGCGAAAGAATTCCGCTTTCTTTGGTGGTTTTCCCCATTGTAGCCAATAGTTTTGAAAATAATGAAGTTTCGTCCAGTTCCAGTTTTTCATTTACGCCAAGGCAAAAGGATAATAGTTGCTGAAGTTCCCCTTCAACATTTTCTAATAACGGAATCGCTTCTGCTACATTTTCTCTCGGCATACGGGCGATCGCGATAGCTAAATCAGTATTATCAATTTCTTCCTTGTTTTTCTGGTACGCAATTACTCTTTCTACTAAAACTTTTGGAGCAACCCAATGCGGTTTATGACTCGGAAATGAAAGCAAAGGCAATGTCGATTTTGCCTCCATTTTTTGCTGCACCTTGTCCAGTAAAGGCTGCATCGTTTTGGTTGTAATTAATTTAGAATAATGATTGATGTTACTGCTAAACTTTTGATCGATATTTTTAATCTTGTTAAGCAGAAAGGCTTTCGTAAAATTTTTATGAATGCTTTCGAAATAACTTTTATTCAATTGTTTCTCGTAAGGCTGTAACTGTGAAGCATAATCCTCCGGAAATAAATCGCGTTGCGAAATGTAGACATTCAACAATATTTCTGAATCTAACGTTTCTTCGGAATTAATGAAATTTCCAAACTGAAACAATACAGCATTCCAATCTTGAGGAAGCGTAACTTCTTCTGTTAGGAATAATGGTTTCTGTGGTTCAAATACATATTCTTCCGCAGCAGCGTCATCAACACTTAAAGCTTCTTCATCCAGAAACGAAGTAAGTCCGGATTTGATATTTCCCTGCATCATCGTAACATACGAAGATAATTTTTCCTTAAGCGTCTTATCTTTTACGTTCGCAATCTTCGTAATGATTTTAGTAGCGCGTTCCTGCAATGCCAGGTCTGCAATTACATAAACATCCGCAATGATGTTGGCTATTGTTGCATTAAGTTTCGGATTTGCTTTAGCTAATTTTTCCAGAACAGGCAGAACATTTTTGATAGCGGCTTTGCAATCGCTTCGCATCATCAAAGGTTCTAACCATTCTAAGAATGATTTTGCTTTAAATTTTGGATGATCGTAAAATTTCTTTACAAGTTCTATTCCGTAGCTCGTTATTGGCGGATACGGATTGTGTAAAAATGAAAATATGTTTTCCTGATGTACAATCAGTTCATCAGCAGTAGCATTATATTCTTCAATTCTTTTTCTAAAGAATGATTTTAGATTATTGTTCCATTCTTTAGTTTGAATCAGGATAGCATTTTCGATAAAAAAGCCACGATCCATTTTGTTATTATCTATCAGAGATTTGAAGATCACAACCCAAGTCTGGTATTCGTCATGTTTCTCTTTATCGTTATCTCTAAAAAAGCTATTGTGCAGAATCGTTTCGTAGTTAAACAATTCCGGAACATCTCGCTGATATGTTATTTTATCATTTTCGACTTTGTGAATGAAATGACGTGTTTTCATCTTAGAACGCCATTCATTGTACGACGCCAGACTTAGAGCGTACAATTCCGGGTTAAACTGAATTAATTTATGTTCCTCAAGTCTGCGAAGGTTTGAATAGTTGTATCCTACCCAGTCCTGTCTTTTTACTTTATCTAAAATAAAAGTTTCCAGCCAATTGGGTTTTGCCCACAATAATACCTCTAAAACAAGTGGTTTTTCGTTGATTTCGTTCAGTAAGCTTAACGCTTCATCCCACGAGTTAATATCGGTTTTGTCAAATAATGCAATAGCGCTAAGCGTAATGATTTGATTTTGTTGCTGATCGCCTCGTGTACCCCAGCCGTAATCGTGTTTGCCTTTTTTTACGTAACCCGGATCTTTAGACAGGTCAGTATATGTCATCCAGTATCGTTTACTCTTTTTAATGTGCTTTTTTAGCGCTTCGATATTCCCTTTTGTTTTCTCGTGAAGAAAAGGTAATAACAGATCTATCTTTTTAGATTTTATAATAGCATCGTACTCTTCTAAAACTTCGTCAGCATTTGATTTTTTTGCTGTTTTTGGTTTTGATTCCACCGTAACGTCACCTGTTTCTGAATATCCTTTTTTTACTTTTTCGGCCAATATTTTTTCGGCAGATTTAAGACATTCTTCGTCGGTTGCAAGTGATTTGGTTTGTGATGTTCCTGAAGTTCCGTTTTTTCCGTAGGTTACAGTATATTCTAATCCGGTAACTTCGATTTGCCAAAACTTATCGGAGTTTCCATCAATATATTTGAGGTATTTTTTCATGCTGGCAGGGGGATGAATTGATAAAGAACTAAATATTTGTTTTCTCAAAAATATAAAAATTATTAGGCTTAAGCCTATTTTTTAAAGGAAAACTTACGTTAAAATAGCAATAATACCTTGCTATTTTTCTTGTAAGCACTTAGAGAAATAAAGAGAGAAATAGCCAAAAAATGAAAAAACGGCTGCCTTTTAGAAAAAAGACAACCGTTTTCGGTAATTAATGGAAACGAACTGGTTAATAAAATGGTTATAATAGTAATAACGGTGCTATAAAGCCAAAGGATACAAGACCTGTTGTGTAGTCTTTTGCTCCAAAAGAATTTTCAGCATAATCGGTGTAATCGTATTTTCTACCTACATAACCCAAGTAAAACTTAATGTTGGTATCTTTAAATGGCAAATACTGAATCGTCGGGATTATACCATAACTTGTAGTCAACATGGATGGGGCATCATGATCGGGATTGTTTTTCCAATAGTGATTACTGGACATTAATGTTAAAAGTACATTTACCTTAGGCGCTACCATATATTCTGCTCTTAGCCAGTTATCAATATATAAAGCATTTTGTGCTGCAAATTTATATTGCTCTCGGATTACACCGGAAACTAGTCCTTTACGATCAAGTCCTTCATTGCTGTACTGAAAATCATAATACAGTATAAATTTTTTGGTTTTCAATTTGTTTCCTAGTGCAACAGCATTCATTTGAGCATGTTTAGCTTCGTTAAAAAAGCTGTAGCTGTACGTGGTTTCAAATTTCCCTCCAAAGAATTTTCCTCTCCAGTTCCCTACAAACGCAAGCGGATACGATGTTGATTCAATGTTCGGAGGAGCAGCTTCACCATATAATTCCTGAAATGTTTTTGTTCTTGAATTTAATGCCTGAAAAGTAAAGGAGTTTCGATCATCCTTAAGGGTATGTGTTATTCCGGCACCAACTAAAAAGCTGTCTGCATTTCCAACAATATCATTGTAATTTAAAATATCAATTGGGTTATAATCAAACTCGTAACCTCCCCAGTCAGCAACTAGTTTTCCAAAAGAGACATTGGTTCGGGGTGCTATATCAATCTTTACAAAAGCTAAGTCAACAGAACGGCTCACATTATCTAAATTTCCCGGAATAGGTTCAGAGGTATACCTGTTACGGAATCGAAAGTAAATTTTTTCATGAATTTTTCCTTTTATTTCAAATCGTAATTGATCCGCATTAAAATTAGCAATGGTTTGCTTACCATCTAAGAATTTGCTGCTGTACGATATTCGTGAATTGACAATAACATCGACATCTCTTAACAACGATTGTTTTTCCATCGGAATTAAAGAATTTACAGAATCGGTTCTAAAACCTCCTTCATTCGTTTGTTTCTCCATTTGGTTGACTTGTCCCAATACGAGGATTGGAAAAAGAAGAAGAACTACATACACGCAACATTTTTTCATAATGATCTATTTTTTGGTTAAACAGTTAATAAATCTTAAATGTCAAATTAGAATTAGAACAAACTTAATAATAAGTTTAATCTTAAACTCCAATTTAAATGATAAGATTATACTGCAAACCTAAAACTTAAATACTTTAGCCACAATACCCACTTTCCGTGATTTTTCAATTTTTTTTCATCATATGTTAAAATTGTAAATATTTAAAAATTAAGTAGTTGTGGTAAAATCAGTATTTTTTACAAAAAATCACAAAAAAAACGGCCGTCTTTTCAGACAGCCGTTTCATTGGTTTATTATTTTGATTTTTAATTCTGAGCGTAGATTTTTGCGTAAAGATCTTTGTAGATTTCTTTAATGATTTTACGTTTAAGTTTTAACGTAGGCGTAAGCTGTCCGCCATCGATAGACCACACATCCGGAGTTAACTCAAAACGTTTGATTCTTTCCCAGTGTCCAAATTTATCATTGATGCTTTCAACTTCGTCTTCGATACGTTTGCGTACCTGTTCGTTTTCGATGATATCTTTGTTAGTGCTTCCTAAAGTTACTTTATGAATTTTTGCCCATTCTTTTACGAACTCAAAATTTGGCTGAATAAAAGCAGATGGCATTTTTTCACCTTCCCCAATTACCATAATTTGCTCGATAAAACGAGATTGTTTCATCGCATTCTCAATCAATTGTGGCGCAATGTATTTTCCACCTGAAGTTTTGAACATTTCTTTTTTACGGTCGGTAATTTTTAAGAAACCTTCACTGTCAATTTCTCCAATATCTCCCGTATGAAAGTATCCGTCTTGTAAAGCCTCAGCCGTTTTTTCTTCATCTTTAAAGTACCCCAACATTACATTAGGTCCTTTGCAAAGAATTTCGCCGTCCTGAGCAATTTTTACTTCAACATTGCGAATTATTTTTCCAACGGTTCCAATTTTAAAACCTTTATTTCTTTGATCATTTACTGAAATTACCGGAGATGTTTCAGATAAACCGTAACCTTCCATTACCGGAATTTCTGCCGCAGCAAAAACTCTCGTTAATCTTGGTTGTAAGGCAGCACTTCCTGAAACCATCAGGTCTAATCTGCCTCCTAAACCTTCTTTCCATTTACTGAAAATAAGTTTTCTGGCGATCTTTAACTGAAATTCATACCAAAAACCGTTTGCTCCGTAAGGTTCATAGCGTAAACCTAAATCAATAGCCCAGAAAAATAGTTTTTTCTTGATACCTGTTAATTCTCCACCTTTAGCATAAATTTTATCATATACTTTTTCAAGTAATCTCGGTACAGCTGTAATTACAGTTGGTCGAACTTCTTTTAAGTTATCACTGATTTTCTCGATTGATTCTCCAAAATAAACAGAAACACCATAATATTGATAGATGTACAAAATCATTCTTTCAAAAATATGGCAAATAGGTAAGAAGCTTAATGCGGTACTTTTACCGGCATCAAAAGGAATTCTTGGCGCACTGTCTAAAACGTTCGACACAATGTTTTTGTGCGATAACATTACACCCTTAGGTCTTCCTGTAGTTCCTGAAGTATAAATTATAGTAGCAAGATCATCTTCTTTGATGCTGTCTTTTTTAGCATCCACTTCGTTCTGATTACTTTCGTCTTCGCCCAAAGTTAATAACTCTGACCAATGTTTACAGCCTTCAATTTCATCAAAAGAATACACCTCTTTTAAGCTAGGTACATTTGCTTTGATAGCGTTTACTTTATTCAGAACTTCTGTGTCTGAAACAAAGCAATAAACACTGCCACTGTGGTTTAATATATATTCGTAATCTTCTTCGGCTATCGTTGGGTAAATAGGAACGTTTTGTGCTCCTGTTTGCAGAATACCAATATCCATAATATTCCATTCTGTACGATTGCTTGAAGTGATTAAAGCAATTTTATCATCTTTTTGAACGCCCATTCGCAATAATGCTCTCGAAATGGCATTTGCTTTAGCAATATATTCCTGACTGGATGTTTTTTCCCAAGCTCCATTTTTTTTAGTCGCTAGGGCAACCGGAAGGTTGTAAGTTTCTTGTTGATAATAAGGAAAATCAAAAAGGCGTGTGATTGAAACCATGTTTAATATATTGAATTTTACTGCAAATTAAATAAAAATAAGGTATAATTTTTAAGTTAATGGAATTTTATGTAAAAAATTACAGGTACTATTAAAAATCAACGAAAACGTTTTCTTTTTGATAACAAAATTTAAAAAAATGCCATAAATATTTAAATTTAAGAGTAATTTTCGCCGTTTACTGAACGTTAAAATCTACGTATTCTTTCATTCTTTCGCCCATTAAAAACATTTTTTTCTTGGTGAAATGAATAGAGAATTGAGAATAAATCCATTCGTTGCTGTCCGTTGGTCGGTACCAAAAAGTATACGACGCACTGTTAAAGCCTTCTTTGAAAATTGGAATTCCTTCGTCTGAACATTCGATTCCCCAATTAATTTTCTTTTTTGTTAAATCATCATACTGAATAACTCCTGATCCATCCGGGTTCAAAACAGTAGTAGGTGTTTTTTGTCCCGCTGGTACAAAAGTTCCTTGAATTGGGTAAGGAATTGTAGTTGTAATGTAATGTTCGCGGTTATTGTATTTAATCTTAGCTACATCTACTTGTGAATAAGATTGTGTAGCAACAAAAAACAATGTAATTAATACTAAATGTAAAGGTTTCATTCTATAAAATTTAAGATTTGGTGGGTTTTTAATTTTTTTTCGCAAAAGAATCTTGGCTAATATAGTTTAAATTTGAATAGAAAATAACAACAGAATTATCAGAATAAGATTTTTTTTTAAACATTTTTATTTCAATTTGCTTTTTAGTGTTTTTAAAAAGATTTTGATCTTTTTGTTTCAAAAAAAAAGCGTCCGAAAATTCGAACGCTTTAAATTGAAAAAATATATTTTTAGTTTTTGTCAATCCATTTTCTGGCATTAACGAAAGCTTCATGCCAAGGAGAAACTTCGTCGTTTCTGTCTTTTGGATAATGTGCCCAGTTCCATTGAAACGTAGAACGTTCAATATGTGGCATCATCACCAAGTGTCTTCCTGTTTTATCACACATCATTGCGGTGTTATAATCAGATCCATTAGGATTGGCAGGATAACCTTCGTAAGCATATTTAGAAACAATGTTGTAATTTTCTTCGGCTAGAGGTAAATTGAATTTTCCTTCTCCGTGTGAAACCCAAACTCCTAAAGTAGTACCTGCTAATGTAGATAACATTACAGAATTGTTTTCCTGTACTTTTACAGAAGTAAAGATACTTTCGTGTTTTTGGCTTTCGTTATGCAACATTTTTCCGTGTACTTCATGTTCAGGATTAATAACTTCAAGTTCCATAAATAATTGGCATCCGTTACAGATTCCAACAGATAACGTATCTTCTCTTTTAAAGAAATTGTCTAAAGCCAGTTTTGCTTTTTCATTGTATAAAAATGCTCCTGCCCAACCTTTAGCTGATCCTAAAACATCTGAATTAGAGAATCCTCCAACAGCACCAATAAATTGAATATCTTCTAATGTTTCACGACCAGAAATTAAATCAGTCATGTGAACGTCTTTTACGTCAAATCCGGCAAGGTACATCGCATTTGCCATTTCGCGTTCAGAATTACTTCCTTTTTCACGAATAATAGCTGCTTTTGGTCTTGGTTTCGAAGCATCGATTACCGGTTTTTTTCCTGTAAAATGAGCTGGGAAAGTATAGTTTAAAACCTGATTTTTATAATTTTCAAAACGTGCCTTAGCGGTTCCGTTTTTAGCTTGTTTCTGATCTAATAAATAAGAAGTTTCAAACCAGATATCTCTGTATTTTTTAATGTCTAAATTCCACTCACCAAGTTCTAATGTTTCGTTTGTTGTAACCGAACCAATTTTGAAGAACTCAATGTTGTTAGCACTTAATTTTGCTTCAACAACAGCATCCGCTTTAGCCTGGAAAACAATTCCGATGTTTTCAGCAAAAAGAATTTTTAATAGATCTTTTTCAGCTAAAGCACTAAAATCAATTTTAGCTCCAAGGTTTACATCAGCAAAACACAATTCTAATAAAGTTGTAATCAAACCACCACTTCCGATATCGTGTCCGGCAAGAATTTGGTTGTCACCAATTAATTCCTGAATGGTGTTGAAAGCATTTTTAAAGAAAGAAGCATCTTTAATAGTCGATGTTTCATTTCCAATCGTGTTTCTGATTTGTGCAAAAGAAGAACCTCCTAATTTGAAATCATCCTGAGATAAATTGATGTAATAAATAGAAGCTCCGTCTTTTTGTAAAACTGGTTCTACTACTTTTCTAATATCTGTACAATTTCCTCCTGCAGAAATAATAACCGTTCCCGGTGCAATTACTTCATCATTTGGATATTTTTGTTTCATCGAAAGTGAATCTTTTCCTGTTGGAATATTGATTCCTAATTCAATTGCAAATTCAGAACAACCTTCAACAGCAGCATACAAACGAGCATCTTCTCCTTCGTTTTTACAAGCCCACATCCAGTTTGCAGAAAGTGAAATTCCTTTTAATCCATCTTTTATTGGTGCCCAGATAATGTTTGATAAAGATTCCGCAATAGCGTTACGGCTGCCCGCAACAGGATCAATTAGCGCAGCAATAGGAGCGTGCCCGATAGAAGTTGCAATTCCTTCTTTACCTAAATAATCCAAAGCCATTACACCTACATTGTTCAATGGCAATTGTAACGGTCCTGCATTTTGTTGTTTGGCAACTTTTCCACCAACGCAACGGTCAACTTTGTTTGTTAACCAGTCTTTAGAAGCTACTGCTTCTAAACGTAAAACGTCTTGTAAATAACTTTCGAAATCATTTGCTGAGTAAGAAACAGCAGCATATTTTCTGTCGATAGTTTTATCGTTCATAACCGTTTTTGGAGAACTTCCGAAGAAATCTTCTAAAGCATAATCCATCGGTTTTGAACCATTTGATTTTGATTCAAATGTAAAACGGTGATCTCCCGTTACATCTCCAACTTGATACATTGGTGAACGCTCTCTGTCAGCAATTCTTTGTAATGTATCAATATCTTTTTGAGCAATAACCAATCCCATTCTTTCCTGAGATTCATTACCAATAATTTCTTTTGCAGAAAGTGTTGGGTCACCAACAGGTAATTTGTCTAAATCGATTAAACCTCCTGTTTCTTCTACTAATTCAGAAAGACAGTTTAAGTGTCCTCCTGCACCGTGATCGTGAATAGAAACAATTGGATTTAAATCGCTTTCTACCAAACCACGAATAGCATTGGCAGCACGTTTTTGCATTTCAGGGTTAGAACGCTGAATAGCATTTAATTCGATTCCTGAACCAAAAGCTCCTGTATCTGCAGAAGAAACTGCAGCACCACCCATTCCGATTCTATAATTCTCTCCACCTAAAATTACGATTTTGTCGCCTTCTTGTGGTTTCTTTTTAATAGACTGATCTAATTTTCCGTAACCAATTCCACCTGCTTGCATGATTACTTTATCGTAACCAATTTTGCGGTCATTTTCGCCATGTTCAAAAGTTAAAACAGAACCAGTGATTAGTGGCTGACCAAATTTATTTCCAAAATCAGAAGCTCCGTTAGAAGCTTTGATTAAAATATCCATTGGAGTCTGGTACAACCATTTTCTTTCTTCAAGTGCGTTTTCCCATTTTCTGTCGTCATTCAAACGAGAATATGATGTCATGTACACCGCTGTTCCTGCTAATGGCAATGAACCCTGACCACCTGCTAAACGATCACGAATTTCACCTCCTGAACCTGTTGCAGCTCCATTAAAAGGCTCAACTGTTGTTGGGAAATTGTGTGTTTCTGCTTTTAATGAAATAACAGAGTCAAACTCTTTTAGTTCATAAAAATCTGGTTTATCAGCTGTTTTAGGTGCAAACTGCTGCACTTTTGGTCCTTTTACAAAAGCAACGTTATCTTTGTAAGCAGACACAATATCGTTAGGATTTTCCTGTGATGTTTTTTTGATTAACTTAAATAATGAAGTTTCTTTTTCTTCACCGTCGATGATAAAAGTTCCGTTGAAGATCTTATGACGACAGTGCTCAGAATTTGCTTGCGAGAAGGCAAATATTTCAGAGTCAGTTAATTTTCTGCCTAGTTTTACAGCAAGATTATCTAAGTAATCTACTTCTTCCTGGCTTAAAGCCAAACCTTCTACTTTATTGTAGGTTGCGATATCATCGATTTCCAGAATAGGTTCCGGTTGTACGTTGATCGTATAGATTTCCTGATCTAATTGATTGAATTTTTGAAAAAGCATTGGATCAAAATCATTGAAGTCAGCCGTTGCAGGATGAAATTCTTCAATTCTGATGATGCCTGTTATACCCATATTCTGAGTAATTTCTACAGCATTTGTGCTCCAAGGTGTGATCATAGTGGCACGAGGACCAACAAAAAAATCCGTCAAGGCGGATTTTTCGATCTTATTAGAGTTGGCAAAAAGCCAATTTAGTTTTGAAATGTCTTGAGCCGAAATTTCGTTTTGCGTTTGTACTGCAAAAACAGTCTTGCTTTGGTTTTCAAAGAAATGGATCATTGTAAAGTGTAGTTTGTTGTATTGAGGTGCAAATTTAGTGTAAATAAATAGCAAGCGCAAATTTGAAAACAAACTCTTTTGAAAAAAAATATCGATGCTTTTTTTAATACTATAAGTGATATAAGTTCATTTAGGGACTGTGTGAATTTTGCGCGCAAAGTCGCGAAGTCGCAAAGTATTATTTACAAAGCTTAAAAGTCAATCTTTGCGTCTTTGCGACTTTGCGTAATTAAAAAAATGATTTGTATTATTCATCCTTCTAAAATGAACTTATATCACTTATATGGTAGAAAAAAAGCTAGAATATTTAGAACAAAAAAAAGCGGCAATATTGCCGCTTTTACTTTAGTAAGTACTCATTTAATTAGTTGATTATGATCTTTTTGTTAAAAGTTTCAGAATCTTGATGAATACGAATAATGTATGTGCCTTTGGCTAAATTATTTATCGTCGATAATGAATCAGTAATATTTGATTTCTCAAATACATTCTGACCTAATATTGAAATTATTTCGATCGAGTAAGGTGAACTAATGTTATTAAAGTAAATGTTGAAATTTCCGTTAGTTGGATTTGGATATAAAAGAAGTTCTTTTAATTTAGGAACTGTTTTTTCTTCCGTTTCCACAGATAACGTTTGTGTAGTTTTAGCACCTAAGTTAGAGCAGGTATCTGTTGTGTAAGTATCCCATTGAGAACTTAAATTAAAAGTTGTCGAAGGTGAGGTTACAGTCGATTTTCGTCTTAAAGTAACATCAATTGCAAAATTTGCAGTTCCGCCATTGAAAGTTCCAATGATGTCAATAAGAACACCATTTTTGAATAAACCTACCGCATCATTTCCGTTAAAAGTAAGTTCTGTTGCAGTTGTTGAAATGTTAGCGGAGCTTTTTACAAAACAAGTAGAAGCAATTGAATTATTTACAATTACATATTTAGCACCGTTGGCTAAACTTCCGGTTAAAGGCAATCCGGTACTCCATGCTCCGGAACCGTTGGTTTGTTTTTTGATGGTGTAAGCTGCTAAAGCAACAGAATTTCCGGTATTATTGGCTATTTCTAAAGCTTTATTATTTCCTGAACCTTCAATATATTCAGAAAATAGTAATTCTGTTGCCGTTCCGCCACCGCCGCCAGTGCTGTCTGTAGTGACACTAATAGTGTTACTTAATGCCGATGTGTTTCCGGCAGCATCTCTGGCACTTACATTAATCGAATAACTAGTCGAATTTGTTAAACCTGTAATGGTTGTATTTAATGTTGTTACCGTATTTTTCAAAACTCCATTTGCATAAACATTATAACCCGTTACACCAACATTATCTGAAGAAGCAGTCCAGCTAATTGTAATTGAAGTTCCAGTTTTTGAAGATAAAGTTACGCTTGAAGGAGTAGTTGGCGCTTGGCTGTCTGCAGAAGTATTCCAGATTTGATTTACATATTCCGGATGATCAATAAAAGGGTTTCGATTATTCTGACGTGCGTAAATGGCATTGTTTCTCGTAATTTCACGTGCACTTACCGGATCTTGTGCGTGCCAAGCCAATAGAATATTTAAAAAGGTAGTGGTAAAAGCTTTATTACTCGAACCATCAAACATAGGGTAAGAATATCCCGCGATTGTATTTTCGTAACGGGTTGCAAAATAAAAATACATTCTCGCAATGTCGCCTTTAAATTCATTTATAGGTTCGAAAACCGTTCCTGAATATCCTGAAGTTGTATTTGGACCTACTTTGCTTCCGTTTTGAGAAGTGTACGTTGGTGAGTTGACAAGACCATGCGGATAGTTAGAGCGCATTCCGTTTACTTTTCCATCTGTTGGTGTGATAAAATGTGCATCGGCCACCATTGGAGATTGTTCGTTAAAAACAGATTGTGGAATGATATGCTCTCTATTGTAACAATCGCCTTCAGAAGAATAACTGCCACATCTTTGCGTGCTTCCTGTAGTATAATTGTACGGATCTGTTCCTGATGGATTTTCAGAATACATGTCTAAAATAGTACCGTCATTTTCATAAAAATTATCAACATCAGAAGTTAAATACGTGGTGTATAAACCCGCATAGCCGGTATTGGTGTGCCCTTTGATGATATTGTACAATTGTGTTTTTAAAGTGTATCCTGTTCCTGTTGCGGTATTGTAATACCCGGAAGGTATTTGCGCAAAGCCAATAGAAACAAAGATTAGCAACAGTAAAGAGTAAGTTTTTTTCATAAAAAAGCAGATTAAGTTTTCGTTCAAAATTTAAATAAATTAAGGTTTTATCATATTGACTATGAGTTTTTTAATTTATTAATTGTCTCAAAAATACTACTTTTGTAAATATGTTGTGTTAAGTGTTGATTAATTTTTTAAACACATTTTCTTACTTCTTTTTAAAAACTTCACTTTGATAAGCTCCTAAGTCGGGAGGTAATGTTCTGGTCTTTCCAAGAATGTCTAACGGAATCAAATAAGCGTCATTTCCTTTTGCAGCAGCAACAGAAGTAGGCTCAATATTGAATTTATTCTCGTTTACATTGCTAAAACTAGGGTTTTCATTTACAATGATAGCATTGTAATGTACAGGATCGGTTTTAAACTGATAATTTGGATCGGTACTGGAAGCTCCGGATTTTATTAAGCAATTATTGAATTGATAAACAAAACCTGCATTAGCATTTTTGCTTAAATTTAATTCGTTGGTGTTTGTGCCAAAAATAATGCAGTTGTTAAAAGTCGCCTGCGACAGGTCTTTCGTTTCCGGAGTTGCACCCGCCAGACTATTACTCAAATTAACAGCAAGATGGGAACTGCTGCTCCAATTATTATTAAAAGTACAGTGTGTAAAATTATAATTTCCACCATAAACACAGGATAAACTGGCTAATCCGGTATAGTTTATAACGATGTTTTCACCTTTGATAATTGAATTTTGAGCACGTATTCCGTACTGAACACAATTGTAAATTTGGGTGTTTTTTATTTCAACAGTCGAAGCATCCTGATTTTTAATGTCTAAACCAATAACAGCATTTTTCAGCGTCAGGTTAGTAATTTTATGATTGGTACTTCCTTCTGCCAGAATAACGGAGTTCCATTGTCCGGGAATAAAAGAGTAGGTATCTTCTAAGCGATCTCCCTCAAAAATAACTTCATTTTCTAATTTATCGGTAGTTGATGTGGTTCCGTTAATATGCAGTGAAGCATTTTTTTCTACGACAAGCCCTGAATTGTCATGAAAGAATACACGTGCACCGGCCTCAAAAGTTACTGTTTTGCCTTCCGGAACAGCGGCATATCCATAAATAACATACGGTTTTTGATTGGTGAATAGTAATTCATTTCCATTTACCGCATCATTTTCTTCCAGATGAAAACCTTCAAAATTTTTACCGTCAATGGTAATGGTCTCTTTTGTTCCGTCCGGATTTTGTTTTGGATATAAAAACACAGCATCCTGAATTAAAGTAACTAAGGTAACTTCCTGAAGATTTGCTCCGCTGTCAAATGAAATTTCATCAGTATACAAAAAAGTAGTTGGATCAGCGTCTACAATATCTGCTGTAGTTTCTATAAAAATGTATAAACTGTCTTTAGCTAAAAGCGTAACATCATTAAAAATCTTTCCGCTGTTGCCATTCATTCCATCAACAGTCATGCGATATTTAGAGGTCAATCCTTTTTTGAATTGTATACTTGGTATTGTAATGTCTTTTTTACCAATATTATACACCATAAGTTTGTAGGTACTTGAACCAATATTTTTAAAAACAGTGTCCAAGTAAACGGTGTCTTTTGAAAACTTTAAATTTCCGGAACTGGCAACAGTATCAAAATCAGTTCGGCAGGAACTGACAGCTAAAAGTAAACCGATCGTAAAGAGTACAAAATAATGACGCATTTGAAATATTTTTTATGCTGTAGATCATTTGTCGATCTATCAAAGAAGCGCTATTGCTTTTGTAAAAATAACAAAAATCTTATATGCGGGGAGATGAATTTTAATAATAGAATTGTATTTTCTAATTTGTATCTCATCTTTTCTTTAATTTTACGATTTTAAAGCCTTATTTAAATGAAATATACAAAAGAGCAAATATTAGAGCGTTGCAATCAGTTTTCTAAAAACACTTTGATGGAAACGCTAAAAATTGAATATATTGATGCAGGAGAAGATTTTTTAACAGCCAAAATGCCTGTGAATCCAAGCGTTCACCAACCAATGGGACTTTTGCACGGAGGTGCTTCAGTAGCATTAGCGGAAAGCGTAGGAAGTGCTGCTTCGTTCTTTTTTATTAATATGGAAGAACAAGAAGTTCGCGGTATTGAAATTTCTGCCAATCACTTAAAAAGTATTCGTGAAGGCTGGGTTTTTGCAACTGCGAGAATTATTCACAAGGGAAGAAGCTTGCACCTTTGGGAAATTAAAATTACAGACGAAGCCGGAAATCTGATTTCGCTTTGCAAACTGACCAATATGATTTTAGATAAAAAAGCAAAGTAGGACATGAATTCATTTTTTTCTAAAATTAAAAAACATAAAGAACACAATTTACCATTTGTACTTTATTCCAAACCCAATTCTAAAACCTTTTTTGGATTGTTACAGCAAAATAATATGTTGCATACAATTGCTGACTATAAAGAAAAGGGATTCGTTTTCGCTTCTTTTGATGAAAAACAACTGATTTTAATTCCCGAAAGCGAATCGGAAATTATTACAGCAGAACAGGAGGAAAGTACTTTTGAAAACATTGAAGCAGAAAACTTTAGTATTGATGAAGCCGCCCGAGAACATTACAAAGCAATAGTTGAAAAAGGAGTTGAAGCCATTAAAAACGAGGAATTCAAAAAAGTAGTTTTATCGCGTAGGGAAGAAGTACAATTAGCTGATTTTGATTTCGTACATACATTTCAACATCTGAAGCAAATATATCCAACCACATTCGTGTATTGCTTTTTTCATCCCCAAATTGGATTATGGATGGGAGCAACTCCGGAACAATTACTAAAAGCTAATGGAAATGCATTTGAAACAATGGCTTTGGCTGGAACTCAAAAAGCAAATTTAGAAGCTGAGATTTTGTGGGAACAAAAAGAAAAAGACGAACAGCAATATGTTACTGATTTTATCGTAAAAAGATTGAGAGAAGTAGCAACATCTGTAAATGTTTCTGAACCTTACAATACAAAAGCGGGATCGATCTGGCATATTAAGACAGATATTTCGGGTGTTTTAAATCCAGAATCAACACTTGAAGAAGTAATTGATACTTTACATCCAACTCCTGCAGTTTGTGGATTGCCTAAGAAAAAAGCAAAAACGTTTATTGTGGAAAATGAAGGGTACGACAGAACTTTTTATACCGGTTTTTTAGGCGAACTCAATAGTAGTTTTGCTTCTAATGCTGTGAGTTCTGATTTGTTTGTAAATTTACGCAGCATGCAAATAAAGCAGAATAAAGCCATTTTATATATGGGTTGCGGAATCACCAAAGAAAGTATTCCCGAAAAAGAATGGGAGGAAAGCGTGAATAAGTCCATGACGATGAAAAGAGTTTTGAAAAGAGTTTAAAAAAATGTTTCAAGTTTCAGGTTTCAAGTTTTGTAGACAACCTGAAACCTGAAACTTTCAACCTGAAACAAAAAAAACAAAAAACAAAAAAAATGAAATTAGATATAGTAGCTTTTGGCGCACATCCGGATGATGTAGAATTAGGTTGTGCAGGAACAATTTTAAAAGAGGTGTCTCTTGGTAAGAAAGTTGGAATTGTAGATTTAACTCGCGGTGAATTAGGAACGCGTGGTACGGCTGAAACTCGAGATGAGGAGGCTAAAGCTGCTGCAGCGATTTTAGGCGTTGCAGTACGCGAAAATTTAGCTTTTCGTGATGGTTTTTTTATCAATGATGAAAAACACCAGTTAGAAGTAATTAAGATGATTCGAAAATATAAACCGGAAATAGTTTTATGTAATGCTGTTGATGATCGCCATATCGATCACGGAAAAGGAAGTAAGTTAGTTTCTGATGCCTGTTTCCTTTCGGGATTAATGAAAATTGAAACGGAGATTGATGGAGAGAAGCAAGAAGCCTGGAGACCAAAGGTAGTATATCACTATATTCAATGGAAAAATCTTAAACCAGACTTCGTTGTGGATATTACGGGTTTTGAAGAACAGAAAGTAAAAGCGATTTTAGCGTATAAAACACAATTTTATGATCCAAATTCTAATGAACCTGCTACGCCAATAACGAGTAAAAACTTCTTCGAAAGTCTAAATTATCGTGCTCAGGACCTGGGAAGATTAGTTGGTGTCGATTTTGCCGAAGGTTTTACTGTTGAAAGGTGTTTGGCTGTCAGTAGTTTAGAAAATTTATTGTAAATTTTTCATTTTTTTCTTTGTAAAAGTAAACCTTTGTTATATCTTTGCAACCGCTAAGCAAAAATGGTGGTTGTAGCTCAGCTGGTTAGAGTAGCGGTTTGTGGTGCCGCGGGTCGCCGGTTCGAACCCGGTCAGCCACCCAGAAATTTAAAGCCTTGAAGAAATTCAAGGCTTTTTTTGTGCGTGTAATTTTTTCAAAAAATTTGCGACGCCAGGATTATGGTTACTTTGTTTTGTTATGAAACGCAGATGATACTGATTCGGGATCAATACAAAAACCTG
>NZ_MUGW01000003.1 GCF_002217285.1 Flavobacterium hercynium | reverse complement strand
AAATAACTAAGATAGGATTCATTTAACCAGTTGTTTGAGATGTCTGATTTAAGATTTAATTGAAAGTCATCAATTTTTGGCTCGATTTCATTTAGTATGTTATTGAAATAATTTTTCAAAATACTGAACTTATTTGAAGAAATTAATCCTTTTATTATATGCATTTTAGGATTTGAAACTTTAAATATGTTTTTTTCACCATTAGACATAACTAATCCTACACTAATTTTTTCTTGTAAATTAGAATTTAAGGGAAGATAAATTATACTAAAAAAAGTTTTCATTTTATATTAAATGTTAGCTTGGATTAATGCTCTAAAATGATTTTCACAATCACTTTTCCAGTTTGCAGTAAATAAATTATTACGAATAAGTACTTCTAAACTTGGCAAATCTAATCTCCACTCAGCCGGAATATCAACAAGAATAGTACTTAATTGCGCTTCGCATTCCAAGGTACAAAGATAGAAATCTTTAACAACGTTATCAACAATTTTAGTTAAAGTCTTTCCTTTTCTAAATAAAATTTGAGCAAAGTCAGAGCATATAATAGATTCATTATCAGAAATTAATTGTAAACCATGAATCAATGTATTTGAATTAAAAATTGCACCATGGTCAAATACATTAAAGTAATATTTATTTGGTAAAGTTTGATCAAGTAATAAATTACTATTTGCATGATGTCTATCTTCATTTCCAAGCCATATATCAAATAAGGCAATTTTGAGTAAATCCTCTTTATTGACTATTTTACTTCTAAATGTTTGATTTTTAAATGATGGTAATAATGTTTTATCAAGAACTTGACTTTCTTCTATAAATAAGGAACCAAAACAGGGTTTATTGAAAAATGCAGGTTGTACAATGTTTAAATACTCATTAGGTAAATGGTCAGTATGAACATTCACAAAAGAGATTTTGGGTGTTTTTAAATCCCATAATTCAGCAAAAGTAGAACCTATAACTTCACTAAATAAAACTGAAGGATACAGTCTCCCATGTTTACAAACCCAATCAGACATATCAGAACATGTAACTAATATTGGCTTATCACCTGTTGTGAACATGCGTTCAGATCTATATAAACTTTGCTGCGTAAGAATCATTCATAATCTTAAATATTGTAAATATAGGTAAAAATATTACTTTAATGAGTAAATGTGTAGTTGTAATTTTAAAAAATACCAGCAGAGATTCTAATTTTGCCGTCAAGCATCTTACAGGTAAATGCAACATTGTCACGAGCAAGATGCTCGCGACAGCCCATGTGAAAAATAAGAGCAAAAAATGATTACATAGAATGAATGTAAAAAATCCGTATAAATCCGTGTTTTCGAAAAGCGAATCTGCTTTATCAGCGTAGTATACTAAAGCAAAGTATTGCCAATCAAAATGGTAAAAACGCCCAAAAACCAATTTTCAACTGAGAGTTGGTTTTTTTCGTATGTGATAGAATCGGCTAAGGCAATTTTAGTAGAATAACTTAAGTTATGTAAAGGAATTGTAAATTGAGTTTTGATGAAAAAAGAATGTAATTTAAAACTATAGAATTATAAATCTGACAGGAAAAGACGAAAAAAACAGGAAAAATGGAATTTCGATAGTAGAATCTTTATTTTGAATGTGAGATTTGTATTTCAAAGTTTGGATTGGGTTTTGAATCTTGCTCAATAAACGGGGTTTAAATTTTCGAATATGTAAAATTTGTGTTTCGAAATTGTCAAAATACTATTTTACTGACTTCTTAGTTTAAACTATACTAAGTCCATAAAAAAATTATAATATTGCTAAACTCAATTAATAAGTTGTGTTATGTCTCCAAAATTTAATTTTAACGAAGAAGAACTTCTGCAGCAATTTGCAGATGGGAGTGAACAGGCTTTTACGATTTTGTACGACCAATATAAAAATGTTGTTTACGCATCGGCTTTGAAAATAACGAAGTCCAAAACACTTTCAGAAGAGGTGGTTCAGGATGTTTTTATGAATATTTGGCTGAAAAGGGAAGAACTTAGAGATGTTGTAAATTTCGAGAGTTATCTCTTTATCTCCGGTAGAAATCATATTTTCAACATGATCAAAAAGATCGCCAGAGAAGACACTTTTAAAGATGAATTGAAACGCGGTGATTTTTCGTTTAACGCAACAGATTCTTTTTTAGAGGACGAGCAGTATAATGTGCTTTTAGATCAAATTTTGCTCAAACTTCCTCCACAGCAGCAAAAAATCTATCAAATGGCAAGAGTTGAAGGTCTTAGTTACCAAAAAATTGGTGAGATATTGGACATTTCACCTCTCACGGTCAAAAAACACATGGCGCAAGCTTTGAAACTCATTCGTACCCAATTGGCACGCCACATCAATCTTATTGTACTTAGTTTGAGTTATTTTTTTACACAAAATTAAAAATTCAATTTATTGATTTTCAGTGTATTGAATTTTTTGTTTAAAATAATTTTACTTTTTTTTAACTTTCGACTACTCCTTATCCCTTTTTAAATTGTCTTTATACTATACGGGCATTCTATTTCGATGATTGATAACAATTATTTAAATTTTAGAAAACTGATTGAAGCGCCCAAATAAAAAAACTACTGTAAATAGTAATTATAAAGTAATGGAAAAAGAGGAATTTGAAAAATTATTTGAGCGTTATGTGCGCAATGAACTTTCAGAACAAGAACTGGAACAACTCATGCAAGCTGTAAAAAAGGATCAATATGATGTTTTTTTAAAAGATGAAATTTATACTTCGCTTAAGGAAGATGAGGTTTCGGATTTTATGGACGAACAACGCGCGGAAATTATTCTTAATACTATTTTATCCGAATCTAAAAGCGAATCAAAATTAGTTCCGCTTCATCCTCAAAAAAGAAATAGAAAAAAGACATTTCGTATACTTTTTGCAGCCGCAGGAATTGCTGTTTTGGCAGCAATCAGTAGTACTTTTCTTTTTAAGTCTACTCCTGAGACTCCATTAAAGGATGTACAGCAAACTCCAACAGAGGAAAGTGCCTTAATTGCTTTTAGTGGAAAACAACTGATTCATTTACCGGACGGAAGTACTGTTCTTTTGAATGATAACAGTAGTTTGGAATACAACAAAAATTCTTTTGATGATAAAACCCGTGAAGTAACGCTAACCGGAGAAGCTTTTTTTGATATTCAGCGAAACGAAAAAAAGGCTTTTATCGTGCATACGGGCAAGGTGCAGACTAAAGTTCTAGGAACGGCTTTTAATATTAATGCCAGAAAATCTTCTGCCGCTATTGAAGTTACAGTTGCAAGAGGTAAGGTACAGGTGGGTGACGCTGAGAAAGTATACGGTGTAATTACGCCGAATCAGCAGATTAAAGTAGAGAAAAATACGCTGGCCTATCAGCAAAGCAACATTAATGCGACTGCTGTAACGCAATGGAAAAACAATTATCTGATTCTGGATGATATTAGTATGGATCAGGCGGTGGCGCTTATTTCTGAGAAGTACAAAGTGAAAATTCAGTTGAATGAAAACATTAAAAATTGCAGAATAACAGCGAGTTTTTTAAACGATGAAGATTTAGATCATATTCTAAAAGTGGTCTGCAGTGTTATGGAAATCAATTATCACTACACAGATTCCGGTGCTGTCGTAATCGATGGAAAAGGCTGTTAGTCAGTAAAATATATTGTAGAAAAATAGTAATAATCTTAAAACAGGAAGCCTATAAAATAAAAGCAAAAAAAAACCATCTGGCTCCGACCCCAGATGGCGAGTATTTCTAATAATTAATTCGAACTAACCATTAAAAACAACCAAATTTATGAAATTGCGCTGTAAAACAACCATGTTTGACAGGGAAAAATCATCTTTTTTCCCGCTGTCAAAAAAAACCATTATGATCATGCGAATCAGTTTATTCCACATTTTCTTATTGACTTGTGGCACTCCATTGGTGTTTGCTACTGAGATGAGAGGACAAAATTTAGAATCAATATCTGTTGATATAGAGCTTCACAATCAGGATATTAAAACTTTATTTAAAACGATAGAGAATAAAACGGGATTACTGTTTGCTTATCAGCCACAGGTTATCAAAGATTTTCCAAAAGTAACGACGCCAAGAGGCCGCAGAAGTGTGAGCGATATTCTGAATACGGTTTTTCAGGGCAGCAATTTGGTCTACAAACAAGTAGATAAAAATGTGGTCGTGTACAGAAGCGAAAATACAAAAACAGAAAACACAGTAAAAGAAGAAAAAGGATATGAGCATAGTTACATGCTAAGCGGAAAAATTCTGGATGAGAACGGACAGCCTTTGCCAGGCGTTACGATTTTACTGGTAGGAGGAAATAAAACGGGTGTTTCTGATTATGACGGACAGTTTTATATTGAGCTTCCGTCAGGAAAACATACGCTTAAAGTATCTTATTTAGGCTATAAAACGCAGGAGGTAACGGTTCAGGATCAAACTTCGATTACTATAAAAATGCAGCCCGATTTAGCCAAACTAGATGAAATCGTGGTGATTGGTTATGGAACTACAACTAAAAGAACTTCAACAGGATCTGTAGTGAAAATTACGGCTGAAGATATTGAAAAACAACCGGTAACCAACATTTTGCAAACGCTTCAGGGAAGAACTCCGGGGGTTTTTGTAACACAGACTTCGGGTTATGCAGGAAGCGATATGAACATTAGTATTCGTGGTAGAAATTTTATTGAAGGAAGTAATCTTCCGCTTTACATCGTAGATGGTGTTCCGTACATTGGTGACGACATCAAACAACAGGTACAGGATCAGAATGTGATCAGAGGTGCTCAAAAATCGACTAGTCCGCTGAATATTATTAATCCAAATGATATCGAAAGCATCGAAATTCTGAAAGATGCAGATGCAACAGCGATCTATGGTTCCAGAGGTGCTAACGGTGTTGTATTGATTACGACTAAAAAAGGAAAAGCAGGAAAAACAGAATTTACGGTAACGACAAATTCGGGAGTTTCTGAAGTAGGGCATATGGTGAGAACATTAAAAACGCCTGCTTACCTGAACATGCTGCAAACCGCATTAGACAATAATGGAGATGTAGCTTCTAATGACAGTAACGGTATTGCGCTTGTGGACTGGGATCCTAATGCGTATACGGACTGGCAGAAAAAATTAATTGGCGGAACAGCCAACTTCAATAATTATTCGGCTTCCTTAAAAGGCGGAAATGAAATAACGAATTTTCTTTTAAGCGCTGCTTATCACAAAGAAACGACGGTAGTTCCGGGAAGTTTTAATTATAATAAATTCTCGACTAATTTTAATATCAACCACAGCACGCTGGACAATAAATTAAAAGTAGGTTCATCTGTAATATTTGCTGCAGATAATAATCAGCTTCCGTTTTTTGATATTACCACTTATGCTGTCAATACGGCGCCAAACCGTCCGTTGTATAATGCAGACGGAAGTTATTACTGGTCTCCGGATTATTTCAGCGATATAAATCCGCTTGCTGCTTTAGAAAAAAGAGTAGACGATAAAGGAATTAACTTAATTACAAGTTTAAGCCTGCAATATGAAATTGCAAAAGGGTTCTCTTTCAAAACTGATCTTGGGTACGGAAGAGCGCAAATGCAAACCAAACAATTCATGCCTGCATCTGCAAGTAATTATGTTTACAATGAAGCCAACGATTTTGATTCTAATTTTTCAAGATCATACACTGTTTCGACCAATAATACTAATAATTTTACTATTGAGCCTCAGCTTAATTATACAACAGAATTATGGAAAGGAAATTTAACGGCTCTTGTTGGTGGTTCATGGCAAAACAGAAAATCAGAAATGCCATCGTATGTTAGTTCAAGTGGTTATAGTTCAGATAATTTAATTGGAAACCTGGGAACGGCAGAAAATGTAACGGCAACTAATGGTAGTACAGAATATAAATACATTTCGCTTTTTAGCAGAGTAAACTACAATATTGCGAACAAATACATTTTAAATGTCAATTTTAGAAGAGACGGTTCGTCTAAATTTGGAGCTAATAATCGTTTTGGAAATTTTGGTTCTGTTGGTGGTGCATGGGTATTTACACAGGAAAATTTCTTAAAAGACAATACGATATTAAGTTTCGGAAAACTTCGTTCTAGTTATGGAGAAATAGGAAGTGATGATATTGGGGATTATCAATATGCTGATACTTTTGATACGCGTACTTATGGTAATGGAAACGCGTCTATGACAGCAGCCAGAATTCAGAATCCGGACCTGAAATGGGGATTGACAAAGAAATTTGAAGCAGCACTGGATTTAAGTTTCTTTAACGATCGCCTTTCTTTTACAGCGGCTTATTATAAAAACACATCCAGTAATCAGTTAGTGAATTACACACTTAGTGCGCAAGCTGGGTTTACTACGTATACAGCAAATTTACCGGCTGAGGTGGAAAACAAAGGTTGGGAATTTACGCTTGCTACAACGAATATTAAAACTAAAAACTTTAACTGGTCAACTTCTTTTAATATTTCAACCAATTCGAATAAGTTAGTATCCTTTCCGGAGATAGAATTTACAAGTTATTATTCGCAATACATTGTTGGAAGACCTTTGAGCAGCAGGTATAATTTTAATTTTACTGGTGTAGATGCTAATGGAATTGCACAGTTTGAAGATGTAAACGGAGATGGTAAAATCTCTACAGGATTTGCAGAAACAGGTAAAGGTGACAGAAAATATGCAGGACCAACGTATCCTCAGTACTACGGAGGAATTTCGAATACGATAAGCTACAAAGCTTTTACGCTTGACTTTTTGTTTCAATTTGTAAAACAAGATGGTTCTCTATTGATGACTTCTACGGGAGCACAGCCGGGTTATCCGTATGCAACAGCTAATTTTCAGGAAGATGAATACAATAATTATATAGCGCAGGGAAATGTTTTGAGCTCCGGTTTTCAAAATAGCTTTTTTAATTATTTAGGATCTAATGCTACAGTTGTGGATGCGTCTTACATCAAACTTAAAAATGTTAGTGCTTCGTACCAAATTCCACTAGATGAAGCTACGAAGAAATATTTGCAGAGCATTCGTCTTTCGATTCAGGGACAAAACTTGTTGACGATTACAAGTTACAAAGGACTTGATCCGGAAACACAGGGGTTGGCATTGCCTCCATTGCGTACAATAACTTTTGGAACTCAGTTTACATTTTAAATCTAAAAAATCATGAAAAATATTTCAACTAAATATACTTATATATTTTCGTTTTTTCTATTCGTAGGACTAACAGGCTGTGATGACGCTCTTGATGTTGAGCTTCCGAGTAATCAGTTATCATCTGAAACGGTTTATACTTCTGATGCAACGGCTGATGCTGCTGTAAACGGTATTTACCAAAGTATGGTTGCCGGTTTTTATTACGATCAGGTGTACAGTATTCTTGGGCAAACCTCTGATGAATTGATACGAACTAATGGTCTTGCGAATGTATATGGCACCAATGAAATCCCGGAGACTGACGGAACAATAAATTCTAATTGGGGTGAATTGTATAAAACCATTTACAACGCTAATAACGTAATCGAAGGTGTTTCTAAAAGTACTACTCTTAATGCTGCTAAAAGCAAACAATGGATTGCCGAAGCAAAATTTCTTAGAGCGTATTCTTATTTCTACCTAACCAATCTTTGGGGAAGAGTGCCTTTGGTAGTGACTACAGATATCAATGTTTCGGCTTTGTTACCTCAATCTGATCAGGATACGGTTTACGCACAAATTGTTAAAGATTTGACAGAAGCTTCTGCTGATCTTCCGGTTGATTATAAAAATTACAAACAGGAAAGAATCAGAGCTACAAAATGGGCTGCCGAAGCTTTATTGGCAAGGGTAAAATTGTATCAGGGAAATTGGAGTGAAGCTGCTGCTCATGCTACTGCGGTACTAAACGAAACTGCAACCTATAAAATCATAACCGATTTAGAAGAGGAAAACAGTCCTTTTATTGCAGATAATGACGAAGCTATTTTGCAGATTCCTTATTTTAATGTCAACTATACTTATGAAGGTTCTTCTGTATTTGTAAATGCCAATACAGCTACCTTTTTATTAAGAAACGGAAGTACCCTCTTTGAAGCGGATGATGCCCGAAAAATAAACTGGACAAGAGATATTACCAATGATCAGAGTGTTGTGATAGGAGTTTCCCCGACTAAATATAAAAACAGGTTTGGAGCATCGCCTATAGAGCGTTCTACTATTCTTAGGCTGGCTGAATTGTATTTGATAAGAGCTGAAGCAAGAGTAAAACTAAATGATATTGCAGGAGCTCAGGAAGACATCAACATTATTCGTAACAGAGCATTACTTGAAAATACGACTTTAACAGATGCCAATCAATTACTGGATTTAATCGCTTTAGAAAGACAGCGTGAGTTTTTTGCAGAAAACGGACACAGATGGCTGGATCTGAAAAGAACCGGAAAACTAGATGAAACACTTTCTGTTTTAACCGATAAAATCTGGAATTCTACTGATAGTTTATACCCTATTCCAGAGCCGGCACTTCGCTCTAATCCCTTTTTGACCCAAAATTCAGGATATTAAATACTAAAAAAATAGCGCAGGAATGTGTTTGCTACAAAGACATTCCTGCGATTTTAAAAAGCACTATGGAAACAACAATTGTAAGAGTTGAGGATTTGTCACATCAATACAGCAAGGATTGGGCAATACAAAATATTAGTTTTGAAATTAAAGAAAATAGAATTTTAGGTCTTTTAGGATCTAATGGGGCAGGGAAATCGACCACGATGAATATTCTTTGCGGCGTACTGAACCAAACCAAAGGAAACATTTTTATTGACGGAATTAATCTGAAAGAAAACCCGGTAGAAGCTAAAAAGTTAATTGGTTTTTTACCGCAGACACCGCCTTTGCACCTTGATTTAACGGTAAATGAATACCTGATTCACTGTGCGCAGTTGCGCCATGTAAAAAAGGAAGATCTGCACACCGCTGTTGAAAGAGCCAAAGAACAATGTGGTATTTCTCATTTCAGCAATCGTTTAATCCGCAATCTTTCAGGAGGATACCGTCAGCGTGTGGGAATTGCACAGGCGATTATTCACGAACCTAAGCTGGTGGTTTTAGATGAACCTACTAACGGACTGGATCCGAATCAGATTTTAGAAGTACGAAATCTAATTAAGAAAATAGCCAAAGATAAAGCCGTAATATTCTCGTCGCACATTCTGTCTGAAGTTCAGGCAACTTGCCAGGACATCAGAATGATTGAAAACGGACATATGGTTTTCTCTGATTCATTAGAAGCTTTTAACAATTATATCGAAGCAGATAAACTAACGGCAAGTTTTGAGAATCCGCCTGTAATTTCAGCGTTTACAGATCTTCCGGAAATTACACATGCAGTGTATCTTTCTCCTAAAAAAGTGCAGATCACTTTTAAAGGAACACAGGAAATTGCCGAAAAAATTGTCTCGCTAAGTGTTTACAACAATTGGAAATTACGTGAAATTCAATTTGAAAAAGTTTCTCTCGATGAGATTTTCGCCCAATTATCTAAAAAAGCACCTTCTAAAAACACTATTCTTTCTTAAAAATTAAACAAATGAAAACGATATACAGAATTGCTAAAACAGAACTCAACACGATGTTCTATTCGCCTGTTGCATGGGTTGTTTTGGTAATATTTTCGATCCAGTCTAGCTGGAAATTTTTTAACTCTATTGAACGTTTTGAAAAAGCACAAAAAATAGGAGAAGGCCTTGGTAACTTAACTCAGGTTGTATTTTCCGGTTTTAGTGGTTTGTACACCGAAATGCAGAATTACTTGTACTTATATGTTCCACTGTTAACGATGGGGTTAATAAGCCGTGAAATCAACAGCGGTTCTATTAAACTGTTACTTTCTTCTCCCATTAAAATAAAAGACATTGTATTAGGGAAATATCTCGCTATAGCAGCTTATTGTTTATTATTTGTTGGTATACTTGGTTTACAGGTTGTTATAGCATATTTCTCTATTGATAATTTAGATTTAAAATTTGCTATTTCGGGACTGATAGGTTTGTATTTACTAGTGTGTACCTACGCCGCCATCGGACTTTTTATGTCTTGTCTTACTTCTTATCAGGTTGTAGCGGCCATTAGTACTTTGGTTGTTTTAGCAGGTCTTAATTTTATTGGAAAACTGTGGCAGGATATCGAATACGTAAAAGATATTACTTATTTTCTTTCTATTGCCGGACGTGCCAACGAAATGCTCGAAGGTTTGTTAATCAGTAAAGATGTATTTTACTTTATTCTTGTTAGCGGTCTTTTTATCGGACTAAGTATTTATAAATTACAAACAGGAAGAGATGCACAGTCTGTTTATCAAAGAGTGCTTAAATATACTGCTTTAGTAAGTGTAGTGCTGGCATTGGGTTATATTACATCATTGGCTTCACTTTCGGTATATTACGATATGACCAGAACCAAAGACAGAACACTTACGGAAACCAGCTTAAACATTGTTAAAAAAATAGATGGACCTATTAAGCTTACTACTTATGTGAATTTATTAGACATCAACTATTATATGGCTATGCCGTATTCTCATAATTCAGACAAATCCAGCTTTGAAAAATACACGCGTTTTATACCGCAGCTCGAAATGGAATATGTGTATTACTATGATACTTCTGACAATGAAGCGTTGTATGCCCAAAACCCGGGACTGAATGACAAACAGCTTGCGCAAAAAATGATCGAAACGCAGGACTTAAAACTGAAAAAATTATATTCTCCTGAAGAAATTAAAAAAGTGATAGATCTGAAACCCGAGCACAACAGAGTCGTACGAACAGTAGAATACAACGGAAAGAAAACATTCTTAAGAATGTATGACGATATGTTTAAGGTTCCTATGGAAAAAGAAATTTCTGCTGCCTTAAAACGTTTGGTTGTTCCGGCTCCTAAAATTGTTTTCGCAACCGGAAACATGGAAAGAAGCGTAGACAAAAACGGAGATAAAAATTACAAAACCGGATTTAATGAAATTTCATTTAGATATTCCTTAATCAATCAGGGATTTGATGTTTCTTCTGTAGATATTAATGCACAGGATATTCCGCAGCAAACTACTATTTTAATTATTGCCGATCCTAAAACACAACTAAGCCAAGGCGCGGTTGACCGAATTTCTAAATATATCGATGAAGGGAAAAGTCTAATGCTTTTGGCAGAACCGGAAACCAATTCGGCTTTAGCGGCAGTTACGGATAAATTAGGATTGAGTTTTTCTAAACAAGCATTGGTGCAGGAAAGCGAAACCAATTCTCCTGATTATTTGGTAACCGATCTTCAAAAAGATATTGATCCTGCTATTATTAAATTCAGTAAAAACAGAAACAATTATCCTATTCCGTTTTTAGGAAGCAGCAGCGTTAAAACCATAAAAGATACAGGTTTTAAAGTTACACCACTTTTAAAAACCAATAACCAACCGGCTTGGGAATCACAAATGGGCATTACTTCTGTTTCAGAGGATTTAAAAAGACAGCCTTCTGTAATCGCAGTGCCGCTTGTGGTAGCTTTAACCCGAAATGTAAACGGTAAGTCACAAAAAATAATAGTTTCAGGAGATGCCGATTTTATGGGCAATGCTGAGTTAAGTCGAAGCGGATCAGGAACGTTTCAGTTTGTAACCGATGTTTTCAGCTGGTTTAGCAATTACGAATTTCCAATTGATACAACACGTCCGGAAAATACCGATAAAAAAATCACCGTAAATGCCAATCAGGTTTTTATTAGTAAAATAATATTCATTGGTTTGTTTCCTTTATTGATTATATTGAGTGGTGCTTTTATACTTATCAGAAGAAACAGAAGATAAAAAATAACAAAATGAATACTAAAAAAAATATCATACTTGGAATTTTGGTTTTGTCTTTTAATGGCGTATTTGCCCAATTCAAAACCACAATTCCGCTTAACAAGAACGTTACAACAGGAAAATTAAAAAACGGATTAACGTATTATATTCTGCATAACGAAGAGCCAAAAGACAGAGCCAGTTTTTATTTTATTCAAAATGTTGGCGCTATTCTGGAAGATGACAATCAAAACGGATTAGCGCATTTTCTGGAACACATGGCTTTTAACGGAACAGAGCATTTTAAAGGCAAAGGCATTATTAAAATGCTGGAGAAAAATGGAGTAAGTTTTGGTAAAGACATCAATGCTTTTACAGCTCAGGACGAAACGGTGTACAACATAAGCACAGTTCCTGTCACTAATGAAAAACTAATTGATTCTACTCTTTGGGTGCTTCATGACTGGTCCGGATCTTTGTCATTGACAAATGCAGAAATCGACGCAGAAAGAGGGGTGATCAGAGAAGAGTGGAGAACCCGCAGAACAAGTGATTTTCGTTTGAAACACCAAACGGATGCTGTTTTATACAAAGGATCTAAATACAGTAAACGTGATGTTATTGGTGATTTGGATATCATCAACAACTTTAAATATCCGGAACTGCGCAACTATTACAAAAAGTGGTACAGACCCGATTTACAGGCGGTCATTATCGTAGGTGATGTCGATGTAAAAGTGATGGAACAAAAAGTGAAAAGCATATTTTCGGATATTCCTTTGGCTAAAAAAGCAGCGGTAAGAACCTATGCTGAAATTCCGAAACACGATGAATTGTATTTTGGAACGGCTTCTGATAAAGAAGCTTCGTCAACCGTAATTACATTGCGCTATATTTTTGATGAACCAAAGATAAAAGACAGCAGCGTTACGCGTAAAAACGTATTGAACTCTTTTTATACCAATATATTAAACAAACGTTTTAGCGAATTGATCTTAAAGAATCAAACGTCAAGTTTGAATCTAAGCAGTTATTTTAGCGGAATTTCAAGATTAAGCAACAGCTATAACATTTCGGCATCTGCCAAAAAGGGAAAAACAGCTGAAGCATTTGAAGAAGCGTACACAGAAGCAGAACGATTAAAACGTTTTGGCGTTGTACAAGGAGAATTGGACCGAACTAAAAAACTGTTTATCAGTTCTTACGATGATTTTATCAGCAATAAGGATAAAGTCGACAATGACAGCTGGGCTGATAAACTAACAGATTATTTCCTGACAGCAAAACCATTTCTAACGCCGGAAGACGAGTACAAACAAATCGTAGGTATTATCAATAGTATTTCGTTGGAAGAATTAAACGCACATATCAAAACCATTCAAAAACCAACAAATCAGGTTGTTTTAGTAACGGGAGCAGATCAGGATAAAAAGGATTTCCCGACGAAAGATGCTGTTGTGAATATAATGAAAAAGGTAGAAAGCAAAACGCTGGAACCGTATGCTAAAAAAGAAAATGATGCACCTTTAATTGAAAAAGAATTAAAACCTGCAGCCATTAAAAAAACATTTGAAGTAGCAGGAATACCAGATGCAAAAGGATATATTTTAGAAAATGATGCTAAAATCATTGTATTGCCAACGACGTATTCGCAGGATCAGATTGTATTTTCTGCTTACTCAAAAGGAGGGAAGTCACTTATAAAAACAGAAGATCTGGCATCTGCAGAAATTGCGACAACCATTGCAAGATCTTCTGGTTTAGGGAATTTTGATAATCTGGGTTTAAAAGAAAAACTGACTGGAAAAGTAGCGAAAGCAGCACCATTTATTGGAGAAAACATACAAGGATTTCAGGGAGGTTCTAACAAAGCCGATTTCGAAACGATGCTGCAAATGTTATATCTTTCTTTTGAAGCGCCTCGTTTTGACTCAAATATTTTTGACATTCTAAAAGAGCAGTATAAAAACCGTTTAGAAACCATCAAAAAAGACAACGGAAGCGCCTTTAAAGATTCTATTGATCTGGCGAATTCTAATCACAGTCCGAGAACTTTTCTATTCAATGATAAATTTCTTGAAACAATTGAATTGAAAAAAGCAGAAGCGATCTACCGTGACCGAATTAAAAATGCGGCTGATTTTACTTTTATTTTTGTTGGAAACATACCAGATTCAGCCTTAGGATTGATTCAGAAATATATTGGAAACATTAAGTCCAATCCGGCTTTGAAGGAGAATTTTGTCGATCATAATATCGAACCTAAAAAAGGAAAAACGGTTGTAGAGTTCAAACGTCCAATGGAAGTGCCTAAAGCATCGGTTTATTTGAACCTGACCGGTAAAATAGAATACAGCAAAGAAAACGCAATGAGCATGTATATCATTGGCGAATTATTATCGAAACGCTTCATTCAGACTATTAGAGAAGAAGAAGGAGGAAGCTACGGGGTAAGTGTTGGCGGGAATATCGAACAGATTCCAAAACCTACTTTTGAACTGGCTTTGACTTTTGACTGTAATCCCGAAAAACAGAAAAAATTGATGCAGATTGTCTGGAAAGAAATCAATGATTTGAAATTGAATCCGGTTAGAGCAGATGATTTAGAAGACATTAAAAAAGCACTTTTAAAAAACAGAGAAGAATCGCTTAAAACCAATTCTTTCTGGAATACCACAATTTATAATAATACATTAAATCAGATTCCGTTTTTGAAAGATGAAGAATATAAAAACTTAATTTCTAAAATTAATCAAAAAACTATTCAGCAGTTTAGTAAGCACGTTTTGGATAGTTCTACAAGTGTCGAAGTAGTTATGATTCCGGAGAATCCATCCGGGAAATAATATGCTTTAGATTCAAATTTTTATTTTATTAGTCATTAAAGGTTGTCCTTGCCAGACAGCCTTTTCTGTTGACTATCTAACATTTAAATCGTTTCCGTTATGAAAAGAAAAATTTTAATAGTACTGATTGCATACAGCGAGATTCTGTTTTCGCAGACTTATAAAAAACCGTTAGTTACTGCTATTACGGCAAAAGACCTAAAAACAGATTTGTACCAAATGGCGGGCGATCATTTTAATGGTCGTGAAGCAGGAACATTAGATGAACTTAAAGTATCGATGTGGCTGGCCAATAAAGCAGCACAGGCAGGAATGAAGCCAGCGGGTGATGATGGTACTTTTTTTCAGTTTTTTGATCTTTACAGACATCAGGTTACCGCTAACACAACATTTAAAATTGGAGACAAAAACTATAAATTATGGACTGATGTTTTGATAGCAGAAACCACCAATACCAAGGTTAATGCACCATTGCTGTATTTGGGAGATACCCCGATTCAGGAAATAAACTCAGCTTCCATCAAAGGAAAAGCGGTTGTGGTACTGGCATCCAAAGAAGGCATTTCAGATGATATCTCACTATTTGACAGACGTTATCCGGGTTTGGTAAAACTGAAATATTATGAGCAACTAGCCCAAAAAGGAGCTGCTGCACTTATAATCGTAGCAGATGAATTAGGCGAAAAAAGCTGGTCGCAGGTAGAGCCTCAAATGACAAGAGGCGTATACGGAATTGAAGGCGTTCACGAGAAGATTCCTGTTCCTGCAAGGATGCCGGTTTTCTGGCTTCATCATGATCAATTAGAATTTCTGAAAACGACCAAAGAAAATGCAGTTGCTGAGGTTGTTTCGGAGACCTACAAATATCCTTCTGTAAATGTGGTAGGAAAAGTAGAAGGAACAGATCCGAAATTGAAAAACGAATACGTTTTGTTTAGCGGTCATCAGGATCATGATGGTGTAAGACAGAAGTACGGACAAGATTCGATTTACAACGGAGCAGATGATAATGCGAGTATGTGTGTCGCGATGCTTGCGATTGCGAGAGCCTATAAAAAGCAACCCGGAAAAAGAACGGCTTTGTTTGTATTTCATGGGGCAGAAGAGCGCGGTTTACTGGGATCAAGCTGGTATGCATCGCATCCGACAGTACCTCAAAAAGATATCATTGCGGTACTCAATGGTGATATGATAGGGAGAAATGACATAAATCAGGCAGCGCTTTTAGGATCGACAGCGCCTCATATCAATTCTTCTGATTTGGTCAATATGGCAATGAAAGCCAATAACGAAGGCCCAAAATTTGAGTTAGACAAGCTTTGGGACAGACCGGAACATCCGGAATATTTCTTCTTTCGCTCTGATCATTTGCCGTATGTGTATAAAAATATTCCGGCTGTTTTTTTTACGAGTGTATTGCACGATCAATATCATACTCCAATGGATGAATCTGAAAATATCGATTACATAAAACTTCATAAAATGACAGAATGGATTTACCGCACAGGCTGGAAGCTTTCTAATGAAATCGAGAGACCTAAGGTTTTGCCTCGAGCGAGAAATTAGTTTTTAATTGTGAATTGTGAATTGTGAGTTGTGAATTGCTGTTTGTTGTTTGCTGTTTGCTGTTTGCTGTTTGCTGTTTGTTGTTTGTTGTTTGTTGTTTGTTGTTTGTTGTTTGTGGATTTTTGCTTAGTACTTTGTTTCAAAACGCATTTATTATCCAATAATTTCTTTACGGTGCTCAATACCCCAATTGCGCAGCGCAGTGATTACCAGGTCGAGTGATCTTCCGTGTTTGGTTATGGAATATTCAACCATTGGCGGAAAAGTATCGTGAACCGTTCTGGTAATCATTTTATTTAGTTCTAATTCTTTCAATTCTTTTGAAAGCATTTTATCAGTAATGCCATTTATCTCTTTTGATATTTCTCCAAATCGTTTATTACCAAATGAAAGTGAGATAATTATAGGCAATTTCCATCTGCCATTTAATACTTCCAATGCATCTCGCACAGGTAAAATCATTTTGAGGCATTCTCCTTTTTCGTGTGCAGCAGGTGTCTTTTTCATCAGTATTTGTTTATGCTATCCTTTTAGAAAGCACTATCTAAAAGGATAGTACTATAAAATAGATAGCAAATATATATAATTTTGTATTGTAACAAACAACAAAAATAAAGCTTGATAAAAAGAACAGCAAGACAATTTATAGGCTTGAAGCTAAATAGAATAAAAGAAATATAAAACAGTAAATTAAATAAAAAATGAGTAATAAAGGAATTACAATTGTGTATTGGGTAACGACAATTTTTGTCGCATTTGTTGGATTTGCAGGTATATTAAATATACTTCAGTTAGAATCGTTAGTTAAGGTAAACAGAGAATTGGGCTTGCCACAATATCTGATGCCATTTTTGGGCACCGTAAAAGTATTAGGCGCGGTAGCAATTTTGATTCCGGGTTTTAAAAAGTTTCATGAAGCAGCTTATTTTGGATTCATTTTTTACTTCATAGGAGCAACGTATGTATTGATTGCCAATGGAGGCGGATTAGATAAGTACGGAGTAACGATTCTAATTATAGTTGCCACTGTAATCTCTTATCGTACATTTTTAAAACGTAAAATGCATAATGCTACAGTTCAATATTAAATAAAAAACCTTTTAAAGTTTTGAATTCTGTTGTTTTTAATACACACTAAACCGCTCTAATCGAGTGGTTTATTTGTTTTTAATTTTTTAGTAACTTAAAAATATCCAGCCCACTCGTTCTTCTCCCTTTTCATTGGAGATGATGTAATAGTAGGTAGCAGTTGGAAGTAATCCGTTTTTCCATTGTCCGTGCCATTGGTTTTCGTATTTGCCTCTAAAATGATATACTTCTCTGCCGTAACGGTTAAAAATAGTGATACTATTTATATTGAGTGCACTAAGATTAAAATCATCATTTTTACCGTCACCATTAGGAGAAACCACATTTTGGATGCCACACAAAGTATCTTCTATTTCAAATGCTTGTTGGACTTCGCAAGAGCCCGAAGTTACCGTAACGCCAAATTGCAAAGGCAATGTCGATTTATCATTTAGGGTTTCAAGATATTTGGTATAATTAAAGACTAAAGTATTGTAAGCTATTTGATCCCCTCTGTCGTTAACCCAGCTATATGTATAATCTGTAGCAGAAGAATTGGGGCTTAATACAAGTTCAATAAGATAATTATTATCAATACAATCTTGTTTTATGGAATATGTAAAAGAGGTAATGTTAACCGCTAAAGTAACATTAGAAGCACATTGTCCAGCTGTTGGCGTAAAAACATAATTTCCGCTAGCGATTGTGTTGATAGTAGCCGGATTCCATGTTCCTGTGATTCCATTTGGTGAAGTGAGAGCAAGAATTGGCGGAGTATCGGTACTGCATAAAGTTAATGTTGTTTCAAAGTCGGGTATCGTTTCAGGCGCAATTGTCACAGCTAAAGTAGTGGCAGTAGCACATTGTCCAGCTGTTGGCGTAAAAACATAATTTCCATCTGTCGTTGCGTTTATAGTAGCCGGATTCCATGTTCCTGTGATTCCGTTTGGTGAAGTGGGAGCAAGAATTGGCGGAGTATCGATACTGCATAAAGTTAGTGTTGTTGCAAAATCCGGTACAGTTTCAGGTGTTATGGTTACGGCTAAAGTAGTCGCAGAAGCACATTGTCCAGCTGTTGGCGTAAAAATATAATTTCCGCTTACTGTGTTGCTAATAGTAGCCGGATTCCATGTTCCCGTTATTCCGTTTGATGATGTTCCGGCAAGAATTGGTGCAGTATCGTTAATGCATAAGATAAGTGAAGTAACAAAATCAGGCGTTATGTTAGGTGTAACAATCAGATTAATAGCATCTGTAATTTTTACTCCACAGGCATTTGTAGCTTCTAATGTCAGTACAACCGTAGTTCCTCCACCTGATAATGGAACTTCATAATTTGTAGCCGTTGTTGTTGGTGATGAAAAATTTCCTGAAACGGCTGACCAATTAAGCGATTGCTGTCCTTCTGCACTACCATTTAGATTTATCGTTGTTCCTGCACAAACCGTTATATTTGATGCTCCGGCATCTACTGAAAAAGGTGGAGTTGGCGCCACGCATCCCGAATTGGTGTATGTAGCAACTCCGGTGGGAGAAAAATTTACGGTGGCACCATCTTCGGCAGCAAGATTTCCAGTTACTGTAGTTAATAAAGTTCTGTCATAAACAACGCTGCCCGAACACGTTCCACCAAAGGTCATCGAGAAAGTACGTGCACCCGGTGCAGGACCAAAATTGGCAAAATGTCCCACACTATTGTTTGCATTGTTTTGAAAAATCATATATAAATTTTCAGAGATAGCACCAAAAGAATGCACTGCGGTATTCATATTGAAACTCGTAATCAGAATAGCTTTAGCGTTAGCGGGTAAAATTCCGCCTGGTGGTTCCAGAATTTGTGCGCATCCGCCGGCAAGAAGTATGTCAGCATTCAATTGCGCTACTTTAGCAGCTGTAGTGCTATTTTGAACAACACCTTGCCAGGAATTATTTGGCCAGACTACAGTTAAATTGTTTATATTCAGTGGAGTGCTTCCTACTTTAAAACGTACCATTTCATTTCGTCCTTCATCGGCTCCGCCGCATGCATCTACCAGAATACTCTGAATTTCGAAACACTGCGAAAATATATTTGTAGAGACCAAAAGAAGTATTGAAAATAATAAACGGCGTACAAGTAAAATTTTAAAATCCATAGGCTATAAAAATTTAGTTACGGTAAAATGTTTACAATAGAATTCTAAATTTAAGGATTTTATTTAATATTTTTTTTAAAATTAAAAACTATGTGGTTGTTTTTTAGGTATTTATGGATTTTATTTTAGTTTAAGCAAGAAAATTCTTTAAGTAAGGATTGCTACAAAAAATAGAAATTACTGCATACATTTTGAAAAAATAATTCTCATCTTTGCCTCAGATAAGAACATAAAACATAATATCCCGACATTAGAGAAGAAGTAGCGGGGGTATTTTGTATCTTTTGTAATCCCTCTGATTGCATACTCTAATAGCTGTAATGTAAATTATAACTATTATTCATATGCAAAACAAAACACTTTATTTAATCCTTTTAATTATTGGAACAGCCTTTTGGGGCATTTCATTTACTTTTGTAAAAGTTAGTATAGGTCAGGGCTCTCCTTATGTTTTTCTGTTCTATAAATTTCTCACAGCGGGTGTAATCCTTGTACTCGTATTTTACAAACATCTAAAACAGATTACACTTAAAACACTAAAAATAGGTGTACTCATTAGCGTCCCGCTTCTTGCCGGAACAATACTGCAAACGATAGGACTAAAATCGACGTCAGTATCGAATTCTGCATTTATTACGGGATTTGATGTATTACTGATTCCGGTTTTAAAATTTTTGGTGTACAGAAAAAAAGTAGCCGCTAAGGTTTGGTTAGCCTGTGCAACAGCACTCGCAGGATTGTATCTTATTGCGGTACAAGACAGTTTGAGTTTAAACATTGGTGATCTCTGGACTATTGCAGGAGCTTTTGGTTTCGCTTTTTATGTGCTTCAGGTGGGACGTTTTTCTACAGAAGAAAATCCAATTCCGGCTGTATTGGTTCTTATGTTTTTTTGCGCAGCAGGCTGTTTTGTTTTAGCGCTCACAGATACTTCATCAGTTTGGATGCCGGCTGAATCAGACTTCTGGACAGGCATACTGTTTGCAGGAATACCCGCGACTGCCTATATGTATGCGGTACAAAACATTGGTCAACGCTATATAGCCGAAGAAAAAATTGCCTTAACCTATCTGTGTGAACCCATTTTTGCTACGCTGGCAGGGTTTCTTATACTCAATGAAACCATTACAGGAAGAACCGCCGTTGGTGGGCTTTTAATAATAAGCGGAATGTTTTTGGCTGAAATTAATTTTAAGAAACAAATTAAAGAGTAATGTTTACTTATCCGCAATCTTATCCTTGCGAAATGACAAGATTGTGGTTACTTTGCTTTTTTCTAATACGCTGATGAGACAGATTCGCTATGCGAAAACGCGGATTTATACGGATTTTTTCTATGCTTATTTATGTTGTTTTCAGAAGCAACTATTTTTTAGGACAAAGAATTGTCCTTTCATACAATGACATAATCCGTTACCATGATACAATAAATTAATTATGTAAAGTGTTAATTATTGAATGTTTAAATTATTCTATTACTGCTGCGGAAGCAAATCGTCTAAGTCTGAAAGTTTATAGAATTTAAGATCATTTAATTTCATGTATTTACACACAAATTCCAATGTTTCTATTTTAGTTTGATAATTCTCTGTTACTTCTTTCACGGTTTTGTGACTGCACAGAATTAAAATTTTATTATTCTTTTTAGCATAATGAAGCAATTCCAGCAGGTATGGAATACTAAAATGAATGTGACTATTATCAATATCAAAAGCAAATACGATTTTTGAGTTGTTAAAATAACTGTCTTGTTTTTCAGGTGCTTCGCCTCCAAAAGCCCTTCCGCGTATTATTTTGAATTTGCTGGATAAAGCTTTGTCAAGTTCGTCAGAACGTTCTCCGTAAGGATAAGCAAATGAAGTTGTTTTGAAGTTCTTCTTTTTAAGAGAAGCAATCATCGGATCGATTTCCTGATCAAGATATTGGTCAATTCCGTTTTGCTGTACAAATTTAACAGCATTGTAATGATGGTAACCATGTCCTGCAATCTCATGTCCGTACTGTTCCATTTCATGCAGTTTTTTGAGTTGTGGAGCACCAATAGAATCTATTCGGCAAACATTAAAAGTCGCTTTCCAGGAATATTTTCTTAATACCTGATCGGCTTCGTACCATTCATCCACATAAGCATCATCAAAAGATAAAATTACACCTGCTTTATAAGGCTTTGGTTGTGGTTTTTCTTTTTTTGTTTCGCAGGAAATTAGATTTAAAAACGTTAAAAGTACTAGTGCTGGAGTAAAAAGTCTCTTCATAGATTTTCGTGTTAAGGAATGTCTTTAGGTTTCATTAAAGGAAAAATCAGGAATTTCATGGCAATCAAACCAATAATAAAACCAACTGCTAATATTTTCAGAACAGTAGTAATACTGGTTTCACATTTTCCGTCAGCAGATAACCCAAATGCTGAAAATTTGGGGTTTAGAAATAAACATAGTGCAACTAAAGCAGTTAATACTAAACTTAAGAAAGTTAAAATTCCATAAAAGAGTTTTCTTTTTTCCCAATCATCGCCCAGTTTTTTTTGTTGATTCAAAGAATATGCAACGACTATAACAAGTATCCCAAAAAGTATTTTAGTAGTCATGATCACGATATCGTCCGATACCATAATTTTAGTATGTTTTTCTGAAAACTTACAAGGAGTATTTAAAAGTATTCTGTATATTTCTTTTTCTTTTTCAAACTTGATTTTCCACGAAGCCCATCTTCCTGGTTTTTGAGGAGGTGGCAGTACGGTAGTCTGAACCTTAATATACATTGTTTTGTCTATCAGCGCATTCCACATTTCCGGTCTTCCGTCATCAGAACCAAGTCCCCAGATTCCTATGCCGCCAATTCCTTTATTTCGAATAAAATCATATTTGTCAGATATCGTTTGTACATCATCATACCAAAGCTGACTTAGCGTGTCTTTTTTGTTT
Source organism: Flavobacterium hercynium (assembly GCF_002217285.1). Lineage (GTDB taxonomy): Bacteria > Bacteroidota > Bacteroidia > Flavobacteriales > Flavobacteriaceae > Flavobacterium > Flavobacterium hercynium. The sequence goes on along the minus strand of NZ_MUGW01000003.1, from coordinate 29,486 downwards.
TTTACAATATCAATACGTGCTCCATTGTTTTTATCATATACCGGAGTATGATTAGTCAGATACTCTTTTACGATAGTATTGTAGAACTTGTAATCTGATTTTTTCGATTTATATTGCCAAAGAATTCCGTTGTAGGTTAAGCAGGCAATAACTTTTTCCGGAGGTATATTTTTGTTGAGGTAGCCGTCAATACCAACATCCAGACTATAATTCGAGACTTTAAGTGGCAGAATAGGTCCGTAATTATTTTTTTTAGTAAAATCGATAATGAATCGATCTACAAAAGGTTCAATTTCTGCAATATCATAGTTGTTATTGTTGATTACAGGAAGCGTTACGGTAACTTGATAAGGTGTTTTGCCATATTTTAAATTCTTAGAAAACAGTTTTGTAAATTCTGTAAAATTAGCACGATTGGTTTCTCCAAAATCCTCAAAGAAAATATTGACACCATCCGCTTTTTTTTCTTCTAAAAGTGTTTTAATATCCGTAATAAGACGCGATTGCGCATCACTATTTTTAAGAAAATGATCGATGCTTTTTTTGTCTTTATCAAAAATACACAGCAGCACTTTACAGCCTTCTTTCTTGGCTTTCGGTATTATTTCTGCGTTATTCCAGTCATTGAGCGTTTTGTAACCGCCTGTTTTTCCGTTTAATTCATATCCATAATAGATTAAAGTATGAAGCGCTTTGTAATTGTAGTTAAGGTAGAATTTATTCATCCAATAGGGATGAAATCCGTAGACTTCAGTATTTCGGTCTACCTTTCTAAGTATCTTTTTAACCGGTATTTTGTTGATCGTTACTGTGGTCATGATCCCATACGGATGTTGTAAGAGATCGCGAATTTGTTTTATTTTGTCCTGCCTTTTTTCGTCTTCTTTTTCAAAATCAATTTTTTTCTGCACCATCGGCAGGAGTTTGTTTACCAAATTATTGATATCGATATTAGAAATTTTGGTAGAATCTACAGAAGTGGTAAAATCAGTAAACAAGCTGTCAATTTGTTTCTGAATCGTACTTATGGGAACATTATTGTTGGTTATGTACGTATTGTTTACCGTAGTGTCTTTTGAAGGAGTTGGTTTTTCTAATCGGTTAATGATAGCTATAATACGTTCTTCTTCGCCTTTTCGAAAATTGGCTCTGAACTTAAAAGCATCCTTGATTTTTTTAATCAGCGATTTTTTGACTTTAACTGAATCTACGGGGATTTCAATAGTTACTTTTTTCTTCGTAATGGGCGCATTATTCTTTTCCTGTGCAAAAATTGTTGTACAGGTCATCAGCAGAAATAAAACAATTATCTTTTGAATAAAGCGCATTAGGGAGTCAAAATGATATTTTTTGTGTTATTGAATAATATTTAAAATTTGTTAAAAATACGCTTTAATATGATTGTAAAATGACATTAATGTTATTTTTTTTATAATAAATTAACACGAATTTACATAATTAACTGTAAATCAATTATTTATGCGTTTTTGCTTGTATTTGTAAATAAAATATTATATATTTTTAGGTAAAAAATTTTTTTTTTGAAAAAGAAATACTACGTTTGTTCAAATTAATTTTTCTATACTATTGATTTGTAGTTGATTATAAAAACATAAAAAAGTGCTATGATTTATGAAGCTCTAACGTGTCTTGCCGAAGAATTAAATGACTTTTTTAAGTTAAAATTGAGCATTTCCGAAGAGAAAATTGTAGTCTCCGGTTTAGTTAATGCAGATGGGAGTGTTGCCGTTCCCGGAGAAAATAAAATAGTAATTACACTTGTTAATTTAGAGAAAGAAACATTGCAGCAATTACCCTCAAGAACCATCACAAATTCTTTTGGAAATCAAAATACACCGCTGCAGGTTAATATTTATGTTTTGTTTTCGGCCTATTTCAGTAGTAATAATTATGCAGAGTCATTGCGCTTTATATCGTTTATACTGGCTTATTTTCAAGGCAAAAATGTTTTTACAAAGAGTAATACGCCCAACATGGATCCAAAATTAGAGAAGTTAAGTATTGAAATTGTAGATATGAGTATGGATGCTTTGAGCAATTTGTGGTCTTTATTGGGAGCTAAATACATGCCTTCAGTTTTATATAAAATTCGCATGCTGCATTTTGATGAAGCTGTAGTAAGAGAATTTAGACCTGGAGTATCAAAAGTAGATAATCAAAATAAAACTAAATAAAGAATAAAGTGATTGCTGAATACGAAATATTAACACAAGTAGAATTTAAGCATCGCTATTTTTTAAATAATAAATTAGAGTGTTTTACCATACAGCCTGATCACAATACGAATGCTTTTTTTTTGAAGTCAGGAATTGTTTTTAAAGCATTCAACAATGGTTTTAAGTTGCTTTTTGCCTCTTTTCAGAATCAGGAAAAGAAGGACAGAAGCAGTGTTCTGGAAGATTTTGTTTTACGATTTCAAATTACACTAAACGATCCGTATTTTTTTAATTATACAGATTGCGGAGCAAAAAAATGGGATTCGGGATTGTATCACTTTAATAATTTCGGAAAGAAAGAAGAAAGATTTGGTATTGAAAATTTACATAAGGAGGAGTTTGTATCGAATGAAGATACTGTTGATGAAAGTACGTTTGGACAAAAGTTTTTAAGAAAACCGTTTGGAATTATAGAGTTGCAATTGCGATACGATTTACAAACAGCGTATGTGGTACATTTTAGAGAAATAGAAAGTTATTGGCGTTATATAATTGTGGGTGATCATTTTAAAAATCTAGCTCAATTAGCAATTATAGGAAAAGATGTTGCATTTGAAGGTCCCGGAAACATTACACTTCCGGATAATCGCGAGGGAATAAGTTTTGTTTCGCTTTCGCCGATTGGTCACAAACAAAGACCTGACCAATATTTTAAATTAGTTGATCATTATACAGAAGAGGAAAGTGCCTATACCATTTTGATAAAGGCGCTTCCTGTTCCGGACACAAAGCATATATCGTCGATAATAGCGAATAAAAACGATAATAAGTATTATTCAGAAATTTTTATATACTAAACCAACAACATACAATTTATGATAAAAAATCCTATGACACCCGGTGTTTATATTGATGAGAAGAACGCCTTTCCTAGTTCTGCCGTATCAGTAGAAACTGCAATTCCTGTTTTTATTGGCTATACTGAAAAAGCCGAATGGAATGGCAAATCATTAGTAAATGTCCCAACCAGAGTTACCTCGTTTGCAGAATATGTAGAGCGTTTTGGTGGTGGATTCAAAGCAAAATTCAAGATCCTGGATGCCAATCCGGCTATTAAGCAGGAAACATTTTCGCTTGACGGAAAAAATAAAGTAGTCGAAATAAACAAAGACAATACCTTGTACTTGTTCAATTCTATTCGTTTGTTTTATGCCAATGGCGGAGGACCATGTTATATCCTGACAGTTGATACCTTCAGGGATAAAGCGACACTTGAAATTAAAGCAGACGATTTCTTAGGCTCTACTACTAAATTAGATCCTTTTGAATTGCTGAAAAAAGAATTTGAACCTACTCTAGTAGTTGTTCCGGATGCGATAGTTTTAGGAGAAGCTTGCTACAATTCTATCTATACCAAAATATTAAGTCATTGCGCATCAATGCAAAGTCGTTTTGGTCTTTTTGATTTAGTAAAACAATTACCATCTGAAGATACAACACCAATCGTTACCAAGTTCCGCGAAGGAATAGGGATGAACGATTTAAAATACGGAGCAGCTTATTACCCTTGGTTAAAATCAGGAGTGGTTCAACCCGGCGAAGTAACTTTTGAAAACCTGGATGATTCTATTGACTTAGCGACTGTTTTACCAAAAAGAGAAGAAGCGGCTTTAAATATTATCAAAATTTTTAAAGGTGCACAAACGACAGCCGAAGCAAATCCACCTGCAGTATTCAAAGCAATACAGGACGTTGAAACAGCAGAGACAGCCTTAGAAGAAGCAAAATTTACAGAAGCTAATACCAAAAAAATAGCAATCGACAAAGCAAAAGCAGCTGTTACGGCCGCACAAAGTGCAGACCCTGTAGTTGATGCTGATGTTGCAGCAGCAGAAAAAGCTTTAGCAGATTTAACAGCAACTTCGGAACCAAGTGATGCTATAAAAGCACTTGAAAAAACAAAAGCCGATGCTGATGCTGCTTTAGTAAAAGCAAAAGCGGATGCAGTAAAAGCAGTAGAAAAAGCAAAAGCTGATTTAGAAACGGCAAGAAGTGCAGCTACTGTTGATGCTGATAAAGTAAAAGTGGCAGAGAAAAATTTAGCAGCGGCTACAGAAGATCTTTCAGAAAAAGTGATTTTCCCTTCTGATAATGATAAACTTAATTTTCATCAATCACTAAAGGCAACCAGCCCAACGTACGTTAATATCCTTGAAGAAATCAGAGCCAAATTAAATGAGCTTCCGCCAAGTGCAGCGATGGCAGGGATTTATACAGCAGTAGACAGCAGTCGTGGCGTTTGGAAATCTCCGGCAAACGTTTCTGTTAGTATGGTAAACGCACCATCAATAAATATTTCAAGCGAACAGCAGGAAAGTTTAAATGTTGATGTTGTTGCAGGAAAATCGATAAACGTAATTCGTAGTTTTCCGGGTATTGGAACACTGGTTTGGGGAGCAAGAACCTTAGACGGAAATAGCCAGGACTGGCGTTACATCAATGTGAGAAGAACGCTAATCATGATTGAGCAATCGCTGAAATTAGCTTCAAGATCGTATGTATTTGAGCCTAATGATGCCAATACATGGGTAACAGTTAAAAGTATGATGTCTAACTTCCTTACCAATTTATGGAAACAAGGCGCTTTAGCAGGAGCAGCTCCTGAGCAGGCATTTGATGTTCAGATTGGTTTGGGTTCTACGATGACACCAACTGATATTCTGGACGGAAAAATGCTAATCACAGTAAAAGTGGCAATCGTACGTCCGGCTGAGTTTATCATTATTACCTTCCAGCAACAAATGCAACAATCTTAAAACTAACTGTAATCAATTAAAAAATATTTATTATGGCAGACGATGGTTCTACACAATCAGCGGCCACCTGGCCCTTAGTTAAATTTTCATTTCAGGTAAAATGGGATGATGCCGAACTAATTTTTCAGGAGGTAACAGGTTTATCATCAGAGACACAGGTGATAGAATACCGCGGCGGTAGCAGTAAAGTATACTCTACAGTAAAAATGCCGGGAATACAAAAATTTGGAAATGTAACCTTAAAGAAAGGTATGTTTCTGGGCGATAAAGCCTTATGGGATAAATACAATCTTATCACCATGAATACGTATAAAAGAGCTACGATAACAATAAGTCTGCTTGACGAAAAAAACGACGTCGCGATGAGCTGGACGCTTGCGAATGCATTTCCTGTAAAAATCACGGTTTCTGATATGAAATCGGATGGAAATGAAGTAGCAGTTGAATCTATAGAACTGGCACACGAGGGATTAAAGATCGTTAAGTAATTTTTAGTTAAATGGCTTACGTTGCTAAAACTCCACCCTATTTTCCCGCAGCATTTTCTTTTAAAGTAAATGTTGTGGGAATTACTGGTATTTATGAAGGAAGCTTTCAGGAAGTAACCGGAATTAGTGCCAAAGTAGGTGTCGATCCCATAAAAGAAGGCGGTGAGAACCGATTCGAACATCGTTTACCCAATCCTGTTAAATACGAAAATCTGGTATTGAAAAGAGGAATGGTACTCAACTCGGCTTTGATATTGTGGGCAAAAAGTGCTATAGAATATTTCAATTTTGTAACGAGCACCGTGATTGTAAATTTACTCGACGAAACCGGAGCTCCAGTTGCTTCCTGGTCGTTTAATGCTGCTTATCCCGTTGCCCTGAAAGTATCGGACTTAAAAGCACAGGACAATGCTATTGTTATTGAAACTTTAGAATTGTCGTACAGCTACTTTACAAGGATTTTTTAATTATTTAAAATTAAAGGTTATGCCAATTGAAATTCGGGAACTGGTTATAAAAGTCAATATTGTAGAAGACAATAAACCTGCTAACGGTTTAGAAAATCAAAACCTGACCGATTTAAAAAGACAGATTATAAAGGAATGCACAGAAAGAGTGATCGCTAAACTAGAAAGAAAATCCGAAAGATAAGATGGCGTTACTAAAGTTAAAAATTGAAGCTTTTTCGGATCCCGAATGCACAACTGCTGTAGGTAGCCCTATAGAAGCCATGTTTAATCCAAGTTCTTATACCCGAAGTTATACGGCAGAGTACAGCGCTCCTAAAGTAATTGGGCAAAATGACAGGACACTTATTTTTCAGGCATTAACAGGAAGTGACATGAGTCTGAAATTAGTTGCAGATGGTACAGGTGTTGTTCCGTTACCCAAAGGAGTTTTAGATGTAGACGATTATATAAAAAAGATCAAAGATCTTACCTATTCTTATAATGGTTTAAACCACAGACCTAATTATCTAACGATAGTATGGGGAAGTTTATCCATGATTTGTGTTTGTAAAGCATTGGATGTAACTTATAATTTGTTTAAAGAAGATGGTACGGCACTTCGAGCCAGCATAGAACTAAAGTTGTCTGGAACATCTGATTTTGTAACTGTAGCAAAAGAAGCCAAGAAAAGTTCGCCCGACTTAACGCATATCCGAACTGTAAAAGCAGGAGATACTTTGCCTTTAATGACTTTTAAAATCTACGGAGACAGTTCCTATTATATGGAAGTAGCCAAAATAAACAACCTTACCAGTATAAATGCCATAAAACCTGGGGATCAATTGTATTTTCCTCCTATAAAAAAATAAGAATAAATGCCTGCAAAATCACCATTAGATATTTCAGATCCTACGTTACGATTAACTATAAAAGCAGAAGGACAGCCAATAAAAGATTCCTATCCTGTAGAATATGTAAACATTACGCATGAACTAAACAGAATATCGTATGCCGAAATCAGCATTTTTGACGGAGAAGTAGATACCGCAGATTTTACTATCAGTGAAAGCACAGATTTGATACCGGGTAATACAATCGAAGTTACAGCAGGTTACGGATCTGATGCCGAAGTATCCATTTTTAAAGGTCTGATCGTAAAACATTCCATACGTATTGCTGCCGGTGAAGCATCAGCTTTGGTACTTACCTGCAAACATAAAGCGGTTACCATGTGCTACAATAGAACCGAAGCGCAATTTTCTGAAAAAACAGACAGCGGTATTATGACCAGTGTTATTGGGACGTATGGTTTGACCGCCACAGTAGACAGTACGACGCCAGTTGTGCCGGTTATGTTTCAAAAATTAGCCACAGATTGGGATTTTATTTTATCGCGTGCTGATTTTAATGGTTTTGTAACTGCATTAGATGATGATGCCGTGATCGTAGGAAAACCAAAAACGAGTGGAAGTGCCGTATTGCGTGTTGGTTTTGGGGAATCAATACTTTCGTTTGATGCTGAATTATCTGCAGAAAAGCAACCGACCTCTTTGCAGGTTAGCAGTTGGGACATTAAAACACATGCGTTAATAAATGCAACAGCTGCAGAACCAACATTGAATACGCAGGGAAATATAACCGCTACAACATTATCAACTAAACTAAGTCAAAAAGCTTTAAAACTAACATCGAATACGCCGCTTACTACTGCTGATTTACAAGTTTGGGGTGATGCCAGTTTATTAAAAATGAGATTGTCAGCCTTAAAAGGAACAGTAAGTTTTATAGGAAACGCAAGTGTAAAACCCAATACGATAATCGAGCTGGCAGGCGTTGGACAACGTTTTAACGGAAATGCTTACGTAACGATGGTAAACCATGTTCTGGAAGGTGGAAACTGGACAACCACAGTAAAATTTGGACTAGACGAAAAGTTTGCTTTCGAAAACAAAGATTTTTCCTACCCAAATGCAATAGGGCAATTACCGGCGATTAATGGTTTGCAGGTCGCAGTAGTCAAAAAAATATTTGGAGATCCCGATTCTCAATTTCGCATTTTACTGACTTTACCCAGCAACGCCGAAAATCAAGATGGGATATGGGCAAGGATGGCCAATTTTCATGCTACGAGTACAGCAGGAGCAGGTTTTTTACCGGAAGTAGGCGATGAGGTTGTCATTGGTTTTTTAGAAAATGATCCGCGTTATCCCGTAATATTAGGTTCCTTGTACAGCAGTTCAAAAGCCGCAGCTGCTACAGCCGCAGACAATAATAATTACATTAAAACCATAATTACCAAAAGTCAGCTCAAAATAAGCTTTGATGACGAAAAAAAGATACTGAAATTAGAAACACCAGGCGGAAACTACATCACGTTTAGTGACGATGCCAAATCAATAGAAATTACAGACCAGCATACCAATTCTATTACCATGGATGCCAGCGGTATTTCGATGCAAAGTTCGAAAGACATAGTGCTAAATGCAAAGGGTAAAATTTCTGCAACAGCAGTACAAAATGTAGAACTCGTAGCCAAAATGGATGTAAAAACAACAGGATTGAATATAAACAATAACGCCAGTATAGGATTTGTTGCAAAAGGTGCTGCCACGGCAGAAATATCAGCCAGCGGACAAACCACCGTAAAAGGCGCAATAGTCATGATTAACTAACTTAAAAATATAAAAATATGGGAGCTCCAGCCGCAAGAATTACAGATATGCACACCTGTCCAATGTTAACTCCGGGATTACCGCCAATTCCACATGTAGGAGGTCCAATTATAGTAGGTGCGCCAACCGTTTTAATAGGTTCTTTACCTGCTGCACGAGTAGGAGATATGCTGGTATGTGTAGGCCCGCCGGATAGTATTGTTAAAGGTTCATCGACAGTCTTAATCTGCGGAATGCCAGCGGCACGAATGGGTGATACAACAGCGCACGGAGGCTCAATTGTTTTGGGTCTGCCAACCGTTTTGATAGGAGGATAAGCAATGGAATTAAAATCATTTTTAGGAACAGGATGGAAATTTCCGCCCGCGTTTAGCAAAGAAACTAAAAATGCAATATTAGTCTCAGATGAAACGGATATTGCAGAAAGCCTTCATATTTTATTGAGTACAGATCCCGGTGAAAGATTAATGAGACCCGAGTACGGATGCAATCTCAGAAAATTTATGTTTGAGCGACATGATACGTCCTTCGTTACAGGTTTAAATAATACGATTAGCAAGGCGATTTTAAATTTTGAAGCACGTGTAGATTTTATCGATGCTAAAGTGTTAACGCGTAACGAATTAGATGGTGTTTTGCATATAGAAGTCAATTACAAAATCATTATAACCAATACAAGACACAATATCGTATTTCCTTTTTATCTCCTTGAGGGAACTAATTTATAATACTAACAAATGAGTAACGAGATATTTATGACTTCTAATCAGGGAATAAGTCAGGCACAACGCATGCTTGATACTTTAGTACCGGATTATTTCAAAATTGATTCGCGGGATCTTCCGGAATTGATTCGTTATATTCATAAAATTTCAGCTCAGTTTAATTATTATAATACACAGACAAACGAGATAGATGGTACTTGGGAGGACTTTTTATACAATGATCCTTATATCGCTACTTTGATTATTAGCAATGTAAATGTTGTAGATATTAGCAGTCAGTTTAATACCATAAGAAAAACAGTAGAGCATGATAGCCGCAGTAATTTGCTGTCAGAGCGGATAGAAAAATTAACACAGCTTATTCGTTTTTTGTTTGATGTAATAGCACAATTAACCAAATTACAAAACAGACTAAATACTTTGCCTTTGCCTAATGATATTGGAGAAGTTTTATTGAGTATTCAGCCAGCATGCGTAGAATTAGAGGACTTAAAAAGCTTCTGTGAAAAAGCATCAGAAGTATTTGTCAGTTTTAAAAATCCTGATCCATCTCCGGAATTATCGGCTGATAAAAAAAAAGATAATCCTGGATTAGTAATACTTCAGGAAACTTCCAATAAAGAAAAAATAAATGGTTCAATTCGGTATTTAAACAGTTTATTTGAATCTGTAATTGCAAAGTTTAATGATTTAGTCCGAACATCCAGATCCTACATTGAAAGGAAGGAATTATTGCAAACGCAATTTTTGCCACAAATTGGTTTGTTAATCAGTTTTTTAAACCTGTACAAATCTACTCAGTTAAAAATTAATGATTTTAACCGCAGGCATTTAGATTATTACTATAAAAATGTCTTAGAATTAAAACACAAAAAAGGACATCCGGATCATCTTAATATCATCATTGAACCCGAAATAGGCGTTAAACAATTAAAAATTACACCTTCTGACTTATTAATTACAGATATCCCAAATGAGGAACATCCTATAATTTATGAACTAAATAATGCGATCTCTATATCTGCTGCAACAATAGCAGATGTAAAAACGATTTTTGTCAGTCAGTTTGCGCAAGTGGTCTCTGACGATATAAAAATAGAGGATATATTTGAAAATCAGGTGTATCAGGCTTCTCCAAAAGTTTTTTCAGTAGCCGATTATCAAAAAAATAAAGATAGTTATACGTCATGGCCTTGTCTTGGTGAGGATCAGCAGGGAAAACTCGGCAATATGCGAACAATGGATAATGCCGATATAGGAATATTTATTACATCACCGCTTTTATATTTACCGGAAGGCGAAAGAACCATAAGTATAAAAATTAAACTGGAACGCAAAAGTTTTGAGACATTACAAGAATATTTTATTTCTTACCAAAACACTATCAATGCCAACAAATACAAATATGATATAAAAGGTGAACAAAATGCTGACGGAAAGAAAACCTTAGAAACGATTATTTACGAACTTTTTTCAACCGCTTTTATTATCACCTGCACTTCAACAAAAGGCTGGGAGGAAATAAAGAATTACTTTGTAAAATTCGATCCTTCACATGAAGGATCTCAAACCCTTGAAATTGTTTTAAAATTAAAAGCTGCTGCAGCGCCAATTGATAATTACAGTCAGGAGATTCATAAACTGGATTTTGATTCTAAATTTCCAATCGTAAGAATTGGACTTAATAATTTCAGTAAACATTTTGCCTACAGTTTTCTGCAGGATGTCATTATGAAGCGTATTACTATAAGAAGTGAGGTAAAAGGATTCCGCTCATTAATACTGCAAAACAGCATAGGTTTAGTAAGTCCTACAAATCCTTTTCAGATTTTTGGACCCCAGCCAATATTAGGTTCATTTCTCGATATAAAAAACACCAACGTTTTTAACAGATATTCAAAAGACTTCACCATCAATATTAACTGGTTAAACTTACCAAGGGAAAATGGAGGTTTTGAAACTTACTATAAAGAATACCCTCAGCCTTTTAAAAATGATATTTTTAGGGTTAGCATCAAATCATTAAAAACGCAAAACTTATATCTAAATGCAGAGAATCACCAGCAGAAAGAATTATTTACTGTTAAAAATAATGGCTTTTTAAGTGATTTTACTGTGATTGATAAACTTGATTTCAGTAAACTTGATTTTATCAATGAACCTTCTTTAACAGAATTAGACTCCGGTAATCCATTTGATGTAGACGGAACTTTAAGATTAGAATTAGCTTCTCCAAAAGATGCCTTTGGGCAGGAAGTTTTTACTAGAATTTTTCCGGAGGCAGTAATGAGTCAGGCTAAAAAAAAGTCTTTAAAACAGCCTTTACCCAATCAGCCTGTAATTCCTATTATAAAATCAATAGCAATTGATTATACGCTTGAATACTCTGAAATTCTTGACGGAGCAGCCAATAGCGAAAATTGTAAAATTCAATTAATTCACGATTATCCATTTGGCTACGATTATATTTATCCAAATAAGTATAAAAAGCATACGAAATTTATGCCCGAGTTTTTAGACTATGATAATTTATGTATTGGGTTAAAAGATGTAGAAGCCAGATCAGAGCTGAATCTCCTTTTTAAATTTGAAGATTCCAGTTTTCATTATACATTAGAAAAAACACAACTCACATGGAGCTATCTAAAATACAACACCTGGATTCCGTTTTCAGATAAGGATATTATTTTTGATACCACAAATGATTTTATGGGTTCGGGAATCATTAGAATCTTGGCACCTTCTTCGATACCATCAGGAAATACCATAATGAATTCTGATTTATTTTGGATCAAAGCAACAACAATCGATGGAATTGCGATTAAACCCAATCTGCTGGGAATTGGCTTTAACGGCGCAGTTGCCACCAGAAAATATTTACCCGAAAACTATAAAAAGAATACAGTATCTATTCCGCCTTATTCGATTAAAGGATTCGAAAAAAACATCAAAGGAGTTAGTGCAGTGTGGCAATTGTTTAGTTCTATAAACGGAACGCCTCCGGAAAGTATAGACAAGTTTTATACTCGGGTAAGCGAAAGATTACGACACAAACAGAGACCAGTTCAGAATAGAGATATTGCACAAGTTGTGTTAGAAAATTTTCCGGAAATAATGATGGTAAAATGTTTTAATACAGAAGTAGAAAATTATGAAGTGGTAGAGGGAACCAATTTGCATATAGTTTTAATTCCCAAAGAATCCAGAAACAATCACCCTTTCCAAGATGTTCCCAGAGTAAGTCTGTTAACACTTTTTGATGTAAAATCATTTCTGGACAAACTCATTTCTCCTTTTATCACTATAGAAGTTGGAAATCCTATTTACGAAAGAGTAAAAGTAGTATGCGAAGTTGTTTTAACGAATAAAGCAAAAGAAGATTCGGGAAATTATTTAAGAAAATTAATCAGAGAAATTAATAAATATATTGCTCCCTGGCTGTTTGATAAAAATGATGATGTTAAAATAGGAAACCGCATTTATAAGTCGGATTTATTGCTTTTTATCAAAACACGTCCTTACATTGAATACGTTACAGGTTTCTCACTTATTCATTTTTACAAACAAAAAGATACATCAGGCAACATTTTAATTTCTAAAATAACAGACAGTGCGATAGATGATATCAAATTCATAGAATGCTCTTCGCCAGCTTCTGTATTTGTACCCTCGGAACATCATATTTTAAAAATATCAGAAAAGCCAATTCACAACACAGCGAGGCAATTAGGAATTTCCAATTTTATAATAGGCGAAGAACTTTTAATTGAAAATGCGTTAGAAACAGATGCGCCAAATGAGAAGCCTTCGTCTGATGATTATAGCGATGAAGACGAACTTTTTAATTTTATTATTAATAGTAACACTTAAAAAAATATGGCAGAAAGCGACAAAAAAAAGTTACACGGAAGAGCTGAATTAATAGAATATTTTCGAAACGGAAGAATTCCCAATGAAACACATTTCAAATCATTAATTGATTCTGTTGTTATTCAGCACGATGACGGAATATCTAAAGATGAAGAAAATGGTTATAGCATCACCTCTTTAGGAACATCGTCTAAGTTAATTACCTTTTATCAAAACATTGATAGATCAGAACCTTTTTTCTTTGTCGAAAAAGATTTGTTGGACAAACCAAGTCTGAAATTCCGTTCAGACACTTTAAAGTCGGAAGCAACAGACGAAGAGAAATCCTTTTATTTTCATAACGATGGAAGTTTAGGAATCGGAAATAAAAGTAAAAATAGTTTTAAGCTGGACGTAAACGGTTTCACAGCATCAAAAGGAAGAACCGGAACTTACAACGAGAAAAAAGAAATTCCGGCAGATGGACAATGGCATGATATTACACCGGAACTAGACAATTGTCAGGCTTTTGAAATCGTCGCCCGTGCGGGAATAAAACACTCCGGAAAGTTTTCGATCATGCATGCCACCGCTTTAAGCGCCTTTGGAAAATCACGATCTAAGATTAGAAAAACCCGTGCTTACTACGGATCATTTTGGTCGTTTTGGAATAAACTGAATTTACGCTGGTACGGAACCACACACAGTTACAAACTGCAAATGCGCTCTGATTCAAATTTTGGTTCAGGAGCTATGATTTATTACACAATATGCAAACTCTGGGATGATGAACTTTTTGTGCCCGAAAATTGTTACTATCCTAAAAAGCAGGAAAGCTTTAACGATAAGCAAAACCAAAATAAGAGAACTTAATTACGACTGAAAATAGAATACCCAGTAAATATGATTGAACCTCGGTTTATAAATAAAGACATCGATCCTACAGCCAATTTTGAAGTTATTTTAAAACAAGCCATAGATTTAGTACAAAGACTAACAGGACACGTATGGACAGACTATAATATTCATGATCCGGGAATTACTATTTTAGAACAAGTATGTTTTGCACTAACAGACCTGCATTACAAAGCAGCTTTAAGCACCGAAGATATTTTAACTAATTCAAGAGGATTAATCAACAGAAATCAGCATGCTTTTTTCGAAAAAGAAAAAATACTTACCTGTAATCCGGTAACAGTTAACGATTTTAGAAAAATTATTCTCGACAGGATTAAGGAAGTAAATAATATCATGTTCAATCCTGTACTATCTGTGCATAGTAATCAGTACATTAAAGGATTATATAGAATTGTAGTAAGAGCAGATGAAAGCGTGACCAAAAATTTCAGTAAGGATAAAGATGCTGAAGAAAAGTTTAAAGAAAAAATTAGAAAATTAGCCATTAGAAAGCGAAGTATTTGCGAAGATGTAATGGGCGACATTGTGATCTTAAAGTGTCAGCAAATAGCAGTACATGCCAACATTAGTATCAAATACATTGCTGTACCAGAGGAAATTTTACTAAAAATTTATAATAAAATAGAAAACTTACTAAATCCTAAAATCCGATTTTACTCTAAAGAAGAACTATTGGATAAAGGTTATACTATTGAAGAAATTTACGATGGACCATTATTAAATAACGGATTCATACTCGAAAATCAGTTAAAACCTATTGCTACAGAAATAGATCCTATAGATGTTACAAATGCAATAACAAATTTAGATGGCGTTAATTATATTCAGAATCTGACAATAGAAAATGACACTGATATTGATAATTTAGAGGTACGATTTCAAACTAGTGATACAAATCAGAATAATGAAAGTTTACCTTTTAAATTAAAAAAAGATCATTTTGCTTATTTAGATAAAGCCACTTTTTTAAAACATGTAAAATTATATTCAGACGATTATCGTATTCCCATTAATGAAGAGCTGTTTTTGGATTTGTACGATCATAGAGAACCTTTAAGAACACAAATAAGAAAAGAAGGTATAAATAAAACACAGGATAGTTTCATCAAAGCCGGAACTTATAAAGATGTGGGAACCTATTATTCGATTCAGAATTATTTTCCTGCTGTTTATGGTATAGGACCAAATGGATTATCAGAATCTGAAACTAAAGAACGCAAAGCTGTAGCCAAACAGCTTAAAACGTATTTGCTTTTTTTCGAACAGATATTAGCAAACTATTCCGCTCAGTTAGCAAATTTAGGAAACCTGTATTCAACAAATTTAAGTGAGAACAATCAAAAATCTTATTTCACACAAGACCTTTATAATGTTCCTCATATCAAAGAAATAATAAAAGAATACAATCAGCATGGAGATAATCGGGATTCCTTTGTAAACGACAGAAAATGGGATGACTTTCAGAATGACGCAGATAATGCTTATATAAAAGCTTTATTAGACGCTATAGAAACACCGGAAATTTATACCGAAAGAAAAAATAAAATATTAGATCATTTACTGGCGAGGTTTAATCGTAAACTGAGCATTTATCCCGTGCTTCAGTATTTCAACAGCTACATTGGCGGCAGTAATTTAGAACGTGACAGCTTTGTCTTGAAATGGAAAGCTAATATTTTAAACAACATACTTAATATCGATCAGGGTAAAATAAAAGGATTTGATTATTCATACCACGAAAATTTAGTGTCTGGTTTTGAATATAAAATTTCTCTGTATTTAAATGTTAACCATTTACAATATCCGGATTTGAAGACATTCAAGTCTAAGGAAGAAAGTATGCTGAGACGAAGGCTGACAGAATCTTTTAATAATACAGAAAAAAAATATACTATTACCACTGCACAACCACAAAAGATAACACAACAGCAGGAAGAAATAGATATTATCGAGTTTAATGATGAAGATTTTGTTGTGGTAACCAATGCAATAGAAAATTTAGAAGCAGTTGAAAACACACAGGAAGATACCATAAATCCATCCTTTATATTTAATTCACAAACCATTTCATTACTGGAATTTGGCATTTTAACGGAAAACTATAAAATAATACCTAAAGGAAGTAAATACATCATTATATACAAATCGCCGCAAAAAGAAATAATGTCATCTCAGGAAAAATGGCAGGCAATAGGAATTTATTCTACAAAAGACAATGCAATCAAAGCCTTAGATGAGGTAATAGCATCCCTGAGAAAAATAAGTGTAGCCTCAGAAGGTTTTCATTTAGTAGAACATGTATTATTACGTCCCAAATTAGAACAGCACAATTTTGGTTTTACTTATTATGAAAGCGAAGACACCATACTTTTTAAAAATGAGGAATGGACAAGCTTTGAAGAAAGAGAAAATCGATTAAAAAAAATAAAGGAAGCCGTTAATAATTTAGGAAAAAAAACACCAGGAAAAGATTTTAATTTTGGAGTAAGATCTTTTGATAATAAGAGTTTCAGCCCCGTTAGTACAGAAGAATTCAGTAAAGAGGAATCGGTATTACATGATAGTCTGAGAAAAATGATAACCAAAATTAAAAGGATAGAAGAAACTAAAACCCATAAATATCCCAGAATGGAACTCAATGTAAAGTTACTGGGAAACAAAATCATTGAAGAAAATTTTTATAGCCTGAAAGCAACTATAGTCCTGCCTTCATGGCCGGCACGTTTTCAGGATAAAGAATTTAAAATGTTTACCGAAGATTTAATCAAAGCCATAGCACCTAGTTATTTGCATTTAAGTTTTAAGTGGTTGGGAATTTCGCGTATGCAAAAGTTCGAAGACCTTTATTTCGATTGGCTCGAAGCAATAAAAACCGAGTCAGATCCCAAGGCACGACTAGAATCCTGTGAAGTGCTAACCAATTGGTTGTTGGAAACGGATATTAAAAAGCAAAAATAAACAGCGTACTATTTTAAATGGAAAGTCAAAAACACATTATACAGCAACAAGTTGTTGAGGTTGGATTTTATGATAAATCCAGCGTTCAGGATGTGTTTGCACAATTCAGCCGACTTTTTAAAACTAAGTTAGGAGATATTACAAACACACTGTTAGACAAAACAGTAAACGCGCATAATTTTATTAGGATAGATCAGTTAGAATTAAATATTGGCACATTAACCTATCCGTTTACTGACGAAGAATTTGCCGAACTGTATGAGCAGGCATTAGAAAAAGCATTGTTTGATTACACCACATTACATTCCATAAATACCATAGAAGGCAAACCGGCAGACACGCAAAACTTTTCAGCAAGTTACCTCGAATTGCTTCGCTTCTTTTTAAATAATGGCGCATTACCGTGGTGGGCAAGTGGTGCTATATTTACCCAGCCCGATAAAACTTTTTTGAAACTGTTCGACGAAAATCCGGAACAGCTAAAACAATTACTTTTAAAAATAGGAATAGAGAAGGAGGTAAGAAAACGATTGTCTCAACAATTTAATGATGATATACTAGTAAACAGTATAAAGCTGATAGAACCTTTTCATGCAAATTTTATTGCGGGCTATTTCAATAATGTAGTTAAAATTCAGAAACACAAACAAATTATTCAGACGCAGGAAAAAGTATTTGGACAGGCATTGTGGTATTTTATTCTCACCTACTTATTAGTAGACATGGGCGGACATTTTGAACGAAAACAATTTGTGAAAAGTACACTGTTGCAAATGGCAGCTCATTTTAATGTCTCCTATCAAAGAATATTGCATTTATTGTCAGATGCGATTCAGATAAATCCTGAGATCATTCGATCAGATAAAAACTTCGCAACCTTTATAGAAGAACTAAAAGAAGAAGCCACAACAGCTTTAACAGAAAATGAAGAGGCAGATTCAGTCCTTTATTTAGAAAAAAACACACCAAAGAGTCATTTTGAAGCACTCCAATATTATTTCTTTTTTGGCTCTTTACCATTTGAATACGGTTATTACACCGCTCAAAAAATAAGCGTATTGTTGGAGGGAATCATCAAACAACAACCTGAAGATTTTATCAAAATACTCAAGAAACAGCACAACATAACACAATTTACAGAACGACTAATGCTGGTAGCACCGGAAGCAACCTTGTTTGCCATTATTAAGATAATCGAAACCACAAAATCTGATTTTGTAATTAGCTATTATCAAACCACAGTAAAAATTCAGAACAAAAAGAATCTTATCAAAACAAATGAAAAAGAGTTTAAAAAAGCGATTCTGAAATTTATTCTTTCTTTTCTCTTTACGTCACATGGAAGTTTATTTAATGCTAAAATGTTTGTAGAAAACAATATTAAAAAACTCGCACAACATTATAATATAGATTATCAAACATTATTACTGTTAATGACACAAGGTATGGCAGAAGCACAAGCCATTGTAAAAGACCAATCGCCGTTGTTTTTTATTTTTACAGAAATTCTGGGAGAAATCAGAAATACTATGAAAAGTTTATTTTCGACAGAAATGATTTCAACAGAAGAAGAATATAAAGAACAGCATAAAAAAAGAGTTAACGATGAGGTAGAAAAATATTTAGAAAAGGATTTAAAAGAAACCAAAAAGGATTACGCCTACGCGGATGATCTTTCGCTGCAAGACCTTATTTTGTATTGGTTTACACACGCTGCAATACCTTGGTGGGCAAAAGAGCAAACCAATGCCTCAATCTCAGCACTATTTGAGAAATTCGTAAAAACAAAACCTGCTCAGGCATTATTAGTAGTAAAACAAGCTTCGCATCTTGGATTTAAAAATCAAATCCTCCTTAATACTGTATCACAAGCTATCGTACAACTTTTAAAAAGGGTTCCAGAGGCTGAAAATGTTGTAAAGCTATGGAACGAGTTTCAAGAATTGACAGGATTTTCAAAGATTGGAATTTCAAGAGACAGTTTAATGGGATATGTGCTGAAATCGATATTAGAAAGTTATCATCACCAGCATTTTAATTCGTTTAGTACCCAATATTTTCATTTCCTTTTGAAAGAATACCTTCAAACAGAAGCAGGAATTTCAGAAAAAATAGTAGAAGAGTTTTTCGAAACACAGTTTAAAGCAAACAAGTTATTGCACCTTAAAAGTATACTAACAAAAGAAGATAGTGATTTACAGAATCAAAGTAAGAAATATAAATTAGCAGAAAGGAGAGATAAGAATGAGTTTTTCCTTTTAGATGATTTCGAAAATCCAGAATCATTTTCTTATGATGAATTTAAGTTGCTGACCAAATCAAAAGACATATTCAATATATCATGGAGTAATTTGGTGCATAAAGCGTATGATATTCTAGCGTATTTTTTGCTTCACAACAAATTACCCGATGAAATAAAAGTAGATGATCCTTCAATTGAAGCAAAAATCATAGAAAGATTAATAATTCTGGTTTTCGAACAAGATCAGAATCTTTTACACAACCTAATGCGTCAGGATACTACAGCATCAACAGCAAAAATGACCTTGCATACCACTTTTTCAAAAAGCACTAACCAACAAGGTAGAAATATTGCCAACCTGCTCAGCGAGTACGAAGAGAAAGATTTCTTAGTTTACATCAAACAAACCTGGGGACACAATCAGGATTTTGTAAACTTAAACGAGATGCTGCATTTTATTAAAAAGCAAAATAGTGAAAGTACCCAACAGCAAATGCACAAACAGCTATTACAATTAGCCAATACAACATTGCATTATGCGGGTATTTATAAAGGAGCAGAATTTACTACGATAATAAAAACATTAGGCAATACGATATTGCAGGAATTAATTGAAAACTATACCTATATATTGAATATAACGGTTAAGGATTCTTTTGAACGCGAAAAGCTCTTGCTGTATTTTAGAGAATTTAGTTTTTATTGGGTGGCACAAACCAATGCAGGAAATACTACTTTGTTTTTTGATCGTTTTCTTGCCTTTCTAAATCATAGAAAAAATTGGGACATAAAACGCTTTTACCAACAACTTGCTAAAGTGCCAACCGATATCAAAAAACTGAATAATAGTTCGTTGCAGGCCATTTTCTTAAAGATGCAAAAAGCTACAGAAGCTTATCTTGCCCAGCAAGCCTATAAAAATGAGATTTTGTATGATAATAAAGAGGAGGTATTAAAAAAAACTAACTTTACAGAAACTAACATTCCAACAGAAATGGCAGAAATGAAAACAGAAGGTGCGTATAATGATGAACTGCCGGCACTACAAGAAGGAGAGAAAATTTATATCGAAAATGCAGGACTGGTTTTGTTGCATCCATTTTTGAGTACTTTATTTGATCGTACCGGTTTAGTAAAAAATGGCGAATTTGTAGATGAAGAAGCCAAATCGAGAGCACCACATTTACTACAATATCTTGTGAATTTTGAAGAAGAAAGTCCGGAACATGCTTTACTGCTCAACAAAATTTTATGTGGAATAGAATATCAGGAAGCCATAACCTCAGAAGTTCAGCTTAGTGATCTCGAAAAAGAAACAGCAAATCAACTCCTTTATGTAGTCACGCAGCAATGGGAAAAATTAAAAAATACTTCGATTAACGGACTTCAGGAAAGTTTTTTGCAACGAAGTGGTTCTTTAAGTCTTTCCGATGAAGGCTGGGTTTTGGTAGTAGAAAACAAGGCCTTTGATGTATTATTGCAAACACTTCCCTGGGGATTAAGTTTTATTAAAAATTCGTGGATGACCGAACCAATATTTGTAGAATGGAGTTAGATGCCTTAAAACAAAATGCTGAAACACTTACAGCCGAATTAAATTGGCTTGCAGAGCTAATCGATGTTAGCATGAAATTATATTGGAATGAAGAGTGCGCCTATAAAAGCATTACAGAAGTACTTCCTCCTGATTTATACGATAATGATTCTCCGTACGCCGGAATTTTAAAACATTATCAAATTAGTTTTTCAGAGCGTGTCATCTTATTACTCGCTTTGGCACCACACATACAACCAAAAATATTAGACATTTTTTTGATTAAAAATGCTGCGTATGATAAAGGCTTTACAGAATTTGGCGGATTGAAAGGTCAAAATTTTGGAGGTTTTTTACCAACAGGAGAAACAGCCGTGTTTTTATTAGCACCTAATGATCTCGAAAAACGATTTATAATTTCAGCGTTCTTCTCTGACGATCATAAATTTAAAAAGTTCAATATTTTAAGTCTTGAATCCAGTCCATCTAACGAACCATTTTTAAGCGGAGCACTAACCATTTCAGCAGAGTACTTGAGCTATTTTACTAAAGGAACGTCACACCAACCTGATTTTAGTACCAGTTTCCCAGCCAAACGCATCACAACCGAAGCAATTTGGGAAGACTTGGTGATCGAAAAAACGACTTTAACCGAAGTAATGGAAATAAAAGACTGGATAGTTTACGGACCAACATTACTAAACGATTGGGGATTGCATAAAAAAATCAAGCCCGGTTACAGATCCTTGTTCTACGGTCCTCCGGGAACAGGAAAAACCATGACAGTATCATTACTAGGGAAATCAACTGGATTAGATGTCTACCGAATTGATTTATCTATGGTAGTTTCTAAATTTATTGGAGAAACAGAAAAAAACTTATCTAATATTTTTGATCAGGCAGAACATAAAAACTGGATTTTGTTTTTTGACGAAGCCGATGCTCTTTTCGGAAAACGAACCCAAACCAGTAGTTCAAACGACCGATATGCGAATCAGGAAGTATCTTATTTGCTGCAGCGTATCGAAGACTTTCCAGGAGTAGTTATTTTAGCCACCAACTTAAAAGCCAATCTTGACGAAGCCTTCAGCAGACGTTTTCAATCCATGATTAACTTTCCAATACCGAGCCCACCACAACGCAAGAAGTTATGGGAAAAAGCATTTACAGAAAAATTTGCACTTGCAGAAGATGTCAACCTCGATGAAATTGCCCAAAAATACGAATTAGCAGGTGGAGCCATTATCAACGTATTAAGATACGTATCACTAATAGCAATCAAACGCGGAGACAATACCATTACCAAAAAAGACCTGCTGCATAGCATTAGGAAGGAATTTGGTAAGGAAGGGAAGATTGTGTAGCTCTATATTACCCATACTTGTGCTCCGGTTTTTTTGATAATCCCATCACGTTTAATATCTGCGGAAAAATTTCGTTTATCTCCCATTGATTCATAAGGAATATTAATTCCCTCTATATCAATTGAATTAGTATTTGGAATTTTAGGTATTACTCCTTCTTTACTTAACCAATTTTTTAAATCGGTATTACTCTTAATGTATTCAGTATTATTGTAACGAGCATCAGGCCAAAGATTGTTAGCACTTTCGATTCTAATTTTTATTTTTTTGCGGTAAGCGTCACGCTTACTTAATTGCATGTCGGCTCCTTTAATTAGTGTATTTACGTTTCCTGTATTGTCTGAGTTAATTGTTTTTACTTCAGTAGCTTCTACTCCATCTACAGTTTCAATTCTTACGTCAGGATCAACAAAATCATTATTGGATAATATTGGAGTATGATCTTCGCTTAATAATTTAGCTTCATACATCTCAGCTTTTTTTCCATCAAAACCATCAAGCATTGTTTGCCAATAATATCTGTAACCGGCTGCTGCTTTATCTCTTGTAGAATTGTTTGGCGCACCATTTATAACATTATAAACATTTGTTCCGGCAGTATTTAAATTTGCAGATTCATTTACAAAATAAGTTTGGTTTTGTTGTCCGGCTAGCAAATCTTCGTCAGCGTTACGTTGAATGGTTTTAGATGTATTGCTGTATTGTTGAATTATTGTATTGTTATTGTCAATTTCTTTTAATTGTATTTGCGAAGTACTTTGTTGCATGGCTTTTTCTCCCATAACATCAGCCTCATTTTCTAATCCCGCATCATCATTTACATTAATATTGCCTTTCATTTGCATTGTAGGTTGAACGCGACCTTGCTTTTGTTGGACTACATGCCAGGCTTCGTGAGGTAAATGTTTTTCTTGTCCCGACGCAACATGAATGTCAGTTCCCTGAGCATAAGCATGCGCTTGTATTTGAGCAGGTTTAGCAGAATTGTAATGTACTTTTACATCGTCCATAGCAAAACCAGAAAGATTTTCGATTCCGGATTTTAAATTATCTGGAAGTCCGGTATTATTGGCTTTTTTTTGAATTGGCAGCGCAAATTTACCTTGAACAGCCTCTTCCTCTTCAATACCTTTTCTCTGTATTGGAGCAGCTTTCATTTGTAGTTCTTCTTCTTCAGCACCTTTTTTTTGCACAGGATCAACCTTCATTTGCAATTCTTCTTCAACACCTTTCTTCTGTATCGGAAAAGCAAAATAAGAATTGGCGATTGCTCTTAACTGTAAAGCTTGTTTTACCTGCACACTATTATTCGCTATTTCCTGCAATTGCATTTGTGCGACATTAGCAGGATAATAAGAAACTTTATGATGACTCTTTTTTTGAGTAACAGCAGCTGTCTTTATATTTTTATTTTCCTGTAATTGGTTTGCGTACGAATTCATGATTTAAAGTTAAAAGTTCAACAAGTACTTTAGCGTATAGGAATCGGAATAAAAATAACAGGCTTGTATTGAATATGAGTTAATTCTTTCAAATGTAACACTTTAAAATTAATTCTGATAGGTTTGAGACGATTTTTGATTCTATTGTGTTCTGATTTTGAATGTTTTACTTAATAGATAATAGATTTCAAATAAATTACAAATAGAGAATGCATTCAACACTTCGTTTAAAATTCCGTAGGAATGACCTATTTTGTAGCAACGGATTTTAATCCGTTGATTATAAAGCCACCGAAACTAAAAGTTCCATAGGAACGACCGATATAATACGTTAGTTTAGAAAAAGAAACACAACATTTAATCGCTGAATAGATTAAATAACAAGTGCTTCTAACATTATTCCTAATATTAGAAGCACTTGCTTTTCCTAACTCAAAAGTTTATTTCATAATGTAGGAAGTATGAGTTGCTTCAGAAAGTCTGAAATAGCCCAACGCAAAATCATTAGAATCTGTTGTATTAACAATATTTCCTCTAATATTTCCAGGCGGAATAGCAAACGGATTCCAACCCGATGCTTGAAAAATCAAAGTCATATAATTGAAAAAGCTTTTAGAAATGCCACGATGTATGATTTCGATGTTTTTACCGGATTTTAAATCTTCATCAGAAAATGTAGTTTTGATTTCATTACCATTAAAAAATTCATCACTTGTCATAGAATAAGAGGGAAAGAGCAAAAAGTCAGTTCTAAACTCCGTTAGATAATAATTGGTTTCGTCGGCCGGATCATCGTAATAGACGTCTAATTCAAGTAAATCAATCCCATCGGAATCCGTAACATACTTTTGATCTATTTTGGTAATCGGTACAACCGGAGCTAATTTTTCGGTAGCCGTAAAACTTTTTCCTTCTGCTTCTATATATAAGGTATAATTCATATTCAGTTCAGGAATAAAGTTAGTACACACATACGAACCAGGTTCAGATTCTGTAAAGGTAAAAGAGATACCAGTACTATTTTCTATGTATACTTTTGCTCCTGTCACTTTTGGTGTTGTGGCATCATAATAAGAAGCCATTTTACTGATTTTTATAATTTGTTCATTTCCGCTGGTGCCTTTGTTCCAGAGAATTTCAGCATCAACAATTAATTTAGATGGAGCAGCTTCTAAATCAAGATGTACAACCTCTTCACAAGAAGTTAAAAACAAGGTTGAAAAAATAGTGAATACCAGTGCAATCTTATTTTTAAAATTATTTTCGTTCTGTATTTTCATTACTTAAAATTTAAAATTATAAGAAACTCCAGGTACTAATCCATATATAGATAGTTTTTTAGTTTCGTTGATTCCAGTATCATCATTACTTGAAAAAGTCATAGAGGCGGCATTGTGTCTGTTATACAAATTGTAGATACTAAATACCCAATAGCTTTGCCATCCCTTAGTTTTATCAGGTTTTGGCGTATAAGTAGCCGCTAAATCCAGATGATGGTAGAGAGGAAGCCTGTTCTGATTTCTTAATGTGTAGTTAGATACCTTAAGACCTGCAAATTCATAATAACCATTTGCATACGTTGTGGGACGACCGGATTGGAATGAAAAATTAGTATTAAGAGACCATTTTGAACTCAAGTTGTAACTGCTAACAACACTTAGATTATGCAATTTATCATGACCGGATAAATACCAGTTACCTTCTGCAATACCAGGTTCTTCAGCAGTTCGTCCCGGAGTTTTTTGTTCCGCTCGTGATAAAGTATAGGAAACCCAACCTGTAAAACGACCCGTATTTTTTCTAAAGAAAAATTCAGCGCCATACGATCTCGCTTTTCCGTTTAGAATTACCTGTTCAATATTATTGTTCCCTAAAATTCCCGCTCCGTCTATATAATCAATTCGATTTTTATTCTTTTTGTAAAACAGCTCAGTCTCGAAAGAATAATCACCATCACTGAAATTTTTAAAATATCCAGTTGTAAATTGATCCAATAGTTGTGGTTTGGTAAAAGGTCCGCTTGGAGTCCAGATATTCATAGGCAATGCCAGTTGAGAATTAGACAACATGTGAATGTATTGTGCCATCCTGTTGTAGCTTATTTTCACAGCTGTATTTTTGTCAAGTGTATAGGATAATGCCGCTCGTGGTTCGAAGTTTTTAAACGTATTTATAATTTCTCCACTTTTGTACTGAATACTTCCTGTTGGATTACCTTCCTGATAAATGTTATAAAGTGGATTATAGACAACTGCCTGTCCATTTTCGTAAGTGTTAATTTTTTCAGCTCCTAAGCGATAAAACATACTATATCGAAGTCCATACCGAAGATTTAATTTTTCAGTTATCTGATGCTCAAGGTCAAGATATATAGAAGACTCAAAAGCATATTTTTTATCAAGTTGTTTATAATTAATCTGTGATTCAGAATCCGTTGGCTGTATCGTTCCCGGATTAAAATTATAGTAAATACCTTCAAACCCGTAATTCAGCTTCAGTTTTTCTGAAACAGTTTGATTCCAATTATATTTTAAGCCGTATGTCTTAACGTTGTTTTCCCAAGTATAACTTTCAGTCGGTACACCAAAGTCAAACTTATATTCGCTGTAAAAAGCAGATAAATTTGTATTTAGATTATCAGAAAAAGTATGCTTCCAGCTTAAATTACCCATTGTGTTACCAAATGTGGTGACGAACTCTTTTTTGAAATCTAGAATATCATTACCTAAATATCCGGAGAAGGTTAACGTATTATTGGTCCCAAGTCTATAATTAAGTTTCGAATTAAGATCATAAAACCGAATCACATTGTTGTTTTTGTCAAGCTTTAAAAATAAGTGACCATAAGAAGCGCGTCCTGCAAGGATAAAAGAACCCTTGTCCTTTTTTATAGGACCTTGCACCAAAAGACGACTCGATATTAAACCTATTCCACCATTGACATGGTATTTCTCAAAATCACCCGTTTGCTGATTTACATCTAAAACAGAAGAAACCCTTCCTCCAAATTTTGATGGAATCCCACCTTTATACAAATCTAAACTGTTAACGATATCGGCATTAAAAACAGAAAACAACCCAAACATGTGAGAATCACCATAAACAGGAGCTCCATCCAAAAGAATCAGGTTTTGATCATTCGCACCTCCACGAACATTAAATCCAGAAGATAATTCACCACTATTGGTAACTCCGGGCAATGTTAGTATAGATTTTAACGGATCAGCTTCACCCATAACAACCGGAATCTTCTTTATTTCTTCCATGGAGAGTCTGTTAATACTCATTTGAGTACTTCTAACATCAATGGCTTTAGAACCTTTTACGACCACCTGATCTAATTCGTGACTGTTAGCCTCCATAGTAAAATCAAGAGAAGTAGCATCAGAAATCGTAATTTGTCTTTCGGAATTTTTAAAACCAATGTAACTAATTATAATAGTATAGGTGCCATCCTCCAATGTTGTTAGGAACATTCCCTTTGAATTAGTCATAATACTAGTTTCAGTTTCCTTAATCAAAACAGTAGCGCCGGCAATAGGTTGATTATTGCTAGTTAAAACATGACCGGTTAATTTGCTCTTTTTTGTTTTAGCAGAAGTTGTCGGAACACTTTGAGAGAACATGCACAAGCTGAATAAATAAAAGCAAGTGGCAATCTTGTACTTTTTAAAATTTTTAGATGCGGTGACTCTCCCTTTATGAGGAAATAAAAAGCGATCGCTCTTGATTTGCGTATCTACAATCCATAGTGGCAACAATACTGCACGAGATAAGATTTTAGTCATATAAGTTATTTGAATTATTTAATGCCAAAATTCAGTGAAGTGGAATTAAATAAGGTTTCAAAAACTTAAAATTGTACAAATCCGTACCTATTTATTTGCATTTCGGTACTCATTTGGTGTCTGACCCGTAATTTTCTTGAAAGCATTATAAAAAGTAGTTTTAGAAGTAAAGCCGGATTCTAATCCCATAGTTAAGAGATTATAATTTTCGAAGTCAGCATTTAAGATCATTTTCTGAACAGCCTTTACCCGATACGAATTAATATAGTTGGCAAAATTATCTCCCGTTACTATGTTTACAATCTGAGAAACATAACCAGGACTAATCCCTAACTGTTCCGCAACCCTTTCTCGGCTTAATGTACTATCCGTATAGATATGATGTTCCTTGCAGAGAGCCTCTAATTTTTGAAAATACAGATTATCCGCAGTAATAGATTCCTTAATTTCCTCTCTTATACTACTATCAGGAATTGATACATTGTCAAAAGAAACCGCTAATTCCTGATTTAAGAAACTATAGATTGCTGCTTTGTTCTTAGCAAGTTTGTATTTATAGATTCCAATATAAGCACTCCAGTGAATTAATAATGTTCCAAACAGCGCTAACGATCTCATGAGAGATGAAATATCATAAGAGAAAAACAGACCGGCAATTACAGCAATAACCCAAGAGAACAGCAATACAGCTATAATTAACCATAAACTGATGAGCCACCTTTTTTCCTGTTTATCCGCAGCATGCTTTATAAAACTGTAAGCGTAGAGTATTATAGAAGGAATAAAGGTTAGTGCTAGAAAAAGTTCAACCTGACTTAGTACATCAATTATTTGTAAACCTAAAGAAGGTATCTTGTAAAAACCAGCGATAGTATCACAGTCAGATACAATATTAAGGACAACCGAATATCCAAATGGAATAAAGAGCAAGAGTACCTTCTTATTATATTGGAGAGCATGATCCGTCTTTTTAATAATAAAGAGAAAGATAAAAACAGGTAAAATAAATGCCCACTCCACATCATCTAGAAAATGAAGGAACGGCATAGATTCGTAAGCACCTTCCATTTCCAGAACAAGATTCAGTAAAAGTATAGAAAGTGTAAATATCGCATAAGCCAAATATTTATTTGCAGCGCTGGAGAATAAAGGAGACCTAAGAATAATTAAGCCTAAAATTAGTCCTTGGAAAATAGCGATATTTAAAAGAGTGATATAAATCAAGATTAGTAGTAAAGATTGGTTTAAAGATTTCGATTTCGGGAACGAAGTTATATTAAGGAAGAAAAATTCCTAATGCTATTAAGAAATGATTAACGAAAATGATGTTTCATATATTAAGAACAAACAACCTGCAAGGTTTTCAAAACCTTGTAGGTTTAAGTAAGACAGTAAATCAAGTATTATATAAAGGAGCAATTTACCTAAACCTGTTAGATTTAATGTATATAATAAGAAAGAAGTATATTTTTCAGGAGCTATTTCCCGCTGTCCGCTACAAATGAAGTTCACTGAACTCCGACTAAAATAAAAGCTAGGTGAAGTAATCTTTAGCTTTTTAAAGAAAAAAGCCAAAGGATTTCCACTCCCATCGGGGCTAGGGCAGCAGTGTAGCAAAGAACAACAATAAAAAACAACACAAAAAAAGAAAAACCTTCGCGCCTTAGCGCCTTTGCGTGAAAGAAAAAAACAAATTATAAGGAATAAAACCTGCGAAGTCCATAAAACGGCAAGTTTTAAGCCCCCAAAAATTGCGAAAACAGAAATGACTCCCTCAAAAATCCTACAATTACNNAAGAAAAAGTTTTAAAAAAGATGTAAATTATGTAACAAAAAGTATTGTAAATGTAAATAAAGGGTGTAGTTTTGCACCCGCAATAAGGACAAACGTTCACTGAAATACTGACAAGCAACTAAATCTAAGTTGAAAATTTATTTTCAAAAAAAGATTTAAAAAAGCTTGTGAGATTTGAAAACAGATGTTACATTTGCACCCCGCAAACGAGTTCACCGAACACTTTTTTAATTAAGAGTTAAGTGAGGTAAAACACGGAAAGTTCATTG
>NZ_MUGW01000029.1 GCF_002217285.1 Flavobacterium hercynium | reverse complement strand
GGAGTAGCAGTTACAGCAGCTAATACAGATGTAACACCAATCACAACAGGTCCATTAAGTATCAATGCAAATGGAGTTCTTACTCTTGCAGCCAATACAGCAAGTGGAACATATAGCATTACTTATGAAATTTGCGAAGCAGGTGCAAATCCATCAAACTGTAAAACAGCTTCAGCAGAAGTAACAGTTGAAAATGCTTTAGTAGCAAATGCAGATAACACTTACGCAACTCAAACATCAGGAAACACAGCGGTAAATGTTGGTAATGTAACAACAAACGATACTTTAAACGGAGTAGCAGTTACAGCAACAAATACAGATGTAACACCAATCACAACAGGTCCACTAAGTATCAATGCAAATGGAGTTTTAACTCTTGCAGCTAATACAGCAAGTGGAACATATAGCATTACTTATGAAATTTGCGAAGCAGGTGCAAATCCATCAAATTGTAAAACAGCTTCGGCTGAAGTTACAGTTGAAAATGCTTTAGTAGCAAACAACGATAATGCTTACGGAACTCAGACTTCAGGAAACACAGCAGTAAATGTTGGAAATGTAACGACAAATGATACTTTAAACGGAGTAGCAGTTACATCAGCAAATACAGATGTAACACCAATCACAACAGGTCCATTGAGTATCAATGCAAATGGAGTTTTAACTCTTGCAGCCAATACAGCAAGCGGAACATATAGCATTACGTATGAAATTTGTGAAGCAGGAGCTAATCCATCAAACTGTAAAACAGCTTCGGCAGAAGTAACTGTTGAAAATGCTTTAGTAGCAAACAACGATAACGCTTTTGCATCTCAAACATCAGGAAACACAGCGGTAAATGTTGGTAATGTAACAACAAACGATACTTTAAACGGAGTAGCGGTTACAGCAGCAAATACAGATGTAACACCAATTACAACAGGTCCTTTGAGCATCAATGCAAACGGAGTTTTAACTCTTGCAGCCAATACAGCAAGTGGAACATATAGCATTACGTATGAAATTTGTGAAGCAGGAGCTAATCCATCAAACTGTAAAACAGCATCAGCAGAAGTAACAGTTGAAAATGCTTTAGTAGCAAACAACGATAATGCTTTTGCAACTCAAACATCAGGAAACACAGCGGTAAATGTTGGTAATGTAACAACAAACGATACTTTAAACGGAGTAGCAGTTACAGCAACAAATACAGATGTAACACCAATCACAACAGGTCCATTGAGCATCAATGCAAATGGAGTTTTAACTCTTGCAGCTAATACAGTAAGTGGAACATATAGCATTACTTATGAAATATGTGAAGCAGGTGCTAATCCATCAAACTGTAAAACAGCAACAGCAGAAGTTACAGTTGCAAATGAAATTAAAGCTGTAGTTGATACACTAACTCCAATTAATGGAAATACTGGTGGTTCGACTATATCATTAACAGCAAATGATACTTTAAAAGGAAGTCCAGTTGTTATTGGAACTAATCCAGGAGAAGTTACTTTGAATATTGTAGGTACTCTTCCAACTGGATTAACATTAAATACAAATGGAACGATTACAGTAAATGCAGGAACTCCGCAAGGAAATTATAATATAGAATATAGAATCTGTGAAGTAGGAAGTACTCCAGCGAATTGTGATTCAGTGATTTCAGTTTTATCAGTTACAGGAGGGAATCTTGTAGCGAATACAGATATATTAGAAACTATCAATGCTAATCAAGGAGGAACAACAATCACTTCACTTGTAAGCAACGATACGTTAAATGGCAACCCAGTTGTAATTGGAACAAATCCAGGTCAGGTTAGTTTAAGTTTAGTTGGAACATTACCAACAGGATTAACACTAAACGCTAACGGAACTATTACAGTTGCTCCAAACACACCGGCAGCAACCTACCCAATTGAATACAGAATTTGTGAGATCACGAATCCATCAAACTGTGCTTCTGTTCAATCAGAAATCACGGTTACGGCAAGTTCATTAATCGCAAATGCTGATACAATTTCGGGAGCAATTGCTTCAAACGGAACACAAACGTTAGGAAACGCATTTGATAATGATACTAAAAATGGAGTTGCGTTAGTACCTTCAGATGTAAACATTACCATTGTTGCGGATCCAAAAGGATACTTAGTATTGAACCCTGACGGAACAATCACCCTTGGAGCTAATGCACCAGCGGGAGATTATGAAGTTGGATATACTATCTGTGAGAAACTGAACCCAACCAACTGTAGTTCAAATACAGTTAAAGTAACAGTAGCTGCAGGCGTACTTGTAGTTAATACAGATGTCTTAGAAACAATCAATGCAAACCAAGGAGGAACAACAATTACGTCACTTGTAAGCAACGATACATTAAACGGCAATCCAGTTGTAATTGGAACAAATCCAGGTCAGGTTAGTTTAAGTTTAGTTGGAACATTACCAACAGGATTAACATTAAATGCTAACGGAACTATTACAGTTGCTCCAAACACACCGGCAGCAACTTATCCAATCGAATACAGAATTTGTGAGATTACGAATCCATCAAACTGTGCTTCTGTTCAATCAGAAATTACCGTTACAGCAAGTTCATTAATTGCAAATGCTGATACATTCACAGGTGTTATTGCATCAGGTAATACACCTCAAACTTTAGGAAATGCTTTTGATAATGATACTAAAAACGGAGTTGCGTTAGTTCCTTCAGATGTAAACATTACCATTGTTGCGGATCCAAAAGGATACTTAGTATTGAACCCAGACGGAACAATCACCCTTGGAGCTAATGCACCAGCAGGAGATTATGAAGTTGGCTATACGATCTGTGAGAAACTGAACCCATCAAACTGTAGTTCAAATACAGTTAAAGTAACGGTTGCAGCAGGCGTATTAGTTGTAAATACAGATATTTTAGAAACTATCAATGCTAATCAAGGAGGAACAACAATCACTTCACTTGTAAGCAACGATACGTTAAATGGCAACCCAGTTGTAATAGGTACAAACCCAGGTCAGGTTAGTTTAAGTTTAGTTGGAACATTACCAACAGGATTAACATTAAACGCAAACGGAACTATTACAGTTGCACCAAACACACCGGCAGCAACTTATCCAATCGAATACAGAATCTGTGAGATTACGAACCCATCAAACTGTAAATCTGTTCAATCAGAAATCACGGTTACGGCAAGTTCATTAATCGCTAATACAGATACATTCACAGGTGTTATTGCATCAGGTAATACACCTCAAACTTTAGGAAATGCTTTTGATAATGATACGAAGAATGGAGTAGCGTTAGTTCCTTCAGATGTAAACATTACCATTGTTGCAGATCCAAAAGGATATTTAGTATTGAACCCTGACGGAACAATCACACTTGGAGCTAATGCACCAGCAGGAGATTACGAAGTTGGCTATACGATCTGTGAGAAACTGAATCCATCAAACTGTAGTTCAAACACAGTTAAAGTTACGGTTACAGCAGGAGTATTAGTTGTAAATACTGATGTTTTAGAAACAAACAATGCTAATCAAGGCGGAACAACAATTACGTCACTTGTAAGCAACGATACATTAAACGGAAATCCAGTTGTAATTGGAACTAGTGCAGGTCAGGTTAGTTTAAGTTTAGTTGGAACATTACCAACAGGATTAACATTAAACGCAAACGGAACTATTACAGTTGCACCAAACACACCGGCAGCAACTTACCCAATCGAATACAGAATTTGTGAGATTACGAACCCATCAAACTGTGCTTCTGTTCAATCAGAAATTACCGTTACAGCAAGTTCATTAATTGCAAATGCTGATACTTTTACAGGAACAATTGCTTCTAACACGACACAAACTTTAGGAAATGCTTTTGATAATGATACGAAGAATGGAGTGGCGTTAGTTCCTTCAGATGTAAACATTACCATTGTTGCGGATCCAAAAGGATACTTAGTATTAAATCCTGACGGAACAATCACTCTTGGCGCAAATGCACCGGCAGGAGATTACGAAGTTGGCTATACTATCTGTGAGAAACTGAATCCATCAAACTGTAGTTCGAATACAATTAAAGTAACAGTTACAGCAGGAGTATTAGTTGTAAATACAGATGTTTTAGAAACCATAAATGCAAACCAAGGTGGAACAACAATTACGTCACTTGTAAGCAATGATACATTAAACGGAAATCCAGTTGTAATTGGAACTAGTGCAGGTCAGGTTAGTTTAAGTCTAGTTGGAACATTACCAACAGGATTAACATTAAATGCAAACGGAACAATTACGGTTGCACCAAACACACCGGCAGCAACTTATCCAATCGAATACAGAATTTGTGAGATTACGAATCCATCAAACTGTGCTTCTGTTCAATCAGAAATCACCGTTACAGCAAGTTCACTAATTGCAAATGCTGATACTTTTACAGGAACAATTGCTTCTAACACGACACAAACTTTAGGAAATGCTTTTGATAATGATACTAAAAATGGAGTTGCTTTAGTACCTTCAGATGTAAACATTACCATTGTAGCAGATCCAAAAGGATACTTAGTATTGAATCCTGACGGAACAATTACCCTTGGAGCAAATGCACCAGCAGGAGATTACGAAGTTGGCTATACGATCTGTGAGAAACTGAACCCATCAAACTGTAGTTCGAATACAATTAAAGTAACAGTTACAGCAGGAGTACTTGTAGTTAATACAGATGTCTTAGAAACGATCAATGCAAACCAAGGCGGAACAACAATCACGTCACTTGTAAGCAACGATACATTAAACGGAAATCCGGTTGTAATTGGAACAAACCCAGGTCAGGTTAGTTTAAGCCTTGTTGGAACATTGCCAACAGGATTAACACTAAACGCAAACGGAACAATTACGGTTGCTCCAAATACACCGGCAGCAACATATCCAATTGAATACAGAATCTGTGAGATTACGAACCCATCAAACTGTAAATCTGTTCAATCAGAAATCACGGTTACGGCAAGTTCATTAATCGCTAATACAGATACATTCACAGGTGTTGTAGCATCAGGAAATACACCTCAAACTTTAGGAAATGCATTTGATAATGATACTAAAAATGGAGTTGCGTTAGTTCCTTCAGATGTAAACATTACCATTGTTGCGGATCCAAAAGGATACTTAGTATTGAATCCTGACGGAACAATCACACTTGGAGCTAATGCACCAGCAGGAGATTATGAAGTTGGCTATACAATCTGTGAGAAACTGAATCCATCAAACTGTAGTTCAAATACAGTTAAAGTTACGGTTGCAGCAGGAGTATTGGTTGTAAACACTGATGTTTTAGAAACAATCAATGCAAACCAAGGCGGAACAACAATTACGTCACTTGTAAGCAACGATACATTAAACGGAAATCCAGTTGTAATTGGAACTAGTGCAGGTCAGGTTAGTTTAAGTTTAGTTGGAACATTACCAACAGGATTATCATTAAACGCAAACGGAACAATTACGGTTGCACCAAACACACCGGCAGCAACATACACAATCGAATACAGAATTTGTGAGATCACGAACCCATCGAACTGTGCTTCTGTTCAATCAGAAATCACGGTTACGGCAAGTTCATTAATCGCTAATACAGATACATTCACAGGTGTTGTAGCATCAGGAAATACACCTCAAACTTTAGGAAATGCATTTGATAATGATACTAAAAATGGAGTTGCATTAGTACCTTCAGATGTAAACATTACCATTGTAGCAGATCCAAAGGGATACTTAGTATTGAATCCTGACGGAACAATCACTCTTGGAGCAAATGCACCAGCAGGAGATTATGAAGTTGGTTATACGATCTGTGATAAGTTGAATCCATCAAACTGTAGTTCAAGCACGATCAAAGTAACCGTTACAGCAGGAGCGGCAACAATTAAAGCAAACGATGATATACCTGGTTCTGTGAATCCACAAGTAGATTTAGATGCTAAAATAAACATATTTGATAACGACTTACTGAATGGAGTAAAACCAACAGCATCGAATGTAATTTTAACGATTTTAGTTCCAAATGCAAATCTGATTATAGATGCTAATGGTGCGGTAAGTGTAAAAGCGCAAACACCATCAGGACTTTACGAACTGACTTACCAAATCTGTAATCTGTCTAATACAGTTTGTAGCCAGGCAGTAGTAAGAGTTACTGTTAATAATAGTGGAACAACGGCACCAAATCTAATTTCAGCTGTAGATGATGGACCGATAAATGTAGACGGTATTAACGGAGCGCTTGAATTCATCAATATTTTAGATAATGATTTATTACTTGGAGTACCGGTTAATTCAAATGATGTAATAATTACGAGCACATCAGGTAACGCTAATTTCGAGTTTAACACTGATGGAACTGTAAATATCAGACCAAATACACCGGGTGGTACTTATGCATTAAGTTATCAGATTTGTGAAAAAGCAAATACATCTAATTGTACATCAGCAGTACTAAATGTCTTTGTAGAAGCACCGGCGGTAGCACTTATTAAGACAGCCGTATTTAATGATGAGAACGAAAACGGTTTTGCTAATGCGGGAGAAACGATTACGTATAAATTTACAGTAACCAATACAGGAAATGTTCCTTTAAGAGGTGTTACGATTTCAGATCCTTTACCTGGAGTTGTAGTTTCAGGTCAGGCAATTGATTTAGAAGTAAACGAATCTAACGAGTTCAATTTTACAGCTGTCTACAGAATTACACAAGCTGACATCAATAAAGGAAGCATAAGTAATCAGGCAATGGTACAAGCTCGAACTGCAAAAGGTGTAGTAGTAGAAGATCAGTCAGATGATCTAGGAGTAGAAGGCAATCGCCCAACAGTTACCAATTTAGAAGGTTGTGTAATTAAAGTCTTTAACGCGTTTTCGCCTAACGGAGAGCAAAACACAAGATTCTACATTAAAGGCTTAGAATGCTATCCTGATAATACGGTTGAGATTTACAACCGATGGGGAGTTCTGGTATTTGATATTGATCGTTATGACAATGAAGAAAGAGCGTTTAGAGGAGTTTCTCAAGGACGTACCACGATCAAACAAACAGACGGACTTCCGGCTGGAACTTATTTCTACATCGTGAGATACAAAGACAACGATTCGAATATGCACGAATTATCAGGATACTTATACATCAACAAATAAAAATGATATACGGCTTAGTCAAAAAGCTAAGCCGTTTAAAAAATATACTACATGAAAAAATTACTTCTAATTTGTATGTTGTTTTCGATTGTTTGCGAAGCGCAACAAGATTCGCAGTTTACACAGTACATGTATAATACAATAGAAATAAATCCGGCTTATGCAGGTTCTCGTGGAGCATTGAGTGTTTTTGGTTTGTATAGAACACAATGGGTTGGACTTGACGGAGCACCAGAGACAAGTACATTCTCTGTAAATACACCATTGAGAAATAGCAATCTTGGTTTAGGAGTTTCTCTTGTAAACGACAAGATAGGACCAACGAACGAAAATACATTGTCTGCTGATGTTTCTTATAGTGTACCAACATCAGAATCTTTTAAGCTGTCTTTTGGTTTAAAAGCGACAGCTAACATTTTTAATTTAGATGCTTCAAAGTTAAATTTTGAGAATCAGGAGAATAACCAGTTTCAGGATTTGAACAACAAATTTACACCCAACATAGGAGCTGGTGTGTACTGGCATTCAGATCGCTCGTATATAGGTTTGTCAGTTCCAAATTTTATTGAAACCAATCGTTATAATGACAATGATACAGCGATTCGTAAAGAAAAAATCAACTATTACTTAATGGGAGGTTATGTCTTTAATCTGGATCGTTTAGAATACATCAAATTCAAACCAGCCGTACTGGCTAAAATGGTAGAAGGAGCACCGTTGCAGGTTGATTTGTCAGGAAACTTTATGTTTAATGATAAGTTTGTAATAGGAGCAGCATATCGCTGGAGTGCTTCAGTAAGTGCTTTGGCCGGTTTTCAGATCACTAAAAACATGTATATAGGATACGGCTACGATCATGAAACAAGCAATTTAAGAAGATACAATTCAGGATCACATGAAATCTTTTTAAGATATGACTTCTTCAAGAATTATAACAAAATGACCTCTCCAAGATTTTTCTAATTTATATTAACTATGAGAATTAAAAGTTTAAGCTGCATAGCTTTATTATGTTGCTTTGTTTTCAACGCAACTGCACAGACATCATTAATTAAAAACGCGGACAAAAAGTACGATGAATATGCCTATGTAGATGCTATAAAAAGTTATGAAAGAATTGTAAGCAAAGGAAACAAAGAGGAAAGGATATTACAGCGCCTTGGAAATTCCTATTACTTTATAGGAGAATTTGTAAAAGCCCTAAAATGGTATGACAGGTTGTTTCGAGAACATCGTGAGCAAGAAGCAGAATATTTGTACCGCTACGCACAATGTTTAAAAACCAATGGGAATTATAAAAAAGCCGATGAAGTTTTACAGAAATACGAAGAAAAAGCAGCTGTAGAAAAAAGAGCAGTTTTAAGTAAAAAGGATAAAAATTATTTAGCATCAATAAAATTAAATTCAGGTCGTTTTCTTATTGCTGATGCCGGAATCAATACTGTTTATTCAGAATACGGAACGACAATTTTTGATAATAAAATAATTTTCACTTCTGCTCGTGACACGGGTGGCGTATTTCAGAGTAGTTTTAAATGGACGAATAAATCTTTTTCAAAACTATACAAGGCAGACTTAAATTCAGATGGAAGCGTTGGTATTCCGACATTGTTTAATAAAAAGAACAATCAAAAGTATAATGAGTCTACGCCAGTATTTACAAAAGATGGCAAGACGATGTACTTTACCAGAAATAATGTTAATGATGGAAAAAAAGGAAGCAACGATAAAGATATTACGCTTCTGAAAATATACAAAGCAGAGTGGCAAGATGGTGAATGGAAAAATGTAAAAGAACTTCCATTTAATAGCGATCAATATAGCGCAGCGCATCCGGCATTAAGCATTGATGAGAAAATTTTATATTTCGCATCAGATATGCCAGGAACACTTGGACAGTCAGATATCTATAAAGTGTCGATCAATGAAGACGGTACTTTTGGAACGCCTCAGAATTTAGGATCTGAAATTAATACAGAAGGAAGAGAAACTTTCCCTTTTGTTTCCGG
Source organism: Flavobacterium hercynium (assembly GCF_002217285.1). Taxonomy (GTDB): domain Bacteria; phylum Bacteroidota; class Bacteroidia; order Flavobacteriales; family Flavobacteriaceae; genus Flavobacterium; species Flavobacterium hercynium. The sequence goes on along the minus strand of NZ_MUGW01000029.1, from coordinate 152,221 downwards.
AGATAACGAACTCTTTTTTGCATCAGACGGTCGTCCGGGACTTGGAGGTCTTGATATTTATGTATCAAAAATTAAAGAAGACGGTAGTTTTGAAGAAGTTGAAAATGTCGGTGAACCGGTCAACAGTAAAGACGATGATTTTGCTTTTATAATTAATGATAAAACTAGAAATGGTTTTTTTACCTCTAACAGAAAAGGAGTTGGTTTTGATGATATTTACCGTTTCAACGAAATAAAAAGATTGGTTTGCGAACAGCAATTAGTGGGCGTTGTAGTCGACGAAGAAACCAAAGAAGTACTTTCTGAAGTAAGTTTGATTTTATTTGATGAAACCCGCAACAATGCAGTTGAAGTGATCACAAATCAAAAAGGTGAATTTACTTTTCCGGGTGTAAAATGTGGTAAAAAATACTTTATAAAAACTTCAAAAACGGATTATGAGTTTAAAGAAGTTTCGGTTGAGATTAAAAGAGGTACTGATAAAACTAGTTTATCAATAGAGCTGGAAAAGAAATCAAAACCGATTTTGGTAAAAAACATAGAGATCAAAACATCGAAGATTAGTGCAGTAAAAGTAAAACCAATTAGTATGGGAACAGACTTAATAAAACTGCTTAATATTCCACTGAACTTTTTTGATTTAGGAAAATCTACCATCAAAAAAACATCAGAACCACAATTGCAGAAAGTGGTCGATATTTTAAAACAATATCCGAGTTTGTCACTGGATATACGTTCTCATACAGACAGTAGATCATCAGCAGAAAGTAATATGATTTTGTCTGAAAAAAGAGCGGAATCTACAAAAAACTGGTTAGTACAAAAGGGAATCGATGCAAGTCGTTTGACAGCCAAAGGTTTTGGAGAAACGCAATTAGTAAACAATTGTGCTGACGGAGTAAAATGCAGTGAGAAGCAACATCAGATGAACAGAAGAAGCGAATTTATTATTACAAGCTTGTAAAAAATACCATTTCGTTTTTCAGAAGATAAAAAAAGAAGCAGTCTAATTTTTTAGACTGCTTCTTCATTTTTAATAATAGTAAATGCCAATTATTTTAAAGCATAATTTAGATAACCACCATCAACTACCAGTTCTGTTCCGGTAATAAAACTTGCATCATCAGAAGCAAGAAATAACACTGCTTTTGCAACTTCTGAAGCATTTCCAATTCTTTGCATTGCTGTAGCAGCAGCTAAATGATGTCTGGCTTCTTCAGGAATCACACCTTCTAGCCCAGGGGTAGTAATTGGCCCAGGGCTAACAATATTGACACGGATTTTTCTGCCTATTAATTCATTTGCTGCAATCTGAGCAATTTTGTTTAATGCTCCTTTAGTAGACGAATAAATACTTGTGCCCAAATTGGTTGCTGTAGCTACTGTTGAAGAAGTAAATATAACTGATGATCCTTCAGCTAAATGAGGTATTAATTTTTGAAGCGTAAAGAAATGACCTTTAACATTGGTATTAAATTGAGCATCAAAATCAACTTCTGTTACTTCTTCTATAGAGGCAAATTTCGCTATTCCTGCATTCAGATAAAGAACATCTATTTTAGTATTTCCTTCTGAGAAAGTTTTTTCTAAAAGCGTCAGATCAGATAAATTAGCTGTATCTGCAACAATAGTTTTTAATTTTGAACTTCCGATTTCGGTAGCTGCTTTTTCAAGATTTGCAGTATTTCTGCCCGTGATCCAAACGTTGGCGCCAGCAGTAATAAATTCTTTGGCTGTAGCTAATCCAATTCCGGTAGTTCCGCCTGCAATCAGGACATTTTTATTTGTAAAATTCATTTTGTAAATGTTTATAGTTTATGAGGCAAAGCTAGTTTAGTTTTGTTTATTTTTGTTACTTTGTAACTAAAAGTAACAGTAACATTGGAGAAACAAAGTAACCTATGAGTAACGAGTGTAATATTGAACACAGAAAAGAAATCATGGCTGTACATGATACAATGGACATATTGAATGGAAAATGGAAAATTTCTGTTATATCGTCTATTTGTTTTCATAATAAAAGAAGATTCTCGGATATCTTAAATGATGTTAGCGGGATATCGAACAAAATGCTGAGCAAAGAATTAAAAGAACTGGAGATGAATAAACTGATCACGCGTACTGTTCTGAATACACAGCCCGTGTCCATTCATTATCAGCTAACAGATTACGGACTTACGTTAAAGACCATTATAAACGATCTTGCTGATTGGGGAATAAAACACCGACAGGTAATTATCGAAAGTGACTAAAATAGAATTGTGTGGGTTCCGTAAAAATGGATAAGTCTTCCTGACTTTTGGGTAAGCCTGTGCAATACTCGTTGTCTAATTTTGTACTAATAAATTAATATAAGTAACAAAAATAGACATGACAAAAACAGTTTTTATTACCGGAGCCTCTCGTGGTTTTGGTAAATTATGGACAACGGCTTTATTACAAAAAGGATACAATGTAGCAGCGACAGCCCGAAACATTGGCGTCTTAGATGAATTGGTTAAAGAGTATAAAGATCAAATATTACCATTGCAGCTGGATGTTACCAATCGAAATAGTGTTTTCGAAACAATAAAAAAAGCAAAAACACATTTCGGAAGCATTGACGTATTAATCAATAATGCAGGCTACGGTTTGTTTGGTGCTTTAGAAGAAAATACAGAAGAAGAAGTACGCCAGCAAATGGAAACGAATTTCTTTGGTTTAGTTTGGGTTACGCAAGCCGTATTGCCTATTATGCGCGAGCAGGGAAGCGGTCATATTATTCAACTATCAAGTGCTTTGGGATTGGTTTCTTTTCCAACATTAGGTTTATACAGTGCTTCTAAGTTTGCAGTAGAAGGATTAAGTGAAAGTTTAGCCGCTGAAGTAAAAGGTTTCGGAATCAATGTTACAATTGTGGAGCCAAATGAATTCTCGACCGATTGGGGAGGAGCATCAGCACAATCATCATCAGCATTAGCTGCTTATGATACTGTCAGAACCAATTTTTATGCAATGTTATCTGATGATATTGTTGGATTACCAGAAGCGACAGTTCCTGCTATGATTAAACTTATAGAAAGCGAAAATCCGCCACTTCGTTTGTTGCTTGGTAAAGCAGGACTTCCAATGGCGAAATATGGCTTTGAAACACGTTTAGCAACTTGGGAATCCTGGATAGATGTTTCTAATGCAGCGCACGGTAAATAAGCCAAAAGAAGTAAGCAAGAAGTAAGCAAGGAGAGAAATAGTAAAATAAAGTTTTAGTGAATCAGACTACGCCAGAGATGGCGTAGTTTTATAACATTTAAAAAATATGGAACATTTTAAGCATTTAGCAGATATGCACCGTCATCTCGGATTTCCTTTGCCGGAAGATCCTCTATTTAGTTTATTGCATTGTAACACGGTATGCACAATCTTTGCAAAAGAGTTTACAACAGATTTTTACATGATCGGACTTAAAGATCTTAAGGCAGGCGAAATTCTTTATGGACGAACCAAATATGATCATGATACAGGCAGTATGATGTTTTCAAAACCCAGACAGATTATCCAGTTCAATGAGGTAGAGCATGAAAAGGATGCGTTTTTGTTATTCATACATGAAGATTATTTTTTGGGGCATCATTTGCACAAAGAGATAAAAAACTATTCTTATTTTGATTATGAAACTAGTGAAGCTTTGTTTCTTTCACCAAAAGAAGAGAGCGTCATTTGGGATATTTTTCATAAAATGGAAATGGAATACCACGACAATGTCGATGATTACAGCAAAGATATTATCCTCACCTATATTGAATCGATGCTAAAATTTGCACAGAGATTCTACAAGCGCCAGTTTATAAACCGAAAAGAAATTTCAGGAAAAACAGTTTCGAAGTTTAACGAGATCTTAAGCTCTTACAAAAACAATAATCTTCTCAATTCAAAAGGATTGCCTACCGTGAGTGCTATTTCCGCCGCTTTAAATTTATCACCACGCTACATGAGTGATTTATTAAAACAAGAAACAGGTAAAACAGCAATAGAGCTTATTCATATCTATTTAATCAATGAAGCTAAAAATCAATTAAAAGCAAATGAAGAACTGACTGTCTCCGAGATAGCTTATGATTTAGGATTTGAAAGTTTACCTTCCTTTTCAAGATTATTCAAAAAAGAAACGGGTCTCAGCCCTAATGAATTCAAGAAGAGTTTTTTAAATTAATTTTATTTTGGGTTTTTCTTTAAAAATTTATTCAATTTTGTTTTTTAAAATAAACTTTTTGGTATATTTGTACTCTAATTTTGAATGCAATGCTGACAAAAGCCGAAAAGACCAAACAATTTATATTAGAAACTGCTATGCCTCTTTACAATGAAAAGGGCATATCAGGCGTGCATATAGATGATGTCTTGGCGGCTACAAAGCTTACCAAAGGCTGTCTTTATGGTCATTTTGAAAATAAAGAAGACCTTTCAGAACAAGTTATTGACTTGTCTCTGAAATTAATTTCGGATAAAATAAGGTTAGCAGTTTCCAAAGGCAAATCGGTTAAAGGTAAAATTTTTGCCTTTATGGATTTTTATAAGAATCCGATCCAGACTCAAATTCCAGGAGGATGTCCTATATTCAATAATGCAGTAGAATCCGATGATAATTATCCTCTTGTAAAACAAAAAATTGCTAAAATATTCAGAGCAGGTCAGGAAGAACTTACCGCATTGCTTCAGGAAGGAATTGATAACGGAGAATTTACCAGTAAACTCGAACCTGCTGTTTTCGCTTTTAAAATGGTAGCCGCAATAGAAGGCGGTATCGTCATGTGCAGGGTTATGGATACTGCAAAGCCTTTGCAAAGTCTTATAAAAAGTCTAAAGTCTGAAATAGACCAATATTCAACATGATTTTTTTTTGAATATAAATATACCAAAAAGTTTATTTTAAAATATACTAAAAAGTATAATTGTTAAAATAATAAATAAGAAAAACACATTTTTAATTTAAATATAAACGACAATGAAAACAACTGGAAATACAATATTTATTAGCGGTGGAAGTGCCGGAATAGGATTAGCTATTGCTAAAAAACTTAGTGAAGCAGGCAATAAAATAATCATTAACGGGCGTAGTGAAGAGCGTTTGCAAAAAGCATTATCAGAATTGAAGAATACTGTTGCCATACAAGGTGATTTATCAATCGAGGCAGACAGAATTCGTATTGCTCAGGAGCTGAAAGAGAATCACCCGGAAGTAAACGTGATCATTAATAATGCCGGACTTGCTTTTACGTATTTGCTTAATGAAACTTTAAATGCACATGAAAAAGCAGCAATCGAAATGAATACCAACTATTTTAGTGTGATTCATTTTACAGAACTCTTACTACCACATTTACAACAAAAAACAGAAGCCGCTATTGTAAATGTTTCCTCAATTGTAGTTTTTGGAAGTTATAAGGTATTACCAACTTATGGAGCTGCAAAAGCGGCATTGCATAGTTATACGACAGCATTACGTTCTACGTATGAAGAGGAAAAAAATCTTCAGATTTATGAAGTATATCCACCATTAGTTAATACTGAATTTTCAGCAGAAATAGGAGGTGAAAATGGTATTCCGCCACAAGAAGTTGCGGATGAGTTGTTTTTGGCATTAGAGAAAAATCAGTTTGATGTTCCGGTTGGTGATTCAAAACAATTTTTCAAATAATTAGTACTACTTAAAAGGTCAAAACAAAATGAATATAAAAGGTAAAACAATACTAATTACCGGAGGCGCTTCGGGTATTGGGTTAGAATCTGCCAGACAATTTTTAGCAGAAGGGGCAAAAGTGATTATTACAGGCAGAAATCAGACTAAATTAGATTTAGCTAAAAAAAACTTTCCAACACTAATTGCCATAAAAAGCGATGTGGAAAAGGAAGAAGATGCCGTGGCGCTTTTTGAAAAAGTTACTTTTTTAGGCGGAATTGATATTCTCTATAATAATGCCGGGGTTGGAAGCCCGGCACTAAATCTTGGCATAGGAAATAATCAGATTATAAATAATGCAGTCTATGAAATGAACGTTAATTATATAGGAGTTATTAGACTTAATACTCTTTTTATTGAAATGCTGAAATCAAGAAAGGAAAGTGCTATTATCAATACAACATCTCTGTTGAGTTTGGTTCCAGCCTTAGAAGAACCAACCTATTCTGCATCCAAAGCAGCTATTAGCTTTTATACCAAAATACTTAGGAAAAATTTAGAAATATTGGGTAGTACTGTAAAAGTGTTTGAACTATTACCACCTCTTGTAGCAACAGAAATGACAGCAAAAAGAAACGATAAAAAAATCACAACCGAAGATTTAGTAAAAGCACTAATTAGCGGAATAAAAAAAGATAAGTTTACGATTAGGGTAGGAGATACAAAAGTGATTTATTTTTTGAGTCGATTTTTTCCAAAAGTGGCTTTTAGTTTAGTTAATCCTAAAAAGATTTATGCGAGTTTACAATCCTAATTAGAATATAAAAGATGAAAGCATTCACAATTAATAAATATAGTAAAACAGAAAATTTACAGCTAGTGGAATTGTCTGTACCACAAATAAACAATTATGATGTTTTAGTTGAAGTGCATGCAGCAGGCGTTAATCTTCTGGATTCTAAAATAAAATCCGGAGAGTTTAAACTAATGCTGCCGTATAAACTTCCTTTAATTTTAGGACACGACGTTGCAGGAGTAGTTGTAAAAACAGGTAAAAATGTAACAAGGTTTAAAGTTGGCGATGAAGTGTATGCAAGACCTTCTGATCATCGTATTGGTACATTTGCAGAATTTATTGCAATAGATGAAAAAGATACCGCTCTCAAACCTAAGAATCTTTCTATGGAAGAAGCCGCATCTATTCCTTTGGTTGCGCTTACGGCATGGCAGGTGTTTGTTGAGAAAGGACAGACTAAAAGAGGAGATAAAGTTTTTATTCAGGCGGGCTCGGGAGGTGTAGGAACGGTTGCAATTCAATTGGCGAAATACTTAGGTGCTAATGTTGCCACTACTGCAAGTCCAAAAAGTTTTGATTTGCTTAAGAACTTAGGAGCTGATATTGTTGTCGATTATAAAAACAGTGATTTTGAAATCCAATTAAAAGAATATGATTTGGTTGTAAATAGTCAGGATAAAAAGACGCTCGAAAAATCTGTGAATGTGTTAAAATCAGGAGGTAAGCTTATCTCCATTTCAGGGCCTCCAACCCCTGATTTTGCAAAAGAAATAGGAGCTTCCTGGCTGATAAAAACGATTTTGTCTTTACTAAGTTCAGGAATTCGTAAGAAAGCAAAATCTAAAAATGTCGAGTATTCTTTTCTATTTATGAGAGCTGAAGGACATCAGTTAGGCGAAATTACAAAACTTATTGAAGCCGAAATAATTAAACCGGTCATAGATAAAATTTTCCCTTTTAACGAAATCAACGAAGCATTAGCTTATGTAGAGGGAGGTCGTGCTAAGGGCAAAGTAGTTATTAAAATAAAATAATAGCTTTATAAGAAAGCAGTTATTCCCTTTTACTTCAGGCAAGCACTTCTATTACTAAAAAAATCGCGATGTATTTTATACAATGCAATTTTGTAAAGTAATTTTAACGAAGACAATTTATTCTAATTTGAATTCGATAATAGCATTTAATTAATTAAAAACCAGTGCTTGTTTTGAAGTATTAATTCATAAACTTGTAATACTTTCAATAATTAGTTTCGATCCCTGATCGATAGCCTGCAATACAATTTCTTCAGGTGATCCCTTAAAGAAAAATTGGTGATTAGTTTTTTTTGTTGGTGTTATGATACAAAAGAAGATAGTTCCAACAGGTTTTTCCGGAGTTTCACTTCCTCCGGGAGTGGCAAGACCTGTAACGGCTAAAGTAATTTTTGCAATCTTTAACATGGAGAATGATATACTTTTTTCTCAGTCTGCAATTTTAAAAAAGTTAATTACAAAGTCTAAAATGCTATTGTTATTTTTAAAATTAATCTGTGCTTTTTCTATCGCTTTTATATAATTCGGCTCCGGTATTCTGTTACCGCTTTTATCCAGATCCCAAATACCACAATCGTAATAGCGTGAAACATCATCCCAGTCAGGTCTGTCCGTAACGGGATAAATACAGATGCCATTTAAATCGACTCCTCTTTTTTTTGCAATAACACATTCGGCAGTAATTTCTTCAATCCATTGTACTCTTCCGGAACCAAAATGTCCCGTTTCAGATAGAAAAATAGGTTTCTGATATCGTTCGTATGCCATTTGCAGTAAGTCGGCAAGAGGTGTTCTCTGTTTATAAATTTCAGGCCAGTCCAGTGTTGCACCGTTAAGCTGCCATTGACAGTTCCAATAATAATTAAAACCCAGAATATCCAGATAATCTTCGTTACCACCCAATTCAGGACACATTCTGCCGGCAATAATATCCATCGCCTGGAACTGATGCTCATTTGAGTTATACAGGTGATCGGCATCATCATCTTCACTTCCGTGAATTTTTATTAAAGGCTCAACCAAAATAATAACGCAATCCGGATCTGCTTCTTTTAAAGTTTTAATGCCCAAAATGGCTGCTTTACAAAGATGGTATTTAATATCCCATCCGCTGTTGACAGCAAAAGGTACAGTTCCTCTGACATCACCGGAATGCCATGATAAAAAACTAATTTCATTAATAGGAACCACATACAATTCCTGTTCTGAATTGGCATCGTAAAATAGAGCAAAGGCATTGCATAATGCAACAAATCGATCACAAAAATTAGGATGCGTTGGATAAATTCCGTCAGGATACCCAAAATGAATCAGATCCCAAATTTGCTGAATTCCAAATTCCTCCGCAGCCAGCATTCGGTTATAGACCTCTGAAAAGTCAAAAATGCCTGGAGAAGTTTCTACAGCGCTCCAGCAAATACCTTCACGAACTGTTGTAATGCCTATTTTTTCCAATGCTTCATAATCTTCTCTAATCCGAACATCGTGCTGAGTTTCTTTCAGGAGGTTGATGCGGTCGCCGGATCTGTTAATATGATCAGCACATTCAAAACCCCCGATAAAAAAAGAATTAAATATTTTCATTTTACCCTGCAGTCTTATAAGTTATGGTAGCATTCTTTTCCAAAGAATCAAATAAATCTAAGGCATTTTTAAAAGCCTGATCCATATTGAAATATTTGTAATTCGCCAGTCTGCCTACAAAATGAACATCCAGTAATTTTTCGGCTTCAGCTTTGTATTTTTTATAAATTTCTTCGTTTCGCGGATTAGGAACCGGATAGTAAGGTTCGCCTTCATCAACGGTGAATTCCCGCACAATAGTAGTTTTATCTGATTTTTGATTACCAAAATGTTTGTATTCAATTATTCGGGTAAAATCGACTTCGGTGCCAGGATAATTTATTACTGAGTTTTCCTGAAAAAAGGGAGCATCAATAGTATCACTAACAAAATTGATAGATCGGTATTCCAGTTTTTCCGTCAGGCTATGTTTAAAATCAAAAAAGCGGTCTACAGGACCTGTATAAAATAATTTTTCATATCCTGTATATTCTTCTTTAACATCAAAGTAATCTGTTTCGAGTAAAATTTCGATGTTAGGGTTCTTGACAATATTTTCAAATAACTGCGTATATCCTCCCTTTGGCAAAGCCTGAAAAGTATCTGAAAAATAACGGTCATCATAATTGTAGCGCACTGGAATACGATTCAGTACAGAAGCATCTAATTCGGCCGGGTATTTATCCCATTGTTTTTTTGTATAATGCTTGAACATTTTTTCATATAATACATTTCCAACCCGGTTTAACACTGCTTCTTCACCATTAGCCGGATTTTCAAAAGGAATGCGGTTTTCTTCCAGCCAGTTTTTCATTTCCTGTTCAGAAGTAATATTGGTTGAGAATAATTCGTTTACAGTTGTAATGTTTACAGGAATCGGAACCATTTTATCATCAACTCTTGCCATAACTTTATGTTCCCACGGATACCATTCTGAAAACTGATTTACATATTTCCAGACCGCTTCTTCATTAGTATGAAACAAATGTGCGCCATATTTTGAGACAAGTATGTTATTTTCATCAATAAAATCGTAACAGTTTCCTGCGATATGATTTCGTTTTTCAATGATGAGTACTTTTTTGCCTATTGAGGCATATCGTTCTGCTAATACTGATCCGGAGATTCCGGCGCCAATAATTAAAATATCTATTTGTTTCATTTTGAAAATTCTTTAATTATGGATAACATCTTATTTGCAGTAGCGTCCCACGAAGTATTTTTTAGAATATCAGTATATTTTCCAGCTGTAGAGGAAGCAGATCTTTTATCGAATAACAAAGTAATGGCATCGCAAAATTCGTCAGCAGTTTCAACAAGTTTTACACAGTTACTGTAATCCCGAACTACATCTTTAATTTTTGTTGAAATAATGGGTTTTCCTGCCGCCATATATTCCAGCGTTTTTGTTGGACTGATAAACTTTGTTGCATCGTTTATAGCAAATGGCATCATAGCAATATCAAAACCTTTTAGATAATGAGGCAGTTCAGTATAAGATTTCATTCCCAGATAATGAATGTTTTCTTCTTTCGGAAGATCGCTTTCGTCGATTTTCGCCAGAGGACCAATCATTACAAAATATACTTTGGGTAGTTTTAAAGCTGTTTCATGCAGTAATTTTAAATCAATTCGTTCATCAATTACGCCAAAATAGCCTACTACAGGAGCTTGAAGATTGGCAATATCTGCAGGAATTTCAATTCCGTTTAAAGCCTGTGCAAAATGAGATTCATCGACAGAACTCGGAAAACAGTAAACATTAGAATGATCTTGCTTTTTGGATTCGTACAAAGATTTCCCACCTGTAAAAACAATATCGGCATTGGCAATTAAATATTTTTCCTGATGAATTAAGTGTTCGGGAGCGCCCTTAAACAGCGTTAATTCATCCATACAATCATATACGATAGTTTCAAATTTGAATAAATCTAAAAGCGGAGTAAAGGAAGCAGAATAAAACCATCCAATCGATGCTTCTTTATTTGTAATATAATGTGGCAATAGTGCAGCAATAGACTCGATGTCTTTCACACGTGGCTGCAAAATGTGTAAAGTGTCAGAAATAACAAGAAGTTGAGCTGTGTTTTCCTGTTGTTCTTCATAACCTATTGGTTCTTCTATTAATAATACTTTCATGTTTTGAGACATTCGGCTGATCAGATGCTGCGGACGCTGATAAACAAACTGCCATCTTAAATGACAAAATACAATCATATCATAGCTTTGTGGTGGTTGGTTTTTTGGAGCAGAAACAGGAGTTTCTGCAGATCTTACTTTAGACCCGTGTAAATTTGTCTGCATGGAAATTTGTGTTTGAAGTGATTATTGAGTGCAATTAATTTACTGGATTTTGTAAATTTTTACTGACTCAAATGTACCTCTTAATCCAGAACGTAAATTATACAATTAGACGGCTTTGTTATACAATTAAAGGATTTTATTATCTGATTATCAGATATTTGAATATTACAACAATGAGAGGTAATTGTATAAGCAGAGTGCTTCATTCTCGGTCTACATTTGACTACACAATTATTAAAGAACTATTTATTATGAAAAATTCAAATACAAAGACAGCGGCAAAAAAAGAAACCGCTGCAAAATCATCATCAAGCACTTCTAAGTCAAAAACGACTGCGGCTAAAACACCAGCTTCTAAAGCACCGCTAAAAGCTAAATCATCTGCAGCAGATGGATTGAGAGCCTTATTTGTAGATTCCTTAAAAGATATTTACTGGGCAGAGAAAGCGCTGACGAAAGCATTGCCAAAAATGGCTAAAAATGCTACGTCACAAAATCTTATTGATGCCATAAATGACCATCTTGAAGTAACAAAAAATCAGGTTACCAGATTAGAAGAAGTTTTTGCATCAGTTGGAGAAAAAGCAGCTGCAAAAAAATGTGATGCTATGGAAGGTTTGATCAAAGAGGGAGAAGGAATTATGGAAGAAACGGAACTTGGAGCAGTTCGTGATGCCGGAATTATTGCTGCGTCGCAAAAGATTGAACATTATGAGATTGCTACCTACGGAACACTTGCAGCTTTTGCAAAAACATTGGGTGAAGACGAAGCGGTTTCTCTTTTAGTTCAAACGCTGAACGAAGAAAAAGAAGCTGACATTACCTTGACGGAAGCAGCTTACAATACCATCAATTTTGATGCTGTTGAAGAAGAAAAATAACAGTAACGTTTAGAGTTCTGATTTAACCGATACAAACTATTAAAAGCAATCATTTAATTAAACATCTGCAAGACTAATTTGCAGGTGTTTTTTTATGTATTAAAGTTTTAGTATGTAATGAAACTAAAGAAATAATTTGTAGATCAAAAATGCGGTAATTGAAAATATAATATGGGCAACAAAAAGCTGTAAATAATAGCCAATGAAATCTATATTAGGCTTTTTAGGAATTATTTTAAATAAGATGATCCAGCCAATGATTCCTATGATACCACTGATTACGCCCAGCAAAAAACTGGCAGACCAGGAGATCTCCAATAATTCATGAAACCATAAAAAATGATAGCCAATAACAAATCCAAAACCTATTAAAAAGTGTAATACCCAGCCTAAAATAATTTTTAGATTTTTTGTTGCTTCCAGATGAAATGAACTTAGTATATAGGCAAGCAATACAGGTTCTTTGTAAACTTCTCTGGCACTTGTTGATACAGCATAACTAAAAAGAGTCATTGCAGAAGTTGCTATAATAGAGTATATTAAAATTTGAAGTAGCGTGTAAAAGTCCATAAACATGATTTTAATTCGTAAGCAAAATGAAAATAAATAAGTAACATGCTCTGCTAAAGTTGTATTCTGTCCAGAGCAATAAGTAGTTTTAATATAAAGTCCTAAATACGCTAATAGATTCACGTATTTAGGACTTTATTATTTTCAAATGAAAATCATTATACAGCTGCTACAATATTTACAGCGTTTAGCGCAATATCATTTAGTAAACAGTCCGCTTCTTTTTCTTCAGCAAGCGTCTGTGTTAATAATTTTGCCGCATCATTTTCACCCAGCGTTTTGGCAAAAGCCACAAGCGTTCCGTAAGTTGCAATTTCATAGTGCTCAATTTTTTGGGATGCCGCAATAATTCCGGCATCACGAACAGCTCCGGGTTCTGTTTCTTCCACAATGCTGTCTCCTTCTTTTAGAAGTCCGGTCATGGCTTCGCACTTTTTACCTTCTGCATTTTCTCCCAAAAGATTAAAAACTTTTTCTAAACGCGCTACCTGATTTTTTGTTACGTCAAGATGTTCTTTAATAGCCGAAGCCAGAGCAGGAGAAGTAGCATTAGCAACCATTTTTGGCAAAGCACTTACCAAGGCATTTTCGGCCCAGTAAATGTCTTTAAGACTGTCAATAAATAATTCTTTTAATTCTTTAGCAGCACCATCAACGGGCTGAACTACAGCTTCTTTACTAACAGAAGCTTTTATATCGTTTGGTTTTTCTGAATTTTTCATAAAAATTATATTTAAAAATTAATTGTATAGGTTGGGTTCGCGATCCCAGAATCTGTGTTTGCCCATAGCAGCGATAAATGCTGTAGCAAAACTTTCGCTTGATACTTCACTTTCTACAATTAGACCCTGATCATCATTGGTGATTTTTGATGCAAAAGGTGCTGTGTCTAATAGGGCAGAAGCGGCTCCATCTACACCAATCACTTTGCAGTGTTTATAGGCATCGTTTAAAAATTCATTTACATCATCGCTTTCAGCAAGAATACTTATTCCTAATCCGTCAGGTACATATACAGCATCAAATAATACGGAAGATGCCGTTAAAAAACTAAAATCGACATGCAGTTCACCATCGGCATCGGTAAGGATTGTTCCTAAATTCGGAGCGATAATAAAACCTTTTGCATCTTCCTTCAATAAAGCATTTTTAATATTGGCGACCGCATTTTCAGAAACTCCGTCAGCCGCTAAGATGGCGACTTTTCGGGAGGCAATAGTAGGCGAGTTGGTAGGATTGTTTAGCATCGTCAAAGCATCTGATGAAGACACGGATGATTCAACTGTTTTAGGTTCCTGATTGCCATTTTCGTTTTCCGGAGAAACACCATGATTGATAGGAGTTTCTAAAACTGTCGGCACCGTCATTCCCAAACCAATCGCTACTTTTTCAGCCAGATCCTGTTCCACCTGAGACAATAAGCCAAGCATTCTAAGTCGGATTGCAGCAGTGTCAACCTTTCCAAGTTCAAAACGCAAAGCTTTGACAATATGACTTTTTTCTGTTTCGGTCTGACTGTTAAAAAACAATTTAGCCTGTCCGAAGTGATCCGCAAAACTTTCGCTTCTGCCTCGTACTTTATGAGCATCTACGCGTTCTTCAAAACTTGAGAATCCGCCTTCAGCTATTTTAGCCTGATAGGGACAGCCGCCTCCAAGCGAATTAGGATGATAACTTACACGACCTTTGTTGATTTCCTGACGCATGTGTCCGTCACGCTGATTGTTATGTACGGGAGCAATACTGCGGTTAATTGGAATTTCGTGAAAATTTGGACTTCCTAATCTTGATAATTGCGTATCAGTATACGAGAACAAACGTCCTTGTAAAAGGGGATCATTAGAAAAATCGATCCCGGGAACAACATGTCCGGGATGAAATGCAATTTGTTCTGTTTCTGCAAAGAAATTATCCGGATTTTTATTCAAAACCATTCGGCCAACAATAGTTACCGGAACAAGTTCTTCCGGAACCAGTTTTGTGGGATCCAGCAAATCAAATTCGTATTTTTCCTCATCTTCTGACGGAATAATTTGTACTCCCAATTCCCATTCCGGAAAATTTCCATTTTCAATGGCTTCCCAAAGATCTTGTCTGTGAAAGTCAGGGTTTTTTCCTGAAATTTTTTGAGCTTCATCCCAAGCCACAGCATGTGTTCCTAATTTAGGTTTCCAGTGAAATTTTACAAAAGAAGATTCTCCTGCTTCATTAATTAATCTAAAAGTATGAACACCAAATCCTTCCATCATACGATAACTTCTGGGAATCGCGCGATCAGACATTACCCACATAATCATGTGCATCGATTCCGGCATTAAAGAAATAAAATCCCAAAAGGTATCATGTGCTGATGCGGCCTGAGGAATTTCATTATGAGGTTCAGGTTTAACCGCATGAATGAGATCCGGAAACTTAGCCGCATCCTGAATAAAAAAGACCGGAACATTATTTCCTACCAGATCATAGATACCTTCCTGCGTGTAGAATTTTACCGAAAAGCCACGCACATCGCGTGCTAAATCTGTAGATCCACGTGATCCTGCTACAGTTGAGAATCGTGTAAAAACTGGAGTTTTAAGTCCTGACTCCTGTAGAAAACCGGCTTTGGTTAATTCCGGAATTGGGTTTGTTACTTCAAAAAAACCATGAGCTCCTGAACCTCTTGCGTGCACAATTCTTTCCGGGATTCTTTCGTGGTCAAAATGTGTAATTTTTTCTCTTAGTATAAAATCCTCTAATAATGACGGACCTCTTTCACCTGCCTTTAGAGAATTATTATCATCATTAATTCTGACACCCTGATCCGTTGTTAAAAACTTATTGGTGCCGTCAGATTTGTTGATAGACAGATCTCTCTGTTTTTCATCCTGCAAATTTTCCATAATGTGTAGTTATTAATAGTTATAAAAAAAAACCTGAAATAGAAGTTCCTTTAAAACTTTGCTTGTTGGGGCAATGGAAGTTAAAACCTCATACAATAATCAGGGTGGTCAAATGTAGTCTTACTTAGAGCGTTGGAGTTATACGATTCAGTTCGTGAATTATACAATTGCCAGTATTTTGTAATTACCTGTTTTTTAGTTTGTTAAGTTTGTTTTTTTACTATAAAAAAACAATTAATAATATAATAAAAGTG
Organism: Flavobacterium hercynium; assembly: GCF_002217285.1. Lineage (GTDB taxonomy): Bacteria > Bacteroidota > Bacteroidia > Flavobacteriales > Flavobacteriaceae > Flavobacterium > Flavobacterium hercynium. The sequence continues at coordinate 136,281 of NZ_MUGW01000029.1, read as the reverse complement.
GATAATGATGTAAATAATCTGATACAGATCCAATTACTTTTAGTGTACAAAAATGCCACTTCAAGAATCCTTTATGGTTGCCCTAATATTGGTGTTTAATTATAGAAATGAATTTTAATAAATAACGAATAAGTATAAAGTTATGTTTACAATTGGTCAGCAAGTACAGCAGGAATTCGGAACTCAGGTAATGAAAATTATTGATTTTGAACCCGATTTAATAGAAAATGTAATTACACAATGGGAAGATGAAGAAGGTACAATTGTAACCGGAAAATTTATGGAATCACAGCTTTTGCCTGCAGAAGAATAGTATTTAGGTCTACACTTTTTTGGGAATTATTTTCAGTAAATCTTTCATATTATTAGGGATAATATGCAATTCGAGGTTAGTAGCATTTGAGGGTAAACCCTCAAATGCTATGGCGCCTAAATAGTGCTCATCAAGATCAAAACTGCGTACCTGCCAGTTTTGAGTATTTTTTATAAGTTTAAAATCTACAGTATGCTGTCCATCTGTACAGGGAATACATTTAAAATCCTTGTCAATACCTTTTCCTAGTGCCTTAACAAAGGCTTCTTTGCGTGTCCATAAAGTATAAAAAGCGTTTTTTTTATCTGTGGCATTTTGAATGATTAACCTTTGATCGTCTTCAAATACATCTGGAAGAAGGTCGCTGAATTTAAAATCTTCAGAAAGATGTTCGATATCAATACCCACTTTTTTGCGTGATATGGCAATAGCAGCAAAGTTTTCAGAATGTGAAATATTGAAATGCAGCCAGGGATGCGAAACTAAATAAGGTTTTTTATTGAAGTCATAATCAAGAAGGATATTTTTTACCTTTAATTTTGTGTAAGCTCCTAAAATAACTTTTAAAACAGATCGGTGTATAATGAACCTGTTTCTGTCTATTTCTTTGTAAAAACGTTTTACTTTTTTTATTTCAATAGAATTAAGAAATAGGTACAAATCAGATTTTAAGTCCATAAAATGGGGAATGTATACACTATAAATGATAATGTCATTAGTATTTAATACATATTCGTTACCAGCAAATTGTGAAATCCTCTTGATATTGGAAAAAGAAATAAAGAGTTTAGATATTTTCATGTTTTTCATCTAGGATATCTTGAATTAATCGCGCTAATATCTTGTCATTTGGCGGTGCCACAATGTCGAGATGAGTACCGGAAATATTATGAATAGTCACACCCTTTAGTGTGGCTTTTTTCCAACCTAAATGAGTGGGATCTAATTTATAGTTAATGTCATCTCTGGATCGAAATAAATCTAATTGGAAGTTTTGCGGTTTAAGGTGATAGCGGTCAACAATTTTTCTGACCAGAGCATCAGCTTCTACAAATTGCTTTAATACCAATGCTTCTTCCTCAGTTATAGTATTGTTTTTAGCAAAATACCTTTTCAAGATATATTCTTTTTTACCATTAATACGCATTTTAAAAGCTTTCCAGCTCAATAACATTTCTTTCAGAAAATCGAGTCTTCTATGTGTGATATCAAAATATCTTACTAATTGTTTTCGTCTGTAAGTACCATAATAATAAGAAGAATCAACATAGGAATCCAGTAAGGCTGTTAGACTTACGATTTTTCCCTGTTCTCTTAGCTGACGTGTCATTTCAAAGGCAACAATACCTCCAAAAGAAAAGCCGGCCAAAGCATAGGGGCCTTTTGGATTTACTTTTACGATTGCTTCAATATAATAAGCTGCCATCGCTTCTATTGACTCGTACCAGCCATCAAAACCTTTTGGCTTTATACCCTGAATACCATAAATAGGCTGATCAGTATCAAAGTGTTTACTCAAATTCATAAAATTTAATACATTGAGTCCCGCACCGTGTACGATAAAGAGCGGTACTTTGTTTCCAATAGGCTTTATGGGAACTAAACAATCTGAAAAAATTTCAGTTCCTGTGTTTAATAGTTTAGCAAATTTCTCTACCGTTGAGTATTTAAACAAGGTAGAAAGCGGAATTCGTTTGCCGGTATGTTTTTCTATTTCAATCATGACTTTTACGCCCTTGATAGAATGTCCGCCCATTTCGAAGAAATTACTAAAAATATCAATGTTTTCAATATTTAAACATTCTTTCCAGATAGCAGCTACTATATTTTCTTCTTCTGTTCGTGGGGCTGTATATTCGAGCTTTTCATTGATTGTATATTCAGATAATGCTTTACGGTCTATTTTGCCGTTTAGAGTTGTGGGGATTTTACTTATTACATTAAAATCATGCGGAATTAGTTGTACAGGTAATTTGAGTCCCAGATTTTCGCGCCACTGCGGTATCAGATCTTCTGCATCTTCGAGACTACAATCGGGTACAATATGCGCGACAAGAAAATTCGTATTGGCAAGTACAACAGCGTATTTTATGCCGTCAAGCATCAGCAATGCCTGTTCAACTTCACCGGGTTCAATGCGGTGACCTCTAATTTTAACCTGTTGATCCAAACGCCCCAGACATTCTATTTCATTGGTTTTAAGAAGTCTGCCTAAATCGCCTGTGCGGTAAAGAATATCTTTTTTAGCAGTAGAAAATCTATTTATAATGAATTTTTCAGCGGTAAGTTCGGGTCTGTTCCAGTAACCTTTTGCAACACCATTACCGCCAATTACGATTTCGCCAACCCTTCCCGGAGCTATAAGTTGTCCTTCTTCATCAATGATATAAAATTGAGTATTGGCAATTGGCTTACCAATAGTTATCAGTGAATCGTTAGCTTTTATTTGTTTTACAGACGACCAAATCGTAGTTTCAGTTGGGCCATATAGATTCCAAACACTAGAACATTTACTTATGAGTTCTCTGGCAAGATCTTCCGGCAATGCTTCGCCACCACATAATGCTTTTAGCGGTAATTTTTCTGACCAGCCGGAATCTAATAACATTGACCAGGTCGTTGGAGTAGCCTGCAGGAAATTGATATTTTCTTTTTTCAGCAATTCCAGCAATAGGCGTCCGTCTCTGGCGGTTTCCTCATCAGCTATTATTAATGTTGCTCCTTTAATAAGTGGTAAATACAATTCCAGACCTGCAATATCAAAAGAAATCGTAGTGATCGAAAGCACCCTGTCGGTTTTAGCAATGCCGGGTTTTAAAGCCATACTTAAAAGTAAGTTGACCAGATTTTTATGTGTAATAGGAACTCCTTTTGGATTACCCGTTGATCCTGATGTGTAGAGCACATACGCTACATTATCAGCGCTTGGAATATAAGGAAGCGGTAATGTAGAATATTGGTTTAAAGAATCGACAGCATCTTCAATAAAAATAGTATTTGTCCACGAGGGTAAAAATGCAAATAAAGTTTTACTGGTTAGTAGTGCTTTTGCACCGGAATCAGTAAGCATAAATTCTAAGCGTTCTTTTGGATACTCAGGATCTAACGGAATGTAAGCAGCACCGCATTGCATAATCGCCAACAAGGTATAGAGCAACTCCGGACTGCGGGACAAAGAAACAGCTATAAAATCACCGGATTGAATTCCTTGCGCTTTTAAATAATGAGCCAATTGGTTCACTTTTTCGTCTAATTCTATATAAGTAATTTTTAAATCATAAAATTCTAAGGCTATAGTTAGAGGTGTAGATTCTGCTTGTTTTCTGAATAATTTGTTTAAAGTCGCATTAGGAAACGCCATTTCGGTATTGTTGAGCGTGTGGTAATCTGCTAAATAGTTTCCTCCAAGTAAATCGGATAACGGCTTATTGACATTGGTAATGAGTTGATGCATTATTTCTTCCAGCGAAAGCATCATTTGTTTGATCGTTTCCGGCTTGAATAAAGTCGTGTTATAAGTCCATTGAAAGACTGGTCCGTTTTTGGATCTAAACAGATGTAGTTGAATTTCAAAAGTTCCGTATTGTCTTGGGTTAATTTTTAATTCATGAGAAAGACCTGTAAATGAAAACTCATTTTCGATAGTGCGATTCAAATCGACGGTTAATATAATAGGAACCAGAGGAATTCTCGAAGGATCTCTGACAACTGCAAAATGCTTCAGAAGATGACCAAAGCTAACGTGCTGATGTTCGTATGCATCCAGTAATTCAGAATTTCGTTGTTCTAAATAGGCAACAAAGTTAATTTTAGGATTAATTTTACTGCGAAGCGGAAGCAGGTTGGCACAGTCGCCAATCAGTTGCCGCATGTTGTACAACGTATTTCCGGAAGAAGGAAATCCTACAACCAAGTCGTTTTGATCCGTAAGTTTGCATAAAAAAACTTCAAAAACAGCCAGCAGCGTTGTCACCAAACTACAATTGGCACTTAGTCCAATTTTCCGGAGCGCATTTATAAGTTCATTGTCTACCGGAAAATCAAGACGATCACTTTTGTAGGTTCGTAAAGAGGGTCTATTGTAATCTAATGGTAATTCAATTACTGGAGCAGATTCTTTATAAAGATTCAGCCAGAAATCCTGTAAACTCTTGTATGCTGTACTTTCCATAAATGAATTTGTTTTTTGGGCAAATTCACTGAAACGTTCGGGAGCGGGTAGTTCCGGCTCAATCTCTTCAATATAAGCCGAATAAAGTACACCAAGTTCTTCTAATAAAATATCAAAACTCAGTCCGTCACCAATAATATGATGCATCGTTAGGGTTACCATATATTCAAAATCATCAATTTTAATGACATTTACCCTAAATAAAGGTCCATTGATAAGATCAAAAAGGGTATTTACTTCTTCTTTAATCCGGGTTTGTAAAGCGACTTCTTTTTTAATAGTAGAGTGTTTAGAAACATCATTATGCGTAATTTCGAAATCAATAGTATCAAAAATGATCATAAAGTGCCCGTCCGGACTCAAAACGGCCCTCAAACTTTCGTGACGCTCTATTACCGTTTTTACAGCCTGTTCGAATACATCGATGAGTAAATTACCCTGAAATCGAAGTGAAACGGATAAGTTATAGGCTTTACTGGCATCACTGCTTCCAAAAGCACAATCGCTCCATATTTCCTGTTGCGAATTTGTTGTACAGATTACCCGCTCGATTTCAGGTAAAAACGGATTGAATTCAATTTTACTGTCAGTTTGTATTTCAGGTTGATTCTTCACTACTATCATAATGTTAATTTTTAAATGAAATTGTAACGTTTTAAAGTATTGTTTTTAGTAGGTGTTAATCAGGTTTACTTAATTCCAGTAATTTGATCTTTGCAAATTTTCCTTTTTGGGCAACATCTTCAATAAACCAGGCCGGATTTCCGTTTTCATCACGCCCTAATTTGCTGTTTTTTACAAGAGGTTCATTGGCCATTGCCATATATTTATTGAGCACTTTAATGTTCTTTGCTGGTTCCGGAACAGCGACTTGTAAAGGATCGACAGCTGCTTCTGATTTGGTTGATATTTTTGTGTCAATTGTATTTTCAGTATCGAATGGAATTGAAGGTAAAAGCGCTGTTTTTGAGCTTACTGTAAAAGGATTTCGATTTCTGGAAGTTTGTGAATAATGTTGCAATTGTTCTACTTTTTCTACCAAAAGCTGCATTTGCTTTACAATAGTATCCAATGTAGTTTGACTTTCATTTGATGATAATTGAATATTCTTTAAAGTCTCAAAAGGAGGTGTTTGTTCTGCAAGTATTTCAGTTTCAGGAATAGCAGTAGAATGTTCTTCAGGAAGATGAAATTCTATATATTCAGCTAGAAGCAATGGTGTTTTACAGCCTTCGTTGAGCTGTCTGAACGTAATGGGTAAATCAAATTCTACTTTGAGTTTTCCTGATAATTGCGTTAGCGATAAGGAATCTAAACCTAGTTCTAAGAATGTATACGAAGCTGCATCAGCTTCATAAATTATTCCAGAGGCGTTTTTGATAATCTCTGAAATTTTAAAAAGTGTTGCGTCTTTTTTAGAATCTTTTGCAGCAATATCAGGAGCAGTTTCATTTAAAATTAAAGGTACATCTGAAACTGCAGTTTTTTGGGTAAAGGTTGTTTCAAAACTATTTAAAGGCTCAATCCAACAAGGTTTACGATCAAAGATATAACCCGGCAGATCGATTTTTTGTCTGTTTTGCTGGTCATAAAAAACTTTCCAATCAAGATTGATACCTCTAAGCCATAATTCGCCTAAGCTATTTAGTAATGTGGTATATTCATTTTCCCGTTCTTCTTTAGAAAAAGTGATACTGGGAAAAGCTGATATAATTTTACCTGCAGCTTGTTGGCGTGCCAATGTAGTCAGCGTAGTACCCGGCCCGACTTCCAGCAGAACAGCATCATCCAATTCAAATGCTGTGTCCATTGCATCAGCAAAGCGTACTGTGTTTTTTAAATGATTTACCCAATACATTGGATTAGTAGCTTCTGTGTCTGTAATCCATTTTCCGGTTACGGTTGAAATAATAGGCAATCGGGGAATGTTTAGTTTAATTTTTTCTAATTCATTTTTGAAAGAATCTAAAATAGGATCCATCATAAAAGAATGAAAAGCATGACTGGTGAGCAATATTTTATTTGGGATTTCCTGGGCATCGAGTTTGTGAATAAAAGCATCGATATCTTCTTTTATGCCTGAAACAACACAAAACTGATTTGAATTTATGGCAGCCACAGAAAGTGTGTCCGGAAGTAATTCATAGAGTTTTGCTTCAGGTACTCGTACGGCAAGCATAGATCCGCCGGGCAGTTCGCTTATCAATTGTCCTCTCACAGTAACAATATGTAAGGCATCTTCCAGATTTATAATTCCGGCTAAGTGTGCGGCTGTAAATTCACCAATGCTATGACCGCAAAGAAAAGTTGGTTTTATTCCCCAGCTCATCCATAATTGCGACAAAGCATATTCTGTAACAAACAGAGCAGGTTGTGTAAAACGAGTATTTTTAAGGCGTTCTTCGGCATTAACCGAATTATTTTCAGGATATAGTATCTGACGAATGTCTAATTTTAAATTGTCCAGTAATAATTCAGCACATTCATTTACTGCATCACGGTAAACTTTTTCGTTATCGTAGAGTGTTTTACCCATTTGCAAATATTGGGCTCCCTGACCGGGAAATAGAAATCCTATTTCGCTGGATTCACGCCTTAGCAGGGCAGATTTGCTACTTTTTCCATTTAGAGCAATTAATTTTTCAGCCGCTTCGGCTGTAGATTTTGCGGTTAAAAAACTTCTGTGATTAAAATCGTCTCTCGTAATATGCAGCGAATAGGCTATATCCGCTAATGAAGTACCTTTTGAAGTATCTATAAAATTACCCAATGCTTTTTCATAGCCCAATACACTATTTTGACTTTTCGCAGACCATATCAATAATTGAAGCGGTCTTTCTTTAGAAACGGGCTGAGATTCCATTTCATATTCTTCGACAATAACATGAACATTGGTACTGCCAATACCAAAAGAACTCACACCGGCTCTTCGCACGGTATCTGTATCCCAGTCAATTAATTTGTTGTTGATGTAAAATGGGCTATTTTCAAAATCTATAGTTGGATTTGGAGTGTTGAAATTTACCATTGGCGGAATTTGTTTATGGCGCATAGACAATACGGTTTTAATTAAACCTGCAACACCTGCCGCAGCTGTTGTATGTCCCATATTGCTTTTTATTGATCCCAAGGCACAATAATTGTTTTTTTCCTGTTTGCCGTACGCCATTTTGAGTCCTTCTATTTCTATGGGATCACCAATGGGTGTTGCGGTACCATGCGCTTCCAGATAACTAATTGTCGAAGGATGAATTTGAGCATCATTAAAAGCGTTACTTATTGCACCCGCCTGACCTTTGGCACTTGGCGCCATAAAACTGCCTTTTTCTCCGCCGTCATTGTTAACACCAACTCCCTTGATTACACCATATATGATATCACCGTTTTTTTGAGCTTCTTCCAGTTTTTTCAGCAAAACGACACCGGCACCGTCACTAAAAACGGTTCCTTGTCCGGAAGCTTCAAAAGAACGGGTCGATCCGTCCGGACTTTTGATAAATCCTTCATCGTACAGATGACCACTGTTTATGGGTGCTGTAACACTAGATCCTCCCGCAAGCGCTACGTCGCACATACCGGTTCTTATTGCTTTTACAGCTTCTGCAACTGCTAATAATGAAGTAGAGCAGGCGGAATGCACACTAACAGAAGGTCCTTTTAAATTTAAGTGATACGAGGTGCGGGGAGCAATAAAATCTTTACCATTTACAGTATAAATTTGCAGTTCACCTACAGCGCTTTTTAGTTCTTTGTTGTTGAATATATTATTTTCATAATACGTATTGATTTCACTACCGGAATATACGCCAATACTGCTGTTGTAGTGTTTAGGCAGATGTCCTGATTGCTCTAAAGCTTCAAATGAAATTTCTAAAAATATCCGGATTTGAGGATCCATTGCGGCCGCAAGCTGTGGATTTAATCCGAAGAAATTGGCATCGAATGTTTTGGCAGAACTTAAAACTCCTCTTGCACCTATATATAGCGGATCTTTGCGCAGGCTTTCGGGTAAACTGCCGTCTAATTCCTCTTTGGAAAAATGAGAGATAGTTTCTTTTCCTTCTTTTAGATTTTCCCATAGTTCTTCCAGCGAATCAGCACCGGGAAATCTTCCTGCCATACCAATTATCGCGATGTCTCCAGCTGTTGTTTGTTCCTTTTTTGTTTTAAATTCAAACAAATCCTCCTTGTTTTCTTTCTCTCCTAAAAGAGAGGCAAGTTCACGAATGGTAGGGTAAATATAAATTTTTGATACCGGTAATGTCAGCAATAAACGTTTTCCGATTAATGAACTTACTTTTTGCGCAAGAATAGAGCTTCCTCCCATATCAAAAAAATTATCATCGGTACCAATACTTGTTATTTGTAAAGTTTCACTCCAGATTTTTGCAATATCTTTTTCTAATGGCGTATTAGGTTTTCTAAAAAGTGGTGCAGAAATGGGTCTGTTATATTCTGGAGTTGGTAAGTTTTTTTTATCAATTTTTCCGTTTGGAGTAATCGGAAAGGTATCGATCCAAATGTATTTAAAGGGTAATAGTATTTCCGGTAAAATTTTAGAAAGAGCATTCCTAAGCAATTTTTCATCTTGAAACTGATCGCCGGATTGTATATAAGCCACAAGTTTGTCTTCATTTCCAAAATAATGACTAACGATTACAGAAGCTCTTTTTACGTTGGGAAGACTATTTAAGGCAGTTTCTATTTCACCCAATTCGATGCGGTGTCCTCTGATTTTTACCTGATCGTCTATGCGGCCTAAACACTGAAAGTCGCCATTTGGTAATACTTTGCCCAAGTCACCGGTGCGATAAAAAATCTCTTGTGATGTTGTCGAAAAGGAATCTGAAATAAATTTTTCAGCAGTAAGTTCCGGACGTTTCCAATACCCCTGAGCAACGCCATCGCCACCTATTACGATCTCACCAATGGTGCCGGGTGCAACAATTTGTCTCTGATCATCTAGTATATAAATTGACGTATTGGCAATAGGTTTTCCAATGGTGATTATGGCATCAGTAGCCTGAATTTGTTTTATAGCAGACCAAATCGTAGTTTCTGTAGGACCATACATATTCCAGAGTGTATCACATCTTGACAGAAGCTGTTGCGCAAGGTTCAAAGACAAAGGTTCGCCGCCACAAAGTGCTTTTAGAGACAGAGGGTTTTCCCAGCCGGAATCGAGTAATACTTGCCATGTAGTTGGTGTCGCTTGTAGTATAGTGATTTCTTTTTGTTGTAAAAGCTGAAGCAAAAGCTGACCATCACGTGTAGTTTCATAATCAGCAAAAACCACCGTGGCACCATTAAGTAGTGGTAAAAATAATTCTAAACCTGCAATATCAAAGGAAATGGTAGTAATAGACAATAATCTATCTTCTGCGGTGATACCTGGAATGATAGCCATGCTATACAGAAAGTTTATTAAATTTTTATGGGTAATCGTTACGCCCTTTGGATTTCCCGTAGAGCCGGATGTATACATTATATATGCGACTGCTTCGTGAGCAACAGAAACAGAAAGTGGTGTCGTAGAAAATTCCTCCATTGAAGTTATTACTTCTTCAATCAATAACGTATTAGAATGATGAGGTAGTGAAGCGGCAAAGGATTGTGTAGTCAGTAAAAAACTAGCTTCCGAATCGGCAAGCATAAAGGCTAAACGTGCTGCAGGAAATTGAGGATCTAACGGTAAATAAGCAGCACCACATTCTAAAATGGCAAGAAGGGCTGCAATTAACGCAGGACTTCGATCCATAGACACCGCAACAATTTGCCCGGGAGACACACCTTGAGCTAAAAAATAATGGGCCATTTGATGGGTCATTTTTGCCAATGCTGCATAAGTGAGCTGTTCTTCTTTAAATTCAACTGCTATTGAATTAGGATAGATTTCAGCCTGACTTGCAAAAAGCTCTTGTAGTGTACTTTTAGGATATGTCATTTTGGTGCAATTTATTTTGTTGACTATAGTGTTTTGGTTAGCTCTTTTCATTTAATTCTAATAAATTGAAGTGGAACAAAATGATATCATTATTGTTAAGCAGTCAAAAAGAGGAAGTAGCATATGCCATTGCTTAACAATTAAATATCTCAGAATGTAAATATCTTACCAATTTATCTTTCTGTTTTTTGTTTTTAAAGCCAATATTTCCTTTTTAAGACCAATTTCACCGTGAAAAGGATAATAGGTGAAAAAGAGCTCATAAATCATGTTTTTTGGATGTAAATAATTGATAATTAACTTATTAAATGTTAATTAAGTAGCAGATACTTTATTGTTGTACCGTATAATTATGAAATAAAATAAAATCCGGACTTATAGTGACAATTTAGTAAAACGCATCCTCCAATATATGGTAAGGAGTAAATAAGCGTTGTAATGTAGTATAATCTTCTTTATACGGAAAATACAAAATGTTTCATTTTTGCTATTTCATGACTTAAAAATTTGTCATTCTGATGCAGGAATAAAGGACAAAATAATCAGAAAATCTTATTTTTTATATAGGTAAATAGCTGTTAATGAGTTCGTTTTTGTGTCGTTTATCGGAAATAAAAGTACTTTTATCGGCTTTTATATCCTAATTAAATATTTTCGCGGTGTAAAAAAATAACCCCTAAAACTGTGAAGTATATCAATTTAAAAACAATTAACCTACTCATTATCACGCTCTTGTTTTTCTCTTTTAAAGGAATATGCCAAAATGCAGATAATATGACAAGTTTAGTAGCATCTGGCAGCACTGCAAGTGGAACTTCCGGATCTGTTACCTACACAATTGGACAGGTATTCTACACCTACATCGGAGAATCAGTCTACAATGTTGCTCAGGGAATACAGCATCAGCAAACGGAAAAAACTTTAGGAATGCCGGAAACATCTAGAGCAGAACTTTTTATTTTTCCAAATCCAACAACAGATTATGTTAATCTAAGCCTGAATGGGCTTGAGTTAGATTATGGAAAAAAGCACTACAAGCTTTATGACATGCAGGGAAGGCTGCTAAAGCAAAACACAATTACTGAATCTGAAACTCCAATTAGTTTAAGTACTCTTGGCTCCGCTATTTATATACTTACTGTATATATTGATGATCAGGTTTTGAAAACATTTAAAATACTAAAACGTTAAAACATGAAAATTGCGCTTACTATCCTATTATTATTCGTTACTGTTACTCTAAAGGTTTTTGCACAAGCACCGGAAAAAATGAGTTATCAGGCAATCATTAGAGCACAAGACAACAGTCTTGTGCTTAATTCTCAAATAAGTCTTAAAGTTATTATACACCAAGGCAGTTCATCAGGTACGAATGTTTATCAGGAAACGCACTCGGGTACTACAAATAACAACGGTCTTATTTCCCTTGAAATTGGAAAAGGAACTATTATTACAGGTGATTTTAGTAAAATTGCCTGGGAAAGAGGACCTTATTTTATAGAAACACAAGTCGATATAACGGGCGGATCCAATTATAACATTATAGGAATAACACAACTTTTGAGCGTTCCTTATGCATTACATGCAAAAACGGCCGAAAGATTAGTGGGTTCAGCAACTACAAATGTCAAAGCATTAATTGTATCCTTTAACACCAGCCGAAATATAATGGTTTCCGATGTCAACAATACAATCGAGTGTACCGCATCAGCAACATTAAATTTAACCGCTGATTTTAGGAATATGCAAGTAGGTGAAACACTTAATTTAGAAGCACATAACGGTGCAATTTTAACTGTAAGTGCAGCTTCTGGCGTACAACTTAATTATAATGATGCCGGTAGTGCCCACTTTAGCAGTGAAACTGGAGACGTACGATTTGGGTTTTTGAGAAAAACAGGTTTAAATTCATATATCATATCAGGACAATGAGAAGTCTAATTTATTTTTTACTATTTTCAACAGTAGCTTTTTCTCAAAACTACCAATATTCACTTGATGTAGCGGCAGGTAAACCTTCAGGAGCAAAAATAGCTGCAGGAGGTGTGAATAACCAATTGGAAGAGATTGAGTATTTTAAAGCCTACTTATTGCCTATTGCCCAAAAAGCCACTATTCAGGCTGCTATAAATAAATATGGTAGTGTACGATTGGAAAAAGGAGACTATACAGGTGTTGATATTGTTATGAAAAGCAATCAGCGACTTTATGGATATCCCTCTTTGACCAAAGTATCGAACATTACAATCGCAGCAGGAAGCAGCGGAGTTGTTTTAGAAAATCTACTGCCCCAAGATAAAACGATAACACTTCAGGCTGGAGGAGTAATTTCGAACTGTACCATAAAATCGATTAAATGGGCGACTTTGATGGCGACCAATGCAACGTTTGAGAACAATACGTTTATAAATTATGGAGGACGTATCATAATAGACTGCAGCAAGTCCGGTTATTTTAGAAACAATAAATTCATTAAGCATCAGTCAGGAGGTGTAACGACGGTACTGACGATGAAAGGAAATTCAACAACTCCAAGTTATGGTAATGTGCATTTGCATACCAATTTTCTAACACCGCACGGTGATACAAGCGATCTTAACAACTTAGCATCTGTAAATTTTGTTGGTATTGATGCAGAAGGCTGGAATCTTAAAGGAACAGGAACCAAGGCTATGTTTAAAACTACCAATATGGGAAATATCAAGATTACAGATTTTGGAGGTGGAAATTCTTATTCAGCAGTAAAAACGGGTGCTTATGACATAGATGCAGCCAATGTATCGATACTGAATAAAAAACTGTATACCGGGTCTGATGTAATAGCTACAAGAACCAACGTAATTATGGTAGCTGCTTTGGGCGGTTACAAGAGAACAAGCGGAACAGTTACAGGATTTGATTTGTGGGGAAATTTAGACAAAACGAATTCAGTAAAGTATAATAGTGCCGAACAAAGCGCTGCTATGTCTAGTACAACAACAGCTTCAAAACTAAGTTCTGCTATTTTAGGTACTAAATACAAGCCGTGGAGCAGACCATCGTGGGAAACATTGCCAGATCCAATGGGTGCAAACTGGAAAACAGACAGAGTGGGTAAACCGGATAGTACTACCTATATTCAGAATTTAATTAATAAGTCCGGTATTGCAGAACTTCCGGAAGGTATTTTTTATATTAATTCTACTTTAAAAATTCCTCTCGACAGTAAACATGGAATTGTTGGAAAAGGTACAGGTAAAACTGTTATTGTAGGTCTTAAAGACAACTTTCCATTGATAACGCTTACCGGTGGTCAGGATGCTAATTTTGTATTAGCACACTTAACACTGCAAGGAGGAAGTAAAGGAATTTATTCTTCGCAAAACTTCGGAACACAACACATGGCGTATGTGTGGTTAAAGTATGTTGTGTTTAGAGATCAGTCAAATGGTATCCATTTAGATAAAATGAAAGGATTTGATAATAATTTCCTGGACAATATTTCATTTGTAAACTGCAGTAAAGGATTTTTTCAGGAGCCGCTTGTGGGTGGTGTTTCTGATAATTCCAGCTTTGTCGACAAAACAATGTTTTACAGAAGTCAGTTTATAAATTGCAATACGGGTGTTTCTATGCTGGCAACACGACCGGATAACTTAGATGCCTGGGTAGATTGTAAATTTAGCGGAGGACAAACTGCCCTTCATCTCGCTGAAAATAATTATCCGATAGCGGCTAATTGTGATTTTACAGGTTTTACAGGAAAGCACATTATAATCAGTGGTGATATTTCTTTATATAGTAGTAATTTATACAATAATAGTGTTACAGTCTCCACGATTAAGGCAACTAAGTCTTATATTGAAGGTTCTACCTTTTCGGATGCAAGTTCATTATTTTCATCTGTAAAGTACAATACTGTAAATGCTTATATTTTAAATTCTACCGTAACAGGAAACATGACCACTCTGAAAACAGATATAGATTATAATAGTAAATACTCCGGAGTATTTATGAATAATACGTTTAAAGCAAATTCCTCGCTTAGTAAACAATTAGTAAATATAAAAGAGGGTACAGCAACTGTAATTATAAATACAGATTCTAATCCTTATCCTCAGCTTTTGGTAACGCAATAAGCGAAATAATTCAATACATAATCCTTAAGATTTCTAATTGTTCCTAAAGAATAAATTAGTGATTTTAAGGATTTTTTTTGTAGGGTGTATTTTGTCTGACCGTCTCACGTTAACCCTACAAATAATTTTAGATTATTCCTTATTCAGGAGAATAAAATTATACAGATTAATCCACTTTTTTTATTCTTACAAACAGTAATTTGCCATTAGATGTACTTAATCGGTTTTAAAAACACGTTAAACCGATTTGTTGCAAAAAAATAAATTTATTAACTACATTTAAATAAAAATCAAAAAGAATCATAATAAAAATAATATTTATTTTAACAGATGTTAAAAATTAACATTAAAGTATAGAATAAAAGAGCTCAGGTAGTTAATAAATATTTTGGTCATAGGAGTTTAAAATAAGAATTAGTAATATTTTGGTTTTATGAAATATAGCGTATACGAAAATATTAGAAAGATAAGAGAATTGAAAAATTTAACCAGAGAATATGTGGCAGCCGAATTAAAAATGAGTACCAGCGGTTATGGCAAAATTGAAAGAGGAGATGTCGATTTAACAGTTTCTAAATTGATTGAAATTTCAAAGGTTTTACAAGTGTCAATTGAATTTATATTTAAATTTAATGTGGCACTTTTTTTTAATGAGACAAAAGAGAAAATGAAGGAATAGCATAATACAATAAGCTTTAAATTAATTAAAATTATAATTAGAAATACGGCTATGGAAAAGTTCTACTTAAAAATAAAAGAGTACCGATTGCAAAACAATCAAAGTCCTGAATATGTTGCCATTCAAATGGAAATTAGTATAAAAAACTATGAAAAAATTGAAAAAGGAATGGTCGACCTTAAATTATCAAAATTAGACAGACTCGTCAAGATTATAGGAATAAAAGAAAGCCAGGTTTTCCACTTAGAAAATTGAAATTACAGATCATAATTCCGGGACTTTCTTCATAAAAAAGTTAAGATCTGTAAATTTTTAAAACATATTTATTTTGTTTTTTATTTATGTTTTATTTTTAAAACATACCCTAATGACTCCAGAATCAAAACATAATGCGTTTTTGTAATGTCTTTAACTACAGCGGTGTGATCACAAAACGGACCGGAATTCAAATGTATCTTATCTCCAATCTGGTACTGCATCACCATTATTTCCTGAGCAGTGTCTCCGTTATTTAGCCATTCTTTAATAGTCTCAATTTCATGATCTTTTACGATAGCGTGTTTTCCTAACCAAAATAGGTAGCGCAAAACTCCCGGAGACTGAAATACCATATTTCTATCCTTTTCCAGTAATTGCACAAATATATAATGATTGAACAATGGAACTTCGACCTTTATTTTTCGATCCGATCTTTGTTGAATTTTTTTAATCAGCGGACAATAACAATTTATATTGAACTTTGTTAATTGCGCTGCGGCTCTTTTTTCCCATTTGGATTTCGTGTATACTACATACCATTTCATAGTGTTTCTTTTTTTTAAAATTAAAATGCGTTGTGATGTTTTTTAGTAGGATTTACTTTTTCTTTATTCAATCCTGTGGAAAGTTTTTTAAAGGAGAAATAGCTGCATTTTAATTTTCTGTCAAAAAGAAATGTTTCGTCAATTTAGATAAGAGATCGTGTTTTCAACATTTTTTCTACAGTTTCAGCGGTATTTTTATGCTAAAAACATATTGTCAATGTAATTTGTAATTCACTAAAATTTTATTGTTTTTTATGTTAAATTCTCCTTATTTAGGATATTTAGCAACGAAAATGTAGTATTTACTCTATTGTTTCGCTATAATTTTAACATAAATTAACGTTGTTGCTATAACCACAAAATTGATTCTGATTTTTTGCAGTTTGTTTTAGATTTTGAAATCATTTTCTCTTGAGTAAGAACAATAACCTTCATTCTTTTTTACCCTTTATTTTTTCCTTTAAGAATAGTTAAAATGCAACTATTGATGGGGAACCCGTTTTCGATTTTCAAAAAAACATTGAAACCAGACAAAATGGTTAACAATGTTTTTATCGATACCATTCATAACAAACTTATTAACCCAAAACAGTAATCACATGAAAATTGGAATAACCTTTAGTGCTTTTGATTTGTTACATGCAGGGCACGTAAAAATGCTTGAAGATGCAAAATTGCATTGTGACTATCTAATAGTTGGTCTTCAGACTGATCCTACTCTGGATCGCCCAACAAAAAATAAACCAACCCAAACTGTTGTCGAACGCTACATACAATTAAAAGCGTGCAGGTTTGTAGATGAAATTGTTCCTTATGCCACAGAACAGGATTTAGAAGATATCCTCAAAGCCTTTACTATTGATGTGCGCATTGTTGGCAAAGAATACAAAGAGCGCGATTTTACAGGCAGAACCTATTGTGAGGAAAAAGAAATCGAATTGTACTATAATATAAGAGACCATCGATTTTCGAGCACCAATTTGCGTCATGAAGTATATCAGAAAGAAATTTTAACACAAAGTAATGGCAATTAGTATCTCTGTTACTCATGTCGTTTTAACTGGAGGAATTGGCAGCAGATTGTGGCCCCTTTCCAGAAAAACATTCCCTAAACAATATCTCGAACTTTTTGACGGACATTCTCTTTTTGAAAAAACAATTACACGCAGTGAAAATGTTTGTAATAAAACAATCGTGGTGGGGAATATTGAAAATTATAAAATGAGTAATGCCATTATGGCCAAAATCAAAAGACCTTTTACTCATATTGTCGAAGCGGTTCCCCGTAATACAGCTGCAGCAATTGCCTTTGCAGCTTTTGCATCGAAACCGGAAGATATTTTACTTATTACACCTTCCGACCATATTATAGAAGGTAATAATTTGTACAATACTGCTTTACAGAAAGCCATTGTATTGGCTAATCAGGATTATCTGGTGACTTTTGGTATAAAACCCACGAAACCCGAAACAGGCTATGGTTATATTGAATTCGAAAATGAAAATGTAATTGCATTTCACGAAAAACCGGATTTCGATACAGCAGCGTCTTATCTTGACAAGGGAAATTACTTTTGGAATAGCGGACTTTTTTGTTTTAAAGCCAGTACGTTTTTGGCAGAACTCGAAAAACAGGAACCAGCCGTTTATCTGGCTTCAAAAATAGCTTGGGAAGCAAATCATAATGGTTTTCTGGATTATGAATTGTCACTCAACATTCCTTCCATAAGTATCGATTATGCCGTAATGGAACGAAGCAGCAGTATCAAAGTAATTCCTGCGCATTTTGAATGGTCAGATCTGGGTTCATTTGAATCCGTTTATGATTATTTAGTTCAAAAAGGCCATCCGATCGATGTTAATAGAAATATTGTCATCGGCACTTCACTGCACACCACTTTTATAGGCGTTAAAAATTGTATTTTGATATATACTTCCGATGCTTTAATGGTGCTGCAAAAAGAAAATTCACAAGAGGTAAAACAAATTTACCAGCAATTAGAAGCAATTGCTTCTCCCTTATTATAATAGATTTTTAATTTTTTTAAAAACTCCAGCCATGATCGATAAAAATGCTGCAATATATATTGCCGGACACAAAGGAATGGTCGGAAGTGCCATTTGGAGAACCTTATATGCGAAAGGTTACCATAATCTCATAGGAGCTTCAAGCAACGAACTGGATTTAAGAGAACAAGAGGAAGTACATGATTTTCTTCGAAAAGTAAAACCCGATATTATTATAGATGCTGCTGCAAAAGTGGGCGGGATTTTGGCTAATAATGATTTTCCTTATCAGTTTTTGATGGAGAATATGCAGATTCAAAACAACTTGATTAGCGAAGCGCATAAGTTAGGAGTGAAAAAGTTTATCTTTTTAGGTAGCTCGTGTATTTACCCAAAATTAGCGTTACAGCCTCTAAAAGAAGAATATTTACTAACAGCTTCCTTAGAAAGTACAAATGAGTGGTATGCTCTGGCTAAAATTACAGGAGTAAAATTATGTCAGGCGATACGCAAGCAATACAAAAAAGATTTTGTGAGTTTGATGCCTACCAATTTGTATGGTACTCATGATAATTTTGACTTAAGCAGTTCTCATGTTTTGCCGGCTATGATTCGTAAATTTCATGAAGCCAAAGAAAATAACAATGCATCCGTTATACTTTGGGGAACAGGTAAACCCATGCGTGAATTTCTATTTGTAGATGATATGGCAGAAGCAGTAGTTTTTGCTTTAGAAAATCAGCTTCCGGGGCATTTGTATAATGTGGGTACCGGAGAAGATTTAAGCGTAAAAGAGCTGGCCGTTACCATTCAAAAAATTGTTGGACATACCGGACAGATTATTTGGGACGACAGCAAACCGGACGGAACACCACGAAAATTACTAGATGTTGCCAAAATGCACAACATTGGATGGAGGCACCAAATTGATCTAGAAAAGGGAATCCAAAAAACCTACAATTGGTTTTTAGAGAATATTGAAAATCTAAAAGAAAAGGTTTATCAATAACACTTCATTTACCACTATCTAACCTTCCTTTAAAAACTTATCGTTACAAATTTATAAACCTTGCGACTTTGCAACACAATGCCTTTGTGCCTTATACGAACATTATGAATCCAATACAAAAAACTGCTTTTATTACGGGTGTTACAGGACAAGACGGCGCCTACTTAAGCGAATTTTTACTTGAAAAAGGCTATATAGTACACGGATTAAAAAGACGTACTTCTTTATTCAATACAGATCGAATAGATCATTTATACCAGGATCCTTATGTAAAAAACAGAAATTTCATTTTGCATTATGGTGATATGACGGACAGTACAAATCTGACCCGATTGATTCAGGAAATTCAGCCTGATGAAATTTATAATCTGGCTGCTATGAGTCACGTAGCTGTTTCGTTTGAAACTCCTGAGTATACAGGAAATGCAGATGGATTAGGAACTTTGAGACTTTTGGATGCAGTTCGTTTGCTGGGATTAGAAAAAAAGACCCGAATTTATCAGGCATCGACCTCAGAGCTTTATGGCAAAGTACAGCAAGTTCCTCAAACCGAAACAACACCATTTTATCCGCGTTCGCCTTATGCAGTGGCCAAAATGTATGCGTACTGGATTACCGTAAACTATAGAGAAGCGTATGGAATGTATGCCTGCAACGGTATCTTGTTTAACCATGAATCACCCATTCGGGGAGAAACTTTTGTAACCCGCAAAATTACCAGAGCCGCTTCGAGAATAGCTTTGGGACTACAGGACAAATTATACTTAGGAAATCTGGATGCTAAACGCGATTGGGGACACGCCAAAGATTATGTACGAATGATGTGGATGATTTTACAGGCGGAAGAAGCTGAAGACTGGGTCATTGCTACCGGAGTTACAACTCCCGTTCGTGAATTTGTGCGCATGAGTTTTGCCGAAGTAGGTATTGAAGTAGAATTTAAAGGTATAGGCGTTGCCGAAAAAGGCTTTGTAAAATATTGCAGCAATCCTGATTATCAGCTTGAAATTGGTAAAGAAGTGCTGGCTGTAGATCCGCAATATTTTAGACCTACAGAAGTAGATTTATTAATTGGTGATGCTACAAAAGCCCGAACTAAGCTGGGATGGGAGTGTCAATATGATTTGCCCGCCTTGGTAAAAGAAATGATGCAATCTGATTTAATAGTCATGAGAAAAGAGCAGCATCTTAAAGAGTCCGGTTATACTGTTCTGAATTATTTTGAATAACCCGCGAAGCGAAGTAGTGAACCCATTTTTTTGCATTAAAAATAATTTTAAATGAAAATAAAAAATATCTGTTGTCTTGGTGCCGGCTATGTGGGCGGGCCAACCATGTCTGTTATTGCATTAAAATGTCCTGAAATTAAAGTGACTGTGGTAGATTTAAATAAAGAGCGAATTTTAGCATGGAATGACGAAGATCTGGATAAACTGCCTATTTATGAACCCGGACTTGCCGATGTAGTTCGGGAAGCAAGAGGTCGAAATTTGTTTTTTTCAACAGAAGTAGAATTGGCAATCGAAGCTGCAGATATGATTTTTATATCGGTAAACACGCCAACCAAAACCTATGGTGAAGGTAAAGGAATGGCGGCGGATCTAAAATTTGTCGAGTTATGCGCCAGACAAATAGCGAGAATTGCAAAAAACGATAAAATTATAGTCGAAAAATCAACGTTGCCGGTGCGAACAGCTGAAACGCTGCAGACCATTTTAGATCATACCGGCAACGGTGTAAAATTTGAAGTACTTTCTAATCCCGAGTTTTTGGCAGAAGGAACCGCAATCAATGATTTATTTTATGCGGATAGGGTTTTAATTGGAGGAAAACAGACAGAAAGTGGTCAAAGAGCTATTCAGTCTCTCGTCGATATTTATGCACATTGGTTGTCACCGGAACAAATTTTAACTACGAATGTCTGGTCATCAGAATTATCAAAATTAACTGCCAATGCATTCTTAGCACAACGAATTTCTTCAATTAATGCCTTATCTGCTTTATGCGAAGTCACAGAAGCCGATGTTGATGAGGTTGCCAACGCAATAGGAACGGATAGTAGAATTGGTTCTAAATTCCTTAAAGCTTCGGTAGGTTTTGGAGGTTCTTGTTTTCAGAAAGATATTTTAAACCTGGTGTATTTGTGCCGTTACTTTAATCTGCCGGAAGTGGCGAATTACTGGGAGCAGATTATTATTCTGAATGATTACCAAAAGTATCGTTTTGCAAAAAAAATTATAACCTCGCTTTTTAATACGGTAAGCGGAAAAAAGATCACTTTTTTAGGCTGGGCTTTCAAAAAAAACACCAATGATACGCGTGAGTCGGCTGCCATTTATGTCGCAGAACATTTAATAGAAGATGGAGCAGAAATTCATGTATACGACCCAAAAGTTTCTGAAACAAAAATTAAAGCAGATATGCGCTATTTATGGGAGTTAAAAGGTGTTACAGATCAAAAAATTGAACAAAAATTACAACAGATTTTTGTTTACCAAACTGCAATCGAAGCTTTAGATCTTACTCATGCCGTAGCGGTATTGACAGAATGGGATGAGTTTAAAACGTATGACTGGGAAAGCATTTACAGCAACATGTACAAACCTGCTTTTGTATTTGACGGACGTAATATTCTGGATGTGAAAAAATTAACGACAATTGGTTTTCAGATTAAGGGAATTGGAAAAGGGTAAACTTATCCATTACATAAAAAACGATTGTTAAACTATTTTATTTCCATTCCTTGAAAAACATCTTGATCAAATTCAGACAACATTCTAAATATAATACCGTCATTAGCTGGGGGAAACTACTCTCGATTACCGGAAGCACTCAAATTATAATACAGGCTTTAGGATTTGCTTCGGGTATTTTAATAATCCGTTTGCTGACTGTTCAGGAATATGCTTATTATACTTTAGCGAACACCATGTTGGGAATGATGGCAGTACTTGCTGACGGTGGAATCGTTCCGGGAGTAATGGCGCAGGGAGGAAAAGTGTGGCGCAGTAAAAAAGAAATGGGAGTTGTTTTAGCCACTGGTTTAGATTTAAGAAGAAAATTTGCAATGGCAAGTCTCTTTGTATCAGTACCTATTTTGTTTTATCTTTTGCTTCACAATAATGCCAGCTGGATGATGGCGCTGCTCATTGCAATAGCACTGATTCCTGCCTTTTATGCAACCTTGTCTGATTCCTTATTAGAAATTATTCCAAAACTAAACCAGACCATTGTACCCTTACAGCGCAATCAGATAGAAGTAGGAGTGGTGCGGTTGTTTCTTTCAGGTATCAGCATGTTTGTTTTTCCCTGGGCTTTTGTAGCCGTGCTGGCCGCAGGAATCCCGCGCATTTGGGGAAATATTGGTTTGCGAAAAATAGTTCATACTATGGCAGAAAAGGAACAAGAACCCGATAAAGAAGCCCGAAAAGAAATGTTGAGTTTAGTAAAACGTATTTTGCCAACCTCTATTTATTATTGTTTTTCGGGTCAAATTACGATTTGGCTGGTCTCTATTTTTGGCAATACAAGTTCTCTGGCGCAATTAGGTGCTTTAAGCAGAGTTAGCGTGATGTTATCTATTTTTAATGTGCTAATTGCAACCTTAATTATTCCGCGTTTTGCAAAGTTAGAACCAAATAAATACTTGCTTTTTAATCGTTTCCTGCAAATTATGGGGCTTTTGCTAGTACTGACAGTCGGTATTGTTCTAACAGTGTATTTATTTCCTACTCCAATTCTATGGTTACTGGGAGATTCTTATAAAGATTTACATTTTGAATTGTTACTAAGTATTATTAGCAATTGCATTGTATTGCTGGGCGGAGTAGTTTTTAACCTATATAGTGCAAGAGGCTGGGCAATGTCCCCTGTATTGGCAATCTTACTGAATTTTGTATCAATCATCGTTTTTTCTTCACTATTAGATTTAAGCAGTTTAAAAGGTGTTTTGTTCCTCAATATAGCTTTAGCAATAGTTTCATTAGTACAAACAGTTTTGTTTTTTACCTACAATATTGTCCTTTTAAAAAAGGGAGAACATCAACAGTCAAAGTTTTTATGAAAAATAGCTTTTTTAAACGAATAAAATAAAAATTATGATTCCAAAGACAATACACATTTGTTGGTTTAGTGGAGAAGAATACACTCCATTTATAAAAGAGTGTATGGCTACCTGGAAAATTTATCTGCCCGAATTCAAGATTCGAATATGGAACAAGGATAGTTTTGATTTTGATTCCGTTCCTTTTGTAAAAGAGGCCATTGCGGCCAAAAAATGGGCTTTCGCTGCAGATTACATTCGATTATATGCCATATACACAGAAGGAGGACTGTACTTAGATTCAGATGTTAAGATTCTGAGACCTTTTAAAGAATCGTGGTTTGCTTATGATTTTTTTAGCGCTCATGAAATACATCCCGGATTGTTTGAAGAAGCCGGAGGAATGCAACAGTTAAATGCTTCCTTTTTGCCCAAAATAGCGGGGGCGCCAATAGCGGGTTTTGCGGTGCAGGGAGCCATATTTGCCGCTGTACCCAACCATCCGTATATAAAAGAATGTTTAGAACAGTACAATAATTTAGAATTATTTGGAGCTGATAAAACGATGGATCTCAAAAAGGTTATAATAGGATATGTTATAACTCCAATTGCCGAAAAATACGGCTATACTTATCAGGATAAAGAACAGATTCTGAGCGAAAATATGCTAATTCTTTCTTCGCATATATTGGTTGGAAATTCAATTTATTTAAATAAAGAATCCTACGCCATTCATTTAATAAACGGAAGCTGGAGAGGTAAAAAAGGAATTGAAAAGTTTATGCATTTAATTCGAAATCAGTATCCTAAAATATTTCCGGTGGTCAATTTTATTGGCAAAGGTTTCAACAAAACGTACCGTATTTCAAAATATCTGAAAAAAAATATCTTAAGACAAAATTAAAAAAGTAATCAGGATATTTTTTGGCAATCAAATCATGAATATTGCGATTACCCTCCCCTAAGATTACTACATCAATGCCCGATTTATTTATACAATCAATAACTAAATTAAAAATATGGATATACTTTTCATTTGCGGCTCTGCCGAGATTAGCAATGATGGCGTTGGTGATTATACACGTCGCTTGTGTGGTAAGCTTATAAGATCTGGTCATCAAGCTCAAATTGTATCCTTATGCGATCAGATCATTTTTTTTACCAGCGAAAATCAAATAGTAGAAGATACAGCCGTAACGGTACATCGAATACCGGTAGAAACTCCGGATGAACAACGATTAATCTGGTTACAATCTGTTTTAAAAGATTTTCAGCCCGATTGGATTTCGCTGCAATATGTTCCTTATAGTTTTAATCCTAAAGGATTGCCTTTTTGGCTGCCTTCATTATTAAAAAAAATAAGAGGAAATCATAAGTGGCATATTATGTTTCATGAATTGTGGTTAGGCATAGACATTGAATCTTCTGTAATCCATAAAATAATTGGAAAGTTACAGCAATTGATAGCCAAAAGAATAATTCACAATACAAAAAGACCAGCTGTTAACACACAAAATAAGTTGTATCAGGTCTTTTTGAAATCTCATAATATTAGTGCAGAAGTTTTGCCTATTTGCGGTAATATACCCTTGACGGCGTTAAAAAAACAAGCCAATGAGTTTTCTCAGTTTGTTTTATTTGGTACGATTCACAATGGTGCACCTTTTGAAGATTTTGCGTATGATCTCGTACGAAATTCAGAAAAGTTCTATAAGCCAATAAAGTTTGTATTCATTGGAAAAAATGGTCCGGAACTCTCCAATTATATGGCAATACTTGAATATTATAACATACAATATGAAGTATTGGGAAAACAGCCTGAAAACACAATATCGCAAGTACTCAAAAACAGTGATTTTGGAATATCAACAACACCTTATTATCAAACCGAAAAAAGCGGTGTTTATGCAGCTTACAAAGAACATGAAATAAATATTATTTGTGTTTCCCGCGAATGGACCCCAACAAAAGGGCAATATGTTATACCGCAAATAATTAAATATGAAAAAGATAATCTAAGCATAATTCCCATTAAACCTGAATCAGCAGTTTTATACAATATCGAATCGCAGTTTATCAATTCAATTTCATTAGTATGACGTTATTACTTTCTCATCCGACTTTAAATGCAAATTCAAAAAATTTAGTAACAGGTTTATTAAAAAATAAACTTCTTTTTAAAGTAAAAACCTCCATTGCAATATTTCCGAATCAAATCTTATATAAGTTAGCCGGCATACCCAAACTAAAAGATCTAAAAAGAAGAAGTTTAGATACAGCATGGAAGCCTTACACAAAATCCAGGTCTTTTTATGAATTAGGCCGCTTATTATCGGCAAAGCTTAATTTGAAATTTTTGATACAACACGAAGAAGGATTTTTTTGTATCGACAGAGTTTATGAAAAGCATGATCACTGGGTTTCTACTCATTTGATTAAAGCCAAAAAACAAGGACTTTTGGGTGTTTATGCTTATGAAGACGGAGCATTATCTACTTTTAAAGCGGCAAAAAAAATAGGACTTTATTGTATATACGATTTACCAATTGGTTACTGGAAAAGTGCGCGTTTGTTACTGCAAAAAGAATTTGATACCAATCCCGATTGGTCCAATACACTTACGGGTTTTAACGATTCACCTCAAAAATTGCAGAAAAAAGATGCGGAAATAGCGTTGGCAGATGTTGTTTTTGTCGCCAGTACTTTTACCAAAAAAACATTAGAAAAATTTTCAGGTCAATTGCCGGAAATAAAGGTTATTCCCTATGGATTTCCCGATGTTACCGAAAAGAAAAAGTACGAGCCACTCGATAATCGAAAACTCAAAATTCTATTTATAGGAGGTTTATCACAACGAAAAGGACTTTCCTATTTGTTTGATGCGGTTGAAGAAATGCAAAACGAAGTCGAGCTCACTGTTGTAGGCCGAAAAGTGGTTCCGAATTGCAATGTATTGAATGTAGCTCTGGCAAAGCACAAATGGATTCCGTCTCTTTCTCATGATGAAGTGTTAGCCTGTATGCGGGAGAACGACGTATTTATTTTTCCGTCACTTTTTGAAGGTTTTGGTTTGGTAATTACAGAAGCAATGTCACAAGGACTTCCTGTTATAACTACAGAACGTACCGCCGGACCGGATTTAATTACAAATGACGAAGATGGCTGGATTGTTCCTGCCGGTTCTGCAGAAGCCATTAGAAATAGTATCGTCAAAATACTTAAAAATCCACAAAGCATAGAACGAGTAGGTTTGGCAGCTCAAAATAAAGCGCGACTAAGACCCTGGTCAGTTTACGGACAAGAAATGGCTGATGCGCTTTCTTCCTTAAAGATTTTATAAAAGCAATGGTAATGAATGCAATAACACAAAAAGAAAGTACTCCTAATTATAAATCGATAAAAGCAGCGATCTGGCTGTATTTTTTACTTTGGATTTTTGAAGGCGCTTTACGCAAATGGATTCTTCCTGGATTGGCCACGCCTTTGCTGGTAGTACGTGATCCTGTTGCTATTTTTATAATTCTTCGGGCTTTTTATTTGAATGTGAAATTTTTAAATGTTTATATCATTTTAGCATTGGTCTTTACCTTATTGGGATTGGTCATTACGCTAACATTTGGACATGGTAATCTTTTTGTAGGCTTATATGGCGCCAGAATTATGCTGCTTCATTTTCCGTTAATTTTTATAATTGGAGAAGTTTTAAAAAAAGAAGATTTACTGAAATTAGGACGTGTTATGTTGATGGTGAATATTTTGGTAACAGTAATTGTTTATTTCCAGTTTATAAGCCCTCAGACTTCGTTTATTAATGTAGGTATTGGTGGAGAAGGAAGTGCTGGTTTTTCTGGCTCAATGGGGTATTTTCGCCCTTCTGGTACCTTTTCTTTTACAACAGGATTATCCGCTTTTTATATTTTCCTTTCTGTATTCGTCTTTTATTTCTGGTTGTCTAAAGAAGCCTGTTCAAAGATTTTATTGATTGCAAGTACAATAGCTTTACTTATTGCTTTGCCGCTTACCGTTAGCAGAACTTCGGTTGGTGGTGTAATTTTAGTTGGTTTTTTTACTTTTTTGGGTTCTTCTACCAGTTTTAAATCCATAATCAGATTGGCATTTACTCTTGTACTAATTGGTGGTTTGTTCGTGTTTTTGCAAAAAACCACAGTCATTTTTAGTTTAGGTACAGAAGTTTTTATGAGCAGGGTTGAAACCGCCAATGGGCAGAGCGGAAGCGTGAAAGATTCCTTTTTTGCCAGAGCATTGTCTGGATTTACAGAACCCATAATTTCTTTATTTCATGCACCCTTGTTTGTTGGCAATTTAGGTATGGGGACGAATGCCGGATCACAATTATTAGTGGGAAAAAGAAAATTTTTAGTTTCAGAAGGAGAATTAAATCGGCTTAGTGGAGAACAGGGATTCATTTTTGGCGGAGGCCTTATTGTTTTAAGATTGGTCTTAGCATTCAATTTGCTTCTAAAATCAATTAAGTTGCCGGGTAAGTATAAACTGCTGCCCATGACATTGTGCGGTACCGCTTTATTTTTGATTACGCAGGGACAATGGGCGCAACCCAGTATTTTGGGATGCTCTGTAATAGTCACCGGTTTATTAGCAGCAAGTATAAATATTAAACCAAAAACTGCCTAAATGAAAATTGTCCTTTTCACACATCCTCCATTTTTAGAGCATCAAAGTATGCCGCGTTATGCTAATATGCTATTAAACGGAATGAAAGAAAGAAATCATGAAGTAGAAGTCTGGACGCCCAAAGCCAGATTTTACAGACTTTCTAACATCAAATCTTTAAAAAAATGGTTAGGCTACGCCGATCAGTATATTGTGTTTCCTTTAGAAGTGTGGTTTAAACTCCGTAGATCTTCAAAAGAAAATCTTTACGTATTTGCAGATCAGGCTTTAGGACCTTGGGTTCCCTTAGTACATCATAAAAAACACATTGTGCATTGTCATGATTTTTTAGCTTTAAAATCGGCTTTGGGAACAATTCCGGAAAATCATACCTCATTTTCAGGTAAACAGTATCAAAATTATATTAGGAATGGTTTTTCAAAAGGAAAATATTTTATTTCAATTTCTAAAAAAACAAAGGAAGATTTACACGCATTACATCGGGGTAAAATAGAAAGTTCAACAGTGTGTTACAACGGATTGAGCCGTCCATTTTATGCATTATCTCCTTTTGTATCACGCAGTTTATTAGGAAAAAAAGTCAAGATGCAATTATCAGCAGGATACATTATGCATATTGGCGGAAACCAATATTATAAAAACAGAAAAGGCGTAATAGAAATATATGATTTTTGGCGCAGTACAAGTTCCGGCAAGATTCCATTGCTTTTGATAGGCGCGGTACCTTCAGCTGAATTACTTGATTTATACCAAAAATCACCTTACAAATCAGATATTCATTTTATCAATAATTTATCTGATGAGTATATTAATACGGCTTATTCCGGAGCGGTTTGTTTATTGTTTCCTTCTTTAGACGAAGGTTTTGGGTGGCCCATAATCGAAGCAATGGCATCCGGCTGTCCTGTTATTACCACCAACAGATCGCCAATGAACGAAATAGGAGGCTCGGCAGCTTTTTATATTGATAAAAGACCTGCTGATATTTTACCCTTGCAAAAGTGGAAAGAAGATTCGGCAAGTATTTTAGAAAAGCTTATTTCCCTTGATGAACTTCAAATGAAAGAGCGAATTAAAAGATCAGTACAACAAGCACAAAAATTCACTACAGATAATGCTTTAAATGCTATCGAAAATGTTTATAAAGAAATTAATTCTATTGTATGAAAGTAATTCATTATATAGCCAGTATCGATAAAAGTGGCGGCGGAACAACAGAGTATATACGTTTGCTGAGTAAAGCACTAAAACATGACACCACGTTTAGTATAGCAACCGGAATGTCCAGCGATCCCATAACGATTGATGGCGTGGGCATAAAGTTTTTTCATAACGGAATATTGCGCTGGTTTTCTTTAATTAAAGAATTTCATGCTTTTCTTCAAAGTGAAAGACCGGATATTGTACACATTAATGGAATCTGGAGTCCTCAAAATTGGGGTTTTCAGAACACAGCACAAAAACTGGGCATCAAAGTCATTATTTCACCTCATGGTATGCTAGAACCCTGGATTTTGGCTCATAATCCGTTAAAGAAAAAACTGGCGCTGTATTTATACCAAAAAAAAGCCATCGAACAATCTGCCTGCCTGCATGCAACGGCTCAGATGGAAGCTGAAAATCTTCTCGAATTGGGATTTAAAAACCCTATTTATACCATTCCAAACGGAATTTATTTAAGCGATATTAAAAAAAATAAGAAACTGTACGGAACCAAAAAAATGGTGTTTTTATCCCGTATTCATCCCAAAAAAGGAATTGAAATTTTGTTGGAAGCCTGGCGAAATTGCGATACCAAAGGCTGGATTCTGGAAATAGCCGGAAACGGAAATGCCGATTATATTGAAAGCCTAATAGGAAGCTGTCTCGATTTAAAAAATGTATATTTTGTTGGAGCAGTGTATCAGGAAGCAAAATGGAATTTTTTGCGCTCCGCAGATATTATGGTTTTGCCTACATACAGCGAAAACTTTGGAATTGTAGTAGCAGAAGCACTAGCAGTTGGTGTACCTGTAATAACTACAATGGGAACACCCTGGGAAGATCTAAAAACACATGAATGCGGCTGGTGGATTGATTTATCAGTATTAAATTTAGAAGAGAGTCTGAAGGAAGCCTTTACAGCATCCCCCAATTTACTGGAAACAATGGGTGAAAACGGACAAAAACTGGTCAAAGATAAATATGACATTATGATTATAGGCAAAAAAATGATTGAATTATATAACACTTTATTAAAGCAATGAAAATAACAATAGTTCAGGGTGCATTTTTTCCGATACCGCCATTATTAGGAGGAGCCGTAGAAAAAAGATGGTACGGTTTAGCAAAAGAATTTGTTAGTCGGGGTCACGAAGTAAATTACATCTCAAAATCATACAAAGGATTTTTGAATGCCGAAAACGAAGCCGGAATTCATCACGTTCGTGTAAAAGGATATA
Source organism: Flavobacterium hercynium (assembly GCF_002217285.1). Classification (GTDB taxonomy): domain Bacteria; phylum Bacteroidota; class Bacteroidia; order Flavobacteriales; family Flavobacteriaceae; genus Flavobacterium; species Flavobacterium hercynium. The sequence goes on along the minus strand of NZ_MUGW01000029.1, from coordinate 106,101 downwards.
AGTCGCCATCTTCAGGAATTATCCTCAAGATTTTAGATTTTTTTTATACCCTGAAAGCCGTTCGCAAAATTGCCGGTAATACGGATATTATTGTTTCTAATACTTTTTGGCTTCCTATTTTATTATCCTCAAAACAAAAACAAAAGTGTATGATCGATGTGGCTAGAATGCCAAAAGGGCAAATGAAGTTTTATACCAAAAACGCCCGATTAAGAGCCAATTCAAGTCCCGTGGCAAAAGCAATAAAAGAGGAAATTGATCAGGAATACTTCAACAAAGTAGTTATGATTCCAAATACATTACCATTTAAAAATTCAACTCCGATTGACTTTTCTAAAAAAGAAAAAATAATATTATATACCGGACGAATACATCCTGAAAAAGGCTTAGATATTTTAATAAAATCTTTTGCGGCGCTTCACGCAAAAGATTGGCAATTGCTTATTGTAGGACCTTATTCTACAGAAACAGGAGGCGGCGGAGACGCTTATTTGTCTGAATTAAAAACGTTAGCCAAAAACAGCAAGGTAATATTTTTAGAACCTGTTTTTGATATCGATAAATTAAACAAACTATACTCAAAAGCCGCCGTATTTGTATATCCTTCGGTAGCAGAACAAGGGGAAACTTTTGGGGTTTCACCATTAGAAGCGATGAGTTGGGGATGCGCCACGATAGTTTCTGATTTAGACTGTTTTAAAGATTTTTTAATTCATAATAAAAATGGTTTATGTTTCGATCATCGCTCCAGACAAAGAGTCGAAATTTTGAGTAAATACCTGGAAGATTTAATAGACAATCCGAAATGGAGGAACGAGTTAGCACAAAAAGGTTTGATGGTAAATGAGACACATTCTACCGAAAAATTAGCAGCAGAATTTTTAAGTGAGTTTCAATCTATGAGAATCCAATCAAGTTAGTAATGAAACAGGAATATGCACAAAATTCGCCCTACGATTCGCCCTGGTCTGTAAAACAGCGCATTAAAATGATACTCTGGGAATATGTCTGGATCTTATTCTGCAGCTGGACGCCAAAACCGGCCAATGTCTGGAGAATATTCTGGCTGAAAGTATTTGGCTGTAAAATTTACGGAAAACCATTTGTACACCAAAGAGCAAGAATTCAAATTCCATGGAATCTAACGCTGCACGATCATGCCTGTCTTGGTGATCGGGCGAATGCCTACACACTCGGCCCTATCGAAATATTTGAACACGCCACGATTGGGCAGGAAGCGTATTTGTGTACGGGAACTCATGCCTTTGATAAACCAGCAATGAACCTGATAACAAGTAAAATAACAATACAAAAAGGTGTTTTTGTCGGAGCGAGAGCTTTTATAATGCCGGGTGTAACGGTAGGCGAATATGCTGTTGTAGGTGCAGGAAGTCTAGTGATCAAAAATGTTGAAAAAAATACCATAGTAGGAGGGAATCCTGCCAAACTTATAAAACCGAGAAGCTTTGAATAAAATTCCAATTTCTGTAATCGTTTCCGTCAAAAACGAAGCTTTAAATTTACCCTCTTGTCTGGATAAATTAAAGCGATTTACTCAGATCATTGTGGTAGATTCAGGAAGTACTGATGAAACTGTGACTATTGCTTCTGGCATGGGAGCTGAAGTATTGCAATTTCAATGGAATGGCAAATTTCCAAAAAAACGAAATTGGGCAATGCAAAATGCAAAAATTTTAAATGAGTGGATTTTGTTTTTAGATGCCGATGAATTTGTTACGGATGAGTTTATCGACGAAATAGCTTTTAAAACTCAGGATGATTCCTATAGTGGTTTTACCATACAGTTTGAAAACTATTTTATGGGTAAAAAAATGAGGTACGGTTACGGATTTAAAAAGTCAGCTCTTTTTAAGAAATCCAAAGGAGCGTATGAAAAAGTAGAAGAAGATTTGTGGAGTCATCTGGATATGGAAGTACACGAACATCCTATTATCGAAGGTAAGGTTGGCGTTATAAAATCGAAAGTCGTTCATAAAGATTTTAAAAATTTAGAACATTATATCGCAAAACACAATGCGTATTCTACCTGGGAAGCGCAACGCTATTTGCAGCTGAAGCAAACTAAAAATGCTTTTTTATCCGTCAATCAAAAAATTAAATACGGTCTTCTCAACACAGGATTACTTCCGGCAGTTTATTTTTTAGGAGTTTACTTTTTAAAATTAGGTTTTTTAGATGGTAAGCAGGGCTTTTATCTGGCACGTTTTAAGTCGCATTACTTTTTTCAAATTCAGACCAAAGTCGATTCATTCAAAAATAACATAGAATTAAAATGAAGAAAATATTAATAACTGGGGGAGCCGGATTTGTAGGTTCGCATTTGTGTAAAAGATTGTTGAATGAAGGAAATGAAGTGATTTGTCTGGACAATTACTTTACGGGAGCAAAATCCAATATAATTGAACTGCTCGATAACCCGTATTTTGAAATGGTAAGACACGATATAACAGAACCTTATTATGCTGAGGTCGATGAAATTTACAATCTGGCGTGTCCGGCATCTCCGGTGCATTACCAATATAATCCCATAAAGACAATAAAAACGTCTGTTATGGGCGCTATAAACGTGCTCGGATTAGCCAAACGTGTCAACGCTAAGGTATTGCAGGCTAGTACGAGTGAGGTTTATGGTGATCCGCTGGTACATCCTCAAACCGAAAGTTATTGGGGACACGTAAACCCGATTGGAATTCGTTCCTGTTACGATGAGGGCAAGCGTTGTGCTGAGACTTTGTTTATGGATTATCACAATCAGAATAAGGTTGCGATTAAAATCATCCGGATTTTTAATACGTATGGTCCTAATATGAATCCGGCAGACGGCAGAGTAGTTTCTAATTTTATTGTGCAGGCATTGCTGGGAAAAGATATTACCGTTTTTGGTGATGGTTTACAAACCCGTTCGTTTCAATATGTTGATGATTTAGTAGAAGGAATGATACGAATGATGGATTCGTCCCTTGATTTTTTAGGGCCTGTAAATCTTGGAAATCCAAATGAATTTACAATGCTCGAACTGGCTCAGACTATTATTGAATTAACAGGTTCAAATTCAAAAATAATTCATCTTGATTTGCCTCAGGATGATCCCAAACAAAGACAACCGGATATTTCCTTAGCAAAAAACAAACTCAATGGCTGGGAACCCAAAATACAATTGAAAGTAGGGCTGGCTGCAACTATCAGCTATTTTGACACACTGCTTCTAAAGTTATAACAGCCCGCTTTTTACAAAATAAAACGATTTAGTGCTGCTCTCTTTTCCCAATGAATGTTGAGGAGTCAGGTTTTTGCACTCTTTAAATTCAGGTAAATATTATCCTTAAAAAGAATTATTATGATAAGAATAACTATAATAACGGTATGTTTTAATCGCAAGGCTACTATCGAAAAAGCCATTCAAAGTGTGTTAGAACAAAATTATCAAAACATAGAATACATTATTATTGATGGTAATTCTACAGATGGAACCAAAGAAATAATAGAGTCGTACAAGGATCGTATTTTTAAATACATTTCTGAGCCTGATAAAGGTATGTACGATGCCATCAACAAAGGACTTCAGTTAGCAACTGGTGATGTTATTGGTCTAATGCATTCTGATGATGAATTTTATGATAAAAAGGCTATTCAGAGAATCGCTGCCCGTTTTGCCCGTGAACCCAATATCGATGGTGTTTATGGTGATGGCGTATATGTTTCGAATGATGAACACGAGTCTTTAATCCGTGACCGCATAGGAGGCATCTTTAGTCTCAAAAAGATAAGATCGGGTTGGTTGCCTTTGCATCCCACAGTATACTTAAAGAAAGCTGTAATTGATAAAAATGGCTTGTATAATCTCGATTTTAAAATTGCCTCTGATACTGAATTTCTGCTTCGATACCTGTACAAATACAAAATTAGAATGAGTTACATCGATGCCTATATCGTTAAAATGAGAATGGGAGGCATGAGCACCAGCCTAAAACGTGCTTTTGAAGTTTTACATGAAGATTACAAAATTTACAAGTTTCACGGTTTAGCTGCAATTGCGGTTGTCTTTCTTAAAAAAACGATTGCTTTAAGACAATACATCGTGCATTAGAAAATAAAGAAGTCCTTAAAAATAATTTATACTACGATTAATATGAAGAAAATTTTCCTTTTGATGAGCTTGCTGTTTTTATTGCTGCTTCAATCTTGTACAACCAAGAAACAAACATTGTATATGCAGGATTTAGACATGTATGCTAATTCAAACTTAAATTATACCTCGACAAAAATTCAGCCTAATGATATCTTAAAAGTTGATATTGGGGATCTTAATCCTTTGGTTGCGGCGCCTTTTAATTTAAATGCCGGCATTTCGAATTCGCAAAACTCAGTAGAAATGATGAAACTGTCCGGTTATCTGGTTACGCCTACAGGAAATATTACTTTACCGGTTTTAAACGAAATAACATTGACAGGTCTAACCCCGACAGAAGCGGAGCTCAAAATAAAAGAACGTCTGATAAAGGAAGGTTATTTAGTCAATCCTACAGTTCAGGTTCGAGTGCTCAATAATAAATTTACCATTTTGGGAGAAGTCAATTCTCCGGGTGTAATTGCTTTTAGCGAAGAATCTATTAGTTTACTGAATGCCATAGGACTGGCAAAAGATCTAACATATTGGGCGATACGAAATGATGTAAAACTTATTCGTGAAATAGACGGAAAACGTTTAGTCTATCATATAGACCTGACTACGGCAGGATGGATGAATAATCCCCATTACCGAATCAGACAAAATGATGTTATTGTGGTAACGCCCAATAAATTAAAAGTAAACAGCGGAGGCGTGATCAGAGATCCTATTCAATTGCTGGGTATTACAGCTTCTCTTCTGGCAGTCATTTTATTGATTGTAAATTGATTTATACATTTTATTATTCATCCGAATATATCTAAATAAAAAATTATGGATTTTAAAAAAGAATTTCTAAAGTATTTACACTACTGGCCATGGTTTTTGCTAAGCCTTATTTTGTGTGTAAGTGCAGGTTTTATTTTTATCAAAGTAGTACCGCCTACCTATCAGACATCAGCTTTGATTTTTATTGATAAAAAACAAGAAGACAAAACCAAAATAATTACCATCAGTACAAGTCAAAAAAATGATGAAGATAATTTAGAAGAAGAAATCAGGTTAGTTACGTCTAATGAATTTCTACTGAGCGTTATAAAAAAGGTAAATTTAAATGTGAGCTATTTTGAGAAGGTATATACAGTTCAAAATCATAAAGTAAATCAGGTTCCTTTTATTTTAAAATTGACGGTTTCTAAAGATTCGCTGCCACTTACTTCTTACGATATAAAAGTAAATAAAGAGGGATTTGTAATAACCGATACAGAAACTAAGGAAGTTTATAGAATACAAGGATATGAAGGAAATCAGTCTGTAAAAGATTTACCATTTAAAATTATATTGTCTGAAAAGGCAATGAAGAATCCATCGTATTATTTTGAAAGTGACTATAAAGTAAGCATGGAACCTACGGCAATTGCCTTAAAAAATCTTAAAACATCGCTTAGCGTTTTAGCTGATGAAAAGCTAAAAGGAACAGTAGAATTAAAACATACCGGATCAAGTCCTGTGCTTTCAAGAAAAATATTAAATGAAATTATCTTTTTACTGGATAAAAATATTGTAATCAACAAACAAAAATTATTTACCAATACGGTTGCTTACTTAAATCAAAGAATAAAAAACTTTACCAAAGAAAAAGATTCGATCGAAAGCGTCAAAGAAAAGTACCTGCAAAATAATGATATAGGCGTAATGAATAGCTACATCGTCGAACAAACCGCCGATAGAAGCCAGAAGAAAGAGACTTCTTTGCTTAATGAAAAGCAAATTAAGCTGACTTATTACGCGATTAGCAGCATCAAAAAATCTGGTGAAGCCCAGACGCTGGGTACCGATTATAATTTAGATGCACCCACAGTCAATCAGATGCTTTCGGATTATAATGCTACACTTATGGAAAGTGAAGTAATTCTGCAAAGAGCGCAAAAAAACAATCCGGCCTACATCGCTTTAATAACCCAATTACAGAATCAAAAGCAACAGATTTTGAATACTTTAGATGGATATTTGAACTTTTTAAATCAAAACAATCGGGTTAACAAAACCGAAAAAAGCATTACGGATTCCAATATCAAAAGTCTTCCCACAAAAGATAAAGTATTGGGCAATATCAATAATGATCTAACGATGAAGGTAGAAACCTATGTGGCATTATTGCAAAAAAAAGAAGAAGCTGTTTTAAACAGCGCTATTTTAGAATCGAATCTAAAGACTTTAAATGCTCCGGAAACCAATTACTCTGCAATTTTCCCACAGCCCATATCCTTTTTATCAGCCTCTTTTTTATTGGGATTTCTGCTTCCTTTTGGAGTAATCTATCTTCGTTTGACTTTAGATACCAAAATACACAATGAAGAAGATATTCAAAAAGTAATGACCAATATTCCTATTTTAGGATTCATACCTAAAATAGATACCAGCGAAAAGTTAGACAACACCGCTACTTCACGTTCCTTAATTGCAGAAGCAAGTCGTGCTCTGGTTTCGAATGTATCCTATTTACTGCCCAGAAAAAAGGATAATAAGGGAGATGTTATATTGTTTACGTCCTCTATTCAGGGCGAAGGAAAATCGTTTAGTGCCTTTCATAATGCGATTACACTGAGCAATCATAATAAAAAAGTCTTACTGATTGGTGTTGATTTAAGAAATCCTCAATTACATGACTATTTTAAAATAGATAAAAACGAAGCAGGACTTACTAATTTTTTAGCGAATAAAAGTAATGACTGGAAAGCATTTCTGAAAAAAGACACCAATTTTTCTCATACGCTTGATATTCTTTTTACTGGACAAACACCTCCGAATCCTTCTCAATTAATATCCAATTCTAATTTTGAAGCTTTAATTGAAGAAGCAAAAGACCTTTATGATTTTATAATACTGGATTCTGCTCCCGTGCAGATTGTTTCGGACACGCTCAATTTTAGCTATTTAGCCGATGTTACTGTATTCGTTGTAAAATATGATTATACGGATAAGAGTAATTTAGTTCATGTAAATAATTTTATTAAAAAAGACCTCCTAAAAAATGTTGGTATCCTGATCAACGCTGTAAATATGAAAAGAGCCTACGGATATGGTTACGGATTAAAATACGGCTATGAATATCAGGAAGCAAAAGTTAAGGAGCCTTGGTACAAAAGAGGTTTGATTTACAAAAGAAGTTTAAGTTAATACGCTTGGATAAAAACAACTCAGACAAACAAAATCATATATGCTAAAAATAAATAATTCAAAATGTCTCATAAAACAATAATGTTGGCACTGCTTCTGGTTATTAGTATCGTTTTTTATTTTTCCTGGATTCCGGATTCCAGTCTAAGAAGTGAAACGTATTTACCCAACTGGCTTTTACAATGGAGCAATCGTTATTACAATTTACGAACCGCTGTTCCTTTTGTAGCGGTTGGCTTCTTACTCGAAGCTTATTCTGATTTCAGGAATTCAAATAGAGCAGAAAAGCACAAAAAGATCAATTTTATACAAAATATAAGTGTCGCAGCACTAATTATTTGCATAGCAGAAGCAGGACAATTTATAGTTATTAGAAGAAGTCCGACTTTAATAGATGTTTTTTTTGGAATTGCAGGAAGTATAGTAGGGCTAATAGGTTACAATTTATTAAAAAAAATAAGAAATGCGAAACAGACATAAATTTACCTTTATAATTTGCTGTGCTATTGCAGACATGATCGCTATGATTTTGGGTACGATATTGTTCCTAAAATTTGCAAGCGAAGAAAGAATAGGCTGGAATGCCTTATTTTTGGACAAGATGATCCCCATTACAATTTTAAGCTGGTTATTCGCCGTTACCTATTTTCAATTGTATAAAGTAGACGTTTTATTTAATCTGGAAACTTTTTTTCGTAACAGCTGGCGTGCTTTTTTTACACAAAGAATTCTGTGGCACAGTTACATCTTTATATTTCAGGATGATGTGCTGCATTTTTTTAAAAGCAGGGCAAATTTATTTCAATTAAGTTTTTTACTGCTCTATTTTTTACTGTCCAGAATTTTATTTACTGTAATAATAGAAAAAATAAAAGGGTGGGTTTTCAAACGGTATACAGTCGCGATATGGGGATTTAATAAAACGAGTATCGAATTAGCATCGCATTTAGAGAGTAATTCTTTTTTTATTCACTTTGTGGGTATTCTCAACGAAAATTCAGCTGCACAATACAAAAACAACGAACAATTTAGCGCAGCACTAATAGAAGCTATTCATAACGCATCTGAAGAAAAAATCGATGAGTTGTACATTGTATCCAAACCGGATTTTATTTCAGACTTGAATTACTTTTTTGAGCTGGGGGATAAATATTGTATGCGTCTGAAATTTGTTCCTGATTTTTCATCCATTTCAAAAAAACATTTTAACTCCGGTAATTTAAATAATTTCCATGTTATCAAACCCCGCTTTGAGCCGCTGCAAAATGCCTACAACCGATTAATTAAGCGAATATTTGATATTGCTTTTAGCCTGCTGGTAATTATTTTCATTTTATCATGGCTCTATCCGTTATTAGCCATTTTGATTAAGAAGCAAAGCAAAGGGCCTGTTTTATTTAAACAAATGAGAACAGGTAAAAAAAATGAACCATTTTGGTGCTATAAATTCAGGAGTATGTATACAGATGTAGGTGATGAAAACGAACAGGCAAAAAGAGAAGATGCCAGAATTACACCAATCGGAAAATTTCTTCGTCGTACGAGTTTAGATGAAATGCCTCAGTTTTTTAATGTCTTAATGGGAAAAATGAGTGTTGTAGGACCACGTCCGCACATGATCAAACATACATCTGATTACAATGGTCATATTAATAATTTTATGGTTCGTCATTTTGTTAAACCCGGAATTACTGGTCTGGCTCAGATTTCAGGACTCAGAGGCGAAACTAAAAAAGTATCAGACATGAAGCGACGCGTTACTACCGATATTCACTACCTGCAACGCTGGAATTTAATTACCGATATCAAAATTTGCCTGCTAACCGTTATTGTAACCTTAAAAGGAGATAAAAATGCTTTTTAAACTAAAAAAATAGAAATTATGGACATTACAAATTACTTTGTTGGTTTACTCACAGGTGTTTCTGTGACAACCTTTTTTATTGGAAAAGAATGGTATAAATATTATACTAAATATACTATTCAGCAAAAGCAATTGGATCGTATTTTAAAATTAAACGATAAAATCAAAAAAATAAAACATCTCAATACAACAGAAACGGAGAAATTTAGTGTTGGTGTTTAAAGTCTGGTTGTACTAATTAAAAAATCACAATTTTCCCTGTTTGCACTTCGCCTAGGCCAGTAACTATTTTATAGATGTAGATCCCTGCGGCGGTATTTTTTAGATTGACTTGATTATTTTTAGAAAGCAGTGAAGAAGTAATTATATTTTGTCCGCTGCTATTGTACAAATAAAAGGTATTGTTTTCCTCTTTTTTAGCTTCAACAATAAGTTCTTCGTTTTTGCGTACCAGAGTGGGATGCACAAAAAACAAATCATCACCTAAATAAGTAGCATCAAGAAGTAAAGAACTTATTATAGTATTGTTTTCTAAAATGATGTTGATCTTATACGTATTGTTTCCCTTTATTGGAGCAGGATCTAAAAAAGAGAATGTTTTTGAATTAACATCATCGATTGTGCTAATAATAACTTCAGCGTTATTTACTATTTTCACCAGTTCAATTCTTTTTATATTGTGCAGGCTAAAAAGACTGGCGTCAATCTTTATTTTATTCTCTTCATGAACTTCTGCCAAAGCCAATTCGAAATAACAATTAGAATTTTCAGCATACAGCAAGGTAGCTTCACTTTTTATTCCTTCACTATTGTCAAATACAGGAGTAACGGTATGTGTTTTGCCATCAGTATATGCATAAGTAGTGCTTGTCGTTTGTTCTTTAAATTCTAAATGATCTCCGATAAGCTGATAAATATTAAAGGAAGTTACATCTGCGGGTTTGTCCCAGTTAATTTCTGTTGTACCATCGCAAACTAAACTCGTGCTGATGTTTAAATCATAAGAAATAGTAAAGCTATCAGAGATAAAATTGTTACCACCAACGATCATTTTTAATTTTGCTTTCGAGAACTTTTGTTCGGAAGGGTTATAAGTGAATTGTTCTCCATCCAGATTTACATCATTTGCAATACTCTCCCAAGTTAACCCATCATCATAACTAATAGATAATTGTCCGGAAGTACCGGAAAAAGAAGAATTCCATTTAAAAGGAGAAATCGTCTTACCATCATACGGGAAATTATCATTACTAACAGGATAATTCCATTCAAATTGATTTGCCACTTCATATTCGTAAGCGATGCTGTAGTCCTGAGACGTATTCGAAATATATGAACCTATAATGTTGATAGTATAAGATCCTTCTGCCGGATCTTCAATGGTTACTTGCTCTATGGTATTAATATTGTCTTTTCCCTTTGCTGCCTCTTGTTGAGGAGCATCAGGATTAAGAATCCAGGGCAAGAAAATCGTGTTATCAGCCGAAATAACTTCTAGGTCTAAATTGTTTACCAAACTTATATTACTGTTGATGGCGGCAGGTAAGTCATTCCAAACCAATGTTACTTTTAAGTTTTTAGCATTTGCCGGAACCGCAATAGAATGCGAATTGGTCTGCCCATTAGCTAAATTATCCAATACAAATCGATTTGCGCTGATCGTCTTTAAACTTTTATCGGCATCAATAGTACCGTAACCATAAGTAAAGTCAGGACCTTCATTTCCTAAATCTTTTGCGCTATTAATTAAAATGGCTTTTGTAAGCGCATTAGTCAAATCGATATTGTTTATCGTTTTATAATGTTCTTTCATCAGTGTAATAACTCCTGTTACTAAGGCTGTCGAATTGGAAGTTCCCTCTTTACTAAAGGCAACTAACTCGGGTTTTACTCTTCCATCGTAGGCAGGACCTGTAGAAGAAAACGGTAGAATTACTTCGTTTTGATCGATACAACCTATTACAATACTATTTTTGGATTGTTTAAAATTTCCTGTTATAGATTTATATCCTTGAACTCCCGTATTACCGGACGAGAAACAATGCGTCAAATTAGCATTGGAGAATAATTGTACGTCGTAGGCATTAGCAAGCGAACCATAAAAGTTTTCAATCTCCGTTCCATAAGAATGATTTTGCGTAGTTGCACCTTGTAAAGAAGCTACTTCATCAGGATAAATATTCAAAAAGTCAGACGATTGCAGCTTAGCCTTTTGAGCAACTCCTCTTCCTAAGGCAGAACTATTCCCTAATCCCGCTGCTATAGTCGCCATGGCCGTTGCGTGGCTAGACACAAGAGCAGATTGTGTCGAAGAAGGAACGAACTTATCTAACAAATCGATATCGTTTATATTAAACAAATCATCTTTTATTGCTATAATTTGATTTTCACCTTTTAGAAGAGGAAAATTAACAGTCGCTTTATTTATAGCATTGATACTAAAATTTTGGTCTGGTATTTTAGATTCGCCTTTGGGTTGCAGTGATTCTTGAGAAACGGCCGATACAGTATTTAAAGGGATGATTTCATCCATAATTTTTTTAGAATTACTTCTTATGACTACGAGATGATTATCTAGTATTTTAATATCAGAAATAGTAAGTGACTGTAAATCTATCAGTAAAGCTTTGATAGAATCCGTTGCTATTGTATAGTATTTGTCTTCTTTGTGATTTGAAAAATTAGAAGGTAATTTCCATAAATTATTAACCGGGATAATTTCTTTTGAAGATCGCTTAGCCGTTAAGTTTTCATTTTCAACAATACAGTAAGTGTTGTCAAGCTTTTTTACAATCTTGTATTTGTTGAGATGTGCAATTTCTAAAGAAGTCAAATAGTATTTCTCCAATTTTGTTTCATTTTCTTTTTTTAGGTACTGTTTCCATTTTTCAGCACCTTGTGAGAAACTGATTGTCGAAATCATAAAAAAGAGAAAAGTTATAAGTTTCTTCATTTATTATATAGGTTAGGGCAATTGTTGTAGGTCAATAAAGTTATTAAAATATTTGTAAAAATTTTATGATTTTTTGTTTTGGTAAGAATCTTGACATTTTTACGACGTTTTATGCTGTTTTTGCGTCTCATTTTTAGTCAAAATGTTACAAAAAAATGATTTTTTAAGTTTTTTGTATAACGGTTTAATCAAAATATAACATTTAAATAATGGTAGTAAAACTTACAAATAAAATACTGTGGAGCTATTGATTTTACTGGTAATGAAAGAATATTCAGATAATTATTTTTGTAAAAATTTGATATTGAATAATATAACAAAAAGTGTTAAAATTGTTAAATATTATTTTTATAAGTATTTTAATATGAAAATTATCTAAATTTGAAATTTAACATTATTAATATTGTGTAAAGATCTCTATTTGTAAAGTTATTTTTAACACCCAAACTAAACCATTATGAAAAAAATTAATTTAATTGTAGCCTTATCGTTTATTGCACTAGTATTTGTGTCTTGTAACAAAGAAGATGATGCTGCACAAACAAACCAAGCAAGTCAACCTACTGAACAATCTCTTAAAGTAACACAAGAAGTATTAGATAAAATTAGTGCACTTTCACTAAATAATTCTGATGTTCAAGTGATCAAACACACTAATCTGGATGGTACTACCGAAGATGCTTTCTTAGTAGAAGGAGATATCGTGATTACAGCAGATCAATTAAAAAATTCTGACATTCACGGAGGTATCACAACAGAACAATACCGTACTACAAATTTAGTATCTGCTCCAAAAACTATTAACGTTGTTGGATTAACAGGAACTGGTACAACAGCTTTAAGTACAAATATGCGTAACGGATTGACAGCTGCAATCAATAGATACAATAATTTAGGATTAACTATTAGATTTAATCTAACTTTTAGCTCAAGTACATCAGGTGCAAACATTGTTGTAAGAAGACAAACCGGATCTGCCGGTGGGGTAGCTGGTTTCCCTACAGGAGGAAATCCATATAACTCAGTTACATTGTATTCTGGATTAGATTCTTACTCAGTAAATGTAAACGCACACGTAGCGGCACACGAAATTGGTCACTGTATTGGTTTACGTCATACTGACTGGTCAACTCGTCAAAGCTGTGGACAAAATTCAAACGAAGGTCAAGCAGGAGTTGGAGCAATCCACATTCCTGGAACACCTACAGGATATGATTCAACATCTTACATGAGAGCATGTTTCAGTTCATCTGAGACAGGAAATTTCAACTCTAATGATGTTATCGCTCTTAACTATTTATACTAAAAAAATGAATTAGAGAACTCTTTACACAATATTAGAAGGCTGTTTCACCAATGTGAAACAGCCTTTTTTTATTAACAAAAATTTAAAAAACTGTATTATAAAGGCTGCTTGCATTTTTTGTAAATTGCTTCTAATTGAAGCAATGAAATTAAAACAATAAATTATGAAAGCAGTACGTTATTTTGGACATAAAGATGTAAGGGTTGTTAACGATTTAGAGAAACCGGTTCCTAAGGGAGATGAGGTTTTATTAAAAATAGGAGGAGCAGGAGTTTGCCATTCTGATCTTCACATTATTGATGAAGGTACAGTAGGAGATTTGGTATTTACCCTTGGTCATGAAAATGCCGGTTGGATTGAAGCTGTTGGAGAAACGGTAAAAGATTATAAAAAAGGAGATGCCGTTTTAGTATACGGACCTTGGGGTTGTGGACATTGCAAACCTTGTCAGCAGTCTAAAGAAAATTATTGTGACCATCAAAGCGAACTGGGTTACGGAGGAGGACTAGGACTTAATGGCGGTATGGCAGAATATATGCTTGTACCATCTTCTAGGTTATTAGTACCTATTTATGATCTGGATCCTGTAATTGCTGCACCATTAACAGATGCCGCATTAACCCCATATTCAGCAATTAAAAGGTCACTTCCTAAACTGATGCCGGACGAATATGTTGTAGTTATAGGAGTTGGCGGACTTGGTCACGTTGCCATACAAATTTTAAGAGAAATTTCAGGAGCAGCAATAATTGCTTGTGATGTTACAGAAAATAAGCTGACCTTTGCAAAAGAATTAGGTGCCGCATATACTGTTAATTCAAAAGATGCAGATGCAGCAGAGCAGATTTTAAAAATTACCGGAATACAAAAAGCGAAAGTAATTTTGGATTTTGTAGGAGCAACCTCTACAATAGAGTTGGGAACTAAAGTAGTGGGAATGGATGGAGACTTAACCATTGTGGGTCTCGGAGGAGGATATTACCAATACAGTATGAACGGATTGCCTTTTGGAGTTACGATGACGAATCCTTATTGGGGATCTCGTACAGAGCTGATGGAAGTAGTTGGATTGGCAAGACAGGAAAAAATTCATATTGAAATTGAAAAGTTTGCCTTAGATCAGGCTAATGAAGTTTATGATAAAATGCGTCAGGGACAAATTAAAGGACGTGCCGTATTGATTCCATAATTATTAACAATAATCTATATATGAAGAAAATAGGATTTTTATCGTTTGGGCATTGGGCCAATCATCCGTCCTATCAAGCTCGTACAGCAGCCGATACACTTCTTCAATCTATTGATTTGGCAGTTGCTGCAGAAGAGATTGGTATAGATGGTGCTTATTTTAGAGTGCATCATTTTGCACGACAGTTGGCATCACCTTTTCCTTTGCTTTCGGCTATTGGTGCTAAAACAAGCAAAATAGAGATTGGAACCGGAGTGATCGATATGCGGTATGAGAACCCGCTTTATATGGTCGAAGATGCCAGTGCTGCAGACTTGATTTCAGGAGGACGTTTGCAATTAGGAATCAGCCGAGGATCACCGGAGCAGGTTATCGATGGCTGGCGTTCTTTTGGATATGAACCGGAACAAGGCGAAACCGATGCTGATATGGGACGCAAAAAAGCGTTAGAATTTTTGGATAAACTTAGTGGTGAAGGATTTGCTGAGCCAAACCCATTTCCAATGTTTCCAAATCCGCCTGGATTATTGCGTTTGGAACCATATTCCGAAGGATTGCGTGAGCGCATCTGGTGGGGAGCTGCATCTAATGCAACTGCGATATGGGCGGCTGAAAAGGGAATGCATTTGCAGAGTTCTACTCTAAAGTATGACGAAAATGGTAAACCATTTCATATCCAGCAGGCAGAACAAATCAGATTGTATAAGGAAGCCTGGAAAAAGGCAGGACATAAACACGAACCACGAGTTTCGGTAAGCCGTTCGATTTTTGCATTGGTCAATGATCAGGATAAATATTACTTTGGCGATCAGGGCAAAGGTTCTGATAGTTTTGGTAATATAGAACGTGATAAGCGCGCCATCTTTGGAAAAAGTTATGCTGCTGAACCGGATAAACTTATTGCTGAGCTGGCACAAGACGAAGCGATTCAGGAAGCAGATACAGTATTGTTAACGATTCCTAATACTTTGGGCGTTGATTACAATGTACATATATTATCGTCTATACTGGAACATGTTGCCCCGGCACTTGGCTGGCGTTAACGATTAGAATAAATACAATGAAGCCCCTTAAATTTTTAATGAAAGGGGCTTCTTTATTTTTTACAGTATTCAATGCATTGTGAAATACTTTTCATCATTATTCGTTAGTTTACAATAACGGATTTAAAAAGACCTTAACTGTTTTTTATTACAAGAGTAAAATTAATTCAATAGATTTGCGCTAATGACGCAAAGCTTTTTTAAAAGATTGCACTAAAGCCGCTACACAAGTGTTCAATTGATTAAAGCGCTGTTTTTAATCCCTTATTATAAATACGTTGAAAAAAAATGACTAAAAAGATTTTAAAAATCACTGCAATTTCTATAGTATCCCTAATTGCATTTTTGGTGATCATCCTAACCATTATTCCTTATGTTTTTAAAGATCAAATAACAGATAAAATAGAAAGTATTGCAAACGAGAATCTGGATGCAAAAGTACGCTTTGATGAAATTGGACTTTCTGTTTTTAAACATTTTCCGGCATTAATTGTTTATGTTAAAAACGTTAGTATCGATAATAACAAAGTTCAATTTGCTTCAAAAAATGTGGTAAAAGCCAAAACAGCTGCGGTCGGACTTAATTTTTATAGTTTACTAAAAGGTAAAATTGTTTTAGATGCTGTTTATCTGGACGACGCCAATTTAAATTTTGAAATCGATGCTGTCGGACACGCAAATTTTGATATTGTAAAACCCTCAAAACCTTCTGCAGATACTACTGAAACGGAGTTTAAAATTAAACGTGTCGTTGTCAATAAAACCAATATAAACTACAATGATAAAAGTGCGCTTTTAAAATTTAAAGCTCAGGATCTTAACTACAAAGGAGAAGGCGATTTAAGTGCCGATTATTTTGATCTTAATTCGAGTGTAAAGATTAAGACGTTTGATTTTAGCGTAGAGGGCGTTGATTATGTGCGCAGTAAACCTATAAATGCTGAAATTGTTACCTATATCGATACCAAAGCGCTTAAGTTTAAATTTGAGCGCAATACAATTCGAATTAAAAATTTTCCTTTCTCCTTCAATGGTTATTTTGCTTTCATAAAAGGAGGATATGATTTCGATCTGCGTATGCAGTCTAAAAATTCTACCTTAGAAGAAATGTTATCACTTGTTCCGCCTGCTTACGACAAGTGGCGCGAACAGATGACCATAACAGGAAATATAGATTTTAGAATTTTTGCAAAGGGAAAGTACATGCAGGATCAATCAGAAAAACCGGTTGTTTCAGCAGATTTACAAATCAATAGCGGTACGATTGCCTATAAGAAAATTAAGGAACCGGTAAAAGATATTGATATTACAGCCAAAGCTTTGGTTAAAGATTTAGATATTAATAAAATAAAGTTTGATTTAGAAAACCTTTCCTTCAGTCTGGACAAAAGGAAAACAGTACTTAATTTTCATTCAGAAGGTTTTAAAAAGTTAAAAATAAAAACCGCTATAAAAGCCAACTTAGATTTAGCAAAATTCAAAGAAGCCTTAAATTTAAACCAGCATGACATTCGTGGAGACATTGCTTTAGACTTAAAAGCCGATGGTACATTTTTACGTGATTTAGGTTTTAGTCAGCGTTTGAATAAAATAGATACCATTATAAAAAGTATACCTAAGTTTCAGTTAAGCGTGAGTCTAAAAAACGGATACTTAAAAAATGTAAAGAAAAATGATGCTATCAAAAATGTTAGCCTAAATTTAAATTTAACGGCTAAAGACAGTATTTTACGCAACGTTACCGGTAAAGTAACCAATTTAAATGTAGAAGCACTTGATAATTATGTTCGTGGTCAATTTGAGCTTCACAAACTATATCCTTTTACTGTAGATACGGAATTAGAATCTAAAATTAACCTTGCTGAAGTTCACAAATTTTATCCATTAGACAGTTTAGAAGTTAGGGGAGATTTAAATTTAAAAGTGAGTATGCACGGAGTTTTAAACCGTAAGCAGAAAAAATATCCATCTTCCAAAACAATCGTAAACATTAAAAACGGATATTTAAAATCACTTAAATTCCCTAATATTCCAATAGAAAATATAAACCTGAGTGCGGCTGTAACCAGTCAAAAAGGTACAGGACAGGATTTAAATGTAAAATTGCAACCCGCTGAATTTGTATTAGCAGGATCTCCATTTAAAGTACAAGGAGAAGTTACTAACCTTTATGATTTGGTGTACAATATCAAAACGCAGGGAACTTTGGATATTGGTAAATTAACTCAAATATTCCCAATTAAAGACGTTAGTATTTCAGGAATAATTCAGACCAATCTTATTGCTAAAGGTTCTAAAAAAGATTTAGATGCCAAAAATTATGACAATATTAAAAACGGAGGAAAGCTTGAAGCTAAAAACATAGTAATCAAGAGTACATTATTTCCGGAGACATTTCAAATTTCTAAAGGAACATTTAAATTCTTTAAAGATAAGATGCGCTTTGAGGACTTTAATGCCACATACGGTAAATCAGATATTGTATTAAACGGTTACATTCATAATGTTTTGCGATACCTGTTTAATCGAAAGTACCTGCATCAATCCAATGAAAAGCTTAAAGCAGAGATCGATTTGTTTAGTAATCACATCAATGCAAATGAGTTTTTTGACATGATTGCCAAATACACAGATAAAAAAGCCGAAGAAGAAACAGCACTAAAAGCAGAACAAAAAACAGATTCTACAGCTATAGAAAGTCCTGCTAAAAATGCTCCTGCAAAAAATAAGAATTACGTAATCAGAATACCAAATACAGCCGATTTAAAAATTACAGCAAAGGTGAATAACCTTCAGTTTGATACTTACAAAATCAATGATTTTATAGGTACGCTGGATGTTAACAACCGTAAAGTTCAAATAACCAAAGCAGCTTTTAATATGGCGGGCACTAATATAGAAATGACAGGAGACTATAAAGCCCAACATCGCCGATTGGCCAAATACAATGCTCATTTTAAAGCCAATAATTTTGATATTCAGCGTGCTTATGCAGAGATACCTATTTTTGCAGACATGGTGAGCATGGCAAAAGACGCTTATGGTTTAGTATCTGTAGATTATCAATTTGCAGGAAGTATTGACGAAAATATGGATATTGATTTTAAATCGATAGAAGGAGAAGGAATACTAACATTGGAAGATATTAAATTTAAAAACTTTAAACTTTTAAATCACGTAGCTAAGAAAGCAGATGCAGCCGACTTAGAAAAAGCGTCATTTAATAAAATTGCCATTCACTCAACTATCAAAAATAATGTAATGACTATTACGCCAACAACAATGAAAATGGCTGGTTTTAGAGGGAAACTCGAAGGTCAGGTTACGATGGATGGTAAATTGAATATTGGATTTCGCTTAGGATTGCCACCAATGGGACTTATTAATATTCCGATGAAAATTACAGGGACTGCAGAAAATTTTGAAATTTCTACAGGGAAATTTAAAGAAGATACCACTTTTGCAGAAGAAAGCGAATTAAATAATTTAAAAGCAGAGCCTCGCAGATCCAGACGTCGAGATACATTAGATATGGCGCCTGTAAATTCAAAAAAAATAGACACGATAAAATCGAAATAAAAAGCTTTGTTTGTAGAAAGATAATATTTTTAAGCAACACAAAAGGGGATGAGTACTGTACTCATCCCTTTTTACTTATAAAATATATCTAGATAATTTTGTAGTAGATTTTTCCTTCCCTCCTGTAACTTTTACTCCCATTTTGGGTGACAGATTAAAATCTTCTATCTTTGAAATGTTAAAAACAAACTATGGAAAAACTGAGAAAACATATTGAAGAAATTACTCCAATTACTGATGAAGAGTTTGAATCGATTAAGCCCTTTTTTACGATTAGAAGAGTATTAAAAAATCAATATCTTATTCAGCAGGGAGATGAGGCTAAATATGAGTATATCATAATGAGTGGGATTTTCAGAGTTTTTTACCTTAATGAAGAAGGAAAGGAACATATCGTACAATTTGCTACAGAAAATTGGTGGATGTCGGATTATATTTCCTACTTCAATCAAAAGCCGGCAAATATGTATGTAGTTTGTATGGAACCCGGAGAAGTATTATGTCTGACACTTGAAGGCAGAGAACAACTCTCGGTTACGCTTCATAAAATGGAACACTTTTTTAGAGTAAAATTAACCAAAGGTTATATGGCACTTCAGCAAAGAGTAATTTCATTACTTTCTAATAATCCGCAACAGCGCTATCAAGAATTTGCAGCTTTGTATCCAAATCTCATGCAGAAAATTCCAAAGAAATATATAGCAGAATATCTCGGAGTTAGCCGTGAAACCCTTAGCAGGCTTTACTCCGGCAATAAATAACAAACCTGTTTAATTCTCAAAGTGTGATTCCCGTCACACTTTTTTTGTGACTTTCCTCCTCGTATTGAGGAGTAGAGCCGGCATAAATTTGCCCTATAAATAATTCATAACCACTTAAAATTTATAGTAATGAAAAAATTGATGATTCTAACAGCCATGCTTGCCTTTTTCTCTTCTTATGCACAAAATCAAAAAGAAAGCAAAATAGTACAACAAATAACAACCCCTAAAAACGAAACAAAAATGAACAAGAAAATTTTAATTATTGTATCTAATGCTAATGCAATTGGACCAAATAACAGAAGAACAGGAACATTTCTACCAGAAGTAGCGCACCCTTATGCGGAATTCGAAAATGCAAATTATCATATAGACTTTGCCAGCTTAACTGGAGACACACCCTATTTGGATGCCTTAAGTTTAGCAAATGATCCATCTAACCTTGCATTTCTAACAGGAAAAGGTTGGGAAACAATGCAAAAAGCTGTTAAACTTTCAACGGTTGATGTTAGTAAATACGATGCTGTTTTTGTACCCGGAGGATTAGCACCAATGGTTGATATGCCGGAAAATGAATTGCTTAAAAAAGTCATAAAAGAGACCTACGAACGAAATGCTGTTGTTGGAGCAGTGTGTCACGGTCCGGTTTCCTTACTAAATGTAAAATTAAGCAACGGAAGCTATTTAGTAAACGGTAAAAACATCACTTCTTTTACAGACGAAGAAGAAAGAGGTTACGCTATCGCTGATGTACCTTTCTTACTGGAAACAGCATTAACCAAACAAGGAGCAAAATTTCATGCCGCTGCAAATTGGTCTGCACATAGTATTGCTGATGGTAATCTGGTTACAGGACAAAATCCTGCTTCTGCAAAAGGAGTGGCCGAAAAGATGATTGTTATTTTGGAAGCAGCTAAAAAGTAAGCTTCTTATTGTATTGACCTTCTCCAATAGTTGCAAAGAAGGTTAATACAATTATTGTGATATAAATTAAAAGTAATTGTAAAAAAATCAAAATGGAAAATCAAAATCCAGTTCATGTTTTTGCAACATGGAAAGTTAAAGAAGGTCAGATTGAAAACGTTTTAAATTTATTAAAAACGGTACATGACGAAAGTGTCAAAGAAAAAGGAAATCTGTTTTATACCATTCATCAAAGTAATTCAGATGCTAACACGCTCGTATTATTCGAAGGATATACTAATGATGATGCTGTATTACAACATAGAGAATCAGTTTATTTTCAAGAGATCGTTTTAGGGCAAATTGTTCCTTTATTAGAAAAAAGAGATATTATTTTAGCAACGCCGGTACATTACTAGTTTTCATAATGTGAATATCAGCTTGTAATGATCGATAATTTGAACTAAATTTAAGGAGCAAATCATGAGAAATTGACTTTAGATATTGATAACATGATTTTATAGTTCACATTTTAAAAGAAATATTTATGGAAAAGACCACAAAAGTAATATTCCCCTATGATCAAAGTCTGGTAAAAGAATTACCGCTTATCAATAAAATGGAGATTGAAAATATATTGAATACCGCACAGAACTTATTTAAAGATCAATCGAATTGGATTCCGGCTTTTAAAAGAATTGAAATATTAGAGAAAGCAGCTTCGATTATGAGTGACAGAAGTGAGGAATTGATTCATCTGGCCATTAGCGAAGGCGGAAAACCGTATAAAGATTCTAAAGCAGAAATACTCAGAGCCATTAAAGGAGTAAAACTGGCCGCTGAGCATATCTCACAGATAAAAGGCGAACAAATTCCGATGGGACTTACTCAGTCTTCTGTAAACAGAATGGCTTTTACATCAAAAGAACCTATTGGCGTTGTTGTCGCAGTTAGTGCATTCAATCATCCTTTAAACCTTGCAGTTCACCAAATTGCAACAGCAGTTGCTGCGGGTTGTCCGGTTATATTCAAACCTTCAAGTAATACGCCATTATCAGGTTTGGCATTGGCGGATATTTTAAAAGAGGCCGGTTTACCTGAAGGCTGGCTGCAAGTGGTGCTGTGTGACAATGAAACAGCAGAATTATTAGTAACAGATTCCAGAGTTCATTTTTTCTCTTTCATTGGTTCGGCAAAAGTAGGCTGGTCATTAAAAAGCAAATTAGCTGCGGGAACAAGATCTGCCTTAGAACATGGTGGTGCCGCACCAGTAATTGTAGAGCATGATGCCGATTTTAGCGAAATGATTCCTGACTTGGTAAAAGGAGGTTTTTATCACGCAGGTCAGGTTTGTGTTTCAGTTCAGAAAATTTATGTAAATCAGGAAATTTGTGATCGTTTTGTGGAACAGTTTTCTATGGCAACCAATAAATTAATTGTTGGAAATCCGTTTGATGAAGCGACAGATGTAGGTTCTCTTATTACACCAAAAGAAGTAAATCGAGTAGAGGAATGGGTGAACGAAGCTATTAAAGAAGGAGCTAAGTTAATTACAGGAGGAAAAAAAATTTCGGATACTACTTTTCAGCCAACAGTTTTGTTTAATCCTTCAGAAGAATCTAAAGTATCCGTAAACGAAATTTTTGGTCCTGTTGTATGTATATATCCATTTACTGATAGGGAAGAAGCAATAAAAAAAGCAAATGCCTTAGAGGTTCATTTTCAGGCTGCTGTTTTTACAAAAAATATAGATGTAGCATTGGATACAGTAAAAAAACTAAATGCAACTGCTGTTATGGTGAATGACAATACCGCTTTTAGAGTAGATTGGATGCCGTTTGGCGGAAGAGATGATTCTGGTCTAGGAATGGGCGGAATCTCCTATACTATCGATGATATGACAAGGGAAAAACTAATTGTTTTTAAAAGTAAATCGCTCTAAGGCTGATTGAAAAATAATTCAATAATAAGAAAATAGGAAAAAGCTAAACTTTACAGTTTAGCTTTTTTTATAAGATCTCATATTTCTTAATCGAGTTTAAGAAGTAGTATTAAACTAGATTAAGAGTATTTCTTAAACATGTTTATAAGCGTCAACAACAGATCTGTTGCAACTTTGCAAAGAAAATTTACTGTTTGAAAATTAGCAGGAAATCAAGTAAACCTTAAATAAAAATAAAATGCCACACGTAAATTTAAAAATGTATCCCGGGACTTCTGAGGAACAAAAAGAAAAAATCGCACAAGAAATTACTAACATCATTATCAAACATACAGGTAAACCTGAGGCAGCAGTTTCTATCGAAATAGCAGAAGTTGCAGAAGATGTCTGGATGGAAG
This sequence comes from Flavobacterium hercynium, assembly GCF_002217285.1. Taxonomy (GTDB): domain Bacteria; phylum Bacteroidota; class Bacteroidia; order Flavobacteriales; family Flavobacteriaceae; genus Flavobacterium; species Flavobacterium hercynium. The sequence continues at coordinate 82,854 of NZ_MUGW01000029.1, read as the reverse complement.
AAGTATATAATAAAGAAATAAAGCCAAATATAGAAAAACTTTATAAAAAACCGGGTTATTAATACCGGACCTAAATGCTGAAATAATGAATAATACAGATAAAAGTTCTACAAAAGAAAAAGAAGCAATTAGTATAGTATTGGGCAATTTTGCGCAGGCACTAAGTAATGGTGAAATAAACGCTGTTGTTAATTTTTTTGATCACGATGCTATTTTCATTCCTGATGGTATGAAAAAGAGTATTGCCGCTAATGAATTGAGAAAAACTGACACCGGTTATCTTAAACGTGTCGATTTTAGAATTGGTTTTACGATAAAAGATATTACTATAGAGAATCAATTTGCTTTTGTAGAAGCTTTTGCTGCAACTACACAAAATCGTATTTCAGATTTAAAGCCTGTTGAAAAAAGAAGTATTGATTTTTTTGTTCTTAAAAAATTAAACGAAAACTGGAAGATTTACCGCTATATATTCAATAATGTACAGGAATTGGAACTAATTTAACTTATTAAAAAATGAAAGCAGCTGTATTAAAAATTGCGGGTGATGCGAATAACTTTTCTATAGAAGAAGTTGCGATGCCAACTCCCTTAAACGATCAGGTGCTCATTGAGATAAAAGCCTTCGGTCTTAACCGTTCTGAGCTCATGACCCGAAAAGGACTTTCGTCCGACGTGCATTTTCCAAGAGTCTTGGGAATTGAATGTGTTGGTGAAGTAGTATATGATCCTTCAAATATACTGGTAAAAGGACAAAAAGTAGCCGCATTTATGGGAGGAATGGGGCGTGATTTCGATGGAAGTTACGCCCAATATACCGTAGTTCCAAGGGATATTGTCATGCCTTTTAAAAGTACACTTTCCTGGGAAATTCTCGGCGCCCTGCCTGAAATGTTCCAAACGGCATACGGCTCACTACATCATTCACTTAAAATCAAAAAAGGAGAAACACTGTTGATAAGAGGAGGTACTTCATCGGTAGGTTTGCTGGCTTTGCAATTGGCTAAGAAAACCGGACTTTTTGTAATCTCGACTACACGAAATAAAAATAAAAAAGATTTACTGCTGGCTAACGGAGCGGATGCAGTACTAATCGACAACGGAAATTTAGCAGAAACAATTAAAAATCAATTTAAGATAGATAAAGTTCTGGAACTTGTAGGAACAACTACATTACGGGATTCTCTTAAAACAGTAACAAGAGCGGGCAGCGTCTGTATGACCGGTATGCTCTCTGAAAAGTGGTCAATTGCAGAGTTTGCACCTATGGAATATATTCCTGCAACCGTTAGTCTGACTGTTTATGATAGCGGTCAAATACGAATTGAAGGAAAATATTTTCAGAAATTTGTTAAGGATATCGAAAAAGGATTTATAAAACCAGCGATAAAGCGTATCTTTAATCTGAATGATATCGTTGCTGCACACCATTTTATGGAAAGCAGTTCAGGTGGTGGAAAAATTGTTGTTCTGCCTTAAATGAACTTTTAAAAATCAAATTTTATGATATTTGAATCTTATAATAATCCTACACATATAAATACCAATACAAATAAAAATCAGATGCAGTTTCGGTTTGATGTACTTGAAGGTTTAAGCAGTACACCAAAAAAACTGCACTCCAAATATTTTTACGATAAAACAGGAGATGCACTTTTTCAGCAGATAATGGCGATGCCGGAATATTATCTCACCAATTGTGAGTTGGATATATTCCAAAATAAAACTTCGGAGTTGTCGAAAATTATTTTAGAAACAGATGCCGCATTCGATCTGATTGAACTTGGAGCAGGTGACGGAACAAAATCTGCATTTTTACTGAAACATCTTTTAAATGAAAAAGCTAATTTCAATTATATGCCAATTGATATATCGGCAAATATATTGTCAGTTTTAGAAAGCAAGTTAAAAGAAGATCTTCCGGAACTTAGCATTACTTGTCTGGAAGGAGAATATTTTAGAATGCTGGAAAAAGCAGCAGAATTATCTTCAAGACGAAAAGTGGTTCTTTTTTTAGGAAGCAATATAGGGAATATGGAGAAGGAGGAAGCACTTTCTTTTTGTCATAGTCTCAACACTTATCTTTCCTCAGGCGATATTGTTTTGATGGGGTTCGACCTGAAAAAGAATCCGCAAGTTATATTGGATGCGTATAATGACAAGTCAGGAATTACAGCAGCGTTTAATCTGAACTTATTAACCCGCATTAACAGAGAACTTACGGCTGATTTTAATATAGAAAAGTTTCAGCACTATCAGACATACGATCCATTAAGCGGTGCTTGCAGAAGTTTTTTAATAAGCCTGGAGAAGCAGGTTGTTACTATTGATGGTCAGTTAGTTAATTTTGAAAAAGACGAATTGATCTACATGGAACTTTCACAAAAATACGCTGTAGAAGAAAGCGAGTTATTGGCAAATAGTTCAGGTTTTGCAACAATAGATCATATTATGGACTCAAAATCATGGTTTACAGATGTAGCCTGGTTGGTAGTATAACAGTTAAAATAGTATTATGCAGGTAAAAATAGCAGTAAATCAGGAGAATTTTATCAAAAAATATAAAACGGTCAGATCTCATTCTGAAACTATTTGCAAGCCTCTAGAAATAGAGGATTATGTTGTACAGCCCATTGTAGATGTAAGTCCGCCCAAATGGCATCTGGGACATACAACTTGGTTTTTTGAAACCTTTATCCTAAAACCGTATAACAGGGATTACAAAGTTTTTAATGACCAGTACGATTTTGTTTTTAACAGCTATTATGAAAGTCTTGGTGCACGTGTTGTACGGACAGATCGGGGGAACTTAAGTCGTCCTTCGGTTACAGATGTGTATCGCTATCGTACTTATGTAGACCAGCACATGGAAGTTTTTCTACAGAACACTGCTCTTTCGGAAGAGTTAACAGCATTGCTGGAACTGGGACTAAATCATGAGCAGCAGCATCAGGAATTATTATACAGCGACATCAAATATATTTTAGGACATAATCCGCTTTTTCCGGCTTATAGTATTAATTCTGTTTTTAACCAAAACAGTAGTCAAAATAATGAATTTATCAAAATAGAATCCGGTATTTATGAAATTGGATATCAGGGAGATGATTTTTGTTTTGATAACGAACTTGGACGTCATAAAGTGTATTTAGAGAGCTTCGAAATTGCCAAATATCCGGTAACGAACGCACAATACCTTGAATTTATTACTGACGGAGGGTATACGAATTTTAAATACTGGCACTCTGAAGGGTGGGAATGGGTAAAAGAAAACACTGCAAAGTCACCGCTTTATTGGCATTACATCGATCAAAAATGGATGAACTATACTTTTGCCGGTTTAAAAGAAATAGATCTTAACGAACCTGTTTGTCATGTTAATTTTTACGAAGCCTCAGCATTTGCTTCGTGGAAAGGTTTACGTCTGCCAACTGAGACAGAATGGGAAGTAGCCTCACCCGATTTAAACTGGGGACAACGCTGGGAATGGACAGACAGTGCCTATTTACCTTATCCGGGATTTCAAAAAGCCCCTGGAGCAATAGGCGAGTACAATGGTAAATTTATGATTAGCCAGATGGTATTGCGCGGAGCTTCTGTAGCAACTCCTGAAGGACACAGCCGTTCGACCTATCGCAATTTTTTTCATCCCCGTCACCAATGGCAGTTTATGGGCATTCGTTTGGCAAAATAATTAATATCGGGCTATTTTATGATTACAATAGAAGGAGTTTCTAAAAATTATGGTTCAAACAAAGCGGTTGACAGGGTTTCATTTCAGGCCAATGATAGAGAAATTCTGGTATTGTTAGGTACTAGCGGTTGTGGAAAAACAACTACACTGAAAATGATTAATCGTCTTGTAGAACCCGATAATGGCACTATTTATATTGACGGTAAAAATATCAGGGAGCAGAAACCGGAAGCACTTCGTAAAAATATTGGTTTTGTGATGCAACAGGCGGGTCTTTTTCCACATTACAACGTAGCACAAAATATAGCTGTAGTTCCCAATTTGTTAAACTGGGAAAAGCAGAAAATAGAGAGTAGGACATTACAGCTTTTAGAAAAACTGCATCTTACAGAAGAGCTGTTGAATTATTTTCCGCATGAGTTAAGCGGCGGACAGCAACAGCGAATTGGTGTTGCCAGGGCTCTAATTGCTGATACCTCTGTTTTGTTAATGGACGAACCTTTTGGAGCGTTAGATACCATTACAAAATCCGCTATTCACGATGAGTTTAAGAATCTCGATGAACTCAGAAACAAAACTACCATTTTAGTTACTCACGATGTATCAGAGGCTTTTGAACTCGGTCATCGTATTGGTTTGATGGACAAAGGAAAGCTTATTCAGATAGGTTCGCCAGCCGAAATACTATATCATCCCGCTAATAGTTTTGTTAAAGATTTTTTTGCCGGTAATAGGTTGATGTTTGAGTATAAAATTGCTTCCGTAAAAATGGTTCAGCCTTATCTTAAAAAACAATTAAAAGCTCAGGAACGAATTCAAAATGCCAATGTTTGGGAAGCTCTTCAGTTTTTTAGTACCGAACATACTTTTAATGAAGATTACGAAGCACTTCTGCAGGCTTTTAATCAATACAGAAAACTTCAGACGGTATGACAGAGCAGCAAAGTTTTTGGGAATTTATTATAGCCCAGCATGAAAAATTGCTTCTGCAAATCGGACAACATTTGGGGCTTACTTTTTTATCGTTGCTTCTGGCAATTGCAGTTGGAATTCCGTTAGGTGTTTTAATCTCCCGAAGACGTACCTTGTCTACTCTTGTATTAGGTATGGCAGGAATAGTACAAACCGTTCCCAGTATTGCCCTTTTAGGTTTTATGATTCCGCTTTTTGGTATTGGTGCAAAGCCTGCCATAATTGCACTGCTTATTTATGCGCTGCTTCCCATAATTCGAAATACCTATGCAGGAGTTACAGGAGTAGATCCCGTTGTTGTAGAAGCTGCAACGGCACTGGGAATGAACAAAAACCAGCGCTTGTTTAAGGTTGAATTTCCTTTGGCCATGCCCGTCATTATAGCCGGTATCCGAACTGCTGCGGTAATCAATGTTGGCGTTGCCACTTTAGCATCTTTTGTGGCCGCGGGAGGACTTGGAGAATTTATCTTTGGCGGTATTTCGCTCAATAACAGCAATATGATTCTGGCAGGCGCTATTCCCGCTGCTTTACTGGCTGTTATGCTGGATTTAATTATTGGCTATCTTCAAAAGTCTACTTTAAAAACACTTCGACGAGTTTTTTATATTTTAGGTGTTATCTTAATTGCAACAGGTCTTTATTTTTTATTTTCGACTAAACCCGAACATAAAATAATAGCAGGATTTACACCTGAGTTTATGGGGCGTCAGGATGGAGATTTAGGACTTCGCTCTATATATGGGTTGAAATTGAATCCCTTGGTGGTTTCAGATGCTATTATGTATGAAGCAGCCTATCAGGCGAAGCTGGATCTTATAAGCGGTTATTCTACCGATGGCAGAATCAAAGCCTTTGATTTGGTTGTTTTAGAAGATGATAAAACCATATTTCCGCCATACTATGCCGCTCCAATAATCAAAACCCGGACACTGAAAAAATTTCCAGGACTCGAAGAAACTCTAAATCTTCTCGCAGGCAAGATCAACGACAGTATTATGACGAATCTTAATTATAAAACCGAACTCTTAAAACAAACTCCGGAAAAAGTAGCAAAAGATTTTTTGGTCAGTCAGCATTTATATAAGAAAGCAAATCTAGGTACTGGCGAAACAATCAGAATTGGTTCAAAAATTTTTGGAGAACAATACATTTTGTTAGAAATGTACAAAATGCTCATTGAAGGTTACACCAATTATAAAGTAGAAACAAAAACAGGACTTGGCGGAACGAAAATATGCTTTGATGCACTTATGAATGATGCTATTGATTTTTATCCTGAATACACCGGCACCGGATTGTTAGTATTACTGAAACCTTCAGAGAAGACAATTGCCAAAGTATCGAAAGACAGCAGACAAACGTATGTTTATGTACAAAGAGAATTCAAAAAGCAATATAGTTTGCAGTGGCTCAAACCTATCGGATTTAATAATGCCTACGCGCTTATGATGCGGAGATCTCAGGCGCAGGAACTTCATATCCGCACGATTTCAGAGCTTGGCAACTATTGCGCTGAAAAATAAGTTTTAAATCAAAAACACCTGTTATGAAATACAATTTTGATGAAATAGTGACACGCAAAGACACTGGCTCGATTAAATGGGATGAAGGTCCGTTTGGAGAAGTTCTGCCTATGTGGATTGCAGATATGGATTTTAAATCAGCTCCCGAAATTTTAGCTGCTTTAGAGAAAAGAATTGCTCATGGAATTTTCGGATATACGGCAATTCCTGACGCATTTTATGATGCAATAATAGCATGGTGGAAAAGAAGATACGGTTTTGCTCCTGAAAAAGAATGGCTGGTACCCGTTTCAGGTGTTATACCGGCATTATCAGCGGCTATACAGGCACTAAGTAAAAACGGTGACAAAGTTATTATACAAACACCTGTTTATAACCATTTCTACAGCAGTATAGAAAATAGTGGTCGTATAATGATCGAGAATAATCTGCTTTACAACAATGGTACATACATTATAGATTTTGAAGATCTGGCACAAAAAGCTACAGATCCTAAAGCGAAACTTCTAATCATCAGCAATCCCCATAATCCCGTTGGAAGAGTTTGGACTAAAAGAGAATTGCAAGCGCTTGGCGACATTTGTCTGCAACATAATGTAGTGATAATTTCAGATGAGATTCATGCTGATTTGGTATTCGAAGGACACTTACATATTCCTTTTGCTTCATTAGGAGAAAAATACAGCCGTAATTCCGTTACGCTCAGTTCACCAACAAAGAGTTTTAATTTAGCAGGATTACAAGTTGGTTATTTTTTTACAAAAAATGAGCAATTTAGAAAATCAATTTTGTCCTCTTTTCAATTAATGGGAATAGAATTATTGAATTTATTTGGTATTACAGCACTTATCACAGCATATAATGAATCGGAAGAATGGCTGGATGCTTTAAAGGAATATCTGTATGATAACTATCTTTTTCTGACAGAATTTATAGCCTTGCATTTGCCTCATATAAAAGTTACACCTTTAGAAGCGACCTATTTGGTGTGGCTTGATTGTACGGCATTGGGAAAAACCGCTGATGACTTATCTTATGTACTTCTTGAAGAACAAAAGCTATGGATTAATTCAGGTACGATGTATGGATCTTCGGGTGAGGGATTTCTGCGAATTAATATTGCAACACCCAGATCTCTTTTAAAAATTGGTATTGAAAAACTTTTAAAAGGATTGGCTTAAAACAAAAAAAGGATGGCGAGAAAAAACAAATAAATTTAAAAGAATAAGTCATCCTGAAATAGGTTTACAGTTTTCATAATAAACATTTACTATTAACCAGTCGGTTTTTCTGACTGGTTTTTTTATGTATAGTGTTAGGTCGTATTGTAAATGTTTATTGATTCATTTATAAGTTTTTCTAATGTGATTCCATGAATTGCATTTAAAAATTTCAGTTGTATTTTTTTCTATTTTTTTGCCAGAAGTTATAGTAGTAAATCGTTGTCAGTTTTATATTATTTTAATTAAATAATTTTACCTACTGTCTAAAGTTCTGTGAGAATGATTTAACAGCGGTATTATTGACTTCACGATGCTTGAGGTAAAAGATTCTTATTCCCTAGTACTCTTTTTTTAAAAGGAAATCAATCACGATTTTGCTCGTATTATTGCGTATAAAAATAAGTCCTAAACTGGCATAATTAAAATTTATTTTTTTTCGAAAAAGGTCTTTTTTTGTATGTTGTTTTAGAAGCCCTAATTTATTAAAGGTCAATAGTTTTCCAGGTTGTCCAAAAATCTTTTTTTTAGAGTTTATTTTTAAAATAATGTATTTGTATCATTCTCTCATTTTAAAATGATAGTCCGATACAGAAAGACAAATAGCAGATTATTAATAGATTAAATAATTAATGAGATCATTAGATCTTATTAAAAAAGGCAATTTATGGATTTAGTTAAAATACGACTTCTTTTATTCATCATTTTATTATACCCTTTAAGCACATTGCATTCTCAAGTTACCTATGAGTTTTGTATGACTGGAAAGTATGGAAACACTATTGTTTTGGATTTTAAAGTTCATAATAATACTGCTGCTGAGGTACCCAATTATAATTTTGTTTTTAATTGGAAAGGAGTTTCCAATGGTATCATGTATTCGGGATTAGATGTAATACAAAATGGGGATAATGGAATAGTAGAACTTCAGAAAACGGCTTGGGGAAGTGCTCTTCCAATTGGAACTACAGTATTTAGTATTACAATAGATTATGAAGCGGGAATGTTTCCTCCTGATGAAGGTACATTAAATGGGAATATCATAAAAGGTATTACATGTTATACACCTCCTGCACATGAAAATTTTTCTTGTGAACGAAATTTTAATGATGCTTGTACCATAAAACCTGTTGGACCAGGAGGGCATGAAATAAAAATTGGAGAAGGATCTGTATTTGCATGGCAGGCTCCTATTGAGGTATATATTCCTGAGAATAGAAAAGGCTGGGCTATTGGTATGGCAGTTTCTCACTCTCTTTTTACGAATCTTATAGGGTTCGATGCATTGAGTGTTAACGAATATTTTGCTACAGCAATTCAGGAAAGTAATGCAGGATGTGAAGGTAGCCAACTTGTTGCACCTGCCTGGGTCACATCTGGATATCCGCATCATGATACCAATAATCCTTTCTTTTGCTATGATAAAACCGGTGCTGTTGCAGTTGGTTACTTTCAACAGGAAATGGGAGGTAGTTGGAATGAGTTAGTTATGAATTATCCTTGTTTTGTTCCTCAGATAGTCAAAGACGATTTTATTGCTACTCCAGCTATAGGTTCTAGTTTTGAATTTCAGTCCATTATGAAAGCTTATCATGATTATAGAAATATTGCTTTTTGGCAATATGTAAAATGCTGGAATCCTATTGAGTTTATTAAGACATCACAAGATCCCTATGCTGCCGTTAAAATCATTGCGATGGCATACAATCAAGGAATGAATCATACCTCTTTTGGAGAAATTTTTGACAGTAACAGGACAGATGCTGTTAATGCTACTAATTTAATGGATAAAATTTCGCCGTCAACCCCAACAGCGACCAACAGGCTTTATGCCGAGCAAATAAACAGATTAACAAAAGTATTAGACAATAATGTTGCTGCTATTGACTGGCAGGATGCTGCCGTTTTTGGAGTAACAGACAGAGGAGCGCATAGCTTTAGAGGTTTCTATGACGCTCAGATTACATGGAGTGATGTCGAAGATTATATAAAAAAAATAACTCCATTTTATGCTCCATTTGGTGTAGATGAAGCAAGTTTTATCGCTGCTATTAAACCCGCTTTTGATAATATTAATGGAGGAAGCTCTATTTCATTCCGATATCAAATGTCTGAAGTAGTAGAAGCGATAGTAGTTTATTTACCTGCTTTTGATCCAAAAAAGGGATTAGGAGAGGTGTATGGCGGTTCCGGTGCAAATGGCTGTTTTGCTCCAACAGCCAGAATGGATGGTTTTGATGCTAACTGCGGACAAGATTTGTCGCTAAAAGTTTATTTTTCGGGACAGGCTCCTTACACTTTTAGATATAAACGTACTGATGTTTCTCCTGAAATTGTCTATCCGGATATCACTACATCACAAAATCCATATACGATTACACCTGTAAATCAAGGAACGTATTCATTAATTTCGTTAAGTGATAGTGTAAGCGCGGGAGAAGTAGTGTGTAATCCTGTACAAGTAAAAAATATAGGTTCCGGAGTTACAGCGCAACTGCTTAGATATGGTGGTAATCCTTGCACAGGAGCAGGCGAGGGCATAGAGGTTGAGGTTATTAGTTCAGATCCTGCACCTTATACTATCGAATATGAAATAAGCGGAAATCTGCATACCGCTGTGATAAACAGTAATCGCGAAGTATTAATTGTTGCACCTGCACCTGCAGAAAGTTATCAGTTAAAGAAAGTTACTGTAAATGGTTGTGAGACTTTATTTAACAATAGCGGAATAATTGACCTAAAAGTACCTCCCGTGATTACAGCAGACCTTACTGAGTTTGGAAAAGATATTTGTTTAGGTATAACTTCAGGTGTACACATAGAGGTAAAAGCTCCTGGTAAGACAGGCCCATTTATTATCGATTATGAGTTTGATGGCGTTGCACAGCCATCAGCGACGATAGCGACAAACACTGAAATATTAATTCCTGGAGGTGGTGCCGCAGGCGAGTATCATGTGACAAATATTACTATTGGGAACTGTAATTTTGCAGTAGATGAAACCATCAAAATTGATGCTGTTATTGTTCCGGTTCTTGATGTAAAAGTGCAAAAATATGGAGGAGACTTTTGTTCAGGTATAAACGAGGGCGTACAAGTAAAGATACTATCGAATCTTACAGGAACATTTGTGATCCATTATGAAATAGATGGAGTAGCGCAACCTCCGGTAACAACAATAGCAGATCATTTTGTACTATCTCCTGAGCCTGCACCGGCAGGAAATTATAAATTGACAAAGATCGCTATAAATAATTGCGAATTTCCACTTAATAAAGAACTTGTTCTTAACGACAGCAGTATAACTCCTAAAGTAAAAATTGAAGGATACTTGTTTTTGTGTCACGGAAGTGAAACTGTTCTAAAAGCTTCTGTTGATGCCTCAATTCCTGCTGTCCTTTCTTATCAGTGGAAAAGAAACAATGTTGATATAGAAGGAGCTGATGAAATCTTTTATGTTACTGATAAAGACGGAGAGTATACTGTTATGATTACGCATAAAGATGGCTGTACTTTTTTATCTCCAATTGCCGAGGTGGCTTTTATTACGAATAGTGGTTGTGGGACAATTAAACCTCGTCCGTCTGTGAAACCGGAATATCTAAAATTTTTTACACCTAACGGAGACGGATTTAATGATACCTGGCATATTACAAACCTGGATAAATTTAGAAAAACCCAGATACAGATATTTGACAGGTACGGAAAGTTAATTGCGGAGCTGACAGAAACAACAGATGGCTGGAATGGTACATCTCATGGTAATACTGTTTTTGCTACTGATTATTGGTTTTTAATGATTTATGAAGACAGGAATGAGCCGGGAGTAAAAAAACAGTACAGAGACCATTTTTCTCTGAAGCGATAAGTGTTTTTTTAAAATTTTCTATTAACAAAGAATCATTATTTTTCAAAGATTAAATTGCTGTAAATGATGATTATATATGTTTGTATGTTGCTGATTTTGAAACGTATAAATATTGAATTATGTATTGAATTATGTGCTTTAAAAATATTTTTTTTATTACTGTGTTTTTTATTTCTATGACTTCTTTTTCTCAGGAAGGATTAGCAGTTTATTCGGATTATTTATCAGATAATTATTATTTGATTCATCCTTCAATGGCGGGAGCTGCCAATTGTGATAAGATACGATTAACCGTTCGTAAACAATGGATTAATGAAGATAAAGCACCCGGACTTCAGACTTTAAGTTACAATACCAGAGTAGGGGATCGATCCGGTGCTGGAATCATACTTTTTAATGATCAGAATGGGTATCATTCTCAAAAGGGAGCGAAACTTACTTTTGCACATCATATTATGTTTTCACGTGATGAAATTGATTTGGATCAGCTATCGTTTGGAATAAACGCTGGTTTTATTCAAGCTCAACTGGATCAGACAGGTTTTCTTGAGGGAGGAATTACGGATCCTATCATCGACGGAAGTATTCAAAGCGAAACCTACGCCAATTTTGATGCCGGTGCCTCGTATAATTTCCTAAATATGTATGCTCATGTTACAATAAAGAATGTCTTGGAAACCCGACGTAAAATTTATACAGAATTTGAGACCGATAATTTAAGGAAATATCTTCTAAGTTCGGGTTATATTTTTGGAGATAGGGATGGCGTTTTATGGGAGCCTTCTTTTTTGTTACAGTTTACTGAAAAGTCAAAGGAAAAGTTAGTTGATCTGAATTTAAAAGCATATAAAAATTTTGATAATGGAATGCTTTGGGGAGGACTTTCTTATCGTACAAACTTAGGATTTGAGAGTAATATCTTCAATAAGACTCCAAGTCCAAAGCTACAGTATATAACACCAATTGTAGGTATTAATTACGAAAATTTAATGTTTGCTTATACCTATTCCGCAGTAAGTGGAGATGTTAAATTTGATAATGGTGCTTTTCATCAAATTACACTTGGAATTAATTTATCCTGTAGAAAAGAAAAATACGATTGTCATTGCCCAGGTGTTAATTAAGACGAAAAAACAGTAATATATCGTTGGCTTTAAAAAATACAATTTAGTAAGTATTATACTTTGATTTATAAATATGCTGGAATTTGGTTTTATATACAATATTGATGACTTAAGCCGCGACGAACCATCAACATTAGAGTAAATTAAATTCCTTTAAGATTGTCTTTATAAGTGCGGCCTATTGGTAACTCCTTACCATCTTTGAGTTGTATCATTCGGGAATTGAATGATGCTATGTGGCTTTTCAAAACCAGATACGATTTATGTATTCTAATAAAGCCCAGATGACGATGCATTTCTTCAAACTTTGCCATGCGCTCTAGTACCATGTGTTTTTTATATCGGGATACAATTTTAAGATATTCGCCAAAACCTTCTATCCAAAAAATATCATCCAGCTTTACCTTGTTTACAATGTTGTCTGATTTAAACATAATATAATCTTCTACAATGTCTCTAGACTTTATAAAGCGGTGGTATTCTTTGGCTTTTGTAATGGCTTTTTCAAAGCGCTCAAAACTTATAGGTTTTATAAGATAATCCACAACATCAAGCTCAAATGCCTTTGCGGCATGCTGCTCTTCAGCGGTTATAAAAATGCAGAGTGGTTTGCTGGGCGTATTTTGCAACAGTTCTATCCCGTTGATTCCGGGCATATTAATATCCAGTATCAGGAGGTCAGCTTCATTCTGTATTAAAAAATCCACAGCTTCCTGCGGATTACTGTACGTAGCCAGCAGATTTATGCCATCAGTCTTGGCACAATAGTTTTTTATAAGTTCCAGCGCAAGGTATTCATCATCTACACCCACAACTTGCAATTCCTTCATAACTTAATTTTAAGGGTAGAAAAGTACGTTTTATTTAGTAATTCATCAAACAATTCATAATTTTCAGCGTATTCCGTTACAAGTATTTTTTTCAAGGCAGTAAGTCCCATTCCGTTATATCCATTATTGTTGACAGGTTGAGCCTGCTCTGGTAAAGAATTTTCTATTCGGAAAACTAAATTGTTATCAACCTGATTAAAATGTACCGTAATATAAGCCTCTTTGTCTGCTCCAATGGCTGAATGTTTAAGAGCATTTTCAAAAAGGGTAAAGTATATAGAAGGAGGTACTTCTACCTGTTCCTGCACTTCAATATCATTGAGATCAAATGTGATATTTAGTGTATTATTGTATTTGAGTTGGTAGAGACCAGCAAGAGCCTTCATCATTTCAAACTCTTTGTGTATGGCAATCGTTTTTTTATCGGTTTCATATATTACATATTGAAGCAACTGACTTAGTTGTAGTATTGCTTCGGTGGTATTGCCATGCTGATTGTAACTACCTGCATAGATATTATTAAGCGTGTTGAGTAAAAAGTGGGGATTTATTTTTGACTTCATCAGGTTGAGGTCAGTCTCGTTCTTTTTTATCTCAAGGTCATGATAGTCGTATTCTATTAAAAATTTATGTCTTGATATCCCTAAAAAAGAAGCTACTAAAATCACAATACTTTGTGAACTGTATACGCTTATCAAAAATAATGTCTGGTCTTGTGCTATGACACTCCTTTTAGAAAATTCAGGTTCAGCGATTAGTCTTAGCAATGTTGTGGATATAAATAGTATTAGTACATAAAGCAGGTATTCGGGGTATTTATTAGTTTGGTAATAGGCGGGAACTAAGTAGGCGTAACAAACAATGTATAATGCAGTATTAATTACCATAATAAATATTATTCTATATAATGCGAAAGGCATTTCAATAAAATAAAGCATTGAAGTTACCAGAAACGAGGTATAAATCACAAAAAATAGGGCATGTTGAAGCTTAATAAGATTGGTCCATTGTTTTTTCATCAGACTGCCTATGATTTTCTGTTCAAACAGTAATCGAAAGGCAACCAGTAGAATAATGATGTTTATTAGTAAAACCATACTTTTTTGTGTTTAAAATTATTTACCTTTTAAAATTATACCGTTAAAAATACAAATATCATTATTTTAAAATCTGCATTTTGCGTTGTTTGTTTATTAAATGTGTCGTTCGTTGAAAATTAATTTTTTGAAAAAGTCAATCTTATACATTTACCGATATAAATAAATTAACAATTTATCAAAATGTATAGAATATATATATCAATCACGTTTTTTTTAATGCTTTTTTCTACGAAAGCATTAGCGCAGCAAGATAATTTTAATATGTGGTTACAATATACAATGTCCGCAAAACTGACCGAAAAGTACAGCTTTACCGCTTTATCTCAATATCGATCGTACGATTTAGTAAAAGATTCGCGTCTTTTCCTGGTTTCTACCTATCTTGAAAGAAAGCTCGATAACGACCTTTATCCGGCAATTGGTTATATGTTTTTGGTACTTGAACCTTACACTAGTGACAATCATAAAAAAATACGTTACGAGAACAGGCCGTTTCAGCAGTTAACTATCAAAAATAAAATTGGCCGTACTACTTTATTGCATCGTTATCGTGCCGAAGAACGTTTCTTAACGAACCCTGATGATTTTGTTTTGAGGCTGCGTTACCTGATATCATTAAAGATTCCATTAGGTAAAGAAGGAGGTAATAATCCTTTGTATGGTATTTTGAAAAATGAAATCAGGATGAATGTTGTAAAGGAAGAACAATTCGACAGTAACAGGCTTACAGCAGGATTGGGAATTAATGTTGGTAAAAAATCGGCAATAGAATTATCATTTATCAATCAGTTAAGCGCTGATGATACCAGTAATTACGTACTCGCGGGCTTTAGAAACACATTTGACTGGTCGGCTAAAACAGAAAATAATTAAACTTAAAAATATATAGTCATGCTTACAATCTTAGGATTTTCAATGATCATGGTATTTATGTATCTGATCATGACAAAACGCTTGTTTCCGTTAACAGCGCTAATACTTATCCCTATACTTTTTGCTATTTTCGCAGGTTTTACTGCTGATCTTGGTTCTATAATAATGGATGGTGTAAAGAATATTGCTCCCACTGGAATTATGCTTATTTTTGGTATACTTTTCTTTAGTATCATGATTGATGCGGGCTTGTTTGATCCGCTGGTAAACCTGATATTAAAGTTTGTAAAAGGCGATCCTGTAAAAATTGCCGTAGGTACTGCCTTGCTTACGATATTGGTTTCATTGGATGGTGATGGAGCCACTACTTATATGATAGTTGTAGCAGCAATGTTGCCTTTATATAAAAAATTGGGTATGAACCCGCTTGTACTGGCTTGTATTATAATGCTTGGCGGGGGTGTAATGAATATACTTCCTTGGGGCGGACCTACAGCACGTGCCATGACCACACTTAAAATGGATGCATCTGAGCTTTTTATGCCGATGATACCAGTGATGGCAGGCGGTATAGTATGGGTAATATTTACAGCATTCTGGCTTGGACTTCGCGAAAAGAAAAGAATTGCCCGTGAAGGCGATTTTAATAAATTTCTTGTAAAAGAAGAAGAAGCTGTAATTGAGCGTGAATTGAGAAGACCTGGCTTAATTTGGTTTAATCTGTTGCTTACCATATTGTTGCTTGCATCTATGATGTTTGATGTACTGCCATTGGCTGTTTCTTTTATGATCGCATTTTGTATTGGACTTATTATCAATTACCCAAAAGTAGATGAACAGCAGAAAGTATTAAAACTGCATGCGGGTAATGCGCTTTCTGTAGCGTCGATGATATTTGCGGCAGGTATTTTTACAGGCATACTTTCGGGTACAGGAATGATGGATGCTATGGCGGCTTCGATGATATCAGTGGTGCCGGATACATGGTCAAGTGCTTTTCCTGTGCTAACGGCAGTAAGCAGTGCGCCATTGACATTCTTTTTAAGTAACGATGCTTATTATTTTGGAATATTACCTTTAATTACAGAAACGGGTATTCACTTAGGTGCAACAAAGTTGGAAATAGGAGCAGCATCACTAATCGGTCAGGGAGTACATCTTTTAAGTCCTCTGGTACCTTCTACCTATCTTTTAGTAGGTTTGGCTGGGGTTGAATTTTCTGATCACGTAAAATTTACTATGAAGTGGGCACTAGGTTCATCACTTGCTATGCTGATTGCTGCGCTGCTTATAGGGTTAATAACTTTTTAAGTTACCTTTACAACGGAATTTAATGAGTAAGGTTTAAAAAATGAATAGCACACAACAAATCCCCGTAAGTACCGGAATACCCCAAAAGTATTTAAAAAATTTAGCAGCTTATGTTACTTTGGCATTGTTGTTAGGAATTGCGGTAGGTCATTATTATCCGGAACAGGGGATTCAGCTTGATTTTTTAGGTAGTGGATTTCTATATCTTATTGAACCGCTTATACAGCCCATAATATTTTTGACTATTATTATAGGTGTAAGTAGTATTGATAATCTTAAAAAAGTAAGCCGTGTAGGGCTTAAGGCACTAGTTTATTTTCAAATAATAACGACTGTCGCCATGATAATGGGGATATTGGCAGCGCTATTTATAGAACCGGGCAAGATCAAAAAAAGTCTTTTGGATGTAGCTTTGCCGAAACATTTTACAGCTACAGAACCACTTGATGGTGGCTGGTTTAATTTTATAATACTTAACCGTCCGCTTGTCGTGGTACTTTTAGCTGTTGTCATTGGTGTTTTGCTTAGTCTCTCACCAGGTCGGGCAAAATACGTTGGTGTCCTGCAAAAAATCATGAATTTTTTGTATAAAATACTGATGTACTTGTTTTTGCTTATACCAGTTGCTGCTTTTGGCGGAATGGCTTATGCCGTTTCTCGATTTGGTATTCATAGCCTTTTACCTTTAGGTAAACTATTGGCTACTACTTATATTACAATGGCTTCCTTCATATTTATAGTACTGGGGCTTTTACTGCGTTATTACAACATAAGTCTTTGGAAGTTTTTGAATTATATTAAAGAAGAACTGCTTATTGTTTTTAGTACATCATCATCCAGGACAGCATTTCCTCTAATTGTTTCAAAGCTTGAAAAAGCGGGGTGCAGTAAAGCTGTTGTAGGTCTTTCCATACCGTTAGGCTATTCTTTTAACCTTGCCGGTGCCTCTATATTTTTGCCTGTATGTACCTTGTTTGTTGCTCAGTTGTTTAATATACCGCTTACTTTTCAAGATATCATATCCATAGGGTTGGTTATTATGGTTACATCAAAAGTAGCATCGGGAATACCGGGATCCGGTTTTATAGCCCTTACCATAACGTTTACCACACTAAATAAATTTCCTTTAGAAGGCTTGGCACTTCTTTTTAGTATTGATAAGTTTATGAATGAAGCACGTACCATAACTAATTTTATAGGAAATGGTGTAGCTGTTATACTTATTTCTAAATATGAAAAAGACTTTGAGCCAAATCCCGAAATAGACCTTTCTATATCAAAATAAATACGCCATTAAGGCACCATTCTTTAAAACTATATAAAATAAAAATGACTGATTTAATTACTACTTTTAACAGCCTTTGGCAAGATATTATTGCACATCCCGGTACATCCCTGGCAATTATTGGAAACCTTATTCTTATAGAGAGCCTACTCTCAGTAGATAATGCAGCTGTATTGGCTACAATGGTAATGGACTTGCCTGAAAACCAACGTGATCGAGCGCTTAAATACGGTATTTGGGGAGCTTATATTTTTAGAGGTATTGCCATGCTATTTGCTTCGGCACTTATTGCTATCTGGTGGCTTAAGCCTATCGGAGGACTTTACCTGCTTTATCTGGTATACGCTTGGTATAAAGACAAGCAAAAAGAAGGAGGAGAAGAAGAAAAAATAAATAAAGAAGGTAATTGGTTATACCGTATTACGGTGGGTACGATAGGTCATTTTTGGGCTACAGTTTGTCTTGTAGAACTTATGGATATGGCTTTTTCAATAGATAATGTTTTTGCAGCTGTGGCTTTTACACCCAATATTATACTGGTTTGCATCGGCGTATTCATAGGTATTTTGGCGATGCGTTTTATAGCACATTGGTTCGTGGGGCTTATGGCAAAATACAATTTTCTGGAAACAGCCGCTTTTGTAGTAATTGCCATTTTAGGGATCAAACTGGCATTATCTTTATATGAACATTTTTACCCTGAAACTGCATTCAGCAAATTCTTAGGAAGCCATGCAGCAGATATAGGAATATCAGCCCTTACTGTTGCTATATTTTTTGTACCAATACTTACCAGTACCTTTTTTAATTTTCCAAAGAAAACAATACCTACTAAACAATAAAATCCAATATTAAGTACATTAGCTTATGAACAAAGACAGCAAGCGCCAAGAGGCATTATTATACCACGCTCAGCCTCAACCTGGTAAAATACAGGTACTACCTACTAAGCCTTACGCTACACAAAGAGATCTTTCAATGGCCTATTCGCCCGGTGTAGCAGAACCCTGTCTTGAAATTGCAGCAGATATAAATAAAGTATACAATTATACAGCAAAGGGTAACCTTGTAGCAGTAATATCGAACGGTACTGCCGTGTTAGGACTTGGCGATATAGGTCCGGAAGCCAGCAAACCTGTAATGGAAGGTAAAGCCTTGTTATTCAAGATATTTAGTGATATTGATGTGTTTGACATAGAAGTGGATACAAAAGATGTAGAAGCTTTTATACAGACAGTTAAAAATATAGCTCCAACTTTTGGAGGTATTAACCTTGAAGATATAAAGGCTCCGGAGTCATTTGAAATTGAGCGTCGCTTAGTTGAAGAACTCAACATACCGGTAATGCACGATGATCAGCATGGGACAGCCATTATTTCATCTGCAGCATTGCTTAATGCCGCCGAGCTTGCAGGTAAAAAGCTGGATGAAATGAAAATTGTGGTATCGGGAGCAGGTTCAGCTGCACTTGCCTGTACTAACCTGTATGTTTCACTGGGTGTTAAAGTAGAAAATATTACCATGTTTGATGTTGGAGGTATGTTAGTGAAAAGCCGTAAAGATCTTTTAGATCTTCAGCTTCTTTATGCACAGCCCGGAGAACAAAAAACATTGGCAGAAGCTATAAAAGGATCCGATATGTTTTTGGGTTTATCAGCAGGTAATATTCTTTCACCGGAAATGCTTTTGAGTATGGCAAATGACCCTATTGTATTTGCTATGGCCAATCCAACTCCTGAAATTAGTTATGATATGGCAGTTGCTACTCGTAGCGATGTTATTATGGCAACCGGACGAAGTGATAATCCTAATCAGGTGAACAATGTATTGGGTTTTCCCTATATCTTTCGTGGTGCACTCGATGTAAGAGCTACTAAGATAAATGAAGCTATGAAAATGGCTGCGGTACACGCTCTTTCAGCACTTGCTAAGTCACCAGTGCCGGAGCAGGTAAACATTGCGTATGGCGAAACAAAGTTACTTTTTGGCAGAGATTACATTATCCCCAAACCTTTTGATCCAAGACTTATAGCTGTGGTGGCACCCGCTGTTGCGAAAGCTGCGATGGATAGCGGTGTGGCACAAAAGCCTATTACCGACTGGGAGAAGTATACAGAAGAATTGCTGGATCGAATGGGTAACGATAACAAAGCTGCACGTCTTTTAATCAATCGTGCCAAGAGCGCACCAAAACGTATAGTATTTGCCGAGGCTGATCAGCTTAGCGTGTTAAAAGCGGCGCAGATAGTGATGGAAGAAGGTATTGGTGAACCAATATTGTTGGGTAATCGTGATAGTATTGAAGAACTTAAGAGAGAAATAGGCTTTGAGAATGAAGTAACTATTATTGATCCCAGGTTAGAATCAAGTCATCCGAGATTATTAGCCTATGCTGATGAATTTTGGAAGAAACGCAGGTATAGAGGTATTAGCCAGCTCGATGCAGAAAAGATGATGACACAGCGTAACTATTTTGCTGCTATGATGGTAAACCATGGCGATGCCGATGCCATGATAACGGGTTATTCACGAAGTTATCCACTATCGGTTAAGCCTATGTTGCAATTAATAGAACGTTCGGAGGGTATCGACAAAATTGCTTCAACAAACCTTATGCTTACAGGCAGAGGACCTATTTTTCTTTCCGATACGGCTATAAACGTAAATCCAACGGCGGAGCAATTGGTTAGTATAACGTTAATGACAGCTAGTATGGCACGAATGTTTGGTGTTGAACCGGTTATAGCTATGGTATCCTTCTCCAATTTTGGCTCGTCTCAGGATCCGAGTGCTGTAAAAGTACGTGAAGCGGTGGCTTATCTTCATAAAAATCACCCTGATATTATTGTAGATGGAGAAATACAAGCCGATTTTGCTCTTAATCCTGATATGCTTGCCAATAAGTTTCCTTTCAGTAAGCTCAATGGTAAAAAAGTAAATGTGTTGATTTTTCCTAATCTTGATTCAGCTAATATTACATACAAGCTATTAAAAGAGCTTAATAAAACGGTATCTATTGGACCTATAATTATGGGACTTGAAAAAGCAGTACATATAGTTCAACTAGGAGCCAGTGTAGAAGAAATGGTGAATATGGCTGCTGTTGCCGTTGTAGATGCTCAGGAAAAAGAGCGAAAGGTTAAAGCGGCTGTTAATGCTTAACACAAAATAGTTCTATTATGAGTTAAATAAATTAATTTTAGAGATTAGATTACATCATCTTTTGCAAAATAGTGAACTTTTGATCATCATCCCTGTTTTTTTAATTTCATAACAATACATCGCATAAAAAAAAGTCCTAATTTTTATTAGGACTTTTTTTGTGGGGGGACCAGGATTCTAACTTTAAGTTTTAAACGCAAAATATTGCCTGCATTTGTTTTTTAAACCAGTGTTGACAAGATTTTGGCATAAACACAAACACTAATTTTTTAAGTAATTTAAAGTGTTCTTTTTGAACAACTTCTTTATAATGAATCTCAAGGCATTTTTAGTATAGTGCTGTTTAAGTTACTTGTTTACAGTGTGTTAATTTTAAATTATATTATATTGATACTTTATTTATAAGATATTTTTTATTTACCTTAGATATGCGTTTTTTAATGTTAAAAAAAGCAATATGTTGTTTAGTAGTTTTTTAAATAATTATTTCTAACATAAAATTTTGCTCCATGAAAAAAAAAAACAAACTCTAGTAATGAACTGAAAAACAATATTCTTAAAAGTAGTTTTCATGATAATGAAGTCAGTATTGTGAAGCAAATTGAGAAAATCGCTCATGACAATCCTTATAAATTAGCTATTGTGGATAATGGTGAGAAAATCACTTATAAAGATCTAAATGCAAGAGCGAATCAGTTGGCACGTTATTTACAAACTCAGGGTATTAAGCAAGAAGGAAAAGTAGGAGTATGTCTTCCGCAGTCGGCAGATCGTATTATTGCTTTTTTAGCCATTTTAAAATTAGGAGCTGCCTATCTGCCTATCGATGGCGAATTACCTCAAATCCGAATGCATCTAATGGTTACAGATTCAAAAATTGATCTCTTGCTGACCACTAATAAATATTTGGAAAAACTTGGTAACAATGAAATTAAAAGTATAGCATTGGACCTTTTATTTCAGGATGATGGATATAAAAAAATAACTGCCGGTAATATCACTCTTGAAATCTTACCACAAAATCCAGCTTACATTATTTATACTTCAGGAAGCACGGGAACACCAAAAGGAGTTGTTATAGCAAATCAGTCATTTTATAATTTTGTGCAGGAACAGGCAGAGGTTTTAGATTTGTCTTTTGATAGTATCACATTGCAATTCGCTTCTCCTAGTTTTGACGCTGCTGTAATAGATATCTGGACACCTCTTATTAAAGGTGCTTCCATTTACTTATATCCTAATAATAAAATTGTCGGCGAACCGCTTTTAGAATTTATTACTGCCCATAATATTGATACAGTACCTTTGATGCCTCCAATGGTATTGGCTTCACTTCCTTTAAATAAACCAATAGGGAATCTAAAGACTATTGCAATTGGCGGTGAAGCCTGCAGTGAAAGCATTGTGAAATCCTGGTACAAAAAAATACGTTTAATAAATAGTTATGGACCGACAGAAGCGACAGTTGCAGTAAGCAATTATGAGTTTAAAGAGGAAACAAATCCAAGAATTATTGGTTCTGCTATGTCTAATGTAAAATTATTAATCTTAGATGAAAATCTGAAACCTGTAACCAAAGGAATCATTGGGGAACTTTATATTGGCGGTTCTCAATTAGCATTGGGTTATTTAAACCGGCCAGACGATACTAAAAAAGCTTTTATCGAAGCTCCAGAATGGTTTTTAGATCAATTAAAAGGCAATAAAATTATCTATAAAAGTGGAGATATGGTGCTGGAAAGGCCCGATGGAAATCTCGAATTTTATGGCAGAAAAGACGATCAGGTTAAAATTAGGGGCTACCGTATTGAACTTGCAGAAATTGAACATAATATGGCAAAATTGCCGCAGATTGTAAAAACGGCTGTTAAAGTTCAAAAAAAAGAAAATGGACTCCCCATGCTTATTGCCTTTATTCAGCTTGCTGCTATTCATGATGATGAAGTAAAATCTTTGCAAAGCATTAAAACAAAATTACAGCAGATAATGCCCTTATACATGCTTCCTGATAAAATTATTATTGTCGATAAAATGCCTTTGACACATGCAGGAAAAATAGATAAGGCACTTTTGGAAATTCCGGAAAACCAAGTAAAAAACAGTAAGCTTCCGAAATGGAAAGAAGATAACCTTAATGAAGTTGTAAAGCATATCTGGAGAGAGCTTCTTTCGATAGAAAATATTAGAGATGAAGATGATTTTTTTGACTTGGGAGGGCATTCTTTATTACTCGCCCAGCTTCATGTTCTTCTTCCGGAACCTGTAAGAAATAAAATCACTTTACCGGAACTTTACATTTTTACCACTATTTCTGCCTTTGTAAAAGAAATTGATAAACGTATGCATGAAACGGAGATTTCACAGAAGACAAAGGCTCAAATAATGATCAAGGAGCTAATTGAGGATTCAGAACTGCATATTGATTTTAGTATCAATGAAATACCTGATACAGCTATATTGAATAATCCAAAGAATATTTTTTTAACGGGAGTAACTGGCTTTGTCGGGTCTCATTTATTAGAAGAACTTCTGCGTCATACATCTGCAAAAATATATTGTTTAGTACGAGCTTCCTCTGCCGCAGACGGGCTGGAACGTATTAAAAGTACTTTTGCAAAATTTAAACTTTCGTGGTCTGTTAGTTATGATAGCCGAATTATGGCCATTATAGGAGACTTATCTTTGTATCGTTTTGGAATAGAAAATCTGGCTTACCATTTTATTGCAAACGAAATAGATGTTATATATCATTCGGGAAGTTCAGTTAGTTATGTCCAGCCTTATCCGTTGATTAAAAAATCGAATATTGACGGACTTCACAATATTATTGATCTGGCTGTTACATCAAAAATAAAATTTCTGGTGTTGCTATCCTCAATGGGTGTTTTTAGCTGGGGAAGGCCTTTTACCAAGAAAACATGGATGTATGAAGATGATGCAATAGAACAGAACATGGCGGCAGTTTCACGTGATTTAGGCTATATAAAAAGCAAATGGGTAATGGAAAGTATTGCCGAAAAGGCAAAAGCAAAAGGACTTCCTATTATAAATTTCAGACTTGGTTTTGCGGTATGTCACGGTACTTCTGGTGCAACTGTAATGAATCAGTGGTGGGGAGCGCTCATAAGAAGCTGTATTCAGCTAAAATCATTTCCGCTAGTGATGGGTTTAAAAGATGAATTGACAACAGTAGATTATATGTGTAAAGCCATTATGCACATTAGTAAAAAGAAAGAAGCAGTAGGTTTAAATTTTCATCTTTCCCCCCTGGCTGAAAATGATGTATCTCTAACGGATTTTTGTGCTAAGATGAATGAATATTACGGTATGAATTTAAAAGGGATAGAATATCACCAATGGCTCAATCGATGGAAATATGATAACAATGTTCCTATATATCCTTTGCTTAGTCTTTTTACAGAAGATGTTCATGAAGGTAAATCTTTAGTAGAAGCTTATGAAAACACTTATTATTATGACAGAACCAATACAAAACAGTTTCTGGAAGATACTGATTTAACACCTCCTGTTTTTGATGAAAAACTTATGACTCCCTACTTAAAATTTATGGGTGTTTTTTAAAAGATCCAATACTTATTTAAAATGGATCAATGGCTAAATTTAGAGCATAAAAAAAGTCCTAATTTTCATTAGGACTTTTTTGGTGGGGAGAGCAGGATTCCTCTTCCGCAACGAAATTTGCGGAAGAGCGGACCTTGAACTTAATTAACAAATGCTTCCTACCTGCTTCGCTACGAATTAGCATGAGCATGTGTATCCTGTCGCTGATCTACGATTCGCCCAATAAGCCATATAAATACCTCTACTTGTCCGTTTAGTACACAGGTCCCTTTACAAATGCTATGAAGTAATCCTTGTACATCAGATGACTGCAAAGCGGAAAATGCAGCCCTCTCAGTAAGAAGCAACGAACAGGAAGGTAAATCGAAAATCTTATGAGCTTTCAAAGTCACGTCTCCGTCCTTAAACATAATTGTAATTGGCTCAGACTGTTCAGAAGCACTAACAGATATAGTGAGGTTTGGGGTTAGAGCTGAAACTTCAGCTATCGATTCTTTCAAGTAAGAAGAGAATGCATTGGCCCAGACCTCGATATCAGAGTGCGTTATGTTTGAGTCCCTTGTTTCATCAAGTGTTACCTTGAGTTGTTCATCTACTTCACGTTCTGCTTCTATGAGAGCTTCCAACGTCCTGTCCACGTCCTCTTTTGTATGAGCGGCTGAGCAAATGAGCCTTAAGCGGCCTCTTCCGCTTTCCACAATTGGATAGGTCACTGCCGATGTTTGAACGCCACGCTTAAATAAGCCCTGTACTATAGCGAAAAGTTTATCCTTATCGCTAAAATGAGGAGTGACGATAGGTCCGTCTCCAGTTCCTAGATCATACCCTGCATCTTCGAATCGCTGACGCATGTAACGAGTCGTATTCCACAGTCGCTCACGCAATGCGTCATCGGAACGGAGGCGTCTTAATGCAGTGAGTGCTGCTGCCATATCTGCTGGGCTAATGGAAGCCTGAAAAATGTAGGCTCTGGAAGACGACTTCAAAAGGTCAATGTGCTCCTGGCTAGCTGCAACAACTCCGCCAATACTACCTAACGCTTTGCTGAGTGTTGTCATGATGAAATCCACGTCTTTAGTAACGCCTTGAGCGGCACAAATGCCTGCCCCACCTTCACCGTAAAAGCCAAAAGAATGCGCTTCGTCCACTAGAACGAGTGCATTATATTTTTTTGCCGTGTGCACTATTTCTGCAACCGGTGCAGCGCCTTCGCCCATGCTATACACGCCTTCTAGAACCACCAGAATAGTACGATAGGGTGACACTTCCGACTCAAGGACAGTTATCAGGTCAGATGCATTGTTGTGTTGGAACGTTCTAATAGTTGCACCGGATAGACGAGCGCCATCAACAATTGATGCGTGACAGAGCTGATCGATAACGATAACATCGTTTTTCCCTAGAAGCCCTGCAATCGCTCCAACATTGGCTGTATAACCTGTCGGAAACAGACAAGCGCTGGGCTTTCCTACTAAATCAGCAAACTCTGTTTCGAACTCCAGGTGTTGATTGGTCATACCTGAGGCTGCGGCAGAGGTACCCATTCCGGTCCCAAAACGCGATAAGGCGATGGACGCTTCCTCAATGACATTCTGGTCACGGTTCAAGCCAAGATACAGGTTGGTCGTCCATATAACTGCTTCTTGTTCTTCATCATTGTAGGCATCGCCAACGATGCCCCTGGTGGCACTTCCCGTTCGCAATACCTTACTATAGGGGTTTCTACGATTGTCGTTCACCATGCGCAAAACTTCTTGAACCAGCTTGCTCTTATCGGTGACGTTCCATGAGGGCGCTTTAGCAGCCTGAAATGTCGGATGGCTGGACTGAATATGTGTTTGGAAGCTAGCAAGGGTATCGGTTGCCACAGTAGGTAGCTTATCTGCTGAGCGGTTATCGGAGCCACTTCCCATCGTATTGATAATATAACTGACCAGAGCATTTGGGGTAGGATGTTCAAATATCGCATGAGCTGGCAACTTTTGACCCAATAATTTGGTGAGTCGACTACTGAACTCCAATGTACTTAGGGAGTCGAGGCCAAGACCATCGAATGAACGGTCTGGCAATACGTCAGCTGAATTACATAATTTAAGGAGAGAAGCTACCTCGCTCTGAATAATCGACAGTATCGCTGCTTGTTTTTCATTTTTTGAACCTACCAAACGTTGTATGAAACTGCTGGTACTATTGACTGGATCAGCACCTAGGCTTAATGCAACTGCACCTTTTTCAAAACACACCTCCTCTTCCAGGCTCAGGAGTTTCTTGCGATCAAGTTTGTCATTGGGTAAAAGAGGCAGTGCCTTTAGGTGTTTCACAACTTGAGGAACCATATAATTTGGTAGTCGTTCTGATAAATAGGATTTGACTCTAGCCTCTGTTACCGTTTTATCCCGAGCGACAATATAAACCGCTAGTATCTTCTGACCAATACCTCCTTCAACAGCTGCAGCTGCCGCGGCGTCCACACCTTGCATCGATTCAAGTGTCGATTCAATTTCTTCAAGTTCTATTCGAAAGCCCCTGACCTTTACTTGTTGGTCGATTCGACCAAGAAATTCGATCTCTCCATTTTCTGTCCAACTGCACAAATCGCCTGTTTTGTACAACCGATTATCTGGAATCAAATCACTCGGTTCCATCTCGATAAAACGCTCCTTGGTAAGCACTTCCTCGTACAAGTACCCACGCGCAAGCTTACTTCCTGCAAGATACAATTCCCCAGCTACCTCATTAGCAACGGGTTGCATAGCATCATCCAAAATATACGAACGCGAGTTTGGCACCGACTTGCCAATCGTAACAACCTTGGTACCAGAAGGGACTTCGGCAATGGTCGAAAAAACGGTATCTTCGGTAGGACCATATGCGTTTAATACACGGAGGCCTGGCTCTTGCTGATAAACTTGTTCAACCAGTGAGCGTTTGAGCGCTTCGCCTCCAAAAACCAGACATCGTATACCCTTAGGCAATCTTTCTGTAGAGAGCAATGCTTGCATTAACGATGGAACCATTACGCATGTTCTCACCTGATCTATTGCAGGAAGTTTGGTCAGCTCAAGGGCGTTTTTCGCTAGTATTATTGTGCCACCCAACGACAAAGTGCCCATAATTTCCATCACCGAAGTATCGAAACACACGGAGGCACCAGCAAACACCCCTTTCAGCTCTTCATCACTGAATAGAGTGCGCATTGACTGACTCAAGCACACAATACTTCTGTGCTCGACAGCAACCCCTTTTGGGCGTCCTGTTGAACCCGAGGTATAGATGACATATGCCAAATCGTTCGCAGATGGTCGTACCGAGCTATCCGTATGATCACCCAATGTATTGATCCACAATAGTTCATGCACTTCACTGCATAGCTTGGCAGAGCTATCATTATCCACGATAGCTGCCACAGCATGAGAATGCTCTAACATATATCGGACCCGATCTTGTGGATATGCGGGATCCAACGGTACATATGCACATCCTGCTTGCATCACACCAATTAGAGCAGCTACCAGTTCCCAAGAGCGGTTCATACACACCCCGACTAACGAGCCTGGTTCTATCCCACGGCTCTTGAGCTCTCCAGCAACCTCACTAGCCCGTTTCATAAGACCTTTATAGTCAATTTTGGTCTCGCCATCGATAATTGCTATCCGTTCTGGATATTTTAGTATTTGCTTCGCAATCAGTCCACAAATTGTTGTTTCTAAATCATCATCGGTTTTTTGAGCCAGCTCTTTCTCCATTATTTTTTGCAAATTCTGGGTAGCCATCCCAATTATCTCTTCCGCATGCTTCACTCCCAATTCGTTCAACATGCTCTGTTTATTGCTAGCAATTTCGCCCGTGCTCGAGCCTGAATTAAAACGCTCTAATTTATCAGAATTGGTTAACAACTCACTAAATAACTTACTTAATTTATCCATTTTCCCTTCTTTTTTATAATTGACCAGTTTTGTTTTAATTATTGCTAACGTCCCCGCGCTACAAGCAGTTTGGGATTAAATTAAGCCCATTATTCGGATTTGCTAAATCATCCAAATACAAAACTAATTTCAAATTAAGCCTAATATTCAAATTGCTTGTAGCGTGTGCTGAACTAAACCTTCGGTAGCACATTATTTGATTTTGTACCTTACGAATATAATTAAAATCTGTAAGATATGACTACAAAAAAAAAGTGGATGTGCTAACTTAGCGTGAAGTTCTAGTTAAAGACAAAATCTGGTTCTGTCGCATCTGTTTAATAACTATTATCTTTAAATCTTTGAAATATATTTTATGAATACGAAAGGTCATTGTTATCCCAAAGCCATTATTTTGCAGGCTGTTTATTTCAAATTGAGATTTACATTGAGTTACAGGGATGTTGAGGAAATAATGAAAATGCGTGGAATAGCAGTTGATCATGCTACGATTCAACGTTGGGTATTTAAATTTACTCCAATTATTGAATCACAGATGAAAAAAAGAAAGAACAGAGTGGGAGTGAGCTGGAGAATGGATGAAACCTACATAAAAGTTAAAGGTATTTGGTGTTATTTATACAGGGCTGTGGATAAATCTGGTAAAACAGTAGATTTTCTTTTGACTAGAAGACGACAGAGAATGAGTATCCAGTCATTTCTAATTAGGGCAATAAATAATAACTGCAGACCAGCTTTAATAAATATAGAAAAAAGCTGCTCGAACACCAGCGCAATACGAGTTTACAACAAACGATCATTTTCAAATATAAATATTCGTCAATCTAAATATCTCAATAATATTGTTGAGCAGGATCATCGTTTTATAAAATGGCGAATACAAAACAGTTTGGGTTTTAAAAGTTTTTCGTCTGCAAGAAGAACCTTGGAAGGAATTGAAGTGGTGCACATGTTGGGAAAACAAAACCATTGCCATGACTAAACTAGCGCATTGGTAAAAGAAGGTTGAAGAATCTGGTTTTAAAAATTTTAATATTCTTCTTAATACTATAATGATTAATTACCAGTCAATCTTAAACTATTTTGATAATAGAAGTACAAATGCTTCGGCTGAATCTTTTAATACAAAATAAAAGCGTTTACAGGCCATTTAAGAAGAGTTAGAAGCATAGATTTCTTCTTGTTTAGATTAACCAATCTTTTTGCCTAATCCCCAACTTTTATCATGATCTCAAAAATCTCCGCAATGGTTAAATTTATGGCATAAAAAAAGTCCTAATTTTCATTAGGACTTTTTTGGTGGGGAGAGCAGGATTCGAACCTGCGAAGTTCACACAGCAGATTTACAGTCTGCCCTCGTTGGCCGCTTGAGTATCTCCCCGAAGCTTTGTATTGTTGCGCTTTGTTGTTCTAAGCGGTTGCAAATATAGGAACGTTTTTCATGTTTACAAACAAAAATCGCACTTAATTTTAAGTTTTTTTTGAAATAATTTTTAACCTATTGGTATTGAATAAAATAAAAAAATCTCCACTAGGGAGATTTTTTTATTTTTTGTCGAATTTGGTTCTTATTTCGCTAAAAGTTCTAAAACTTTAGCTCTTAATTCAGGACCTCTTAAGTCTTGAGCGACTACTTTTCCTGATGCATCAAGAATAAAAGTTGCAGGAATTGATTCAACATGATATTGAGCAGCGATTGGTTCGTCCCAAAATTTTAAGTTTGAAACATGTGTCCAGGTCAAACCATCTTTTGCGATTGCTTCTTTCCACTTTGTCGCTTCTTTATCTAAAGAAACGCCAATGATATTTAATCCTTTTGCATGTAACTCTTTATAAAGTGCTACAACATTCGGATTTTCTTTTCTGCATGGTCCGCACCATGAAGCCCAAAAATCTACGATAGTAACTTTTCCTAAACTTTCTTTAAGCGAAACTACTTTTCCTTCCGGGTTTGGGGCAGAAAAATCTGCTCTTCATTGAGCGCTACCAACTGGAGGAGCTGATGCACCAACTGCAGGTAATTTTGCTTGACCTATTTTAGATTTAATTTCTTTTCCAGTACTAGTGTTTTTCAATGACTCGTCAAGAGAATTGTATAAACTTTCGATTTTTTTAGCTTCAACAGATGGATCGTCAGACATTCCTCTAATGATTAAAGCTGTAATAAAAGATTTTGGGTGCGTTTCAGCATAAGCAACATATTGCTTTTTAGAAGTTTCCTGAACTTCTGTTTGGATAGCCATAAATTCTTTCATCAAACCATTGATAACTGCAGTATCTTGCGATTGTTGAGCAGCCTGCATTTTAGCAGTATTGTTTTTTTGGAAAGAAGATAATTTTTTCTGAGTTTTCATTAACTCATCATTAAATTTCACAAACTCGTCATTGCTGTAAGTTCCTGAAATTTTAGATTTATGTATACTGTCTTTGTCAACTGTAACTTTAATTTCTCCTGTTTCAAGGATAAAAGGAATTTGTCCGTTTGCCCCCTGAACAAGTAATGCATGGATAGCTGGTTCAGTTACTTTTCCTTTAATTTCAAATTTTCCGTTTTCAACTTTTACAGTATCAAGAGAAATTGGCATTTGAGTAGTTTTGTCACGACCTTGAAGGATAATTGTTTTTCCATTTTCAATTCCTGTAGCAGTTCCTGTAATAAGGTATTCTCCGTCTTTAACTTTGCTGCATGAAATAATTGCTACAGAAGCGGTAAGTAATAAAAATATTTTTTTCATTATAAAAAATTAATTAGTTAATTGATTTGAGCAACAAAAGTATCTAAAATTATAAAATATAAAGAATTTTGCTGCCTTAAAATTTTGTTATAGTTTTTGTTGGGTTTAAATGTCTTGTTATCAGCGTGTTTGGTGTTCTTTTTTACTCTTAAAATGATTGAAAATTGTCGATTTTTGCTTGAAAAAATCCATTTGGTAGTTATTAAACGCAAAAAAAGCATCCTGTTGTCAGAATGCTTTTACAAATATTGTGATATAAATCTATTCCTGATTTGTTTTCTTTCTCCAGGTAAAAGAGTTTAAAATGTGTCTTTTTGCGAATCTTCCAGGAGAATCAGCATTTACCATTTTCACGTAAGTAGCTTTAGGAACACTGATGTATTCGTATACACTTCCGTTAGAGAAATCAATGATTAAACGACCTTCAACAAATTTATAATCCGTAATTGATGAAGTTGCTATTGTTTCTGTATATTCAGGTAAATTTGCTTTAATCGTTTCTGGATTAATACTCACCAAAAAGTGATAAGCTTCAATAATAAGCTTACTTTTTTCTTCTGCTTCTTTCAAACCAGCTTCATCACCTTGAAATTTATCAGGATGAGATTCCTTCATCGCATTACGATAAATGGTTTTCAAATCTTTTAATTCAGCAGTTTTGTCTACGTTTAGTAACTTACGGTATTCAACTATTTTTTTCATAAATAAAAGGTAACTTCTTGTCTATTAGTTTGAAATGAGTGTTTTTACCCTCAAAACGACAATTTTTTTGCAAAGGTACACTTTTTTTTAACTTTTTAGTTTTGATGTAAAAAATAATCATTATTAAAAAGTTAAAAGTTGTCAGTTAGGTTAAAAAATCAAGCTTAGAAGAAGAACTTTAAACTTGAACAAAAGAAAACCTAAAATTAAATTAGTACTTCTCTTCAGGCTTGTTATTTGCTTTATGAAAATTTTTTGATTTTTTTGGATATTTATCATAGCTAATATCACTTGGATTTTCGATAATAGATTTTATAGTAATCAATTCTCCTACAGTATGATTAGCAGCTACCATTTTATAATCTAACAGATATTCACCACAAAAAAAATTGTTATTTTCATCTTTCTCTATAATGCCGGTATAAACACCTTTTTGCATCATCTTACTTTGTGAATCTTTAGACATGATCTTTATATTTTAAATTGAAGGGACAAAGTTAATCAAAAGTTCATCAATTTTGGTTTGTTTTAGGAGGTTCTTGACAATCTCAGTATATTTGCGCATGCAAAAAAACTTCAAGCCACATCCTAATTCATTCAAAAATACATTTTGTGTTTTTCAGGAAGTACTTTCAAATGAAATTGAAGGCTTAAAAAAACAATTCGAAAGTAAAGCCGGAAGTGCCTATTATTATACGGAAGCCGGAATGTACCGCGTCTCGAATCATTGGGGCCGATTAGCGAACAGCAAATGGCGTTTGATAGCGCGTGAACCTGAAACAGAGTCGAAAACAAAAATAGGTTTTGCAGCATGGAATGATTTTTATACGGACAATGCTGAAGAGAAGCTATATTATATAGATGCAAATTTTGAAAAGAATACCGTGACCTATCAGCACAAACAAAATCCTGATAGAGATACGAAAGCTATTTTAAGAACCAGTTTTGAAACCACAAAACGCATTAAGCAAATCAGGAATTTGCAACAACTTACTTCATGGGCAAAACATTTTGATTATGATGACCTTGATGTTTTAAGAGAACAAATTATCAGAGAACTGATTTATACCGAAAAAACTTTAGAAGAAATTAAAAGAGCAATATAATGGGACGCAACAACGAAAGAAACATAAAAAAGCACAACGATAAATTGCATAAAGCCCAAAACAAAGTGAAACAGGCTGAAATTGCACGCAAAGAAAAGTTGAAAGAAATTATAAAAAAATTCAACGAAAGTAAGACGGAAGAGTAGAGAATTGGTTTCAAGTTTCAGGTTTTTTAGTTTCAAGTTTTCGAACGGAGCGACCTGAAACTTGAAACATGAAACCTGAAACAACAAAAACAAATAAAAAAGATATGAGTAAATTCGAAGAATTAAAAGAAAGTGTGCAGAAAATCATTGATTTGATAGCTGCAAAACAAAGCAAAGAAGCAAACAACAAATTACTTGAAGTAAGCGATACTTTAGATGAAATGCTGGATCATGCGGAAGAAGATGAAGAACTAAGAGAAATAAGCCGTTATCAGGTATTATTGAATCAGTTGCATGTTAAGATTAATGGAGAAGAACAAGTAGATGGAGAGTAAAAAATGCTTTTGCGATACCGGATTATTGTTTAATGACTGTTGTAATTTGTATCTTGAAGGAGGTCAAAAAGCAGCCACAGCATTAACATTAATGCGTTCTCGTTATAGTGCTTACGCAACACACAATGCAGATTACCTTTTAGAAACAACTTATGTTTCTGAACGTAAATATTATTCTAAGTCTGAAATTTTGAAATGGGCAACCAGCAACAAATGGCAGAAACTTGAAATCCTAAGTACTTCTGAAAACACAGTAGAATTTAAAGCCTATTTTTTGGATGCCAATCAGCAACCACAAACACACTACGAGTTTTCAACGTTTAAATTCGAAAATGGAGTGTGGTTTTATGTTGATGGAAAATTTTCGTGAATGGTGAATTGTGAGTTGTGAATTTTAAATGATTTCACATTTTAACGATTAAGCAAATAAACGATTTCACAAATAATCGATTCACCAAACAAACAAATCCACGATTTAACGAATTAACGATTCCACAAACAACAAACAAAAAACAACAAACCGTCAAGAAATACTTTAACTAAAAATTAATAAACGTTTCGTTTTTCATAATTCTAAAATAGCGTAATTTTAAAATCATGAAAAACGAATTTAAAAAAGGTTTTTATTTTAAAACGTACGAAGCTCCTTTTCAGTCTCCGTTTGAAAAACTTTTTGGTATTTTCAAAGAGCTAATCACCCATACTTCAGGGGATTTTGATGAAGCGATAAACTGGCTTCGGGAGTTGGATAAGGAATATAAACTGACCGACGAGAACTACACAATCGATGATTTTATCGAAGATTTAAAAAAGAAAGGTTACATAAAAGACGAAGTCAAAGACGATGGAACAGGTGGTTTTGGAATCACTGCTAAAACAGAACGTGCAATTCGTCAGCAAGCTTTAGATCAGATTTTCGGAAATTTAAAAAGATCCGGAACAGGAAATCATAAAACCAAACACGCCGGAAACGGAGATGAACATACCGGAGAATTTCGTGAGTTTAATTTTGGTGATGGTCTGGAGCGTATTTCACTTACCGAAAGTCTTCGCAATGCACAGATCAACAATGGCGTAGAAAGTTTTATGCTGACAGAAAATGATCTGGTTGTCGAAGAAACACAGTACAAAGCACAAATGAGTACGGTGCTCATGATCGATATAAGCCACAGTATGATTCTGTATGGTGAAGATCGTATTACGCCGGCTAAAAAAGTTGCCATGGCGCTGGCGGAATTAATTACGACACGTTACCCGAAAGATACACTCGATATTTTGGTTTTTGGAAATGATGCCTGGACGATTCCTATTAAAGATTTGCCTTATTTACAAGTTGGACCTTACCATACCAATACAGTTGCAGGACTGCAATTGGCAATGGACATTTTGCGCAGAAAGCGAAATACTAACAAGCAGATTTTTATGATTACCGACGGAAAACCAAGTTGTGTTCGCGAACGTGACGGTTCTTACTATATGAATAGTAACGGACTTGATGAGTATATTGTCGACAAATGTTATACACAGGCGCAACAAGCCAGAAAATTACACATTCCGATTACAACCTTTATGATTGCAAACGATCCGTATTTACAGCGTTTCGTAAATCATTTTACCGAAGCAAATCAGGGAAAAGCATTTTACACTGGACTGAAAGGTTTGGGTGAAATGATTTTTGAGGATTATGAAACAAATAGGAAAAAGAGGGTTCGTTAAAATGTAGGTTCAAAGGTGCAAAGGTACAAAGGTTCAAAGGTTTGTCGTAGAGGCGCACCGCAGTGCGTTTTTGGGAGCGATTAAAAATTTTACATATAACGTAATCGTATAAATGCAAAACCGTAGAGACGCACCGCAGTGCGTCTACGTAAAATTTCGTAAAATAATAACACAATCATTATTTTACAAAAAACAACAATAACAAAAACAGATATTTCATAAAGATGGAAATTAAAAATATAAACACATTAGGACAGTTAAAAGCTGTTGGATACAAAAGCGTAGGCATCAAAGATGAATTGCGAAACAATCTTCGTGAGAAAATTAAATCGGGGAAACCTGTTTTTGAGGGTGTTCACGGATTCGAAAATACTGTAATTCCTGAGTTGGAGCGTGCTATTTTATCACGTCATAATATCAATTTATTAGGATTACGTGGACAAGCGAAAACGCGTTTGGCTCGTAAAATGGTTGAATTGCTTGACGAATATATTCCGTTTGTGGCTGGTTCAGAAATCAATGATGATCCGTTGAATCCTATTTCGCGCTTTGCAAAAGATATCATTGCTGAAAAAGGAGACGAAACACCAATTTCGTGGCTGCACAGAAGTGAACGTTTTTTCGAAAAATTAGCAACACCGGATGTTACCGTAGCCGATTTAATTGGAGATGTTGACCCGATAAAAGCAGCAAATCTTAAATTATCATATGCTGATGATCGTGTAATTCACTTTGGAATGATTCCGAGAGCGAATCGTTGTATTTTTGTGATTAACGAATTGCCGGATTTACAAGCGAGAATTCAGGTTGCTTTATTTAATATTTTACAGGAAGGCGACATTCAGATTAGAGGATTTAAATTGAGAATGCCTTTAGATATGCAATTTATATTTACTGCGAATCCGGAAGATTATACGAATCGTGGAAGTATTGTAACGCCACTAAAAGACAGAATTGGTTCTCAGATTCTAACGCATTACCCTGAAAGTGTTGCCATTGCCAGAACAATTACTGAGCAAGAAGCAAAATTAGATGAAACACAACACAGATTGGTTTATGTACCAAGTCTGGCAAAAGATATTTTAGAACAAATAAGTTTCGAAGCGCGTGACAGCGAATACATCGACAATAAAAGTGGTGTAAGTGCGAGAATGAGTATTACCGCTTTCGAAAACTTAATGAGTACCGCAGAGCGCAGAGCTTTAAAATCCGGAGCAGATTTTACTTCGCTTCGTTTGTCTGATTTTATTGGAATCATTCCTGCGATTACAGGAAAAGTAGAATTGGTTTATGAAGGAGAGCAGGAGGGAGCTGCAGCAGTGGCGCAGAATTTAATAGGATCAGCCATCAGAACGTTGTTTCCAACGCTTTTACCTAAAATTGAAAAATTAGAAAAGCAAGGTGAGAAAAATGCCTATTCAGATTTGATAGAATGGTTCTTTGCTGAAAGTGGTTTCGAATTGTTAGATGATGCTACAGATGAAGAATACAAACGTATTTTAGATCAGGTAACGCCATTAGATGTTATATTGAAAAAGTACCAGCCTCAATTGGATAAAAACGATTTGTATTTTATGAAAGAATTTATTTTATGGGGATTGGTAGAATATAAAAAATTAAGCAAAGACCGTTTTGCACAAGGACATCAGTTTAAGGATATGTACGGAAGTTATATTAGTAAATTGTAAAGAGCCAGAGGCTCGACCAATATTGTAGGGCCGGATTTTAATCCGGCTTTTGTTATTAGGATTGGAAAAAAGTTCCATAGGAACGACCGATATTTTGTGCTATTTACGAATATGGCGTATGAATATCGGTCGTTCCTATGGAACTTTCATAACGTTCATTGTTGTGATCAACGGATTAAAATCCGTTGCTACAAAATGTTTCGTTCCTACGGAACTTTAAAGTGAAAACAAAAAAAACGAGACTACAAGTTAAGAGTGGTCAGAGGAAATTCCGACCACTTTATGTTTTATATGCTTTTGACGGATCTCCGCCTACGAAGACTATAATTATTGCTGTAATAAGTTCCCGGAGTTCTAGACCAAATCTTTTTTTTGCGGTTTTATAGCCAAGGTCATTTGCTTTTTTTGATATATTAAAATCAGCATTGCAGCAATTAAAGTCATATAAATCATTACTTATATTCCGTTTTTATTCAGCGATACCAAGTGACTGAGATTTAGCTCTTGTTTGATAAACCTGAAAAAAACTTCAATATCCAATCTTCTTCTGTAATAGTCGGCAACTTATTTTGCACTAGGTTCAAAATCATTGGTAATAAATATAATTAAAATTTATAAATTAAACAAGAAAAATATTGTTAAAATAAAGTAAGGAAAACAAATATTTCAAAAGCATAAAGCAAAAAAAGTCGGAAGAATAATCTTCCGACCATGACTACCCAAATTGGGAGCTTTTTTTAGTCTTTAAATAGAAGAACTTTATAATAATTCTTATTGTCAGTTTCAACTAGCCAAATTCCTTGATCCGTAAATTTGGTTGTAAAATGCAGTCTAGTATTTCCTTCTGGAATGCTTTTTAAATATTTAAACAAATTTTCGTTCAAAATTATGGCAGCAAAGGAATTTTGAGAAAATGATTTTTTTCTTAAATCTCCAACGAAATCATATGTGAAACTAATAAAAGTTCTCAATTTCTCGTGAGATGCGTTATTATTATATTCTAAAAAGCTAGATTTTAATATTGCCCCGTTTGATTTATCCACAACCGCCGCATTTGTGAATTCTGTAAAAGAGTTAACACAAACTTGAAAAACGAGATTTTTATTGTATTCTGCTAAACTAACTTTCAACGCCGCATCGGACCTAATTTTTTCAAAGAAATCTTTCCCATCTATCTTATTAATTGATTCCCAAACTTTATTACCTTCCTTGTCAAATTTAAAAACATAAAAACCATTTGGATGAATTCTATCACCTATCTTTTTAGGAAATTCATCGCTAAAAATTCCATATACATATAAATCTCCATTTTTTCTGTCTTCTAAGTAATTATTAATACTCAGATTATCAAGATCTACACTCGTTTGTTCATATACCGCTGGTCCGCCATCGTTGCCAG
Organism: Flavobacterium hercynium; assembly: GCF_002217285.1. Taxonomy (GTDB): domain Bacteria; phylum Bacteroidota; class Bacteroidia; order Flavobacteriales; family Flavobacteriaceae; genus Flavobacterium; species Flavobacterium hercynium. Next base: position 44,554 of record NZ_MUGW01000029.1, on the reverse strand, counting down.
ATGTAACAAAAAATTTATCATTAAGTTTTAAAGTAAATGGAATTGTTTTTATTTTTTTTCCCTCAAAATTATAAGTTGTCTTGTATAAAATGACAATTTTAAAATCTTTAGATATTGATTTGGTTATTAAATCGAAATTTTCGTTACCATTTAGTTTACATCGAAACGTAACTTTCATATTAGTTTTAGCAAAAGATTCTCCTTCTAATAAAGTTAAATCAGGCTTTTCAATTGGAAATCTTTTTCTAGAACCTGTCTTTAATTCCAAAACTTCTAAAAAAATATCGTCTTTTTTCAAGTCGATCTTTCCTTTATTCTTTTGATTTGAAAAACCTAAAACATACAAATCATTGAAAGCCCCATCTATGTTATTTGAAGCTAAATTACTTTTAGAATGTGAAATACCATCAGAATAGATTGTAAAAAAAGAGAAGTTCATGTTTTCCCTAGTATCAGGATTTATTTCTATAGGCTTGTTATCAACAAAAATCTTATAATATGGAGTCCAAATTGACTTCTCGAAGTTGTAAGCCATAAAAGATTTTTCAGTTATGGAATAAGAGCAACTATACAACTCTTGATTTTCAAACAAAGTCTCTCTTTTTCCATTTGCATCGTAAGCTAAGGCATTAGTTGCTAAATAAGACGCGGTCATCTTAATCCTTTCACCACGATACATAACAAACTTTTCAGTATTTGGCAGATATTCGAAACTGATAGGATAATTACTTTCTTCAATCTTTTCATCAATAATTACAGTTTGTGCAGATAAATAAATAGAAGATAACAACACAATACTAAGCATTATTTTTTTCATAAAGTTTGTTTTTGGGGTTAATTCGAGACCAAAAATAGTATAAAAATTAACAAATAAAATCTTCTAAAGAAATATTTATTTGAAGAACATAATTATGTAATTTGTAATTTTAAAAAATTAATAAAAACAAATATTTGAAAAGAATAATGCAAAAAAAAAGTCGGAAGAATAATCTTCCGACCATAACTAACTACAAGTCTCGTTTTTTAATTACTATATCTGGCATAAAGTATTATTTCTCTCTTAATAGTTTTTCAACATATTCAAGTTTATCTTTTTCAGCCTGAACCAAGCGTTCGTACAATTCCACAACTTTATCAAGCGGATTGAAAGTACAATGATTATTCATAGCACCTTGACTATTACTAAAATCATTGTCAGTAAAGGTGTTGAAATAATTAAATACAGCTTCGTCCGAAAAATTCTTAATTGCTTCTACACTTACACCTAGTGCTTTAGCAACTTCTATTAATTTTTCTTCCTCTATTGTTTCGCTGTTTTCTAAAATAGAAACTGCCTGTTGATTTGTTCCCATAGCTTGTGCCAAAGCTTCCTGTTTCATATCTTTTAATTCACGAATACGGCTAATTTTTCGCCCTATGTGATTTGGTTTTGTTGTAGTACTCATATTTCAAAAGTAATAATTTTCTAAATAAAAAATAAGGTTATGTACGGTACATATTCAATAATGTATGGTACGGGCTAAATTTAAGTTTTACCAAACAATCAATTGTTTACTTGCTCGCCTGTTAAACAAAAATACAGTTTTTCATACAGGAATTAATTAAAAAAATAAAAAAGATGAAAGTGAGTGATAATGTAGGACTAGAGATAGTTACTAAAATTATTAATGAAAATGTAAATGTTAAAATGATAAAATGTTTCTTAGAAAAAAAGAAAATCAAAACGATTAAACCTCCGTATGATACCAATATTTTGTCTTATAAAGAACATACGCATTTTCATATATTAGTTTTAACAGATGATTATACTACACTTGATGCTGCTGCAATAAGCGCACTAATACAAACTAAAACACAAGGAAGATATTCTGCAACAATTTTGATGTACTGAAGTTGCTACAAAATGTTTCGTTCCTACGGAACTTTTTTAAAATTTGATAAAGTTTTTCCCGATAACAAGACTGAGTGTAATTCGAAAGAGCCAGAGGCTCGACCAATATTGTAGGGCCGGATTTTAATCCGGCTTTTGTTATTAGGATAGGAAAAAAGTTCCATAGGAACGACCGATATTTTGTGCTATTTACGAATTAAGCTGATACATATCGGTCGATCCTAACCCAACAAGTTTCAAAACCTGTATGGTTTATTATTTTATAAAAACGCCATTACCAGTTTTATTTCCTCTACCTTGCTACGTTGGCTGTATTTGCAGTTTTTCCCAAACAAAAATGGAAAATGGTTTCGAAGATTTGATTGCGAGTTATATTGAGAACAAAGTTGGAATATCGGAGCATTTTTTAAGCCCTGAATTGGCGAATCATTTAAAACAGAATTTAATCGATTTAAATCAAAAGAGTTTATTGCTGGCAGCAGGAATAGGAAACTCAGAAAAGGTTTCTTACGATGGTGCAATTAGAAGCGATTCTATTTACTGGTTAGATAAGAAACACAAAAATGTATTCGAAGATGAGTTCTTTACTCAGATTGATGCATTTATTCTTTATTTAAACGAAAGTTGTTACGCCGGAATTACGGGTTATGAATTTCATTATTCTTTGTATGAAAAAGGAGATTTCTATTTGAAACATTTAGATCAGTTTAAAAACAATCCGAGTCGGAAGTATTCTATGATTAGTTATTTGAATAGTAATTGGCAGGAAAGCGATGGGGGAGAGTTGATGATTCATCAGGAAAACAACAATCAGAAAATAGCGCCTACTCAGGGTAAAACCATTTTCTTTAAAAGTAATGAACTGGTTCATGAAGTCTTAATTACCAATAATACAAGAATGAGTATTACAGGCTGGTTGAAGAGTGATTAATGTGATTTTGAAACTAATAAGTAATAAAAGTAAAAAATGCAGAAAAGGAAATAAAAAAGGCTCGAATATAAATAGGATAAAAAATAGAAGCAAAACATAGAACTAAAAGAAGTTTAAGTACTACTTTTGTCAGCAAAATTTAATCCTATGTTGTTTCTTATTCTAAGTGTTTTTTGTAGTGTGATTGTGGGTGTTATTTTTAAAATTACTCGAAAGTATAATGCCAATCCTACTCAAATTGTAGCTTTTAATTATTGTATTGCATTAGCACTTTGTTATGCAATATTTGCGCCTAATTTTTCTGAAATTGATGCAAAAGCACCTTGGAATATATATGTAGCAATTGGTTTTTTGTTACCAATCGTCCTTTTGTTTTTGGTAGCTTCTATAAAAAATATGGGAATCGTTAAAACAGATGCTGCTCAGCGACTTTCTTTGTTTATACCAATTTTGGCAGCATGGCTTATTTTTAAGGAAGCTTTTAATACTTATAAAGTTATCGGACTTTTGATTGGCTTTTTGGCGTTGTTATTTATTTTGCGAAAACCCACTCAAAATAGTCAGAACAAATGGATTTATCCCGCCATTGTATTATTTGGATTTGGAATAGTTGATATTCTTTTCAAGCAAATAGCGTTGTTTACTACTTTACCTTACACAACTTCTTTATTTGTGGTTTTTAGCATTGCTTTAGTGATCGCTATTTTGATTGTGGCGTATGAAATTGTCGTTAAGAAAGTAAAGCTTGAAATCAAGAATGTGCTTTTTGGTGCTTTGGTTGGTGTTTTCAATTTTTGTAATATCTTATTTTACCTGAAAGCGCACAAAGCTTTTTCAGACAATCCTTCTACGGTTTTTGCGGGAATGAACATGGGAGTTATTGTGCTGGGAAGTCTGGTTGGCTTGCTTTTTTTTAAGGAAAAAGTTTCTAAACTTAACCTATTTGGATTGCTTTTAGCCCTGATTTCGATTGTTTTTATCGTTTTATCACAATTTAAGTGATTTTTTTTACTCTCCTAAAGTCTTAATTTACAAGGTGTTTTATTTTTATTTTCAAAAGATGTAAAATAAACTCTACTAATTCTATAGAATTTATAAAATATATTTATAAATTTGTCTCAACAATGAAAAACTATAATCAAAATATCATTCCATTCACTTGCAGCTTCACGATGTGCTGCATGATGCACTATGTAATGAAAGGTCGTTAATAGAGAAAGTACTTGTTAGTTATTTTTTTTTTTAGCCTTTCATGCACCATGAAAGGCTTTTTTTTTTAAAACGATAAAATGAATAAAATGAGATCCAATAGAAATACAAATATTATGATGCAGTGCTGTTTGAGGAAAATTCCATGTTGTGGCTGTATGCGATTTTTATAAAAAACAAATGCTTTTGCAAGATGACAGAAGCGAGTTAACGGATACATTTTAAGAAGAGAACCCAAATTTTAAAAGATATAATTATGAGTACAGAATTAATAAAACAAAACCCCTTTCAATCGATGATTGACAGGTTTAATATCGCAGCCGATATTTTAAATTTAGATGAATCGATCAGGCAAAAATTGCAAAGACCTGAAAAACAGATTCTCGTAAATTTCTCCATAACGTTAGACAATGGTAAGATTCAGAATTTTGAAGGTTACCGCGTGATTCACAATACGGCATTAGGACCTTCTAAAGGTGGGATTCGTTACGATAACGGTGTGAACCTTGATGAAGTAAAGGCACTTGCGGCGTGGATGACCTGGAAGTCTGCTGTAACGGGGATTCCGTTTGGAGGTGCAAAAGGCGGAATTATTTGTGATCCCCGAACACTTTCTAAAACAGAATTAGAAAAGATTACTAGAGCGTATACAAAAGCTTTAGCGGATATTTTCGGTCCTGAAAAAGATGTTCCTGCTCCTGATATGGGAACCGGTCCGGATGAAATGGGATGGCTAATGGATGAATTTTCATTGGTTCACGGAAAAACAATTCACGCGGTTGTTACCGGTAAACATTTGCATTCGGGAGGATCGTTAGGCAGAGTAGAAGCGACAGGAAGGGGTGTGAGCATTATTACGTTGCTGGCATTGCAAAAACTCAAACTGAGACCGGCACGATCTACTGTTGCAATTCAGGGTTTTGGAAACGTAGGATTACATTCGGCTTTGTTTTTATATGAAAAAGGGCTGAAAGTAGTTGCGATTAGTGATGTTTCTGAGGCGTTTTACAATCCGGATGGGATTAATATTCCGGAACTGATTTTATATTATAACCTGAATAGTAAAAGTATAAAAGGATATCCAAATTCGGTTGCGATTAAGCATGAAGAATTATTGCTTTTAGACGTCGATGTGTTGATTCCGGCAGCTAAGGAAGATGTGATTACGGGACGAAATGCCAGCGAGGTTCGTGCTAAAATTATTGTAGAAGGAGCAAATGGTCCTGTTTCGTCTGATGCTGATGCAATTCTGCACAATAATAATGTATTGGTAGTTCCTGATATTCTTGCTAATGCAGGTGGTGTTACAGTTTCTTATTTTGAATGGCTTCAAAACTCACTTTTAGAATCCTGGAGAATTCACCAGATTAATTCTCGTTTAGAGGATGTTCTGGAGAAAGGTTTTGAAACTGTTTTTAGAATTGCGGCGAAGCATAATGTTACGCCTCGTATTGCGGCTTATGTTATTGCTTTGCAAAAAGTTGCTGAAACACAATCTGTGAAGGAAATAGCGCTGGACACGCCAAAATTTATACAGAATTAAAGGATTGAACTAAATAGTACGACAAGTTTATTTTCATCGGTTAGGATTTTTTTTCAGTAATGAAAAAGGGTGTTAGCTGATGAAAATATCTTTTCGTTTATAGCAATATTGAATTATTTAAGCATTTATTACAAATCACAAAAAGCACTTTTTAAAAATGGAACATATTAATTTTCTAGCCTTCGCGATGCCCGCTTTCTTCTTGTTTTTATTTATAGAATTTAAGATGGCACAGCGTAGGAAGAAGCCGGAAATTTTCAATTACGAAAGTTCTGTTTCGAACATTAGTATTGGTATCGCGGAGAGATTGATCAATTTGTTTATCGCTGCGAGTTTTTATCAATTGTATTATTTTATCTATGACAATTACCGACTTTTTGATGTTTCGAGTAATGTCTTTGTCTGGCTGGCGCTGATTCTTGCTACTGATTTTGTTTGGTATTGGTACCACCGACTGGGACACGAGGTCAATTTTTTCTGGGCTGCTCATATTGTCCATCATCATAGCGAAGAGTTTAATTTTACTGCCGCGGCAAGGATTACTACTTTTCAGGCAATTGTACGAACAGGATTTTGGTGTGTGCTGCCCTTTGTTGGTTTTCATCCGTCGATGGTGATTACGATGCTGATTGTGCATGGCGCTTATTCGTTTTTTACGCATACGCAAATGATTGGCAGAATAAAATGGCTGGAGTATGTTTTTGTAACGCCATCAGTTCACGGGGTGCATCATGCTTCTGACGAGAAATATCTGGATAAAAATTATGGTGATATGTTTACGTTTTGGGATCGTCTTTTTGGAACGTTTCAGGAGGAAGAAGAAAAACCTAAATACGGATTAACGCATCCGCTAAAAAGTTATAGCTTTTTGTGGCAGCACTTTCACTACTATTTTGAAATCTACGAGTTATGGAAACGTTCTCATGGTTTTAAAGCAAGATGGAAGGCTGTTTTTGGAAGTCCGGCTCACATGGATCAGGATATTAGACCTATTTTGGAGAAACGATTTTTGCAGGATAAGGAGAATCCGCATCAAAGGCTTCGTTTTAAAAATTACTTGTATATTCAGTTAGGTGCTTCTGTTTTACTGCTTACTGTTTTTACGTATTATTTTGATTATTTAAATGTAGTCGATAAGGTTTCTGTTTTGTTTGTTATTCTGATTACGCTTGTGAATTGCGGTGCTTTACTGGAACAACGCAAGTGGATCTATTACCTCGAATATGGACGTATTTTTATAATAACGACTTATCTTTTGTATGAAGAAGATTTAACTTCATTCTTCTTTATTCCGCTTGTGGTAATGATTTTTGCGGAACAATTGTTTTCGCTTGGAAAACGTTATCAGAATGTGGTGCTGCAGTTGGAACCTGTAGAATAATTTGATGAAATAGTATTTGTTTTGAATACGAGAGTGCGTGAGGGATAGGAATAAGCTACCGTAGTAGCATGGATAGCCCGACAGCATTATAAAAAAGGGCGACTAAGCGGTGCTTATGTCAGCCCTTTTTTGTAATGGTGGCACGCCCAATTATTTAGACGTTGTGCTGTTTTTATACTCGATTGTAATCGGCTCGCCAATGTACGATGGCTTTTTTGATGGCTGCTCCGGTGAGATTGTTTTTTACAGCATCGTCTACAAGCGGCAGTAATTCGCTATCGGGGGCAAATCGCAGGGCAAATATTTGATCGTCTGTTAGTTTGTATTCGAATTCTTCCAGTCTTTTTCCGGTAAGCGTAAAGTAACGGTATCGTAATTCTAAGCGTACGATTCTGTTTTGCAATGTAATAGCGTAATGTTGGCGGAGCATGAAACCGAGACAGAACAGGAATATAAAACAGATGCTAATAAAAGTCCATATTAGTTTTTCGTTGGTTGTCCAGGCCATATAAAGGCTGGTGAACAAAAATAGTGCAAGAAGCGGATAATATACAAAATGGTGCGGGGGGTAAAATCGGATGTGATTTTTGTACGTTTGAATTTTCATAAGTGTGCATTGTATTTAGGGCTTAAACTATAAAAGCTATTCTACGAATAGAATAGCTTTTTTTTCAAAATAAACTAACAACCAATATTTTTTATAATCTAAATCTTTATTGTACTTTATAAGTAGTGAGATTTTATAAAGTACTGAATTCAATTATTTAAATATCTTAAAACCTAATGGTAAAATTAGATCATTAGTCTTGGTGTTGTGTTACATTTTAAATGCAGAATGTTATAGAATTCAAACATTTCTTACTTTTGAGGCTCTTGCAGGGATTTGATAATCTTCCATTCCTTTAACTTGTTTTCATAACTAATGCTGGCATTGGCGGGACTTGACGATGGTAACGTAATGAGTTGATACGTTTTATTTAGATGTACATATTTCTTGAAAAATGCAGCAGCAGCTTTACCATTGAATAATATAGTTTGTATTTGCGGGTGTTCTTTTAAGAAGCTTTCGAAATCATTGGCAATTTCATTTTTTATGGCGCTGTCTAAACTTCCTATGCGTTCGCAAAATTGTAGAACGTCCCAAACGGCGATGTTGTTTTTTTGCAACAATGATTTTCTTATTTCATATTCAGTAGAAAATTCTTCGTTTAGTATCGTAAACATAAACTTCCAGAAGTTGTTTTGCTTGTGTCCGTAATATTGATTGAGTTCTAATGATTTTGTGCCGGGCATTGTGCCCAGAATCAAAATGTTAGCTTGCTGTGTAGTTATTGGAGGAAAGGAAAAACTTTTCATACTTACTATTTTGTTTTTGCATATAAAAAAACTGTTTTGTTAAAATAATCATTTAGAAGGAATTATAAAACAAAATGAAAAAATTATATAACATTGTTGGTCTGTCTTTAATCGAACTTTGAATGATAGATTTTTAGGAATTAAGCTACCCACGACGAGATTCCTTTTTTAAAGTCTATAAAAGTAAAGCAAGAAAAATTAAAATACAGGCAAAATGAAAATAGTTAGTATACATACAGATAAAATTAAAAATATATTTGAAGAATTGGCTTTGAATGTAGGAGGTAAAGTTCTTTTTGATTTAGATGAATATACTTTAGAAGTAAATAACAGTTTTGCTAAAGGATCTATTATTGGCGCTTCGTTTAATGATGATATTTCATACGTGCAGTTTGATATGACTTTTGCATCTGATGTGAGACTTAATGTAATGAATCAAAAATCGTCTCCGGTTTATTTTGCTTATTGTTCTAAGGGAAATTTGTCGCATAGTTTTGGTTTACGAGGCGAGGAGAGAAAGCTGAAAACTTTTCAGACTGCTATTCTTTCGTCTAAACAAAATGAAGAGAATGTTTTATTTTTCGAAAAGGAAACCAAAACAAAATTTACTTTAATTATTGTGGGAACTCAAGTTGCCGGCACTCATTCGCTGAATGAAAGTGTTCGTGAAACTTTTTTTGAAGGAAAAACAGAAGACTTCTTTTATATCGGTTCTTATAATTTGAGAATTGCTGAGAAAATTGAGCAGCTTAATGCTGTAACGCAAAATGGAATTGTTAGAAATTTATTGAAGGAAGGAATTTTGAGAATTATCCTGGCAATGGAGATTCAGCAGCATTCTGATGATATGGCAGCTGCTACAAAAGATTTGAATTGTCTGACTCTAAGAGAAATGGAAGAGATAAAAGAACTTTCAGAAGCTATTAAATCAAACCCTGAAGAGCCTTTTACAATAAAATCATTGAGCAAAAAATCGGGATTGTCTCCAAATAAATTACAGGAAGGTTTTAAGATGATTCACAACCGTACGGTAAATGATTACATTACGCACATGCGTGTTTTAAAAGCAGAAATTCTGATTAGAACATCTGACTTAAATATTTCTGAAATTGTGTACTGCATTGGTTTTACAAGCAGAAGTTATTTTTCTAAAATCTTTAAAGAAAAGTTTAAATGCAGTCCAAAGGAATACAAGTTTAATTTAAATCCGTTAGCTATTACAGCTTGATATATATGGACTTGGTTTTTTAATAATTCTCTGATAATTATATAAAAACGAATGTCTGAAAAAAACAGAGCAATGATTTTTTTCACTAAGGTGCACAGTATATGTGCGCCTTTTTTAATTTCTGCTTGTTCATAATGCCTGATTAAAATTAAGGATTTCAATATCTGCCTGCCTTTGGCTCTTTTTCAGCTTCTTATAAAACTAAATTGCTACTTTATTTGGATGGAAATAGAAATTTTATATATTTGCATAACTAGTTATGTAATTAATTATGATATGGATTTTTTCGATAGAGTAGGCAAAGTGGCTTTAGGAAGCCGATTGCGTTTGATGACGGCTCGCATGACAGACGATGCGGCTAAAATTTATAATTTGTATGGTATAGAATTTATGCCCAAATGGTTTCCGGTTTTTATTACGCTGGCTAATGAACGGGAAATTACGATTACAGAAATTGCTAATGAAATTGGTCATTCGCAGCCATCGGTGAGCAAAATTATTCAGGAAATGATTAGCGCGGGTTTGGTTCAGGACAATTTGAAATCTCCTGACAAGCGCAGAAATGTGGTGATTATGACCGAGAAAGGTTTGTCGCTTACAGAAGAACTTAAACTGCAATGGCTGGATGTTGAAGCGGCTGTAGAATCATTGATTGGAGAATCGAACCATAATTTGTGGGCAGCGCTGGAGGAATGGGAATTTTTATTAGAACAAAAATCATTATACAAGAGAGTAATGGAAGAGAAAAAACTACGTGAAGGTCAGGAGGTTAAAATTGTTGCTTATGAACCTAAATATAAAGATGCTTTTAAAAATCTAAATGAGGAATGGATTTCAAAGTATTTTGAAATGGAAGAAACAGATTACAAAGCGCTCGATAATCCGAAGGAATATATTCTGGATAAAGGCGGTAAGATTTTAGTTGCGCTATATCAAAATGAGCCTGTGGGAGTTTGCGCCTTGATAAAAATGCATAACAGCGCTTTTGATTTTGAAATGGCTAAAATGGCGGTTTCTCCAAAAGCTCAGGGAAAAAGTATTGGATGGCTTTTGGGTCAGGCGATTATAGAAACTGCAAGAGAATTGGGAGCAAAAAAAATCTATCTGGAAAGTAATACTATTTTGAAACCGGCAATTAATTTATACTATAAGATGGGTTTTGAGAAAATTACAGGTTTGGCAACTCCTTATAAAAGATGCAATATTCAGATGGAATTGAAAGTTTAGTTTTTTTTTGAGGTTCAAAGTTGCAAAGGTTCAAAGGGACAAAGTATTAGACCTCTGAACCTTTGTTCCTTAAATCCTTTGAACCTCAAAAAAAAATTATCTTCCAAATTTATAATATTCCAGATCTTTATTCTTTTTATGATTGATAGAATCCATAATAGAATTTAGCGCCATTGTACTAAACGTGATTCCGTTTCCTCCAAAGCCTAAAACATAATGTTCGTTTTTGTGTGAATCAGGTTTTCCAAAGTAAGGCAATCCGTCTTTGGTTTCCCCAAAAGTTCCTGCCCAGGAATAATCGATTTTGAAACTGATGCCCGGGAATTTTTTTTGAAATTTTTTCATTAAAAAAAGTTCCTTTCTTGGTAAAAGTTTATCTCGCTTTTTAGCATCTATAAATTCTTCGTCACCACCACCTACGATTATACGGTTATCTGATGTTGCACGGTAGTATAAATAGGGTGTAGAAGTATCCCAGAAAATAGCTCTCTTGAAGGACTTAGGTAAATCAGGAATACTTTCTGATGCTATAACAAAAGTACTTTTTAGATCTACAATTTTTTCTTTAATGGTTTCAACACTTTCATATCCGCTGCAATGAATAACATGGTCGGCCGTAATTTTACATTTGTTTTCGGTAGTGGCAATAAGTCTTCCGCCTTTATGGCTTTGAACAGCAGCAATGTCTGTTCTGTCAAAAACTTTCATGCCTTTGCCCTGACAATAGCGTATGATGTCCTGAGCCAATCGATACGGATCGACAACGGCTGCAGTTTTAGATTCTATGGCTGCTAAAGCATTTAGTCCCAATTTTTCTAAATCCCACCGTTCCAGCCAGCTTACATCGAAGTCATGGTCTTTTCTGCATTTGTATTCGTTTTTTAGAAAGGTGAGATCTTTTTTTAAAGAGCAGAAATAAATACTTTTTTTAAACTCAAACTGGCAGTTGCTTTTGATGCTGTCAGCGATTATTCTGAGATCAAAAATTGCTTTTTTTCCATTATTGTAACTGTCAACAGCACATTCTACACCTCTTAATTTTATAAGTTCATGTAGTGGTACGTCTATTTCATATTGTAACAAAGCCGTGCTTGCAGCAGTACTTCCGTTTGCAATATCACGACGATCTACCATTATTACTTTTTTCCCTTCGTTAATGAGTTTGTAAGCGATTAAGGCTCCGGTTATTCCACCTCCAATTATTAGTATTTCAGTATCTTTATCTGAATCTAATGAGGGATAGCTCATTTCCAGTGCATTCTTTAATGGCCAAAAAGTTTCTGTTGAACGTAGTTTCATTTTTTAGTGATATTTTGGATGCGCATTTTTGTTTAGGGTTCTATCGGGACGCTCGCATTACTAATGCGCTTCTGCAATTCGAACGTGATATATATTTGGATTGTTTAATTCATAGTGCTTTTGACTGTTATTTTTTTGAATTAGACTTTGCTTTCTTTACTCTTTCTTTTCTAATGACTTTATTGTTTTTTTCATCGTAAAGTGCAGGTTTGATTTCTTGTCCTGTTTTACTAAAGATTTTAATTTTTGGATCTTCATGTGTTCCTGTAATAACAATGGGAAAACCGATGATTCCAAATAGGGGAAGTCCTAGTCGCATACGCAAATCTAATAAGCCATCGAAACTGGTTGTTCCCTTTATGGTAGGTTTAAAGCCGGCTACTGTAAAGGTAAAAGGTTCTATGTGAATTAAGTTATTATCTATGACTGATTTAATCTCAATCCCTTTCATATCGGGATTATTTAGTCCGTTTTGTCCTGTTTTAGAACTTATTCCGTCCAGAAGTTTCAAGCCTTTTACTTTTACATCTCGCAAGTTTATAATTCCTTCTCCTTCTAATGATGGATAAATTGGACTCATATTACCGTTTAAATCGCCTTTTACTTTGTAGTCAATACTAATAATTCCCTGCGCTTTTTCTGCTGCTGTTACCAATTCATGAAACATTGGAATTTCTTTATACGCTCTTTGTACACTAAAATCTTTTGCTGTAAAATGCGCATCGAAGTTTGCCATTGTCGGTGATTCGTCTTTATAATTAGCGTCGATACCAACAATACAGTCGATAATATTGAAGGTCGATTTTTCTAAGTAAAAGTTCCCTTTTGTGATACCTATTTTTCCTGTTAGTTTATTTAGTACTAATCCGTTGTATTCTACTTTGTCAACATCTGTATTAAGCGCTACATTTAAGTTTTTTGGAATAATAACCACACCGCTCATTTTTGGATGGTCTTCTTTAGCATAAGCTACTTCTGTATTACGATCTGTATTTTCGCCTTTTTCAAGCGCCATGAATTCATCTACATTAATAAGTTTAGATTTCATTTTAAAATCACCGCTTAGCGTGCCATGCGATTCTAAAAAGTAATTAATAGTATTTAGCAAATAACCATTAATGGCAAAATCTGATTTTCCGTAGGAAGCGTTGAATTTTTCGAACCACATTTTTTCGTTCTGAAAACGAAAGTTTCCTTCTTTGATGTAAAACGCTTTAGGGAAAAGCTCAGAGGTTGCTTTTATGTTTTTAAGTAAAATAGTTCCTCTGTTGTCCAGTTTTTCATATTGTCCTTTTGTGGCATAACTTTGTTTTCCTTTTAATGCCAAATCTGCTTTTGCATATCCGGTAACATCGACTCCTTTTTGGGAGAAGACCTGATAAATACGTCCAACATTTAATTCTCCTTTAATTTTTGCATTGTATGCCAGATCACTAAAATCAGAAAGTGTTGCATTTACATACACCGGATTTCCTTCAAAAGAAAAAGAAGCAGGCGCAACGGCTATGATCAGATCCTCAAAAGTTCCGGCTTTATTCAGAACATTGGCAACTAAGGTAATATTGGTAATAGGGTTAGGATAGGAATCGGTTTTTAGCCAGCCGTTTCGCAATGAAATGCCGCCAATAGTTTTAGGAAACAATTTTTTAGATGTACTAAAAGTTCCTTTTGCTTTTATGTCTGTTCTTAAAAGTCCTTTAAGTTCAAGGCTCGTTAATCCCAAAGCAGCATCAATAGTAGCGAGATCAAGATTCCCTTTTATAGCAGCATCAACATCCATTTCGGTAAATCCTTTGCTGCGCAGGTGGGCATTGAAAAAGTCTTTTTCACCTACTTTAAAATTTAATTTTCTTAAGTTTATCAATAATTTTTCGATATCAAGTGAAGGCATAATCGCATTCAGATCCATTTTAAAATCTGTTAACGGAGCGGGAGCATTTTGATAATTTATGGCGCCATCATTGATCTTTAGATTAAAAGCCAAATCCGGTTTTTGATTTTTAGAAACGTTATAATCTCCTTTGAAGGTAAAAAGCAAATCACTTTTACCGGAAATTTCGGTTTCGTTCATCCAGGTTAAATATTCCGGAGGCATTACTGAAAATAAGTCTTTTAAAGTGGTATTTTTGGATGCTGCTTCTATATTAATTTTATAACCGTCTCTTAAAATAGTAAACAAACCAGTAAACGTTAGAGGCAGTTTATTGATTTGCAATTCGTTTTTTTGCAGAATGAAGGAAAGTGCATTGGTATTTATTCGTGTAATTAAATCGGCATGTATTTCTTTTTTCCTCAGATAGGCTGTTCTGTCGTAATAGAAATCGATGGCATCTATTTGCGCATCTGTACTTAAATCAAAAATGTCTTCGCTTAAGTTTCCTTTTCCAATATAATTAAAACCTTTGGCATCTACCAGAACTTTGGCAGAACGATCGTTGTATTTCACGTGACAATCTTCAAAATCTATTCGTTCTAGTTTTATTGCGGTTCCTTCTTCTGTAGTATCGGCTACTTTTTTATCATCAGGTGATATATATATGTTGTAATTGGCCTGTCCTTTTTGGTTGACCATTACATTAATGAATGCTTTGGAAACGTATAGTTTATTAATTTTTACTTCATTGTCAAAAATCAGTCTTTTTAAGTTTATTCCAAAAGCAACCTGCTCCGCTTTCAGTAACGTATCGTTACTAAAAGGTGCAGAGCCAGTAAGCGACAAATCATCTAATGAAACTGTTAACGAAGGGAAATGGGTAAAAAAGGAAAGTTTCGATTTCGAAAAATCCATTTTAGTATCCAGACGCTGGTTCGCAATTTTTTTGACTTCAGAGGCTACTTGACCCGGAAAAAGTAAGGGAATCAAAAAGAGCAACAATAAGATAGATGCTATTGTTATTCCGATTACTTTAACTGTTTTTAAGGCTATATTTTTGAAGGAACTATTCATTCAGATCAATTTTGATTATTTTTTCGCTTTTTCGGCTTCGGCTTTTTTAGCCTCTTCTTCTTTCTTTTTTTCTTCCTTTTGTTTTTCTTCCTGTTTCAGTTTTTCTTCTTTTTCTTTAGCTGCTTTTTCCTGCTGCTCTTCTTTTTTCTCTTTTATTTCTTCCTGTTTTTTAGCTTTTTCCTTTTCTTTTTTCTTGTAGTAGCCTCTCAAAAGGAAATTGCTTTTGGCAGCTTCCATATTTTGACTAAAACCTTTTGTTCCGGATTCTAAATTATTTAAGGTGTTCGAAACGCTGTTTGCCATTTTATCATCGCTGACTAATCGTGCCAAAGCTCCTTTTCCGTTATTCATACTGTGACTAAAAATCGCCAGCTCACTCGAAATAACACCAACATTGTCTACGCTTTTCTTAACGCTTTTCATGATGTCATTCATTTCTATACCATTTACAGAAGCGATTTTCCCGTTGTTTTCCACAACAGTTTTTGAATTTGCACCCGGAGAAATGGTTAAAACTTTATCACCCATTAAACCATCAGATCCTATACTTGCGCTGGCATCTGTTTTAATGAATTCACGTACATCATCTTTAATAACCATTCCCACAACTACTGAGGAATCGTTTACTAATCTGATTTCGTCGATCGTTCCGATGTTAATTCCTGAAAAACGAACATTATTTCCTATCTCTAATCCGCTTACGGTTTTAAAGTTTGATGTAATTCTGAAGGTGGATCCAAACAGGTTTTTTTGCTTTCCGATAAAATAAATTGCCATTATAAAAAGCAATAATCCTATTGATACAAACATTCCTAATTTCCAAGTTTTTCCAGATTGCTTCTCCATGATTTCTATATTTTTTAATTTTATTCAAAAAAAGAGCGCACCCATTCGTCTTCGCTTTTTTCTAATTCTTCGTATGTTCCTTCTGCTTGTATAACACCTTCTTTTAAAACCATAATGCGATCTGCTGTGAGCTTAGCGCAAGCCATATCGTGTGTTATAATGATCGATGTCGTTTTTCGTTTGTGTTTTATGTCGAGTATAAGTTCACTTATTTCTCTTGATGTAATCGTATCTAATCCTGTGGTTGGTTCGTCATACAGAATAATTTCCGGTTTTAGAATTAGGGTACGTGCCAAGCCAATTCTTTTTCGCATACCACCGGAAAGTTCAGACGGCATTTTGTCGATAGCATCACTCAAACCAACATTATCCAGTGCTTCTAAAACTTCTGTTTCAACTTCTTCGCTGCTTAATTCTCTTTTGTGTTTTCTTAGCGTAAAAACCAGGTTTTCTCTAACGGACATCGAATCGTATAAAGCACCACTTTGAAACAAAAAGCCAATTTTGACTCTTACTTCATTAAGCTCATTTTTAGGTAAATGCAATACATTTTGATCAAATACTTTTATTTCTCCTTTGTCCGGTTCTATTAAGCCAACAATACATTTTATAGTTACTGATTTTCCTGAACCGGAACGTCCTAGGATTACTAAATCTTCGCCTTTGTTAACCGTAAGATTTACGCCTTTCAAAACATGATTATCCTGACCAAATGTTTTGTGCAAGTCCTTGATCTCAATGATGGGAGATTTGCTTTTGGCTTTAGATTCCTTTTCTATATTTTCTTCTTCTTTAATCATCTTAAAAAAATAAATCGGTTATTTGAACAGCTACCATGTCGATTATAAAAATGGTTAATGAAGCGGTAACAACAGCGGAATTAGCCGCTTTTCCCACACTTTCTGTTCCGTTTGAGGCATTAAAACCTTTGTAACATCCTATCATTCCGATAAAGAATCCAAAGAAGAAGGTTTTTATGGTTGCAGGAAACAGATCTAAAAATTCTAAGGATTGTAAAATTTGCGTCAGATACCTGTAAAAATTAACATCTCCATGAATATTGATTCCTATATATCCACCAATAATTCCAACAGCATCTGCAAAGAAAACCAAAATAGGAACCATCAAGGTACAAGCCAGTATACGTGTTACAACCAAATAGTTATACGGATTGATTGCTGAAACTTCCATGGCATCAATTTGTTCTGTTACTTTCATCGAGCCTAATTCTGCTCCAATTCCGGAAGATATTTTTCCGGCACAGATTAGAGCTGTTATCACGGGCGCAATTTCACGAATCAGCGAAAGTGCCACCATTCCCGGAAGCCAGGATTCAGCTCCAAATTTTACTAAAGTTGGTCTTGACTGAAGCGTCAATACTAATCCCATAATAAAACCTGTTATGGCTACTAACGGTAATGATTTATACCCAATGAAGTAACATTGTTTCAGGAACTCTTTTGTTTCATAAGGAGGTACAAAAACTTCCTTAAAAAACTGCTTCGCAAACAATGTTGCGTTTCCTATATCTTCAAATGTATTTTTTAAGTTAAGTATCAAAATACTGCGTTTTAGTGGTTCGTTTAAGTTTGAAAATCAATGCTTTAACATTTGTAGTTTTCCTCGCTTATTTTTAATGAAAGTTACTTCTATAGTTAACAAAAATTCTTACACAACTATTTTTCAAGTTTATATAATTTACATAACAACACAATAATAGTATGAAAGAGACGTTATTGTCCGGTTTGTATAAAAACAAAAAATCCCTTTGGTATAAAGGGATTTTAGGATAATAAATAGTAATTGGTTAAAGTGGTAATAGGTATAGCTAAAGTATTTTATAAGTTAATAGCGATTCCGGTTTTCTCATTCATTAAGGGAATAACCTTGCTCTCTGATAATTTAAAATTTTCCATAATCAGACGTGCTGTTAAAAAACAAACAGTCGATTCTGCTCCCTGATTAAAGTTTACATTTGTTTTTTCTAAACCATCATATCCGCCTCCGCTAACGGGATTGTACATAATTTGATTTAAATGATTCTTGCCTAAGAACCAGTTAAATGCAGTTTTCATTTGCTGTTTGTGCTCTGGCATTTTAAACGCATTGTAAAATGAACTTAATGTCTGAATCGTGTACGATACATCAATTGGCTGTTCTCCGTATTCCTTAGGTTCTGAACCTTTGTGGTACCATCCATCGTTTGAAATTACTTTGAAGTTATCATTGGCGAACATTTTAGATGATAAAAATTCCATTGATTCCAATGCCACTTTTTTATAGATGGGTTTATTGGTTACCAGATAAGCATATAACATTGATTCCGGCATAATTCCGTTGGCATACGTTAGATAGTTTTCGTACCATTTCCAATCCTGTGTTGCATGAATTTCATAATTCGAAAGCAATTTGGCATTCAATTTATTGATAATTGCGGCAACGTATAAATTAGGAGTTGTCGAATGGTACAGGTACAAACCTTTGGTTGCAAAACCAATAGATCGTGGCGACTGAATGGTTTCTGCCCATTTCAATGCATTTAGCAAACATTTTGATGCTTTTTTGGAAATAGATTCCGGAAGAATTGAAGCATTAGAAACGACAGCTCCTAAAGCCCAAAGCGCACGCGCATTTGAATCTTCTAAATTTACTTCGGCATTTTGTTCAATATGTTCTCTATTGTGCTGATCAACGTAATTCATAAAGTTACCTTTTGGTTTTTGGCAACGTTCTATGAAATCTAAATAAATTAGAATGTATGGTAAATCATCTTTGTCTTCTGTTAGTTTATAGTGCATACAAAAAGCAACTAAGGCACGTGCATTATCATCTAGTGTATAACCTGATTCTATATCCGGAATAGAAATTTTACTAAACTGAATAATACCCAGTTCCGTTGTCATTCTTTTAATATGCGCTAATTCTATTGAAGGATAAGTGAATTTAATTTCTGATGGACTTTCGAATAAATTTTTATAGGTGTTGATATGAATGATTCCAACATTTTCCCAAGAAGAAGCGCGTGTTTTTCTAAACGAGCTTTTACCCATTTCTTCTCTCAGATTTTCATCTGATAATAATTTAATCGCTGCTTCTGCAAATTGATCTTCATTACCAATGTCTACTAAAATTCCTGAGTCCTCTGTTAAAACCTCTAATGTATGTGGAATTTTTGATGCTACTATTGGGCAAGCACAACTCATTGCATAAGAAAAAGTGCCGCTAACTGCCTGATTTGGATCTTTTGAAGTAAACATGTAAACGTCAGTAGCTTTTAAATATTCTAAAAGTTCTTCGGTTTCTAAATATTGATTTATAAAACGAACATGATCGCGTAAGTTTAACTCATCGACCATTTGTTCTAATTTATCACGGTAGGTATCTACACCATCAATGATTAAGTTTGGATGTGTTTTGCCTATGATTAAGTAAAGTGCATTTGGAGTTTTTTCAATAATTTTAGGCAAGGCTCTTAAACCTGTTTCTATATTTTTCCCTTCGCCTAATAAACCGAAAGTAGATAATACTAATCTGTCTTCTATTTCAAATTTTTCTTTGGCTTTTTGAGGAAGTTCGTAAACTACAACGTGTGTTCCGTGTGGTACACAAGTAATGATTTCTTTACTAATGTCATAATCTCGAACTAAAATATCTTCTGATTGATTTGTCATTACAAAAACTGAATTACTATAACTTAGCAACAGTTTTACGAATGTCTTCAATTCATTATTTGGATTTTGAATTACGCTATGAAAGGTAAAGGTAACGGGTTTTTTAATAGCATTTAAAAAATCCAATAAGTGATCGCCGTAATTACCCCCAAACAAACCAAATTCATGCTGAATATGTACCAGTTTTACACTTTCGTCATTGTTGATTTCTTCTGCAACTGTAGTGTATTCAGATCTGTTTTTTGTGTTTAAGGTAAAAGCCTGAGTTGGATTGTCTTGTGGTTTGCTAACTAATTCGCAAATTTCACATTCTATAGACTTACCAAAAACATCAGTAATTCCTTTTATTGTATCCTGCGTGTAGGTTGCGATTCCGCATTGTGTTGGTGGAAAAGTTGATAAAAAAACGATTTTTAGTTTATTTGATAGTGCTTTCATGAGGAAATATTTTTTAGTTCGTTTATAGGATCTTTATGGTATTTTTTTCGATTTTAAAAATAGAGAATACAGATGATTTTTTGTTTATTAGAATGATGCTGCAGTCTAAAGCGATTCTTTCAACTTACTGGCGTTCAATATTTTTTGATAAAAGTAGAATTTAGATGAGGTGAGGATTAATCCAATCCGTTAAAAAATTAACTCTAAAGCATTTTTGTGGGAATTCTGTAACAGGAAAATGGGAATTCTGATACTTCTGCTAAAATTTTGAAATTATTGTATAATCAAACGTATTGCGCTAAAAAAATAACGGATAGAGTTAAAGCTACTTGTTTTTTAGAGAGAAATTTGAAAAACAAATCAGACTTTACAAGTCATTTTTATTAACTAAAAAATCAAATATTATGTTACGTTATACAGTCATTTTTATTATTCTTGCGATCATTGCAGGGATATTTGGTTTCGGTGGAATTGCCGCTGGAGCAGCTAGCATTGCAAAAGTTTTATTCTTTATATTTTTAGTGTTATTTGTTATTTCATTAATAACAGGAAGAAAAAAAGTGTAGCAATACATTTCTAATCAGATAAAAAAGCGAGACCGGTATAACACCGGTCTCGCTTTTTTTATACTTTTTAATTGGCTTATAAAACATAATTTTTGATTACAAACAGATCTTTAAATCCCAATCTGGTATAAATATCTTTCCCCATTACTGAGGCTTGAAGTAAAGCATACTCAACATTAAGATCTATAGCGTGATTGAGTGCAAATTTCATGATTTCTTCGGCATAACCTTTTCTTCTCATCTCTGGTATTACACCAACACCGTGAATACCGATATTATTCTCTGTTTTAAAAAGCATAAATGTTCCGATTGGTTTCTTTTTTAGGGAAACCAGATAGAAATCAACATTATCTAAATTTCGTGCCAAGGTTTCCTTGCTTATAACATATCCAAACGCGTTAGGATACAGATCTGACCAGATTTTAGCTTCTTCTTCGTTGGTAACTTTTTTATAGGTAAGCGTATTTTGCAAGGTAAATTTTTGGTCTAATGGTAATGCCATTG
This sequence comes from Flavobacterium hercynium, assembly GCF_002217285.1. GTDB lineage: Bacteria > Bacteroidota > Bacteroidia > Flavobacteriales > Flavobacteriaceae > Flavobacterium > Flavobacterium hercynium. The sequence continues at coordinate 23,517 of NZ_MUGW01000029.1, read as the reverse complement.
CTATTTGTTCCGTTTTCTTAATCAGACCTTTTTTTTCCAGTATTTCAAAAGAATTACTGTTGTAAAGATCCCAATACGGAAGTACCAAACCTGAATTGGATTGCATAATCTTTATCGCTTGGTCTACGTCATTATCATTGATATCTTCATGAAACCAAAGTTTGTTTGGCCAGCCTGCATTTTCGATTTTAGAATATTCAAACGTACCATTATTATGGTAGGATAGGAAGGCAGCACCAACAGTTTTCCATAATGTGGTAAGGTTATGTATGTTGTCTTGTATTAATTTTGAATTTGTCATCTTGATAAATATTATAGATCTGTCGCAAAGTTAGTTTTCACATTTTTGAAAACTCTTTACATATGTTGATTCTCTATTCTTTTTCCAGATTTTTTCGGATGCGGCTTAATTGCGTAGGTGTAATTCCTAAGTGCGAGGCAATATGGTGTAACGGAATCCTGTCTGAAATATCAGGATGTTGCGCTAATAACTCAAGATATCTTTGCGTAGCATTTTTCATGACTAAGGCAATTTCGCGTTGTTCTTTTTCAATAATCCAGTTTTTTTCGAGGTAGGCAATGTAGAAATTTTTAAAATCAGAATATTGCGCAATTAGTTCACGGTATTTTTTGTAATTAATACTAAAGAGAATAGTATCTTCGAGTGCTTCAATTGCAAATTCTGAAGGCGTTTGCTGCAACAATGAAACTTTTGATCCTGCAAAGTCACCTTCCAGAAAAAGATTTTTATTGTAAATAGTTCCTTCCTGATCTGTGATAAAAGTTCGTAAAACACCTTTGCACACAAAATAAATGTCTTTAGCAATTTGTCCGTTTTCTAAAAGTATTTCTCCCTTTTTTGCAGATAACAATACAACTTTGTATTCGATCTCCTTCCATGTTTCTTGCGAAATAGGAGCGTAGCTTTCAAATTTAAGTTTTAAATCGTTCAGATGTTTTTTATTGTTGTCTAACATGTATTAAAGGAAGATTGTATTGTATAGTAAAAGTAAAGAAATAAAACAAGCTTAAAGAAAAAACGCTGCTAAACCAGAGTTTAACAGCGTTTTTTTAATGTTTTTTCAAACACGATTATTCATAACAAGTATAATCTATTTTGATCGTTTGCTCATTATTATCTTTTGTAAACTTAAGCATTTCTACTAAATTCATTTCATCTAAATGAATAGTTCCCCAAGGTTTGTAAAAATCATTTTGCTCTGCACGTTCTGCTGTTGAGTAGAATTTTTCAAATGTTCTATCGTTATTTTTTTCAATTTTAGATTTTCTGAATTGAAGTACTTCTTTGTTTTGAAATGAAGTATACGTGTGTACAAAAGGATAAACGTTGCTTGCACCGCTGCAATCTCTCGTCCAAACTACATTGTTAATGTAATATACGACGCAGTTGTTTTCAAATTTTTCTTCTACAAAGTTATTCATGTATGAAAATTTATCATCAGCCATAAGCGTATACGATTTACGAAGCAATTTGCCATTTTCAAGCCAAAAAATAGTTGTTTGATTTGCATCTCCTACGTTTTCTGTAATCACGATTTTATTATCATCGTAATTTACAGAAGACACTTCCTGATCGTCTTTCATAATTTTAGAAAGCATTCCGTCTTTGTAAACAAATTCTTTTTTGCCTTTTGATTTTCCTTCGCGATCGTAAAAAGAAACAGAAGTTGGAAGTCCGTCAGTATCAAATGCAACACTTTTTAGTGGTGTTCTTGCGCCTTTGTTTTTTATAATGTAGGAATCAATTGTTTTTAGTTTCGCTGTTCCTTGTTGGTATAGCGCCATTTCTTCTGATCTGATGTCCGAAAAAGGCAATGTGTAACCATTAAGCAATGCTTTAAGCGTTTCTCTGGATTTTGAAGTGATTTTGTTTTTGTTTTGTAATGAAGCTACTTCTTTTTTGTACTTTTTCGTATTAACCACATAAGATGACTCTTTTTTAGAACGTATTTGCTCCCCAACAAATTCGGTTGCCATTTTTGTACCTTCTTTTATTTGAACTTTATCGTCCATTTTTCCGCCCCAGTACGCTAATGCCTGAAACGATTTTCCGTAACCGGTAATGTCTAAAGTTTGTTTATTTTCGAAAAGAATATAAGTGTATTTAGTGATATTGATGATTTCCAGATTTTCTTTCGGAAAGTTGCGTTGCAGTTCTGCTTTTTCAGAGTTATCTTCAGCTTTATCCACATACACATCGGCTTGACCGGAATATTCGGTTACATCAACTAAGAAAACATACTTTTTTCCTTTTTGTACTTGCAGTGTATCTGGTTTTATTTTTTCTGGTTTAACTTCTTCAACTACGACTTCTTTTTTAGTTACGGCAGTTTTAGGTTGTGTTTTCTTTTTTGCTGCTGGTTTTTTTTGTGCAAAACCACTCATTGATAAAGTAAAAATTAACAAAATACTTAATATGTGTTTCATTGTTTTGTAGAGGTTATGGTTTTTGTTAGTGATATATTATTGAGAATGAATGAAATGTGGTTATTTTTTAGTTCTCAAAATTTTTTTGGCAAATGTACTTATTTTCGTATAAATCACCGTCTTTAAAATGCTTTATTTTCTTAAAATCTGGAATTCTTTCATTTCTAGTCAAATAGATTTTACTTACAAAGAGAAGCACAGGCTTTAGGAACTTTGGAAATAAAAAAAACGCTGCAAAACCGAAGTTCTGCAGCGTAATCTCAAATAAATAATTAAAAAAAACGGGTATTATTTCCAACCACCGCCCAAAGCACGATACAAATCAGTGCGGGCAGCCAATTGTTCTCTTTTTATGTTTGCCAGTTCTAACTCACTCTGCAATAAATTCGACTGAGCCGAAAGTACTTCTAAATATTCTGCCATTCCGTTTTTGAATAGCAGATTTGCATTTTTAATCGCTTGTTGTAATGTTTTTACACGTTCTTTCAAAAATGATTCTTGCTGTTCCAGTTTTTCTACTTTAACCAAAGCATCCGATACTTCGCTAACGGCTACTAAAACAGCTTGTCTGAAATTTAAAACTGCTTTTTCTCTTTCTGCTTTTGCAATATTGTATTGCGTTCTCACTCGTTTGTTGTTTAGCAAAGGTTGTGTTAGACCTCCCAATGCTGTACCAAATAAAGAAGCAGGAACGTTAAACCAGCTGCTTGTTTCGAACGAATTTAATCCGCCTTGCGCTGTAATTTTCAAGGTAGGATACAAGTTTGCTTTTGTAATACCTACATTAGCATTAGCAGCTTGGAGAGCCAATTCAGCGCTTTTTACATCGGGTCTTCTGCTTACTAATGCAGATGGAATTCCGATTGCAGTATTGTTTTTTACTTCAATAGTACTTAAACGTGACGTTCTTGTTTTTGAATTAGGAAATGATCCTGTCAACACGCTCAATGCATTTTCCTGAATCGCAATATTTTGTTCTAACAACGGAATCAATTGCGCAGCGTTTAATTTCTGTGCTTCTGATTGTTGAATCGCTAATGTAGTCACTTGTCCGGCATCATATTTTAATTTGATGATGTTTGTTGTACTATCGTTTAATTTCAGATTTTGTTTTGCAATTTCTAATTGTGCATCCAGCATTAAAAGATTGTAATATCCTTTAGAAACATTGGCAACAATGGTAGTCTGTAAAGCTTTTTTTACTTCCTCAGATTGCAGGTAAGTAGCAAAAGCACCTTTTTTCTGGTTTTTGATTTTTCCCCAGATATCCGCTTCCCAGGAAAGTGAAATACCAGTAGAATAATCTTCAACATATTGTTTGCCTAAAAATTGGTTCAGGTTCATTCCTGTAAAGCTGTTTTCAGACGGACGATTGATACTTGCGTTTACAAATGCGTTAACCTCAGGAACATTGTTCCATTTTGATTGTGTAAAACGGTATTGTGCAATTTCAATGTTCTTAGTAGCAATTTGCAAATCGTTGTTTCTCGTTACCGCACTGTCAATTAGCTGAACAATGTCTTTTTCTGTAAAGAAATTTTTCCACTCCAAATCAGCGATACTTGTTGTATCCGTTGAAACCGATGCACTCCTGAAATTTTCAGGAAATGCATCTTTTGGAGTTTCAATATCCTTCGAAACTTTACAGGATATAATAGTGGTGATCAAAAGCGCAATCATCACAATTTTGGTTATATATTTTTTCATTTTATAAGTTGTCATTAAATTTCAGTACAAGTATCTTTTCTGCTGTCCAGATCTTTAGAAATCTTATACGATATGTAGGCGATACCAGCAAAAACTGTTATCAGAATTGTCGTTATGTAATTTTCCATTTTTTATTTTTCTTCGTTATGAATTACGGCAACCGGTTTTCCGGAAACCTTTTCTTGTAAATGTTGGAATACGATAAATAACACAGGAATGATTAATAATCCCAGAATTACTCCGGAAACCATTCCTCCCGCAGCACCAATACTAATAGAGTGGTTACCTTGTGCAGATGGTCCTTTAGCACTCATCATAGGAATTAAACCTACCACAAAAGCAAGCGATGTCATGATAATTGGTCGTAAACGTAATTTAGCCGCATCGATAGACGCTTTTACCAAAGCTTGTCCTGATTTTCGTTTCTGCACCGCAAATTCTACAATCAAGATGGCATTTTTAGCGAGCAGTCCAATAAGCATAACTAAAGCTACTTGTACGTAAATGTTATTTTCAATTCCAGTTAATCCAATTGCTACAAATACTCCAAATATACCTGCAGGGATAGATAAGATTACAGCCAAAGGCAATATGTAACTTTCGTACTGTGCAGCAAGTAAGAAATAGATGAATATCAAACACAGTAAAAATATAGTTGCCGATTGTCCTCCGGAAGAAATCTCTTCACGTGTTTGTCCTGAAAATTCAAAACTATAACCTGCAGGTAATTGTTGTGCTGCTACTTCTTCAATTGCTTTAATGGCATCTCCGGAACTAAATCCAGGTTTCGGAATCGCATTAATAGAAATCGAGTTGAATAAGTTGTATCTCGAGGCCGTTTCAGAACCATAAATACGAGATAGTTTTACCAATGTATTTAGCGGAACCATTTCGCCATTTTTATTTTTTACAAAAACACGATCGATCGCAGTAGGATCAGCTCTGTCGGCAATATCAGCCTGAACTACAACACGGTAATATTTACCAAATCGGTTGAAGTCAGAAGCTTGAGCACTACCAAAATACGCTTGCATGGTTTGCAGAATATCTTTTACTTTTACACCTAACTGATCTGCTTTTGCATCATCAATATCCAGTTGTAATTGTGGATAATCTGCTTTGAAACTTGTAAACGCTACAGCAATCTCAGGACGTTTCATCAATTCTCCGATGAAGTTTTGAGAAATACCACTAAACTTATCCAGTTTACCGCCTGTTTTATCCTGCAACACTAAGTCTAAGGCTTCTACGTTACTAAATCCGGGAACGGTTGGAAAACTAAATACGAAGAAACTTCCGCCTGAAATAGCACCCAATTTACCACGAACCTGATTCATGATTTCATCAATATTTTTGACATCACCACGGTCTTCATTTGGTTTTAACAACACAAACACAACTGCTGATGATGGACTTGTAGAGTTCGTTAACAAGTTGAAACCTGAAATCGCCGTTACATCTCTCGAAGCATCTAATTTGCTTAACAGATTTTCTGCTTCAGTCATTACTTTTTGAGTTCCGTCTAAAGAAGTTCCAGAAGGTGTATTTACCGCAATAGCAATAAATCCTTGATCTTCTGTAGGTATAAATCCTGATGGAGTAGTTTTAACCATTACAATTGTAGCAACAGTAATTAAAGCTAATCCACCTAAACTAACCCATTTGTTGCGAATTAAGAATTTTAATCCACCTACATAACGGTTGGTTAACGAGTTGAAACTGGTATTAAATGCAGTAAAGAATTTTTCTTTAAATCCTTTTTTCTCGTATGGAGCAGTAGCATTGTCGTGCCCGGAATGATTATCTTTCAAGAATAATGCAGCAAGTGCAGGACTTAAAGTCAAAGCATTAATCGCAGAGATTACAATTGCAATCGCCATTGTAAACGCAAACTGACGATAGAATACTCCAGTTGAACCTTCCATAAAACCAACCGGTAGGAATACAGCAGCCATTACTAACGTAATCGAAATAATAGCACCCGTGATTTCGTGCATTGCTTCATGCGTTGCAATTTTAGGAGATAAATGTTTATGCTCCATTTTAGCATGCACGGCTTCAACTACTACAATCGCATCATCGACGACAATACCAATCGCCAGAATTAAGGCAAATAAAGTTAGTAAGTTGATAGAGAAACCAAATAACTGCATGAAAAAGAACGTACCTAAAATAGCAACCGGAACTGCAATTGCAGGAATAAGCGTAGATCTAAAATCCTGTAAGAAGATAAATACCACGATGAAAACCAATATAAAGGCTTCTAATAAAGTATGTTTTACCTGATCGATTGATTGATCCAGCGAAACTTTTGTACTATAGAAAATATTGTGTTTAATTCCGCTAGGAAAATCTTTAGAAGCCTTAACCATCAATTTGTTAATCGCCACCTGAATGTCATTAGAATTAGAACCTGCTAACTGAATAACACCAATTACAATTCCTTTTTTACCATTCAAACGGGTTAAACTGTTGTAAGAGTAAGCACCAAGTTCTACACGGGCAACATCTTTTAAACGAAGGATAGAACCGTCAGCATTAGAGCGAATCGCTATGTTTTGGTAATCCTCTGGTTTGGTTAGTTTTCCTTTGTATTTAATTACATATTCAAAAACTTCTTTACTTCTTTCTCCAAATTTACCCGGAGCAGCTTCTAAACTTTTGTCCTGAATAGCTGCCATAACCTCATTTGGTGTAACATTATAAGTAGACATTTGAGTTGGGTTTAACCAAACTCGCATCGAGTAATCTTTTACACCACCAAAAATACTGGCGGCACCAACTCCGGGAATACGTTTAATCTCCGGAATAATATTAATTTGAGCATAGTTGGCAACAAAAGTCTGATCGTATTTGGCTTCATCTTCTGTATACATACCGATAGCCATGATAAAACTATTTTGTTGTTTGGCAGTAGTTACACCTTGTTGTACAACTTCAGCAGGCAATTGGCTTGTAGCTTGTGCCACTCTGTTTTGTACGTTAACAGCAGCCTGATCGGCATCAGTTCCCAGTTTAAAGAAAACGGTAATGGCAAGCGTACCATCATTACTGGCAGTAGAACTCATGTACGTCATGTTTTCAACACCATTTATCGATTCTTCAAGAGAAGGAGCAACAGAACGCAAAACCGTTTCTGCATTCGCTCCCGGATAAACAGCCGTTACCAATACAGATGGTGGTGCAATATCAGGAAACTGTTGTAAAGGCAATTTTGTTAGGCCAAGTACACCTAATATCACCAACAAGATGGAGATAACGGTTGCCAGTACAGGTCTTTGTATAAATATTTTGAACATTTTTGTAAAAATTATTTTTTGTTAATGATTTGAGCCACTTTAGAAGTTGCTTTCTCAGGCTGAATTAATTGTCCTTCCTGAAGTTTATCGATACCGCTCAACACAATTTGATCTCCTGATTTTACACCTTCGCTGATTAAGTAGTTTACACCACTTTTTCCGATAACAATAATTGGCATTTTATTAACCTTGTTCTCATTGTTTACAGTAAATACAAAGATTTTATCTTGCATTTCAACAGTAGCTGATTGTGGAATTAAAATAGCATCATCATGCTGAAGACCTAAACGTATTTTTCCTGTATTTCCGGAACGTAGTGTACCGTTAGCATTTGGGAAAGTTGCTCTCAACGTAATAGCGCCCGTGTTTTTATCGAATTGACCATCGACCATGTCAATTTTTCCTGATTTCTCGTAAGCATTGTTATCAGCAAGGATTAGAGTTACTGGAGGTAATTTTTTGATTTTGTCACCAATTGTATTTCCAGTATAATGTGCTTTAAAATTGATGAAATCAGTTTCTCCTAAAGAGAAGTAAACAAACACTTCATGTACATCTGAAAGTTTAGTTAATGGCTCGATATCAGCTGCAGATACAAGACTTCCTTGTTTTTTAGGTAATCTTCCAATGTAACCACTTACTGGAGCTGTCACATTTGTGTAGCTTAGATTAATTCGGGCAGATTCTACCATTGCCTTAGCCTGCTCAATGTTGGCAGCAGCAATTTTCTGAGAAGCCTTAGCCGTTTTCAATTGATAATCAGAAACTACTTTGTTTTGCACCAGCGGAGTCAGTTTGTCAACTTCTAATTGTGAGTTGATCAAAGCAGCTTCGGCAGCATGAAGACTAGCCAATGCATTGTTTAATTGCTCACGAAAAGGACGTTCGTTGATTTTAAATAAAGATTGTCCTTTAGTTACATAAGCACCTTCATCTACCAATACGCGATCAAGGTTTCCGCTTACTTGCGGACGAATTTCTACATCTACAGTTCCTTGAATCGAAGCCGGATATTCCGTATCCGTAATAGTATTAGCGCTTGAAACCGCTAAAACCGGTAAAAGCGGTGCAGCAGGGGCAGGAGCTTGTGATTTATCTGCACAACTGCTAAGTATAAGTGCAAGGATAAAACTGGTTATAATTACATTTTTCATTTTTAGATTGGTTTTTAATTTGTTGGACATTTTTTTATTGCTTTTTTTAGTTGGTGGTTGTTTGTTATTGTTGTTTAATCGGTTATTTGGTTAATCGTGTAATCGTTTGTTGTTTGTTGTTTGTTGTTTGTTTTAAACGTTATTAAATAAATTAACAGTGTTAAGTTTGAAAACAAAGATTTTCATATATTTTAGTATTTACTCATAACTCATAACTCAGATTAAACTAAATTAAATTATCTAACAGTGTTAAGCTTTAAAGCATAAATTGTTTCGTAATCGTTAGTTTTTGTATTATTTAAAATTATTTGACTTACTCAAAACAAAATTAAATAACCTAACAGTGTTAAGTACTTAAGCGCACTTTATTATAATTATATTTTGAATTAAAAATACATAACTCATAATTCAAATTTCTTAGTTTATAATTTAAAAAAAAACAGGTATTAAATCATTTATCACTGTTAAGTAAAAACGAAAATTTTTTTTACTGTATTGATTTGATTATTCCACCAATCGCATCTTTTAGGATTTGATTGTTAATCGTTTCCATTACTTCACTTCTGTTAATGATATTGATAGCGATCAAGCCATGAATAACAGAAAAGAAGGTGAAATATTTTTGTTTAATTACGTCATTACTTGGATTACTGTTTTTCATAATTTCAGCAATTACAGAGGTAAACAGCTTATAAGGCTTTTCCTGAGCAGAGCATTGTTGTGAACAACAGTTCATTTGCACTCCAAACATTACCTGATACATTTCGGTATCTGTGAAAGCAAAATCCCAATAAGCCATCCACATAGCTTCTAACTGTTCTTCCGGTTTTTCAAACTTAGCTTTGGCTTTTTCAAGTTCTTTCGCTAATTTTATAAAGCCTTTTCCGGTTAGTTCCTGTAAGATAGCATCCTTATTAGAAAAATATTCGTAAATGATAGGAGCAGTGTATTCAATTTTATCAGCAATTTTTCGCATACTCAGACCATGCCATCCTTCTTCTTTAACGATAGCATAAGCAGCATCAAGAATATTAGTTCTTGTTTCTTCTTTTTGTCTTAAAATACGATCTTTACTTGCCATTTTAATTGAGTATTAAATTGTTTAACACCGTTAGGCAAATGTATGGCGCTTTTTGAAATTAAAATATATTTTTATCATAATTTTTTCTTATCGTATGATAAATGAATTTAAAATTGGATTCAATTAATTGATTTTAAGCTGTTTATGTGTTTTTATTTTATTGATTATTTTTTTATTCGTCTTATAAGATTTTGATTTATCATTCTAATTTGTTGTTTTACTGTATCTTATATGCGTAATTATTGCTATTGGAACTCAGATGAAATGTTACTATTTTTATCAGAGCAGGAAAAGAGATTTTTTTTACAGAATTTTCACCTTATTTTTGGTTAAAAACTTATTATGAGACGTTTTATTTTGAAATGCAATTAAAATCTGATTTTAATATTTTGTATTTTTAGTGTATGTGTTTCATGTGTTTTGTATTGATTATCAATTGTTTAGTTTGTATATTTTTGTTCTAAACAATCTTTTTTTGCAATTAAAAATATGTCTTATGTTGATATATTTTGACGGTATTTTTACTGAAATATATTATTATTTTATGTATTGATTTTTTACAATCTAAATATTAAATAAGAAATAGATTTCAAATTACGCAATCATATCCCCTAAATGATTGATAAAGTTCTATAGTAATCTGTCTCGCTGTGATTTAAAATTGCACTTTTAAAAGATGTAAAATCGATTACTATTTGTGTGTCATCAAATAGTAATGCCTCGACGAAAAATTTAATTGTATAACGGTAGTATTCAAGAAGATGCTACATTAATTGTGATGTAATATGAGAAAATCAGTTGGAGAAGTAGATTTAACGTGTCGTACAGATGGGAGTGTCTGGATATACGACAACAGAAAAAACAACGCTTCATTTATGGTGAATGATAGTGATGATGTTTGTTATAACGATTCGGTTGGAAACTATATGACAAGTTCCCCGCGTTATATCAGTATAAATTTTGAACATTTCCAGTTAAAGAATTATGGTGATGCTATTCGAAAAAGCGATGGTACACGCATGATTATGATGAGGAAAGAAGACATTCAGGATATTGCCAACAAAACTTTTTACGATGAAGGACAAGTACATGTTATCGACTTTTTAACTTTTAACGTTAACGAGCCAAAATAATTGCAATGTTGTTAGACCTGACAACAATTTGATTTAATCTACTGCAAGGTCATTCTTTTCATAATACCACAAAATAAACTTCTATTTATGATAGAAGAAATAATACTGCGAAACTCTTGATATTGATGTTGAGAGGGAAGTGCTATTTTGTATAACTAAACTAATTATTGCTATTATGAAAGTCATTAAAATTACTATATTCTTTCTGTTGTATATTGCAAATTGTGCAGCTCAGCCCGGGATAGAAGAGAGTGCAACGATCAACATTCAATCCATGTATGCCAAGGGTAAACAAGTATTCAAAAAAGGTAATGCCGCTATGTCGACTAACACCATTCACTTAGAAAATAAGACGGGTGAAATAGATGTATGGACGGGTACTGTCAGTAAATTAGAGGAGAGTTTTGATCACTTCATTTACAAAAAAGATACCATGCGTGTAAAAATGCTTTTACCTTCTCATCACAGACTCGCAGGCATAAAGATTAGAGAACTTAATTTTACTAAAGGCAGCTACACTATTAATTTGCTAAAGCTTATTGAAAAAACAGACAACATTCAAAATGGCTTTCTGATCATTAATAATTTTCCTGATGACTGTTTAGGGATATAGATTTTAGATTGCAGATTTTAGATTTTAGATTTGTTGGAGTGTTGATTTAGAATTTTAGATTTTAGAATATTTAAGTTAGACTATCCATTTACAGAATCTAAAATCTGCAATCTAAAATCTAAAATTTAGAGGAATCTACAATCTAAAATCTGCAATAAAAAAAGGACAGCATGTTATCAGCGTGCTGTCCTTCAAGGTGAATTTGATTTGCATTTAAATCATAATGATTTAAAAAGCCGCAAATAATTGCGTACAGTTTTGGTAATCACTAAAATGAAGGCTAAACGCAGGTTATTCGTTTATGATATCGCCTTCCTTAGTTTCTTCGCTGGCAATTTTTACCAGTTTATCTTTCAGGTTTAAATCGCCAAAAATTTCAACTTTATTGTCGATTTCTCTTCCTCGTTTTACATCAACTCGGGCTGCTTTATGGTTTACTACTTTAATAACAAAAGTACCTTCTGCTGAATTCACTAATGCTGATTTTGGAATTACAAACGTGCTGTCTTTCGCATTAAGCGGTAATAAAACCTCGGCTACCATTCCCGGTAATAAGTTTCCTTTTGTATTATGTACATCCATTTCGACTCTTTCTGAACGTAATTTTAAATCAAGAGCACCGGACATTCTCTGAATTGTAGCTTTAAACGTTTCCGGTAATGATTTTACGTTAAAACTCATTTCATCACCATTGTGTAAATAACCTGTATACAGTTCCGGAATAGAAACTGCTAAACGCAATTTATCTTGTTGTTGAATCGTTAATAATGGCAAATCGGAACCTTTTCCTGTAGGTCCCACAAAAGCGCCTAAATTGACATTTCTTGCAGCAACAACACCATCAAAAGGAGCACGGATTTCAAGATAACCTCTCATGATTGATATTTCTTTATGGGCGGCAACTGCTGCCTGGTATTGTGCGTAATCAGAATTTTTCTTTCCGTTTGCCATTTCCAGATCATTTTTAGAAATTGTTCCTTCAACCTTGCTCGTTTCGTAAATACGGTTGTAAGTACTTTTGCTGGTCGTGTAAATAGCTTCCATAGATTTCAATCTTGATTCGGCTGCAGCCAATTGAGAACTAATTTCAGGCGCTTCCAAAACAATTAAAAGCTGTCCTTTTTTTACTTTAGTTCCAATATCAACTTTAAGCAATTTTACAAAACTGCTTACTTTAGCATATAAATCTACTTGTTGAAAACCTGTTAACTCGGCTGGTAAACGTAACTCTGTCGTCAGTTTTTCTTTCTCTAACGAAAATGTTTCTACTTTAGGTTCGATGGCCGCTGTAACCGTTTCTTCTTTTTTAGAATTACAACTGCTTAGTATAAGTAAGGCTACAAAGAATAGAGCCGTTGATTGTACTATTTTATTTTTCATATTCATTTTATGATTTTAATGATGAGATATAATGAATGCTTTCTTCGTCCTCAGGATCTAAAGAAACAGACTGTGTTGTTGTTTTTTCCTGTGCCCATGCAAAGATAAGTGGGAGAATAAGTAAAACGGCAAATGTCGAAAATAATAGTCCTCCAATTACAGCTCTACCCAAAGGCGAAACCTGATCGCCTCCTTCGCCATGTCCAATCGCCATTGGCAACATTCCCGCAATCATCGCAACTGAGGTCATAATAATCGGACGAAGACGCAACGCTGCTGCTTCTCGTGCTGATTCTAAAGCGTTTCCGTTTATTTTTCGAAGCTGTTCAGCATTGGTAACCAATAAAACGGCATTTGCAATCGAAACTCCAACAGACATGATGATTCCCATGTACGATTGTAAGTTTAGCGTTGAACCGGTTAAAGTCAGCATCAAAAGCGCTCCTAAAACAACCGCCGGAACCGTAGTTAGAATAACCAATGAAACCTTGAAAGATTGAAAATTAGCGGCTAACATTAAGAAGATCACAAATATGGCAACCAATAACCCTACCTGCAAACTACTTAATGTTTCGCTCAATACCTTACTCATTCCAATAGGTGTGATGAACAATCCACGAGGTAATTCACCTAGTGAACTTATAGTCGCATCCACATCTTTCACAGCCGTACCTAAATCGGTTTGGCTAATGTTTGCTGTAACGGTAATGTATGGCATAGCCCCTAAATTGTCATTTTCACCACTTACAAATCCGGGTGTAATTTTGGCAACGTCACTCAAAACAGGACGAAGCGAGTTTTTTAATACCGGAATTTCTCCAATATCAGTTTTACTTTTCATTTGATTTAGTGGAACCTGAACCTGAACGTTATAGGATAATCCCGCTCTTTCATCAATCCACATATTTTTTTCCGTATAACGTGATGATGATGTTGATGCCACAAGCGATCTTGAAATATCATTCATGTCAACACCTAATTCCGCAGCACGTGTTCTGTCAATATCAATATTCATAGCCGGATAATGAATAGGCTGACCAATCTGCACATCTCTAAAATAAGATATCGCTTTAAGCTTGTCTACAATTTGATTGGCATACAATTCATTTCGTTTTTTATCTTTTCCTGCAATTCGAATTTCGATTGGAGTAGGCGAACCTTGACTTAAAACTTTATCGGTAAGTTCGATTGGCTCAAACGAAACTTTTACATCGGGCATTACTTTTTTAAGGCGCTCTCTAAATTCATCCTTAAAGTCATCCATATCAACATGATATTCTTTTAAACTTACCTGAAAAACAGCCTCATGCGAACCTGCCATAAACAAATAAATTGGATTGATGGAGAATAACGAAGGGTGTTGTCCAACATATACAGAAGAAATTCCAATGTGTTCTTTACCCACCATTTTTTCTAATTCCTTTAAAACAACAATTGCTTTTTCTTCCGTTCGTTCTAAACGGGTTCCGTCAGGAGCGCGCATTCTTAACTGAAACTGACTTGAATTTACTTTTGGAAATACATCTTTACCAATAAAAGAAATAAATACCACCGCAAATGCCGTTATCACAATTAAATACGTTAATCCTGCCACTTTTTTATAAGGAAACAAACGATCTAAGGTTTTCATGAAGCGAAGCCTGAAACGCTCGAAAAGATCCACCTTTCCGTCGTTATTACTATCTTCTTTTTCGATCATCGCTTTTTTCTGTGTGATCAGTTCCTTTTCAGACTCAGGCGTTAATCCGCAAGCGTTAAACTCTGCTTCATCATCTGTGATATTTGGAGCGTGATCATGTTTTGGATGCGCTTTCATCAACCAGTTTGCCATTACAGGAACAAAGGTCTGAGATAATAAAAACGAAATAATCATAGAAAAACCAATTGCTAAAGCCAAAGGTAAAAACAACGCACCCGGAATTCCGACCATCGTAAAGGCCGGAGCAAACACGGCAAGTATACAAAGCAGAATTAATAATTTAGGCAATGCAATTTCCTGACAGGCATCCCAAATGGCGAGTGCCTTGGGTTTTCCCATATCGAGATGCTGGTGAATGTTTTCTATCGTTACGGTACTTTCATCAACCAAAATCCCGATCGCTAAAGCCAGTCCACTCAAAGACATTAAATTAATCGTCTGTCCGAATAATTTAAGGAATAAAACACCCGAAATAATCGAAATAGGAATAGTTAGAATTACAATTAACGCAGCACGTCTGTCACCAAGGAAAAGCAAAACCATTAATCCGGTTAATGCAGCTCCAATGATACCTTCTGTAATTAAACTTTTTACGGAGTTAATTACATAAACCGATTGGTCAAATTCGTATGATAATTGCACGTCCTCAGGAAGTGTACTTTGAATTTTTGGTAATTCACTTTTAAGTTTCTGAACTACATCCCAGGTTGAAGCGTCTCCTGCTTTTGCGATACTAATATAAACCGAACGTTTTCCGTTTACAAGTGCGTAACCTGCTGTAATATCAGCACCATCTTTTACGCTGGCAACATCGCCTAAAGTTAAGTTTTGAACTCCGCCTTTGAATAACGGAATTTTTTCAAAATCCTTAACTTCTTTGATTGTATTGTTGGTAGGTGTAATATAATTGACATCACCAATTCTAACATTTCCGGATGGAGCAGTCTGATTGTTTACACGAATCGCTTCTACAACCTGATCGGGTGTCATATTGTGCGAACGCAATAAATCCGGATCAACATTAACCTCAATTGTTCTTGGGCTTCCGCCGAAGGGTGCCGGAGATAATAAACCAGGAATCGAAGTAAAGGAAGCACGTACATATACGTTGGCTAAATCCTGTAATTCATTGTTTGAACGTATTTTACTGCTCAAAACCAATTGTCCGATTGGTAGAGAAGAAGCATCAAAACGAATAATAAACGGAGGCTGTGTTCCCGGAGGAAAAGCCGCCTGAATTCTGTTCGAAAGCGAACTTAACTCAGCAGCAGCCTGCGCCATGTTAGTATTTTCATAGTAGGTTAATTTCATGATCATTAACCCCTGAATATTTTTAGTTTCAACAGATTTTACACCATTAGCAAACGGTAAAATGTTGACGTAAGTTTTGGCAAAATAAGATTCCATCTGGTCAGGTGTGTAACCTCCAAACGGATGAGCAATATAAATGACTGGTAAGTTCATTTTTGGCAGAATGTCTACCTTAATGTCCTTGATGGCCCCAATTCCGAAAAAGAACAAACCTGCAACCAATACTAAGATCGAGATGGGTTTGCGGAGTGCAAAACGTATTAAATTCATTAGGATCTATAATTAAAATTCATTTATAAATAAGTCAAAATTGCCTGTTGCAGCGACTTTTAGTAAGTACGATTGCCATACATTATTGTTAACAATGTCGCGATCTATTTCGGCACGGTTTAAAGTGTACATAATTTGTGTTAAATCAGTAAGATCTGTTAATCCGTTTTTGTATAAAGTTGATTTTTGCAAATATGCTTTTTGGGCAGCACTAACCTGAATAGGCGCTTCGGCATAATTCTCGAGTGTAATTTTTATTTTATCCTCGGCAAAATTAAGCTGTGATTTTAATTCTCTGTCCGCCTGATTGTATTCTTCCTGCAAAGCTTGCGACACATATTTTTGGGCGCTAACCTGTTTGCTCATTCTAAACGGCGTAGTCAGGTTCCAGGTAATTCCAATTCCCACTAAATAATTAGTACGATCCGGATTTACACCATCAACATAATTTCGAGTAAAAGCAGTCTGATCGGTTGCGTACGCAGCATCAAATCCCGATGCTCTGGTTTGCAAAACACCAAAAGCAGTCATTGTTGGATAATAAAAACGTTTGTACAAGTTAGCCTGTTGATTGCTGTAATCGATTTTTGTTTTGTACAATTGAAGCAACGGATGAAGACTATCACTCGTTCTTTCAGCCGTTAACAAGGCTTTAGGAATGTCATTGACAAAAAGCGTATCGGTTGCAAAATCCTGTGGAGCAACACCCATCAAATCAACCAATTTGTTGTTTTGTTCCTTAACGAAGTTCTTCGCAAGATTCAGTGCAATTTTTGCTTTAGACACTTCGGCTGTAGCCAAGGTAGAATCTACGCCGGCAAGCAATCCGTTTTTGACACGTACTACGGCAGTCCTTTTAAAAACTTCGGCACGATCTAAGTTCTTTTTTTGTGAAATAAGCAATCTCTGACTCGCTAAAAGGTTTAAATAAGCAGCTGAGATTTTAATTTCCTGCTGAAATTTCTCTTGCTTCAGATCTTTTTCTTTGGCCTGAAGGTCTACTTTAGCCAAATTGATCTTTTCCTGAGCTTTTCCGAAAGTAAAGAAATCCCAGTTCATGTTTACCAGATAAAGCGCTCCAAAGGCAGAGTTCCAGTTTTGTTGCGGTAGTGGTAATCCCGATGATGCCACACCAAGTCCTCCAAAACCATAAAGCGGTCCGTTTTGTCCGTTTACAGTTCCGTAATCTTGTTGTGCAGATAGGTTTAGATTAGGTAAATAGTCTCTGCGAGATTGTTTTAAGTTTTCTCGAGAGGCATTGGTGTAGTTGTTTTTCGATTTAATGGAACCGTAGTTTTCAAGACCTGTTTTTACTGCTTCTTTTAAAGACAGGGTTTGAGCATAACTACCAGAGCCAATAATCAGAAAAAATAGTAAAGTAATTTTTTTCAGACACATAAAATTTCGTGGTGTATAATGATGAACAAAAATATTTCTCTTTGGCTGATAAAAGTCATCTTAAATGATATACTGCAGTAATAAATGATGAATTGAATTGGTCATTTAATGGAAATGATAATTAAATATTTGTTCGTACTTTGTAAACTATTTAAGTATTAAAAATGAGTAAAAAATTTGATAACATATTGGATAACAAATGGTGGCAGGAAATTGCCGTTATTCTTTTTTCCTTTACAATTTATACACTAAAGAATGACTGGATGTTATTTAGTTCTATGGCATCTATCTTAATGGGTCTGTTTTTCTACTTCATTTTATACATGCATGCACAATTCAATCGCTTCTTTTTATTACCCATCTTATTCAAAACCCAAAAACCGCTTACGTATATTTTTCTAACACTTTTTGGAGTAGTTGCATTCTCTATCGTATTGTACGAAGTGATGATGCTGGAGATGTTTAGTACCTGCCGATTGTATCAGAATTCACACCAACGCAGTTATACGTATCAATTAGCGAGTGTACTGGGGACGTTGGTTTGCATTTTAAGTCCAATTATTGTTTTTAAGTTCTACAGAATTCATAAAAAACAAACAGACGAAGCCTTGTTGTTCAATCAAATGCAATTGAATTCGCTGAAAGGACAATTAAATCCACACTTTTTATTCAATACCTTTAATACGCTTTACGGAATAAGTCTTGAGTTTCCGGATCGTACACCGGATCTGATCATGAAAGTTTCGCAGTTAATGCGTTATCAATTAGAAAGTAACAGCAAACAATGTGTTTCTTTAGAAGACGAACTTGAATTTATAAACAGTTACGTGCAACTGGAAAAGGAGCGTGTAGGCTATCGTTGCGATATAACCTATGATTGTAAAATCGATAATGAAAACTTGTATAAGGTTTCGCCTATGTTGTTGATTGCTTTTATAGAAAATGCTTTCAAACACGGAACTTGTGCTATCGAAAAATGTTTTGTGCGTATCTTTGTTACAGTCGAAAATGGTTTATTGCATTTGCATGTTGTCAATTCCATTCCGACAAAAAAAATAGATGTAGTTTCAACTAAAATCGGTTTAAAAAATACCATTGAACGTTTAAATTTAATTTATGGTAAAGACTATAAGTTAGACATTCAAGAGGATAATAATACGTATATCGTTGACTTGAAATTGCAATTGAAAAAATTCCTTTAATGAGAGAATCCAAAAAATGTATTATTGTTGATGATGAACCTGCTGCACATTATGTGTTGGTCAATTACATCAAACAAAATCCACAATTAGATTTGGTTTTTCAGGGATACAATGGTATCGAAGCCATGAATTATCTTCGGGAGAACAAAGTCGATTTGATGTTTTTGGATATCAACATGCCCGAAATTTCAGGAATGGAATTGCTAAAGATTCTGCCAAAACATCCTAAAACTATCCTAACAACAGCTTATTCTGAATTTGCATTAGAAAGTTATGACTACGGTGTGATCGATTATTTATTGAAGCCAATTTATTTCCCCAGATTTCTAAAAGCAGTGGACCGTTTTTTTGAAACAGAAAATTTAAAAACCCAACAAGCAGAAGAAGTAATAAATTCAGTATCTGTAAAAGTAGACGGTTATTTTATTGAGCTTGAACTAGATCAGTTATTGTTTGCACAAAGTTTTGGAAACTACGTAAAGATTCATACAACCAAACGAACTTACCTAGCTTCTATTACGACAAGTGAATTAGAGAAATGTCTTCCCGAAAAAAACTTCATGCGCATTCATAAATCGTATATTGTAGCGCTGGATAAAATTGAGGGTACAGAAAAGGATTTTGTAAGCATTAAAAAAGAAAAAATACCAATTGGAATTACTTATAAAAGAGAACTTTCAGATCGGTTTAAAAAATAAAATCACGTCCGGAATATTTTTCCATCAGTGATTAACGATGCTTACTAATTCAAATTTATTTGGATGAACAAACCCGACACGTTTTTTATAACGATGCCGGGTTTTGTTTTTATTATAACATCATTCCGCCTGAAACTTCAATACGTTGTGCGTTTACCCAACGTGCTTCTTCAGTACATAAAAACGCAACAACTCCGCCAATATCATCCGGTAATCCAACGCGTCCTAAAGCCGTAATCGATGCGATATGTTGGTTTAATTGCTCATTATCACGAACGGCACCACCACCAAAATCGGTTTCGATAGCGCCCGGCGCAACCACATTTACTTTAATTTTTCTTGCTCCTAATTCTTTTGCCTGATATTTAGTTAAAGTTTCAATAGCACCTTTCATTGCCGCATAAGCCGCATATCCAGGGAAAGAAAAACGAGCCAAACCAGTCGAAATATTAATGATTCCGCCACCATCGTTGATGCTGTGCAATGCTTTTTGAGTAAGGAAAAAAGGTCCTTTGAACTGAATATTAGTCAACTGATCAAATTCTGCTTCAGTTGTTTCAGCAAAAGAATTGTAAATTCCAATTCCTGCATTGTTGATTAAGAAATCGAATTTGTCTGTTTTAAAGGTGTTTTTTAATGCCTGTGAAACCTGTTCTAAAAACGAATCAAAAGTTCCTGCATCTGCCACGTTCAATTGTAATGAAGCTGCTTTTTGTCCAAGACTTTCAATTTCTTTAACTACCAAATCTGCTTCTTCTTTTTTGCTGTTGTACGTAATAATTACGTCAATTCCTTTTTTTGCAATTGCAATTGCCATGTTTTTTCCTAAACCTCTGCTTCCTCCGGTAACTAAGGCTATTTTTGTATTTACTGCCATTTTATATTTAATTGTTAATTGTGAATTGTTAGTTGTGAATTGTGAATTGTGAAAAGTAAAATGTTAATTGCGAAAAGTAAATATTTTGCGATTTCACATTTAACATCTTACATTTAACTAATTGCCTAATTGGAATGTAATGCGTTGAAAGATGCTTTTAATTCTGAGACACTTGCGTTTATTCTTGTTGCGCTTGTTCCAAAAGTTAGTTCATCTTTTCCTTCTTTTAGTTGTTCGAAAATAGATACGATAAAATCACTTACACTCGGATGTGCGTCATGTAATCCGATGCCTCCAAGATCTGTGTTTAATGCTGGTGGAATAATTTCGATTACTTCAATGTTTTTTGATTTCAATATATGACGAAGCGAGATTGTAAACGAGCGGAAGAATGCTTTCGTAGCAGAATATACGGGAACTTTAGCAAAAGGAGATAATGCCAGTCCAGACGTTACATTCATTACGGTTGTAAGCGATTGTAATTGAATAAAAAGCGAAGTTAAATGTAGCGGAGCTTCAATATTAGTAGCAAGTTCTGCTTTCATACTCTGGTAAAAATCCTCATCAGCAACCGAAACCCATTTTTGAATTCCCGCATTGTTTACTAAAACATTTAGATCACTATGATTTTTTTCGATCCATTCGTAAAGCGCCACACGTTCCGCTTCAATTGCCAAGTCACATACTTTTGTAATTACGGTTGGAAATTTCGCTTTCACTTCATTTAAAACAGATTCGCGTCTGCCACAAATAATGACAGTGTTGTTTTCCTTAATGAATCTTTCCGTTAGCCCTAGTCCAATACCACTTGCGCCACCTGTTATTAGAATTTTGTTGTTTGATAAATTCATGTTTTTCGATCTTTTAATTTGATAAGACAAAGGTAGGAACGAAGTAAAGGCGGGTAATTGTAAATTTCAAACCGATGTTTGCGAAATTCAAATTCAATTTTAGATTATTAGATAGTTAGACTTCTTAGATAGTTAGATTGTTAGACTTTAAGATTCTGAGACTTTTTAATCTTTTAATCCAAAAATCTAACATTCTAATAATCTAGCAATCTAAAATCTGCAATCTAAAATCTAAAATCCGAAACTAGCTCCTAAAAGCTAAAGGCGTGTAAGTGGTTTGTTTTTTAAAGAAGTTCGAAAAATGCGCTAATTCTTCAAAGCCCAGAGAATAAGCGATTTCGGAGATATTCCAATCTGTTTGTTTGAGCAAAATTTTAGCTTCGTTTGTTAATCGGGTGCTGATTAATTCTGTAGTTGTTTTTCCGGTATTCTCTTTTAATACTTTATTGAGGTGGTTTACATGAACTGATAATCGTTCTGCAAAATCTTTAGCCGTTCTTAGTTCTAATCGCTGATTGGTTGATTCAATAGGAAATTGTCTTTCTAATAATTCAGCAAACAAGGACGAAACTCTCGCTCCGGAATTATGCTTTGAATAAAGTGCTGTTATAGGTTGTAATTTTTGTCCAAAGTGAATTAGCTCTGCGACATAATTTCGAATTAAATCGTATTTGTAAACATAATCAGAGTTAATTTCTTTTTGTATTTTGTTGAAAATCAATTCAGCTTCAACAACTTCTTCATCTGTAAGCTGAAAAATAGGATAACCGTCTGAAGCAAAAATAGGAAGTTCGTCCAAATCGATTCCGCTTTTGTTTTTAGATAGAAATTCGCTGGTGAACACGCAAAATTGCCCACCTTGATTTGTGTCTTGCGGAAGATAGTTATATGGAATTTTTGGTGTAGCAAACAGAAGTCCCTGTTTTTCGATATCGATAATTTTATCAGCATACTCCGCTCGGTTTTTACCTTTTATCAAGCTGATTTTGTAATATGCCCTGCGGTCATAAGGCATTACCGATTTGCCATGCAAACGCTCTAAAATTTCTTTTATATCAAAGATGTTGAAATGCCCAATCTCTTTTTTAATGTCGCCAGGTAATAAAGAGGTTGGTTCGATAATAGAACCGTTGGTAATGTCTTTGTAAAATGAATCAAGGGATTTCATAGAAGTGAAATTTGTAAAATTCAAATGTACTAAAAAATTAGGTATTTATTTTTTTTGTCAGGAATTCATGAATTACTGAAAGACTTTACTTAAAAATTATTTGTCAATTACTGGGTGAATGCACCACTTTAATTAAAACAAACTTCCCTGTACAAATTCTTCTTGCGTATTACTGTTGAAGGTAAAAGTATCGATTATAAAAAATTGTTTTTTATCGGGATCTAATTCTCGTAATACAATAGCATCACATACAAAATCAATGTCAATGGTGGTAAAAAGCTGTGAAGCAATTTTGAGGTTTTCGGGATTTAATCGTCGCCCAATAGAAATATGAGGATCGTTGCTTTTCTTTAGGTTAGAAATTTTCAAAGCTTCCTGCGTTTTTTTCATTATGGGTTTTAGCTGCAGGGTTGAATCAGCAGTAGGAGCAATGAAAAACGCGCCATTTTCGTAAGCACTAAAATGGTCTAAGTATACTTGAAAAGGAGAAAAAGTATCACAGATTTTAAAAAGTCGCTGTTTAATTTTTTCCACTTCGGCTTCCGTTGTTGTAAACTCACAAATGGTTATGTGCGCAACAGAATTGCAACTATTGTACCAGTCAATTTTAGACTTTAAATGGTTTTTCATCACACGTACAGCGTGTATAACGTCTGATGAAGGATAAATAGCAACAGAATATTTCTTTTCTATTTGCATTAGATTTATCGTTTAATTGACTGTAAATGTAGAGATTCTATTTAAAGAAAAAGGCATACCGCTATAACTTTCCTTTGAGGTGTAACCTGTGCAGAATCTCAGATCTTAGCAAACCGCTGCCTCCGCCAAAGTGTTCAATAACTTCAACATCGGGATTGTTTTTTAGGCAAAACGAAGTGAATTCTTTTTCAACATGATCTTCGATTGCAGAACTCAGCAAAACCATATCGATTTTGTTGTTTAAAAAATGTTCCTGTGCCAGATGTTCATCAGTAAAAGCAATTGCATTCCAATTTTCGTCTGCGTTTACAAGACGAAGCAAAATAGGCAAAATAGATTCGTTTTTTCCGAGTATTAAGAATTCAAGTTTCATAGTCAATAGTTTATTATACAAATATATTCGATAAAATATTGTCTCCACTTAATGTAGGATAAGAAAGTTTTTTTAGACTTGCTTAGATTGTTA
Source organism: Flavobacterium hercynium (assembly GCF_002217285.1). Classification (GTDB taxonomy): domain Bacteria; phylum Bacteroidota; class Bacteroidia; order Flavobacteriales; family Flavobacteriaceae; genus Flavobacterium; species Flavobacterium hercynium. The sequence goes on along the minus strand of NZ_MUGW01000029.1, from coordinate 63 downwards.
GACTTACTTAGACTTGCTTAGATTTTTGGATTTTTAGATTTTTGGATTGAAAGATTGAAAGAT